>JAQSCW010000001.1:0-53025 GCA_029945625.1 bacterium
CCACGCAAAGAGACAGGCGTGGCTGTGGGCTTTCCACTACAATCGCTCACGCAGCCCGCAATTTGTTTCCATTTATAAAAAAATCTAAGGAATAGATAATATACATTTTCCCAACCATTCCGATTGATCCTAGATTTTTAATTGCATATAATTTTATTTAAATAAAATTGTGTTTGTAGTAGCCAAAACTCAAAACTCTAGTTATACAGGGTGAAGTTAAAGTGGTAAGTGGTTCGGGCTTTGCGTGAGGGATTGCAGCGAAAAGCCCGCAGGCCCTCTTCTTCAGAGGGCTGAGGACTTGGAGCGAAAAGCCCGACCCCTGAAGCAGAAAAACTTTCAGGTCTTCAGGGATAGTTTTTCTGCTTCAGGGGTCACGCCCAAAAACTATAAGCAAAAAGTAAACTAATTACTCGCCCTCTCCTTCTCCAAATACGATTGCACCACATCGATGGCGTTATCAATTACATCGCTCAATGCCGTAATGAAGGCCCCCGGCTTCGCCAAGGATAAGGCGTGTTTTAAGGCTTCCACCTCTTTTGGAATGTATTCGTAGGATTTACCGGCATCGTGTTGTTGAATGCCTTCCACTAATAATTTTACAATATCGTCGGCCTCACGGCCTCGTAAAAATTTATCCTGACGGATGATGATGTGATCAAACATCTCCGCTGAAATGCGACCCATATCACGAATGTCGTCATCGCGGCGATCACCTGTGCCGGTTATGATGCCAATCTTATACGTGGAATCAATACTCGATAAAAATTCTTTGATGCCTTTAAACCCATCGGCATTATGGGCAAAATCGATCAATACTTTGTATTCTTTAAAGTCGAAGATGTTCATACGTCCCGGTGTTTGAGCAGCCGAGGGTATAAAGGTTTCGAGATTGGTCTTAATATCTTCAATCTGAAAACCGTACACGTACGAGGCCAGGGTAGCCGCCAATACATTGGCCACCATAAAGGTGACTTTGCCGCCAAAGGTGATGGGAATATTGGTTACTTTATCCACTCTAAATTTCCATTCTCCTTTTTTAATCGTAATGTACCCGTTTTCATATATGGCCGCAATGCCGCCTTTTTTACAATGCGCCACAATCACCGGGTTGTTTTCATTCAGACTAAAATACGCCACATGACAATCGGCGTTTTTGCCCAAAATCACACAATAATCGTTATCAGCATTTAAGACCGCGTAGCCCTCGCGTTTGATACTTTTTACCACCACGCCTTTAACATTCGACATGTCGCGCAGGGTATTAATATCCGAAAGACCCATATGGTCTTCCTGAATATTGGTTACCACACCCACATCGCAACGACTGAAGCCCAGGCCCGCCCGCAAAATTCCACCGCGTGCCGTTTCCAATACCGCAAATTCAACCGTGGGATCCTTCAAAATGAATTCGGCACTAACGGGTCCCGTTGTGTCGCCTTTGGTAAGCATGGAATTTTGAACATAAATGCCATCGGAGGTGGTAAAACCGACACGGTAACCGTTATTTTTTACAATGTGCGCTATCAAACGGGTGGTCGTTGTTTTGCCATTGGTGCCTGTTACAGCGATAATGGGAATGCGACAATCTTTTCCCGGAGGATACAACATATCGATAACGGGTGCTGCCACATTACGTGGTAATCCGTTTGCCGGCGCCAAGTGCATTCTGAAACCCGGTGCTGCGTTTACTTCCAACACCACACCACCACTGGTTTCGAGCGGCTCACTTAAATTCTTAGCCATGATGTCGATCCCGCAAATATCTAAACCAATGACACGCGAAATACGTTCACAAATAAAAATATTGGTGGGATGCATGATGTCGGTAACATCGGTAGAAGTACCGCCGGTGCTGAGGTTGGCGGTCCCCTTCAAATAACATTTTTCTCCTTTTTTTAGTACCGTTGCAAGCGAATAATTTGATTTTGCCAATTGTTCTTCCGTTTCTCGGTCTATGGTAATCTCGGTTAGTACATTCTCATGACCGTAACCTCTGCGCGGATCTTTATTTTCTACATCAATGAGATGCTGAATGGCAGAAACACCATCGCCAAGCACATGCGCGGGTTCTCTAAGAGCCGCGGCAATAAAACGGTGATTGATAACAAGCACCCGGAAATCGTAGCCGGTGATAAATTTTTCGACAATAATTTTACGTGAATATTTTTTGGCATGATGAAACGCCGCCAGAGCTTCTTCTTCTGTTTTTACATTAATGGAAGCGCCTTTTCCATGATTGCCATCAAGTGGTTTGAACACGAGAGGGAATTTCACTTCCTTAATCACTACCTGCACTTCTTCTTCACGCACAATACACATGCCTTTAGCCACCGGTATGGCAGCTTCCTGCAACATGCGTTTGGTTTCGTCTTTATTGCTGGCCAAATCAACAGCTATGGAGCTGGTTCTATCGGTCATGGTGGCTCTAAAGCGCACCTGATTTTTTCCGTATCCCAATTGAATGAGCGATTCTTTGTTTAAACGGATATAGGGAATATTACGTGCCACAGCTTCATCTACAATGGAGCCGGTGCTTGGTCCGAACCGTTCTTCCTCACGCATTTTGCGCATGGTGAGAATGTCTGATTGAACGTCGTAAGGTTTTGCATCAACAAGGGCCTGCGCAATATTTACAGATGCTTTAGCGGCAAATACACCCACTTTTTCTTCCATGTACGAGAACACCACATTGTACACCCCTTTGCTGCCGGTGCCCCGGGTGCGGCCATATCCCACATCCATGCCCGCCAAGCTTTGAATTTCTAAAGCAATGTGTTCAATCACATGTCCCATCCACGTACCTTCGGTGACCCGTTCAAAAAAGCCGCCTTCATGATCTTTTGAGCAGCGGTGATGCGCCATCGTGGGGAACATGGACTTTAACCGATCTAAAAAACCCGGAATATTATTGGTAGGAGATTTTTCCAATTCTCCCAGATCGAGTTTCATCACAATTAATTTCTTGCGGTAATTTGACCAGTAATTCGGACCCCTGAGGGTTTTAATTTCGACGATCTGCATGCTAATGAGCTATAGAATTTTGCTTGTAAAGTAAGATTTGTTTTTTATTTAAACAATTTGTGTTTAAAATAGGGTGATAATTGTGCCAATTTACATGGTGTTAGGTTGAGAATTAAACATAGTTTAGCAGTCTAATTGTATTAATCCGTATGAATTTTTTGAAAGGTAAGTTGATTATCATAGGTGGGTCGGTTGACAAAGGCAGTTTTTCCTCAAATCCCGATAAGTTGCCTCAGAATCTCCGGTTTTTTGAGAAGGGCATTTTAAGGAGGATCAGCGTGGAATCGTCGAAAGGAAATTTATCGCGGGTGGAGATTATTACGACGGCGAGCAGTATTCCTATAGAAGTAGGAGCAGAATATGTGGAGGCGTTTAAAACCCTTGGGATTCTTGATACCGGCGTACTCGATATTCGCACACGGGAAGATGCCAATGCCCCTGAAAATTTAGAACGGCTGCGTAAAGCCGATATTGTGATGTTTACCGGAGGAGATCAGTTGCGCCTGACTTCTATTTTTGGCGGCACCGATTTTCACCATCTCTTGCTCGATAAATATGTGAACGAACATTTTGTAATCTCGGGAACCTCGGCCGGAGCCGCAGCCAGTTCAAATAACATGATTTACCAGGGAAGTAGCTCTGAGGCCTTATTAAAAGGAGCTGTACAAATTACCGGGGGTTTGGGATTTATTAATAATGTGATCATCGATACTCATTTTGTGCAACGCGGACGCATTGGAAGGCTATTATACGCTTGTGCCAGCAATCCTATTAACCTTGGTATTGGCTTGGGAGAAGACACCGGACTACTCATCACCAACGGACATAATATGGAAGCCATTGGGTCGGGACTCGTAATTTTGGTGGATGGCACACACATGAAGCATACCAATATCACTACAGTTCAAATGGGCGAACCGGTATCTATTGAAAATTTGGTGGTACATGTGATGGCCTTTGGTGATCACTTCGATCTCAAAAGTAAGAAAATGACTTTTCGGCCTTTGAAGGCGCATATGGAAGGGTAGGCGTTCTGTTCCAAAAAAAACTTAGTGAACCCTTTTTTATATTTTTTGATTTGATGGGCGCCCCCGGCATAACAAAATCTACGGCTCGGACCTCGCCTTATTTTGTAAGCCGGGGCGGGCTTTCGCCACTCGCTTTTTTTGTTCGCCGAAAAGGCTCACAAAAAAGAGCTCAAACAAATGTCTCAATCCCTGGCGCAGTAATCCCGATTTTAGCGGGTAAATAATACTTCGATTTTATAAATTGCCCTGCGAATTTAAAATACGAATTCTGATAATTTTAAAATGCAGGAAATACCAAATGACATTCGTTTTTTAGGTTGAACGAAAAACCCACCATGTTCTAGTCTTTGTAAATATCTACATACATTTTATCGTCCTGTCTTAACGATGCCCTATACATGCCCTCTGAATTGAAAGGCATTTCAATATTTCCGTTTGCATCTAAGGCTATTAATCCTCCTTCGCCGCCCAACTTCACTAATTTTTGATGCACCACCAAATCGCAGGCCTGTTTTAGGGTATAGCCTTTGTATTCCATCAAACAGGAAATATCGTATGCCACAACAGAGCGAATAAAAAATTCACCGTGACCTGTGCAGGAAATGGCGCAAGTGGCATTGTTCGCATATGTTCCTGCGCCAATTACCGGTGTATCGCCCACACGACCATTTTTTTTGTTGGTCATGCCCCCCGTGCTAGTTCCTGCTGCCAGATTTCCATGTACATCGAGGGCAACGGCTCCCACTGTGCCGAATTTTTTATCCTGAGGCAGTGTATGATCCATCACCACTGTATTGCTTTTTAGCGCCTGCTGCAACTGGTCGTAACGCAATTGCTCAAAAAAATACGCGTCGGGCATAAATTCCATCCGCTGTTGTTTTGCAAATGCCATGGCTCCGGGTCCGGCTAAAAACACATGTTCCGATTTTTCCATAATAGTACGCGCCAGGGTAATGGGATTTTTGATGTTTTGTGCACCTGCCACCGCTCCTGCCATGAGGTCTTTTCCATTCATCAAGGAAGCATCCATTTCGTGTTTGCCTTCATGCGTAAATACCGCACCTTTTCCGGCATTAAAATAAGGGTTGTCTTCGAGTTGGCGAATGGCGGCTTCTACAGCATCTAAACTGCTGCCACCTGATTTAAGCACTACTTCGGCTGCATTGATCGCTGCTTCCAGTCCCCCGCGGTAGGCCAGTTCTTTTTCGGGTGTCATACTGCTGCGTAAAATGGTACCGGCCCCTCCATGCACGGCAATGGCATATTTTTTCATGGTGGTAAAGGTATAAAAACCCTTAAGAGAGCCTCCCTTTTTTGTGCCAAAACAGCCAACAACGGAGCCCCCGGCAAGATTTGGAGCGTAGCCCCCTTTTTTGGTAAAAATTGCAGATTTTCGACAATAATTCCTATATTTGGGACTTATGCAATTTTTTACATGTTAGGCCGTACTTCACCTTCTTTCAAAATAACTGCGGTTTTTTTGCTGCTCTTTTCTTTGTCGCATGCCCAAAGGGGTTACAGACTTGAATTTGGCATTGGAACCGGCGTATCTAATTATCTGGGAGATATTGGTGGCAAGGGTAAAGAAGGTCGTCCTTTTTTAGCCGACATGAAACTTGCCAAAACACGCTGGAATGAGTCCGTATTTATGAAATACCGATTCGACCCGCTTTTTTCGGTAAAAGTGGCCTTTAATTACTTGCGAATAGAAGGGGCAGATAATTTATCCAGCAACCCCGGTCGTCAGGGTAGAAACTTAAGTTTTAGAAACGATATCTACGATCTTGAAACCACCATTCATTGGTTGGTATATAATTCAAGCAAACCTTTGGGTGTTTATAGCCGGTCCAATGTATATTTCACGGCCTATCTCTTTGCCGGAATTGGAGGGTTTTATCATAATCCAAAGGCTTCGTATCAGGGATCCTGGGTAGCTCTTCAACCTTTGCAAACAGAAGCGGTGGCCTATTCCAGATGGGGTTACTGCCTGCCTTTTGGCGCAGGTTTTTATGTGACCATCAATAAACGTAAACGTTCGCATCGCATCGGTCTTGAACTAAACTGGCGTTATACCAATACCGACTACCTCGATGATATTTCTACCATTTATGTGAATCCTTCTCAGCTGTCGAGCCCTACTTCGGTGGCCCTTTCTAACCGCAACCCCGAACTTCAGAATCAACCTGCAGGATGGAATAAAAACTACGGTTGGCAGGGAACCGATGCCAATGGCGAGGCAATTAACAAAGCTCCAAGAGGAAACTCGAACAATAAAGATTCCTACATTAGCCTAAATGTCAATTACTCCATAGCCATTAAAAAGAGCAGGAAGAGTTTCAGAAAGAGCAAAGGCAGAAAGATCAGATCGGTTTCGTTTTAGTCCTGACCATTCAGTTTTCAGGAGTTAGATATTTTTATTTTCGTTTGATTGCGTTATAGTCCTAACCTGAATGGTTGTGAAACGAATGGATTTTAATTTTTACAAACCTTTTATTTATCAAATAAATCATGAAAACAAAAATTTTACTACTTGCTTTAACTTTTAGCACATCCATCATGTGTGCTCAAAAATTAGCCGAAAAAGAAGTGCCGGTTCCCGTTTTGGGAGGTTTTAAAATGAAGTACAAAGACGTGAAGGTAGAGAAGTGGGAAAAAGAGGGGGCTAATTTTGAGGCAGAATTTGATCTGAATAAACAAGAGTATTCGGTATTGCTGGATGCGGCGGGAAATATTTTGGAAACAGAAGTAGAGATCCCTGTTTCGGAATTGCCTTTGGGCGTAAAAGAGTATGTGACGAAAAATTACAAGGGTTCAAAAATTAAAGAAGCCTCTAAGATTACGGATGCGAGCGGCATGGTGACCTATGAAGCGGAGGTGGCGAAGGAAGATCTGATTTTTGACGCAAACGGAATTTATTTGAAGACTCAGAAGCCCTAAACTAATCTAGAAAATTCACTCACTGCAAATTTTATGCGGCCTTTGCTTTGTAAATAAAGTCTACCACTTCGCCTACTGTCCGCAGTCCCATTGCTTCCTCATCGCTCACCGAGAGGCCGAAGGTGTCCTCAAAATTCATGATCAATTCAGAAAGCAGTAATGAATCCACGCCCAGATCATTTACAAAACCTGATTCGAGTAGTATTTCACCTTCCTCCACCCCTACTAGGTCAACGATGATCTTTTTTACCTTGAGTATGATCTCTGTTTTTTCCATAGCCGCTATTTTTTACTTGTTTAGGAGGACATAAATAAGATAACTAAAAGCCAGACCACATAGAATAAGCGCAATTCCCCAGTACAAATCTGTCACAAAAAGAACCTCTGCCACGCCAATAGAAACCCATAATTGTGAAATCACAAATAGAATATAACCGCGTTTTCCTTTTTTACTTTGAGAAGATTGCATGGCCTTTCCAATTATTTTTTGACGAAGCAACCATTGGGATAATTTATCGGAACTATTCGTAAAGAAAAACGCTGTAAGTAATATAAAAGGAATGGCAGGTACACCGGGCAATAAGATGCCAATGTAAGAAAGCACCAGAAAAAAGAAGCCCAGTCCAAAATACAAGGACCGTTTCAACCGGTTATTTTTTATTTCAGACATTTTTTTATTTTATCCAGGCCAGTTTTCGGTCACCTGTTTTGAGGATCTCAACTCCACCAATGCGGCGCACCCAGTCGCCCAGATCTTTGAGTTGTGCATCAAAATCGATAACGGCTTGGTACCCGAGTTCTGTTTTTATTTTTGTGAGATCGAGCACCATATTTTTGGTAAATGATCTCACCAACAAAGGGGTGATGCCTCCAATTTTAAATACAGCCAGAAGTTTTAAGAAGAGAATGCTGATCTCTTTTTCTTTGAGATCTCTGCCATACACTTCGCGAATAATCTTTCTCACAATTTCCACCAATACATACGATCTATCATCAGCCACATTGTAAATATGAACGCCTTGTTTGGAGGAGGCGATGCAACAGTCGATGGCTTTAGCAATATTGAGATAGTGTGTGAGCGAAACGGCCACTTCCATTTTACCCGGTCGGCGAAAGGTATCCTTCTGCACTAATTTGAGCAAACGCGGTAATATCACGCGGTCGCCTGCGCCATAGAAGGCTCGGGGCCGAAGAATAAAACAGGCGGCATGTTTGGTGGTAGAAATAAGAACTTTTTCAGCTTCGAGTTTTGATCGGCCATAGGGAGAAAGTTTGTTGTTGTTTTGCCTACCGGCCATGTTTTCGTTGATGGGCTCAGCTTCGGGCAAATACACCGATGAGGAAGAGATGTGAATAAATGTTTTACAACGTTCGGCGGCAAGGACGGTGTGCTTGGTGCCATTTACATTGGCATTATAAAGTGAGGGGTAATCGGCTTTATCATCCGAAAGTGCGGCCGTATGAATGCACACATCGGCATCGGGTAACTCGAAAGGTCGGGTAATATCTTTGGATAGATACGAGGCGTAAACGAGGAGGGAATCGGGCGCATAAGTATCCCTGCCACAAGCGATCACTTCGTGTCCCAATTCTGAATAATAACGGGTGAGTGCAGCTCCAAGAGATCCCGTCGTTCCCGTAATGATGATCTTCATGGTATGTGCCAAGCCTATATTAAATGTAGTCAATTTTTTAAATTATCAGCTGTTTATTTTTTTATTACTTTAGTACATCGTGTAACCTGCTTACCGAAATAAGAAACTAGTTGCAGCACCCAGCACATGGAACAGCCTTTCTTTAAAATAGCCTCCATCATTACCAAAGTTACCTGGCAAGTGGCAGAGCAGGAACAGATTCGCGCTTTTGTAAAAAACCTGGAACAAGATCCTCCCCAACAATTACAATTTTTTGAATACTGCAGGTTGTGGAAGCTGGCTCCCTGGGTGCATAGTCAGTTATGCAGACAGCAGCTCATCGATTACTTCACTATTGAAACACGGTCGTTGTTTTTTGAGCTATATGAAAAAGTACGTAGCGAAAATGAAAACAGAAACAGAGAGGCCCTTCGTTTTTTAAAAGTCTTTGAGGAGCAGCACATTGAGGTAGCGATTTTAAAAGGAAATTTATTGGCGCATTCGGTGTACGGTGATACCGGATACAAACGAATGAACGATTTTGATATTTTGGTACACCGCGAGGATTGGGAAAAAATTCAGGACATCTATTTTTCGCTGGGTTACATTCCTCTTGGATTTGGATGGAGCGGCGAAAAACAAAAGGCAGCCAGCTTCAGTCATGTGGGAATGGCATTTATCAGTCCCGATTTTTCATGCATCATTGGTACCCAATGGGGATTAAAGTCGCCCACGGCAGGTTACACAGTTAACATGGAAGAAGCCTGGGGCACCGCCTTGGATGGTGACTTTTTTGGGGTTAGGGTAAAACAACTTTCGCCCGCATACAATCTTTTGCATTTGATGCTGCACATGGGCATTTATAAATGTGGGATTCGCGACTGCATGGATGTGTATAATTTGTTTTTAACCACGTTGATTGATGAAGAAGACCTTATTGCCCTGCTGGCACGATCGGGGGCGCTGGATAAGGCCGCCTTTACGTTGTGCATGAGTAATTTGTGTTCAAATTCACTTAACACGTTATTAGAAAAGCTGCCGGTGGGGAAAGATCCATTTATTCGGGCACGGTTGGCAAAACGTTTAGAAAATTTTGAGCGCACCGGTGATATTCATAATTCGTACAACGATTATTTTCAGGATATAGAAAAGCTGGTAATCTATTTTAATCTTTTTCCGGCCTTTCATAAGAAACTGGTTTTTTACGCGCTCATTTTGAAAGGGATCTTCCTGCCCAACAAATTAATGGCCCTGCGCTTGAGTGACGCAGCAGACAGTGAGAGTGGTTCGGAAACAATGAAGGCCCGGCTGAAGGCGCCCTATTTTGTATTTTCATTAATTGCACAGGAAATTGGCTGGTCTTTTACTTTTTTACTATTTTTAAAATTAGGTTTCGACCTGTTGTTCTCACTCAAAAATTATTTCATGAAACACGAGTCCTATTTTGATTACCTGAAAAGAAGGGGAATAGATCCCAAGGCAATTGAAAAGGCGGTAAAAAATATTCAATAAATGAGCCAACTAATCTGCATTACAGGAATGGATGGGACCGGAAAAAGTACCCTTCTCAAAAACTTGTCCTCAGTTTATCCTTCCTCCTATGTGGCGAATATTTGGGACATCATGGAGGGCGGCGTCCAAACAGTTCCTTTTAAGTCGAAAAAAGATATTGATGCGTATTTGTGCGAACTTAGTCCCGATTCACGTCTATTATTTCTTACGCATGCCTTGCGGTTTTCGCTCGACAGAGCCTTGTCTTCTAAAAAGGAAATCGTGTTCTTAAATTCTTATTATTACAAGTATTTTGCTACTGAACTGGCATTGGGGGCCGGCATGGAACTGGCGGAGACACTGCTAAATTCATTTCCTGAGCCCGACCAAACATTTTATTTAGAACTTTCTCCCGAAGTGGTTGTTAGTAGAAAAACGGTGTTTTCGCGGTATGAATGCGGACTTTCGAAAACTCCCGGAAACCTGAGCTTTATGGAATTTCAGAAACTAGCCCTGGCCCAATGGAAAAATTTTGACAGCACCGATTTTATAACGCTGGATGCCGCGTTGAGTGAAGACATAATAGCACAAGAAGTAAAAAAACGACTACTTTACCCATGAAATTAATTTTGATTACCGGGCTGGATGGCTCCGGAAAAAGCACGCTCATCTCGCGACTCGAAGCGCATAAAAACGAAGGTACTGCATTTTTGCGTGCACCGGTGATCAATGCAGAGGTTTTTGAAGAGAACCAAAAATTGTACAAAGCCTCACTTTTTATTAATTGGCTGAATACGGAAGCAGATAGTTTAAACGTGCCGCAATTAAAGGCGGCCGCCCTTTTTGCGTCGATGCTCATCTTCAAAGATCTGCTCGAAGAATTCAGAAAAAAGAATGTGGATCTGGTATTTTGTGAGCGTCACCCACTTATTGATACGGCGGTGTATGCCCGTTTTTATGCCGATAAGATGCACCCCAAAAGTATTCCTGTGGCAACCCTCGCTGAAATAGATTATAACTTTAATGCGGAGCTCGGGTATTTCACAAAAATGATGAATTTAAAAAAACAGGACATGCCCCATGGGGCACTGCATGCCTTGCTTTTATTGATGTATAATTGGTTTTATATTCATAAAAAATTTGCACTAGAGCACTTAAAAGAGTTGTTCTCTGTTGAAATGCCTTCAAAAATTTATTACCTAAAAGCCGATGCCGACGTGTTGTTTCAGCGCATTGCGCAGCGAGATGTTCTAGAGCCGCATGAAACCGAAAAGGTACTTGCCAAATTTATTCCGGTGTACGATCAGGTATTGGCCGACGCGAAAACGGAAACCGAAGTGGTGAATGCCAATGAGGTAAAGCATCTGGATGGCGCCTACCATCAGATCCGAAAAAATTATTTTCCTGCTCTATAGTGTTTGTAGCGTTTGTCAAAGAACATGCCGTAAACTGAACGAAAGGGGTCTGTGTTTAATTTTCGGAACAAGAGTCCGATGGTTAAGGTGAGCCACGAATAACCCGGGTAATCGTGGTGCACTTCGTGATTCCCAATTCCCATACCTAAAGGGAACCAATGCGTATTACTTTCTTTGCCTTCGTGCACACCCATGTGTTCGCCCCAATAACGAATGGCGCCAAGACTCGTCATCACCGTAAAAGTGCCCAGCACAAACCAAAGGGGTGGCTGCGTAAGATAGCTGACGAGTCCGGCCACTACAAATGACAGAATCACATAGGGGATGCTTACTTTTACTTTTTTCGACTTATCTGATTTTTTTTCTTTGTAACCTAAAATGAGTGCCAGATTAAATGCAAAGGGCAAACACTGAAGAATTGCATATAGGAGTCTTTTTTCTTCAAATAATTTATTTTTGAGGTCCGACCATAAAGGGTCGTCTTCTGTGTTGGTATTGGCATGGTGCAACAAATGGTATTTTTTAAACAGTTCGGTATAAAGCGGGAGGATGATGAGTCCGGCACAAAAATTCATAATAAAATAATCGAATTTAGTTTTGGTAATGCTCTTGTGGGCCCCATCGTGCATGGTGATTACAAAAAAAGAATGGGCCAGGAGGCCGGCGGGGAAAATAACCCAGTAGTGACCCAGACGAAAGGACTGCATAGCGAGTGCGATGCCAAAATAAAGAATTGCCGCCATGGAAAAGGTGGAAAAGTAGAGCAGCGTTTTATGGCTTCGCAAAAAACGTTCAATATTTTTTTCTCTATTGTATATTTCGGGCATGACGAATAAAGGTATGAATTATTAGGGGGATCCTCAATGGTTTGTTTTTTGGGTTGGAATTTTTTTAAAGAGGCAGAAACCCTGCCCGACCAGGGGAAAACACTTCATTGTCATTCAGGCGGGCGCAAAGGACACAAAGGTTTACACAAAGGACACAAAGTGCGTAATATTTATTTTGCTTTGTGACTCTTTGTGCTGCCTCTTTCTTTGTGTCCTTTGTGCCCGCCTGAACGACCAAATGCATTTTATAGGTCGGGCAGGGATAAAAAAAGCACAGAATCGCACTGAGTTAAGAAAGCCTCTTGAGAATCGGGAATTATAATTTATCCAAAATACCGATCATACGAATAGCATTCAATAGAATGCGGTCACCAAATTTTAGTTTCATTAAAATTTCTGAGACTTTGTAAAAACTGGCGCGTGTAATTAAAAATTCTTTGAGGGCATAGGTATATCCTTTTTTCCAGTGCAACCAATCTATGTCAGGATAAAGGTCACGATTCAATTCAAAGTGATACGTTAAGTGCGCTATAAATTGGGACTCCTCAAAATTAAGTGGGCATGAAAAACTAAGAAATTCAACGATATCGCGGTGCGGAATATTTTTTACTGCTAATTCCCAATCGTAGATGATCACCTGCCCATTGCTTTTAAGTGCTAAGTTCCGCGGATTAAAATCGTTATGGATGATGGTGAGTGGTAAATTGAGCGATTTCGACTCATGTTCCAGTTCATCGCAATATGTTTTAAGAAGGTTGTACCGCGGTTCATCATTTTCGGAACAGACTATCTGTGCCATTTTCTTGTAAAGCGGCAGTGAAGCGCGCGGTTCAAATTGTTTTACGTCCTTCAATGCATCCTGAATGTAGGTCGAGGCAAAGAAGGCGTGTAAACTGTGAATGCTGCCAATAACATTGCGGACTTTATCAGCTGTCCATAACTGCGGTGAGTTCTCCGAATCAAACAAATCGAAATCTGTTTTTATCAAGCGTTCTTGAAACAGTAAATAAATTTCGCGCTCCTCGTTTAGGTAGTTGCCGTAATACTCGGGAATGTTCTTAAAGCCGTTTTTAGAAAGGCATTCGTAAATGGACATTTCTTTTAGGTGCGAGTTCCAATATTCAAGATGTTCGCGGTGCGAGTAGATGAGATCAGAAAGGGCAGGATCAATGGAAGCAGCCATTAAATGAAGACCTTTGATCACGTCTATATCAAGTGCTTTTGAACGAATTACGATAAATTTTGTTTCACCGGTTGTGAGCAAAACTGAAAAGGGAAAGAACCCAATGAGTTTTTTATTGACGCGTTGGGTAATGCCGGTAAGAATACCGTTTTCAAACACATCCGATTGCGCTTGCACCGAGAGTATGGGAATTCCTTTTACTTTTTGTTGGAGACAGTTTTTAATAAATGCTTCATTTAGTTCATTTTTAAGGAGCCAGTTAGCGGGTTTATTTCGTCCCAGTTTTTCATGCGCTTTTGCAAATTCACCGCTCACAATGGCAGCGTAAGTTGAGATTTCAAGTGAGAGGGCGAAACCCGCAATGAGTTGCGCAAAACGTTCTGCTTTCCCTGTGCCTGCGCACTTCATTAAATTTAAGGCCTCTTGTTGAGCCGGCAGGGAGGTGCCTCCGCCAACGGTACCAACTACCAGTGAAGGCAGACTTAATTTGAGATACAATCCTTTTTCTACTTTTTCGAGATATAAATTGGCGATGGAAGATTCGTGGATGGAAGCGAGATCTTGACCTGTGGCCACAAAAATAGAAGCAATGGCATTGGCCACGTTGATGTTGAAACCCAACATGCCGTCTTGTTCGGTAAGTTTTACGGAAGGGGCATAGTATCTGATGATATTGTCTGATGTAGTGCGCAGTACTTTCCTGATAACCTCTTCTTCCAAAACACATTCGGAGGTGACTGACATCCCGCGACCTTCTTGCACGAGGTACCGTGATACTTTTTTATCGGAAGAACCGTTGCCTTCGATGATAAAGTATTCTATTGTTATGCCGCTGTATTTTGCGAACTCATCCACGATCCACAGCATGGCATGCCAGGTGCAGGTGGTGGTCATGTTTTGGCCTGCTGCATCGGCGGTGGTGTAAACAAAACGCAGGTGTACATGTTTGTCGAATAGCACCGACTGAATAGAAATTAATTTGGCATGGTTGGAAAAAGTTTCGGCAGTATTTTTGATATTTTGAAATTGTGAATCGACCCATTTCTCAAATTGTATGGCTTGTTCTTCATTTTCTAAAATAAATAAGGGAGCGCGTACCATTTTTTGCCGGTGCACGGTGGCTTTAAATCCCCCACTGTAGCTGATGGCTTTGGCACCGCGGTTCATACTCGCAACAAGGGCTCCCTCGAGGGTGCCGGCCAGGGTGTACACGTATTCTCTTTTTTCGTTTTCTACAAATAGAAGAGGTCCCACAATTCCCAAAGGGATCTCGGTACTTCCCACATACGATTCGATGTTATTTTGAACAGCAGTATAATCTAAAAAGCTGCGGGGAATGTGATCAAGTTCAACACCATTTTCGCGCAAATGATCGAGACGCAGTTTGATGGCAGTTTTGGTAACGAGTCCGCGGCCGGGCACCAATTTATATTCTTCTTCCTCTTTTTTGGCCATGGGTCTATTTCTAAATATAAATATAGTAAAATTGAGAAGAGGGAACTTGTTTTTGTGAGAAGGTGAGGGTAGTAGGAGTGCCGAGAGAATGTTAGTCTCAAGTATAAAAACGTTGAATTACTTTCGCTCGTTTTTGGCTTCAGGAGAACATCCCGGTAAATTAATCACTTGCAGAATTCAGTAAACTAATTTCTTGCGGACGTAACGACAAGGTTGCCGCCGCCATCAACTCATTTAATTGAGCAAGAGAAGTAGCACTGGCTATGGGTGCGGTAACCGAAGGCCGGGCCATGCTCCATGCGAGGGCTACGGAGGCAGGTTTCGTTTTGTGTTGGGAAGAAATTTCGTCGAGCGCATGTAAGATCCGAAATCCTTTTTCGTTCAAATATTTGTCGGCACCGCGACCTCTTACACTTTTGGAACTATCGGCGGCTGTGCGGTATTTGCCGCTGAGAAATCCGGAAGCCAAGGAATAGTAGGGTATTACGCCGAGTGTATTTTTTAAGCAGATGTTTTCGAGGTCGCCTTCAAACAAGTTTCGTTCGCATAAATTATAATGCGGCTGCAAACACTGGTAGCGGGGAAGTCCGTATGAAGAGGCCGCATCCAATGAGGCTTGCAGTCGCTGCGGCGAAAAATTGGAAGCGCCAATGACCCGCACTTTTCCATCTTTGATCAATTGCTGATACGCTTGTAGTGTGTCGGTTACAGGGGTATGTTCATCGTCTTTATGACTTTGATAGAGATCGATGTAGGAGGTTTGCAAGCGTTTTAGAGAGTCCTCCACAGCTTGAATGATGTATTTTTTGGAGAGGCCGATTTTCCCGTTGCCCATGTCCATACCCACTTTAGTAGCAATAATGAGGTTTTGACGATTGCCACGGGCTTTCATCCAGTTGCCGAGAATGGTCTCAGATTCACCGCCCATACCGCTTGCCCAGCGTGAATAGATATCGGCGGTGTCGATAAAATTAAAGCCCCCTGCAACAAAGGCATCTAAAATTTGGAAGGATTGTTTTTCGTTGATGGTCCAGCCCACTACATTGCCACCGAAGGCGAGGGAGCTAACCATGAGTTCGGACTGACCGATACGACGTTGTTGCATGGTACAAAAGTACGTGGACGGGATGAAATATAAAACAGGTGCCGAGAGCCGCGTTTTTGCAAGGCCTTTTTGTTAAAACTACAATTTGTAGCAATACAACACTATAATATGTAGTAGTTTTGAGATAACTAAAAAAGAAAGACATGAAAACTACCGCCACCCTTGAAACTTATTTTGCCATGATAGAAGGCATTCGTTACGAAAATGAAAACGGAGGGGCCTATGCCTATGTGCAGTTACTCGCATACAACCGTGAAGTGTTGCGGTTGTTACGCCCGATTAAAAGTGCGGAGCGGCATGTGGAGGCGATTGAAGGGATCAATTGGTTATTTAATGAATACCTGGCGGTAAAATTCACGCATCGTCAGAAAGTAATATTTGAAAACAAGTTGGAGGATTTGAAGGAGATTTTTAAAGCCATTCGTTTTTCATTGAGAGAAATTGACAAGCGTGAGCAAAGGGGGGAGAGACGAGTGCATGCGCAGGCGGCTTGAGTTCTTTGTAGATGCTAATGGGGGAATTCTTGTTTGGTTTACCGGAAGTGAAATGAGGGCGCACCTCTCCATGCCCTCCGTGTAGCTCTATCTTTATAGGGCCTCCGTGCCCCCTGTAGTTAAAAGAACGGGAACCTCAACGAAAGAAAATTAGAGGATTCGCTGAGTACAATTGTCATTATAGGAACAGAAAACACAGAGGACGCAGAGAGGAGAGGCCGCAAAGAGGACCCGGGGAAAGAAATTGTACTCTTTGTGTAATACTTTGTGTGCTTTGTTCGAAGGACCCCTTTGGGGTACTTAGGAGTGCAAAAACCCTGCCCGTCCCGTCAGGCCTGCCCGACCAATTAAATACATTTTCATTCTAGTTCAGGCGGGCGGGCACGAAGGACACCAAGAAAGAGACAACACGAAGGGCACAAAGCAGAACAAAAGCACTTTGTGCTCTTTGTGTAATACTTTGTGCTCTTTGTGGTTAAAAGACCTCTGGTATTAATTTTTTCTGCCTTTATTCTTCGCTTCGATCCAAAGTGACATGTATTTGGTGCTTTGTGCGCGATGATGTTGAAGCATAGCTCCCGTAAAATTAGTTTCCCGATATTGTTGGAGGGAATTATTCAAAAGTTCAATAATTTGAATGAGTCCCTGTTCGTGCTGCTCTTTCGAAAATAAAGTATTGATAATATTAAAACCGTTTTCCTGTGCCTCGGTCCATGCTTTTTCGTTGTTGTATAAATGAAGAGAAGCACTTGCAAATTCTTGCGCGCTTGCGGCTATCGCCCCGGCCCAGGGCAGTTCATCTTGCATGCCCTCAGCCCCAATGTCGGTAGTTACATTTGGAGTACCGCGAGTCATGGCATCCATCAATTTGCCTTTCAGTCCTGCGCCAAAACGCAGTGGTGCAAGACAGACTCTCGCTTGAGACATTACTTCAGTTGTCGATTCGGCGCGACCTTTTATCAGGAATCCTGTTTTAGGGTCATGAAGTTCAAACACTTTTTGGCTGGGGTAGGCCCCGTAAATATGTAATTCAGCACTCGGGAGTTCTTTACGAATCAGCGGCCAAATTTCTTTTTTGAGAAATTGCACAGCATCCCAATTGGGTTCGTGTAAAAAATTACCGATGCTGAGGAAGTGTGTTCGTTCTGAAAAAGAGGGCCATTTCCTTTTTAGTTCATCAGGGATTGTTTCTGCGAGCAATGGATAATAATAAAGTTGAGCAGCGGGAACATTAAAATGCTTGCCGAGCAGTTCTATTTCAAATTTGGAAATGATGAGTGAGAGATCGCATCGGTAAATGGAGGCTATTTCGCGGAAAGCGATGTCGGAATTAAGATCTGAGAGAGAGAACTCTCGTAGTTGTTGATGAGCTAGTTGACGCGCCGCGCGCAGGCACTGAAGATCTTCGGTATCGAGAAGGCGCAGGGCATGGGGACACTGATCGGCGACCCGCCAGCCCAATTGTTCTTCGGTGGTAAAACGGTCGAACAGCACGATGTCGGGTTGCACTTCTTTTAGGAACAGATCGAAGGACTCCGAATTTATTTCTATGTGGTGGCGCCGAATGCCCATATTATCGAGATTGGCCATAAAGGGGCTATCGGCGGCAGGACTGGCGAAAGTGATGTTGACATTATTTTTTTGAAAAAGCGAAATAAGCTGCATCATGCGGGTTCCGGCCGCCGAGGAATTGGGTTCGGGCCATACTTTACCGAGGATGAGGAGTTTTTTCATGGCGGCAATTTACGGGTTTTTGAGGGGCGAATTGAAGGTAATTAAGCGAGGCCGGGGAGGCTATTTTCAACACAGAGGCGCAGAGGAACGGAGGGCACCGAGGGAAATTTAGTATCAAGCCGGAGGCCGGGAGGCAATACGACACGGAGAAATCAAGGAGTTCAAAAAGTAGACGTGTACTTACATGACCCCTCGTGTAAAGCTTTGTGTACTTTGTGCCCGCCTGAACGACCAAATATATTCAAATAAGTCGGGCAGGGTTAAAGAGGCCGAAAGGGCCGTCCGGGCGAGAAAATAAATCCTTGTCCCTAACAAAAAAAGCGTATATTTACACCCTAAAAATTGACGTTCCGTGCTTCAATAGATCCTAGAGAGAATCAGCATTAATGGTTCCGTAGCTCAACTGGATAGAGCACCTGACTACGGATCAGGAGGTTTGGGGTTCGAATCCCTACGGTACCACTGAATGATCAAACAAGGCCCTTGCATTTGCAAGGGCTTTTTTATTTTCATGAGCCAAAGAAAGAGTTTACTCTTTCGTAGGTACCACAGAATGAAAAAATATTTTTTTTGTAAAATTTTTTAGCGTCCGTCCAAAGACCACCCACCCCAGATTTTAACCTCCACTATACTTTGCAGGGAAACTCCTTGCAATTAATCTATTTGTTAAAAACAAAAGCAAATGGTTACACTTTGACTTTTTAAAAAAATCGAGCTCGAACTTTTTTCGCAAAAAGGCCAATTTTGCCCGGTATCTAAAAGTTATTCGAACTCTTTTTTGCAATTAAATGAACATCAACTAATATCTAAGGCTTCAAAATTCGAATCAAATCATTGTTTATGTAGAACACTTCTTTACCTTCTTGATGCGGCGATAGCACTCCTATATCCGATAATTCATGCATATATTTTGTAAGTGTAGTTCTACTTCTTACTTCTAGTAGCTCACCAATTTTTTTTGGTTTAATATAAGGCTGCGAAAATAAAAGTTGATTCAATTCAAGACTATACCATTTCAATTTCTTTTTTGCATGCAAATGCGTTGCGTTCATTTGATCCAATATCTCATCAATTGTTTGATTTGTTTCCTTTGCTGTTATTTCAACAGCAGTTAACATATAGTTTAACCATGGCTTCCAGGCATGACGTGTTGTAACACCTGCTAAATGCCCGTAGTATTCATCTTTATGATTCAAAATATATTTACTTAAAAACAAAACGGGATGAGATAATAATTCTTGATGAACTAAGTATAATAAATTTAAAATCCTACCGGTACGACCATTACCATCCGTGAATGGATGTATCGCTTCCAATTGGTAATGGCCAATAACCATTTTAAATAGAGGATCAATTGGGTACTTCTTGTGGTTGTTCAGAAATTCAATTAAGTTTTTAATTTTTTTCTCAACTATACCTTGCCCTCGCGGTGGAGTATAAATAATCTCTCCGGGTTTAAACTCACTTTGCCCTCTTTTAATAACTACCTGAGATTGTGGAGGGCGAATACCTTGACGCGTATTTTTAATTTGTTGAAACACGTTTATTATTGTTGTTTCATTTAATTTGTTTTTTAATTTAATTGTATTGTATCCCTTCCATAAGGCTTCACGATAGCGAAGCACTTCTTTTGTTGCGTTATCCGTAACTTCTCCTCTTATAGAATCGGAAACTGCTTTATAAAGCTCATCATCAGTAGTAAATATATTTTCAATAGCGGTAGAAGTTTGCGCTTCTTGCAATGTAATTGTATTAACCAACATCGTTGGATTTGGCATTCTCATAATGTTTCGGTTGAGCTCAGCCAATGCTCTTGAAGCAATACCCCATTTTAATAAAATCTCCTTGTCAAATATCAATTCTGATGGCGGTAACTCAGGCAAATCGTTATACGGAATGTTTCTGTCGAATTTCTTCATTTTCTATCATGTTCATTTTTTCGTTAAATATGAACATATAGCAAATATATGTCCAAAATTGAGCAAAAACAAACTATATGTCCATTTATTTTATAAAAATGGACATATAGCCATTTTATGTTCACTTTTTCCAGATTTTTATACTTGACAAGTTTCTCATGTATAACTACTTTACATGAGAAAATAAGCCATTTTAAACAAAATACTACCTATCTATAAATTGCTTTAAAGTAATTATCCTAATGAGTTCCTCCCTAAAAGAGTTCGAAAATATGTCGGTGGATGGCACTTACAAAAAGATGATTTCCTTGTTATCAAAAAATTGCAGGGGTTTTGTATTTCTAGTGATCTTAAATTAGTGCCCTAAAATAGAAGTTTGTACAAACACCACCATGAAGATCAATAAATGAAGAGGTGTTTACAATACTAACAATAAAATTTTGGGAGACTTCCTGAAAAAATGACAAAAGTCATTATATCATCATTCCTCTCGTGAGCTGGTAAAAGTTCTTTACCAAACCAATAACTTTTATAAAATTCAATTATTCCTTCACAAATTTGGATAAAAAGCAATTTCCATTTGAATAAATGTTCAGAAAATAAATACCAGAATTTAATTGTTGAACATCAATTTCAGATGTGTTTTCGTATAATTGTAAGATAACTTTTCCTGTGTAGTCTATGATTAGCACCTTTTCTATAACTAGGTTTTTACTATTTTGGATTGATATTTTATCCCGTGCTGGATTTGGATACATAACTATATCTAACGAGGTGGGTAAAATAAATTCACGTAAATCTATAAAACAATTATTAGACGGAATCTGTATTGGCGCGTTTTTGTCAATGTTTGTTCCATCACCTAATTGTCCAAACGCATTACTTCCCCATACCCATAAAGTGCCGTCAGTTTTAATACCTTGAGAGTGGTTAAATCCCGCTGATACAGACTCCCAATTCATTCCAACACCAATTGGAGTCGGTGTATTTTTGGTAATAGTAGTTCCATCACCTAAGTCTCCATACTGATTTGATCCCCATGCCCATAAAGTGCCATCCGTTTTAATACCTAGTGAATGATACCCTCCTCCTGAAAAAGATTGCCAATTTGTTCCGTTACCAATTTGTGTTGGTGTGTTTTTGTTGGAATTAGTTCCATCACCTAATTGTCCAGCAAAATTAAAACCCCATGCCCATAAGGTTCCATCGGTTTTTTTTGCTAAAGAATGACTAACTCCAGCAGTTACCGTTTGCCAATTTGTTCCAGTACCAATTTGTGTTGGTATGTTTTTGTTGGAATTAGTTCCGTCTCCTAGTTCTCCGTACAGATTAGAGCCCCATGCCCACAATGTGCCATCAGTTTTGATTCCTAGAGAGAAGTATTCCCCTCCAGATACATATTGCCAGTTTGTTCCAGTACCGATTTGTGTCGGTATGTTGTTGTCAAAATTAGTTCCATCACCTAACGCTCCAAACTGATTAGAGCCCCATGCCCATAAAGTGCCATCAGTTTTAAGACCAAGAGAGTGGATTCTCCCTCCAAATACAAATTGCCAATTAGTTCCAGTACCAATTTGAGTTGGTATATTTTTGTCAATAGCAGTTCCATCACCTAATTGTCCGTAAGTATTCCTTCCCCATGCCCATAAAGTGCCGTCGGTTTTAATTCCTTGAGAGTGGTCATATCTTCCAGATATAACTTTCCAATTTGTTCCGGTACCAATTTGAGTTGGCGTATTTTTGTGAATACTAGTTCCATCGCCTAACATTCCATTCTGATTAGATCCCCATGCCCACAAAGTACCATCTGTTTTACTTCCTAGTGAGTGCAGATCTGCTCCAGATACAGATTGCCAGCACTGGGCATTAAATTCTAAATTGATAAGTGCTAGAAATAAAATAAATATTCTTTTCATGTTATATTTCTTTAACTGGTTAACCTGAAGGTACGATTTTATTAAGTCAATTGAAAATTACCCATGGCTCTATTTTTATCAGAACCATTGAAAACCTATTCGAAAACCATAAAATAACTCCCTATATACTTAGTAACACAAGAGGTCAAAAATTGAGCAAAAACAAACTATATGTCTATTTATTTTGACAATATGGACATATAGCTGAGAAGAAACAAGAATTAAGAAATAAATAAATTGGTTTCAAATGAAAATTAAATAGAACCGTAACAAGTCTAAATGTTGGTTAGCCCTTCTATAAAGTCCTAGTTTAGAGAGGGAAGGATTATCCCTTTTTTTCATGAAATATTTTTCTTGCTTTTTTCAGGAGGGACAATTCTTCTTTTTTACTTCCGGTTTCTCCTAATAAAAAACCATAAGGCTTTAAGGATTCAATGTTGTCGCAAACAGTTTTTAGCATGGCGATGAGGGGAATTGCTAAAAAAACACCCGCAATGCCCCATACCAATTCACCAAGTACCAGCGCAAGAATGATGAAGAGCGGATTTATTTTTACCTGATGACCCACAATGAGGGGTTCGAGGATCCAACCTTGTATGAATTGAATGAACCCATATACCAGCACTATTCCTCCCAATACCGGAATGCCGGCGCCCTGCGCTGCTGCCACCAATAGCGTTAGTGTGGTGCCGGTAAGGTTACCGATATATGGTACAATTTCCAGCAACCCACAGAGAAACGCAAAGAAAAGTGCGTTTCTTACTCCTAAGGCGCTAAAGCCAATGCCATACATGACCCACAAACAGAAAATCATTTTCGAGAGTCCTACGAGGTATTGGTGCGACACCAGCGTGGCAGAGTAGATCACCCTGGCGGTTTTCTCGCGGTGAGTGGGCCCCGCAAGTAAAAGAATAAAATTATACAAGTGGGTTCGGTAATACAATAACAAAGCAACATACATGAGCGTAAAAATAGTGTTCGAAAAAATGTACGTAAAAGAAAGTCCTATTCGTTGCATCACAAATGCCAGCGAGGGTTGTTCATCTTTTAGAATCTGCGTTTGCTTTTCAATGGAAACCCCCAAATGATTAAAAATATATTCCTGCATTCGATTACCTGCATCCAGCGCTCTTTGTTTAATAATAACAAAATCGCCGGATAATCGGGAAATTTCCCAGCCTAGCAGCACGAGCACCCCTGCAACACCTACTATTAAAAGCAACAGGCAACTAATTGCGGCCACAGCCCGGTGAATGTTGGCGCGTTCGATCCGGCGGCAGAGCGGCAAAAAAAGAGTGGCAAGAATTCCTCCAATGGCAAGGGGCATAAACACATCTTTTCCAAAGAATAACACCACAAAGATGAGAATGAGAAACGCAAAATTCCGTAATGCGGATGTGGAAGTGCTAAGCATATTTATCTAATTACTATAAATAATTCTAACAGATACTTATCTCATAGGAGTAAAAAATTACCCAACGAAATAAATGAGCCGCATTAAAGTTAGTTATAATTTCAAACTTATTTATGACCGGTATCAAACCTTCGTGTGATCATTGTCACCCTGCAATTTTTGGTGAGTGCTATTTTGATTCGAGAGCATCGGAATCGGATTGGCCCGCCTATTGGAATTCCATAAATGTGACTCCTTGTGGCCCCTCAATCTCCCCTTTCACGCCATCAAAGCTGACTTATCACCTGTTTTAATTTTTGCTGAACTTCCAATGCCAATGATCCGAGTTCGTTATTCTTCACGGCCATCATAGAAGCTACAGGATCTACTGCACTTACCTCCACTATGTTTTCGGCATGTTCCTGCACCATCACATTGCAGGGCAACATGGTGCCTATGTGCGGTTCGGCGGCAATGGCCCTGCTGGCAAAATCAGGATTGCAAGCTCCCAAAATTTTATACCGGCGAAAGTCCAGATCCAGCTTCTTTTTGAACGTGTCTTTTATGTCAATTTCGGTGAGTACGCCAAATCCTTCCTTTTTTAGCTCTTCAATCACTTTCGCAACTGCAGAATCAAAATCTGTTTTTAAGACTTTAGTAAAATAATAATCCATTTTAGTTTAATTTTTCAAATTTAATGATCTTTACCGGACAGGTTTTGGAGGCCTTTAACAACGATTCGGATTCGTCATCTTCTACGTCGGCTCGGTAAATGCCTTTTTTTTCGGTGGCTCCCACTAAGTTACATTTTCCGTCTTTTCGCGATACCCGCCATCTACTTTTATCTGTTTCCACACAAGCATTGCAGCCAATGCACTTACTGCGGTGAAAAAAAATCCTCATCATGGCGCGGTAACAAGTTTATATAATTTATCGGAAGAACGGATTTTTGTGTTGATGGGAAATGAAAACACCTCGCCTTTTTTTACACGTTCCTTCGGTTGATCGTCTACCCGCAATTCAGTCACCATGCCTTGAATGATACCGGTAGTAGGACCGCTGATAAAGAACTCATCCCCCACTTCCAAATTATGCGATTCTAGTTGAAATTCCCCAATGCCGTTCTTCGCAAAATAGTTCAAGCCCTTTCCAATATAAATTTTTTTCTTGGTGGCTTTCGATCCGTATTCGTCATTCCATTCGCCCATCTTCTTTCCAAGGTAATAGCCGTCCCAAAACCCGCGGTTAAATACAGTAGCTAATTCTTTTTTCCAGTTTTCTATTTTTTCTCTTGTATAGGTTCCCTCATGCAAGGCATCAATGGCTGCACGGTAACATTTTGTAGCAGTGTACACATAATCCACGCTTCTGCCTCTTCCTTCTAGTTTCAACACCGAGACTCCTGTTTCGGCAATCTTATCCAAAAAATCGATGGTACAAAGGTCCTTGGCCGACATGATGTATTCGTTATCGATCTCAAGTTCATTGCCATCTTCTTTATCTATGACAGTGTATGTTTTACGACAGTTTTGAATGCAGGCCCCGCGGTTAGCCGACGAAAAATTAGAATGCAGACTCAAATAGCATTTGCCACTTACTGCCATGCAAAGGGCACCGTGGGCAAAAATCTCCACTTTAATCAATTCACCTGAACGACCTTTTATGTTTCGACGCGAAATTTCCCGCACAATTTGTTTCACTTGTTCAAGCGTGAGTTCGCGGGCCATTACCATTACATCGGCAAAGTGCGAATAAAATTCAACCGTGCTAATATTGGTGATATTGGCTTGCGTGGAAATGTGAACCGGCATTCCTTTCTTTTTGGCATAAGCCATCACGGCATGGTCTGAAGCAATGATAGCGTCGATTTTGCAAGACGTTGCTTTATCGATAATGGTCTCCATCAGTTTCAAATCATGATCATACACAATGGTGTTGAGGGTAATATATGTTCTGATTTTGTTTTCTTTGGCAATGAGAGCAATTTTTTCGAGGTCTTCTACCGAAAAATTGATGCTTGATTGTGAGCGCATGTTTAATTGTTCGATGCCGAAATACACGGCATTGCAGCCCGCTTGAATGGCAGCAGTTAACGATTCCCATGAGCCACAGGGAGAGAGGAGTTCAATAAGTTTAAAAGGTTCTGTTTTCAAATTGTTTTTATCTATTTCAGCCAAAAAAATTCAGGCCTTAAAAGTGCTCGAATCATCCTTAATACACAATGATTTAGATCATAGTTTTTAAATATAAATCAATCAAAAGAGGTCGGTGAAAGCCTAGGGTGCACTCACTCATGAGGAGGATCCGTTGCGGGATTCACTACCTTCTACCAAATGATCTTTTGATGGAATGCTATTTTTGAGAGCGCAAGCGATCGTGTCTCCAAGAAAAAACTCTACCTTTGAACCTTTAATATTGTAATTATGCAGGAAATCATTGAGGCCGCTTGGCTCGACCGAAGTTTATTGACGGATAAACTCACTCTGAATGCCATCACAGATGTGATTGAACAGTTAGATAAAGGCCTGTTGCGGGTGGCACAACCCATGCCCGACGGCAGCTGGAAGGTGAACGATTGGGTAAAAAAAGCGGTCATCCTGTATTTTCCTACGCGTAAAATGGTGACTATGGAAGTGGGCCCCTTTGAGTTTCACGATAAAATGGCCTTAAAACAAAACTATGCTGCTCTTGGAGTGCGTGTGGTGCCGCATGGCGTTGCACGTTACGGTTCGTTTTTAGCACCCGGAGTAATTTTGATGCCAAGTTATGTAAACATTGGTGCCTATGTTGATTCAGGAACCATGGTAGATACATGGGCTACTGTGGGAAGTTGCGCACAGATTGGAAAAAACGTCCACCTCAGCGGTGGAGTTGGAATTGGTGGTGTTCTTGAACCCGTGCAAGCAGCGCCCGTAATTATTGAAGACGATTGTTTTGTGGGCTCCCGTTGTATTGTGGTAGAAGGTGTGAGAGTGGGCAAACAAGCAGTTTTGGGAGCCAATGTGGTGCTCACACAATCTACTAAAATTATTGATGTCACCGGGTCAAAACCGGTAGAAACAAAAGGGTATGTGCCCGAAAGAAGTGTGGTGATTCCGGGATCCTATGCCAAGAATTTTCCTGCCGGTGAGTTTCATGTGCCCTGCGCTCTTATTATTGGACAAAGAAAAGCGAGTACCGATTTGAAGACCTCCTTAAATGATGTGTTGCGGGAGCATAATGTAGCCGTTTAAGGGTCAGATTCAAGAGCCAGGACAGAACCGCACTGCATCTTGCATCTCTCCTGTCTTGCATCCCTCTAGTCCTGCCTAGGTCTCCTTAATGGTGCGACTGCTCCTGTCTTGAAATAAACTGCAGATCCGAAATCAGTTTCAATACAAATTCCAATTGCTCTTCGCGGTTAAGTTCGCTATTATCCAATATCACTGCATCATCTGCTTTTATGAGGGGATTTTCTTTACGTGTAAGGTCTTCATGATCGCGTTCTTTTAAACTGTGCAGCACTTCTTCTAACGAAAAATACTGTCCTTTGCTGCTGTACTCGTCGAGCCTGCGTTTGGCGCGTATGTCGTAATCGGCAGTCATAAATAATTTTAATTCGGCTTTCGGGAATACATGGGTGCCAATGTCTCTGCCATCAAGCACCACTCCCTTTTTACCACCCATTGTCCGTTGCAGCGCCACCATTTTATGACGCACCTCTTTAATGGTACTTACCTTGCTCACGAGTTTGCTTACCAGCATGCTGCGAATTTCGTGTTCAACATTAACATCGTTAAGATATACATCGGAGTTATGTGTTTCAGCATTTATTGCAAATCGGATGTCAATCACCGGCAAAGCCGCAACGATCGCTTCTCCGTCCATGCTGCCATCTTCCTTAATAAATCCATTTTGATAGGCGAACCAGGTCACCGCACGGTACATGGCCCCGGTGTCGATGTAGTGGTATCCGAGTTTTTGCGCCAAGGCTTTGGCCAGGGTACTTTTTCCGCAACTGCTAAACCCGTCAATGGCTATGGTTATCTTTTGCACGACTCGAATTTACAAATTAATCCTCGGAGTTGACGAGTGCCGAAAATTCTAGTGTTACTGGTTGCGGGGCGTCTTCTTTTCGCCGAATCTTGCGCTTCCCGCTCCCTGCATCGATTGGGGGGACCAATTAAGGACTCTTTCACAGGGATCTATTCCGGGATTCTTGAACACGTCCAATCTTCGATTCTGCAAGGGGAGGCCCCGGTTTTTCATGCTGTCCGAAGAAATCATCCCAATTATACCTCAAAGCCCGATTTACCCGATTTTCGGAAATTTATTTGTGTAAAATTTGATAAAATTAGTCCTTAAAGCCCGCCAATAATGATAAATTTGTCCCCTAATTTTATAAGGATGAATAAAGCAGATGTTCTGTTAGGGTTACAGTGGGGAGACGAAGGCAAAGGAAAGATTGTGGATGTATTAACTCCCGCTTATGATATCATTGCGCGTTTTCAGGGCGGACCCAATGCCGGCCATACTCTTGAGTTCAACGGCATCAAACACGTGCTGCATACCATTCCCAGCGGCATCTTTCATCCCACAGCAGTGAACATTGTTGGAAACGGAGTGGTGATAGATCCCGTTATTTTTAAAAAAGAGATCGACGCGTTGTCAAAACTTGGAGTGAATGTGGGTGCGAAACTCATTATCAGCAAGCGCGCTCACCTTATTCTTCCCACGCATCGCTTACTCGACGCGGCCAGCGAAGCCTCTAAAGGAAAAAATAAAATTGGTTCTACCTTAAAAGGTATTGGTCCCACTTATATGGACAAAACAGGCCGTAACGGTTTGCGCATTGGCGACATTGAAACCAAAGAATTTCGCGAAAAATACGAGGCTTTGGTTGAGAAGCACAAACAACTTTTATCATTTTATAATTTTGAATACAATTTAAAAGAACTTGAGCCGGTTTGGTTTGAAGCCATTGAATCGTTAAAGCAATTGAAATTTGTAGATTCGGAACACTACTTAAACGAAGCCATGATGGCCGGAAAAAAAGTACTGTGTGAAGGGGCACAGGGAAGTTTATTGGATATTGATTTTGGTTCTTATCCATTTGTGACCAGTAGCAATACCATTTGCGCCGGGGCATGCAACGGATTGGGTATTGCGCCTAATCGTATTGGGAATGTGATAGGGATTTTTAAAGCCTATTGCACGCGAGTTGGCAGCGGCCCATTTCCAACCGAATTGGATAATCCCATTGGAGAAAAGATGCGTCAGATTGGTAAAGAATTTGGCAGTACCACAGGACGGCCTCGTCGCACCGGTTGGTTAGACATTCCCGCATTAAAATATGCCGTGATGGTGAACGGTGTGACCGAGCTCATGATGATGAAAGCCGATGTGCTGAGCGATTTTGAAGAGATTGAAATTTGCACGCATTATGATTATCAAGGAGAGAAAATTGACTACCTGCCGTATAATATTGATCCGGCGTATTTAAAACCCATCACCACCAAAGTAAAAGGCTGGCATGTGGATCTTACGTCGATCGATAGCAAAACAAAATTACCGGCTGCTTTAATGGACTATATCCGTTTTATTGAGAAAGCGGTGAGCACACCTATTTCAATAGTTTCTGTTGGTCCCGATCGCAAGCAGACGATTCGTATGAATTAGTTAAGGTGGTAGCGAATTAATTTTTTTTTCGCTCGTCATTGCAACCATTAGATAGGGTCTGGATTGAAAAACCATTCCAATGTTTTTTCCAAATTTTGTATCGGGAAGTATCAGGCCTATTCTTGCACCTTTTCCGAACCACTGCTATAAGAACCCGGCTCCCGTTTAAAAGACCGCCACATCATAAAGGCGCCTGCCAGCACAAATGGAATACTGAGCCATTGCCCCATATTAATGGGCAGCTGATCTTCAAATGGCACCTGATTTTCTTTAAAGAACTCATCAATAAACCGCTCCACAAATAAGAGTACCAGTAGAAGTCCCGACATATAACCGGGCCCATAATTATTTCTTTTATTCGCCCACATCTTATACATGAAGATGAACAGGAAGAAACAAAAAATGGCTTCGTACAATTGAGCAGGATGTCTTGGCAAATGATCTTCCTGAATAAAAATAAATGCCCAAGGCACATTGGTCACCTTTCCTATAATTTCGCTATTAATAAGATTGCCGATGCGAATACACATGGCAGCCAAAGGAACCACTACCATCAAGCGGTCAAATAACCACAACATGCTTTCTTTGGTCTTGCGACTGTACAGGTACATGCCTGTAAAAATTCCCAATGCTCCTCCGTGACTCGCTAGTCCGCCTTCGTACACTTTTAAAATATTGAGCGGATGGGAAAGATACCCTTCGTTGATTACTTGGCCCATGGCATTGTATTCGTCGAACCAGGGACCGTAAAACAGACAATGTCCTAATCGGGCCCCAATGATTGTCCCCAAAATAATGTATAAAGTAAGTGAATCGAGGTCTTTCTCGCTGCGTCCCTCTTTTTTGAAGATCAGGTTCATGAAAAAATGACTGGCAATAAAAGCCATGGCCCACATGAGGCCGTACCAGCGCACCGGCCAGTTAATTCCCGGAATAGTAAAGATTTCAGGGGAGGGATTCCAGGAAATATAAGATAAGATCATTGCACGTAAATTTAGCGATTTCTTTGAGATAGAACGCAGGAAAAAAGGGGACTAATTCGAGGAGAATATAATGGCTTTACGCTGAATAATAATTATTTTTGCGGCCATGATCAATGCAGCCATCTTTGCCAGTGGGGAAGGAACCAACGCCGAAAATTTATTTAAATTTTTCGCGAATGATAAACGAATAAAATTTAAGTTGGTGATTACCAACAAGGTCAATGCCGGGGTGATTGCCCGCGCCGAAAAATATAATAAAAACGTTCAAATCGTCGGCAAGACGTCTCTTGAAAACTATACCGATAAGCTCATTGAGTTTCTAAAAATTGAAAAAATTGATCTCATTATTCTGGCGGGGTTTCTCTTAAAAATGCCGGATGCGTTTATGAAGGCCTTTCCAAATAGGATCATTAACATTCATCCTTCTTTGCTCCCAAAATATGGCGGGAAAGGCATGTATGGTCATCATGTGCATGAGGCGGTCATTGCCAATAAGGAAACGGAGAGTGGCATTACCATTCATTATGTGAACGAAGAATACGACAAAGGGAGTATTATTTTACAAGCCAAATGTGTGGTAAGTCCCGATGAAACCGCTGAAAGTCTTTCCAAAAAAATTCGCCTCCTCGAATTTGAATTTCTGCCAAAAGCAGTGGAAACGTTTCTTTGAACCTCCATATGATTTAAACAGTTGAGGGTGCATCCTAGAACAAGAATCTTTGTGTGTCAGCATCTCGGTGTGGTTTCTGCCTCTTTTTTAAACACAGAGGACTCACTGGGTTGCAAGAAGGGCACAGAGAAGAGCAATAATTGCTTGTGTTCTCTGTTTCCCGCCTTTGATCTCGCTTTCTGACATTGCTTATGCTCTGAAACTCTATTTTTGCGTTATTTCTCCTTCGCAATAATAATATACGATGCGAAATGATCGCTATAACCCCCGGTGTAAATTCCTCCACTATACGTGCGAAATGGGTATCCCTTATAATTCCCATACTGCGTGCGGAGTTTGTTTTTGTTGTTTATGCGCACCGAATAATAGTGCCAGTTACTATAGTCTTTCGAAAACCAATTTTTGTTCAACAGAATTTGATCAAACAAGTTCCAACTGTCCTGATACGCCAAAGTACCAATGCCCGCCTTATATAATTTTTCCATAGGATTATAGTATTCATCGTCGCGCGCCTTCCCAACATCAGAATAAGTGCGGATATTTTTTTTCACGCAGTCATTCACGGGATCATCATTCAAATCGCCCATGATGAGCACTTTCATTTTTGCATCGCTCGAAGAAATGCTGTCGGCGATTTTTCTTGCAAGAGTGGCTGCGGCATTTCTATTTACCCTGCTCACTAATTCACCTCCCCGTCGTGAAGGCCAATGATTCACCAATACCGCCAAAGGTTCCCCTAAAAACACGCCACTCACCACCAAAATATCGCGGGTCTTGTGATTCGAATCGGTGGGTAACTTCACCTGATACGCCACCGCATTTTTTACTTTAAAATAATTTGGATTGTAAATAAACGAAGGATCCACACCCCGGGCATCGGGACCCTCAATATGAATGATTTGATAGTTCCTACTTTTTAACTGTGGTGAATTTACCAGGTCGGCCACCACGCTTTTATTTTCAATTTCACAAAGTCCCATCAGCGCTAAACCATCGGGACTCACATCGCTTGCCATTTCTTTAATGGTTTGAGCGAGGTGATCAATCTTAAGGCGGTAACGCTCCCCGTTCCAGGCATAAGCCCCTTCGGGTGTAAAATCCTCATCGTTTTTCCATTTGTCATTGAGCGTATCGTAGAGGTTCTCAACATTCCAAAAACCGATGGCCGCTAAATAATAGTGTTTGTCTCTTTCTAATTTCTGACAAAAGGAATACTTACAGAATAACAAAAAGAGAAGAACGCAGAGCTTCTTCATGTTTGGGTTTTTTTTTCAAACATACGAAAAGAAGCAGAAAATTCATCTAAAAATTAGGGCAATTAGTCTAAAATTATTTATTAAGAGCATAGTTTTTGGTAGTTTTATCCTCATACCCAAAATCTATGCCCAAGAAGATCCTTCCTCTGATACTCTTGTTCCTTGTTACCGCCACTCATGCGCAAAGAGATTCAGCGCGGGTTCGCTCCGATTCTACCTGGGCCAATTTCGCCATTCCCTTATTTAATACGGCGGGGGAAGAAGCTGAAACACAAGTGGAACAGCAGGACGTTTCGCCTTTGCTGCAATCGAGTCGCGATATATTTATGCAGTTCAGCAGTTTTCAATTTGGAGCTGCGCGCTATAAATTACGCGGCTATTCGAGCCGAAATCAGTCCGTCTATATTAACGGCATCACCGTCAATAATCCCGAAACGGGCATGGCAGGTTATAGTAATTGGGGAGGCCTAAACGATGTGACGCGTTATACCGAAACACGTTTCGGCACTGTTTCCAATCCCTTTGGTTTGTCGGGAACAGGGGGTTATGTCAACATCGAATCCAGATCCTCCACCTTTAAAAAAGGAACACGCGCCTCCTATTCGAGCACCAACCGTATCTACAGAAACCGCCTCATGATCACCCATTCCACCGGTTTGACTACAAAAGGTTGGGCCCTCACCGCTTCCACTTCCTTGCGTTCGGGAAATGAAGTGCAGATTCAAGGAACGTATTTCAGAGCCGCTGCCTGGTATCTTTCGGTAGACAAACTCTTGGGCAAAAAACATTTGCTGAGTTTCACAGGCTTCGGGGCTCCACTTGCACAAGGCCGAGCCGGCGCGGCAACTATGGAAGTTTTTGATTTGGCAAGTACCAATTATTATAATTCCAATTGGGGCAAGCAAAGTGGAGATGTGCGTAATGCCACAGTTAGTAGAAACGCGCGGCCCACAGTGATGTTATCGGATGTTTTCACACCCGATCAAAATTCACGTTTAAGCACCTCGGTGTATTATTATTTTGGGAAATCGGGAAGCACCGGTTTGAACTGGAACGATGCGCCCAATCCAAAACCAGACTACTATCGCTATTTACCAAGTTATTTTTATGCACAAGGTGATACTGGCGGAGGAGATCTTATAAAAGGTGAATGGCAAGTGGATGAAGGCCTTCGCCAAATTAATTGGAACCAACTCATTGCCATGAATCAGGCGAATTTATATACCGACCCGCATCTTTTGGGACAAGGACTTAATACCAGTGATACTCGCGCCCGTTACATTCTCGAAAATAAAGTGGAAAACGTAAAGAATCTGGGGATTAATACCGTGTACAATAAACGATGGAAGAAATTTTTTATCTCTGCCGGATTGAATGCAAACATCTACAAAAACAGAAAATACAAAATCATGGAAGATTTGTTGGGTGCTTCTTTCTGGATCGATGTGGATCAATTTGCCGAGAACCTTGGTGTTGAAGAAAGTATTCAGCAGAACGATCTCGATCATCCCAATAGAAAAGTACGACAAGGTGAAAAATTTGGTTACGATTTTTCAATCAATATTAATAAAGCAGAGCTTTGGGCACAAACTGAATACAATCTTGAACGATTGGATTGTTATGTAGGACTTAGTTTTTCTGGGGCAGAAATCTGGCGGGAAGGTTATGTGGCCAATGGAAAATTTCCTACTACAAGTAAAGGAGAAAGCAAACGAGTCGATTTTTTGAATGGAGGCCTAAAAGCAGGTCTCACGTATAAATTGAACGGTCGGCATTTTATTACTGTTAATGTTTTAGCATTGAGTCGAAATCCGGATCTCAGCACCATTTTCATTTCACAACGTGTGAGAAACGACCTCGTTAAAGATGTTCACAATGAGGAAGTTTTTTCGGGTGATCTTTCTTATCATATTAAATATCCTTATTTAAAATTACGTGTCACCTATTTTAATACACAAGTAAATGATCAAACTTGGTTGCGCAGCTATTGGCACGATTCTTATAATACCACCGTGAACCTAATCATGCGGGGTGTCAATCAGAATTTTCAGGGCATTGAATGCGGTATTGACAAGATTATTAAAGCTTCTCATGTGTTGCAAGGTGCTATTGGCTGCGCACAGAGCATCTATACCAATCGTCCCACCTTAGAGGCCTGGCAGGATAATAACAATGTGGCCTTGTTTCAAGACAGGGTAACCTATCTGAAAAACTACCGCATCGGGGGTTCACCTCAATTGGTAACGGGTGTAGGTTACAAATTTAGCGGCAAGAAATTTTGGTTTGCCGGCATTTACGGAAATTATTTTGATCAAATCTATGTTGAACCCAATCCCGATAGGCGGACCCAAGAAGCTGCCGGAAAATATCAACAAAATGAAGTGGAACTGGCACAGGCTCTTGTTGCGCAGGAACGCCTGCCCTCCTATTTTGTGGTGAATGCCAATGCCGGAAAATCCTTTCGCGTTTACCGAAAATATTTTTTGAATGCCAATTTTAGCATTAATAATCTACTCAACTCTACCCATTCAAGGTCTACCGGCTTTGAGAGTCTGCGTTGGGACCAGACCGATATAAATAAGTTCCCGAATAAATATTACTATATGAACGGCATCTCGTACATGCTCATTTTAAATTGTAGTTTTTAAACCCAGAACCCATGAAGCCAATTTATCTATTTCACTTTTTATTTTTTGTATGCATTTTTTGTTTCTGCAAAAAGAAATTTGACAATCCTCCCTATTTGCCGGTGAACGATGGAGCGCAACTCAGCATTCAACAATTAAGAGAACGCAGCAACGGCGCCAACAGCATTTACCGTTTTGGCGGGGGGGACACCAATTTATATTGCACCGTGAGTATGGATGAAAGCAGCGGCAATATCTATAAACAAGTGTTTGTGAGAGACGATGCCGGAACAGCCATGCAGGTACGATTAGTAAATTCAGGCGGTTTGTTTGTGGGAGATAGGATTCGCATCAATTTAAACAATGCCTGGTTGGTATGCGCCAATTCCATGTTATACCTCGATTCGCTGGATCTTGAGAAAAGTGTGGTGAAATTATCTTCCGGATCAAACATCACGCCGTTGGTTACCTCCATTCCAAAAATTTTAAGTTATAGCAGTTCCCCCCAAAGTGCAGGAAGTTTGCAATCGCAATTGATAGAATTAAACAGCGTGGAATTTGCCTATGCCGCCCGGGGAAAATCCTTTGCAAACGCCATTGGCAAAACGGCACTTGAATACGTGCTCACCGACTGTTCCAATAAGCAAATCACTGTGCGTACGAGCGGCATGGCCAATTTTGCTTCCAAACTCACACCTCTGGGCAATGGTAAACTCATAGCAGTGGTGCAACAATACAATTCCGAACTAAGTTTGATCATTCGCAACTATAACGAATTGCAAATGAATGCAACGCCCTGCATCACCGCTCCTACTTTTACGGGCTCATCTTATGCGAGCAAAGACTTTAACGATAACAGTATAAGTAGCGGAGGCTGGACCACAGCGGTGGTGACCGGCACAAGCAATTGGACGAGTTCTAATTTGGGGCAGAGTAATTATTATGCCCGAATATATAATAAAACAAGCAGTGTATATGACGCGTGTGAATCATGGTTGATTTCTCCTGAACTAGATCTTTCTTTGGCGGTGAATCCCATCTTAACCTTTTCATCGGCCAACAGTTCAAGTGTGTCTCCCTTTAGTGTGATGGTCTCTACCAATTATTCATCCGGCTCCCCTACGCTTGCAACTTGGACAGAATTGCAGTTTACAAGACCAGCCGGAAATTTCACCTTCACCAACTCAGGAGATCTTTCGTTGATTGATTATAAATCATCTAAACTGCGCATCGCATTTAAGTATGGAGGCACCAACACCACGGGTTCCATATGGGAAGTGGACAATATTGTAGTGAGGGAGAAGTGAGCTTCTTGTTAATACGCTGCATTAAGCGGAATTTGTCATAATCTAATTATATGAGCTCAACAGCTTGAACGCGAATGCCCTTAAACAAAAGGCACCTGCGTCGCTACTTCGGCAATACGAGTATAAAATAACTCGAATGGGCTCGACCACTTAAATTCGTTAAAACTAAATGTCTGGACCCTCTGCTCCTTATCACTTCTTAAGAATAATAAATTCAGTTCTACGGTTCAAGGCATGTTCTTCCTCGGTACATTTTGAAACAACTTTCTTTTCACAGGAGCAGCCATTCACCAGTTTCTTCTCACCATAACCTTTACCAAACACACGCCCTTCACTGGTAATACCTCTTTGCACATATTTGGCTGAGGCTTTTGCCCTTCTGTCAGACAATTTTTGATTGTAGGCAATTGAATTTCTACAGTCGGTGTGAGAGCCCAATTCAATAATCATGTTTGGATACACGTTCATAATTTGTACGATCTTGTCTAATTCAATTTCGGCATCGGGACGAATGTCGTATTTGTTCAAGTCAAAATAGATACTCTTCAATTCCAATATTTTTCCAAGGTCTGCCCCAATTACGAGCTTTGCAGCAATAATCTCTTCTCTTTTAGGCGGCATGGTAAGAATAACATCTGCTTCTATAATGAACTCACTCCCAAAACTATTCAAATCTGTGCGGCCGTCATTGTACGTTAGCTTTCTTCCCGTTAATCGAAAATTTTTATCAGAGTCCACAAAAAAGAAATAGCCGGCATCTGCTCCTGTTGTAACAGTATCCAAAATTATTCCATCGCCATCCAGCAAGGTGATAAATGTGTTAGGAAGCACTTTAGAATTTTTGTCTTTTGCCACACCGGTAATTTTTTTTCCGGCATTTAATCCCTTTAAAAACGCTACCGAATAAATATCGTCGCCTCCGCAGCCGCTTATTCTATTACTTGAATAATACCCTTTGTTGGACTGATCGTTCACAATCACGGCAAAATCATCATACTGCGTATTAAGCGGTGCTCCGGCATTGTATACCTTCCCTAAAACTGTACCACTCGTGGCACACATAAAAATATCGAGTCCTCCCAAACCAAAGTGGCCATTGGAAGTAAATAACAAAATGTCATTTTTTTCGGTGAAAAAAGGAAACATTTCATCGCGTTCAGTATTAATTTTTCCTCCTAAATTTTCAGGTTTGCTCCAATTGCCTGCTTCATCCTTTTGTGTTTTATAAAGATCGGCCCCCCCATATCCTCCGGGCATGTCACTTGTGAAATACATAGTTTTTCCGTCCGCCAAAAAACATGGCTGACCCACCGAATAATTTTCATTGTTTAGGGAAAATGGACTCGGTGTGGACCAAACACTGTCTTTTTTTGAACTCATCCACATTTGAAGACCAATGATGTGTTCATTCTCGGTATTTGTGTGCCCATTGCTGGTGTAAGCCATTTCAGTTCCCACCCTATTGTATGCTGCTGTACCATCGTGCCGTTTGGTATTCATTGCTTTACTGAATATCACCGGCTCTCCCAATTGTGGTCCTTCCACCTCCGAAATATACATGTCCAAGAATGGTTTATTATTCCAATTGTACCGGTCTTCATTGGTTTCTTTAATCACTCTACTAGAAGCAAACACAACTTTATCCTTCAAGAAACAGGTTCCAAAATCATCAGCCTCTGAATTCAGGTTCAAATGTTCAATTCTATATTTTCCCTGATCCGTAACAAGTACAGGCAGCGATTTGCAATTTTCTTCAAAACTTCTGGAAGAGGCATCGTAGGGTTTAAGTGATTTATATTTATCCATCATCACTTCTGCTTCGGAATATTTAGCATTCGATTTAAGCGCCATGGCATAAACATAATAATCGTTGGGTTTGATTTGAAAGGTGTCCTTTACCAAATTAGCATAAGCTGCTTCAGCATTTGTGAATTGATTTATATTGTAGTAGCTTCTTGCCAAGTTTCGTTTGCCATCCACCGTTAAATGGTGAACGTGTTTGTAGATGTGAATGGCTTTGTCAAAGGAATAAACGAAGGCGTATTTATCGCCCCGCAGTTCTTTTCTGGATTTCGTTTCTTGCTGGGCCGCGCTGTTCAAGCGGATAAGAGAGAAAATTAAGAAGGCGAGATATAATTTTTTCATGATGTTATTTTTTGCAATAATTTAAAAATGTCTAGGCGAGTGGATCTGATTCTTATCGAAAACAAGAAAATCATATCGTAATACTATTTCATGACTACCCTGATTGTATTTTGAAGTTTGTAGGCCATACGACCAGTCAAAGGAATAACCAATATGCAATTGATCGGTCACATTAACTCCCAGCAAGGCGCCAAAAGAATCTCCTGTGCGGTACATCACACCCAGCAACACCTTCTTTAGGATGATAAAAGAAGCAGTGAGATCGGCTTGAATCGGCACGGACGATGTAACTTTTACAAAAGTGGTGGGCTTAAAATCCAGACTACTACTGAGTGGAATTACAGCCCCTGCAATAAAATAGTAATGTCTTTGTTCGGCACCTAATAAACTTGATCCATTGGTTTGTTTTAAATCAGAGTAGGTATTTTCCAATAAATTAGGAACGGAAACTCCCGCGTAAAATCGTTCACGGGAATAATACGCGCCAAATCCGAAATTTGGGGTAACCTTGTTATTCACATTGGTTTGAAAAGAAGGATCGGCCTGTTGGTCGAGTTGCAAAGCACTTAAGTTAGCCTGGTAAATATTTGCTCCGGCGCTTAAACCCAAGGCTAACTTCGATTTGGCCGTTAAATTCATTCGGTACGCAAAATCACCAAAGAGAGAAGTTTTGTTGCTTGCCCCTACTTTGTCGTTTAACAAAGATAAGCCCACACCCAAGTGTTGATTTTTTAATGGCATGTGCATGGTAATGCTCTGAACCAAAGGCGCACCCTTAAAATCGACCCATTGCGAACGATGTAGTAAAGTTAGTGTTAAGGCATCTCTGCTTCCCGCATATGCAGGATTCACCATTAATGTATTGTACATGTAATGCGTGTACATTGGATCCTGTTGCGCCTTTACCGCTATGCTGTACAAAATACTTACAGTGATCAGTATTTTTAATTTAGATGTTTTCATGTTTGTCCTAGCTTCTTTATGTGAATATTAATTTTTCTGATTTTGTGCTGTCCGAAAGGTTGTATAATCAAACTGTCGAATCAGCCTCTTGACTCTATTACCTGTTCAAATAAATGGTGCCTTTATAAACCTTAGATCCATTACCCAAATCCAAAATGTAGAAATAAGTACCCACCGGCAATTGATCGTCCCCAATTTTTATGCCATTAGAGCTTCTACCATCCCATGTGTTTCTATAAGGACTTTCCTCAAACACCTGGTTTCCCCACCGGTTAAATACAACAAATTTGTTATTTGGAAAATTTCCCAAACCCCTTACCACAAATACATCATTGATGCCATCATTATTTGGAGAAAATCCTTCGGGAATAAAAAATTCTGTACTTAAGCAACCTTGCACAACCACCAAAACTGTAGCTGTGGAAGCAGCGCAACCGGCCATAGAGGCAGTTAAGGTATAGATACCCCCATTTTCGTTGCCGGCAGAATTAATAACCGGACTCTGACTGGTTGATATGAAATCATGCGGTCCACTCCAATTATAAGTGCCTCCTGAAAGGGACTCTGCCACTAACGTGATAGCGCTTCCCAAACATACCAATGTGTTTCCAGAAATGCTGGCGGTTAAATAGGGATTTACTTGCAGCGCAACATTTGCGGAGGTGTAACTAGGTGCGCAGGCACCGCTAATTACTAGATTATAATCAACTGCAGCATCCGATGGAATCGCTGGAGTAATGGTGAGGGAAGGACTATTTACGCCTGCCATACTTCCGGCATTCGTTAAGTTTTGGGTTCCTCTTCTCCACTGAAATGAAAGTCCCGATCCGATAACAGATGCGGAAATCTTCACAGAAGCGCCAACACATACAACTTGAGATTTGATAATTGTGCTTAGTCCGGGAACTGTATTAACGGTTAATGCAAAGTTTGAGCTAGTATCATTTAAACTGCAAATTCCTGATATGATGAGATTGTAATCTGTTGCTGCATCAGCACTTCCTGCGGGATTAATGGTAAGCGTAGCGGTGGTAGCACCTGAAATATTGCCACCATTCATTATAGTGGTTTGTCCTTTTCGCCACAGGAAGGATAATCCTGAACCTGCAACAGCCGTGCTGAAACTCACCGCACTTCCCGCACACACTGTTTGAGAAGTTGGTGGAGAAATAATTGTTACAAGACTTGCCACCCTAAGGGAAATATTAGTACTGGTAAAATTAGGTGAGCAAACACCACTTATGATTAGATTATAATTGGAAGAAGTGTCTGCCGCTGTCACAGGATTTATGATCAGCGTGGCAGTAGTAACCCCCGAAACTGTTCCCGCATTTACCAAATTTGTTGTGCCTTTACGCCATTGATAACTAAGTCCGGTGCCTACACTCGTTGCAACGAGAGCAGCTGCCGATCCAATACACACTGTTTGCCCGCTTACTACTGCGGTGATGCTAGGAGAGGAATTTACAATGAGTGAAATTAGTGCTGAAGTATAATTGGGCGCACATGCTCCTGTCATCACTATATTATAATTATTAGAACCATCAGAAGTGCTCACAGGATTAATAATTAAAATAGAGGTAGTCGCACCTGAAATGGCACCTCCATCAATTAAGTCAACTGATCCATCTCGCCATTGATAGGTGAGAATATTGCCTGAAGGCACCACTGAAAAAACAACAGAAGATCCTGCACATACTGTTTGGGATGGTACCTGTGCTGTAAGACTTGGCGGAGAATTCACGATCAATGAAAATAAGGCGGTTGTAAAAGCCGGTGCACACACGCCTGCAATCACTAAATTATAATTAGCAGAAGCGTCGGTGATATTTGCCGCAGTAATTGTTAAAGTTGGACTGCTTGCACCTGAAATGTTTCCACCATTCACAAGATTACTAGTTCCTTTTCGCCATTGGTAAGTAAGCCCGTTTCCACTGGCAGCTACTGAAAAAACAACTGAAGCTCCGGCGCAAATGGTTTGCGACGGCACTTGAGCAGCGATGCTGGGAGATGAATTTACAACTAATGAGAATTGAGCTGATGTGAAGCTAGGAGCGCAACTTCCACTTATTAATAAGTCATAATTAGTAGAAGCATCTGCATTACTAACAGGATTTATAATTAAAGATGAAGTGGTGACGCCCGATATATTTCCTGAATTCAAAAGGTTAACTGCACCTTTTCGCCATTGATACGTTAGTCCTGCTCCTGTTGGGTTAACTGTAAAAATAACAGAAGTTCCCGCACAAATAGTTTGCGAAGCAATTTGCGCTGTGAGGCTTGGTGACGTATTTACAACTAACGAAATTAAGGCGGATGTAAAGCCTGGAGCACATGCTCCGGTGATAATTAAATTATAATTGACAGACGCATCAACGCCCATAGCAGGGTTGATGATCAATGTAGGGGTGGTGGCTCCAGCTATATTACCACCGTTAATTAAATTTGTTGCGCCATTGCGCCATTGATAACTATTACCTGTGCCACTTGCCACCGCTGCAAACGTTACCGAATTTCCGGCACAGATTGTTTGTGAAGCCACTTGTGCAGCCAAACTTGGAGAGGCATTTACCACCAAAGAAAATAATGCGGAAGTAAAATTAGGAGCACACACCCCGTTAATGAGTAAATTATAGTTTGCTGCTGCATCACCCATCGTTACCGGATTGATCGTCAACGTAGAAGTACCAGCTCCCGAAATGTTACCACCATTCACCAAAGTTACACCGGCTTTTTGCCATTGATACGTAAGTCCGGACCCGGTAGGATTAACAGAAAAGGAAACCGACGTTCCGGCACATACAGTTTGGGAAGCTACTTGCGCAGTTAAACTGGGTGATGAATTTATTACCAATGAAAAAGGTGCGGAAGTAAAGTTAGGTGCACAGATGCCGTTAATCAATAAATTATAGTTGTTTGATGCATTTGTTGCACTCACCGCACTAATTGAAAGGGTGGCAGTAGCAACACCCGAAATGTTACCGGCATTAATTAAATTCACTGCTCCGTTGCGCCATTGGTAACTAAGCCCAGCTCCTGTAGCTGAGGCCGTAAAAATAACGGAGGCTCCGGTGCAAACAGTTTGTGATGGCACTTGGGTGCTCAGGCTAGCAGAACTATTAACTACCAATGATACATTCGGAGACGTGTAACTGGTACCACAATTTCCGGTTATAATAATGTTGTATAGAGCTGAGGCATCACTTACACCCACAGGATTAATTGAGAGTGTAGCGCTGTTTGCTCCTGAAATATTTCCCGAATTTACTAGATTAACGGTACCCTTTCTCCATTGGTATAAAACTCCTGAACCACCGGCAGACACTGAAAAAATTGCAGCACTTCCCTCACAAACTGTTTGACTCACCGGTCCTGACCCAACTCCTATTGGATCGGGGATAGACACAGTTGAGGCAGAAACCCCCAATGCTCCTGTGGTAGTGAGAACACGTCCGTCTAATTTCACACCGGTTGCTAAAAGCATGGCGCCATTATTAGCAACAATGGTTCCTTTAAATATGGCGTTTGAATTTAAACTAACAGCGCCATCCACCTTCCAAAACACATTCTTCGATTGAGTACCATTCATTAAAATAACCTTGCAGGGGGCGCTTGTTGATAAGGCCCCATTTATTTGAATTACAAAAATTCCGTTGGGATTGCCCTGCGCATTTAAATAAAGAGAATCCGTCAAAGTCACTGCTCCATTCATCAAATAAGTATGGGGTGTCAAAACCAGATTGTTACCAAACTGTGCGGGAAACATGAGCAGTATGTCTGCCGGAAGTGCATTAAGATATGTATAAAGGAATCCAAGATCTACTGCACATTGCGAAGTGGATGGGTCGGGGATGGCATGTATGCTGCCCGATACTAACAGAGGATTAAATCCGAGTGCCGATCCGTTGTTGGAACCTATGTCGCCCGTAACAGTTGTTACTCCCACATTTGTTACAGCACCGTCGGATGAAAAAATAGCATAACAGGCGGTAGAAGCCAGCGTGGGTGACGCAGGTCCGCTTAAAAATGCGCTTCCACAACCAATTGGAGTATATGCTAAAACACTGTTGGTGCCAATTGCCCCGGCAGTAGAGAGGGCTCTTCCTTCAAGAACCGAACCCGCAGCCATCGTAATTGCTGAATTATTGGCAATAATATTTCCTTTCATAGAAGAACCCGCCGCTAAATTAACGGCGCCCTCTACTTTCCAATATACATTGCACGCCAAAGCGCCATTCGTCAAAATAATCGCCGAATTGGCGTTGGACGCAAAAGTTCCACTAATTTGAAAAATAAAAACTGCTGTTGAAGTTCCCTGTGCATTAAGTGTAAGTGTATTGTTTAAGGTTGAATTACTTGCAATGGAATATGTACCTGCAGTGAGAGTGGCTCCGTTACCAATAAGCGGTGCGGGAAAAAATGCAGGAATACTCGTATTTAAAATGCCATACGCGGTTAGCAAGTCGGCAGCAGCAAGTGCTGTAATGCCGTTATTGCTCTGCATATTGCCGTTAACGTTACCAAATCCTGTTGCCGCTCCTACATTGGAACCAACATCACCTGTAATTTGAGAAGTGCCAACATTCGTAATTGCACCGTTTGACGTAAATAGTACAAAGTTTGCAGCAGAACCCAAACTAGGCGCCTGTGCAAAAAAAGACCCTGGAAATAACAACAAGGCAATTGCCAAGTGTCTGTATGTTGTATTTATTTTCATTTGTGTAAAGTTTTTATTCGCTTCATAATCGACATCAAAGGTGGCAGAGAGTCAGCAGAATTTGTTACATAACTGTACATAATCATTGCATAAATCGCTTGTTGCAATACCTTCCCTGAATTAGAATTTTAAGATTACTCCTTTGCAGGCGTTGCTTTTAAGAGAAAAAGGTTTTTTCCTTTTGCGATAAGATTCTTTTAGCTTTTGAAATTACCGACCAAACTAGGGTTTGTTCGTAATCACAGATGTTCCCTTTTTTAAATGTGTCAGAACTTCTCTTTTATATCTTTTTCTAGGAGATCTTTCATTCAGGTCAAGCATCGCGAAATAGGCCTCACGCAATTCATCCGGCCAATCACCATTGTATTCGATTTTGTAATATGAAAACCCGTTAAATGGAATGGTATTCATAGGGGCGTTAAATTTTATTCTTTTCTTCAAGTCATCGCTAAAATACGACAGAAATACTTTTTTTCGTTCCGCATTTAATTCGCGAAAGTCAGCTTCTATCTTATCACTTCCTACTAACATCATACAGCGTTCCTGCACGGTATTAAGCTGTTCCGAACCCACTCGCGCCTTTAGATAACGCATGACGAGGGAATCCTTGATCGACATTTTTTCTATTCTCGAGCTGTCTTTTAGGCCCAGCCCCCCGGCTGTCTTTTGATGCTCTTTTATGTAGTACCACTTTTTAGCTTCGAAAAATAAAATATACTCCTTTTCCTTTTCAGAATAAACCATGGGGGTAATACTTATTCTTGCCAAGGGATTCTCGAGTAGATAATTAGTGAGATCATCCACAAATTTTTCTTGATTGGGTTGCAGGATGCTTTTCCGCATTTCCCAATTCAAGGCAAATGATTTTTCAATTTCATTTTCAAATACCCTAACCTCCGACCTATATATTGAGGTAGGAGGTTTCAAAAACAAATTGCTCACCGCGTCCACAAGAACATCCTTCAATTTGAACTTAGGATTATTTAAATTACCCAAAATAGGAACCTCATAGTCAATCACATTACCGGGCTCCCTCGCAAAGAACATAAAAAACTTCAATGGCACCCATCGCGCTCCACTTCGCTTCTGACGGTTATTTAGACGGGGATCAATGATGATTAAATGATTGTGGCTTTGAATGTTTCCGTTATTAACGATCCAGGCCCCCTTTATTTCAACTGTCCCCCGGTCGACCGGAAAAGAGGTAAATGAAATAAGATAGGGATTGAATAAGGCAGCAGGTATTTTTTCGAAATGATAATTTAGACTGAAATCAGAAGTATCTTTCGGATTGACGCTTAAATTCACTTCAACTTTGCCATAAGGTTTTAGGAGGGTAGTAAATGTAAGATTCACCCATTTCCTGCTTCTTCTGATTGAATCAACGCGCACATTTAAAGGTTGTGCTGCAATTTCGAATTTTTCAGTAAGTGAAAAATCCAGATAGCGCACATTTCCATTGTATAGCGCAACCCTATTAATCTCAAAATTACTTTTAAAGAAGTTTTTGACCAGCAATTTCACGTAGTCCGCAATCTGAAATAATACATTGGGGCTTTCAGCATCCGCCTTTGCTTCCCTTATTTTCCTTCCCTTTTTACCAAACATATTTTGAAGATTATCTAAACGGTCATAGCGCTCATATTTAAAATAGGGCTGTACGAGGGAAAGCGAATCAAACATATATATTTTGCCTTTGGGACTTAAACGAATCGCGCTAATACTTAGCTTTTTGAAGGAGGCATAGTCGTCGGCTTCGTTTTTACCAAAGTGAAGGTCATTAATAGCTACAAAGCCCCTAGCGTCGAGATTCTCAGCCTTTTTAAAATTCCCACTTGCAGTTACATCCGCATCCAAATTGGCGGTTAGGCTGCCATAATCGGTAATGTTTTTGAGATATTGCTCCAATACCGATAAGTCAAATTTGCTGATCAATGCTCTTAGCCTGTAATCCAGTGACTTTATGTTTAGGCTGATTTCCCCTTTTACAGACCCCGTGCCAGCGCCCGAAATTAGGGAGATCTTTGCAGCAATAGTGTCTGAGTTCCACTTCTTTCCTTCGCTGTCTATGTGTACATCCTTCACAAAATAATTTACCGGAATGGATCTCTCTCTATAATAAAATGTGCCATCCTCAATTTTTATGTGTGCTATATTAAAACGAAAAGGCTCTTTCCCTTCTTGCAAAAGGGAGTCTCCGGAGCTGAACCGTTTTATCAAATCATTAAAATTAAATAGTTTTCGGTCTTGTTCAATTACACCCACAGGCTTATGAATGTTCAATTCTGAGATCGCAATCGTTCTTGAAAACAATTTAAACACATTAATTTTTACACTTACTTCATCAGCAGAAAAGAAAACACTATCCCCATTGGCTTCTAATATTTTGAGATTGCTGATATAGGCATAGCCGCTAAATGGATTTATATAGACCCACTTCAATGTTACTTCTCTGCCTAAATAGCGTTGGTCGTATTTTTGAATCAAATATTTACTTATCGGAGATAGAAAAACCACCAGCAATAAAGCCAATAGTACAAGGATGCCTATGACATAAGCACTGGTTTTTTCAAAGGAAGTAGAAAAATGTTTCATGAGGATGATCTAATACGCCTTACTGAAGTGAGGAAGAATGCTAACCGCATCGACATTCAGTTTTATAACATGATCTTGCTCAGTAGCCCGTATTTTGTGAAGTTCATCGAAATATTGGTATGGGTTTTAATATCTCCATTTTCATAGATGGCAATGATGGATTTTCGACTCCCATCCGTTTGCGCAATCATTTCATCTATTAAATTAGCAATGATGGTGCGATCTACCCACTCAAAAATACCCTCAAAAGGCTCGAGTTCATGAAGCGACAAAACAACATTTCCGTCGTTTAGAATGTGAACAACATCCACATTATTGCGGTGTTTGTGAGGGGTAAAGTACTTATTGTCTTTTTCCATGAACGTTTGATTTGTTGTTGTAAAAAAAATTGATACTATGATGATACTGTGCTCTGCTTTTATTGTATGGCAAAGTTGATGCTATTCTCCCCTAACATTCCTGCATTCCTATTTCTTTTCTTTACATATATCACACATTCCTAGTTGCAACTTGTTTTCCTATATAATGAGCTTATGTATCGAACATGGTCGGTCGGTTATACTTACCACTAAGGGCAAGAGACTGCAGCACATCATAAAATAAATTCGTTGGCCTATGACCTGCCCAATGGCCCATCTGTAAAATGTACAAGTTGTTTGGGGTGAGATGTAAGTCTCTTTGTTTCTTAATACCTCATTTTTGCTAAAACTAAGCGAATGGCTATGCATCTGGCAAATACAAACTAACACGCACTCCGAGTAAATTAATTTCTTGATTGACCTATTTTGAAAAACTAAAATCTATGAATATGGTAACGATGTTAACGGGCGTATTTGCGATGAGTTCTCTCTTATGTTTCTATTTGCTAAGCATCATGCTACACAATAAGCGTCACCCTATTCTGCTGCCGATTATCCACGGAGGAATCGTTGTCCTGGCACTGAGTATGGTAATTAGGTACGCTACTAATACCGGTCCCGCTAATACAGAAGGCCTCGTTCTCTTTCTCTTAGCCGCGTTTGGAGGCGTCTTGCTTATTTATAAAGATATACACGAACAACAAGCTCCCAGGTGGTTGGTAATTAGCCATAGTCTTATTTCAACTTTGGGCATGCTCTTCTTAGTACTCTCCTCGCTTAACTTATTTTAAACAGTTAAATGATAGAAGTACCAAAATATGCAGCCTTGATCACCCCATTTTTTAAACATGAATCGCCTATGTCCTCTTACCTCCTTTTAATTTCATAAAAATGAAAGAAATTACTAAACCATCTAGTGCACCATCGAGCGTGTGGTACAACGACAAGAACAAAATTATGGGTTTTCCGCAACTCAATAGTAATCTTGAAACTGATGTCCTAATTGTGGGCGGCGGCATAGCTGGCCTAAGTACCGCCTACTGTGTAGCCAGTTCCGGAAAAAAAGTCATTGTGGTAGAAGATGGCGCGATTGGGAGCGGAGAAACGGGAAAGACAACCGCGCAATTAGTAACGGCATTGGACACTCGTTATTATAAAATGGAAACCGTTTTTGGCGTCGCTGATACTGCGCTAATTGCCGAGAGTCATCAGCAGGCCATTACATTTATAGAGGATCTTATAAGAAGAGAAAAAATTGACTGCGAATTTGAAAGATTGGATGGTTATTTGTTTCTTCATCCGCATGATCAACAAGATAGTTTGTTGAAAGAAAGGGATGCTCTTCTCAGGTCAGGCCAAACCACTGCCCTATTGGAAAATACCCCCGGTATTCCTACCGAAGGAAAGAGTTTGCTTTTTCCCATGCAGGCACAGTTTCATCCCATGAAATACCTTCTCGGTTTATGTAAAGCCATAGTTGAAAAAGGCGGGCAAATCTATGTCAACACGCACGCTTCAGTAATTAATCATACCGGAATTACGAGCGACAAAGGCTTCACCATTAGTGCGAAACACATCGTTGTAGCCACCAACGCACCTGTGAATGACACCTATGCGATGATGCTGAAGCAAACAGCATTTCGAAGTTACGTGATTTCGGGCCTCGTCAAAAAACAAATTCTGCCAAAGGCACTCTGGTGGGATACGGGCGATCAGCAAAATGAAAATGGTCAACCTTATCATTATGTGAGAACCACAGCATACGATGACGACTTCGACTTGCTCATTTGCGGAGGAGAAGATCATCCCGTGGGAGTAATTGGAGAATTTTCGGAAAATGAACGATTTGAGCGGCTCGAGATGTGGACCCGCGCGCGCTTTCCCATCGAAACTATTACTCATAAATGGTCGGGAGAAGTTTTGATTCCCATGGACTCAATTGCTTATTTAGGAAGAAACCCCTTCGACAAAAAAAATGCATACATCATTACAGGCGATGCGGGAATAGGCATGACCTACTGCACCATTGGCGCCCGAATAATTTGCGACTTAATTAACGACGTTGGCAACAGATATGAATCTCTTTATGCTCCTTCGCGCTTTCACCTTAAAGCCAGTGGCCCATTTTTTAAAACCGTTATGGGAGATATTGAAGGCATTCTACACAAGTGGTTTTCAGGCAAAGGAGAGCAATTGGATACGCTTGGTCTTGATGAAGGAAAAATTATTGAGATTGAAGGCCACCGATGCGGGGCGTATAAAGATGCTTCGGGTCACCTTTTTCTGGTAAGTGCAGAATGTACTCACCTTAAATGCATTCTTTGCTGGAATGCTTCTGAAAAAAGCTGGGACTGCCCCTGTCATGGCAGCCGTTTCTCATTTACTGGAGAGGTGCTAAACGGGCCTGCTAACGAAAACTTAAAATCCTACGACACACCTCAGGCCTGTGCTTCCGCTTCTGAAAGCATGGCAACTTCAAATTCAGGTTACAATAGGATAAAACAGATTAGAAGCCATCTCAAGAACAAGCGCTAAGCTATTTTACCAATTTTTTGCATGAACAAGGCATTTACTCTTTTCTTTGCCCTCATTACTTTGAGGAGAGCGGGAGCTTCAGCAAAGTTGAAACTGCGTGTATATGGCTGTATGAATGGGTAGGCCGCAATTTGAAATCAAATGCCCTTTTTAGGTATACTCCCATCGCGCTACCAATTCAATTTGATTGCGCAAGAAACCCCTGTGCTTGGGTTTACTCAAGGCAGGTTCTCTTATTTTAATTTCAAACGCATAAATTATTAGCTTTGTTAAACTTTATAAGATAAAATAAATGGAAAATGAAAAACATACTGTAGCGGGATTCTTCAAGACGTTCGCTATTCTGTGCAACATCCTGTTCTTTTTCTGGATCCTCTACAATGGCATTCATGAGAATTTTTCAGGAACTAGGATCGAAATAATTTCCTACGTAGCACTTATGATGCTACTGGGACTAAACGCATTCTTGCTTTATAAAAAAAGTTGATCACCCTGCGTTTTAAAAATTACAGGTGCAGCCCATCTGGTGTAATTCTATAACCAGGAGAAGCATTACTAAATCGAAATATCCAAAGAGATTATAGCTGCTAACCCAACAGCACCTTCTTCGTCTCGGCCAGAATATCATTGGCGAGATCCTGAGTAGCAGCCTCGGCATAAACGCGAAGCACAGGTTCGGTGCCACTGGCACGAATCATCATCCAAGTATTTTCATCGAAAAAGAATTTATAGCCATCGAGATCATCCACACGTGATACCTTGTATTTTCCAAAGTTTTTATACGCGCCACTTTTGCAATTACTAAGTACTCTTGCCTTAATCGTTTCATCAATGTTCAAGTCGTTACGTTCAAAACAAAATGTTCCAGTAATGGCATAAACTTCTTCTATCAATTGATTAAGCGTCTTACCTGTTTTAGCCATAAATTCCCAAATGGTAATGCCCATCCAAATACCATCGCGCTCGGGGATATGTCCCTTAATGGCAATACCGCCGCTTTCTTCCCCACCAACCAGCACATCTTCGTTCACCATGATGCTGCAAATGTACTTGAACCCTATCTTCACCACCTCTAATGGCAAGCCATAGTGTTCACACATGTTCTTAATTTTTACGGTGGTACTAAACGCCACTGCCACCTTGCCGCTCATCTTTTTGTAGTGCACGAGGTAATGGATCAACAACAAAATTATATGATGTGAATCCACAAAGTGTCCCTTGTTGTCATAAAGGCCTATTCGATCTGCATCACCATCGGTAGCTAAACCGCAGGAAATGTTTCCCTTTTCCTTTATAAAATTGCTGAACTCAATCAGGTTCTTATGGATGGGTTCAGGAGCCTGACCGTGAAAACCGGGATTTTGATCACAATGTAATTTATGAATCTCAGGGAACAAACGCTGCATCACGCGCTGCCCGGCACCATACATCGCATCGTAGGCCAGGTGTAGTCCCGAGTTTTTAATGGCGGCCAAATCGAAACTTTCTTCCACATGTTTAATATACATGTCTTCGAGGGGAGCGGTTTCCAATTGCCCTTTTTTTCTTGCGTCCTCCAAATTTACTGATGTCCAATTTGTAGTTGCCGAATCGGGAATAATGTCTTCGATCTCTTGTACTAATTCCGGACCTAAGGGTCCGCCATAACTTCCTTTAATTTTATACCCATTATAACTGGGAGGATTATGGCTCGCCGTGATGATGATACCCAGACTTGCCTTGTATTTGACAGCTCCAAGAGAAATCATGGGCGTGCTGATGAAATCGTTTGACAAAAACACCTTAACGCCATTGGCTATAAATACCTTGGCGGCCGTTTCGGCAAACAATTCGCCTGCAAAACGGGTATCGTGGCCTAAAACCACACTTGGGTTTTTACTGGTTTTTAATAACCATTTAGCAGTGGCTTCTGCTACACGCGCCACATTATCTACTGTAAACTCCTTCGCTATTATCGCTCTCCAGCCATCGGTGCCAAATTTTATCTTCGTCATAGTGTTGTGAAATAAGGCAGTAAAAATAATTAAAATCCTGCAAGGGATGGTCATTTTTGGCAAATAGGGGGGCCTCTAATTCTCCATTTTGGTTAACAATGCATGTTTTATATCTTAATTTTTGGTGTTCTTGCTAAAATGCCGAATATCCCTATCTTTGAAAATACCCTCCAAAATGAAGCAATTACTTCTTAGCTCTTTCTTTGTGATCCTACGCTCCTTTTGCGGTCTGATGGACCTGCATTCACAGTCAGTCATCAATACAGGAGAAGTGTTTCATGAAACTTTAAAATTTTCTGATCCGGGTAATTCCGTTACCGCCCTAAAAATTCCATCCGATTCCTGCATGTTGCTGTACCGTTACCGCGGCAATAATTGGCTTATGGATACCAAAGACAGTATCGCACAGGTGGAAGCCATCGTACAGGAATTACAAAAGAACAATTTTTTCAAAAAGTTGATAGTGGTTTGCTACTCCTACAACCGTGATAAATTTCTGAACTACTCCAACAAACCTGATTTTCAGTCGGGCGCCACTTACCGGGTAAGAAATTACTTTTTAAACGATAGAAATCCACCGCGGTTATTACGGAGCGGCAAACTGGTGCTCCTTAACCGAAAAGGAAAAGTAATGTCTTATTCTAATTTCGTGGCGGGATTTAATTACGTGCATAAAGAACAAACCACGCGTATGATCGCCAAATTGCTCACCGAAAAAAATGGGAAACAAGTTCCTCTGATCAATGCTACTATTGTGGTGGAGTCTGATAAATTGCCAAACAAAGCTGTTTTTACAAGAACCAATAAATTTGGTGATTTTGAGTTGACCTTACCCGAAAATATCGACGAAGGCACCATGAAGATCACCAGTCTAGATAAAAGCGTGGAATCGGTGATCATTGCCAATGTGCAAGGCGTGGAGCAAAAACGATTGAGCGGAAAAGACGGAAGTTTTGAGTACAAATTAATTGAAGCCGATTTTGCACGATTATCCGATGCGGATCTGGAAGAAGACCTTTCTCTTGCATTTAACACGTTTATGGGGTCGGGTGATAAAGAATTCAGGCGCTCCGAATTTATCAATTACGATTTGGGCATGTATAAACTGGAAGACAGTTCCAAAGTGATACTCGATAAAATCGCAAACATACTCACCGATCATCCTTCTGTTGCTCTTGAGGTGATTTCACATACCGATGCCCAGGGTGATGATAAATCGAATATGGAACTGTCGGAAAAAAGATCTTTAAGCGTAGTGAGTTATATGATCTTAATCGGGGTCCACAAAGATCGCCTCAGCTATACCGGCAAAGGCGAAACGGAGATTCGCAACCGTTGTGCGAATGGCGTAGAATGTTCTCCAAGAGAGCATCGTTATAATCGCCGAACGGAGTTCCGGTTCTATAAAAAATAATTTACGTTTATTTCTTGCGGCCTAATCTTTCCGAAAACTGCTGTTGCCTTCTGCCAATTACCCCCAGCCAGCCGCCACCTCCTAAGTGCTCCTCAGTGACCTCAGCGCCTTAGTGGTTTCTGCCCCCTGCCAATTGTCAACTGCCCACCACCTCCTCCTAAGTGCTCCTTAGTGACCTCAGTGCCTTAGTGGTTTCTGCCAATTGTCAACTGCCCACCACCTCCTCCTAAGTGCTCCTTAGTGACCTCAG
>JAQSCW010000001.1:53125-62185 GCA_029945625.1 bacterium
TGCCTTAGTGGTTTCTGCCAACTGCTCCTGCCCCTTCTTTCTTACTTCTTCCTTCTAAATACCTTAGTGTTCCTCAGTGCCCTAAGTGTCTTAGTGGTTAAAAGTCCCTGAGATATTACTCTATGCCCCTGCCCCATGGCAGTTCTTATACTTTTTGCCGCTGCCGCAAGGACAAGGATCATTTCTTCCCACCTTCGCCTCTACACGTATGGGTTGTGCCTTAGGTTTTTGTTGCGCGTTTTGCTCTTCAATGGCATGTTCATCGCGGGTTTCCACCAACTTCTCTTTTTTGCGTTGCGGCGACTCCTGTGTGAACCGCGCTTGTGGCGCCTGACGGCCATCGTCATTGGGCAAACCGCCTTTCATTAAGAATGAGATCACTTCCTTATTGGCTTTAATAATCATTTCCTTAAACAGGTTAAAGGATTCCAATTTATAAATCACCAAAGGATCTTTTTGTTCCAACGACGCATTTTGAACCGCTTGTTTCAAATCATCCAATTCGCGTAAATGTTCCTTCCATGAATCATCAATCATGGCAAGTACCACCGCTTTTTCAAATCCTAATACCAAATCACGGCCTTTGGTTTCAAACGCCTTTTTTAAATTGGCCAAAACCTGAACCGAACGAATTCCATCCGAAAAAGGTGTCACAATATTTTCAAAGGTATTGTTTGGGTTTTTGTACACATCACGCACCACCGGAAACGCCTGCTCAGCAATGTAATGTGCGCGTTCAATATAATGTGCCTGTACCGAATCAAATAATAGTTGAATAAGATCGTCTTCTTTTCCTTCTCCAAATTGTTTTTCAGTAAAGGGACTTTCAATTCCGAAATTTTTGATGCACTCCAACGTAAAGCCGTCGTAATCTTTTGTCGGTTGATATTCTTCCACAATATTACCCGCCAATTCATAAATCATGTTGGCAATGTCAATGCTCAGTTTATCTCCATATAAGGCATTGCGGCGACGTTTGTAAATCACTTCTCGTTGCGCGTTCATCACGTCATCGTACTCAATCAAACGCTTACGAATTCCAAAGTTATTCTCCTCTACTTTTTTCTGCGCACGTTCAATACTCTTGGTGATCATGCTATGTTGAATCACTTCTCCTTCTTTTAAACCCATACGATCCATCAACGAAGCAATTCGTTCGCTGCCGAATAAACGCATCAAGTTATCTTCCAAACTGGCAAAAAATTGAGAACTTCCCGGATCTCCCTGCCTTCCGGCGCGGCCCCGCAACTGCCGGTCAACACGACGACTTTCGTGCCGTTCGGTACCAATAATGGCCAAACCTCCCGCCTCTTTTACACCTGCACCGAGTTTAATGTCGGTACCCCTACCCGCCATGTTCGTGGCAATGGTAACGGTTCCCGATTTGCCGGCTTCTGCAACAATCTCCGCTTCCTTGGCATGTAATTTTGCATTCAATACATTGTGTTTAATACCGCGGAGTTTTAACATGCGGCTTAATAATTCGGAAATCTCTACCGTGGTGGTACCAATTAATACCGGACGTCCCAACGCAACCAACTTCACTACCTCATCAATTACTGCATTGTATTTTTCGCGTTTGGTTTTGTATACTAAGTCTTGCTCATCCACACGTGTGATGGGTCGGTTGGTGGGAATTTCAGTAACATCCAATTTATAAATACTCCAAAACTCCTGTGCTTCTGTGGTTGCCGTTCCGGTCATACCCGCCAGTTTGCGGTACATCCTGAAATAATTCTGCAGAGTAATGGTGGCATAGGTTTGTGTGGCTGCTTCAATCTTCACATTTTCTTTTGCCTCAATGGCCTGGTGCAATCCGTCACTGTAACGACGACCTTCCATAATCCGACCGGTTTGTTCATCTACAATCTTTACTTGTCCACCATCAATCACATACTCGGTATCTTTTTCAAACACCGTATACGCTTTTAACAATTGATTTACTGTGTGAATGCGTTCACTCTTGATACTGAATTCACGCATTACCACATCTTTCGCTGCTGTTTTTGCTTTTGGATCGGTGACCGATTTTTCAATATCTGCAATCTCATCTCCCACATTAGGGATCACAAAAAACTTGGGATCATCACTGTTGCCGGTTAAAAAATCAATTCCTTTTTCACTCAGTTCAACATGATTGTGTTTTTCATCGATTGTAAAATAAAGTTCCACATCTATTTTATGCATTTCTTTGTTTTGGTCCTGCATATAATAGTTCTCGGTCTTCTGCAATAAATTACGAACACCTTGCTCACTCAAAAATTTAATGAGGGCTCCGTTTTTCGGTAATCCCCTGTAGGCTCTTAGCAATGGGATTCCCGCTTCCTTCTCCTTATTTTCTGCCATAAATTTTTTGGCTTCAATAATGCAGGTCTGGATGTATTGTTTTTGAACGTTCACCAGCTTTTCGATGCGTGGTTTATAGTCCATAAATTCGTGTTTATCGCCTTGCGGTGTTGGACCGCTAATGATCAAAGGGGTACGGGCATCGTCAATCAACACACTATCCACCTCATCCACAATGGCGAAATTATGTTTGCGCTGCACTAACTCTTCAATGCTGCGGGCCATGTTATCACGCAGGTAATCGAAACCAAATTCATTGTTGGTTCCATAAGTAACGTCGCTGTTATAGGCTTTGCGACGTTCATCGGTATTGGGTTCGTGTTTATCAATACAATCCACACTCAAACCATGAAACTGAAATAAGGGGGCGTTCCACTCGCTGTCACGTTTGGCCAAATAATTATTCACGGTTACCACGTGAACGCCACGTCCGGTTAAAGCATTTAAAAATATGGGCAAGGTAGACACGAGAGTTTTACCTTCACCGGTTGACATCTCAGCGATTTTTCCATCGTGCAACACCATCCCACCTATCAATTGCACATCGTAATGTACCATGTCCCAGGTAATTTCAGATCCCGCCGCAAGCCAATTTCTTTTGAAGGCCGCTTTATCCCCGCGGATCTCCACATTCTTATGCGTTTTAGCCAGTTCACGATCAAAATCACTGGCGGTCACTTCAATTTCTTCATTTTCCTTCAATCGCCGCGCAGTTTCCTTCAACACGGCAAATGACTCCGGCAAATAGGTTCCCAACACTTTTTCAAATTCATCGGCCACTTCTTTTTCAAGGTCTTCAATTTCTTTGTAAAGGTCCTCCTTGGTGTTCACATCCATTTCAGGCTCATTTTCGAGGCGAGTTTTGATTTCCCCCATCTTATCGTTTTGCGATTTTACGGCCCCGTGGATGGCGGCGCGGATGGCGGCCGACCGCGACCGCAGCTCATCATTTGAAACAGAATTTAAGGAAGCAAAAATGGAATTTATTTCTTCAACTTTAGATTCAAGGGCCTTTATATCTTTTTCACTTTTAGTTCCGAAGAGTTTTTTCAGAAAATCGAACATACTTTATTAAAATTTTAGCCAATAAAGGTAACAAAAAATAAGCAGCAGGCCGGACATAATTTTGATTTGTTACCGCTTCAAAATTCAATGTCGGCCCTCGCGCGTAAAGCCCCAAAAAAACAGGAAAAAGAGGGTGTTTCAGTCGGCCAATTTCATTAACTCCTTAAAAATCAATTTTTTGATTAAAATTGGCAATTATGAGCCAAAATGATATATTTGCACCCTTAAATTAAAAAATTCTTTAGTACACTTATCGATTATGCAAAACAAAGGAGCGATCAAAATATTTGCCATTCTTTTAGGCCTGGCCTGTATCTTTTATTTATCATTTACCTGGGTGACCCGCAGTGTGGAAGGTGACGCGGCAGAATATGCCGAAACAAGGTCCGGTTCGGCGGCTATTAAAATGGCAGCAAAGGAGTTCGGAAAAGGAAATGCTTCCAGAGAATTGAGTTATGTGGATTCTCTGAAAACCAGAATTGCTGAGCATTACCTCGATTCGATGAAGAAACAAACCGTGTACGACATGTTTATCGCGGAATATACTTACGAAGAGTGTAAGAAGAACGAGATCAACCTTGGTTTGGACTTACGTGGCGGGATGAATGTTACCCTCGAAGTATCGGTGATGGAGATTATTAAGAACCTTGCCAATAACAGTACCGATGTGGCCTTTAATCAAGCTTTGGCGCAATCGCAAAAGGAATTAGGTGTAAAGAACAACGATGATTATATTACTTTGTTTGAGAACAACTACAAAAAAATTGCGCCAAACGGGCATTTAGCTCCTTTGTTTCAATCGATCGAAAACAAAAGCAAAATCAATTATAACTCTACCAATGAAGAAGTGATCGCTTATGTGAAAGCACGCGTGTACGAAGCCATTGGAAATGCAGAAAAAACATTCCGCAGTCGTATCGACCGTTTTGGTGTAACGCAACCTAACATTCAAAAATTAGAAGCAAGCGGCCGTATTTTAGTTGAATTACCGGGTGTAAAAGACAAAGCACGCGTGCGCGAATTATTGCAGGGTACCGCTAACCTCGAATTTTGGGAAACATATGAAAACGGAGAAATCGCCGAGTACCTCAACAAAGCAAATACAGTAGTAAGTAATTATTTGAACGGTACTGCCAAAAAAGATACTTTGGTTTCTGATTCTTTAAATCCTGCCGCTATCACAACTTCTACTCCAAGTGCAAAAGATTCATTAAACAAAAAAGACAGCTTAACGGCAAAAACGGCTTCCATTAATCCACAAGATACTGCGATTAAGAACTTCCAGAAACGTGTGCCTTTATATGCTTTCCAACAAAATGCATTGCCTTTTGTGCCTTTAAAAGGTCGTGTAACCGTTGACGAAAAAGGAAATCCAAAAGCTTACGCTGAAGGAGCCTCCGTGGGTATTGCCACATCTAAGGCCGACACAGCCAAAGTAAATGCCTATTTAAAAATAGCCCGCGCCAAAAATGTATTCCCATCCAAATTAAAATTCATGTGGGGAGCAAAAGAAGTGGAGCAAAAGAATGAAGAAGGTAAAGTGGTGGGTGGCTATTTTGAATTATTCGCCATCAAACAAACCGACAGCAAAGGAAAAGCAGCTCTGAGCGGCGATATCATTACCGATGCACGTAAAGACTACGATCAGCGTCAAGGTGGTGTGCCATTGATTAGCATGAGCATGAACAGCGAAGCGGCTCAAAAATGGAAAACTATTACCGGAAACAACAAAGGTAAATGTGTGGCCGTGGTAATGGATAACATGGTGTATTCAGCCCCGCGCGTAAACTCTGAGATTTCAGGTGGTCAGTCACAAATTACCGGAAACTTTACCGATGCTGAAGCCGACGCCTTAGCAGCTATCTTAAGTGCCGGTAAATTACCTGCTCCTGCGCATATTGTGGAAGAGAGTATTGTTGGCCCTACATTGGGTCAGGAATCTATCGACTCCGGTTTAACGAGCTTTGGAATAGCTTTGTTGGTGATTCTGGTGTTCATGGCCTTATACTACAATCGTTCAGGTCTGGTTGCTAACATCGCCCTCATTGCGAACATGTTTTTTATTATGGGAATATTAACCTCGCTCGGTGCGGTATTAACCTTGCCGGGTATTGCGGGGATCGTATTAACTATTGGTTTAGCAGTAGATGCGAACATCCTTATCTTTGAGCGTGTGCGTGAAGAACTCGCTCTGGGTAAATCTACTTCTCAGGCCATTAAAGAAGGTTTCAAACACGCCATGTCCTCCATCATCGACTCAAACGTGACTCTTGCTATTCTCGCTGTAATCCTTTACGTGTTTGGTAGCGGACCGGTACAAGGTTTTGCAACCACTTTATTTATTGGTATCTGTACTTCATTGTTCTCAGCGATTTTAATTACCCGCGTTATTTTTGAATGGATGCTCGAACGCAAAATGGAAATTCCATTCGATAATAGTTTTACTAAAAACGCGTTTAAAAATATTCACATCGACTTCGTTGGCAAACGTAAGATCTATTATATGTTCTCTACCGCCGTCATCGTTTTAGGTGTTGTGTTTTATTTTAAAAACGGTGGATTAAATTTAGGTGTTGACTTTAAAGGTGGCCGTACCTATCAGGTACACTTTGAACAAGACATGAATACCGAGGACATTAAAAAAGCCTTAACGCCGGTATTCCCCGATGCGGCACTTGAAGTGAAGAGTATTGGTGCCGGAAAATCTAACAAAGCAAAAATCACTACCACGTATCGTGTGACGGATAATAATCCGAACGCTGACTTAGAAGTGGAAGAGCAATTGAATAAAGGTTTGGCAACTTTAAAAGTTGGCTATACCATTCCACAACAGCAAAAAGTGGGACCAACCATTGCCACCGACATTGTGTACGGAGCGTATGGCGCCATTTTGTTCTCGTGTTTAATGATGTTCTTATATATCGTTGTACGTTTCAGAAAATGGCAATACGGCTTGGGCTCGGTGGTGGCATTATTCCACGACGTGTTGGTAGTATTATCGTGTTATACTATTTGTGATGGTTTATTACCTCTTGAAATTGGTCAGGATTTTATTGCCGCCATTTTAACGGTAATGGGTTATACCATGACGGAAACAGTGGTTGTGTTCGACAGGATCCGTGAACGTTTAAGAGACAGCGGTAAAGGCGATGTATATGGCGAAGAGCGTAACAAACTCATCAATTACGCTTTAAACAGTACCTTGAGTCGTACCATTCTAACTTCATTAACCGTGTTCTTCGTACTCGTGGTGATCTTCATCTTCGGAGGCGAAAGCATCCGCGGATTTATCTTCGCCTTATTGATTGGACGTGTAATTGGAACTTACTCATCATTGTGCATCTCTACACCAATAGTAGTAGACTTTGATAAAAAAGTGGAACCAAAACCAGTGAGTTTAAGATCTTAATAAATTGAAATTTTAAAAAAAGACCTCTCTTTCAAACGGAGAGGTTTTTTTGTTTAACTAAAAATCATGAGTAAACCCTGGGTAGGCTTTGTGGCCGTAGGATTTCTTTTTTTAGCGGGCGTTTTTGAATGGATAGCCGGCAATCCCATTCTGGCGGTATTTCTTGCTGTGATGTCGATAGTTAGTCTCGTGCTGAGAATCTACATTATTAAGAAGTTGAAGGAACACGGCGAGAAGTAATTCGCTTGTCGGGAGTATCTGCATCAGATTGCATCTCATCTGTTAGCAAAGGCAATAAAAGCGGGCTGCTATCTAGTCGATCGTCAAAAATCCTTTTTTTATTTCTTGGGCGCCCAGGCGGGGCACGGAGTTTATCCCGACGAAAGTCGGGAGGCTTACGCACAAACTCGTTCAGCAAGCCACCGGGCTTTGGCCATGTGTCCCTGGCGCGAAATCGGCTTTTGTAAAAATTCAAATAGCTTGGATTTTCAATAATACACTTATAAATATCTGCCAGTTTTAGTTCCCATCACTTGACGTTTTTGCATTTTATGTCCTACGTGTTTTCGTTAATGATTCAATATTGCTAAGGCTTTTGGAGTTTTTGAGTTTCAACTATATATTTAAAATCAGAACTCTTATATTTGTTTAACCATTAAACTAGATTGCAATGACAAAACGGCTTATCGGAAACATCACGATTGTTTCGGCACTATTCGTTCTCTCTTCTTTCGCACTTCCTAAATCATGGTTCAAAGCCGGCAGTGACCCTAACAAATACGAAATGGGTGTGGAAGTTGGCGCAGGTCACGACGGAAAAAATGCGGCTACTATTAAATCAATGAGTGCAGACATCAAAGGATTTGGTACTCTGATGCAAAATTGTTTACCCAGTAAGTTTGCAGGCAAACGTATTCGCATGTCTGCATTTATTAAGAGCTTTGAACTTACCGGTTGGTGTGGGCTGTGGCTTAGGGTAGATGGATTCGATTCAAAAAAACCTATCTCGTTTGACAATATGAATGACAGAGCCATAAGGGGAACAACTGATTGGAAGAAATATGAAATTGTATTGGATGTTCCTGCAAATGCTTCCAATATTGCCTACGGGGTTTTACTTACTAAAGCCGGTCAGGTTTGGTTTGATACTATTACATTCGAAGTGGTTGACAACAGCGTTTCACCAACGGGCAAATCGGGAAAACAATTTGAGAAAAATTGCGCATCAAGTGAACCTCAGAACCTTAACTTCGAAGAATAAACTATAATTTCCGAGACGCAAGCCAAGTGGGAATTTATGGTCCATAACTCGCCCTAAAAACTGGTTAAATTTTCAGTTTTCGGGTTAGTTTTTAATTGAAGTTACAGGCCATTCTATTTTTGCGCCATGGCACCACAAGTTTTATCTTCACATTGTATCAGAGAACACTTAACACTAGGCTCTAATTTGTGATCCCGGCGTCGTTTAGCAGGAAAAATTAACGTATCATTAAAGTCACAAAAGAATTAACATGAAACTTCTTTCAAGTCTCTTTTTTTCGCTTTCATTTATTGTTGCTGTTGGACAAATAAAAACGCCCGAAGAATTTGGGTATAGGCACCTCGTATGCAAATACAAGTCAGACAATATTGACATCTTAATTAAATCAAAAAAAGGGGAAGAAAATTTTAAGAAACCTCTTTTCTTCTTTTGTCAAGGGAGCCAGCCAAAGCCACTAATCATCTACGAAGACAAAAACACGTATGGTGTATTTCCATTTAATCCTGACAGTATCTGTGAAAAATATCATTTGGTCATAGTTAGCAAACCCTACATCCCCTTAATCGTAAACGCAAAATCGCTGGGACGAGATTTCAATTTCGTTGATAGCACCGGAAAACCACCTAAAGAATACTCCGACAGAAATTTGCTGAGCTATTACAGCGACAGAAATATTGAGGTCATTAAATATCTACAAAAACAAAATTGGGTTTCAACGAAGCGGCTTGTGGTGGCAGGCCATTCGGAAGGAAGTACAGTAGCTTCTAAAATGGCACTTCAGTTTCCAAAAATAACACACTTAATTTATGCAAGTGGAAATCCCTTGGGACGAATCATGTCAATTCTCCAGCAAAGTAGAGCAAACGAAACCGATAGCACGAAATACGGCGAGGAAGAAATTAAATGGTGGGAAAGTGTTGTTGAAAATAAATCAAGTTTAGACGCTTCACAAGGCGACACCGACAAAGCGACCTATGAA
>JAQSCW010000002.1 GCA_029945625.1 bacterium
TAGGGTAGCAAGTTGCCCAAGTTTTTGGTAATCAACTAGAGCTTGAGAATTATTTTCTTCAATATTTTTTTTCACAAACGAATCGAATTCAATGGCCCAATCGTATTTTTTTTCGGAGTTGCCCCAACTTACCATTCCCAAATTATGTACAATGTTTCCACTCCCCATAATTAACACGCCTTTGCGTCGCAATTCGCGAAGTTCTTTTCCTAAATTAAAATGGTATTGCGGACTCTTATTATAATCGATACTCAATTGAAAAACCGGTACGTTGGCCAGGGGATAAAGGTGTTTGAGTACCGACCAGGCCCCATGGTCCAAGCCCCATTCAAGATCCTCATGTACCTTAATTGAATGGATTTCCGACATGGTTAACCGTGACAATTCAGGTGAGCCGGGAGCAGGATATTGCACTTGAAACAATTCATCCGGAAATCCTCCAAAGTCGTGAATGGTTTTGGGTTTAGCACTCACTGTTACCGCTGTGCCATTTGTGAGCCAATGAGCCGAAACACAGAGAATGGCTTTTGGCATGGGTAATTTCTTGCCCATTTCTGCCCAGGATTTACTGTATTTATTAATGGTGATGGCATTCATTGGATTTCCGTGACCAACAAAGATCACAGGCATTTTTTCGGTGCTTCCAAACGACTCGGTTATCTTTGTAAGTTCATTTAATTTCATGGCATGGCCTGCAAAGGGCAGTATTAGTAGTGATTTTAGAAAATTCTTTCGTTTCATAAAAGATTGAAACTGGGGTATTCGTTATACTCATCTAAGTTCATGAAATTAGTTTAGATAGTCAGGATTTTATAAGTTTTTAAATCCATTCTCCGGTTGTGACTGCCTCTTTTTCCACTCCCTTCCTTACATTTCATAGAGCTCGATAGGAAGTTCATCAGGATCAAAAATAAACGTGAACCTCTTGTTTGTGAATTCGTCCAGCCTGATATTCTCCGAGCGCACCTTATTTTCCTTCAATAATTTTACCGCTTCATCCAGGTCTGCCACTTTAAACGCAAGATGACGCAAGCCGCTTGCCTCCGGACGGCTCTGTCTCGGCGGAGGTTCGGGGAAAGAAAATAATTCGAGCAGGTAGTCGTTGTTGATGGCCAGGTCTAATTTATAGGAGTCTCGGTCTTTTCTGTATGTTTCATTTATTATGGTAAATCCCAAAACAGAAACATAAAAATGCTTTGAACGCTCATAATTTGAACAAATGATCGCTACATGATGGATGCCTTTTAATAAACTCATCGCGTCTGTTTTGAATTTGCGGTTATGCCCGATTCGCTAAGTATGTAAAGATAATTGCCAATGCCGCAGGCACCGCTTGCACAAACAGGATCCTCTTTTGAGCAGTGAGTGCTCCGTAAATTCCCGCAACAAAAATACAGGTCAAAAAGAAATAGGCGGTATTTGCACTCCATGCCGGATCGCTGATTAGCAGCGACCAAACGAGCCCGGCAGCCAGAAAACCGTTATACAAACCTTGATTTGCGGCCAGCGTTTTTGTTTTTTCAAACAGGTCGGCTGGAAGCGACTTAAAAACCTTTCTACCGCGTGTGGTCCAGGCAAACATTTCCAACCACAGAATGTAAAGGTGCAGGGCTGCCACAAAGGCAATAAGCAAATCGGAAACTAATTTCATAAGCAGGTGTTTTAAGAATTAAAAATACAAAATCAGTCGCAATTTCAAGTTCAGAAAAGTTCATCCAAAAACTGGTTGAAAACAAATAAAATGAACGACTTAATGGATCCTATTTTAGCATGCGTTCGATTCGTTTGTCAGGCACTAGCCACATCAGTGCAATGAAGACATAGATTCCACCGGAGATCCAGTGACTTATGAATGCGGAAGGAATAGCGATTAGGTAGAGTAGAAGGGAGACCTTTCCTTTGAGGTCGGAGCCCAGCGCTTTTGCTAAAGCAGAGTTGGGGCCATGTTGTTTTAGGATCAAACTTTGAAGTATAAAATAGGAAACCGCTGCCATTAACATCACAAAACCATAGAGGGCGAGGGTTTCAGAGGCAAATTGATTTTGTCCCATCCAGGCGGTTACAAATGGCACCAGCGACAACCAAAACAATAAATGAAGGTTAGCCCATAGGATTCCGCCGCTTACTTTTTCGATAGTAGTTACGAGGTGATGATGGTTATTCCAGTATATTCCGATGTAGATAAAACTTAGAATATAACTCACAAATACAGGAATTAAGTGACCCAAAGCCGAAAAACTGGAACCAAGGGGTGTTTTCAGTTCTAACACCATGATGGTAATAATTATGGCAATTACCCCATCACTAAAAGCTTCCATCCTGCCTTTTTTCATTCGCGAAAATTATTTCATCACCCGCTCCACGTATTCGCCGGTTTCGGTGTTTATTCTTAAACGATCGCCATTGTTCACAAACAAGGGAACTTGAATAGAGATCCCGCCTTCCACCTCGGCCTGCTTTAACAGCTTGCCTTTGTTCCCTTCTTCGGTATAGGTAACCAGTAATTCAACTTGTTTTGGCAGGTCGCCGTTAAGCGGCTTTTCATTGTCATCAAAACGAATGGTAAGGATCATTCCTTCTTGCAAAAATTTAATGGCGTCGGCAAATAAGATCTTAGGAATGTGCATTTGCTCAAAAGTTTCCTGGTTCATACAAACCAGAAACTCATCTTCCGAATAAATATACTGCATCTCAACCTCGTCTACCCTGATAAAATCTATTTTCTCACCGGAGCGGAAACGGATCTCACTTTGTTTGCCGGTCTCAACGTTACGACACTTCACGGAGTATATCGCATTGCCCTTTCCCGGTGTAATGTGATCGTAATCAAGAACTTTTAGTAATTCGTTTTCATGCCTAAAAAATGCGCCGCGCGAAATGTCGGATGTAGTTGCCATTGTGTAAAATTGTTAATGTTCGTGTTTAAATACCAAGTAACTAAATAATTTGAGAGAATTTTAAAGTGGAATATTACCATGCTTTTTCTTGGGTAACTGATCGACTTTGTTTTCAAGCATTTTAAATGCCCTAATAAGTTTTGAACGGGTATCTTCAGGTTTGATGACTTCATCAATAAAACCCCTTTCTGCTGCCCTGTATGGATTCGCAAACATGGACTGGTACTCAGTTTCCTTTTCTTTCCATTTGCCTTCTTTATCTTTAGCGGTGGAAATCTCATTCTTAAAAATGATTTCTGCAGCGCCCTTTGCACCCATTACTGCAATTTCGGCGCTTGGCCAGGCATAATTCATATCGGCACCAATGTGTTTACTGTTCATTACATCATACGCACCACCATAGGCTTTGCGGGTTATTACGGTAATACGCGGTACAGTGGCCTCGCTAAATGCATAAAGTAGTTTCGCGCCATTTGTAATGATGGCGTTCCACTCTTGATCGGTACCCGGTAAGAAACCCGGAACATCCTCAAAAACTAAAAGTGGGATATTAAAACTATCACAAAATCGAACAAAACGGGCTGCCTTGGTACTGGAGTTAATATCTAACACACCTGCCAGAACGGCGGGCTGATTGGCCACAATGCCAATGCTGCGCCCTGCCAAACGTGCAAATCCCACCACAATGTTCTCGGCAAATAATTTATGTACTTCCAGAAAAGTATCGGTATCAATTACCTTTTCGATAATTTCCCTAATATCATAGGGCTGGTTGGCATTTGCCGGAATAATATCGTTTAGTTCAGTACGCGTTTCATTATCGCTTGTATAAGATTGGGCAGGTGCGTCTTCTTCACAATTTTGAGGCATATAACTCAATAACTGTTTCAAATAATTAATAGTTTCCACTTCATTGGCGCAGGCAAAATGAGTGACCCCACTTTTTGTGGCATGGGTGATGGCTCCTCCTAGTTCTTCACTGGTTACTTCCTCGTGTGTAACCGTTTTTACTACATTTGGACCCGTTACAAACATGTAGCTGGTATTCTCCACCATCAAAATAAAATCGGTCATAGCCGGGCTGTACACCGCACCACCGGCGCAGGGACCCATAATTGCCGATAGCTGGGGAATTACTCCGCTGCTTCTTACATTTCGATAAAATATGTCGGCGTACCCGCCCAAAGAAACGACACCTTCCTGAATTCTTGCCCCACCACTATCGTTGAGACCAATAACCGGAGCGCCGTTTTGCATTGCCAGATCCATAATCTTGCAAATTTTTTCAGCATGTGTTTCACTTAAACTACCTCCAAAAACGGTGAAATCCTGCGAGAATACATACGTTAACCGTCCGTTCACATGGCCATAACCGGTTACCACGCCGTCTCCCAAATACCGCTCTTTATCTAAACCAAAATCACTGCTTCTGTGTTGCACCAACATCCCTATTTCTTCAAAAGTGCCTTCATCCATTAAAAAGTGAATGCGCTCTCTCGCTGTTAGTTTTCCTTTTTTATGTTGTGCATCAATACGTTTTTGACCTCCGCCCAATTGGGCTTCGGCAATTTTCTGTTCAAGTTGTTTAAGTTTTTCGTTCATTCTATGTGACTAAGAGAGAAATAATATTATTTAACCTGCCGCTTGTAGTATTAAAAAAAAGTAGAGTCGGTAAAGATAGATATAATTTTAATTGCTCTAAAAGTGTGAAAATAAAATGAGATCCCGTGCAAATGTTCAATTAAAACCCTTTATCGCACCTATTACCCTTATTTCCATCAACGAGCTTGGCTTAGATCCCATGCCGGTGTGCATTTAATTTGAGCTAATCCCTGTTTTTTCAGTATCTTTGCGCCTTATTTTTTACAACGAATGATCTCAACAAGCAATGTGAGTTTGCAATATGGCAAACGTGTTTTATTTGATGAAGTGAATGTGAATTTTACTCCCGGTAATTGTTACGGCATAATTGGAGCGAACGGGGCCGGTAAATCTACCTTCATGAAAATATTAAGCGGTGAGATTGAGCCAACCAAAGGGAGGGTGAATATTCTTCCCGGCATGAGAATGAGCGTATTGAAGCAAAACCATAACGAATTTAATGAGTTCAGCGTATTGGAAACGGTGTTGATGGGGAACAAAAAACTGTTCCGGATCATGAAGGAAAAGGACGCCATTTATGCCAAAGCCGATTTTAACGACGATGATGGACATAAGGTGAGTGAACTGGAGGGTGAATTTGCCGAAATGAATGGGTGGAATGCTGAAAGTGAAGCTGCCGAATTATTGACCAATTTAGGGGTGATGCCCGAAAGTCATTATCAACCGGTAAAAGAACTATCGGGGAAAGGAAAAGTAAAAACACTTTTAGCACAGGCTCTTTTCGGGAATCCCGATATTTTGATGCTTGATGAGCCTACCAATGACCTGGACGTAGAGACCATTTCATGGCTTGAGAATTTTTTGGCTGATTTTCAAAATACAGTCATTGTGATTAGTCACGACCGTCACTTTTTAGATGCTGTTTGCACTAATATTTGTGATATTGATTATAGTAAATTGAGTACGTATACCGGAAATTACAGTTTCTGGTACCATATGAGTCAATTGCAGCTAAAACAACGCAGCGACGCCAATAAGAAGATTGAAGACAAACGGGCCGAACTTCAGGAATTTGTGCGCCGTTTTAGTGCCAACGCCAGCAAAAGTAGTCAGGCTACCAGCCGTAAGAAATTATTAGAAAAACTTACCATCGATGAGATTCCGGCCAGTACACGTAAATACCCCGGCATTATTTTCAAACAAGAGCGTGAAGTGGGCGATCAGATTCTGCTGGTTGAGCATTTAAGCAAGACCGGCAAAGATGGCTCAGTGCTTTTTAAGGAAGTGAACATCAACGTAACCAAGGGCGATAAGATCGCGTTCATTTCAAAAAACCAATTATCTGTTTCGAGTTTATTTGAAGTATTGGCAGAAGAAGACAAAGACTATAAAGGTAAATTCACGTTTGGAACCACCATTTATAAAGCATTTTTACCAAACGACAGCCACAAATTCTTTGAGAGCGACCTAAATCTCATCGACTGGTTGCGGCAGTTTAGTAAGGACAAAGACGAGACTTATATTCGCGGATTTTTAGGAAAGATGTTGTTTAGTGGCGAAGAAGTTCTTAAGAAATGCAATGTGTTGAGTGGAGGGGAGAAGGTGCGCTGTATGACCAGTCGTATGATGCTGTTGAATCCCAATTTATTGATCCTCGACGAACCCACCAACCATCTCGACCTGGAAAGCATCATTGCCTATAACGATGCCCTAAAAGATTACCCCGGTGTAATCTTCTTTACCAGTCATGATCACCAATTGGTGCAAACCGTTGCCAACCGAATTGTGGAGATCACTCCCAAAGGCATTATTGATAAGGTTTGTACTTATGATGAATACCTCGAGAATCCGGCCATTAAAGAACTGCGTCAGAAGATGTATAAGTAACGTGATGAAATTTTTTCTAGCATGATCCAACTATGCAGTTATAGATCAATGTTTGTTTCTAAGTGGTTTAAAGTTCACTAGTGCACTGTTCAAAAGTTCTATTTGCAAAATTACGCATACTCCTTTGTTTTTCATGCGTTATGCATGAAACCTGCACAATACAATGTGCAAACAAAGTCTAATCTTACATTAACTACGAGGGTAGCATTTGATTTCGAAAAAAATACTTGACTTTGGTAATTTTGCGATTCTTTAACGTGAAATATTGCTTAAAAAGATTCCTCAACCCAAGCTGGAAGAACGATCTAATGATTTTCAACCAATTTTTGAATATATTTGAAAAAATTAGGAAACTCTAGGATTTAATTAGAAATTTGGCTGAATGTGAGGAGATTAAACCAATCAAACTATGAAAAATACAAAATTCATCATCATTCTACTGCTAGCAACTAGTGCGTTGTATGCCCAGCAAAAGAAACAAGAGTCGAGTCCCTCCAGCAAGCCAAACATCGTTATTATTTGGGGAGATGATATTGGACAAAGCAATATCAGCGCTTATTCTCATGGAGTGATGGGATATAAGACTCCTAACATTGACAGAATTGCCAAAGAAGGGATCATGTTTACGGATTATTATGCCGAACAAAGTTGTACCGCCGGTAGGGCTTCGTTTATTACAGGTCAAACCGGCTTGCGCACCGGGATGACAAAGGTAGGTATGCCAGGTGCGAATGTTGGTTTGCAAAAAGGTGACCCTACAATTGCTGAATTATTGAAAGGTCAAGGCTATGCCACTGGTCAATTCGGAAAAAATCACCTGGGAGACAGAGACGAATTTTTGCCGACAGCTCACGGCTTTGATGAATTCTATGGAAACTTGTATCACCTCAATGCCGAGGAAGAGCCCGAACAGCGTGATTATCCAAGTGAAAAAGATTTTCCCGGATTCCGAGCAAAATTTGGACCTCGCGGAGTAATGCATACGTGGGCGAATGCCGATGGAACACAAAAGATTGAAAACACGGGCCCGCTTACAAAGAAGCGCATGGAAACCATTGATGATGAGGTCGCCAAAATGAGTGCCGCCTATCTTGAAAAAGAAGTGAAAGCAGGTAAGCCTGTATTTTTGTGGGTGAACTTCACACACATGCATTTCCGCACGCACGCTAAACCTGAAAGCTATGGGCAGGCCGGTCGCTGGCAAAGCGAATATCATGACGCTATGATAGATCATGATAAAAATGTAGGAACCGTGTTAGAAATGATTGACAAATTGGGTATCGGTGAAAATACCATTGTCATGTACAGTACTGATAACGGTCCCCACGAAAATTCATGGCCTGATGCCGGAACCACACCTTATCGCAGCGAGAAAAACACCAACTGGGAAGGCGCGTACCGTGTTCCAGCTATGGTTCGCTGGCCTGGTCATTTTAAAGCGGGAACGATCTCAAATGATCTGATTTCTCATCTCGACTGGATGCCTACTATACTTGCAGCGGCGGGTGTTCCTGATGTAAAAGAAAAGTTATTAAGCGGATACACCTCTGCCGGTAAAACCTTTAAAGCTCATCTTGACGGGTACAATATGTTGCCCCTTCTTACAAGCCAAACAACAAAAGATCCGCGTGAAGAATTTTTCTATTTCAATGACGATGCTCAATTTGTTGCGCTTCGCTACGATAACTGGAAATTAGTGTTTATGGAGCAACGGATGAAGGGTACTTTACAAATTTGGGCAGAACCTTTCACACCTTTGCGATTGCCTAAAATTTACAATTTAAGAACTGATCCCTATGAAATGGCAGATATTACGTCCAATACCTACAATGATTGGTTAATTGACCATGCTTATTTATTAGTACCTGCACAAGCTTATGTAGGAAAATTTATTTCCACCTTTAAAGATTTTCCACCGGCACAAAAAGCTGCATCCTTTAATCTTGATGACGTATTGAAGAAACTAACGGAAGGAGCTGGAGGTAAATAAGTGAAGAGTAATATTTTTTTCTAGAGTTTTCCTCGCTCAGAATTTTAAACATGAGCGTTTATACAATATTATTTGCTGCGCTTTTGTATATTGTAAGTGGTGATTAAATAAACAGACGTCCTCATGAACCTAAGAAACAAGGGATTTCTTCTCTTCCTAATTTTTCAATTTGGGAAAGCCCATTCACAGTCATCCTACCCTATAAATTATACAGGTTGGTATGGCTGGGATGGTTATGTTGCATTCAAAGAAGGAAAACCATGGGGACTTATGGGCGAAGCCTATTGGATCAGAGACGAAGTAATTTTAAAGCAAAATGCGCTCTTTGCAAGATTAGGTATTAACTACTATTTGAAATCAGGGCATCGGTTAAACGCAGGTATTGCTTATCAATACAATTACCCATACGATGAAAGTTCAAAACCATACAACTGGCCCGACTATAGGTTGTTTCAACAATTTTTGATGAGGTTTCCAAAACCAAAAGGCATGTGGCAGTTTCGCTTTCGACTAGAAGAACGGTGGCTTGGAAGAAAAACAGACCCCACGTCAAGTACCTTCGATCATTACCAGTACGAAACCTCCCTGATCATTCGAGCACAAAAATCATTTGTGATTGGTCCCCGGTTTTACGCTGTAGTGTACGATGAAATTTGGTTATTGTTTAGTACACCCGACAGACCTCTTGATCAGAATCGTGCGTATGTCGGTCTCGGCACTTACCTCAACAGCAAGAAAGAATGGAAACTGGAACTTGGGTACATGAATCAACCCAATTTTACCGGTTCACCTGACACTGATGAAAAGTCTAGATTGAATAATGCATTACGTATAACATTGATATCAGAGGCTCCCTTCAAGCGGTAATTTCAAAAAGTAGTCCTGTAGGCGAATTTTACATCTAAAATAAACCACCCTGATGTTTTACTTATGAAGCTGATGTAGAAGCATCAAGTCTTCCCGTATTCGCACTGATACAAAGTAGGTGATCACACAACTGGGCGCCTAGACAACCGATTTAATTGAATTAATATGTCCCAAAAACAAAAAAATTGGGACTACTAGATTTTTTAGGGCCATTAATGTAACGGTGAGCCTTCAAAATCTTAGCGCTACAGGATAATTCAGACTACTTATGCCATACATGCCGTAACACCATGCAAAGCAATTACATCCGCATGGCTAGGAGTAGAGCAAGGACCGCACGATGAATTACAATTCATCAAGAAAAATGGTGGAGTTCAGGTTAAGTTAAATATTTGTCATTCTTTAGAGTTCCGTTAACGGTCGACGGACTTGGCTTTGCTCGGTATAACTCATGTTAAACAAGAAAACTAGGTCATAATTCCACTGATTAAGCATTACGTACGCGTATTATATGCCCAGCAAACGGATGGGAAAGGAATTATAAATTATAAATTAAGAATTGAAAATTAGGTGGGACGAAATACGGTCGACGACACCCCACTAGAATTCGCATTCACTACCTATTTTTTTCGTAATTTAGTTTGTCATGCAAAGATCAACTTCTAAAAATGAGGCCCTTATACATCTTAAAAAGGACAAGGTCCTCAAGAAATTAATTACCCAAGTGGGGGAGATAAAACTTCGAAAAGAAACAGATCTGTATTTTTCATTGTGTCGCTCTATTGTGAGTCAGCAATTATCCATTAAGGCTGCTGCCACCATTTTTGGTCGTTTCCTTGTTCTCTTTAAAAAAGGTTACCCGGAACCCGGCCTATTATTAAAACTCAGTGATGAACAACTCCGGGCGGTAGGATTATCGTATCAAAAAGCAGGATATCTGAAGAACATAGCACGCTTTTCTTTCGAGAAAACATTGGATTATAAGAAACTTAAGAAAATGTCCGATGATGAGTTAATCGACTTCCTGGTGCAGATAAAGGGAGTAGGTAGGTGGACCGTTGAGATGATACTGATGTTCAATCTTAACCGCCCCGACATTTTACCTAAGGATGATCTGGGAATTCAAAACGGAATCATTAAACAATTTGGATTGCAGGAATCAACCAAAAAAGAGCTCCATAAAAAAATGGAACTCATCGCAGAGAATTGGCGACCGCACCGAACCCTGGCCTGTTTGTATATTTGGAAATATAAGGACTCTGCTCTTTAATAAAAGTAAACCCATATCGTGCGCAGAAGACACTGTCTGTGATCGTTTTTCGTGTAGTTTAACTTGATACAGTAGATTTCGAATCTCCCTGAAAGGGCATCTATTCGTTCATAACCTTCCAAAAAAAAAAGGCCGGAAAATGCCGACCTTAAATTAGTTTAGGTATTCATTAAGTTTTTGTTTTTGTAAACTTCTCTGCCATTTTCACCGCTTCATACAAATTTACGATACCGGCATTCTTACTTAATTTTTCAAACTTCACCAGTTCATCTTTTGTTCCCGGCTTGATTACTTTTTTGCCTTTGTAGGTTTTTACACTACTTTTTATCAAAATCTTTTTGATTTGTTCCGGCGTGAGGGTAGGGTAGTATGACTTTAAAACTGCCGCCACACCCGCTGTTACCGGTGCAGCCATGCTGGTACCGCTGGCATCTTTGTACCCGTTCTTTGGTGTTGTTGAATAAATATCCACCCCCGGCGAAAACACATCCACGGTATTCTTGCCATAATTCGAAAATGGTGCTACCACCTCATCATTTGGTTTCCAGCTCAAGGCCCCAATGTCCATAAAATTTGTCGCTATTCCTTTTCCTTCAAATTTCTTACTGGGATAATTAGGAACTTTATCTATATCTGCGCCATCGTTTCCGGCTGCGTGGATGAGGAGAACTCCTTTACTGTCGGCATATTTCACGGCATCATCCACCACCTTTTTGTCCCAGCTATATCCCTTTCCAAAACTCATGTTTAAAATTTTTGCACCATTGTCAACGGCGTAACGAATAGCATTTGCTACATCCTTATCACGCTCGTCACCCGCAGGCACACAGCGCACAGCCATAATGCGCACATTGCCGGCAATACCATCCATGCCCATACTGTTGTTGCGTGAAGCTGCAATGATTCCCGCCACGTGAGTACCGTGAAAACTATCGGGTCCATTACAATCGTTATTTCCATAATTGTGTTCATTTGAATTTGAATAGTCGTCGCCCACAATGTTTCGTGGATCAAAATCCATATTAAGACCAAATTCCACCAGAGATTTAAATTGCTCCAAACCTCCTTTAATTTCTTCAATTACCTGATCCAGCGTGGTGGTTCCGTCGCCGTTCTTAAGAATATTCATGGCTATCGTTTTGCCTTTGAGATCGGCTTTATCAACCGCATTAAATTTCTCCACTTCGGGCAGACCAACTTTCTCAACCTTTTGTTCGTTTTTTATTTTGGTAGTGATGCCGATTAGGGCTTCGTTTACAAATTTGTACTGCGCGTAATTAGAACTATAGCGCTCCAGTGTTTTGGTATAATCTTCTTTTAATTTGGAGTAAAATTCCAGTTCTTTTTTTTCATCTTTGGTGCTGAAATCCGCTTCTGTTTTACCGTCAAATTTGGGTTTTAGTTTGCGCATGAGGCGGGTCATTTCCAGATTATCATCGCTCACGTTTTTCCCGTCTTTGCCGCCAATAAAATTCCATCCATGGATATCGTCAATGTACCCATTATTATCATCATCTTTTCCGTTTCCGTCAATTTCTCCCGGATTGGTCCACATGACTTCTTTCAAGTCTTCATGGTTAAAATCAACGCCGCTGTCGATTACTCCTACTATGATAGTGGTTGATTTCTTGTCTTTTAAAAGTTCTTTATAAGCCTTTTCTGTGCTCACACCATTCACCTTGTCGGAAACGGCATCAAGATTGAACCAGTTATCGGGTCGTTTACTACTTTGCGCGTAAGTAATAAGTGAGAAAGCAACGAGTATGGGAATCAGAAATTTTTTCATGTTATACTGTTTAAGTGTATGGTATATTTGTTTACGTGTAGGGTATAAATCTGTTTTTTGCGATTTTCGGGCCGAATAGTTAAAAAGTCAAGTAAAATTCAATTACACACGCTAAAATTAGGCACTAAAGACAAATATAAAGGAAGTTTAATCAGCATTAAATACCGTTCACACTTTTTAATGGAAAGGAGAAACAAAATGTCTGATTTGGATGATTAATATCATAAGCAAAAAAATTCACACAATTCTTGCTCTATTAATTCTTTTTTTTATACATTTGAATCGATAACCTTATAAAATAAACAATAACATGAAAAAAATTACTTTAGCAATTATCGCTTTGGCTACGTGTGCATCTTCTGCATTTAGTCAGGTCACAACTACCGTTACAGCTCCTCCTTCCAGTAACGCGTCTACCCAAGTTAGAGCCCCAAATGGGAATGCCACCCATAAATTCGTTCGCGGATGTTTTATTGTCCCTCAAAGCGATTGTCAGGGTTTCTTAATGACTAATAGCGTTGTTACAAACTGGGGTCTAAGACTACTTCAAGGAACATCTGCTCAGGCAGTAACAGGAAGTTTTACATTATACATTCAAAACACTGCTGATGCAACATACTTAAAAGGAACCAATTTTCCTGCGGCCATCGTGGGTATGCCGGTTGCTTATGTTGGAAATATGACTGTTCCGGTAGCGGCCGGTGCAGCTACGATCACGCTTCCATTGATTCCAAATTTCACGTATGCTGGTCAAGGTATTTATGTGGCATATGCTTGGGATAGTAATGGTCCTTTTGATGCCAATTATGCCACCTATGATGCTAACCACTTAATGACCATTGGCGGTGCAACAGCCGATGCTTCGGTTACACCGGCTCCAACTACCTTAACCAATACCAATTTCAGACCGGTTTTCCTTTGGACGTGTGCTAACACTGCTACAAACGAATTGGCTCTGGAAAATGTGGTGGCTCCCGGAAAAGTGGCCAAATTATTCAATAGCCCACACATCATTACCGCTACTGTGAGAAACCTGAGCAATGTAGCCTTAAACAGCGTGAGTGTTGGCTTGGCCGTTACAGGTGCAAACACCATGGCAAATTCACAAGTTATTAGCAGTATTCCTGCTGGTGGAACCCAAACAGTTGGTTTTACTCCATTTAATCCCCTTAATTTGGGTTTAAACAACATGGTAGTATCTTTATTACCTGACCAAAACCCGGCAAATAATAGCGCTTCATGGACACAAAGTGTTACCTGTGATGTTCAAGCTCAAAATCCTTCAGCAGGATCTTATACCTCAGGTGTTGGTACTACTGCAACAGGTTGTATCGTAAACCGTTTCACAGTGCCTGTGGGAGCTACTCTAACCGCCGTTAGACTGGCAATTGCCAGTGGCGCAAGCAGCACCGGAAGCACTATTGCTGCTGTTTTATTGGACGGTGCAGGAGCCCTTATCGGCTACTCGTCTAATACGATCACTATTAGCGGAAGTATGTTAAACACTTTCCAAACGTTTAATTTTTCTCCCGGACTTATTTTAAGTTCCGGCACTAATTTTCATGTTGGTTTTGCACAACTTCAAGGAGGTCACTTCCCTATGGGATTCACTCCAGGTACTTCTTTCATTCCTTCCGGTTATTATTACTGTCCTTTGGCCGGTGGTACGCTTCAAGGCTTGGGCTACGGATACTTTGGAATTGAGCCGGTTTTCCAGTTTGATAATATGGTAATTACTGCTTCAGCTACCAAAACTGTTGTTTGTAAAGGAAGCCCTCAAAATGTTACTCTTTCTGTTACAGGTGCCGATACGTATGTATGGAGTGCTGGTTTGGGAACTGGAAGTACAGTAACTATTACTCCATCTGCTAACGGTGCAAGTACCGCTACACAAGTTTCTGTTATTGGATCTTATACTACAGGAGCCGCTAGTGGTTGCAAAAGTAACCAGTCAGCTATTACCTTCACTCTTCTTGCTTGCAGTGGTTTAGCAAATAATTCAGCAAATGATGCTGTAAAACTTTATCCAAATCCTACAGCTAGTGGAAAAACTAATGTAACAGGATTGGTTGGAGAAAACACCATCCTTGTTTACAATACATTGGGTCAGGTTGTTCATAGTCAAATCACGACTAACGAAACCGCAACCATTGATATTTCAGCCTATCCGGCAGGAAACTATCTGGTGAAGATCACCGATTCATCACGTGAATCACGCATCATCAAGATCGTGAATCAGAACTAAATTTGGTTTTTTAGCATAAAAAAGGGCTCCGACAACGGGGCCCTTTTTTTTTTGGAATAGTTTCAAACAAAAATGTGCCCATGTTAAAATCAATCGCTTTGTATTGATTTCTCATTTTTTTTGGTAACTTTAATATTAACTAATTCTGACATCATGAAAAAATATGTATTTACATGTTCAGCCGCTTTATTTTTTTGTTTTTTATCAAAAGGACAATGTCCGCCTTTAAAAGTGGAAACTGCCTCAGTTTACATGCCAACAGAGGCTTCCCGACCTGCCCAACAGAGCGGGCCCGCAAGTCAGGCAGCATCGTCGGTAATTAACGATACGCTGCTCTACTTTTTTAATAAACATTACTTTCGCAACCCGAATACCCCCACCACCAATCCTCCAAATTTAAGTTTCTATACTGTAAAATCTCCTTATCCCGGGGCTTTGGCGATTAGCCACTTGGGATCTGTTTTTCTCAACTCCAATCTCATCACCATACATGGTTTGAAAGCCTTGGTCATTAAACATCCCGGGTCTCCCTCTGCAAGCGTGCCCTTCCGAATCTATTTATGTAATGTAAATTCATCTAATTTGCCTGTATTTCCACCCATCGACTCTGTTTCTACCTCTGTATCTACCAGTACCATTGGCGTGTGGAGAGGAGGGGTATTCTCGAGTCCTACCAGTGTGAATGGAAATTATGCCGTGGTTGCAAAATGCACCTCCACCGTATCGGGCGATACCATAAGAGTATTTCTTAATAATGCCAATACCTTTACATCAACGGCACCTGCCTATCAGCAGTATGGTGAGGGTTTGGGCGTGTTGCGTTTTCTTGGAAATTTCCAGTCAAACACCAATACTTTTGGAACGGGCACCGATTATGAATTTGTGGTTGCCCCTTATGTTTCTTATAATACAAATGCCGGTGTAAGTGTACTCACACCTACCATCTGCAGTCTCACTCAAGGCACTTTCAGCAATGTTACCACGCCAATGTCTTTGATCGAAAGTAGATTTTTTAATCTCAATAAATTCAAACCCTTTTGGGCTCCAACAAATTCTTCCATGCCAATTACAGACTCAATTTACAATTGGACATTCAGTGGAAGCATTACGCCTCCAACTACCAATAAAAATGCCTCTGCTATTTTTAATGTGCTTGGTAATCAAACCGCCAATTTAACGGTTAAAGTAAGGAGCTATAACTTTTTTTACAGTGCCAATTATACGTTTAATGATGTGAGTGTTGGCACCATCACTGTGACCAATGGTTCGGCACCAAATCTGTCAGTTACCGGCACTACCACTTTTTGTTCCAACTCTTTTGTTACAACCACTTTAACTGTTTCGGGGGCCAGTAATTTCACATGGACCTCTCCTTATTCCCTTTCCAGTAGCGTTGTGGTTACTTCCAGCACAACTTCGGTGTATACAGTAATGTCTGAAAACCTGGGCTGCACTGCCGTTAAAACGGTAACAGTAGTGGTGAACCCTATTCCTAATGTACTCTTGATTACGAGTAGCTCTCTGGTATGCACAAGTGCATCGGGTGGGGCTACGGTGAACCTGTCGGGAACTCCTGTAGGTGGCTATTACACCGGAACAAATGTAGCGGGTGCAAAGTTTGTTCCTGCGAGCACCGGAACTTTTTCGCCCGTATATTCTTATACAAACTTAACCACAGGCTGCACCAATTCCACGTCGGCTAAAATAACCGTGATGAGCTGCAGCGGAATTGAACAACAACATGCCGGCCCTCATCCGGTGGTGTATCCAAACCCGGCGGTGAATGGAAAAATAGTGATTTCTAACTTGCAAGGAGCCGGTAATTTCGTGGAACTGTATTCGATTTTAGGGGAATTGCTTTATCGTGAACGCAGCGACAAGGACGAAATCCTCATCGACCTATCGGGTAAATCGGCCGGAACTTACTTTTTGAAAGTGACCGATGAAAGCGGAAATTCAAAAACCGTAAAAATTGTTAATCCGGGTTAAATGGCTGAAATGCCCATTTGACAGTGAATTCGTGAACAAAAATTTAGTACTTTTGACGTTCTGAAATCAATTGCTATAATCGCCGCCCTGGTGCTTAGTGTGCTTTTTAGTGCTTGTGATAATTATAATCGCCTGCTAAAAAGTACCGACTATGAACTAAAGCTCAAACGCGCAAAAGAGTATTACGAAAAAAAACAATACATCAAATCCTCACAGTTGTACGAAGAACTTATTCCGGTTGTGAAAGGAACAGACAGGGCAGAAGAGGTATATTATTATTATACCTGGAGCGAGTATAATTTGGGCGATTATTTGTTAAGTCAATACCATTTCAAAAACTTTACCAGGCAGTTTCCAACGAGTAAACATGTGGAAGAGTGTTTTTACATGAATGCGTATTGTTATTTTTTGAATTCGCCCAATTACAAGCTTGACCAAACCTATACTAAAAATGCGATAAAAGAATTCCAATCTTTTGTTGATCTGTATCCCGAGAGCATCAAATTAGACACCTGCAATTTGCTGGTGGACCAGCTAAACAGTAAACTTGAGAGGAAAGACTATGAGATCACCAAACAGTACTTTAAGTTGAGTGATTGGAAAGCTGCCATTGTGACCACTCGAAATTTCATCAAAGAATACCCTTCAAGCTTGTACAATGAAGAAATGTTTTATATGTTAATCGACGCCTATTATTCACTGGCCGTAAACAGTATCTATTCGAAAAAAGAGGAGCGTTTGAACGGGGCCATTGAGAATTATGTAAAATTTCTCGATTTATACCCCAAAAGTTCGTATCTTAGCCGCGCAGAAAACATTTATAATAGCAGTAAACGACTAAAAGCAAACCTTAAATAAAATGGATTTTAAGAAAACTAACGCAGAACAAAGTATTGTAACACGTGATATCCGTAGATTTGACGGGGTAACCGGTAATATTTATGAAGCGGTTTCAATTATGAGTAAACGTGCTAATCAGATTAGTTCCGAAATTAAGGAAGAACTATCCGGTAAGTTGCAGGAATTTAGTAGTCATACTGATAATTTGGAGGAAGTTTTCGAAAACAGAGAGCAAATTGAGATCTCTAAACATTACGAAAAGCTGCCAAAACCAACATTGATCTCTATTCAAGAGTTTCTTGAGGACAAGGTATACTACCGCAATCCAACTAAAGAAGCTAAATAATACGAATGATTTTATGGAAAGGCAGTAAGCATTCGCTCTACTGCCTTTTTGTTTTAAACCACCTTTCCTCTTGTTAGAAAAAAAGAAAATACTTTTGGGGATTACCGGGGGAATTTCGGCCTACAAATGCGCCCATTTGGTGCGACTGCTGGTGAAGGAAGGTGCCGAAGTAAAAGTGATTGTAACTGCGGCAGCAACCACTTTTGTAAGCCCTCAAACACTTTCGGTGTTGAGCCGAAATGAGGTAGTGAGCGATTTTTTTGATTCCAATCACAATTGGCAGAGTCATGTGCAATTGGCCGAATGGGCCGATCTCATGCTCATTGCACCTCTTACGGCAAATACCCTCGCCAAAATGGCTGTGGGACAATGTGATAATATTTTAATGGCTACTTATTTGTCGGCCCGTACTAAAATAATAATAGCACCGGCCATGGATCTGGACATGTACCGGCATCCCACTGTCATAAAAAATCTGGCGATTATTCAAAGCTTTGGAAACCTGGTAATTCCTGCCGAATTTGGTGAACTTGCCAGCGGTTTGGTGGGTGAGGGAAGAATGGCGGAACCGGAAACCATTGTGGACTATGTGAAGAATTATTTCAGGCAAAGCTTGCCCTTAATTGGCATAAAAGCCTTGGTGAATGCTGGTCCAACCTATGAAGCCATTGATCCGGTAAGATTTATTGGGAATAGGAGCAGCGGGAAGATGGGCCTGGCGATTGCAGAAGCTTTAGCCGGAATGGGAGCAGAAGTTAGCCTCGTGCTTGGACCATCGTCTATTTCGGTCTCTAATTCTTCCATTTTAGTTTATCATGTCGAAAGCAGCGATGATATGTATGCAGCTACATTAAAGAACTATGTTGATATGGATATTGTGGTGTGTGCAGCGGCTGTGGCTGATTATAAACCACTGAAAGCTGCCACCGAGAAAATAAAGAAACTGGAGAAAGAATTTGATCTTCATCTTGTTAAGACGAAGGACATATTGGAAGAATTGGGCAAACGGAAAAAAAAACAGATTTTGGTTGGATTTGCCCTAGAGACACAACACTTGGAGAAGAACGCGCTTGTAAAGTTACAAAAAAAGAACCTTGATATTGTGGTGGCAAACTCTGCAACAGAAGCAGGAAGCGGTTTTGGAGGGGACACCAATAAGATCACCATCCTTGACAAACACAATAAAAAACAAGAATTTGAGTTAAAAAGCAAAGAAGAAGTGGCGCTTGACATTGTGAATTATATCATTGCTTATAAAAAACAGAATTCGACCTCATGAAATTAAAGCTAGCAATCTTGTGTATTGGTTTTCTCCTGTCCAATTCGGCAGTAGCTCAAGAACTCAATTGCCAGATCGACATTAATTATTCTCAAATTCAAGGTTCCACCAACAAACAGATCTTTGATCAAATGAAACGGGTGGTTTTTGAGTTCATGAATAATACGAAATGGACCAGTGATCAATTTACGAGTAGTGAGAAAATTGAATGTTCATTTTTGATCATTGTAAAAGAGGTAGTAGGAACCGACGAATACAGCGGCAGTATTCAGGTAATCAGCAGGCGCCCGGTATATAACAGCGGCTATTATACCCAACTGGTAAACATTGAGGACAACGAATTTCAGTTCAAATTTCAGCAATTTTCGCAATTGGAATACAATATCAATTCATTTCAAAACAACCTTACGTCGGTGCTGCAATATTACGCCTACGTAGTGATTGCGGCCGACTACGACTCCTATTCCCCATTAGGAGGAACGCCCTTCTGGCAAAAGGCACAACTCATTGTTCAAAATGCGCAGGGAGCCTCTGAACCCGGCTGGAGACTGTCGCAGAAAGATAGCAAGAACCGAAATTTGTTGGTGGAAAATACACTGCAGCCAGTTTTTAAAGGAATACGAGACTGCCATTACGATTACTGCAGGAACGGCCTGGATAAAATGTATGAAAGTCCGGATGATGCCCGTGCCAGCATTCTAAAGTCGCTCGACTTGCTCCTTCCTGTTTACCGCACGCGCCCGGCTTCATTTAATATGCAGGTGTTTTTTAATGCCAAGAGGGATGAAATCATCAACATCTTCAAGGGGGGCACTTCAGAGGAAAAAACAAAAATAATTGACTTGCTTCAGATCATTGATCCCGCAGGAACCACAAAATACTCTAAAATTCAGGGTTAGAATTAGAAGCCGGTACCAAAATCCATCATGTTTCCTCGTTCCATGGGCTGGATGGTCATAACGGGAATGTTACTGATGTCAACAATCTTCTGCGAATCGGTCCCTTTGAAGAATCCTTTCACCCCAAGACTTTTTTCACTCATGATCATGATCAAATCGGCTTCGATTTTATTTGCATATTCCACCACCGTTGTCGCAATATCTTTGGTTGGAACGGATTTATTGGTACAAGAAATCCCTCTGCTTTTTACATATTGTTTCACTTGGTAGGCATACGCAAGTAATTTGTTCTCATACACCGCATCATCGGCATCAAAAACTCCTATGATACGGATGCTTGCCCCAAAATACTGTGCAAATTGAATGGCCACATCGGTCTTCTCGCGGGTTTCGGGTGAAAGGTCGAGCGGTAGGAGGATATTCTCACACCCGTCGCGGTGATCGTTGCCCCGAATGGTAATTACCGGACAAGGGGCTTTTCGCACCAGTTTGCTGGCACTTCGTCCCACGATTTGGCTGAATTTCATGTGGCTTTCGAGACCGGCAATAATAAGGGTAGCATGCATCTCCTCAGCAACTTTGTCGACCAGGGCATAAATGTCTCCCTTTCGGCTCATGTAGTCGGTTGGAACTCCGCTTTCCTTCTCGGTCTGTTTGGCCAATTTGGTAAGGGCTTCAAAGCTTTCGTCGCCCTTTTTATCAAAGGCATTTAACAGAATGATCTTTGAGTGCGTATATTTTGCCAGATTATACGATTGTTTGATCGCAAAAAGTGACTGTTTAGAAAAGTCGATGGGAATAAGAATGATCCCTCTCTCTTTTATTTGCATAGATGTAATAGTTGAAGCAACAAAAGTAGCGATTTTTGCGACTAGGCGAAGCTTAAAATTTAACAAATTAAGCCATTTTTTGATAATACCGGATTAATAGCTTATATTTGCAGCCTTAAATTTTAACAAAGAGGCCTTATTCGTAAGACTTCATTACTAATAAAAATAAAAAAACAAACAACATGGCAGTAAAGATTAGACTCCAAAGATTTGGTAAGAAAGACGCAGCTTTCTTTCATTTGGTAGTTGCGGATGGTCGAGCACCACGCGATGGAAAATTCATTGAAAAATTAGGCACGTATAATCCTAATTCAAACCCGGCTACTATTGAGCTGAACTTCGATTCAACCTTAGATTGGTTGATGAAAGGGGCACAACCAACCGACACCTGTCGCGCGATTTTATCGTACAAAGGTGTTATGATGAAAAAGCACCTGGTTGAAGGGATGAAAAAAGGAGCCTTAACAGAAGCGCAAGTTGAACAAAAGTTCAGCAAGTGGTTAGAAGAAAAATCTGGAAAGATTCTTGGTAAGCACGATCGTTTAAGCACCGATGCCACCGAAAAAGCAAGCAAGCGCCATAAAGCAGAATCGGCCGCGAAAGAAGCAAAAGCTGAAAAACTAGCTGCAAAGTTAGCTGAGAAAGAAGCACATGCTCACGCTGCACGTGAAGCGGCATTGGCAAGCGCGGAAGCAAAAGCAGCCGAAACTCCTGCAAGCGACGAAGCTGCCGGTTAATAATACCTTTTAAATGTTAATGAAACCGTTCCAAATTTGGGACGGTTTTTTTGTTATTTTGCGCCCATGTACGTGCTCATTGCCGATAGCGGATCAACCAAAACTGATTGGATCCTTTTAAATGGCTCAAAAGTCATCAAACAGCTAAAAACAATAGGATTTAATCCCTACTTTCAAAGTAAAGATCAGGTTAGTCTTGAGATTCTCAACAGCTTAAAACCGCAACTCAGTGCCGAACTGAGCCATATCGAGCAGGTGTATTATTATGGGGCAGGTTGTTCTACCCCCGAAAATTGCCAACTCATTGAAGATGCTATCGCGATTACCCTTAACGTGCCGAAAATAAATGTCTCGCACGACTTGTTGGCGGCGGCGAGAGCCCTTTGCGGAAGAGAGTGGGGCATAGCAGCCATTTTGGGAACCGGCAGCAACAGTTGTTTATATAATGGCAGGGAGATTCTTGAAAATGTACCCTCCACAGGATATCTCTGGAGTGATTATGGTGGAGGTTCACAAATTGGTAAATACTTTATTAAGGAATATTTTGAAGGCACTCTTCCTCTTGATTTACAACAAGCCTTTGAAAAGGCGGGCTATAGCAGGGAAGTGATCCTTCAGAATGTGTACAAAAAAAGTGTGCCGGGTAAATACCTTGCTTCTGTAAGCCTCTTCACGTGTGAGCACATCCAGCACCCCGCCGTGGTAAAAATACTGGAGTCCTGTTTCGATTCCTTTTTTGTGCAACAAATAGATAAATACTCGCATTCAAAGAACTACAAAGTACATACCGTTGGTTCAGTGGGATATGTGTATAAGGACCTGATAGCGAAAGTGGCGGCCAAACACGGGTATGAGATGGGCAATGTGATTAAATCACCCATTGAAGGACTTATTGCTTATCACGCAAAATCATAAACCCTGAAATGAAAAAGAAATTACTGTTACTGAGTTTTATTGAAGGTGCGGCAGTAATGGCAGCTGAACTGTGTGGGGCAAAACTTTTGGCACCAATTTTTGGCAGTAGTTTAGTTGTTTGGGCCTCGGTGATGGGAATAACACTTGCTGCTTTGGCTGCAGGTTATTTCTTTGGCGGCCGAATTAGTCACCAAACAAAAAACCACCGGCAGACCTTGTTTCGAATTTTAGCCGGAGCTGCTTTATTCATAACTCTGATGCCGGTATTAAGCTATTACCTTGTACCGAGAATCTCCTATCTTCCTTTTTTAAGCGGAGTGGTGCTGAGCACTTTTAGCATTTTATTTTTTCCGATTTTTTTCTTGGGAGCCGCTTCGCCCTTATTTATAGTATTGCAAACCCATAAGGAAACAGAAGCTGGTCGCGTGAGTGGCACTGTATATGCAGTTTCTACGGCAGGGGGCATACTCGCCACCTTCTTGTGTGGTTTCTTCATTATTCCGGTATTTGGATTGAGCCAGTGTTTGATTTTTTTTGGAAGCCTGTTATTGCTTACAAATTTTTTAGTGTTCCGCAGCGTTAAAGTGCTGCATTTGTTTTTTTTTGTACTTTTTGTTTATTTGAACTTTCAGTTTATTTCTAAAAGTTCAGGAACTTTATTTTCATCCGACAGTATTCAGGGGCATTTGGAGGTGCAAGATGTGGCGAGAGGGGCGGATTCGGTTCGTCTGTTAACAATAAACGACATCATTCAGTCGGAAATGAATGTGCAAACCCATCGTTCGGTTTCGGCTTATGTTCGCTTACTCGATTCACTTGTTCCAAATTCGATAATGACAGGAAATGCACTGGTGCTTGGACTCGGCGCAGGTTTAACGGCCAATATGGTGGTGGAAAAAAATTACAGTACGGATGGTGTGGAGTTCGACGATCGCATCATAGAATCTGCCAAGCACTATTTTTACTTGAATAAAAACGTAAACACGACACATGCCGATGCCCGATTTTTTTTGAATTCTTGTACGAAGAAATATGATATTGTGTTGGCCGATTTGTTTAAAGCCGAAGAACAACCCTCCCATGTACTCACGCTTGAGAGTTTAACAGCGCTGAAAAAGAATTTACAGGAGGGGGCCATCGTATTAGTGAGCTGGCACGGATACCTCAGTGAAGAGAAGGGTAGGGGCAGTGTTATTTTAGTCAATACTTTTGTGAAGGCAGGTTATTTTGTAAAACTCTGTGCCATGTCGCACGACGAACGTTTTCGAAATATTGTGTTCGTTGCTTCCCTAAACAAACTTCCTGAATTACCTTTTGAACTTCATGAAGAGATGGCCAAGATTGATTTAATTAATACCGACGATGCACCACGCCTGGAGAAATATAATGCGGAGGCAAATAAGGCTTGGAGGACTCAGTATTTGAGATACTACCAAAATGCGGCAGTGAACTGAATGTCTTAATTAATACTTCAGACATCTTATTCAATAAGCAGTTTACCCCCGTCGAATTTATGATCTTGAATAATTCGGTAGGTATAGACCCCCCTTGATAGGCCCGTTCTGAGAACATTGTTTTCAGAGTTTAATTTTGTTTCAAAAACCATTTGACCCAGGCAATTGTAGATCTCGAATGTAAGTGGATCCTTATTTATATATGGTAATTCAATATTGATTACGGCTTGGCTGGGGTTTGGATAAATCTTGTGTTCAATATCCAATTGATATTCGGGGATGCTAACGCAAGATTCTCCTGAAATTACGGATATCATTATAGATGCCGAATTGGCGCAGCCATTAAGATCAGATCCGGTCACAGTAACTGTCTTGTTACCGGTTGATGACGTTGTATAAATTATCGTGGAATTGATGACGCCATTCATCCAGGTATAAGATGCAGCACCAGAAGCACTTAAAGTGGTAGTACCATTTGGTGAATTATTAAACCTGCAGATCATTGTTCTAGTTGCTGCGACATTCAAAATTGGCAAAGAAAGAACCGTTATGGTTTTTGTGGCACTGCTCTGGCACCCTGCCGTGCTTGTGCCAATTACAGTAGCCACATATACTGTACTTGTGGGGACAACAGAGATAGTGAGGCTGGTTGCGGTAGTATTCCAGGTATAGGTAGTCGCCCCTGATGCACTTAAAGTAATACTTGAACCCGAGCAAACCTGGTTGGTACCAGTAATAGTTATGCTTGGATTAGGGCTTACAGTAAGGGTCACTGCTAGTCTTGGCTTTAGCAGGCAAGCAGCTTGTGCAAAGTAGGGGTAAAGAGTTGGGGAATTAACAGCAACAAGCGGCGGTGTTGTATAAGTGCTCCCTGTTGCGATAGAAAGAGTACCGGTTGAACTTTGATACCATACAATTGCAGAAAAGGTATTTGCTATTGATAAAGTTGCCGAATAACTGCTACAGAGATTTGCGGAAGGAAATGCTGCAATACTATCTGCACTTAGGTTAGCGTCGTAGCGCCATAAATCGTTTAGGTGATCAATAGAAGGACTGGCAGCATCGAAACCCTCGCCCCCAAAGAGCCAAAACTTCCCTTTGGTATCACGCCAAAAACTACTGTACATTCTTGAACCCGGATTATTTAGTGGCGCTGCAATACCCTGAGTCCCGTAAACTCCGGATTGATTCGGAAAAATGCTGCCTTTCATCCAGGTCCACTGTGCGCTACAAGGATCATACCTAAACAAATCGTTGAGCGAATTCAACGTACTGGCCGCCCAGCCCGTTCCTCCCGCGAGCCAGAAATTGCCTGAAAGATCTTGCCAGCATGCTGAAGCAAATCGTCCACCCGGCATGGTGGTAGAGGTGGGCACACCTATGGGTCCGTAAGTACTCAACTGATTGGCGACATTTGCTCCGCCAATCCAGGTCCAGGTATTACCTGTTATATCGTAGCGCCACAAATCATTAAAATAACCTGCGCCGCGACCACCAAATAAATAAAGGCTTCCCTGAGTGCCTTTCCAGTAGGAAGGAAACTCTTTGGCACCGGGATAATTTGAAGGAGAAGGAATATTTATGGTTCCGAAAGATCCGGCTTGTCCGGCAGTATTACTACCATTAATCCAGGTCCATTGATTTGAACTAATGTTGTATTTCCAAAGGTCATTTAAAAAATTTCCGGGTCCGGTGGCTGCATAACCCCTTCCGCCAAACATCCAAAGATCACCTGTATCGTCAACCCATGGAGCAGCACCAAAGCGGGCACCCGGATCGTTAGTAATTGTGGGCACGCCAAGAATTCCGTAAAAACCATTCTGATTGAGTGCTGTAAAGCCTCTTACCCATGTCCATTGATTTGTAGTGGGATTATATTTCCACAAATCAGATAATCTACCAAATGTAGATGTGGAAGAGAATCCATCGCCACCAAACATCCAAAAATTCCCGGAATTATCAACCCAACACGTTGGAAATTCTCTTGCTCCCGGATTGTTGCTTGGCAAAGGCACACCAATAGTACCATAGGCACCGATTTGATTGGCCAGATTAGATCCCTTTATCCACGTCCATTGATTGGTAGAAAGATCATATTTCCAAAGATCGTTTAACCAACAAAGTGTATTTACAGAAGAGTAACCTTCTCCGCCAAATAACCACAGGTTCCCTGCTGCATCCACCCATTTGGCCGAGCCATGCCTTCCACCCGGATCATTAGTAGGGGAGGGTGTTCCCATTGTGCCATAATTGCCTGCCACCCCGCTTACATTACTTCCTCGCACCCAGGTATAGGATTGCGAAGAAACCGAAAAAGTAGAGAGTAAAAAAATAAAAAATAATTTTTGGGCTAATGAAAAAGTTCGAGGATTCATTCTCAGGGAATTTAGTACACTAAATTTATAAATAAAATTCGACTTCTTGACGTAATATGCGTTCAAACATCAAGTTTCGCAGCGCATTCGCTTAAACTACCCGTTAGCATGCAACAACAGCAATTCGGACCCCGTTTCTAATCGCCTTTTTAATTTAGAGTCTTAGCTTTTTTTTCCTAGTTTTACAATCTAGTTTAGAACCACATGACCAACTTAAAACAGCTGCTGTTTCTCTTTATTATTTTGATCACTCTGCAACTTCAGGCTCAGGATGTGGGCAGGGTGGTGATTAAGAATGCCAGCGATAATTTTCCAAAATTCATAGTTTCTCTTAATGGCATTCGGGCCAGTAATGATTACAACTCATCGGCTACTTATGATTTTTTGGATGAATACAATTACAAGATCAATATTTTGCAGGCAGGTTCACGTACCACGCTCTCATTTATGGTATACAGTGCGCCCAATTTTATATCCACCTATGTGATTGACAAAGACAAATACGGAAACTATTTATTTAGTCTTGCCAGTAAAGTGCTGATGGTTGATTCTACCGCGGGCGCCTCAAAGCCTTCAAGTACTGCCGTTGCGGGCAAGACAGCTGCTGTGGCAACAGGTACCGTGATTGAAGAGGGGGAATATTTTGAGATTGTAAAAACCCTCAAAAAGGAAGCGAATGAAAAGAACCGTTTAGACCTATCGATGACGTTTTTTGCCGACAAATGGTTTTTAGCGAGTATGGTGAAAGATGCCTTGAAGATGTTTGGGCAGGAGAAATCACGTGTCACGTTTGCGAAATTTGCCTATCCGCGTACCGTTGATAAGAAGAACTACTTTAAGGTATTTGATTCGTTAACTCTAAGCAATTCGAAAAAGGAAATGAACGAATTTATTAAGGCCAATCCCTGAGTGGCCTAGGCTGTAAATTTGTATCCCACGCCCCGGATGGAATGGAAATGAAGAGGTTCCTTGGGATTTCGCTCGAAATATTTTCTGAAATTAAGGATGTAATTGTCAATTGTTCGTGAGGAGGCATTTTCATTCACATCCCACAATTCCTGAATAATCTCATCACGGGAGATCGCTTTATTTTTATTCACCGTAAGGAGTTCCAGAAGTCCGATTTCACGTTTCGACAATGTGATCACTTTTCCATCAACATCTTTGGCGGTGAAGGTCTGAAAATTGATCTCACAATTTCCGAATCTGCAAACGGGTTCGGGTTCCTTTTGGGAACGTTTTAATAAATTACTGACCCTCAACAGTAACTCTTCCAAATCAAACGGTTTGGTGATATAATCGTCGGCACCCAATTTTAGTCCGCCAATTTTATCGACTATTTGGTTTTTTGCGGTGAGAAAAATTACCGGCACATCCGGTTTTTTGTATTTAAATTCTTTGCACAATTCAAAGCCATTGATGTCGGGCAGCATCACGTCGAGCAGTACCAGATCAAAATTTCCCTCATTACTTAAGAACGCGCTCATGGCTTCGCTACCACTGCGAGCCAGGGTAACCAGGTAATTTTCGAGGCGAAAATTGAGTGCCAGTGTTTCGGAAAGACTTAGTTCATCTTCAACAATAAATATATGGTGTTGCCGTGACATGTTTTTTCTGATTGCTGTAAAGATAAGTTTATTTCAAATCATTGACATGAGGTGCAACTGAAAGAAATGTTATTTTTGCAGAATCAAAATCCTGTTGAAACAAGAACTAAAAGTATATACTGATGGCAGTTGTCACACCCAGTTGCTACTGGGAGCTTGGGTGGCCATTCTACTAATTAACGAAGATAAAATTATACTGAGTGGCCTCGAAAATAACACCAGTCATAACCGCATGGAATTATTAGCGGTAATCAAAGCACTTGCGCATCTAAAAAGGTTGAAACATCTGCCGGCCAGGGTAGTTGTGTATTCCGACAGTCAGTATGTAGTAAGATTACCGGAACGAATGAAGAAACTGGAAGATCAAAAATTTCGAACAAGGGCGGGAAATGAGATTCAAAATGCCGATCTTGTGATGAATTTCAGAGAGAGCATCGCGGGTTTACCGGTAGAATTTATTAAGGTAAAAGCACATCAGAAAAACGGAGATCTCTTGAACAGGGAAGCTGATGTAATGGTGCGTAAAATGTTACGAAAGGAAATCGAGAGACGACATGAATGAGGAGAAACACAAAGACCCTTTGCATGGGAAAACGCTTGAGATGGTAATTAATCACTTGGTGGAGTATTACGGCTGGGAGCATCTCGGGAATAAGATCCCAATTCGATGTTTTACTGAAAACCCCAGTATCAAATCGAGTCTCACGTTTTTGCGAAAAACGCCATGGGCACGTAAAAAGGTGGAGGAGCTCTTTTTGCGCGTAGCGGGAACGACTCGGAAATGAAAATCTATTTCTTATGCTTCTTTACAGCGGTCTTTTTAGCCGGAGCTTTTTCGGGCGCTGACTTAAGATTCATTGTAGTTTCCGGAGCAGATTCTTTAATTTTCAAATGAGCCATGATCAGCTTCTGATTGGAGAGAATTTTCCGAAGTATTTCTTTTGATTCTTTTCCCATATTATTTTTTTGTCGAAAGTAACTAATTAGTTCAGTTGTTTTTGTGACAAAGATCACTTTCTGAGCTGATATAATGCGGTCGAGAAAGTGGACCCTGCTTTAAAGGCGGAGGAAAATACGCAGGGAAGTAGCAAACAAAAAAAGAAAAAAGGAGCCTAAACTAAAAAAGCTATTTTAATCTTTTAATGAATTCGGGACAGCAATAGGCCATCAGTTCGGCTTTTGGGTCGGCCCCTTTTACGGCGTACACTTTAATTTTATTAGGACTACTGGGATGTTTGCGGCATTTACGTTTGCCGATTAACTTCTTTAAATGTTCAAAGGCATGTTTAGCAGCCACATTTGAAGTTTCTATAACTTTGGAATCAGCACCAGTAGGATCTTCGGGCAGTAATTTCAAAACGAATCTGATCATAATTCTTTGATTTGTAGAAGTAAATATATAGAAATAAATTAAGTCGGTCAATAAAATTAATTAGGTGCTTTGTAAAGGCCGTACTACCTGTATTTATAAGCGAGACGACGCCTTGCATTTTTGCTAAAAAAAATTAAGCCCTTAAAATTTTAAAAAAAAACCGCCCTCTCTAATCAGAAGGGCGGTTAATTTTGAGATGTTGATTTCACACAAATCACCAACTTTTGAAGTAAAACTAGGGTTAAAATGCAGACTTGCAAGCGGAATTTAAGATAAAATGAGTGGGTGATATAAATGACTTAGTAAGTATTAAGCGAGTAGAGGTATTAGATTATGTTAGTTTTAAGGTAAAAGGATGACCGTCGAAAGGCGGATTATGGGTCAACGGAGGCGAATATTGACCGCAAAATTTGGGGTAAAAACCTCTATTTGTGGAACTTGGTAAAATGAGCTGTTAACTTTACGTACCGACAGCCTTATTAAACGAAGATCAACATGGGCACCAAAAATAATTTTAAAATGTATCAAAAGGCGTTTACAGAAGACACAGGTTTTCCTGTTACGAAGGATACCATGAGTATGTATATTCAATATTATTTGGCGCGTTCAACGGATGCGGAGCACCAGATGCTGGCAGAATTGCTGAAACTATTTGAGGAGGTTCCACTTTCGCGAAAGAAATTGAGATTGGTCGTTCAGTAGATTTTGGTGCCGAAGAAAAACAAGGCCTTTTAAGATTGGCGCGTAACGTTAGGTTCATGCGCCCAAAACGAGCGAAGAGAATTTCATAAATAGCTTATATTAAACCTATATTTGGCTATGAAATCACTAATCAGATTTTTTAAATTAATTTGGAAATCCATTGTGCAGAATCTTTGGTTAGGCCATCATTTAAAATCACACGGTAAGAAGGCGGACTAAACTAGGCACAAGTGATTGCAGCGGTAATCCTTTTACCCTTCGCGCAAGATTGGAGCGTAAAGCTCGGCCCTCCCTAAAACAGAATGCAAAAAGGATGGTAGGGTGTCCGAATAGTCGGGGTGGTATGTGGGGCGGTTTGGTTATTCGTAAATTAGTGCATTTGATTATGTCAATTTTCAATAATTTCAAGAATCTTCCACTAGGAATAAGGAGAATTTTATTAATTGGAGTTTTTGTGCCGTTACTCATTACAGTACCCAATAGCTCGAATGTTGGAGAGACTATAAGTTTGGTTGTGCCAATTTACATTGGCTCGGTTCTGGTATTTGCTTGGATTGTTGCTGGATTTAAAAATGATAAAAAATGACCATCGACGTAGTTATTTCTCTTATTGGTTTGGTTTTAGATATTATTGGTGCATTTTTGTTGGCAATTTATGGAATATGGTCAACAGCCTTAAATGAGAATTTTGAAGTGGATCTTAAAAAACTCATGGTGGATAATCCTGAATTAAAGAATCACTATTTGAGGACTAAAAGGCGATTTAGATTTGGGATGTCCCTTTTGGTTTTTGGATTTCTCTTGCAATTTATCGGCACAGCCAAAGTTGTATCCAAATATTACCCCAACACTCAAAATTGCTCCCACTAATTCAGACAAAATTAGAACTCTTAAGGTTTCAATAGCATAGGTTGTGAGGAGCGCAAGGTTGGGTTTGTTTCTTGTTCTTACTCTAAAATTATTTCTTTTTTAAAAAATTGAATCACTTCTCCGTATGAACCGTTCGACAATGAATTAAGTGAATGAGAGATGTCTATTCCTTCACCCATTTTGCTTGTCCATAAAACATTTGATAACTGCCTTGCGGCGTGGAAAGAAGATGGATTATTATATTCGTTCTGTGAGTAGAAGAAGGCTATTTTATTAAAATTATCTTCAAAATCTCCATTTTCGCATTTTGAATACCCACGTCTAGTGCAGTGGTGTGCGGATGCGGAATTGATCGGTGCCACTTTTGGCACCCGACAAGGGGCGGCTATTTGCACATAACGTTAATTATATTTCGAAGCGTCCTGCGAATGAAATGTAGCAGTGATGTAACGGAATATAATTAACATTATGTTAATTAGAAATATTAAAAGTAAAAGTATCCTTTCAGATACTTTAGGGTTTAAATTGACTTCTTATTGGACTGCTCTACCTTGCCGTAGGCCGGACATTTTTCGTGACTCTTGCAAGATGAACATGCCAACGCGATCACAAAAGCAACAAGGGTAAATGGAATAAATTTCTTCATAATTTTTAAATATTTTCTAAAGATAGGTAAAAACATTTTTGGACTCAAGTTAAAAAGAAATAATTCGCTAAATTTAGTAACAATCATAAGTTAATGATCAACAAGCTCTCGCCCGAATGGAATGAACTTTTGAATTCGGAGTTCGAAAAACCGTATTTCAAATCACTGAGCGAATCGGTAAATACTGCCTATCGCACACAAACAGTGTACCCTCCGGCTCCTCTGGTCTATAATGCCTTGCAGCTCTGTTCACTCGCCAATAGTAAGGTGGTGATAATTGGTCAGGACCCCTATCATGGCCCCGGGCAAGCTCATGGACTTTCATTTTCGGTGAATCCCGGAATTCGCCAGCCCCCGAGCCTTAAGAATATTTTTAAAGAACTTTCTTCAGATCTCCCCGGTTTTAGTGCTCCCGTGTCGGGCGATCTCAGTGCCTGGGCAAAACAAGGTGTGTTGTTATTAAATGCTGTACTAACTGTACAGGAAGCGTTGCCGGGAAGCCATAGAGCATTTGGCTGGGAACAATTTACCGATGCCATCATTCGTTTGATCAGCGACAAAAAACAACATGTGGTATTTTTGTTATGGGGAAACTATGCCATTTCAAAATCACATTTGATAGATGCACAGAAACATCTCGTACTTACCGCGGCCCATCCCTCGCCGCTGGCACGGGGTGCTTTTTTTGGATCTAAGCACTTTAGTAAAACAAATACCTATTTGAAAAATAAGGGTTTAGCTCCGATTACGTGGAGTTTAGATTAAGCAACAGCTGACGTGTTTTTACCCGGTTATTTCGCGGGATAAACCATTTTTATATGTGGAATATCGTCCTCAAGATACCCTTCACCTTCCGCCACAAATCCTAACGACGAGTAAAATTTGTTGAGGTAGGCTTGTGCAGAGATTACGATAGATTTGCCTGCAAAAATTTCATTAGTTTTTTGAATGCCCAGTTTCATTATTTCGATTCCCAACCTCTTTCCCCGATTTGCAGGATCAACAACTACCCTGCCAATGTGCGGCGAATCCAGCTCGCTTGCAGGTGGAATAATTCTGCAATAGGCTACAAGTAAACCTTTATTATCCAGCAACATAATATGCCAGGCTTCCAAATCTAGTTCATCTACATCCTGATACGCACAATTTTGCTCCACCACAAAAACGCGACTACGTAACTTGTAGATCTCAAACAGTTGTTTGGTACTTATTTGCTGGAATTGTTTGATTAGGAAATTCATCAGTAATTGCCAATGCTTAACATCACTAAGGTACACGCTTCCACGCACTCAATCCCTCTTTTTTCAGCTTCCTGCAAAAGAACCGGGTTTTCGGTGCCGGGATTAAAGATCAATCGTTTGGGTTTTAAACTAAAGATATAATCGGCCCAGACTTCCTGATGCTGCGGCCCTACGTACAAGGTAACTGTATCAATGTCGGCAAGTTGAGGACGGTTGGTTAAAATAAATTCATTCCCAATCATGCCTTCTCTAAGTCCAATTGGAAATACTTTATGGCCATGTTTTAAAAGGCTCAAAGTAGCCAAGTACGCATAACGTTCGGGCTTAGAAGATGCCCCGATGATTGCTGTGTTCTTAGTCATTATTCCAGGTAATTTAAGTCTTTGTGAAAGGTCTCTTTTAAATTAAACCACGCGATGGCAGCCAATACTGCCACCACGAAACCCACTGCAATGGCGGCATTTTGTGCATTGGAAGTGCCTTCATTTGTGAATACAAAGTTCTGAAAAAATTTGAACAAAAAGGCAAGAAAAATAACAGAGCCCCTTACGAAGTTAGGTGCCGTGGTAGTTGCGGTTGCCCGGATGTTGGTGCCGAACAATTCGGCGGCGGTGCTCATAAACACGGCCCAGTAACCGGTAGCAAAACCAATTACTGTGATGATGGTATAATAGTAAACCTCAGAGATGATGGCAAGTTTAAAATAAAGTACGATGGACCCGGCGGTAAGTGACATAAAAATGGCCAATGCTTTTTTTCTACTTTTTAGAAGTTGACTTATTAGGCCACTGGCTAGGTCTCCAACGGTAATGCCGATATAGGCATACATGATGGATTTACCGGCATCGGGTTTAAAATGTGTGACGCCCATGGATACAAAGATTTCGGGAGAAAAGGTGATCAAAATGCCCATCACGTACCATACCGGTACGGCAATCATAATAACGCTGAGATATTGTATGGCTGTTTTTCTTGTTCGGAACAAATCGAAGAAATTGCCTTTTCGTGCGCCACTTTTCTTTGCACTTTCAAACATGCCCGACTCCAGCACTCCCATACGCAAGATGAGAAGCAAAAGTCCCATCCCTCCCCCAATAAAAAAGCTCCAACGCCAATTGGGAATAATATTGCCCATAAAACCTGCCACTACGGCGCCGAATACGCCCACTGTGGCCACAATCATGGTGCCTATCCCCCTCCTCTCTTTGCTCATTGACTCACTCACCAGGGTAATGCCGGCACCTAACTCACCGGCCAGACCAAAACCAGAGATAAATCTTAGTACGGCGTACCACTGAACGTTTGTCACAAAACCATTGGCGATGTTAGCGACAGAATACATGAGAATGGAGCCGAAGAGAACCGACAATCGTCCTTTTTTATCGCCCAAAATTCCCCAAAACAGTCCTCCCACCAACATGCCTCCCATTTGCCAGTTTAAGAGGGAAAGTCCTATGTTCATGAGATTCGCGGGGGTGGCATTGCCGGCACCCAAAATTTCGGTGAGACTATCCTTACGTTCGACGCTGAACAGCACCAAGTCATAAATATCGACAAAGTACCCAAGAGCAGCCACGATGATGATCTTGTTGAGAGAAGCTGAAGATTTTACAAGATTCATAATTTACTTTCTGAGGATCTTCTTGGTTTTATCGCCGTTCGATGTTTTTAGGGTAACAAGGTAAACGGCATCAGAAAGTGAGGGACTATCAATTAAAAAGGTTCGGTCGTTTGGGTCTTCGGTGGACTGGTAGAGGACCTTTCCATTTAGATCGCAAATCTCAACGGCTATTTTATTGTAGGTGGATTCAATAAGTTCGATGGTAATGATTGATGTGCCGGGGTCACAATACGCTGTAAAATCGACAGGTTGTACCTGACACAGGTTAGGTATTCCCCAACCATTCAGTGTGTCGGGGGCGAATGATCTTGATGCTGATTTTTTTAGATTTTCAAGAATCTTCATGTTATTATAGTCACGATGTGCCTGCCAATAACACGCCACAGCTCCAGCTAATACAGGAGTAGCGAAGGAAGTACCATTGCCGGGAAAACACACGAGACCCGATTCACTTACCCATGTTCCGGCCCCTCGGGCCATGAGGTCGGGTTTAATACGACCATCGGCGGTTGGACCTACTGAACTGAAAGGAGCGTCCAAACCTGCCCCATCAACGGCTCCAACTGAGCAAATGCTGTCGGCATCAGAAGGAACGCTGATAAAATGCCAAGCCGAAGCTCGTTCGTTGCCGGCGGCGTTTAAAACAAAGAGGCCTTTTCGGGAAGCCATGGTAGCTGCGATACTCATGGGTGCTGTTCTTCCGTTTAAAGTCTGATAGGTATGATTCATGGAGGGATCGTCAAAATCGGTATAGCCCAACGATGTGGTGAGAATATCGGCCCCAACGCTATCTGCAAATTCTGCACCCCGAATCCAGTTGTATTCTTCACTGATTGTTTCGCCTGGACCTTCTTCGGTGGTAAGTAACCAATAATTGGCCATTGGCGCAGTTCCCAAAATAAGTCCGGGCACATTGGCCGCCATGCACGACATCACCATAGTACCGTGAGTGCTTCCCGTGTACACAAAGGTGCCTCCGTTTACAAAGTTTCTGGTGCCTAGGAGGCCTCCCCTATTCCGTAAACTGTCGAATACAGGATTGGTATCTACAAAACCAAAGCCGGCATCCATAACTGCAATGGTCATCCCCTGCCCTCGGAAACCTTTTTCATGCAGACAATCGGCATTGAGTTGTTTATTTTGTGTTTCAGAACCCCCGTAACTGTATGTACTTAAAGTTTTACTTGAAGCAGGGCCAGCTTGTTTTGCAAAAGGAGTAAAAGGCAGAGTATCCTTTATAGGAAGTGATGAATGGACTGCGTAGCGCTTTACCTTTTCGGAGCCGCTGACATAAGGGAGGGAATTGATTTGACTAAGTGCCGGAGCTGCCAGATCACTACTGTCAAGATAGATGACCACAGCATTAAGCCATTTGAGCGCAAAGAGCACTCTTACATTGGGTACAGCATCAACACCGGCAAAGTAAGAAGGTGAAACCGGGAGGTCACTTTCGTGGAGCGGCACATGGTAAAAATTTCTTCTGTTTATCGATTTTGTACTTAAAAATGCGGTGGGATTGTCGAGTGTGAAAGGAGTTCCCTTCTTATCTTTGAATTTCACCAGATATTTTACGGGAGGTTTTGAAGCAAAGACAAAAGGTGCAAGAATTCCAAAAAATACCAACAGTAAAAGCGAGGCAGTTCTATTATTCATAACCATATGTCAAAACCGTTTGTTTGTATATTATTCCACTTTCAATTCTATCTTTTACATCTTTGGAAGGATCGATGGTATTGGAGAGGAGATCAGTAATTTCTCTGCTAATAAGTCCCAGGTCTTTTCCATATTTTTCGGAGTAATCCTGAAGTGAAATTAACGTAGAGTAGTATAACTGCTTAACTCGCAATACATTGCTAAATTTGTTATTATTTATCACTTCGGTACGATCCACATAATCGTAGGAATACACGCGTTCGGGTAGCGTGTTCGCCGAATTACCATTCCAGCTAGCTTTTTCCTGAATGGGGAAAATCAATTTAGTGTAACGCATGTTGTTTTCCAGCATCTGAATGTGTTTGTTAGTGGCGGTGAGCATCCAAACTTCTTTAATTGTCCACGGCATATTTTCGTAGGAAATAGCAGGATTAAACTTCTTAATGAAACGCTCCATCCGATAAGCTGTATTACCTTCATTATCGGTATATGAATCGGCAATTTTTTCTTTGATCAGATATTTGTACGTAAAAGTGTCTTTTGGCAATTCTGTGTATACAGTGCTATCTATATCGTAGATCACAAATTTACCCTGAGTAAGGGGGTAATATTCTAATCCCAGCAGACCTTCGGTTTGGGGCACTTCTTTTTTGACGCAGGAAAAAACAATTAGACTCAGCAGGGAAATTATGTAGAGGGCCTTTTTCAATGTTTTAAAGATAATAAAAAGAAACAGGAATTGCAGTGGGCCCCATTTTGAAAATAGAAAATTGTTAACAGATGAATTGAGACAGAATTTTGGGGAATACCGGTACTAAAGAGGGACCCTATTGGTGAGGGCGAGCGCAATTAAGCGGTCTTAGTTATAGTGCGCCAGAAATTGTCTATCCCCATTAAACGTGGAGGTTCGAGCCCCTTGCTGCGCGTAAATTTAGGGAAGAAGGACCTAGGGATCCACTTAAAAGCCGTAGCCGGGAAAGTTACGGGTAAATTCGTTTTCTTCAAACTTTGGATTAACCTGAAGGTAGTGGTAATTGTATTCTTCGAACAAGCCTTTGTCGTCGATCACTTTTACACTCACGGGCAGGAAATAGAGTTGGTCAACATACATCACCACGTCTTTACAATACCAATTTGGGATGTTGATGACTTCCCCTTTTTTCAGAATATCGAAGTAATCTTTAAAGCGGGGGTTACTTTCAAGGATCATATATTCTGCGATAAAGAACTTTCGGGCAATGGAAGTGATGCTTTCATTTACCCCCACTGTGTGGGTAATGTAATGAAAATCTTTGTTATGGATGTGGATTTTATAACACGGGCGATTATTGATCTTTTCTTCTCCTGCGTACTCAAAAGACTCATTAAATCTTGGGCCTAGATAATCGATCGTGTGCTGAATGATTCCGGCAAAATAATCGTACCCCAATTCGTTGAGGGTATGGTGCTGATCTTGACGCATGAGATTACCCATTGGGTCGAGATTCAAATTAAAGAAGGGGAAAGAATTAGGTTTTACTAGAGCCTTCCCATCATTTTTACCTTGCACCCAAAGCACTTCAATGCCTTTGATGTATAAATAGATGAGGCGGGGATTTCGAGTGAACTTTACAGTACTTTCGTAAAAATTGAATCCTTTTTTTCCTCTTTCGGTGATTTTTAGATGATACTTGAGACCCTTTACTTCTTTTATAGAGCGCAGGGTTTTGCCAACAATCTCGGCACAGGTAATTGGCACTTTTTGCGAATGCGCCACAGCGATTTGCACAAAGATGAACAAGGAAACAAGAAATACCTTCTTTAGTGTTAGTCGCATAAGGAGCGCAAAAATACTATTCTCAGCAAAACAGGGCCATTAAATCTCATATTTTTTAGAAATTATTTAAAAATTTTTGAGGATGGGCGTGTGGGAATATATATCTTTGAGAGCGAAAGCCTAAAAAAAGGCTCACATTGAGTATTCAACAATCTATAGTTACCGGCATCAAAGAGCAGTTGTTTTTTAATGACTATTTGGTGCTGCCCGGATTTGGGGGGTTTGTACTCCGATCTGCTTCAGCTCACTTTTCAGCTAGCGGCGGGGGCTTAATCCCACCATCCAAAACGGTTAGCTTTAACTCTCAACTTAAGCAAAACGATGGCGTTTTAGCCATTTGGCTGCAGAAAAAGTTGAATTGCTCGGCAGAAGAAGCCTTGAGTCATCTGAAGGAGTTCTCGGAATATTGTTCCAGTATTTTGGGAACGAAGCGGAGACTCAGTCTTGATGGCATTGGATTTTTTTATCTTGATTTTGAAAATAATATTTGTTTTGAACCGCAGGCGGATTCAAATTTTTTGAGCAGCAGTTTTGGCCTAGCCCCTGTTTCTCTTTTTCCAATAGAACCACTACTAAAAGAGCCTAAACGGGAACCTGTATTTATTGACAGAACGCAGGTAGCTTCAGATCCTAAGCATGAGGCAATCAAACGCCGCGTTCCTTTGAGGAGAATAGCCAACTATGCATTTGCAAGTTTTGTGATCGTAAGTTTACTCTTTCTATTGGTTGCCAATTCCAAGATTAGCGGTGAAATGCGGTCTTCCTTATTTGTTGGTCGCACAACTACCGCTTATGTTCCGAACGACTACCCAGAGCTACAAATCGCTTCGGCGGTAACCGGCAATAAGGCCTATGTAGTAGATGCAAATGGCATTGCAGTGATGGCGTTGAGCGCCACAAAAGGTCTTGCGGTAAAAGCAGTGGAGACGTTTTCGCGTTCATCGGAAGCGAGTCTTTCGGGGGTAAATAGTTATCATGTGGTGCTTGGTTGTTTTTCAAAATTGCAGAACGCCAAGCGCATGCTCAAAAAATTGTCCTCCCAGAATATTGTAGCTCATATATGGGGGAAGAATGCTAAAGGGATGTTTGTAGTTAGTTATGGCGACTTCTCTTCGAAGAAAGACGCACTATCACGACTGGCCGATATTAAAGACACATTTCCAACTGCCTGGGTAAAACAGCCTGAGTAATCCTTCCCTGCAAGATAAAATCCTTAAGTACTTTTTTTTGTAATAAAGGCAGGAGATTCAGGTCCAGTTTCCACAAAGACTAATTCAGCTTCCGCTCTCTTGTTTTCTGTTCCTCTTATAAATCATCACCGCCAACATCAGTGACGAAGCAAACCCTACCAAGCCAAGCAGCCCCCATAGAAGTCCTGAACTGGATTTAATGACCACCAGAAAAACGATGGCTACCAAAAGCACAGTTGCTAATTCATTCAGCAAACGGAGTTTAAAGGACGAATGCGCAAAATGATTTCGTTTTTGTTGTTGCAGAATACGTTCGCAGATCATATGGTAAAGTGTAAGGAACACCACGGCAATAAGTTTTAGCCACATCCAAGGCATCTGCAAATAGCCAGGAACTAGGAGGATCATCCACCAACCAAAAATATAGGTACCAATCATTGCCGGCCAACCAATGATGTACCATAATTTTCGCTGCATGAGCACTAATTGCGTCGTTAACACAGTTTTGGCGGCATTCTCCTTGCTTTGCGCCTCCGTTGCGTATATGAAGAGTCGCACAATATAAAACATGGCGGCGAACCAGCTTACAACAAACACAATATGAATCGCTTTCACGTATAAAAATTCCATGCAGTAAAAGTAAGGTATTATACGTAAATTTGTGTTCTCTATTTAACAAGGTATTTTTTACAAAGCCAATGAAATCAAAAACTCCGTCGCAATCGGCCACCATAAATACAGAAGTAGTTTTACCAAACGATACCAATCACGTGGGTAATTTGTTTGGAGGAAAATTGATGCAGTGGGTTGATATTACCGCAGCCATTGCCGCTCAACGGCATTGTGGAAGAGTTGTTGTAACAGCAGCTATCAATCATGTTTCATTTGATAAACCCATTCGTCAAAACAGCGTGGTAACGCTCGAAGCCAAGGTTACGCGCGCATTTACCAGCAGTATGGAAGTAATTGTGGATGTTTTTGTAGAGAATCCTTCAACCGGCGCCAAAACGAAATGCAACGAAGCTATTCTTACATTTGTGGCCATTGATCAAAACGGGTCGCCACTTCATGTACCAGAATTGGAGCCTGAAACAGAGCTTGACAAGAAACGTTTTGAGGGAGCCCTCAGGCGACGTCAGCTTTCGTTAGTGATTGCCGGAAGGATGAAAGCCGAAGATGCAACAGAGCTAAAGGCACTGTTTATCAAAGAGTAAATAGCATTCTAAAATTCTATTTTTCATTTCTGTCATGAAGCTCAAATCTTGATTTAGGTCTTTTGTTATACAGCCAGGAAAAGCCTTTTAATTTTGCATTCTCAATGTCGACCGTCACCATGGGGTCGACGGTACCCTGTGTTTGTGGTTTCATGGTTACACGCTCCACGTCATTGCCTTTGAACCACATGTAAATTTCGGTGCAGGTGGTTTTATTAAGACCAATTAATTTATTTTTATTTTTGGGGTAATACAAGATATCGGCATTTCCGGTAACGATGGCTCTTCGTATGGTGTCTCTCACAATGAGTCCGATGATGGATCGACCGGAGAGCTGATTAAATTTATCTTGCCTCACACTGTCTACTGCTTGAATCAGGAAGGCTTTTCCCTCGAGGGTAAAACCTTTTACAGAATTTTTACCGATATCCACCAGCATGAACTTTGAGGTGGCCTGGGAATTATGGCTCCAGAGCACGGGGGTGTCGAACAATTGCATGAGGGAGTCTTTTGAGTTCAGGGTGCACGAATCGCACATGGCCTGAAGATCCTTTTTGAAGATACGTACGCGGTGAAATGCGTTAAGGAAATTATCCACCGAATCAATATCGCGATGATAGAGGGTATCGGCTGCAACAAAAAGGGTGTCTTTATCAACAATGCGCGCGTAGATGGCCTTTTTGGTTACAAAGGCCTCCGATTTAAATTGGCGGTACTCAATGTAGTTGCCATAAATAATGGATTTTTGAGAGGTATCGGTTAAGGTCACATTTCTAAAGGCTCGTCCAATTTTGGTGTTGCGATCGTAAAGCAAACTGTCGCCACGAAGCTTTTGTTGTTTTGTAACAAGAACCGCATTGCGGCTAAACTGTGCTTTTTCTTTATTGGTATCGTACCAACCGTTTTCGCAATAAATGTAATCGGATTTACTGGTGATGATGCTCGGACCAAGAAAATAGGAAGTCTTGCTAAGAATCTTATAGCGCAGGGTATCGCTGTTCATTTTGTAATCGGGATTTGTGAGCACCACGTCGTAATGAAAAGTAGCTTCTTTCGTCGCCGAATAGTAGTGTCCGTTTTTACTCACCAGCGTGTTTTGTTTGTTTACAAGTGTGCCCCCGTCGTAATAATTAGCCACCGAGTGTCCCACATCAAACGTAAGAAGATTGGTCGTGAGGGTCATGTCCTTTTCAATACACTTTACATTATTTTGAAGTGTGGCCAATTTTGTTTTGCCGTCGTAATTAAGGCGATCGCCGGTCACACGGATGCTATCCCCTTTTGTGATAAGAATGTGACCCCTTGCCACCATTTTATTCTCCTCCTCATAAATAAGCGCCGTATCGCAATATAAAAGGGCACCATCGTGTTCACAAATCACATTTCCCTGCAATACCCTGGCATTGTTTTTCTCTTTGTCGAAGCTCAGACTTTCTGCTTGACGGATTTCAATAGAATGCACTTTGGTTTTTGAAGCAGTAGTTTGCGCCCACGAAAAGCTTTTCATCAGCAACCAAGCAATTGATATGAAATAGAGTTTATACATTCCTTTCAACGGGCTGCCATACGCTAGACTGGATACCTTTTACAAAACGAAAAAATCCATCGAGCAAAGCAAAGTTCATCAAATAAAAGTGACTAATAAATTTAAGGGTGGAATGTTTAAATTGAAACAAGGTGTCGAAAAGGGGGAATAGAAAACCCGTAGCCTGCAACACAAACAGAAAAACAAACGCGGAATAGTGGGACATAAGAAATGCAGAACAAATAAAACTGAGAAGAAGGAAAAAGGGAGTTAGCCATCGAAGTACCTTATGCGACCAAAATGTAAAACTGAGAGGTTGCCAAAAAAAGAGGAGAATACGTTTGAAAAAGAACAAATTTTGAAAATTCCCCGATGAGATTCTCACTTTGCGGCGGTATTCACCGCCAGTATCACTGGCTACATCCTCCATACAAATTGCTTTGGTATTAAATAACGTGAATTTTCCTCTAATGAGGACTTGCAAGGTGATATAAAAATCATCAACTATAAATTTAAGAGGCACTTTACTGAACAAACTGTTCCGAATTGCGTAACAACCCCCTTCGGCACCCATAATGAGCTTAAAAGCATTGCTTTCGCAGGATTTAATTTTATTTTCGAGTGACAAGTATTTTTTCTCCTGTTCGGAAATTCCTTCACTATTGCGCGACACTTTTACAATATTGGCGGCTACCATGCCCACGCGCTCATCCTTAAAACTCTTAACAAGTTCAAAAAGGGTATCGGGTGAAAAAATCACATTGGCGTCGGTCATGATAAGAATATCCTCATCGCCCAAAGATTGCAAATGATTGATAATGCTGATCTTCCCTACCCTGCTTTCAAACTTCACCAATTCAAGTTGCTCATATTTCCCTTTCAATCCTTCCACAATGGCTTCGGTATCATCAATAGACGCATCTGAGCCCACGTACACTCGTATCTTAGAAGAGGGATAATTGCTCTGAAATACAGATTCTAACTTCTCTCGGATCACTTTCCCTTCATTATGGGCAGCAACAAGAACTGCAACTTTTGGCAAATCATGTTGGTTGCTATAGTGATTGATGATTTTCTTTTCTTTAGAGAAGAAAAAAAGCATAAATACCGGGTAAAACAAATACGTATGAAGTATCAATACTACCGAGATTATAAATATCACTAGCAGCGTATTATACATGCAGTAATTGATTATAAAACTGAACTAATCGCGACACAACTTGCCGGTTGTCAAATTCAGACGCTGCAAATGATGAGGCCTCCCTTTCGATGCTTTCGCGATCGCTTTGATTGTTCAAAAGACGAATAACCGCATCGGCAAAATCCGAAGGTGCATCGGCAATTAAAATATTCTTCCCATTGATGCAATTAATACCTTCAGCGCCAATGGTGGTGCTCACAATCGCTTTTCCGTAGGACATTCCTTCAATGATTTTGATTCGCAGGCCACTCCCTGATTGCAGCGGAACCACCATGATTTCGTTTTGCAGAAAGAACAGTTTTCCATTTTCTACGTTCTCCATGATTTGCACATTGGGTTTGGTAATGTGAAAAAATTCAAGAGGCATACCTCGTCCTGCTATAATAAATTTAGCATCGGGAACTGCATGATGGATTCTCTCCCAGCAATTTTGAAGAAACCAATTGGCAGCTTCCTGATTCGGCAACCAATCCATTGATCCGAAATAGAAGATGGTTTTCGGTTTACGCAGAAATGTTGTTTTTTCCTGATACAAATCTATGTCCACCCCGGTAATGCAGGAATACATTGGTTTTTTGAAACCGAGTTTTTTGAATTCAAGTTCATCGATAGGGGTTATTGGCACAATGGCATCTACCTGCGCGATTACCTCGAGTTCAAACTGTTTGAGGCGCTGGATTTGTATTCTTAAATATGTTTTTCGCAGAAGTGACTTATTGTGCGAAATATGCCGCTGCCAAATAAGATGTTCGATATTATGGGCCCTTAAAACGATTTTAGCCTTGCTGTATTTTTTAATAGATTCAATGTAAGATCCCATAAACAAGCCTTCCAGCTGAATAATGTCAAAACTAGATTTGCTAAGTGTTTCACGCAGTTTGTTTTCAAACAATTTAAAGTGAAATCGCGAAACAAAATACGAACTCTTAGCAAACAGGTTTAGAAACGCTCCCAACAGACCCGTGTTGGTGTTTTTGTATACCGAAACATAGTGCGATTTTTCTCTGAAATTCTCGGGCACTTTTGCATCGTCTTTAAAGTGCTTTTTTGTATTAATGATCAGCAAGTGTAGTTCTACCTGGTTTTCGATAAAGCCCCTGGCCATATTGTAAATGGCAATACTGCTTCCATCGTTGGCAGGGAAAGGTGCTTTGTTACATATTTGAAGTACCTTAAGCACGCTTTTTCCTTTTGAATAGTTTGCCGATCCAGTAATAATAAATGCTGAAATCAAAAATCACCGAATCTTTGGCCGCCTTTATGGTGAGAAAAATACTGATGGGCAGAAAGATCACCAAGGGCATCCACAGCGCCTGATAGACCGGTAGTTTACGATCAAGGGCCAATTGCATAAAAACCTCGGTAAGAATGTAATATGCCAGAAAAAAGAAAACCGATACAATCACGGGCATCCCCAATCCCCCCTTTTTGATGATGGCGCCTAAAGGGGCACCCACAAAGAACAGCACAATGCAAGCAAAACAAATCACGATCTTCTTGTGCCATTCCATTAAAAACTTAGTGATCACACTTTTGTCGTTCTCAAAAGCCATTTGCGAATTATCAATATTCCCCTGCGCAGTGCGTGCCATGTTCATCGAATTATCAACAGCCCTGTTAAAATCGTCAACCTTCAAACTATCGAACACAGAATGAACGGAAACCAAGGGATTATTTTGTTTGGTTTTAATGGATGCGGATGTTCTGGTATAGAAAGAGGTTTGCGCTTGTGTATTAAGATTGTTTATTCTTCGTTGAAGGATGCGTTTTGTTGAATCCACTACTGAATCGAGTTGCCAAACATTGAGCATTTCTTCATTGCCCTTAAACAGTTCTTCGTTGGTGCGTTTCAATTTAAAATCCTCAAGTGGAATATTCACCTGAAGTTGTTTGTAGGTAAGTTGCGATAAGGAAGTTCTCTCATCCGAGTTATTGGAATAAGCACTTTCCTCATAACGATTTCCATCACGCAGTATCAGCACTAAATCGGAGGTATCGGCGGTGGTCGTTATTTTTCCTGTATTGGAATACATTTGAATGTTATTTCCTAAATGGGCCGTATGGTTATAAATGAATATATCATGCAGGGTGTCTTTATTTGCCGATTTTCTTCCCACCCGAATACTGAAGTTCTCTATCCCGTTGTAAAAGATGCCCTCCTTAATATTTACGGTCGGCTTTTTTTGCCGAATGTCGTACAAAAGGGAGGTTGATTTTAAGTGCACGACGGGTAAGATGAAATTATTGAATACAAAGGTGAGACCTGCCAATACCAGAATTAGCACGAATACCGGAGCCATAATCTTGTAGAGAGAAAGGCCAGAGCTCTTCATGGCTGCCAATTCATAATTTTCGGCGAGATTGCCAAAACTCATGATGGACGCGAGCAAAACCGCCAATGGAATGCACTGAGGAATGATGGCGATCCAGGCGTATGTAAACAACTTTATGAGGTCTGTTGTCTTAAGTCCTTTTCCAATCAGGTCATCGAGGTAGGTGATCACAATCTCCACGAGGAAAAAGAGGAAAACACTTATGAATAAAGTGGCTACAAACGGTGGCAGGAAAGACTTTAGCGTTAGCTTATGTAGTTTTTTCAGATGCACAATATCGTGTATAAAAATACATTTATTTGCTAACTTTTAATTTATTAATTAATTAAACTTTGTTATTTTTGTTGACTTATGATTAACGGAAAAAAAATAGTGGCTGTACTACCTGCCTACAATGCAGCGTTGACACTAAAAAAAACCTACGATGAAATTCCATTTGATATTGTGGACGATGTGGTGTTAGTGGATGATTACAGTAAAGACAATACCTCTGAAGTGGCCCGTGAGATTGGGATCAAGAATGTGATCCGCCATGAAAAAAACAAGGGGTACGGAGGAAATCAAAAAACATGTTATGACACCGCCATGGCATTGGGTGCTGATATCGTCATCATGCTGCATCCCGACTATCAGTATACTCCCAAGCTTATTCAAAGTCTGAGTTATTTAATCGCGAATGACCTTTATCCGGTAGCATTTGGTTCCAGAATTCTTGGTAAGGGTGCTTTAAAAGGAGGCATGCCGATGTACAAGTATATTTTTAATCGGTTCCTTACATTTACACAAAATGTACTCATAAACCAAAAACTATCTGAGTACCATACCGGCTATCGCGCATTTTCAAAAGAAGTGATTCAAAAGATCAATTACCATGCGAATTCAGATGATTTCGTTTTCGACAATCAGATGATCTCACAGATCTTTTATGCCGGCTTCGACATTGCTGAAGTAACTTGTCCTACCAAATACTTTCCGGAGGCGAGTTCCATTAATTTCAGAAGAAGCATGAAATATGGCCTGGGGGTTCTGGGAGTTTCATTCATTCATTTTTTTAATAGGATGGGACTTGTGAAATCTGAAATCTATAAATCAAGAAAATAATTAACATGGCAGTCTATCGGTTTAAAGTTTACCTGGAAGATAACGAAGATGTTTTTAGAGATATTGATATTAAGGCAGGACAGTCCTTCGAACAATTTCATGTGATCATACAGGCAGCTTTTAAATTTGACGCCAAACACGCAGCATCCTTTTTTGTGAGCGATGACTACTGGCGCAAAGGCCAAGAGATCACCCTGCGCAAGGAAGACCTGCCTCTTGACGAAGAGGAGATCAGAAAACTGGTAGAGCCGAAAAAACTCATGTCCGATGCCAAGGTTGCAAAATTCATCGAACAACCACATCAGCGATTTGTATACGTATTTGACCCAAGCGTTCAATGGAGTTTTTTTATTGAAATGATAAAAATAGCGGAAGAGAATTCTAAATTAGTTTATCCCGCAATTGTGAAAAGTTTAGGTACCGCACCAAAACAATACAAACAAGTGAATATGTCGAAAGAGGAACTTAGTCCCGATTTGGCCATGGCAGGTTTATTGAGTGATCTGGATGAGGTAGAAGACGAGGAAGTTTACAAAGTCATTGATACCGGAGAAGAAGCCATAGAAGATGATGATATCAATAGTTTGGAAGGCGAAGAAGGTGAAGGAGACGCGCTGGAAGATCCTGAAAGTGAGCCTTTGGAAGACTTTGATGTGGAAGAAGACAATGAAGACCTCTAAATTAGTTATCTCGTATTGAGGTCTTGAAAATTAATATTCACGATCCTCAAATGAACTCTTGCATTTACTTTTATTCTTTTTATTCCCATTTCTCTGATGAGCAGTCCGGTAGTCACCAGTCCTGCCGAAATGAGTGCTGCTGTTTCCGAGATCACGGGTTCGGTTGGAACTATAAGGTTATTGACGGTAGTAAGGGATATAAAAGCTACCCCTCCAATGATAAACAGATGATGAAAAACAGAAACCAGTGCATTGCCTGAGTGAATCTTTAATTTTCGAATATCGCTCAAAAAGATGGAATTTCCGTCCGAAAACACAAGGACAGAGTCCTGCATGTTTACCAATTTATCTTTTCTGAATTTACGTTCCCCTCTCAATTTATATTCCAGCACATCGTAATTTTTGATCCTCGAGATCTTCAGGCCACCAGCCCAACCAACCTTAGTAACTTCTAGAGATTTCTGGGCACTAAACAATTGGGAGCACATCACCAAAATAAGTATAGCGAAAATTCTATGCATCTTACATGACCCGGTTAGCATCGGTAAGCTACTTTATGAGTTTAAATCGTCTGAATAGTTTATTTATCTCTTCGATGGTCTTAAATTTAATGTTGATAAACGAAAATAACATCAAGGTAACAGATGCTCCAATAATGGCTTTAATGAATGCATTTGTTGAAGAAGGAAGAGATAGAATTACGGTTATAGAAAGGAAAATTACCAGTAGAATGTAGAGCGTGTGTTTTGAAAAGGGTTGCATGTTGAAGCGGATTAGAATATAAACGTATTTTAAGATATTGAAACTTCCTATGGCAATTAAGGTGGCCCATGCCGCCCCTGAAATACCATAGGGACCAATAAGGAGCTTGTTGGCAAAAAATGCGACAGCAATCAACACAAACAAAAAGACCGAGGCTGCAAAATACTTATGTGAATAGAGAATTACTGAGGAGTTCACCCCCGTAAGTAAATTTAGAAGAGACGAAAAGGAAACGATGTAAAAAGCCACTTTGCCCTGCTGATATTCAGGAGGAAGGTACTGAAAAATGAGGTCGGTGCCGGCCCATAATAAACAAAATAAGAGTCCCCCTACAAAGAACATATACCTACTGCTCATTTCATAGATCTTTTCAACTTCAGCAATATCATGGATGTGCCAGGCATAAGAAATTTTTGGGTTAGCAATCCTTTCCAAACTATTAAACGGAATTTCCATCACCACACACATCATTACGCAGGTAGCATAAACACCTACCAGACTCGCACTTAAATAATGACCAATCATCAATTGGTCAATGAATTTAATTCCCAAAGAAGCAAAAGCAGTAGCCATCATGAGGAGGCCAAACAAGGAAATCTCCTTGAGATCCATGGCCCGAAAAAATTTATAATTAATGGTAAAGGATACCGATTTGCTTTTAAACAAGTAGAGGATTAATACTACCAGTTGAAGAAGAAAAATGAAAATATAACTGAGCACAAAAACATGTCGGTCGAAGAATTGGTAATGGTAAAGGATCACAATGATCAACTGCCCTACTCTGGTGAAAATATCGGTTAAAAAAACCGTAAACGTTGTTTTAAGCAAAGAGGAAGAATAAATACTGTACACCGATATAAGCGAAAGGATGTACGCAAAAACAAGGGCTTCATTAAAATACTCCGGAAATTGGGGAGATTTGCTATAATAACCCTCAAAAAATGATTTATTGAGATAGAGTATCCCGGCAATTATAAAAGCCCCCATGGAGGCAAGAATAAAAATAAGTGAGAAAAATCCATGGTGTTTGTTTTCCGGATTGTTGATCTTCGGGAAAAACCTTACCGTGATACTTCCCAATCCAAAAGGCATAATTACGGCCGCCATCCATGAAAATGAAAAAAGTAGACGAATGAGACCGATATCGGACGAGGAAATAAGGTGCGGCTGAATGTAAATGAGAAGGAATCCCAGTCCGGCCCCTATATAGCTCAAAAAGGAATTGTTGATGCTTTGCCTTTTTATTTCGCCCATTCCCTCACTATGTTTTTTGTTGAACTGTAAAATTAATCAAATTTGACCTAAATACGGGTTGTTTTCCACGCAGATGCTTACGATCTCCTTCCCGCTTCTATTATCCTTTCGTAGAGACTTATCTGCTGACTAATATTATTTTGAAGATCATATTTCTTTAAAGCATGCGTATAAGCATGATCCCGCATGTTCGTGTAAAGTTCTTTATTTGAGATCAACTCAACAAGTGCATTGGCGCTTTGTTCAGCATCGTTAATGGGCACAAACAGTGCGTTCTCATTCGTTTCAGCTACTTCCATAAATCCAACAGTTCGGCTAACCACCAGTGGTACTCCCGTTGCCATGGCTTCCAGCAGTGATACGCCAAAACTCTCGTGGCGCGACAAGTACATACAAACATCCATGCTGTGCAGTAAAACGGGAACGCGGTCGGCATTTACCCATCCCGCGAATTCTACTTGTTTTTCGATGCCGAGTTCCTTTGCCAGTTCCTTCATTTGCGGCAACAAAGTGCCTTCGCCGGCAATAAGAAGTTTTAGATCATAGCCGGCTAATTTTTTTTCAGCCAAAGCAAATGCGCGTAGCAGTATATCGGTTCCATAAATGGCTTCAATCTGTTTAAAACATCCGATCTGTATTGTTTTTTTATCTTGGTTTTGCGTGTTGGTGGAGAATTTATAAATATTAAAATCAATGCCGAAGGGGATCACTTGAACCTGTTTCGTAGTATATAGTTTGAGTTCTTTCGCCATGACCTCACTTGTTGAAATGAGAGCTGTTGCTTTTATAAGATTGTATCGGATGAATGCTGCATGCAGGAAGCTTTTTTTCGGAAAAAGAAATACATCGCTCCCCCAGGCGGTGAGCACATGAGGCTTAAAACCCGAAAGACCAGCGAGAAACGAATAATTAGTGATAAAATGCGAGTGTAAAATTTCGGGCTGAAAGGCAGAAATTGTTTTACGTAAGTGAAAATTGAAACGAAGGTACTTGAGCAGAATATTCCCCTTGTTTGATAAGGGAAAATATACATGATCTAAGCTATTATACCAGGGGTCGCTCAATACAGGTGCATGTAAGCTAAACAAGCCAACAGTGAGACCATGTGATTTTAATGCCAAAGCCCATTTTTTGGTGTGCGTAGAAGTGATATTGGCAATGAGAAGTACTTTCATGAAATAATTTGAAAATGTGTTGAGTTTCTCAATCGGTGCCCTGTGAAGCCATTCTTGAGATTACAAAATTAGAAGGATCAAGGCCGGATTCTTTCGAAAGATTTAACCATACAAAGGATATTCCTCTCTTAATAAAAGTAAAGCCGATGGATTTAAGCAATTTAATTTCGGTGGCATTCTGAGGGTTGTGATCAAAGCCCCAAAAACGAATCAGATCACAGGGGGCTAAATCGGATTGCCGGATAGACTGAGCCAAAATTTTCCGCAATTCCGGCGACTTTAAAGACGCAGAGGCATACAAGTGGATTATATATCCCACATTGTCATTACTCACATGATATACCATCGAGAATTTTAAACCATTTGCTTCTCGCGATCTCACCTCGTAGTAATTACTGCTGTAGGGGTTCGTAGAAATTCTGTAGTCCATAAACTCTTTGTCAAGCTTCAAGCCAAAAGTGCCTTGCTGCGTCAGGTAATTAAAATTGCTTGTAATAAGGGCGTCTACCTGCGCATCCACTTCAAGTGCTACGCTTGAGTTTGGCAAAAGCGTTAACCCTTTTAATTTCGAGAAATAGGATAGTCCTTTAATCTTCAGCTTGTCTAATGCAGAATTCTTTGAAGACCGAGAGCTGAGGTATTTTTCTGCATTGGCCGAATTAAGTACCATTAGGCCCATAGAAGATTTGAAAGGCACCGTGAATCCCAAACGAAAAAAGGGTTTGGTAGCATACGTAAACCCCCAGATACATTCAATTTTCTTTTTTTTGCATTCCTCAATCAAGAGAGCATACATTTTTTCGAAGATCTTCTTTCCCCGTTGATCCTGCGCGACTAAAGTATCTTCTGATTTACCACTCAGAATCGTTTTATTATCGCTTGTGATCATATTATACGGGATGATACATTGTGTGCCCACAATCCGTTTCTCCAACTCCGCTATTACATATATGGAAGGTCCGGCAGGTGAAGAATTAAATTCCCAATTAAATTTCAGGTTGTCCCGATCGCTTTTGTAGACGTTATTATAGAAGCTGTTAATGGCCTCTGTATCGGAAGGGGTGGCAAGTCTGATTACGATTTCTTTTTCCATGAAAACTCCCTGATGATTCCCGACTGGTTAATATTAATAAATGAAGATTCCCTAAGATACTGCAGAATTTTGATGTATTCGTTGCGATAGCCCCGATATTTATAGTTTGAAAAAAAGGTGTTGTGCCAAAGCAGTGAGAGCAGACAATTTTGTTTGTTCGTCTCCAAAAATGCGATCACTGTATTGGCCGTTTTTTCCACTGGAATCCCTTTGTATCTCTGAAAGCTCCCATCCATTATATTTAGTGGCACTTCCACAAACGAATGCACGGTATTTTTTTCGAAATTGTAGGGTGAAAAAGGGTAACCGTAACTGTTTCTAAATCCGTGATGTTCGGCAAAACCGAGACTGGCATCGAGTTTTAGTCCGGATGATTCTATGTTCTGATAGGCATCGGGAACATTAAACTTAAGATAATGGAAGCGATTGCCGCTCACTTTTGACGGCAATTTACCCAGTTCTGTAACAAAATCATCGCTTGAAATGCTTTTGTGCAGGCCGTTTTCAAAGCCGCGCTCCTCCACTCTTCTATACACCTTTTGCATCTCTCCTGATGAAATTGTGTAATCTGCATTTGTCTGTCTTTTATCAATTCTCCCTTTATTTACCAACCAATAGAAGGTGCTCTTGAAATCATATTCCGATTCCAGGTCCATAATGAGATCCATATTCAACCAACCGGGATGTTGTAGAACCACATTGGCAAAGAGTTTTAACAGAATGTCAAAACGTCCGTTCTTTAAGGCCCACATGCCATCTTGCAGAAAGGACCCGTTTACGGAGTCGATATCGTGACTTAGGAAAATATAGCTCGCATGATTTTTAATTCGAAACGAACGAGATAAAACATCATTCTTAATCGTAGCATGGTGGATCAATTGTAAAACCAGATTTTCTTCAACCCCGATCTGTTTTTGAACGGAATCTTGATATCGAAATCTTCCAAGTTCATCTGTCGTTGCATCCACCCGGTGTTCGGCTATTGAATTGATCAAATAGAAAATGTAAAGGAATGGGTGTGATTCAAGCAGATTCCTAATTACCGAAAAATCATGATGTTGTAGGTAATGAATCAGTTCTTGCTCTGTGTTCAAATCCAATTGAACCAATACCTCTTTTGTTTTCGATTCTAATTCAGCCACTACTGATTCACCATCAAATTGAGGAGATTCAACGAGGGACTTGCACTGCGTGAATACTAAAAAAAGATAGGAGCTGATCATACTTGTTTAAACTAAGCCATCGTTGAAACGGGTTAGCATTGAAAAATACCAAAAATACGAAAAAACAGACGCAAAGGTTTTAAACAAAATAGTAAATGACCGGGTAGATTGAGTAGTCGCCATCTCATTTTCGGAGAACAAGCAGCGATTAGCGGAGGTAAAAGGAATCAGGTGATTGTTTTAATTCATAATGAGACCCGGCAAAGATATTGGAGCTGAGTCGTGAAATGCGAGTTCATGAATTTTAACCTTTACTTCCTGAATAATGGGCAGCGAGCTTAACAAAGTTCTGACCTCGCGAAGGCCATCTGCCTGAAATACCGCCCAAACGTTCTTTCGATCCATATCCAGGGCATAGCTCAGGAGGATTCTCTTTTCAAGTAATTCCTGAATGCGTTGCCTATGTTTCGGAATCAGCGCATAAAAACCGGGTCCAATCACCTCCGGCAAAATGAAATGCACTAGAAAAACATCTTTCATAGTGACAAAGTTAAAGCAAATTCTTTCTTCTTTTTAGATAATTTTTTGGATGAATTTCCAAAAAAAAACGGGAACCCAGGGTCCCCGTCCAAAAAAGGAGCTAAGCTTTTAACTAAATGGTATCAATCTGATACCCATGCTGAAGGGGTATAATTCGGGGCCTTTGCCAGGCTGGAAAAGGGAAGTTACACTATATTCACCAAAGACGGTCCAACCTCTGTATCCAAGATTCACATGCGCTTTGGCAGCGAACGGAGTAAGATTGTATCCGTCTTTTCTAACCTTAGTGTACTCGTCCTTTTCGTCCTCCAAAACCTGCTTTGTACGAGAAGCGATGAGGAACTGACCCACCACACCCACAGCAATATGAAATGTTTTGAGGGGATCATTACTGGTATTAAACTCTAGTAAGAGAGGAACCTGAATATAGGTGCAACGTAATTTATTTTTATGATAAGCCAATTTAGAATCGGTATCAATGGTGCCCCAAGTATATGACGTATCGGGATTTAGAGTGGTTTTGTTGGAGAACTCATATAAGTGATAATCAAATCCAAAGCCGGTCACAATTTTCATTTTATTACTTATCAAATTAAATTGCTTTTCAAAAAGATTGAATTGATAATTGAAACTTTTTGAATAGTTTAGATCCATAAACTCTGTTGATTTAGGCATGGTCATACTTCCGGTATTTGTCAAATACCCGTTTACGCCCATCGAAAACCCGGTCCAGTGTTTAAATTTGCGCTCCACGTCTATTTCGTGTTCTTCCATTCCAAACCCATCAATCACAATTATCTTTTTATGTTTTAAGTTATAATAGGTAGTATCGTTTTCGGTTCCTTCTTCGGATTGCGCATGTTCTTTGATCCGTGAAATGCTGGCTGAATTACCCGATTCGGCTGCCACTTCACGCGGCTCGCCCTTTATTTTAATATCGCTTGCGCCGGTGGCATTCGCCTTTAAGGTTTCGGTCACGTACACTTTTGCTGTTGCAGCACCGGTGGAGGTGACGTGCGCATTTTTCACTACCAGACTATAGGCTTTCAGCGAAGACGCGCCAGTTACCTCTGTGTTGAGTTCGTTTGCCGTCCCCTTCAATACCACAGTGCTGGCCCCCGATTGTTGATTGGTGATCTTTTTTGCATCTATTTTTAAATTCACATTGGCCGAACCTGATACATTAATGTCCATGCTGTCGACTTTAATACTATTCATCGATCTAAAATCAGTGGCACCACTTGCTTCCAGCGAAATAAGATGATTATTTTTCACATATACCGATATTGGCCCGGTAAATTTTCCTTTGTTTGAAATCATTAACGTAGAATTTTCAACATGTGTTTCCACGTGTTCCAATTCACTCGATTTGGCTTTTACGCTCACGTCCAGCGTATCGGAATGGGTGTAGAAAACACTTACCGATCCGGCGACCTCTATCTTTTCGAAAGGACTTACCGTGCGGGTTTGAACTTGTTGCGCATTGCACCTGATTAGTAAAAAAAGAAGGGAAAACGAGAGAAGGTTTAATTTATTCATGATTGCAGTATTAGTTGTTTTGGAGTAAGACGAAGTAGATTCCTTAAAAGTTACAGACTTCTATTTATTTTTTTGATGAGATAATTTCAACTCTTGTCGCATCAACGTTTTTCAACACTAAAATTATTAATTGCCAAACGGAATTTTTGATGGGGGGCTTCAACCCCCTCTACCGATTTAAATCCAAATTTGTTCACCTGTTGCGCAAATACAACTGCTTTTTGCCAGAAACCTCTTGCGTTAAGTGGTTTCTCCTCTGCATCCATTCTACTATCTTCATCTTCTTCGAGGGCCAATAAATAAAATTGAGTTGTGTTTATACTATCACCAACTTGAACTTTCTGTTTAGCAGGAGAAAGTGCGGTCAACGTTTTTTCAACTTGGGGTTGAGGCACTAACATAAGATTATTCTGCACTTCATTTTCTGCAGTATGCGTTGTTGCAATCTGAGGAGTTTCATCTCCAACCGAGGTATTTAAAACGTTTTCTATCGGATGAACAGTGCTGCTCTTCGGAAGCTGGCTTGCACCTGCCCTTTGCTGCGTTGCAGCCTTGGAAATTAATTTTTTACTTTTTGTAATGACCACCTCCGTTTTTGAAGGGGCTGTCAAAATATTGTCCGCTTTAGTAACGCCTGCTTGTGCAAGTTTTACAGGTTCTTTTCCCCCGTAGTAGGATACAAGAAATGAAAAACTGAGGAGCAATAGAATTGCGGCAGCCATCCTCATCAGGTTTTTGGTGCTGTATAGCGCGAACACCCTGTTCTTTTTCTTCAGCTGCTCTTTATTTGGGAATACGATCGTGAGGTCCGCCTTCTGAAAGGTCTTTAATACAAGGTCCAATTCTTTTCTGAGTGCTGCACCTTGCGTTAATTCCTTCTCAAAATCAAGCCTCTCGCCGGCAGTCATGCCATTTTCAGAAAAAGCAACAAGTTTAAAAGCCTCAGTTCTAACTAAATCATTTTCTGTTTTGGCCAGTATCGACTTGCTATCAAAACTAATTTGTTCATCAGGAACAAGAATTGTTTTCTTATATAACTCCCATTCAGCTGACAATAGCGGCTCTGAATTGATTTTTTGTTCCATCGCCAATTTTTCTTGAGCACTGAGATTGTTTTCGAGGTAATTCAACAGGGATTCATTGTATTGATTAAATTCGGTTTTTTTTAGGCTTTCTTTGGCTTCGTATGGCAACGATTCTGCCGAAAAATAAGGAAGCTGCAATTCATCCGGATCGATCTCGAGTTCGGGGTGTGAGATTATAAAAGATCTAAGTTCCTGCGCCTCTTCTGCACTCAGAGCGCCTTCGCTGTAATCGAGCAGAAAACCCTCATAATTATGTAGGTTTATAGAAGTCATCATATAACGGTTTCCACCTTACCAATATAGTTCTTTAAAAATGTTCGGGCTCTGAAAATATACACTTTCACCTGACTCTCTGATAGGCCGGTGATCTCTCCAATTTCAGCATAATCATACCCCTCGTAGTCCCGCAGTAACACTACTGTTTTCTGAATTTCAGGCAATTGTTCCAATCCCCTGTTAAGCACCTCTTTCAAGTCTGAATACTGCCTTGAATGACTATGATGTTTAAGATCCACCTCACTGAGAGCACTATTTTTTGATGATTTTCGGGTATAATCAATCAGGGTATGATAAGCCGTAGTGAATAGGTAAGTCTTACTTTTTGCGGCGTCAATCGTGTCCACTTTGCGCCACATTTTTTCAAAAGCATCCTGAACTATGTCTTTGGCCACATCTCTATCTCTAATGTGTTTCAGCACAAACCGATACACACCATCGGCGTGTGCATCCACACATGAATTATAATCAGATAGTTCCAAATTCTAAGTATAAGACGAAGTTACGCACGAAAAGTTACACGCCCGATTAGATTGTAACACATTGATAACCAATTATATGTATCTTTTTGAGTTAGGAGCGACAGGCTAGCGTAGGGTTGTCACCCCACTTTAATCAATTCATGAAAGAAGGAAGTTATCCCAATTTGATTATAACAAACACACCACTAGTTTCTATTTGTTTCCTCGTACTTTACACATATTTGAGGATCTCATTTTCAACTTCAATGGATGACCATTTGTTTTCAATATCAGGAAGGGCCATAATCTTGTCCATAATAGCCTGTTGTTTAGCACCCTCCTTCATGGCGGTACTGTATCGTATGTGCGGACTATATGTCACCATGCTATACAGCGGTATCCATTTTTCAGGATGTTTTTCTGAAAAACGGGCTTCTATTTTTTTCTGCAGTAGGAACTTCGGGTCAGCTGTTTTATCGCGCATTTCCACAAAATTCGCGATGGCCAAATCGGCAATGGCGTCACTGTCGGGCTTTCTCAAGGACTGGTATTCCGGCAAAATGAGATCCCAATTCTCTTTGTGTTTATCAATCAATTCATTAAGCACCACACAATCTTCAAATCCGCAGTTCATCCCCTGGCCGTAAAATGGCACAATGGCATGTGCGGCATCGCCAATGAGAGCGATCTTATTATCAAAGGTCCATGGAAAACACTTTACCGTAACCAGTGAAGAAACGGGATTTTGTTTAAAATCTTGCAGCAGCGTTGGCATGAAAGGGACAGCGTCGGCAAACTCACGTTCAAAGAATTGTTTGATATCGGCATCGGTGGTCAACTTTGAGAAGGATTTCTCGCCTTCAAAGGGAAGAAATAATGTGCAGGTGAAATTTCCATCCGGATTTGGAAGCGCAATCATCATAAAACTTCCACGTGGCCATATATGAAGGGCATTTTCTTCCAGTTGAAATTTTCCACCTTCGCCGGGAGGGATAATGAGCTCCTTGTAACCACAATCAATATAATGTTGGTTGTATTCGAAACGATCGGCTTGCAATTGCACACTTAAACGCGAGGCGGCAAAGGCTCCGTCGGCGCCAAACAAAAGGTCTGACTGAGTTTCGGTTTGCTGTTTCGTGTTATTATCTTCAAACGAGGCTTTCAGATCGTTGCGGTTAACTGCCGTGCAACGTTTATCAAAATGAATTTTTACATTTTTTTGTTTTTCAGCGAGGTCCATTAACTTCATATTGATATCGGCCCGCGACACCGAATAAATGGCCTGTTTGTCTTTACCATAAGGTTGATAGGCATTAGAACCATCTTTATGATGAATAAAGCGGCCGTACATGGGAATGGCTATCTTTTTAATCTCATCCGCAATGCCAACACCCGCCAGGCCTCTCCAGCCTCTGTCGCTCAATGCCAGATTAATTGATTTACCGGCCGACATTTGAGTGGCGCGCATATCCGGTCGGCGTTCAAATATATTTACATGATAACCCTTTTTAGCAAGGTATATTGATAATAATGAGCCAACTAGTCCGGCACCTACAATGGTTACTTTCTTTTCCATGAGTTTCTATTAATTTAAGAGGTTCAAAAATTTCAATTTCTAAGAACAAAGGTAACAATTTAGAAGGTGCAATCTCAAATGGGGAATAGAAATCGGGATAAACTGATTATTGTCATTTCGGGATCTACGATCCATTTCATTGCGGTAAACGATTATTATAATAAAGGCAATATTAATGTTATTTAGCTTTTAGTATCTTTGTTTAATGCTCAGTGAATTTGAATCGCATATCCTCAAAAACAACCTATTCGGCAAGAACCACAAATTATTGTTAGCTATTAGTGGTGGCATAGATTCAGTTGTACTTAGTCACATGCTGAAGAGTTTGGATTATGATTTCAGCGTGGCTCACTGCAATTTTCAGTTGCGTGGTAAGGACAGTGATTTGGATGATAAATTTTGCAGGGATATGGCGAGGAAATTACATGTGCCCATTTTCAGCAAGAAATTCGACACCAACAACTATTGCATCGAACATAAATGCAGTGTCCAATTAGCAGCTCGAAAATTGCGTTACGATTGGTTTCATCAACTAATTCGTGAGCACCGGTTTGATTATGTACTTACAGCTCATCATGCCAATGATCAGGTAGAAACTATCCTGATTAATCTTATTCGCGGAACCGGCATTGGCGGATTAAAAGGCATTCCCGAGAAAAATGGTATAATTGTTCGTCCCCTGCTGAGTTTCAAAAAAGCTGATCTTGAAAAATATGCCAAAGTTGAGAAGATTAAATTTAGGTTTGATAAAAGCAATTTAGAGGAAAAATACGAACGAAATTTCATTCGAAAAAATGTAGTTCCGCTTTTAAAAAAGTTGAATCCCAATCTTGAGGATACTATTATCAGAAGCAGTTTTCATTTTAATCAGGAAGCGGGAATCATAAAGGAGTTTCTAAGTGCCAAAGCCGTTGAATATGCCACTCAAACACACGATGCCCTGTTCATCAATAAAACGCGGCTCAAACACGAACGTTATATTGAAAGCATTGTGCACCATTTGATCATCGGATATGGTTTTAACCACACCCAACAACGAAATCTTGTAAGATGCGTAGTTGAAAATGCAGATATTGGAAAGATTTTCCTTTCCACCACACACAAATTAACCATTGATCGCAACGACCTGGTGATAAAACTCCGCTCGGTTCCTAAAACGGAGTTGAACGTCAATTCCATGGCTGAATTGAAGAAGCTGACCTTTCTCAAAGTGGCTCCCATAAAAAAATTTACGTTGCCTTCCAATAAACAATTCGTGATTGGCCGCTCACAGCTTCTATTTCCCCTCACCTTTCGCACCCGTCGAATTGGAGATAAGTTTAAACCTTTTGGTATGAAAGGATTTAAGCTGTTAAGCGATTTTTTGAAAGACGAGAAATTGAATTCATTGGATAAGGAAAACTGTATGCTTTTGGTTAACGGAAATAAGGATATTATTTGGGTGATGGGTTACCGCAGCGACGAGCGATACAGAGTAAAAGGGAACGAAACAGATTTGATTAAGATCGCACTCATTGACTGAAAACGAAATACTCTTTGAAGAGAAGCAGTACCTCGGTCATAACCGATTGAGTATGGTTGTGCGCACAGCCCTTACCATTTTTTGTTTTCTGGGCTATTACTGGAGCGAGAATCCGGAGCCCGTGCAGGTATCTTTTTTCAGAATCGGATCCTATCCTATTCGCAACATAAGTAGTTCGGGCTTAATTTTCTTCATCATGGGATTGAGTATTCTTATTCTCAGCGCGGCACTCACTTACGTTTTACATATTCAAACCAGGATTTACCATGGCTATATGTTGCTTGACGGTTTTTGGACATCACGCCGTATCAAGATCGATTTAAATAATATTGTTTCGGTTAGATTGGCGCGGTACAAAAAAAACATTTGGCGAAGGGCCGTTTATAATTTATACAACAAGGGGGTGACCCGTTTTTACGCGAGTGGGGAAGATTTTTTGGAACTTACTGATAATGCGGGATTTATGTACAAAATTGGAAGTCAAAAACCACACGAATTGTATCTTATTCTTACTAACGAAATTTCCTAAATTTTTTTGATTTAATGAACAAATGGGTTATATTTGATTTACAAACCCGTACTCTTTTTATACCCCTAAGTTTAAGAAGCCATGATTGTATCAGATTTTGAACGCATTGAAAAAGAGAAAATGGAACAACTCAAATTTCCTAAAAGAGATGTTCTGAAGAGTGCGCGTGACATTGAAGACCGAAGTTCAGAATTAAGTAGAGCACTTGTAGAAGCTCGGCAAAATAATGCCCGACTTAAGATCTATTTTGAAGACGAAAAATCAAGAAAAGTAGTTGAAACATCCATTTGGGGACTCACCAACAAACAAGTGATTCTCGATTCACACGTTGGCATTCCTATTAGTCGCATCCACTCCGTTAAGCCATAAGTTTTGTTAATACAACTACAAATGGCGTTACAAAAATCAAGCTGTCAAAACGGTCAAGTATGCCTCCATGTCCCGGCATAATGCTACCGGTATCTTTTATAGCTGCTTGTCTTTTCATGGCACTTTGAACCAGATCTCCGAGAGTAGCCAATAGAGGCACCAGCAAACCCATTACGACCCAAAGCTGGGCTGCTGTTGCAGGTTGGAAATGAGCAATCACAAAACTGCCCCCAAAGGTCACCAAAACGCCAAATGCCGTACCCTCCCACGTTTTTCCGGGTGAAACGCGTTCAATCAATTTATGTTTTCCAAAAATACTACCACCAAGATAGGCAAAGGTATCGTTGCACCAGATTAGAAGAATAACCCCGAGTAATGTGGAAGGATCGAAAAACAAATAAGGTGCTTCCGGCCGATGAGTAATTACCAAATGATGCAGTAACGCAAATGGCAAAACGGTATATATAATGCCCACCATGGTGTAAATTGCATTGCTGAAAGGAAGTGTCTTCTTACTGAACACGGCTCCGGCGAAAATCACAAAAGGAAAACAGAGGAGTGTCAATTGCAGAGAGGCCAACACAATGGATAACCCCGTTAAAAAAAGATCCCCCTCTACAAAAGCAAAGTAGCTGATGCCACCAAGAAGGTAACCTAAATTTTTTTGAGGTGCAGCGCCAAGTGCCTCGCACACCTTATAGAACTCATACAAACCCCAGATTGCGATGATAAAAAATAATAGCGTGAAAGAATAGTAATTCCACAAGAGCCCCGTAAGTAATACCAGCACAAACACCAATGCGGTGAGGGCACGTGTTCCAAGTTTTTTAAGAGAAAGAGCCATACTGTTTTTCTTGCCAGCAAAAATAGAATAATTTGTTTGTGATTTGTTAATGTAAATGATAAATTGATTCTTAATGTTGAATGAATTAAAAAGTACTTTTGTGGCATGTTTGAAATGTCGGTCTTTGTGACCATTTTGATAGGTTTGTTCTCACTCATCAATCCACTTGGGGCCTTGCCCGTATATATTGGGCTCACACAAGACGATACAGAGGCCAATAAGCTTGCCACGCTCAAGAAAACCTGTGCGTATATTCTCATGATCTGTCTCGTTTCTTACTATTTGGGTGTTTACCTTCTCCATTTTTTTGGAATTACCATTCCGGCGCTGCGGGTTGCAGGGGGTATTATTATCTTTAGGTCGGGATGGCAGCTTTTAAATGTTACGCATAAAAGTGAATTAAGAGGGAAAATTCCGGAAGACGGGCGTGAGAAAGTTGATATTTCATTTTCGCCCTTGGCCATGCCCCTTTTGGCAGGACCGGGCTCTATGTCTTTCCTCATCACACTCTATTCCAACCGCAGTGAGATGATGCGGGATGCACTATGGCAGGATGTGGCGGCGATTAGCGCGATTATTATAGTAGTTATTTCTATTTATTTTGTGTTTAAATATGCGCCGCGCTTGGTAAAATATGCCGGCCAGGCCGGACTCACCTCTTTATCGAAGGTGATGGGGTTTATCGTGACAGGAATTGGGGTTCAGATGATCATTTCAAGTCTTTCAACGGTGGTTAAGACTATTTTCTTAGACCTTCACCATCCTTAAGCGGAGGTGTCTAGTGTGGTGGCTTTGGCCAATTTGAGAAAGTCAAGGTAAAACGATTTTATTTCGGCGGAAAAAGTATCGTTATGACAAATCGAAATGCATTGCCCTCCATACTTCTTTACTTCAGTGATCAACTGGCGGGCCAAATCTGGTTTCGATGTATTAAGTCGGCGGGATTCCGACAGAGTAGTGACTTCTGACATGCAATACGGATGAATGGTAAGTGAACTCACCGATTCAATGTCGAGATTATACCATTTATAAGGGTAACAATAGGATGCTCTAAAACCATTGCAATTGGTATATCCCATTGAGTAGTCGGCAAAAATTCCCGCCTGCAATAGATTTTGATAGGTTTGCGGAAACTTTAGCATAGAAAAATGTTGCCGACTTTTGCTGATTAGTTTATGTGTGATGTTGCCCAAGCGAATGATCTCCTTTTTTAATTGTTTTAAATTGTTGTTAGAACCATAAGAAGGGTGAATACCTACCATGGAATAATCGGCCAATTGTTTGATGAGAGATTGAAAGCGAAGATCGGTGGAAGAGTGATTTTTGTCGTTTGGTCCATAATCACCCAGTAAGAAAAAATAGATTACCGTTGTTTCTATTTCCTTATGGGCTTCTATCAAAAAGTCGTAACAATCAAAAGGATCCTTTTCCCTTCCAAGTATAATTCTGATGCGCTGTTTGCGCTCGGCAAAATTCTTGTCCGAAAAAAAACCTGCCATGGTTCTTACAAATCCTTTGTATTTGTATTTGTATACACTGTCAATATCTATGGTGGAAATAAAATTGTACTTACGCTTTAAAAAGTCAAGTTTCGGAAAATGTTCTTCCAATAGTTTTCTCAACTTTTCCAACCACAAGTTTACGAGCGGATAATGAAGAAATTCGTACTGATACGCCAAACTGCTTTTGTATCCAAACCGATTTTGTAAATCCGACTTATGAGGTAAATATTCTTCGTATCTGCTTAAGAGCCAAAAAGACGCTCCAAAAAGATCAAAGGGTATTTCTCCCATGGAATTACTGAAAAGAATCTTATCAAAAATAGGATGTGCCTTCACCTGAAGATGGTAATCTCGAATGCCGTGATCAAACAACACCGAGTGGGGCTTGATGTTGATGCAATCGCTAATTTCCAAATCAGAATAATTGATCTTGGGAAGATCAGAAGAGTAAACTTCATCAATGTCGTCGGTACACAAAAACTCACAACCCAGCCCTTCATACAACAAGGTTTTTAGAATATACGTGAGCCTGTTACTGCTTTTTGGCGAATATACCAGAATGGAATTGATGGACCTAAGGTAGAAAAGGACTTGAAAACAGGAAAGAGTTTCCTGATTATTTTACCAGTTAGATTCTAACCGTAATCTAATTTTGCGGTGTTGAAATCTGCAAACATTGAACTCATTGAAAAATGAATTTGCGAATTTGTAACCCATTAAACGGGAAACCGAGACTCCATTTTAAAATATCTTGAGGTAAGGATAGAAGATAAGAAGGCCCACAATGAGGGCAAACACCGCCCCAAAAAGTACCGCTGCCGCAGATATGTCTTTAATAAATTTGATGTTGGGATGCTGTCCCGGATGGTTGAAATCGCAGATTTTTTCAATGGCCGTGTTAAATAATTCGCTCATAAAAACGAGTGCTATCGCCAGAGCGATTAGTATCCATTCGAGTTTTGTGATCGATACATAGATTCCTGCCGCAATTACTAACACCGTGATTACCGTATGGATCTTTATATGCGCTTCCGTCACAAAAGCCTCATAAATGCCCGAAAATGCGAATTTAAAGGCCCGTAAACGCTTTTTTAAATAGGTCATCTTTTCATTAAGTGTTCCTAAAAATACAAATTTAAGTACTGAAACTGTTGGCCGGGAGCGGAACGTATTGCTTTTGCTCCATAACCGAGTTCCTAATAGCAGCCTGTTAATATATAAAATTATGGCCGTCCGAATTTGATGCTTTAGAAACTACTTTTAAACAGGTTAATACTGATAATCTAAATTAGAGAGAGCATGAGCGATATTGCGCATTTTTTTGGTCCGGTTGATTCGGAAGAACTTTTACAGGTCGGCTCGCTCAAGGAGCAACAATTCGGAAATTTATTCAGGATTCACAGTAATAGTGAAGGTTTTCCTGATCTTGACACGATTGATATCGCCATAATTGGTGTACGTGAAGATCGAAATGCCGACAACAACAAGGGGTGTCAGCTAGCGCCAAATGCAGTACGCGCCTATTTGTACAAATTGTATGGGGGCAGTTTTAACGTGAATGTAGCGGATCTTGGAAATATAAATCCGGGCCACAGTACCGATGATACCTATTTTGCCCTTCGTACCTGCGTTGATTTTCTGGTCCGAAAAAACATAGTTCCCGTCATTATCGGAGGGTCGCAGGACCTTACCTATGCTCAGTTTTTAGGCTATAAAGATCTTGAACAAACCATCAATGTGGTGGCCATTGACAGTGTATTCGATCTGGGCAATCCCGATGAGGAGATCAGCAATACTTCTTATTTGGGAAAAATAATATTGCATCAACCGAATTACCTTTTTAATTACAGCAACGTAGGCTATCAAACGTATTTGGTAGATCAAAGCAGTTTGCAAATGATGAACCGTTTGTATTTCGATGTATATAGGTTAGGTCAAGTGCGCGATATGATTGAGGAAGCGGAACCCATTATCCGACAAGCCGACATGATCACATTTGATATAACGGCCATAAAACACTCAGATGCGCCGGCCAATCCAAATCCCTCGCCAAATGGTTTTTATGCAGAGGAAGCCTGTCAAATGATGCGTTATGCCGGCATGAATGATAAACTTTCCTCACTAGGGATTTACGAAATCAATCCCGAATACGATGAACATGGCAAAACCGCACATTTGGCCGCTCAAATGATTTGGTGTTTTATGGATGGGTTTTACAACCGCAAAAATGATTTTCCAAATCGTACCAGTCCCGATTATACACGATTTCACGTGATCTTACAAGACGAAAAATATGAGATTAATTTTTACAAGAGTAAAAAAAGTGACCGATGGTGGATGGAGATCCCCTACCCTCCCCATAAAGATCTGAAGTTTGAACGACACACGCTTATTCCCTGCAGCTATAAGGACTATGAATCGGCCACCAAAAATGAGATCCCCGACCGTTGGTGGCAGACTTATCAAAAACTGGCATAACACTTCTGGAACACTAGAAAAAAGCCTGAGATTCGTGAACCTCAGGCTTTTTAAATTTCACAAACTTCAAGAAGGTATGTGAAGCAAACTTTTTTTGCGACTGTATCCAAAATAGATCAGAAGGCCAACTACCATCCACACACCGGCGGATGCAAGCGTAAAGGTATCTAAAGCAATGATCATGAAGGAACATACCAAAATACCAAGTATTGGAACCAAAGGTACCAAAGGAGTTCTGAATGGTCGTGGTGTCTCAGGATGTTTTCGGCGCATGATCCAGGTGCCACCACATACTAGCACAAAAGCAAACAGGGTGCCAAATGATGTGAGGTCACCGGCCACACTGCCGGGAATAAAAGCGGCAAACAAACCCACAAATAAAAATAAGATCATGTTTGATTTGTAAGGAGTTTGAAACTTTGGGTGCAATTTCGAAAATACATTTGGCAATAACCCGTCTTTTGACATGGAGAAAAACACGCGCGACTGACCCATTAACATCACCAAAATAACAGAGGAAAAGCCCGCGAGAATGGCAATGGTAACACTGGTGCCCAGCCATTCATATCCGATCATGTATTTTTGAATCACGTAGGAAACGGAAGCTTCTTTTCCGGCTGCGCCAAATTCACTCCAATGAGCAACCCCTGTTAAAACGTATGAAAATAAAACGTATAAAATAGTACATACGATCAATGAACCAAGAATACCAATGGGCATATCGCGTTTTGGATTCTTGGCTTCTTGTGCGGCAGTAGAAACAGCATCGAAACCGATAAATGCAAAAAACACCACTGCAGCGCCCCCTAGTATTCCCCCATAGCCCCATGTAAAAATACTGTCGTGGCCCGGTGTGCCTTCCGGAATAAGATAGGGTGTATGATTTGCGGGATCAATAAATCCCCATCCAATCACAATAAAAATAAGAACGATGGCCATTTTCACAAAAACAATGATTCCATTTACGAAGGCCGACTCCTGTGTTCCTTTAATAAGAAGGAGAGTAAGTATTAATAAAATACAGAGGGCAGGTAAATTAACGGCACCGCTGTACATGGTGACATTTGCTTTTAAATTATCAGATAACGTGGCATACTGTTCATCGCTGAGTATCAACAATCCACCCTTGGCTGCTTTGGCGATCTCGGCCGGAAACTGCGAGATGGCAGCGCCCGCGACTTTATAAGCGTGTTCAAACGGAGAGTGGCACCATTCATACGGTATTCGCCCTCCCAGCAAATTATTTAAATATTCACTCCAGGCAATTGAAACTGTAGCTGCCCCTAAGGCATACTCCATAATAAGGGCCCAACCAATAATCCAAGCAACCAATTCACCCATCGTGGTGTAGGCATAAGTATATGCACTGCCGGCAATGGGAATCATAGCGGCAAATTCGGCATAACATAAACCGGCAAATGCGCAACCAACTGCAGCCACCACAAACGACATGGTAACGCCTGAACCTGCATTATCGGAAGCTGCCGCCGCAGTGCGTACAAAAAGTCCGGCGCCAATAATTGCTCCAATGCCCAACGCGATCAAGGACCACATTCCAAGGGTCTTTTTTAATCCTTTTTCACCTGAGGCAGCATCTGCCAATAACTTGCTAAGAGATTTTGTTCTAAAGAGATCTGACATAAATCATGATTGTTTTGAATTCGACCAAATTAACAAATTTAACTTTACAATACCAAGCTACGGCCTGTAATATGAATCGTTTACATGAAATAAGGCTTCCTGTCATTAACATCATGATCAGGCCGCTAACTACTAGTTTAACACTTTTAACGTATAAGGGAAAGCAAATTCAGTAATATTTACGACATTTGTAATTAAATACACAGGTATAAAAACAATCAAAACATATTTTTTCGGACTTATCGTCATAACCTACGTGATAACGGCGGCTGGTGTGCCGGTTTATTTCCATTACTGTGGCGGCGAACTCGAAAAAATAAGTTATGTTGTGAAAGCCGGCAACTGCTGCGAAAGTGACGAAGACACGGATGCAGGTGATGACGGTTGCTGCAAAAATGAAGGATTTATTTTGAAATCTAATCCTGATTTTACCGTCGCTCAGTTCTGTATTTATCAGCCCGTAAAAACAGAGCACCTATTATTTTACATTCCCTCCTTTCAACTTAAATCCTCCTTAAATCACTTCTCTCCCAGTATTCTTTGCAGCGAGCCCTGGCCGCCACCCAACATTCAAAATAAGATCATTTCCACTTCCGTTCTCAGAATTTAGGTGCTGATTTTACCTTTCAGGTATTTTTTTGCATTCAAATTTATTATTCATCAATTAATATAAGAAGTTTATGAGAACCTTAATTCTAACGGCATTTTGCCTGTATACAATTAGTACAAAAGCACAAGTAGGTGTTATTACCGAAACATTCACAGTTAAAGGTAATTGTGAGCAATGCAAGGATCGGATTGAAAATGCCGCCGATCTCAAAGGTGTGAAAGTGTTGACCTGGAGCCCGAAAACTAAAATAGCCACAGTTTCTTATAGTAGCGATAAAATTAGTCTTAACCAGATTGAAGAGGCAATTGCCGCAAAAGGTCACGATGCCGGCCCAATTCACGGCAACGACAAAGCCTACAGCAAATTGCCGAAATGCTGTAAATACCGTGATGCAAAATGTGAGGAGTCTAAAAACTAACTCCTATGAAGTTACGGCTTTTTTATGTGTGTGTAGGAATACTCACCCATCTCTTCCTGCATGCTCAAGTTCACGGGAAAGTTATTGAGATCTCTGAAAAAGGAGACACCAGCGTTGTACCCGGGGTGATACTCGTGTGGGATAGCAGTTCCATTGCCACTACGTCAAACGAGAATGGTGATTTTAATCTGAAGCTGAGCAAGAATACCAAAAAACTGCACGTACAGGCTGTGGGTTATGAAAAACAATTTGTTACGGTAGGCCAACCCTCCAAGTATTTGGTAATTGTTCTCAAAAGTGGCGCTGCACTGCAAGAAATTGAAGTGGTTTATTACAGCACCGGCACCGAAATCTCCTATCTCAATCCAATAAAAGTGGAGACCCTCAACGAACGGTCTTTGATGAAAGCTGCTTGCTGCAACTTATCTGAGAGCTTTGAAACCAATCCCAGTATTGACGTGAATTATGCCGACGCTGTGAGTGGTACCAAACAAATTCAAATGCTGGGTCTTTCGGGTCAGTATGCGCAAATAACGAAAGAAAATATGCCCTATTTGCGGGGACTCGCCAATAACTACGGACTCAGTTTTATTCCCGGTACTTGGATTCAATCCATTCAACTAAGCAAAGGAGCGGGTTCGGTGATAAATGGGTATGAAAGTTTTACCGGGCAAATCAATACCGAATTGCAAAAGCCGGGAAGTTCGGATAAATTGAATTTCAATACGTATGTGAATGAAAATGCACGAAATGAATACAATCTCAATCTTTCGCAAAAAGTGAATCCTAAACTGTCGGTAGGTTTATTTAGCCATGCTAGTTTTAACCCTCTGGTGCAAGACCATAACGGTGACGGCTTTGCCGATATCCCAACCGGCAAACAATACAATGTGATGAATAAGTATGGTTTTAGCGATGCCAAATCGGGTTTTGAGGCCCAGTTTGGAGGCGGCTATTTAAAAGATGATCGCACCGGGGGGCAATTCACGTCAACCCTGCCACTGCAAAACGATACGGTGCCATTGTACAAGATTGGTATTGCCAACGAAAAATGGGAATTGTACAGTAAAACCGGGATCGTATTTCATAAAAAACCGGGTACTAGCATGGGCCTGCAATTATCTTACCTAAACCACGATCAACATAACTTTTATGGTTCCAATGTTTACAGTGGACTTCAGCAAACTTTTTATGCCAATTATATTTTTCAAGGAATTATAGGTTCCACCGACAATACATACAAGGTGGGAGCAAGTTATATGAATGACCGGGTAAACGAAACTTTCAATCAACTGAAGTACGGGCGACAAGAAGATGTTGTGGGGGTATTTGCCGAATACGCCAAAAATTATAAAGACAAATTTAATATGGTGACCGGTATTCGCGCCGACAAGCACAATTATTATGGGGTGTTTTTTACTCCCCGTTTGCATCTACGATATGCCCTCACTCCTTCCAGCGTTCTTCGATTTAGCGCCGGACGGGCCCTTCGTACAGCAAATGTTTTTACCGACAATTCGTATCTCATGGCGAGTTCACGTGTTTGGACTATTAAAGGCTCAGAAGCCTCATTGCCCTATGGCTTGAAACCCGAAGTGGGTTGGAATTTTGGGCTAAATTATACTCAAAAATTCAAGATCAATTACCGTCAGGCATACTATACCATTGATGTTTACCGCACGCAATTTACACAGCAGGTAGTTACCGATATTGATCAAAACACACAAGGAGTAGTGATCTATAATTTGAATGGTCCCTCCTACTCCAATACCATGCAGTTTGAGTTTAACATGGAGCCCAGGAAACGTTTTTTTGTGAAAACCGCTTACCGTTATGTCGATACAAAAATGACCTTTGAGCAGGGTCTGCTCCAAAAGGCCATGGTATCTAAACACAGAGCCTTTATCAACCTTAGTTACGAAACAAAAGGCAATCACTGGCAGGTCGATTTTACCACCCAGTACAATGGCGCTAAACGACTACCAAGCACAGAAAGCAACCCCGGAAATTATCAGCGAGAAAAGTTCTCACCCGATTTTTTTAACTTACTTGGCCAAATTACTTATCTCACAAAAATTGGTTCGGCTAATTTTAATATTTACTTGGGAGTTGAGAATTTACTTAATTACAAACAAACTAATCCAATTGTCGCCAGTGACTTGCCTTATAGCAAGTATTTTGATGCAAGTATGGTATGGGGACCAATTTACGGCAGAATGCTGTACGCGGGATTGAGATTAAAGATCAAATAGAAGCACTGTATTGACTCGAAAGTTGGAGGGTATCCCTGATAGGTATGGGCCCAAGTGCAACTACCTTTGGTGACCCGGCGCGACCTAAAGCATACGCCTATAAACTACCTGTTTTTGAGGGCCACAAAAATAGGAGTTCACACACAAAAAGTACTATTAATTCGCGACCGCCCTTTGAGCTATGCACGACGATTTTCGAAAAAAGATGAAAGTAGTTAATGCCCTACTGCGGGATATTTCAGAAACAGGTACATTACTAGAGGTGCCACAAAAAGCACCACGTAAAAAAGAAGCACCAGAATGCGTTTTACAAAACTGAGGTCCAACTTTAAATTCACTTTAAGTACCGAACTGATATGCTGCACCATGAGAGGTTCAATTACCGAGTACTCGTATTTACCGGGTTGAAGGATCCTGTATTTTTTAGGAAAGGAAAAGATGAGGCAATCGCGAATAAGCCAGTAACTTCTGTTGGGAAGATTTTCATAGTCAGTATAATAGTTGATCTTCTCCTGCCGTAAGTAGGTTCTAATTTTTTCGTGTTTGTTTTCATTATACAATTCCAAGGCGATAAGAGCCGGAATGACGAAAAGAATGGGATTTACAGTTACCACAAAAATAAGCATCAGAGCAAGAATAGAAATGATGCCAAACACCAAACGGATTACAAAATTATCTTTAAAGAACAACGTTTCTATTAAACGGCCTCCATCTAACGGAAACAAGGGAAGGAGATTGAGGAGATTGATGAACAAAAATGTATACGAAAGCATGGTGTAGGTTTCGTTATGCAGATCTCTGTTTAGGTAATAAATGAGACAACCCAAGAGAATGCCGGGTACCGGACCCGCTAAAATAATAAGACTAAGTTGCCACTGGCTCACCTGTTGTTTTTTTCCGGCTGTAAAGGCCCCCAAGAGAGGTACAATAAAAATCTTCACGTTTGAATAATTGAACAAACGCATTAATAAAAAATGTCCCATTTCGTGGATCACTATCACAAGAAGTACCGCGGCAATGTACACCACGTTGCGTTCAAACAGGAAATAGAATAAAAGAGCATAAATAAAAAGACTCACAAGAGACCTTATCAACGCATTTTCATTCTTCTCAATCACGATCGGTTTAGTAGGAAAGCCGGCGGAGGAAGATTCGGTGGGTATGGAATCAATTTGTTCGTTCAAGGGATTTGGAAGTATTATTAAATAGATGAAACAATAAAAAAATGGAACTGCCAAACAAAAAGAAAGCCCCTGTTTGATGCATTGCGCCCAGTACAACCGGCACATTATAGAGCAGTGTAAGCACACCCAAAATGAATTGCACCGTAACTCCGTAGATCAATAAGGTGATGCCCTGCTCTTGTGTTTTTGTGACTCCCGTCTTATTAGAATGCGCCCATAGGATCATCAACACAACAACCAGTACAACAGCAAGCATCCGATGCACAAATTGAATACCACTGGCGTTTTCAAGTATATTCTGCAAGAAAGTACCTTTCATAGTCACCTGATCAGCCATCCATTGATCCCCCATTTTTGGCCAGGTATTAAAAATGTGGCCCGGACGAATATGCGCCGCGTCTCCCTCCACATAACCTGCTGTGAAGGCGCCGTAAATAATTTGAAGAATAAGTAGGAAAAAGAAAGTAACGGAAATACCCTTCAATTTGAGAGGAACTTTCTGCATGACGTCTTGTTTAGGGTAGATCAATTGCAACGCAAACCAAAATGTAAAAGCAAACAATGTAAATGCGCTCATGAGGTGAGTGGCCAAACGGTAATGACTCACCGCAGGCTGTTTTTGAAGTCCGCTGTATACCATCCACCAACCAATAACTGCTTGCAAGGCACCCATTACAAATAAAAGAACAAATGACGGCCACATGTTCTTTTTAATCTTGCCTTTGATTAAAAAATACACAAAACCTAGCGCGAATACATACATCATCGTACGTCCGATCATGCGATGAATGTATTCCCACCAAAAAATGGGCTTAAATTCTTCGAGGCTCATGGAGTAGTTTATCTTTTCAAACTCAGGACTCTGTTGGTACTTGGCAAACCGTTGCTGCCACATATCTTCATTCAGCGGAGGCACTGAGCCCATAAAACTCCAGTCGGTTATCGATAAACCTGAATGAGTGAGTCGGATAAGGCCGCCCACCAGCACCATGATATAGATGAGCAAACAACCGGCAAGGAGCCAGTAGATCATTGCTTTGTGTTCAGATTTAGAGATCAAGTTCATGTTAGCAGCCCGCAAATTTAGGAGAATTTGTTGGTTTTTGCGATCTTAAAAGATGGAAAATGACCATTTATTCCCTTTTAAAACTTACCAAGAGGATATTTCGAAAAAATTGAGCCCCCACCGTCCCTTAGTGAGATACCGGTTGATGTCTTATAAGAAACGCCATACAATGGAACCACAAAAAACAGCAGACAAATCCTCCCGTCGCCTCTGCTTTTTTAATTCCCCTTACCTTCGTACTTTTACAACGTATAAGCAGTAAATGGGGTTTTTGATTCAGTGTAAAGCACCAAAGAAAATAAATAGTGAATAGCGCCTTTGAATTTTTTTGTCGCATAAAGATGTGACGAACAACTGAACTAGAGGCGGGCGGATGGTGAGTAGTACATGGAAAGTAGGATGAGTTTGGAAGACAGAAATAAAAGTGATTTAAGGAAGGAACTGCAGGATCTGCGAAAAAAACACGATGCACTGCTTCTTGCAAATACCACACTAAGCCAACAGCATGATGACGCTTCGGCACTGTTGCGAAAAAACCGGGATGAAATCCGCGACGTACAGCGATTTGGCGCAATAGGTATCTGGCGCGAAAATAATACAGGCACGCAAGTTAGTTGGTCTGAAGAACTTTATTCAATTTATGGATTCAGTCCCGGATCCCTTCCCCTAGCACTTTCCCAGCTTAGTAAAATTTTTTGTCCCGGATACTGGGATCTCTTTAAAGCAGCTCTTTGCGGCACCAGTAAACCGGCCGATTCGTATGAGCTTGAACTTGAGATCATGCATCAGGAGGGTAGTAAACGTTGGATCAGCGTGAGAGGCAAAACTACATTCACTCGTAATGGGGATGTTATCGAACAAATGGGTGTGGTAAAAGATATTACCTCAAACAAAATCCTTGAAATCGAACTAAAAAAAGCAAGAGAAGAGATTCGCGAAAATGAGAAACGTTTTAAAGACCTTGCCGGAAGTTCGGGAGACTGGTTTTGGGAAGTAGATGAAAAAGGTAAGTATACCTATAGCTCTTCCAAAGCGAATGACTTTCTGGGCTTAAGGAATGAGGAAATAATAGGGAAAACTCCCTTTGATTTTATGCCTGCTGAGGAAGCAAAACGAGTGGCTGCTATTTTTTCGAAAATCTCAGCCACTAAATCGCCAATATTAAATCTTGAGAATTGGAATACAAATAATAAGAAAAAGGAACTGCGGTGTTTACTCACCAATGGGGTTCCACTTCTTGATGAGAAGGGCCATTTGAAAGGCTATCGCGGCATCGACAAGGACATCACGGATATTAAATTAACTGAACTTGCGCTAAAAGAAAAAAATGAAGAATACCTGGCCATCAATGAAACCCTAAAAGAAACTAATCTGGAACTAATAAATGCAAAAGAAAAGGCCGAAGAAAGTGAATTCCGATTAGAACTTGCAACCAGTTCGGGGCAGTTGGGGATCTGGGATTGGGACGTAAAGAACAACATTATGCTCTGGAACGAGCGGATGTTTGAACTCTACGGCAGTAAAAAAGATCAATTCCCAAATAACGATGATGCATGGGTAAATGGGCTGCACCCTGAAGATAAACAAAGGGCCATCGAGGAATCCACTCGCGCATTAAACGGTGGAAAGGATTTTGATACGACGTTTAGAGTGCTGCATCCAAATGGCAACATTCTGTACCTCAAAGCAAGCGGAAGTGTAATTAGAGATAGTGAAGGAACTGCTGTACGCATGATAGGAATCAACAGCGATATTACCGAGCGTAAAGAAGCTGAAGAATCATTGCAAAAACAAAATAATTTATTCGATACACTTCTCAGAAATCTCGAAATGGGTGTTTACATGATTGAGGCCCCATCGGGAAAACCTTTATTGGCAAATGCTGCATCATTTAAAATATTAGGGCGTGACATGATGCCGCCCTCAAGCACTGAAACAATAAGCCAATGGTTTAATCTGTTAAAAACTGATACACTCGAACCCTACCCCAATGAAGAATTACCAATTGTAGTCGCCATGAAGGGGATCACAAAACGAGTAGACGATATGGTTGTTGTGAGACCTGATGGTACTAAAATAGATGTAGAGGTTTTTGGTTCACCTATCACCGACCAAAAAGGTAACATTTGGGCAAGTGTGGTGACCTTTCACGACATCACCGACCGCAAACGAGCAGAAAAGGCCTATGTTCAAAATCAGAGATTAAGTACCATTGGAGAAATGGCCGCTTCTGTTGCTCACGATTTTAATAATTCACTTCAAGCCATGTCGGGCAATATTGATGTTGTTAAATTGAAGACCCAACTGCCCGAAAGTATTATCAAGTACTTAAACAATATTGAGTCATTGATTACCGACGTGGCAAGCAGGGTTCGATCTCTTCAGCGATTTGGGGACACTTCACATGAAAGAAAAGACCTTCAAGCAGTTGATCTGAATGCCATCATAATTGAAAGTATCACGCAAACGCGTCCTTTATGGAAAGATAGTCCCGAAAAAAATGGGATGACGATTGATATTAAGACGCAATTAGGCGAGATCATGAAGATCACCGGCAATGAAGGGGAACTAAAAACTTCTTTTCTGAATATCCTCAAGAATAGCATTGAAGCTATGCCAAAAGGTGGTACCATTAGCATTACTTCAGGAATAAAACACAAAAAAGTAGTATTGACTATTAGCGATACCGGCATTGGGATGAACGAAGAAACCAAAACTAAGTTATTTCATCCCTTTTATACTACAAAGGGATTTGATGCAGGAAGAGGACTCGGAATGAGTAGCGTGTACACGATTTTTCGTGAAATGGGAGGCGACATTTCTGTTAAATTCTCCGAACCGGGGAAAGGAACCGTAATTGAACTGGTTTTTCCCATTACCATGCAGGAGGAAAAAATAAAGGATCAAGAAATAAAGAAAAGAACTCCGAACGAGAAAATTAAGTTGAAGGTCTTGTGGGTTGAAGATGATGATACCATCAGAGAGAATGCCTCCACCATTGTGCAAGAACTGCTTGGTCATACCTGTGATACTGCAAATAGCGGGAAGACAGCTTTGAAATTACTTAAGAAAAACAGTTACGATCTCGTCATTACCGATATTGGTATGCCGGATATGAGCGGCTGGGAACTTGCAGGGGTGATCAATTCCATGTTTCACGGAAACTTGCCAATCGCCATCGTAAGCGGATGGCAGGTAGAAGAAAGTAAGAAAAAAGAATATGGGGTGAAATATGTATTAGGAAAACCTTTTTCCATGAAAGCGGTTGAGACACTCTTCGCCAATCTAAAGTCCGGAAAATAGATCTTAATTTTATTTCCTTTGGTAGATCACCGGCATTTTCATTTTCGAGCGCAGACTGGTCAACGCCTCGCAAATTTTTAAAAGCGTTTATTTTACTTCGATGGCCCCCACGCTGATACTAGTGGTATTGCGTGAAATCGCGTTAAGATCCAACGGAAATTTGAGGGCATCGGCAGTTGCATTGGCATGAACGAATCCCTTCACCCTGTTTTCTGAACTTAGGGGTTCAAAGTCATACTTATCCACATCTTTATAATTGAGCGACGTATTTTTGTCGGCCCGTACATTAATATAATTGGCGGTACTCACGTCATTCGTTGTTTTAAGCCAAGAGTTGCTGAAAGAATAAACCGGCTTATACAGTGGATCATCCTTAATATCTATATTTACTTCATTGCTGAGTTTTCCATCAATAATACAATTACCAAAATAAGCGTTTAGGGGTACTATCTGACTGGTACTGTAATTATTCAGATTTAAAGTGGGTTTTTCCCGTGGCTTGCTTTTATTCCAAAAGTTTGAGAAGGTACAATGAATGAATGAATAAGCTCCTCCCAGAGCAATATTTACGCTATGCTCCTGACAATTACTAATAATGGTATTGCCGGCAAACACTTTAAAATACAAACAATACAAGCCCCATTTACTCATGTTCTGGATCTTTGTATTTGTTAACGTTAATTGCCACTTCTTTTGTGTGGTGTCTTCGCCCATAAATTCACATTGAACACCTATGAAGCCATTCTTAATGATAGCATAATCAATTACATTATTATCGCTTCCTTCATTGATCCAAATCCTGTCCCACTGCCCGGGTTCATCCGCCCAGTCTTTTTCGCGCCTGGCCCCCTGAAATATTACTTCCTGATTTTTTTTACCCAACACTTGCAGTTGCCCTCCGGCAAATACCCAAAGACCTGCTTTGTAATTTAAATAAACCTTGGTGTTTTCTTGAATTTTAAGTTTCTGCCCTTCATCCACCACGAGGTAATTATAAATCACGTGTGGTTTGTCGTTTTTCCATACAAATTCGTCACCCACTTTAGTATAGGAATTGGGCACTGCATTGGCAACCGAGTAGGCAAAATAGGTCCCGTCTTTAAAATGAATGGCACTGTCGGGCCGATGGTAGTAAGCATCTTGCCCCCACGCCTCTAAAGGTAATTTCTGTTGGTTGCCATTTACCTGAAACATAAGCGCATCGCTGATAATCACCGGGGAGTTACTGTTTGTAGGATCTACATTCACTTGCACAAATACATACATGCTATCGTTCGGCGCAATCTCCAAATCGCTCCACGAAGAGCCGGGAACGCCATCTACATTAATTTTAAATGCGGAAGCAGAGCCGCCTTGCAAAGTGATGGACGAAATTTTTATGATTTTGTTGTGTTTATTTCGGATTCTGAAATTCTGGGTGGCTGAACCTATCTTTGTAAATACGGTATCAAACAAAATTGAGTCCTGCGAAAACTCCAGCATGGCACTAGCATCCGTGATTACTTGATCTTTTTTGCAGGAAAATAAGCTTCCTAAACTGAAAGTGAGAACAAATAGGAAGGCTATTTTTAAAACAAATTTCACAGGCCGCAAATATACAACGGATAAATTAGTTTTAAAGTATAACAATTTCCAAAAAAAAGGAGGTGAACACAACATCTTTCCGCTAATTCTCATTCCCAAAATCAGTTCATTTGCTCACATAAGCAGAACGCAAAGTAGGGTCATCGAATTCACTATTGTTAATCCCGATAAAGAATATTCATTCTCGTTAAGATTATACCCTATGCCAATAAGCATGATTACCGATATAAAAATAGAAAGGAAGAGTATGGGACTTGCCGAAAAAATCCGGTACGTGTCGGCGGAGCCTTCAAATGAACCTTTAATGTCTTTTGCTAAGAGGAAGTCCTTACCCACTTCAAAAACCCCTAGTTTAGGGGGAGCTTTCACATAATCGTCGACAATGAATTTATACGTTTGGCCATGCAAACAACTCATGTCTACTTCTGCTAAAATGGGAGTGCCGTCTCCCTTAGCCTCCTGTCCAAAAATTCCATTCACATTTTCAGAATAGTGCGTTTGGTAATTACAAGGCCCGAAGTAGCAAAACAGCAATTCACAGTAAATGAAAAAGCAACCCACGTTAAAAATATTCTGCAGTTTGTAGGAGAGCGAACTCTTTAATTTTACTAACCTGCGACGTTCCTTTTCCTTTTTGAACGCAATTACATTTGCTACTTCCTCCGGACTTAACGGGGTGCGCCGCGGTCGTTTATGCTGATCGGGCGCCATGGGTATTACTTAATTGTTTTATCGATCAGATACTGATTACGGATAGAACTGTTACGAAGAACGAGTTCACCGAGGAACCCGGCTAAAAACATCATACTTCCAATTACCATGCAGGTTAAAGAAATGTAAAAAGACGGGCGCTCTGTTAGGAGGCGTGCCGGATGATGGTTAAGTGTTGCCCATATCTTAAAGGCTCCCAGGTAAAATGCAAAACCAAATCCCAGCACAAACACCAGTGTACCCACCAGACCAAAAAAATGCATGGGCCGTTTCCCGAATTTTGAAAAAAAAGTAATCGTCAGCAGATCAAGAAAACCATTTATGAAGCGGCTCCATCCAAACTTACTCATGCCATATTTTCGCGCTTGGTGATGCACAATCTTCTCACCAATCTTATCAAAGCCGGCCGCTTTTGCCATAACGGGAATAAAGCGATGCATTTCGCCATAAATCTCGATGCTTTTCACCACTTGTTTTTTATAGGCCTTAAGTCCGCAATTCATATCATGAAGCGGAATGCCGCTAATTTTGCGGTTGGCAAAATTATAGAATTTCGAAGGTAGGTTTTTGCTGAGGGCACTGTCGTACCGTTTCTTCTTCCAGCCACTCACCAAATCGTAATCATCTACACTAATCATTTTGTAGAGCTCCGGAATTTCATCGGGACTATCCTGCAGGTCAGCATCCATGGTAATCACCACATCGCCCTGCGCCATGTCGAAGCCCATGTGCAAAGCGGGAGATTTGCCGTAATTGCGACGGAACTTAATCCCCTTCACATGTGGATTTTTTGCTGAAAGTTGTTCAATAACCGCCCAGGACCCGTCTCTACTTCCATCATCTACAAAAATAAGTTCATACGTGTAGCCATTTTCCTCCATTACACGCACAATCCAATCGTGTAATTCGGGCAATGACTCTTGTTCGTTCAATAAAGGGATAACTAAAGATAAGTTCATAGGAGGTATTTTTGCTTCAAAAGTACTTGTTTAGTAACGAATCCAACAGTTCAAATACCAAATATGAAACCTACTAAAATGTACACACAGCAAGGTTCTTGAATTTTACAAATTTTGCAAAATTAATCGTAAAATAAAAATTATTGTTACTTTTGCAGCGGGTAAGTCTTTCACGACCAGCTCCTGCTGAATCCCCCAGGCCGGGAACGGAGCAAGGGTGAGCGGTTGAGCGGTGCGATGGAAGTAGCTTACCCATTTTTTATTTCCCTTACTTTGCCAATTCGATGCCCCATTTTGATCATTCACTCAGCGAAATGGGGGTTTCACTCAAAAATTTGCAGATTTTAACAATACCGCATGGCGGTTTGGGACAAATGTTATAAATTTGTTCAAACAATTAACATTTTCGCTATAGGATAGACATTTACCAGCACAACGACCACATTTAAAGCAGGTAAAAAACTATGTCTATTCAATTGTTAAACGATAATGAGTTGGTACAACTCTATATTGGCGGAAATGAAGATTCCCTAGCCGTATTGGTTCAACGTCACAAGAGAAAAATCTTCTCGTCGATTATTATGGTCGTAAAAGACCATCAACTTGCTGAGGACGTGTTTCAGGACACCTTTTTTAAGGTGATTCACACCCTTAAACGCGGGCAGTATAGCGAGGAAGGCAAATTCCTACCTTGGGTGATCCGGATCGCCAGAAATCTCATTATCGATCATTTCCGTCGTGTTAAAAAAATGCCTCCCATGCCGGTATATGTGAATGACGAGGGCGAAGAGGTAAGTGTGTTCAGTAAACTGGCTGCCGATAACGACATTCAACGTCGGGAGGAGGACAGCAAATTCAGAAAGAGCATCCGACACCTGATTAGTGAGTTACCCAACGATCAACGCGAGGTGGTTCTTATGCGTATGTATTACGACATGAGTTTCAAGGAAATAGCCGAATTTACCAATGTATCCATTAATACCGCGCTGGGCCGTATGCGCTACGCCCTTTTTAATTTAAAAAAGATGATCGAAGAGCGTAAACTCGAGGTAGTGCTGCGCTGATCTCGTTTTTCTTTCTAAACTTCTTGTATCACCTACCCGCCAAGCTTGGGGTCAGGCTGCTTCATTGCCATGAGACCGCCATTCGCGCAATCAGTATTTCGCTCGCACACATGCTCGCTCAAAAACCCACCGGGTTTTTGCCGTCCTTCACGCGGCAACTGGCCTATTATCACTCATAACATCCTCTTTGAAAAACAAATTGAATTCTTGATGGAAGCTATCATGCTAAAAATCTTTTTTCATCTTATCTCTGCAAAAATACCGTTTGATTCCAAACATTACCAAAACCGGGATCTTCCTTGCCCCTAAGGGTGTCGTAAAACGCGACTTGCAAAGGATTTAACCAACATTTTTACCTAAACCGTAGTTTTTAACAAAATGGCTTGAAATTCCTATTTTAATAGGAATAAGCTAATTTGTTTTTTAATTTTGCCAACCAATTTTTCATACTAATGCCAGTTCTCAAAAATTAGCAGTTAGAGTATGAAGCAGCTCTCGAAACAAAAAATAAAAAGCTATGAAGATACTAGTTGCCATTAGCAATGTACCGGACACCACCACAAAAATTCAGTTTACCGAAGGGGGTGCAAAATTTAATCCGGCAGGAGTCACCTTTATTATCAATCCATACGACGAATGGTATGCCTTGGTTCGTGCTCTCGAATTAAAGGAAGCCAACCTAGCTGAAAAAATAACCCTTATTCACGTAGGACTTGCCGACAGCGATGCCACCATTAGAAAAGGTCTAGCACTTGGAGCTGATGACGCAGTTCGCGTTGATGCCGAGGGTCCTGACGCGCTTTTTGTGGCTGAAGAAATAGCCAACTATGCCAAAGCAAATGGATACGATTTGATTCTGACCGGGAAAGAAACCATTAGCTATAACGGTGCATCGGTGGGTGGTATGGTGGCAGGGTTGATGGATCTTCCTTTTGTTTCAATGGCCACTACACTTGAAGTAGCGGGAAGTATTACCACTGTTTCTCAGGATATAGATGGCGGATCACAGATTGTAGAATGCGCGCTTCCTCTGGTAATTAGTTGCGCAAAAGGTATGGCCGAACAACGAATTCCCAATATGAGAGGAATTATGGCAGCCCGCACCAAACCATTAACCGTTGTGGCTTCAACGGCATCGGCAAGTACCACCACCGTAAAATCATTTACCCTGAGCCCCGGTCGTACTACCTGTAAGATGATTAGCGAAGACAATATTGATGAATTGGTTCATCTACTGCATACCGAGGCAAAGGTCATTTAAGTAGAACACACCGAGAAATTGAAAATATAAATTCAAGAAATTAAACTATGTCAGTTCTAGTATATACCGAAATAAATAAGGGTCGCGTAAAGAAAGCTTCTCTTGAATGTATTAATTATGCTGTAAAGATTGCAGAACTTACGGGCACTACCGTAACGGCCTTTGTAAATAATGCCGACGCAGCACAGTTTGAAGAGATCGGCAAAGCCGGGGCTTCAAAGATTCTGTCGGCAAAAAATGCCACCCTCAGTTCTGATCATTTATTGATCTCAGCGGCTCTGGAGCAAGCGGCCAAAGCCGAAGGAACAAAGGTAATTGTGTTTGCGTTCGACCTGATAGGCAAAGCCGTGGCGCCACGTTTATCGGCCAAATTAAAGGCTGGTTTGGTGGCTGGCGCAGTGGATTACCCTACATTATCCGGCACTCATCTCGACGTGAAAAAAAATGTATTCTCTGGAAAAGCGACTGCCATTTATACAATTAATAGTGATATAAAGATCATCTCCCTCATCCCAAATAGTTTTCCTGTAAAATTGGGTGATACTAAAGCTACAGTGAGTGATTTTATTCTCGACAGTTCTGCCCAGGCGTCACGCATTACCATTAAAGAAGTGAATGCGATTTCATCGGGTACTTCCGTTCCCCTTCCTGAGGCCGAGTTAGTGGTGAGTGCCGGAAGAGGTTTAAAAGGGCCTGAGAACTGGAACATCATTGAAGAACTTGCGGCTGCAATTGGCGCCACTACGGCCTGCTCTCGTCCGGTTGCCGATCTGCACTGGCGACCGCACCACGAACATGTGGGCCAAACAGGATTAGCCATCCGACCCAATTTATACATAGCCATTGGCATTTCGGGCGCTATACAGCATTTGGCGGGAGTTAACGGCAGCAAGACCATTGTGGTGATCAATAATGATAAGGAGGCTCCCTTCTTTAAGTCGGCCGATTACGGCATTATTGGCGACGCATTTACGGTGGTTCCCAAATTAACGGAGGCCATAAAAAAATTCAAATCAAACCAAAATTAAAACAATTATTTTTCTTAAATTAGAATTCAGTTAATGAAGAAGGTAAGGTTAGAAATTGTTGGTTTATCGTACAGTCAGACTCAAAGTGGAGCCTATGCGCTTGTACTTGGTGAAAGTTCAGGCTCACGCCGCTTGCCCATTATTATTGGGGGTTTTGAAGCACAAGCCATTGCCATTGAACTCGAAAAAATGAGTCCCAGCAGACCTTTAACGCACGACCTTTTTAAATCTTTCGCCCAAACGTTTGATGTTACCATTACAGAGGTGCTAATATACAATCTTGTTGAAGGGATTTTTTACGCGAAACTTATTTGCAGCGACGGAACCCGGGAAGTGGAAATTGATGCCCGTACCAGTGATGCCATTGCGCTGGCGGTACGATTTGGATGTGAAATTTACACCTATGAATTTATTTTAAAAAGCGCCGGCATAGTATTGGATGATGATGCCGATGTAAGCGCCATTTCGGAAGCACCAACGGGTGTTGTTGAAACAAAGTCGGGCACAAAACAACTGGATAGCGATGAATACAAAGGGAAAAGCAGTGAGGAATTAAAAAATATGCTTCAAACTGCACTCGATGAGGAAAAATACGAAATGGCCTCCAAGATTAGAGACGAGCTCAACCAGCGAAAAAAGTCCTAAAAAAAACCTCTAATTTTTGATTAGAGGTTTTTATATTTAATTATTCGCGTCCCTGCGGTTTCACCGCACCCGAGTTAGCAGGAGGAGTTGTTTTTTCAGAGTTTACATCTTTATTTTTAGTAGTAGGAACACCCTTTTCAGTAATAGCGTGACGACTCTTCACCGGTTGCGGATCGGTGGAAGGAGGTGTGGCTACTTCTGACCTACTTGAGTTGGGGGCTGTGCCATCGGGATTTACAGCTTGTTGTTTTGGGTATTCTGATCCTTGACGTGGGGCAGCCTCCGTATTGGCGGAATTGGCGTTCCCTGCTTGTTCTTTCGGATATTCGCTTCCTTGTCTTGGTGCTGCTTCTTTGGTTTGTGCTTGCGCTAAAACGCTGCAAAAAGCTACACATGAAAGAGTGTATACTATTTTTTTCATGATTAATTGGTTTGTGTAGGATAAAGATACAGAATAAAAACCGGAAAAGTAAGTAGTTCCGCTTAAAGTTGACTATCGAGATTTTTTAACTCGTCTACTTTTTCGAGGTACCCCAATTTTTCGTACGAAAATATCAGATTATTGAGACAGCGTTTGATGATTTCCACATTGCTGCAGGGCAAATAATACTTGGCTTCGGGTTCAAGATTGAGCTGTTTGAGAAATTGATCGATGTCTTTTTGGTTGAACATCAAACCTTTACTAAACGGATTGATGTAAAAAAGAATATTATTGGAAAGCGTCTTGTTGCTCAGGTCCATCAAATTAGCGTAATCATTCAAGTAAGCTAATACAAAGTGTTGCGGCAGATTAATGCCGTAAACCGGTATTTTTAATTCCTGACATACGAGTGCGTAAACAACACTGAGCATGAGAGGATTTCCTTTTTTACTCTCCAATACATTGTTGATAAAGGAGTTTTGAGGTGCATGGTAATTGGTGATGTTACCGCTGAACTGATGCACTTCAAATAAAATGTGATTGATGATTTTTACTTTTTCGAGTGCCGTGAGGTCATCGTGCAATTCCAGCCAGATGTCTTGTTTGATCTGCTGCAATTGTTTTCTTATTTTATTTTCGTCAAGATCTGGATACTGGTATCTTGCCAGCAATAGTACACCTTTCAGCAGGTCTTCAGGATCTTCGACCGCCCATTTTTTAAGCGCCCGTTGAAGCGTTTCGAATTGAATGGTATGAATGATTGTTTCGATGCGCTTTTGCATAATAGCATCAAAACTATTTTCCCAGGCAGTTTCAAGGTGCGGGATGGCCGGCGGACCAAGACTCACAAAACGATCTTTCACCTGCACATATATTACTTCATCGGGGTCATCCAACAAGGTGATTAAGGCAATCACTTCCTTTAAACTCATTTCGTTTTTCCGCTTTGCTGCCATTAAGAACAAAAATATATCTAAGTGATCTGCATTTGGCAATTTTGCATTTTAATTCTTAACAAACGCCATGTTTATACCTTTGAACAATTCGCTATTCATAAAAAAGAATGCAGTGAGTAGATATCGCCTCAATGGCTCTCTTCTAGCGGCTTATGATCAATCGCCTCACTGTTTGATTTCCAGTTGAAAACACGGTAAGTGAATAAATCCCTTCCGGATAATTTTCAAGATCGAGGAAAAATCTCTTGTTCGTATCAGGCAGGAGTTCAGAGTTTAAGAGAACCTGGCCCATCGTGTTGGAGAGTATCAGTTTGAAGCCTCCCTGCGGAGGATTGGCAAGTTCAAGGATGATCTTACCGCTACTAGGATTGGGTATAATGCGCAAAGAAAATTCATCCGGCTTAGAAGGAGGCAAGCCTAAGTAATTAACCGTACACTGTGTTGCCGAACTTGCGGTGAGTAGCGAGCGGAAGGTGCCATTGGTCATTGCTGTTTGCATACGGATACTCTGATCGGGAGTAAACATAGCCATAACGGCATCATCGGTATAATCCATAAAATTCATAAACATATCGCCGTAAACAGAGGCACATATATTTACATGAAGAGGATAAACGGGAGCGCCAAAATTCTGGCCATTGGTTCCACCATTAGCTCCTCCTTTTTGAGGGGGTGTATCATCACAGAAGTCGCTTGCTGCGCAATCTCCCAAAGCATTACCGGAGTCGCCTCCAATGTGGCGCAAACCTAACCAGTGCCCCGTTTCATGTACCGCGCTTCGGCCTTTGTTGTATACCGAATGCAAGGTGCCCACGGTGCCAAAAGATTTTGACCAGATCCAAATTCCGTCGTTGGTCGAACCTCCAAGGCCTGTGCTAATTCCGTTGAGAGTGCTCCCACTTGGAAATGTGGCATAACCCAGGGTGAAAAGAGAGGAATTAACATCACTGATCCAAATATTAAAAAACAATTGCGGGTTCCAAATGGTGGCAGGTTTTATGGTGCCTTCCATCAGAATTTGAAAACCACTCATCGATCCCAACGCTGCAGGGTTGGCCCAGCCCTTTGACACATAGTTGACACGGTCTATCCCCGGCTCGCTCAAAGGATTTCCGAGCGGGTCAATTTGCGCGAGGCAAAACGTAATGTTTGAATTGGACACTCCCACCAGAGAGAAACCTGTTGACGCTATAGTCGCGGAATTTAGTCCCCTGCCTCCATAATCTTCATTTAGAACTTTTAGTTGCGAGTAGATTTGCGCAGCAGAGACATTTGGGTAAGTAGCGAGCGCCTCTCCTCCATGGATCACATGCACTATGACCGGAATCATAAAATTGGATGTGGTGGATGAAGGGAAATTTTGTTGTGACTTATATTCTGCTATTTTTTGTGAGAACCAAATTTCCCATGCTGAATCGGGAGGCACAGTAGCACAATGTCTTGGAAGGATGAGATGGGCAGGCCCTGTTCCTATACCCGGCGTTTGTGCCAGAGCTGTAAAACTAAATAGAAGAGCAATCAACAGGGGTTTTAATTTCATTTCAGGTAGGACAAGCATTGAAACAGAGATCGTTTTCTACCCTCTAAGGTACAAATTTATGAGCCATTCACAAGTTAATTCCGGAGCCCGGCCTTATGAAAATGACAAACATCACTTTTTTTTGTGGTGTTTTTTTAAAAGTGTTCCAAATTGGCTGCAATGGCTTTGATTTGAGAAGAAATAGGTAAAATGTGCTGTTTAGTTTCTGTATCCTTTTTAACCACAAAGTTTTATACTGAGGGCATAGAGAAGAACAAAAATCGCCATGTGTTCTTTTGTTTCTGTTTCCTTTCTGTATTTATAAATAGGAAATCATTCTTTTTTTCTTCAAACCTATCGGCTTTCTCTCGATTTGCTTAAGTCTATCTCTCCAAATATACCGATTGATCCGTGAATTAGTCTGCTTGTAAAAAAGGGTATTTATAATCGAGAGGCGGCACAAAAGTTTCTTTAATGGTGCGGGGCGATACCCAGCGCAATAAATTGATTTTGGCTCCCGCTTTATCGTTTGTGCCACTTCCGCGTGCTCCGCCAAAAGGCTGCTGCCCAACTACCGCTCCGGTACATTTATCGTTGATGTAAAAATTTCCCGCTGAATTACTTAGTTTTTTTGTTGCCAATTCAACCGCGTAACGATCCTGCGCAAAAATAGCCCCGGTGAGTGCATAAATGGACGTGCTGTCGAGTACTTCCAACGTCTGCTCAAATTTGTGTTCGTCGTAAACAAATACGGTTAAAACCGGACCAAACAGCTCTTCGCACATAGTGACGTATTTTGGGTCTTTGGCCACAATAATAGTAGGTTCAATGAAATAGCCTTTGCTTTTATCGTAGTTTCCACCGGCAATAATTTCCACGTCTTTATCTTTTTTTGCCGCGTCGATATAGGAAGCCAGTTTATCGAAACTTTTTTCATCGATCACGGCATTAATAAAATTGGTAAAATCTTCGGTTGGTCCCATTTTCATGGATTTGAGATCGGCCACTACATATTCTTTCACTTCTTTCCACAAGTTAGAGGGAATATATGCGCGAGAGGCTGCTGAACATTTTTGTCCCTGGTACTCAAACGCTCCTCTCGAAAGTGCCGTTGCCAATGGTTTTGGATCAGCTGAGCTATGCGCCATGATGTAATCTTTTCCTCCGGTTTCGCCAACTATACGCGGATAGGAACGGTAGTTGTGGATATTAGTTCCAATGGTTTGCCAGATGTTTTGAAACACTTCGGTACTTCCAGTAAAATGAATGCCGGCAAAATCTTTGTGGTTAAACACCACTTCGGCGGCATCGGGTCCGCTCGGATAAATTAAATTGATAACACCTGCGGGAACTCCTGCTTTTTGAAATACTTCCATGAGCACATTAGCGCTGTACACTTGAGCATTGCTGGGTTTCCACACCACCACATTGCCCATCATGGCGCAACTGCTTGGTAAGTTGCCGGCAATGGCTGTAAAATTAAAAGGAGTTAAGGCGTATATAAATCCTTCAAGGGGACGCCATTCCAAACGATTCCAGATACCCGGCGAAGAAATGGGTTGTTCGGCGTAAATCTCGGTCATGTATTGCACATTGAACCTTAAAAAGTCGATGATTTCGCAGGCACTGTCGATTTCGGCCTGAAAGGCATTTTTGCTCTGGCCGAGCATGGTGGCTGCATTAATTTTGGCACGGTACGGACCCGCCAATAATTCGGCCGCTTTTAAAAAGATACCTGCCCTGTGCTCCCAAGCTAAATTAGCCCATTTTTCTTTCGCCGCTAAAGCCGCATCAATGGCTTGTTTCACATGGTTTTTATCACTTTTATGAAAATAACCGAGCGTGTGTTTGTGATCGTGCGGGGGTGCCATCCTCATTTTGTTTTCACTGCGTACTTCTTTTCCACCAATAAACATCGGCGCATCCAGTTCCTTGCTACGTAGTTCCTTCAGCATGGCTTGAAGCTCAATACGCTCGGGACTTCCGGGGGCATAATTTTTAATGGGTTCGTTGATGGCAACGGGTACTTTATAAATTCCTTTTGGCATAGGATGAGGTTTTTTAGAATTTGTGATTTGGGATACAAAGATACATTCTTTAATTAATTGAATGAATTAGAAAATTTTATTTATGATTTTTTTCAGTTTTATCAACCGGCCTTATGTGACGAAGGTCCCCGCCGCCATCAAGGGCTTGTAAGCTCCCGGATAAACCGGATGGGTGTTTTGACAGGGAAACACAGAGGTGTGAGCCCAACAGTGGGAATAGGAACCAATGGTTAAAATGACACAAAATAAAGTACATTTTTAAAACTTATCAGAGCAAAAAGCCTGCACCAATCTAGACAGGATTGCACGATTGGTTGGGTAAGTAAGGGTATGTGTGAGTTTGGCGGCACCCATAACAACATTAGCAATTACATGAAAGATTTGAAACATTACATAATAAAAATGGTTGGATAGAATCCTGAATATTTGGAGGAGTTCTTTCTCATTTTGTAAAACAAAAATTAAAGAGAACGAATATATATTTGCAGAAGCTGAGGTGTGCCGTTCTATCTATTTTGTTCAAAGTGGACTATTACAAGTTTTTTTAATCCACAAAAAGGGCGTTGAAGTGCATGTGAGGCTAAAAAGCCGGCCACGTGGTTTTCACCTTTTCGTCTCTCGGCTATCCCATACTACCCATTTCTGTATGTTGACCGAACTAATTTCTTGAATTTGTAAATCCTTTTAGCGGAGATTGCCCCCTACAGAGACTGTGAAACATGTAATTTATTTTTAGAGCGATGTAAGACCAACTAACAAGCATGATAGTACCCTTGTACTGTTTTAAAACTAAACTCCAAAAACATGTCTACTCCAGTTATTCCAACCAAAAAAAACCCGGAAACTACTACTTCCGGCGAATCGACAAAAACTATGAAAGGCCTCGTATACGGCGGCCCCGGAAAAATAGAATGGAAAGAAATAGCAAAACCTAAAATCGAGAAGTCAACAGATGCTCTGGTTAAAATCTTGAAAACGACTATCTGCGGAACAGACTTGGGAATTCTACACGGTAAAACCCCTACGTGTGTGCCCGGAACTACACTCGGCCACGAAGGGGTGGGTATTGTGGAAGAAGTAGGCGCGTCCGTTAGGAATTTCAAAAAAGGGGATCATGTCATAATATCTTGTATCACTTCTGATGGTACCTGTGAATACTGCAAGAAACAAATGTATGCGCATTGTGAAGATGGCGGATGGATTCTCGGTCATCTTATAAATGGCACACAAGCAGAATATGTGAGAATCCCCCACGCGGATAATAGTATGTACCCTATTCCCAAAGGGGCCGACGAAGAAGCCTTGGTAATGCTTAGTGATATTTTGCCAACCGGCCACGAGATTGGGGTGTTGAACGGATGCGTAAAACCAGGAGATACCATCGCCATAGTTGGAGCCGGGCCAATTGGTATGTCGGTTTTGCTTACCTCGCAATTTTATTCACCCTCAAAAATTTATGTAATCGATTTGGACGAAAACCGTCTAAAGATGGCTAAAACATTTGGGGCAACAGATACCATAAATTCAGGAACAGAAGATGCCGTAAAAAAGATTCTGGCAGAAACAAAAGACGGAGTTGATGTTGCAATTGAAGCTGTAGGAGCTCCCGCCACCTTCGACATCTGTCAACATATTGTTAAACCGGGTGGGCATATCGCCAACATTGGCGTGCATGGAAAATCGGTAGACCTGCAAATTCAAAATCTTTGGATCCGAAACATCACCATTACCATGGGACTGGTGAATACAAACACCACACCCATGTTACTAAAAACTGTGTCGTCGGGTAAAATAGAACCAAAAAAATTAATTACCCATCATTTCAAAAAAGACGAGATTCTGCGTGCCTATGAAGTATTTGGCAATCCGTCTAAAGAAAATGCGATGAAAGTTATTATTGAATTCTAATAATTTTAGTATCCCCATCGTTTAGCAAAGCGAAAGGCCATACTCTTGCAAATTTCGGGGTAAACAATTGCACTTAAAACATCAGAGGCGCTTCAAGCTATTGCCGCTGCATGGAAGTATACTCGATCCAAATTACCCGTAGGCGTTTCGATCAGATTGAAATTCTTTCAAATCACTTCACGCCGAAATTCAGTGGATTTTCACCTTATGGGTGTTCGGTATTTTGTAAATTCGCACAAACATGGTGAGTAGGTTCCTAGTCGAATGCAGGCGAAACGATGCCGGCTCCCGTACGAAAAACGCTATAAATAATTGTTACGGGGACAAACTTCACTTTGCCCGGTTTCAACTAATGCAACTGAAAATGGCCGTAAACTAAACCGCAGAGTAGAAATTGTAAAACAATAGTTCTATAAGAATAGTAATCGCGATACTGTTTTATGACCACCTTCTTGAGATCAATTGGACAAAGTTCAACATTTGTGTTTCGTGTAACTTTAGCTCAGAACATACCGTCCTTAGGCTGACCAAAAACTATTACTGTCAACCCTGCGCAGCCAACATTAAAACATGGACTTGCCTTCTAAATTATTAGTTCTACTTCTTAAAATCGGCTTTTTGGCCTACTGGCAAGCTCAGGACAATACTGCCCATTTACAATCTCAACTTAATGAGCTTCAAAAGCAAATAGCAAACGCCTATCGACTAGGGTTTTGGTGAATTTATGAGCAAAATTCAGGTGCATCACAATAAACTGTAATCGCCGGCGATACCAACAAAGGGCAATGCCGAATTTGAAGCTCACGACATTAGGGAGTCACTGGATGCGCTTCCAAAATATTGCGCCAACAGAAAAGAAATAATCTCCCTGTCTATGCTACAGCCGGCCATTAACAGCGTCAATACCACAATCAGACAAAATAATTCAATACTTTTTAAGAGCAGTTTCAAATTATTGATGAGTTTTTGAAACAATTGTCATCGCGCAACTATGTTTGGTTTAAATAGTGTGAAAATTTCAGACAAGCCGCCATTCAGCAATTGGGCCTGGGCCAAATAGTTGAAATTATGGGGATTAGAAAGATTAAAAAGTTTGCTGCACGCACCGCCAAACATTCATAAGAAGTTTGACTTGGATTTGTACGCAAACATGATTTGGCTTTACCCCTATTGTTTGTAGCTTTGCAAAAATCGTTAAACCAAGAACATATCAGCTCCTGATCCTACTTTTAGTTGTACTGGGTTCCATTTTCTGCGCCTCTCGGTTGCAGTTTTTAAAGTTCGATTACGATTTTGAGGCTTTTTTTCCGAATGAAGATCGCGAGCTCGAGCTCTATTCCAACTACCGAAAAACCTTTGAGTACGACAATGAATTTGTTCTGCTCGCCCTCGAAAATAAAGCAGGTATCTTCCGAAAAGATTTTCTGTTACAGGTTGACAGTCTCACAAAAGAGTTGCAAAAACTTGAATTTGTTAAACACGTAAGCTCAGCCACCAATATGAAAACCACTTCATTGGGTGGTTTGGTCCCCTTTCAATCGCGTTTACTCCGAATTGAGAACGAAGAGTACTATGCAGCCGACAGTGCCGCCATTTATGACTCTCCCTTTTTGATAGGTTCCTATTTTCCTCAAAACGCGAAATCCTTAAGTTTATTTATCAAAACAAAAGACGGACTCAGCAAAAAACAATCAGACCAATTATCAAATGAAATCCGCGCCGGCATTGCTGCCTATTCGTTTGATGAATTCCATCTGGCGGGGAGGATTTTTGCACAGCAGGTATATCTCGAAAATATTCAAAAAGAATTTGTATGGTTTTTAGCCATTGCATTTGTGTTTGTGGTTATTTTTTTATGGTTCAGTTTCAGAAGTGTATTTGGCGTGGTGGTGCCTGTAACAGTGGTGTTGGTCTCAATCCTCTATACGTTGGGCATCATGAACCTTTTCGGGAAATCAATCGACATCATGAGCATTATGCTGCCTACCATGATTTTTGTAGCAGGCGTGAGTGATGTGGTACATTTCTTTTCAAAATATTTTGAGGAATTGGAAAAGGGAACCGCCCGGGAAAAGATCTATCGGGTAATAGTGAAGGAAGTGGCCTTCCCTACTTTCTTAACCCTTATCACCACCGTGGTTGGCTTTCTTTCGCTCTTGTTTTCAAGCATCAGGCCGGTGCGGGAGTTTGGCATCTACACCTCTCTTGGAATTACCATTGCCTTTATTCTAACCTATACCCTACTTCCCGCCATTCTTTATTTTTATGCTCCGCACCGCATGATCTCCAAAAACCATTCCCATACGCGCGTGAACAAGATTATGAGCGGCGGATTTTTTTGGATTTTGAAACATCAGAAACTCATTTTCGGGATCAGCATGGTACTGTTGGTTCTATCTCTCGTTGGCATTACTAAAATAAAAGTCAATAATATTTTGTTGGAAGATCTCAGCGACAAAGTGCGGGTGAAACAAGACTTCAAATTTTTTGATGAGAATTACAGTGGTGCTCGCCCCTTCGAATTGCTGGTCACGTTGAAAGATTCCCAGCACTCTGTATGGGATTATAACACCATGCGCGACCTTTACATGGTAAACGAATTCGTTAAATATGAATATAGCGCGGGATTTATTCTTTCAGCGCCATCCATTGTTGCGGAAATCTATCGCACTACAAATTTTCAGGTTGGAGGACGTTTCCCACCTAAAGCTGAATATGAGGCCATCAGCACACTGCTCATCAGCAATAAGAACAGCAAAGAGATCAAACGCGTGGTTCGTGTGGATGGATTAAGTACGAGGATCAGTGCGAAGGTAAAAGACATGGGCAGCGCCAAAATAAATGAACACAACAAACAGCTGATGCAGTTCATCGCCCATCATACCGATACCAATTTGCTCTCCTTTAAAATAACAGGAGCCGCTCAACTCATGGATCGTAATAATGAATATATGGTGAGCAATATGGCGAATGGGTTTCTGTTTTCCATATTTGTGATTGGACTATTAACCTTTTTTCTTCATCGGAGTTGGCGCATGATGGTAGTCTTTTTGCTTCCTAATTTAATTCCTTTATTAGTGGTTGCCGGAGTGATGGGCTTTGCGGGAATTGAATTAAAGGCCGCAACCTCTCTCATCTTTAGCATTGCATTTGGCATCGCTACCGACGATACCATCCATTTTATTTCACGCTTAAAACTGGAATTGGGTTATGGCAAAAGTCTTTTGTACGCTTTTAAACGCACCTACTTCGAAACGGGAAAACCCATCATCTTAACTACTTTTATATTGGTAGGTGGCTTTGTAAGCCTTATGACCAGTAATTTTGAAAGTACTTTTTATTTTGGATTCCTCATTTGCATCACCATTGTGGTGGCTGTACTGGCCGATATATTTTTATTACCGGTACTGCTCTTTTTGGTATACCGAAAAAAAGAATACAACAGAATGAAGAAGTTATTCGGCCATTAGAATAAAATCACATGCAAGAATCTAGGACTCATAAAAAACACATCGTGATTATTGGTGCAGGGGCTGCCGGATTTTTTGCAGCCATCAATGCCGCTATAAATGATCCCCTGCTTTCAATTGAGATCCTCGAAAAATCAACAAAATTACTTTCTAAAGTAAAGGTCTCGGGTGGTGGCCGCTGCAATGTGACCCATCAGTGTTTTGACAATTCAGATCTCGTGAAAAACTATCCCCGTGGCAGCAAAGAACTGAAGCAGGTATTTTCGCATTTTGGAGTGCAAGACACCATTAAGTGGTTTAAAGAGCAAGGTATTGTGCTCCGCACCGAAGAAGACGGGCGAATGTTCCCCTACTCCAACGACAGTCAAACCATTGTCGATTGTTTTATTAGTCTGGCTAACAGATACACTATTCGCATTCGCACAAGCTGTGAGGTTTTTGCCATCACCAAAAAAAAGGAAGGTTTTGAACTGAAAACAAATCAGGGTCTCATTGCCGCAACAAGCGTGGTATGCGCCCAGGGAGGACATTCTAAATCAGGCGCCTATGATCTTATTAAGAATTTGGGGCATACCATCGTGGCTCCCATTCCCAGTTTGTTTACCATTAATCTTCCAAACGAACACATTAAAAAAGAACTGCAAGGGTTAAGCGTAAAACGCGCTGAAGTAAAGATTGAGGGAACCAAACTGAGTTATACGGGGCCGGTACTCATCACCCATTGGGGTTTGAGCGGACCTGCCGTATTGAAACTCTCGGCTTTTGCCGCTCAAGAGTTTTATGAACGCGAGTATAAAGCAACGATCATTACCAATTGGGTATTCCCCTTAAACCAACTTGAAGTAGAAAAGATGCTCAAGCAGATTCAAAAAGAAAAACACAAAGCCCTTCCCTATTCCCATCCCCTCTTTGAATTGCCCCGTCGTTTGTGGGAATTCTTTTGTGCGCAGGCGGGGATCTTAAATACTAAACCCTGGGCCGAGATCAGCAATAAAGAGATGATGAAATTGAGTGAGGTAGTATGTCGCAGCAACTATAAAATGGAAGGAAAAACCACTTTCAAAGAGGAGTTTGTTACCTGCGGAGGCGTGAGTTTGAAAGAAGTTGATTTTAAGACCATGCAAAGTAAAATGGTGCCGGGTTTGTTTTTTTGCGGCGAAGTCCTCAATATCGACGGTATTACCGGTGGTTTTAATTTTCAAAATGCATGGAGCACAGCCTGGATTTGCGCATCTGCAATATCTGCTTAAATTTACCGATCGTAACTCCTATGAAGAAGCTCCTGGCATCAATTTCCATTTGTTTAATCGGACTCGAAGCCGCAGCGCAAGCTCCGTTAAAAAACCTGGAAGGACGCTGGGAAAGTACCGGAAAAAAAACGGATTCGAGTCTCACCTACAAAGGAGGAACAGTGATCAAACAAGTAGCCACGTTTAATTCTGACCGTTCGTTTCGTCGCGAAATTTATGTTAGAGAATCACCAAAAAATAGACTTGATACGTTTCGGTTAAACGGAAACTACAAAACCGACTTTAAAAGAAACACCGTGTTTTTTCGCTCCGATCTGGATGAGGCAGATCGTCCCGGAAAAACTATCACTCCCGCAAGCTATACCTCGCGGGTGCAGTTTCTGAGTGATAGCAGTATGGTACTACTCGATAACGTGTTTTACAGGAAAAGGAGAATTGAAGGAAATCCCCTCGCAAAAAATAACGAGCCCGGATCGAAAAATTTTTATTTGCAGAATGTAAATAAACCCGGCAAATCGGTGCGCGTGCGAAAAGACAATGTAGTTCTTTTGATCAACGAATCGAAACGGAAGGGTGATCATATCAGTCGCTTTAATACCACCATTTGTATTCTTGCAGGCCTCAAGAAAGATTCTGTGATTGTGCGCATGGTAAACGAAGAAATAGAAATTGAGTACCGCGATCATGTGACCACCAGTTCCAACAATTATTTTCAGGACCTGATGAATAGAAAATATAAGTCGGTTGCCCTAAACGATATTTATTATGTTAACATGAAGAGTCCCGGAAGAAATGCCATGGCCGGCATAGGAAGAGTAATTATGGGGGTCTCTATTTTAGCAATGTTAGCCAGTCCGCTAGTAGCTTTGAGTGTGCCCGCAGCAGAGCAAACGCAGACCCGCGAGAGCATTTTTTTTGCGGGATTAACAGGCCTTGTGGTGGCTGTGCCTTTTTTTGTGATCGGTAAAAACAAGAAGTATGGCATTTCTAAATCTTACCAAACAAAATCAAAGAATTATTGGCAAATTAAGGAGAGGTAAATGAGATGGAATTTAAGTAGCTTACCCAATTTTGTTGAAACAATGTTATCTATTTGCAGCCTGAACGCTTATCTTTGTGGCTCAAAAAAAACTAAACTACACACATGAAATTTTTTATCGATACGGCCAATCTGGCTCAAATTAAAGAGGCACAGGACATGGGCGTGCTGGATGGCGTTACCACCAATCCTTCACTCATGGCAAAAGAAGGAATTAAGGGCCAGAGTAATATTTTGAAACATTATGTTGACATCTGCAATTTGGTGACGGGAGATGTAAGTGCCGAAGTGATTGCTACCGATTACGAAGGCATGATCAAAGAAGGCGAAGCATTGGCAGATTTGCATGAACGGATTGTGGTTAAAATTCCTATGATAAAAGATGGAATAAAAGCCATCAAATATTTTACCGAAAAAGGCATTAAAACCAATTGCACCTTGGTATTCTCGGCCGGACAAGCGTTATTGGCTGCAAAGGCAGGGGCCACCTATATGTCGCCATTTATTGGTCGCTTAGATGATGTAAGCACCGATGGTTTAAGACTCATCGAAGATATCCGTCAGATTTATGATAATTATGGATTTGAAACTCAAATTTTAGCCGCCAGTGTGCGTCACCCCATGCACATTATTGAGTGCGCACGCATAGGTGCCGATGTGGCAACCTGTCCCTTGAGCGCAATCACTGCCTTGTTGAAGCATCCTTTAACCGATAGCGGGCTGGCGCAGTTTTTGGCCGACGCGAAGAAATAAGGTTGAAAAATAAATTGTTAAAAGACTCCGTCTAGGTGATGGGGTCTTTTTTTTATGATATCAGGGCACGATATTTGTTTATTTCACTTATATCCTCATCTAAAAAACCCTACCATGAAAAAAATTATTACTCTTGTAGCATACTTTTTGGGAGCAGCCAGCCTGCAGGCACAGTCTCTCACGTTCACCATCACTAATTTATCAGGAACCAATTCTATCACCTGCACTACTCCCACAATTAACTTGTCGGCAGCAGGTACTGCAAGTTCCTCAATTTCTTTTTCCTTTGTGTCAGCTACTGCAAGTTTAACAGGAGCAAACGTCGGAATTACTTCTCCCGGTTCTTATACCATCACTGCATCTGCAGCGGGGTATAACAATGTGACTCAGGTACTGAGTATTTATATAAATACGCTTACTCCCACTGCTACCGTCAGTCCTCTTACACAAAGCTTTGTCTGCAACGGTACCCCCCCACTGGTAACTGGAACTGCTACCCCCGGAACATATATCACGCATAGTATTCTCATTCCTTTTGGAGGTGCATTCGCAAGTACAGCGCCTAATTTCTCCTATTCACCTTTGGTGCCGGGCACTTACACGTACATGGTTACCGAAAATACCAGTGGTTGTAAATATTTAGGAAGCTTTACAGTAACATCCCCCAGTGGTTATCCAACTTATAGTCTTACGAGTCCTCAGAGTTTTACAGTGGGCTGTGGTACCAAGTCGGTTGTCACCATCAATATAACCAATGCCAGCACTTCACCTCCGGGGGGACCAATTACATACACCCTTGTTGGCCCCCCTGCCACAAGTGTTTTTCCTCCAGCCCTTCCAACCGGTCCATTATCAAATATTTCTACTTACACACTTGCAGTTCCGGGTACTTGGGTTGCGGTAGTTAGAGATAACATATCCACTTGCAACACGTTTGCTGTATTTTCTGTTTTACAAAACACAAATGGTCCAAACATCAGCGCTTCCCTGCCCACCCAAGTCTTAGATTGCAACACATCTTCCATAACGATGGTTGGACTGAGCACCACAAACAATGTATCTTATGAATGGAGATTCCCCGGAGCACCGGGTGTCGTTACTGGCAGCATAATGAATGTTGCTGCAAATTTCGTCATTCCAACGAGTACACTCGTAGCCAATTTTACATTGGTAGTAACAGATAACAGCAGCACTTGCAAAAGCACCTCTATAATTCCTATGTACCAAAACGTATTCCCGCCAAAAGCAGTAATTTCCTATGGCGGAGCCGATCCTTGCATCACCTCCAGTGTAGTGCTTACGAATGCAAGTGTAAGCGGCATACCTACAAATGTATTTCCAATTACCTTGCCTGTGGTTGCGTATTCATGGATGGGCCCGGCACCTCAGGCTTCGGCAGCTTTGGTTTCAACTTACCTTGCTTTAACACCGGGAGTGTATACCCTCAACGTTCAGGACTTAAATAATGGTTGCAAATCCAGCACCACTACGGCTATTTGCACAGGTATTTCAGAAAACAAGTACTTAAGTAATTCCATTAGCATTTACCCAAATCCCGGAAACGGACTCTTTACCATTTCCATAGAGAACAGTGGGTTTAATCAAGTTGAAGTATATAATACTTTGGGGGGGTTAATTTGGAATCAAACCAGCGAAAAATCACAAGCTAAAATCGACCTTCAAAATGAACCTGCAGGAGTCTATTTTGTTTCAATTAAGTCCGGCGAGCTGTTGCTCAAGACTTTTAAGATCATCAAACAGTAATTGGGAAACCAATTATGCGTCCTTTTTTGGTGTTTGCATTTTCTTTCTATTTTTTCAAAAGGAGTGGTATTAATTACTAATTTTAATAAAGATATTAAAACCATATATCATGAAAAGTATTAATTTTCTGATTTGGGTTACTTTGGCCATGCAAGAATCAATTGCACAACCAAGTAGTTTTACGATAAGCAATAATAGCGCCACTTTCACCATCAGCTGCATGACCCCCTTTATAAATCTTGTGGCGACAGGCAATTACACTTCCCCGCCCACTTATTCCTGGGTCAGCACCAGTGCCACTTTAACAGGTTCAAACGTAAATATTTATATGCCCGGTAATTATACGGTAATCGCTTATTGTGTAGGATATCAGAACGCCTCTCAAACTCTTTCAATCTTTAGTAATACTGTCGGCCCTATTGGGGCTGTAACGCCAAGTGCAGTGAGTATTTCATGTGCCGATGCAAATGTATCTGTAACACTTGCCGCTATTTCGCCCACAAATAATATTCTTCAGCAGGTGCTAACGCCTTATGGCGGCACATTTGCCACGAACTCCCCCAGCACTGTATATTCACCAATGGGCCCGGGAACGTATACCTACATGATCAAGGATAGTATTAGTGGGTGCCAAAGTTCTTCGCTATTTGTTATTACCGCTGCTCCGGGATTCCCCACTTTTAGTTTGAGTGGTTCCTTCAATTTTAGCTTAAGTTGCACTGGTTATACAAACATTTCGGTGAACATTGGAAACAGCACTAGTAACCCTGTTCCCGGGGGCCCAGTTTCATATACGTTAATTGGTCCAGGTACTTCAACTTTTATTCCAACCGGAAATTTGAATATGAATTCTATTTTTAATATTACAATTCCCGGGACATACACTTTCGTTCTTAGAGACAACATAACCGGCTGCACAACAAAGATCCCTGTCACTGTTTTCGGAAACGTTGATCGGCCAACAAACTTAAGTATTGCGGGTGGAACGAAGACCCTCTCGTGTATAAACCCTTCTGCACTTCTTCAGGGTAGCAGTACTACACCTAGTATTACATATGGGTGGAATGTCCCCATCTCCCCGGGCTCAATAAGCGGAAGTTCAGTTCAGGTGTCTGCAAATTTTACAAATCCTACAACTACACTGTTAGGTAACTATACGCTTGTAGTTACAAGTACTACAAATGGATGTAAGAGTTACACTCCCTTTCCTGTTTATCAAAACATTGCACCCCCAAACGTGTCCATTAATACTGGCGGCCAATACACCCTCACATGTTCAAGTCAAAGTATTTTGCTTAACAATGTGAGTACTACCGGTATTTCAGGTAGTTCAGGTTTTCCAAATAGTGGTCCGGTCAATGCGCAATATTGGGACAGTCCGGCTCCGGATACTCTTGCAAACTCAGCAACATACACTGCAAATGCGGGTGGTGTATACACATTGGTAGCAAGGGACTCAAATAATGGTTGCTCTTCCACAGCCAATATTATGATTAGTGACCAACGAGCTTTTCCAAATGTAAGTCCTCCCTCACAGAATTTTTATTTGTGTTCCGGTGGGCAGGTCCAGATTTACCCTGTTCTTCCCCTCCCGTTGCCTGCATATACATACTCTTGGAGCAGTCCCGCCGGTGCAGTTAGCTGGGGTGCAGGTACGCCTTCCTTAACCACCACTTCTCCGGGCACTTATACACTCACCGTAGCAAGTAGCGCAGGCTGTTCGAAAATAGTAGTGGTATCTGTTTCAAATTGCCTGGGAATATCCGGCAATGTTACAAAGTCAGAACTGTGCTCGTTTTACCCCAATCCTGTGCATAGCACCATCACTATTTTTTCAGAAGAGCCGGCACTGGACAGGAAAATTGAAATTTTTAATGCCTTTGGAGAGGTTGTAAGAAGCGAGATATTTGCCGAAGAAAAATTGGAAATTAACCTTCAAACCGAACCTGCAGGAATCTATATTGTAACTGTAAAGTCAGGTGATACGTCGCTCAAGTCTTTTAAGGTCATCAAGCAATAGTTAGTAGGGCACTTAATCTGAATCTTTATTTGTTTTTAGATTATATTATAATTTTTTCATAAGAGTAGTATTTATTACTAATTTTAATAGGAATATTAAACCCACTCATCATGAAAAAATGTCTATTTTTTTTCGCACTCATTTTTATCTCAGTGAATGTTGCATTTGCGCAGACCATACTAATTGTGGATGCGCCGCAAAGCAATGCTACTACACAATTACGAGCACCCAACGGACTTTCTTCGAGCGCGTATATGCGGGCCTGTGCCCTGGTTCTCCAGTCAGAATTGGGGAGTCTCCCCGCCACCTCTACCATCACGCAATTTGGATTTACACTCAGTGCCGGATGTACTGGCGCCGCAGCCTCCGGTAATTTCTCGGTCTACCTGCAAAACACCACCGATGTAGCCTATTTAAAAGGAACGACCTGGTCAACCATCATTACCGGAATGACGAGCGTATATGCCAATATTATGACTATTCCGCTCACAGCAGGAACCACCTCCGTGCTACTTACACTCTCTACACCCTTTGTTTACGGGGGCGGTGGCATTTATGTGGCATACGACTGGAATTCTACGGGGCCTTTTAGTTCAACACCTGCCACTTACCTTGCAGAAAGTTTGGCTTTAAATCCGGGCTGCGCTTCAAGTGCCACAACAGGCTCTGCGCCTCCAACATTAACCAACACGCCGTTTCGGCCTACCTTTTTATTTGGCTTAACTAATCCCTACTCAAATGATGTTGTTGTATTAGGAATAGAAGCTTTGGGAAGAGTTCCCTTAGTACTCAATTCGCCCCACACCATCCGCGCCATGGTAAAGAACGGAAGCAACATAAGTCTCAGCAATTTTAGCGTGAATTTAAACGTGGTAGGGCCAAACCCATTTTCAAACACGCAAGTTGTGTCGTCACTAGCCGCGGGGGCAAGCACACTTATTTCGTTTGCACCTTTTAATCCTAGTAATCCGGGGGCTGAAACCGTGTCGGTAAGTGTTCCGGGCGATCAAAACAATACCAATAATTCAGTAGTTTTTTCACAAAGTGTGACCTGTAATCTCTGGGGGCAAAATCCCGCCATCGGTAATTATACTTATAACGCCGTTGGGTTTAATACAGGATCAGGAATAATTGCCACTCCCTATTTGAATCCGGTGGCTTCTAACCTAACGGGACTGAGGGGCGCTGTGAGCACAAACACGCCTTCCGTTGGAAACAATGTGTATGGCGTACTATTGAATGCGATCGGCGCAGTGCTAGCCACTACCAATACCCTTCAAATAACAAATTCTGCTCTGGGAACTTTTCAAACTTTCAATTTTTCCACACCTGTTGCGCTTACGCCGGCCACTCAGTATTACTTGGGATTTGCGCAAATGCCAACCGGCAGTCTGGGTTATTTTCCGGCCGGCACGTTATTTTCCCCTTACCTCCCGGCCAATCTCTATTACTCTGTTGCGCTTGGCGGAGGCCCTCTTTCTGTGGTGGCAGCCAATTATGGATATTTCGGACTTGAAGGGATCTTTGGGCATACTGTAACCATATCGGCAGCTTCCCAATCTATCTCGTGCGGAAGTACTGCCTCACTCACCGCCCTTAGTTCCACCAATTACAGCTGGAGCACAGGGGCAACAAGCTCCGGCATTAGCGTCAATCCTCTGGTAAATACTGTTTACTCCGTTTCCGCTTCAAACACCATGGGCTGCTATGCCTCTACAAATGTATCGGTAACGGTGGTGCCTATTCAAATCGCTGGCTTGTTTAATCCAAGTGTGCCCTGCGTGGGTGACCAAATCACATTTACAGCAAGCGGGGCCGGTTCATTTACTTGGGCCTCCGGTTCGGGAACAGCAACAGGAAGTACCTATTTCGACAACCCCTTGGTGTCCACCAATTATACCCTCAGTGGCATGAACAGTAATGGATGTGCCGCTAGCACGGTGATACCCGTCTTTCTAAACGCTCTTCCCATTATCAATGTTTCGTCCGGCAGCCCCTCCGTTTGTTTGGGTAATTCTGTGGCATTAAATGCAAGCGGAAATTCGGTTACCTATCTCTGGACCGGCTCCCCGGCAGGACCTTCAACGGTAGTTTATCCAACAACAAATTCTATTTTCACCGTAACCGGCACCAGTGCAGCCGGATGTATGAAGTCGAACACCCTTGCGGTGCTAGTGGATTCGTTTACTCCCGGAATCACTCCTTCTACGGGCATTTGCAAGGGAAATCAGATTACTTTGAGCGCAACGGGGGCTACCACTCTTATATGGAGCACTTTTTCACCATTTTCGAGTATCACAGTAACCCCCGCTATTACCTCAATATATTCGGTGATAGGTTCGGGACCCAACGGCTGCCCGGGTTCAAATTCCACCACGGTAACCGTAAATGCAAGTCCCACTGTGGTGGCCTTGGCCAGTCGAGCTTCTATTTGCAAATTTGAAACCAGTACCCTCACAGCATCGGGCGCTACCTCGTATTCGTGGAGCAGCGGCCAAACAAATTCGGTAGTGGTGGTTACGCCCACTTCCTCCTTTCTATATACCTATAGCGTAACCGGCTCTTTTAGCACCGGCTGCTCGCAGACCGCCGTGCTCACCTTAAATGTAAATTCATGCACAGGGCTGGTAGAATCCACAATTAATGACGGCATTCGAATCTATCCCAATCCGGGGAGCGGGAAAATGATCTTGTATTGTGAGACGTTCGCACATCAGATCACTGTGAGAGTAGTAGACGCATTGGGTAGGAATATCCTGAGTAAAGAGCTGAGTGCTGAGGAAACGGAGCTGGATATTTCGGCGGAGGCAAGCGGTATTTATTTTGTGAGTATTACGCAGAATAACAACACGCTGAGGGTGCTAAAGGTCATTAAACAATGATGTTGCTGGTATTCGTATGAGCCTTACTCTGAGCCATTTTTGAGCCTTTGCGCGATAGTAAAAAGAAGGTGCCGAGGGTAAGCCAGATTATTGAGGCTTAATTACCTAAAAGGAGTCCGAATTATTTTGGTATTTATATAAAAACCAGTATATTTGTCGCCTTAAATAAAAAACAGAATAATGTATTTATCATCACAAGTAAAAAAAGACATTTTTAAGAAACACGGTGGCGCTGAAAAGAACACAGGAAGTTCTGAGTCACAAATTGCGTTATTTACACTTCGCATCGACCATTTAACCGGTCATTTAAAAGGTAATAAGAAAGATTTTGGCACGCAACGTGCTTTGTTAAATTTGGTTGGAAAACGCCGTGCGTTATTGGATTATTTGAAAAAGAATGACCTGATGCGTTACCGTGCAATTATTAAAACTTTAGATATCCGTAAATAATTCCGGCTTTTGTTGGAAGGGTATGAATTTATTTAAAAGGGGCATTTCGAAGAACGTTTCGAAGTGCCTTTTTTGTTAAACCTCACCCATTTACGAGATTGACGCGGAAAAGTAGAGAGACATGGGCAAACTAACTTTGAATCCTCAGTCATCCTACCTAAAGTTAAAAAAAATTCGTTGAAACCTTTGTGCCTCAGTGCCTCAGCGTCTAACTGTTAAGTTTAAGAATAAATTAAAACAATATAAATCCGTCCCGAAAACGTTGGGACACAAAACAAAAAAACATGTCACAAATAGGAATCACTCACAGTTTTGATATCGGCGATGGCCGGATCATTAGTTTAGAAACCGGAAAACTTGCCAAGCAAGCAGACGGATCGGTTGTTGTACGCCTCGGCGATACCATGATCTTAGCCACAATCGTAAGTAATAAAGACGCAAAAGAAGGTGTTGACTTCTTGCCACTTACCGTGGATTATCAAGAAAAATATGCTTCTTCGGGAAGATTTCCGGGCGGATTTTTTAAACGCGAAGCCAAATTATCGGATTACGAAGTGTTGATCAGCCGTATCGTTGACCGCGCTTTACGTCCACAATTTCCGGAAGATTACCATGCTGATACACAGTTGATGTTATCACTAATTTCTTCTGATAAAGAAAATATGCCCGATGCCCTCGTGGGTTTAGCTGCTTCCGCAGCAATTGCGGTGAGCAACATTCCTTTTAATGGTCCCATTAGCGAAGTACGTGTTGCCAAAATTGACGGCAAGCTGGTGATTAATCCTACAAAACCTCAGTTAGTAGGCAGTACCCTAGATATGATTGTGGCTGGTTCAGCAAGCGATATTGCCATGGTTGAAGGTGAAATGAGTGAGGTGAGCGAAGCTGAAATGCTGGAAGCTATCAAATTTGCGCACGAAGCCATTAAAATACAGGTTAAGGCCATTAACGAATTTGCTGAAAAAGCAGGTAAGAAAACAATTCGTGAATACAGTCACGAAGTAAATGATCTTGACCTGAAAGCAAAGGTGATGAAAGAAACGTACGATGCCGTGTATGCCGCAGCTAAGAAATTAGACGGAAATAAAACCAATCGTAAAGTAAATTTCAAGGCTCCCCTTGATGAATTTAAAAAACAATTCAGTGCCGAAGAATTGAAAGAAAAAGAAACACTGATTAATAAATATTACCACGAAGTAGAATACAAAGCGGTGCGCCGTATGGCCATCGATGAAAAAGTTCGTTTAGATGGACGTAAAACTACCGACATCCGGAATATCTGGGCGGAGGTAAGTTATTTGCCATCGCCGCACGGTAGCGCAGTGTTTACGCGTGGTGAAACTCAATCGTTAACAACAGTTACGCTTGGTACGCCACTCGATAAATTAAGAATTGATGGTGCCTTTAATCAGGGTGAAGAAACGTTGTTATTGCACTATAACTTCCCCGGATTTAGTACCGGTGAAGCAAAACCAAACCGTGGTGTGGGCCGTCGTGAAGTTGGACATGGTAACCTGGCACTTCGTGCGTTAAAACGTATGGTGCCAATGGATTCGGGATACACCATTCGTATTGTGAGTGATATTTTAGAAAGCAATGGTTCATCCAGTATGGCCACTGTGTGCGCAGGTTCGCTCGCATTAATGGACGCCGGTATTCAAATGAAAAAACCGGTAGCAGGTATTGCCATGGGTTTAATTACGGATGAAAAAGGCGACTATGCTATTTTATCAGATATTTTGGGAGACGAAGATCACCTGGGTGATATGGACTTTAAAGTATGCGGTACCCGCGATGGTATTACAGCCGTTCAAATGGATCTTAAAGTAAATGGCTTGCCTTACGAAGTAATGGAAAAAGCCATGGAACAAGCAAAACAAGGACGTTTGCACATCATGAATGAGATGTTAAAAGCTCTTGATGCGCCTCGTCCTGATTACAAACCACACGCTCCTCGTTTTGAGAAGATTGTGATTGCCGGTGAATTTATTGGCGCCATTATAGGACCCGGAGGTAAAGTAATTCAGGAAATGCAAAAAGCAACCAATACTACCATTGTAATTTCTGAAGTAGATAAAACCGGAATCGTTGAAATTTTTGGAACTAATTTGGCCGATGTAACCGCTGCTAAAAACAGAGTAAGACAAATTGTAGCAGTGCCCGAACTGGGAGATATCTACCAGGCGAAAGTAAAAACGATTATGCCTTATGGTGCCTTCGTTGAAATTATGCCGGGAAAAGACGGATTGCTGCACATCAGTGAATACGACTGGAAACGCATTGATACGTTGGAAGGTTTGTTAAAAGAAGGAGATATCATTGAAGTGAAATACGTGGGTGATGATCCTAAAACCAAAAAAATTAAGTTAAGCCGTAAAGTGCTATTACCAAAACCGGAAGGAATGGTTGAAAAGAAAGAAGCTTAATTCAGTTCTCACAATTAAAAATCGACCTTCATGAGGTCGATTTTTTTTTGAGGAGATCCTTTTCTCACATACCATCAAAATCTCATAGCATGGAATTAAAACGTCCCAATAAAAAACTGGAAGAGCAGATTCGACAAGCTGTAAAGTCGCTGAAATGCCCTGTACATAATAAGTCCGCCAGCATTTCCATGGAAAGTGAAAATAAAGAAGTGCTTGTAAACGCCTGTTGTCCATTCTTTAGAAAAGACATTTTTATTGTTGGCGAACGCATGCGTAAAGAATTTATTTACAAGGCTGAAAAAACCAGAGAAAGAATTGAAAGGGAGAGAAAAAAAGGGCTCCTGTAGTACATAAGAAAAGAATTTGTGTCATTTGTTTGGTTTGTTACATGAGCAATTCCTTTGTCTAATTTCGCCCTTTATTTCCATCTTTAAAGCGTAGGCCTTGGTTTATTAGTGATTCCTTTCTTATTTTTGACATGGATACAAAATTCTATTTCTACATGAACCAATTACAGAATTACGCCTACGGCCAATGGCTGGGAGGAACAGAAAAGGGACAAGACCTTTACAATGCTATTACCGGCGAAATAATCGCTTCCGCCAGCAGTAAAGGCATCGATTTTGGAAAAATGTGCGCGTATGCCCGAAACTTGGGTGGTCCTGCTCTTCGTAAAATGACCTTTCAAGAAAGAGGTCTCATGTTGAAAGCTCTGGCCGTGCATTTGTTGGCTAAGAAAGAAGATTTTTATAAAATTAGTGCCGCCACCGGTGCCACTCGAATTGATAGTTGGGTGGATATTGAAGGTGGGATCGGAAATTTATTTACATATGCTTCTCTGCGTCGCCAATTTCCGAACGAAACATTTTGCTATGACGGAGAGGTGGCAAAACTCTCCAAAAATAACACCTTCATTGGTCATCACATTTGTGTACCCAAAGAAGGAGTAGCCATTCATATCAATGCCTTCAATTTCCCGGTATGGGGCATGCTCGAAAAAGTGGCCGTAAATTGGTTAGCCGGAATGCCTGCCATCGTAAAGCCGGCAACCGTTACCTCCTTTTTAACGGAGGCGGTGGTAAAAGAAATTGTGGCGAGTAAAATCCTGCCTGAAGGGGCCCTGCAACTCATCTGCGGAAGTGCCAACGGAATTCTGGATCATGTGATGAATCAGGATGTAGTAACGTTTACAGGCTCTGCCAGCACCGGAAAAATGCTAAAATCGCATCCCCGTCTTCTTGAAGAATCTGTGCCCTTTAATATGGAAGCCGATTCACTCAACTGCTGTGTATTAGGTACCGATGTGACCACCGACATGCCTGAGTTCGATATTTTTATTAAAGAAGTGGCACGTGAGATTACCACCAAGGCCGGTCAAAAATGTACCGCCATACGCCGTATCATTGTTCCCGAAAACAGAATTGAAGATGTTCATATTGCCTTGGGAAAACGCTTAGCTCAAAACATTATTGGTGACCCGGGTGTGGAAGGGGTGCGTATGGGCTCTTTGGCGGGACTGGCCCAACTTAAAGAGGTGAAAGAAAAAGTGGAGCAATTGTCAAAAACCCAAAAGATTATCATTGGGGACTTCGAAAAATTCGATGTAAAAGGAGCTGATAAAAAGAAAGGCGCTTTTATGCCTCCCATTATTTTTCTGAATGAAAAACCATTCAGCAATTTAGATTGTCACAATATTGAAGCGTTTGGACCGGTAAGCACCTTAATGCCTTATAAAACCATTGAAGACGCTATCGCACTCAGTAAATTAGGGAAGGGCAGTTTGGTAAGCAGCATTGTTACAGCCAACGATAAAATTGCCAGAGACTTTACCATTGGAGCGGCCTGCATGCATGGACGAATTTTGGTATTGAACCGCGAGTGCGCTAAAGAAAGTACCGGTCACGGTTCCCCTATGCCTTTGCTGGTTCATGGCGGTCCGGGCCGTGCCGGCGGCGGCGAAGAAATGGGCGGCAAGCGCGGTGTATTTCATTATTTGCAACGTACGGCCCTTCAGGGCTCCCCTACCACTATTTCTTACATTCTAAATCAGTATCAGGTGGGTGGCAAACAAATTGAAAAAGACATTCATCCTTTCCGTCAGTATTTTGAAGATTTGGAAATCGGCGAAACGTTGATTACCGCGAAACACACGGTAACAGAAGCCGATGTGATCAATTTTGCGAATGTAAGCGGTGATCATTTTTACGCGCATACCGACGTTACCAGTTTGGATGGCACCATCTTTACCGGCCGCGTTGCGCACGGTTATTATATTTTAAGCAAAGCCGCAGGATTATTTGTGAATGCGAAGAAAGGTCCCGTTTTATTGAATTATGGAATCGACGAATGCCGCTTCACCAAACCTGTGTACATGGGAGCTACCATTGGCGTGAGATTTACCTGTAAAGAGAAGATTTTGCAGGAAAAGAAGAGTGCCGAGGATCTTGCCAAAGGCATTGTGAAATGGTTGGTGGATGTGTACGACGAAACCGGTGAAACCGTTGCCATAGCTACCATTTTAACGATGGTGAAACTTAAAAATCAGGATTCGTAAAAATTCAGGGATTCTTACAGAAACAGGTTTATAAAACTTTATTATATTTGTTTTTCAAAAAAAGCACCACTATGAAAAAGATCATCAATACTCCCAATGCCCCTGCACCTATAGGACCTTACAATCAGGCCATAATTGTAGATAACATCATGTTCATTAGCGGAACCATCGCTATGGACCTTCAAAGCAAACAATTGGTAAAAACCACCATTAAGGAAGAAACTAAGATGGTGATGGGTTATATTGGGGCCATTCTGGAAGCGGCCGGCTGTTCGTTTGATGATGTGGTGAAAAGCACCATCTTTTTGAACGATATGAACAATTTTGTACATGTGAACGAGGTGTATGCTTCCTACTTTAAGGGTGATTTTCCGGCAAGAGCCACTATACAAGCGGCAAGACTGCCAAAAGATGCCAATGTTGAAATTAGCATGGAGGCTATTATTTCAAAAACTTAAGCGCTTTTTGTTAAAAATAGGTACAGTTTTAACAAATTTTGTCGAAAAATTTGCTTTTGTGTTTTTATTAACTACTTTTACTATTCACACAAATCCTAAGGCAACTATGAACATTTTTATCAGTAACATCAGTTTTAAAGTGAGAGAACAGACTCTAAGCGAACTTTTCTCACAATTTGGTGAAGTAACAAGTGTTAGAATCATTAAAGACAAAGAATCCCGTCGCAGTAAAGGATACGGCTTTGTTGAAATGGCGAATGATGCAGAGGCCACCGCAGCAATTAATGCGCTGAACGGTACCGAACATTACGAACGTAACATTGTTGTTGCTGAAGCAAAAGGCAAAAAGGAACCTGCACAGGAGTCCTCGCAAGAATAAAAAAAAGCTTTTTTCTCCTTTTTATGACCTGGAATTAACATTCCGGGATTTTTTTTGCTCCCCTTGATATTTAGTCAATATCTTTCTTTCAGCATTGCCCGCTCTCTTTTATCTTTGCACGATTTCAAAATATATTCTGCACGATGCCAAAAGACAAATCCATAAAATCGGTGTTAATAATAGGTTCCGGCCCCATTGTAATAGGCCAGGCCTGCGAATTTGATTATTCCGGCTCACAATCGGCAAGAAGTTTACGTGAAGAAGGGATTGAGGTAACTCTTATCAACTCAAATCCGGCTACTATCATGACCGACAAGGTCACAGCCGATCATATTTACTTATTGCCATTGGAGGTAAAGTCCATTGTTAAAATTCTTGAAGAACGTCACATCGATGCGGTTTTACCCACCATGGGAGGTCAAACTGCTCTCAACCTTGCCCTAAAATGTGAGGATATGGGGATCTGGCAAAAGTACCATGTGAAAATGATTGGTGTAGATATTGATGCCATCAAGGTGACCGAAGACCGTGATTTGTTCAGAATTCGGATGAATGAAATTGGAGTAGCCATGGCACCGAGTAAAATTGCCAAGTCTTTTCTGGAAGGTAAAAGCATTGCTCAAGATTTTGGTTTCCCCTTGGTAATTCGCCCTTCCTTCACCCTAGGTGGCAGCGGCGGATCGGTAGTGTATGAAAAAGAGAATTTCGACAGTTTGTTGAATCGCGGACTCCAGACCTCCCCTATTCATGAAGTATTGATTGATAAAGCAGTACTGGGATGGAAAGAATACGAATTAGAATTATTAAGAGACCAGAACGACAACGTAGCCATCATTTGTTCGATTGAGAACTTCGATCCCATGGGTGTGCACACAGGTGACAGTATTACCGTGGCGCCGGCCATGACCTTGAGCGATAGCACCTATCAGAAAATGCGTACCATGGCCATCAAAATGATGCGTAGTATTGGAAACTTTTCGGGAGGATGTAATGTACAGTTTGCCGTCAGCAACGACGAAAAAGAAGAAATCATCGCCATCGAAATTAACCCGCGTGTGTCGCGCTCGTCGGCTCTGGCCAGCAAAGCCACCGGGTATCCCATTGCCCGCATTGCCAGCAAACTGGCTATAGGGTACCAACTCGATGAATTATTGAACGATATTACCAAATCCACTTCAGCATATTTTGAACCCACGCTGGATTATGTGATTGTAAAAATTCCGCGTTGGAACTTTGATAAATTTAAAGGTTGTAACCGTGAGTTAGGATTTCAAATGAAGTCGGTTGGCGAAGTAATGGCCATTGGCAGAAGCTTCCAGGAAGCGCTTCAAAAGGCATGTCAAAGTCTCGAGATCAAACGAAATGGCTTGGGTGCCGACGGCAAAGAAATTACCGATCAGGCAGAATTACTGAGAGCTTTGGAGCGTCCGAGTTGGAACCGCTTGTTTATGATTTACGATGCTCTGAAACTGGGAATCTCTATCAAAACAATTCAAAAGTTAACACGAATCGATATGTGGTTTTTGCAGCAGATCGAAGAAATGATTGCTTTGGAAGATGAGATTGAGAAATACGACCTCAATAATCTTAGCAAAGATCTTCTCTACGAAGCCAAACAAAAGGGCTATGCCGACCGGCAGATTGCGCACCTCTTGAGATGCAAAGAAAGCGAAGTGTACACCAAACGTGAAAAAATGGGAATCAAGCGCGTGTATAAATTGGTAGATACCTGCGCTGCTGAATTTGAAGCAAAAACTCCTTATTACTATTCAACATTTGAAGTTGAAAATGAGAGTATTTCAAGTAACCGTAAAAAAGTAGTGATCCTTGGTAGCGGACCCAATCGTATTGGTCAGGGTATTGAATTTGATTACAGTTGTGTGCATGGTGTGCTGGCAGCCAAAGAGTGTGGGTATGAAACGATTATGATCAACTGTAATCCCGAGACCGTTAGTACCGATTTCAGCACAGCTGATAAACTTTATTTTGAACCCGTTTTTTGGGAACATATTTACGACATCATTCAGCATGAAAAACCCGAAGGAGTAATTGTTCAATTGGGCGGACAAACCGCTCTGAAACTAGCTGAGAAGCTCGATCGGTATGGTATTAAAATTATTGGAACAGATTTTAAGTCCCTTGATCTTGCTGAAGACCGGGGCAGTTTTTCAAGTCTGTTAAAAGATAACAACATCCCCTACCCCGAATTTGGTGTGATTGAGGACGCAGAAGAAGCGGTGACTTTATCCAAACGTTTGGGGTTTCCTCTCCTTGTTCGTCCCAGTTATGTACTTGGTGGACAAAGCATGAAGATTGTGATCAACGAACAGGAGCTCGAACAACACGTGGTGAAACTGTTGAATGACCTTCCTGATAATAAAGTATTACTTGACCACTTTTTGCAAGGTGCCATTGAAGCCGAGGCCGATGCAATTTGCGATGGAACCGATGTGTATATCATTGGCATTATGGAGCACATTGAACCGGCGGGAATTCATAGTGGAGACAGTTATGCCGTTCTTCCTCCCTTTGATCTTTCGGCCGATGTAATCCGCCAAATTAAAGAACATACTAAAGTTATTGCATTGGCCTTGCACACAGTAGGTTTGTTAAACATACAATTTGCTGTAAAAGATGGTAAAGTGTACATTATTGAAGCAAACCCGCGCGCCTCACGCACAGTGCCATTTATCGCGAAGGCTTATGACGAGCCTTATGTGAATTATGCCACTAAAGTAATGTTGGGAGAGAAGAAAGTGAAAGACTTTAAGTTTAAACCTAAGAAAATAGGTTACGCGATCAAAATCCCGGTGTTCAGTTATGAGAAGTTTCCCGAGATCCAAAAGGAATTAGGGCCTGAAATGAAAAGTACAGGTGAAGCTATTTATTTCATTGATGATCTGCACGATGAATATTTTCAGAATGTGTACAGTGAACGAAATTTATATTTGAGTAAATAAAATTATTCTTTTAATCAAAATAAAGGACCCATCGTGCTAAAATGATGGGTCCTTTTTAATTGGAAGTAATTCTATCTCGTAATTGTTATAGTTCCACTCTTCTTATAATCAATTCCATCCTTGCCACTGGCTACCAATGTGTAATAGTAAACACCATCTGCTACCTCTATTCCTTTTTGATTTTTGCCATCCCAAACCACATTTCCCGATTGACTGCTTACTTCAAATACTATTTGTCCCCAGCGATCAAGCACCTGCATGGAGATCTCCGCTATGTTAGCTGCCTTAATAAAATACTCATCATTTACACCGTCATTATTTGGTGTAAAAATGTTTGGTATTTCCAGTTCAGATGGTATTTCTACCAGAATCGTCTTTACGATTGTATCCATGCAGGGACCTTTATAAGAAAACATGGTAACGCTGTAAGTTCCAGCAAATTTATAGGTGGTGGAGGGCGAAATATGTGCTCCGGCAGTAAGTGAGGATGTGCCGTTGCCAAAGCTCCAGGCCGAACTAATGCTGCCATTTCCAACACTCGTGCGAGAGTCATTCGAAAAAGCGATGGTAAGCGGCGCAAAACCTTGCAGTTTTTCAGGAGTAAACCCTGCCTGAAGAGTGCCATTCACCACAAATACCAGCCCCGAACTGCTGCAGCCATTGAGGGTATTAGTTACTAAAACCTGATATTCTCCCGGTTCATTTACCAATGCCACTTTGTTATCAGCTCCTGTGATACTCGCCCCCGGAACCGCAAACCATTGATAGGTTAAGGCATTTGTGGGACTAGTAATAATAGGTGTTATTGAGGCACTCGATGCGCCGCAATCGATAATAAAATTTGCGGGTTTTACCGGATTGTTCACCACCGGATAATCGCGATCATCTGCAATCGCTATAACGGTCTTGGAAGTACAGCCGTTGTTAAGGTCGAGTACAGTTAAAGTAAATTCTCCAACCATATAGGCAAGATAGGTTGATACATTACTAAAAGTAACTTGAGGATTTGGTCCCTGCCATACTGCTCCAATTACCGGCAAGAAACTCGGAAACATAGAATTTGCCGGAATGCCGGTGCTGCTGCTGTTGGTGAGGGTGAGGGTGGGTGTTTTGCAAGAGATGGCTGAAACTCCTCCGTTGGTTATTTTGGCATTGGGAAGATACTTGTTTTGATAAATAGGCACCACTGTGGTATTAAAACAAGTGCTGCTCTTGTCGGTAACCGTTAAGGTGTAATTTGCGACGAGGGTCGCTGTTGGAGCGAGTGTGCCGTTTGCGACCACCAGTGTACTGCCAGGTTGATTGCCCGGTATTCCGGGAAAGGTCCAGTTGTAATTGATATTTTGAGTTGAACTCACTCCCTGCAGGGTGACCTGTGGTGTGGCACAATCCAACACATTTCGAGGTACAATTACTGAATCAATAGCGGGAGCAAAAGTATTTGACAAGATCGAAAATGGAAGTTTAGATTCGCACATCGTGGTATTGTCGCGTGTCACCACCGTCCAGGTCCCCGGAACGTTTACGGTATAGGTACTGCCTGCACCTGGCGTGTAAACTGTAGATGTGGGCGGCCCAAGTAATGTATACGAAATGGGTCCACCTGGTACAGGCGTGGTTGCACCATTAATAATACTAATATTGGCCACACTTCTGGTACCACAGCCCAGTGAAAAATTCTGCGCACTCACTACGCTGAAAGTGGGAAATCCCACGTTTGAAAAAACCGTGAATTGTTTGCAGGTGCTGCACCCATTATCATTATTTACCAAACAATGTGTATAGGTGCCGGGGCCTCCAGCCACATAGGTCATAGTACCCGTTGTGGCACTTAAAGTGGTACCCAGAGGCGACATAATTTGATGGGTAATGTTTACAGTGGGTGACAAAGCGGTGGCATTCACCAGTGCAATAGAACTAATGCTGCATGTAATATTTTGAAAGGATGGGGTGATTGCCGACAAAGGGGATACTGTGTTAACGCCAATAGAAATTGTTCGGGTTACAGAACAATTTGTTACTGGGTCGAGACTTGCAACCACATAGTTGCCGGGGTTTACGATGCCTACCGCGTTGGATGCAAAGGTGGCACTTGGACTCGACCAAAAATAACTAATGCTGCCAAACGTATAATTAGTCATGGCTGCAACATTAATGGTAGGTGTAGCGCAAGTAATGCTGTTTGAACCGCTTGAATTTACAAGTGTAAAAGTTGGGAGTGGTGGAAATGGATCGATGCTGAACGTAGAAACAGATACACAGCCATCGGGAAACGATGCGGTAAAACTCGCCGGCCCAAAATAGGTATAACTCGCAACCGTGCTGTTACCATTAATGGATAATGGTAAAGGCGACCACACAATGCTGGTAGGTGTACCTGAAGAACCGGGATTCGAAAAACCGGCAATGGCGGCTGTATTTGTACAGTTTGTTTGAAGCACAGTTGCCGTTAATACGGGCACTGAATTGGTAGTAACGCATACAATGGCAGAGTTAAGTGTACTCGTGCAGGAGGAAACAATGGCCTGAAAACAGGTATTCCCAAAAAGAGGTGGTGATATTATGGTTGGAGAAACAGCACCTGTCAAATTAGTCCATGGTCCGCTATTGGAAGGACCCGATTGCCATTGTACATTGCCTACTACGTTTGGAAGGGAAATTACGCTTGTTTTCCCCACACAAATAGTAGCAGGAGCCACTTGTGCCGGGCCAAATGTTGGCGGTGCCGTGTTGAGGCTAAGTGTAATTGTTTTGGCCACTGTCCAACAGCCCAATTTACCGCCATTTACTGTGCAGGTATAAATGATGTTTGCCGATGGGGATGCAATGGTGCTGGCAGTATTGGTGCTACTCAAGCTAGTTAAGGGTGTCCATGCATACGAGAAAAAAGAGGGGTCACCACAATCATTTAAGAGCGAAGCGCTGAGCGTGGAGGTTTGCGGAGGGCAAACGATCACAGAGGTGCCGCTTAAATTTAAGGTAGGCTGCACAAATACCCCGGGAGTTGTAATTGTATAGGTTTGTGTCCATCCGCTAAAGGTAGAAGGAGGATATACTTCTCTTGCCCTGTAAATATAGGTTGTGCCTGGACAAAGGGACGACAAACTAATTGTTTGGGTGGGAAAGGGCATTGGAGTCATAGTTTTATTCATGGCAGGGCTCTGAAAAAATGGTGCCACTCCAGTAAAACTGGAGGTAAGGCATGCTATTTCCACTTGCATGTAGTACCCGTTGCATTGATATGTCGTATTACTTTGCCAATTAAAAACGATCGTGTTTCCTACAAAGGTCTGGCTTAATAATGTTGGAATAACCAAGGGCGAACATGCTTTTGAGATTGTCGGAATACATAGAACGACAGAAAAGGTGAAGGCTTGCAGAAAGTGGTATAATCTCATCTGTAAATGGTGTTAGTGTTGATCGTGTTTTAGTTAACGAGTTTAGTTGACTTAAGTCATGACCTATTGGAACCTCGCCTACAAAGCGGATCATTCAACAGTCATGGAATTAGTTTTCCGTCTTTATAAATATACCAAAAAAAAATTGAGAACTTGTTCCTTATTGGGCAAAAAAAAAGACCCGGGTTTTACACCGGATCTCTTTTAAATTGATCTGTATTATTTATCGTGCAACTGTTACTGTTCCGTTTTTGTTGTAATCAATGCCGTCTTTTCCTTTTCCGGTGATGGTATAGAAATATACTCCTTCAGCAACATCTACTCCCTTCTGGTTTTTTCCATCCCATTCAATATTACCGGTAGAACTGGTTAACTCGTAAACAACATGACCCCAACGATCGATAATTACGGCTGTAATCTCCGTTAAATTGCTCGCAGTCAAGTGGAAATAGTCATTTACTTTGTCACCGTTTGGCGTAAAGATATTCGGAATCTCCATCTTAGACGCTACTTCAACGGTGATTACTTTTCGTGCAGATTCCATACAACTTCCTTTGCTTGCAAACAAGGTGACAGTATAAGAACCAGGCTGATTGTAGAGAGCAGATCCTGAAATTGTAGCAGTTCCAACCGAATAGGTAGTTCCATTTCCATAATTCCAGATAGAAGTAATTCCACTGTTGTTGCTGGTCGATTTTGAAGTATTCACAAAGGTAACAGGCAATGGAGCATAGCCGGTAGTTTGATCAGGGTCAAACGAAGCCGTTAATGAACCATTGATGACATTCATGGACGACTCGGTTTGGCAACCATTTGATGGATTTAACACCGTGATTCTGTACTCCCCGATTTCATTTGTGGTTAAGGTCATAGAGAATTGATTGGTAATAGAAGCTGATCCAGGTGCTGTCCACGTATAAGTTAACCCGGTAGTTGGAGACGTAATAATAGGCGTTACCTTAGTACTTATTGCTCCACAATCTAACACTGTTGGGCCGGGTTGAATTGGATTATTAACGACAGGGTAATCTCGGTTGTCAGCAATGTCTATGGTAGTGTAAGTTATACATCCATTATTTTTATCCTGCGCATACATCGTATAAGTTCCTACTATTAAGGCCAGATAAGTGGATGAATTAGAAATATCCGGTTGTGGACTCGGCCCTTTCCACAAGTAACCTACTACGGGGTTTCCTGTTGGGAAGCCTGTTGCCGCTGGAATGCTCGACGTGCTTTGGTTAGTAAGCATCACACTTGGCGTTTTACAAGAAATAGCACCGGTACCTCCATTGGTAATGATTGCCTTTGGTAAAAACATGTTCTGGTACATTGGCACCACCGAAAAGTTCTGACAGGTGCTGCTGCTGTCTGTCACTTGTACCGTATAATTTGCGATCAATGATGCATTTGGTGTAGAAGGATTAACATAGATGGTGATGGTATCACCCGGCTGCGAGCTTGGTGAGCCAGGGAAATTCCATGTATAGAACACATTATTGGTCAAACTTTTTGCCTTCAGTGTAGTTCTTGGCGTATTACAATCGAGGATTTGACTTGGAACGACAGCACTTACATTGGGTAAGAATTTATTATCCAAGATAGAGATAGGTGTTCTGGTTTCACACAAATTGGTATTGTCCTTTGTGATAACGGTCCAGGTGCCCGGCACATTAACAGTATAGGTATTGTTGCTGCTTAGCGGAGTAGTTCCGGTAGGAATTGTCGAGGAGCTTGCAGGTCCAATCAAGGTGTAAGAAACAGGTCCACCCGGAGGAGTGGTGCTTCCATTACTGATATTGATAGTAGCTACACTTTTGGTGCCGCAACCCAATGTAAAGTTCTGAGCACTTACCACACTGTACGTCGGGAATCCCGAACTGGATCCCACTGTAAAGGTTTTGCAGGTTTGACAGCCATTAATATCGTTCACCAAACAGGTAGTATAAACACCTACTCCGCCGGGAGGATAACTTACTGAAGGAGTGGTATAAAATACCGTACCTCCTTGAGGTGAAAGGACGTTATGGGTAATACTTACCGTTTGCGTAGTTTGAATATTCACATTGCTTGCAGGAACACCACAAATAATTAATTGCGTTAACGGAGATACTGTAGAGCTTGGAATTACTGTGTTTACTCCAATAGCAATGGTATGACTAATGCCACAATTGGTAACAAAGTCAACCGCATTAATGGTGTATATACCGGGACTAGTAATGGATACAGGCGTGGAAGCAAACGTTGCGCTGTTACTTGCCCAGAAGTAGGACAAGGAGCCACTGTTATAGGTGTAGGTGGTTTGTGCATCTAAGTTAATGCTTGGATAAGTACACGTAATATCGCTTGAGCCGGTTAAATTAACAACGGTAAATGTTGGATAAGGAGGTGCAGGATTCACATTAGCTGTTGCCGTAACCAAACAACCAAGTGGATCACTCGCCGTAATAGTTACTAAACTTGGCGTGTTACCCGTTGGTATCTGATATTGTCCAATGGTGGTAGTGGTATTGAGACTCAATGGGGCCGGTGACCAAATTAAAGTGGATGGGATTGAAGCGGAACCTGAAGGCGTAACTGAAACTACTGCCATTGTTCCTCCGCATTGTGCTTGAAGCACCGAAGCAGCTAATAATGGAGCCGGCGTAATAGTACTTTGTACAATTCTGGTGATAGGCACACACGATCCCTGTGGTTGCATAAACAAGGTGTAGGTTGCCGATATAGTGGATGTTAAACACTGGTTGGTCATGGATGGTGTAGACTGATTAGGTGTGATACCCGGACCAGCCCATGAGTATGGCCCAAGTCCTGCCGCCGCACAAATAGTAGCACCTGCTGCACCGCAGGTAGGTACAGTTACTGTTGCAGCGCCTGCATCATAAGGAACACCGTTACCTGTTATCGTCATAGGTCCGCACTGCGCGTCAAAATAACACATCCCGAAGTGACCTCCAGCTGTACAGTCGGATGTTAGAATGTCGATTGTAATATACTGATTCAAATAAAATGTGAGGTCAAGAGAATTTAACTTCCAAGGATGATAAATGAGTCCGAAGTTCACACTCGGGCTGTAAGTAGTTCCTGTTCCCGCATTTAAATACGTAATAGGCACAGTTGCAGTACAAGCGGTACTAGGCGCCGAAACCGAAAAGTTAGGACAAGGGATTACTGTAAAAGGACCTGACGCGCTAGCTGCGCTCGAAAGACGGATCTGAAATGCACCTGCGTCACAACAGCCGTGACCGGGCGAAAACACCGATATAAACGCAAATTGGAAGAGGGCATTTTGGGCAGTTACCAAAAATGTTTTGGATAATTTCTCCATACTATAATCACCGGTTACCCCATCATTAATTCGAATCACTTTGGTGCCAAACATACCTCCTGTGAGTTGTGGATTTAACGCGCCACCCGCGGCATTTGCAGACCCTGAACCAAATACGGAATAGATGGGATATTGACTACCTACCTGAGTATCGACATAACCTCCCGGGGCACTGCAGTCAATTAATGCTGAATTTTGGGGAGGCATCGGGCAGCAACCAAAAAGGTTGCAAGAGTTCGGTCCAGAGAGTCCACCGGGATAATAAGGAGCCATTGTAGACGTACTGCTGGAACTGATGTTGCTGTTGTAGCCGCCATTCACTGACCAGCCTGTAATTTGTGTAGAAACGGTGATGGCCCCGGACGCCGATGCTTCGAAATCTTCGTTCACACATCCAGGACTTGGTGATGGCCTGCCCGCCTGCAGAAAATCTTCAAATCTTTTGGCGTAATCTACCTTTGGGCTAATGTTATATTTATTGTCAATAAATTCCCGCTTTAAACGGTACATCTTTATCTTAAACTCCGAACCAAGAAAATTCTCGGAAATAGCAGAAGCCCTCGCCGCAGTTTCATCAAACCCAGCCAGTGAATCCTGGTCAAAAATCGTATAATAAATCGGATCAATGCTGAAATACTGCCCCCAACTATTGGTTGAAAGGGTCATGAGTGCAATAATGCATCCTGTAATTAATTTTTTCATGCTCTTAGTTTATTTTTATGAAGATAAGTATTCAAATATAGTACCAAACTTTGTTAAATTGAAATTTTATCAAATAAATATTTGCCAAACGACTCCACAAAACTACTTTCCGCCTCTAAACCCAAAAGTTGTTGTGTAATCATACTTTACCGGTTCTTCCATTACACTATTCGTGCCTAATATTACCATCACGCTATTCCGGCCGATAAAAAAACTGCATTTAAGCCAATTGATCATTTTTCTCGTCGGAAATAGCGAAATCCGGCGAGTTATTGGGTGTTTTGCAAAGATATTCGCTAAAATAGGCCCAAAACATTCAAACGCGCCAAAATATTGCCGATGGCTTTTACTCCCCCTGTTCGCTCTGCGCACTAAACAATCGGATAGCAGCACCGCTGTTCACAAACACCAATTGGTTCAAGAGATACAACTCGTTCTTCTTTAACGCCAATTCAATGGCAGAAGGACTCATTTCCCTTTTTATAAGCTCAAAATCCTGTGCGTGTAAATGATAGTCAGTCGCCATTTTTCCAAAAAATAAGTTCGACTTATTTGCACAGGCCGACAGGTTTTCGACATCCTTCGCTAATAAAAAGAGCGTACTTAATTCCTTCCGGATCTCGACGAGATGTGTTGCCAGTAAATCATCATCAGCCGAAAGGCTTGTTAGGATATCCACTCTGTCTTTTATTTCATGGTCATAATTCTCTTTTAGCGCTGCTTTTTTATCACGATGTTTGCAGGTTATAAAAAATACAGACAAGAACAAAATGGTAAGGAGTGTATGTTTCATTGGTCTTAATCGTTTTTGAAAATTGCACTTTTAGCGCAAGAATCCAATTTCTGTAAAAATTAAACACAGAGATACAAAAGATACAAAGCTGCACAGAGAATAATCATACAAAACTGTGAATCTCTGTCCCTTCGTGTCTCTGTAGTTTCTGTCTGCTTTTAACCACAAAGGTCAAAGAGGGTTACACAAAGGGCACAGAGAAAAACAAATCTACTGTAAAAATTAATCACAGTGATACAAGAGATACAGAGCTGCACAGAGAATAATCATACAAAACTGTGAATCTCTGTCCCTTCGTATCTCTGTAGTTTCTGTCTGCTTTTAACCACTGAAGGCACAGAGGCTTACACGGAGAACACAGAGAAGAACAAATCCACTTTGTGTGCTCTGTGTGGTTTCTGTCTCCTTCCTATGTTTATAAATAGGCATTTCATTGTTTTGTTCTTCAAACCCAGTGGACTTTCAGTGTATTTGGTTTAGTTTTTCAAAGTAAAAGTACGGCTTTTGATTGAAAATGGAACCCATCCTCCCGCCATTAAATAAGATGAATTAGCATCGGGCCAAAACAATTTCTGAATTATTAAATACCTTTACTTTTTTATGGATCGCTATTTCATCGTGTACAAACCTTATAAAATGCTCTCTCAGTTTGTTAGTCCTTATGAGCACCGACTGCTTGGTCATCTTGCATTTGATTTTCCGGAAGGTACACATGCCGTAGGAAGGCTTGACGATGAAAGTGAGGGACTTCTCATACTTACAACCGACAAAAGTCTCACCCGAAAATTGATGCATCCAAGCAAAAAACACAAGCGACATTACCTTGTATTGGTTGAAAAAGAAGTGGAAGATTCAACGCTTGAACGTTTGAGAAACGGCATCAAGATTCTTGTCAAAAAGAAAGGAACATACACCACCTTGCCCTGTGAGGTCAACCGCATATACACCACCGGCGCCATACCCGCTCGCGAACCGGCCTTTGTGGAATACGAGCCGCATACCTGGCTTGAATTTGTATTAACCGAAGGTAAAAACAGGCAACTCAGGAAAATGTGCAAAGCAGTTCGGCACACTTGTAAACGGTTAATTCGTACCCGAATCGAAAATCTTAATCTGGATGGAATGACCGCAGGCGAAGTAAAAGAAATAGAAAAAGATAGACTCTTCTCTCTGTTGGGTCTTGCTATTTAGCAGGCAACGCAGTGGCGACACATTCTCCAAATCCAACACGCATACCGTCTTTTTCACAATGGCCTCGAATAATGATGGTATCAAAATCGTTTACGAATTTTCGTTCAGAACCGTCATTTAATTTAAGGGGTTTGGTTCCCCGCCAGGTTAACTCAAGGAAACTTCCGTACTCATGTGGCTGCGGGCCGCTGATGGTGCCACTTGCCATGAGGTCGCCCACATTAATGTTACACCCGTTTACGGTATGATGGGCCAACTGTTGTTCCATGGTCCAATACATGTATTTATAATTGGAGGTAATGATCTTATTTTCTTCCCCGCCTTTTGGTTTAATAAATACATCCAATTGAATGTCGAGATTACGGTCGCCTACGTACTGTAGATAAGGAAGTACTTTCGGTTCTTGTTTGTATCCCTTCGTGCGGAAAGGCTCTAAGGCCTCCAACGTTACTATCCAGGGACTAACAGTGCTCGCAAAATTCTTCGATAGAAATGGTCCAAGTGGTACATACTCCCAAGTTTGAATATCGCGCGCACTCCAATCGTTAAACAATACCATTCCAAAAATATATTCGTCGGCGAGTGCTGTTGTTACGTTATCTCCCAGGGAGGTAGATTTTCCGATGACAAATGCAGTTTCCAATTCAATGTCCAATAATTTTGTGGGGCCAAAAACGGGTGTCTCTGAATCGGCAGGTTTCTGTTGTCCTTTGGGACGGAAAAAGGAATGTCCACTCACACAAATGCTGCTCGATCGGCCATGGTAGCCCACAGGCAAGTGCTTCCAATTGGGCAATAAGGCATTGGCAGGATCGCGAAACATGGTGCCAACATTGGTAGCATGATCCATACTACTATAAAAATCGGTGTAATCCCCTACTCTAACAGGCATGAGCATTTTTACCGCGCTTTGTTTTTTAAAGACAGCATTAAAAATGGCTTCCTCATTTTTGAGTCTGGAATTTGGATCAGTTAACAAGGTAATCAATTGTACTCTGAGGGCAGATGTTTTTGTTTTACCAAGTGAAATAAAATCGTTCAGATACAGTTGCTCCAGCACAGACGCATCGCAGCTCAGTAATTGGTGTTTAGCAAGTTCATACAAATCGATGACATAATCCCCAATCGCTGAACACGCATGGTGATTTACCCCTTGATCAGAATAAATACCAAAAGGAATATTATGAATTGAAAAATCGGAGGCGGGTGCTACTTCTAACCAGCTAGTCAGGTTCTTATTAGACATTCATTCGTGATTTAAGGTTTGAAATCAGGTCGGAGACCAGTTGTGGATTTTTATTGTTTTTGGCAACTTCGGCAATCTCCATGGCTGTTTCGAGGGTTCCTTCGCTGATTACCCCTTCCGAACTCTCCACAACCGACAGGGCTTCGAGGGCCAATTGAAAATCATCGTGACACGACAGCTCAACAAACACTAAAAAATCGGGGCTAAAATCGAGACCACACTCCCAACAGGCCGCTACTAATTTAATTTTTTCAGAAACCCGACCGGCCTTCTTAATTGCATCCACAAGGAGCTTACCTGAATTGGTAGTTTTGAGCTTCTCAAACAACTCTTCACTTTCGGCACGTGTCAAATCTTTTTCAAGAAGGGCCTCAATCAGATCGGCACCGGCATTTTCTTTTTTCGAAAATCCCGCGCGATTAATAAGGAGAGTACTGTACTCTTTTTCGTTAAATAATTTCTCGGGATCAAATGCGTCCTCATCAAGAAGCTCTTTAATATCCATTGTTCCTACATTAATTGTTTAATAATATCTTCCACTGAAACGCCTTCGGCTTCGGCCTTGTAATTTAACACCAAACGATGACGCAAAATTGGCAAGGCGATAGCGCGAACATCTTCAATATCGGGGCTAAATTTTCCCCTGATGGCCGCGTGGCACTTCGCCCCTATAATCAAATACTGCGAAGCGCGTGGGCCTGCTCCCCATAACAAATATTTTTTCGCCGCCTCACTGGTGTATTCACCGGTTAAACGTGTTTTGTGTACCAATTTTACGGCATATTCAATTACATTATCAGCAACGGGAATCTTTCTGATCAGTTCTTGAAAAAACACAATCTCTTGTGCATTCAACACCTTGCTTAATTGCACCTTGTTATCAGATGTAGTGAGTTTTACTACCTGCAATTCTTCCAAAAACGTCGGGTAATCGAGCCACACATTGAACATAAATCGATCGAGCTGCGCTTCCGGCAAAGGATAGGTTCCCTCCTGCTCTATCGGATTTTGAGTAGCAAGCACAAAGAAAGGACTGTCAAGCGGGTATTTTTTTCCTGCTGCGGTAACTTGTCTTTCCTGCATGGCCTCCAACAAAGCGGCTTGTGTTTTTGGAGGAGTCCGGTTGATCTCATCGGCCAGAATGATGTTTGAAAATAATGGTCCTTTGATAAACTGAAAATGGCGTTGTTCGTCGAGGATCTCACTGCCTATGATATCGCCGGGCATAAGATCGGGTGTAAACTGGATTCGGTTGAACGACAAACCAAGGGCATCGGCAATGGTATTCACCAGTAGGGTTTTTGCCAAGCCCGGCACCCCCACCAATAAACAATGTCCTCTACTAAATATGGAGATGAGCACATTTCTAACAGTATCCTCCTGCCCAACGATTACCTTCGCTATTTCGGTGTTGAGTTCATGGTATTTGGAAACAAAGCCCAATACCGCTTCCGTATCATTTTTGAAAGTTAGTGACATAGTTTGCAAAGATACATAAATAATCAAAAAAATCAGTCACCCGTATGACTTGAAGTTCCCACACGTTTTCTGAAAGTGAGTGCAAACTGTTCGGCTAATATGTTGATGTTTACTGATTCCGATTTCTTTGGATCGGGGTAAAATGTGCTGTTTAAGATCTCTATCCTCGAACTTAGGTTGTTCGGCGTATTCTCCACAAAGACCGATGTCCAGAATTCTTCTTCACTTTTGGATTTCACATTTTTGTAAATATAAAGCGTTCCTTCCTGGTATTTATTTTTGCCCTTTTGTTCGCGTAGAAGTAACAAACTGTCTTTGTTCCTGAAGTCTTTGTCGGTATTGTAATATTGGTTCAATTGCTTTTGGCTTAGCAATACCGATTCATTGAGACTGCCCTGACTAAGATACTTTTTATCAAAATGTGACGTGAGCTTTTCTTTCTCGAGTTCACTGTAAAAATAAGCACGGGTAAATTTGTTTTTGCTAAAATAAGTGATCATGGTGTCGTTTATGCTTATGTTTCGTTTTAAGAGATCTATGGTTACAGGCATGAAGATGTCCTGATTCCTAAACTTCGCGAGACGGACAAAAAATTGTTTTGTTTTTTCATCCGATTTGTAAAATGGTGAAAGCACATATGCGTAATTTACTAATGGCTGGCGCGTGGCCGAAACAAGATTTTTAAGATAATCAGAACCTTTGTACAGATTATTATTGGCCAGCCCTTCAAGACTACCCCTGATACTTTCGGCAAGTTCTCTCGAATTTTTTTCAAGATGATCAAAATTACTACGCTCTGAATTTCCCGACTGCTTCACGCCGAGGGTATTATAGCGTTTTGCTTCTAAACTTGCCTGTTCGAGAATATGTTCTTTTTGAGCAGCGTAACGCACAGGAGAAATTAGGTTATTGTGCACTAACTCGCCAAGTAGCGCGTACACGGCGTTTCGGTACTCATCGTATTTGGTGAGGGTAAGCATAGCCGGATAAAATTTGGCACAAAATTCAAGAGAATCGTGCAATACATTGAAGATATCCGAAATAATTTGCTCATCTCCGACTAGGGGAGGTTCACTCAATAACAAATCGCTAAAGGCCGAAAATGAATTCTCCGTTTTTAAATAGGCTAGGCCCTTCAGGAGGCACAATTGAAGGTAAAAACTATCTGTATAGTGTTTGTATAAATTCTTATAGGGCTGGATAATAGTTTCACTGCCTAAAGTGCCTCCATTCACAAATAACTGTGCTCTGCTTTCGTTATTCACTAAATGGATTCGTTGATCCGAAATAAATGTCACAAAATTTCGGGTAAAATCTTTATGCCAAACAAGTGCCGGCACTGATTTGTTGGCCCGCTGCCTAGCCGTTGTGTCGTTACTAGAGAGATCACGTAATAAAGTGCCAAATTTATTCTCAAAAATATTCTTTCCCACTACCGAATCGAGGGGGCTAAACGACTCCATAAATTCTTTGGTCCATCCTCTTAGCCCAATGCTGGTATCGTAAGGAGCGGTGAGCTCGTGCATGGTTCCGTTCTTAAAGTACAATTGCACCTTTACTGCCCTGCTCGTGGCAGTATCTTTCAATGAAAACTGATAGTAAAATGAATTGCTGTCGGTCGTCAACTTCTTATTTGTTAACATCATGGTGCCTGATTCGGCAAATGCCCTGTCGATGCGTCCTTGCAACTCTTGTTGATTCCGGTAGTCGTAATCGTTATATTTTTCAAATACTATTTTAATGTACTCCTTACTTGAGGGAGAATAATAGAATTTATCGCCCGACTTAAATGCAAAATCATTCTTAAGCGGGTCCGTTTTTTTCCGGGTTGCTTTGTAGGCACTGGCGTACGCCTCATTGAAGCGGCTCAATGCATCGTCTGTTACTTCGTCTTTTGCTGCAAATAAGAAATCCTTGTCGGTTATTTTCTTTATGGGATTTAGAAATTCAAAGTCGGTGAGTTTGAATGAATCTAAAAAACTAAAATCCGCCGTACTTCCCTTTTCATTTATTTGATAAACAAAATAATAATGAACGCCTTTAATGATGATTCTTCCATCTATATAATCACCACGTGAATTCGTTGCATGAAACTGCACCGCAGGAAATTGTTGCGCTGTAGTAAGTGAGTATTTTAGGGATTCGTCAAAAGAATAATTGTGTAAGGTGTTTTTGGTGAATCTCACCAACTCAAATGAATCTACTTCCAAATAGTCAAAGTCGTTGTAAATGGCCTGTTGCACACCATAACATTGTTTTTTGAGTCCGTCGTAGGCAAAAAGATCTTCTGCCAATCCAATTGTTGAAATACCGTCGAAATGAAGGTAGTAATGCTCGGTAGGGATGTTTGCTACGAACCCTTTAGTAAGTGGTGCAAAAGTGGTAGTTGCAGCGGCCGGACTTTTGAACCTGATAGAACTAAAGAATCGGTCGGCTTCTTTTCCGCTCGCGTAATTGTGTTTCCCTCCTACTTTGAACAGAATCATCTCGGTATTTGTGAAAAAGATCCGATACCGCTGATCTTCGCCGGACCTGGTCGTGTTAACAATGTCTATGCCTTTAATTCCGGTATTGGAAACAATTTCCTTTTTTGATATGATTTTCCCGGGAATACTTTCAAACAGTAAGCTATCGATCCTCAGCAGCATTTCGGAAGAACTAATATGAAAAACAGGCGCCGCATGATTGAGGCGAACAATGGTATAAAAATTCCCATTCACCATGTCGGCATGAATGTAATAGTTAAGATCTCCCAATTCAACAATTGGGTAGAATTTTCCCGGAGCATCTACGCTAAAGGTTGAATCGGGGATGAACTGTTTTGAAAAGGCCACAGACTTACTCATCTCATCTAATTTTTCGCGGGTGGCCGTGCTTTTATTAGAAACTTTTGCCATCACCGGTTCTACTGAAAATCCCCTTTCACGCAACAATTCAATAACGCCATGAGGTCCGGGAAGATGTGCAGCACCAACACCGCTAAAAAGACTCTGCAGTTTGAGAACCGAATCGATGGTATGAACAAAAAAAACATTGCGATCTTCGATCAGGTATTTCTGAGTATTTGTGCTAGATGCCTGCTTACTGAGGCTATCGAGCATATCTAGATTACCATCGCGGTAAGCATCTTCAATTTTTGCGGTATGGTCATAGTAGTTGGAAGAATTGGTGGATGTCTCCGGCTCATCATCGGGAAGTGAAGACAAGCGGGCTTTGATTTCGGACTGTGCAAAATTTTCGAGACTAATTACTTTTTTATTCAATTTAGAGGCCGATTGATAAATAAAGAGATCGATGTAGGTATTTTCTTCAAAATTCTCTTTGCTTCTGTTTTGTCGGTAAAGTAAACCGTTAATAATATCCGGGTCGTAGCTGAGGATGCCCTGCAACATTCCTTTTTCCGGATATTTGGGCCGGAAGGTGTATTTATAAAAATCGGTTTGTGAAAGATCGGGACTGCGCACCTGACTCAATTCCTGCAGTTCACCTGTTTTCTCCATGTTCTCAAGCCATTCGCCCGGATTGGTCTCCAGCCCAACAACCTCCACACTTTTGAGAGCTTCAAAAAATTGCTCCGACAAATACCAGGCCACACGATTGCTCACATGCATGGTGCCATATAAGTAAGAGGGTTTTTTGATGCCATTCCCGGTGATCTTCCATAAGAGGCTGGGATATTTGTTTGCTGTTTGGGAGCAAAGGCAGAGAGGAAAAACAACAATTAAGAGAAATCGGTTCATGTGCAGGAAAGGTAATTCAGCATAAACATAGTGAAATTAATGCCTTCTAACTTGAATTTATTTTATTGGCTGAATAAGTCGTGGCTACTATAAGGCACAAGAAGAAAAAACTTCTATTGGTTGAGTGAAAAATTTTTAGATTTAGGAACCTTTAGTTCTAATAATATCATTGAACAAGATATTAATTGCTTCAATGGCGCGCCCTTTTATTTCATTGATCTTATCATAATCAGCATGTTCAAGATCGATGAGCGAGCGTTTGTAATTAAGCAAGTCTGTCACAATTTTTTTTGTCCGATTAAACTCATCCAGGTGTTCAGATGTTTCTTCATGTGTTAATTTCGCGGAGATTGAATTTTCATGTGCGGCAGCACCGGCATTAACTTCTTTAACCATAAATTAAAGATTGAGATTTTTTTTCAATAAATCAAGAAAAATAACAAGCACTTCGATTACTTTAAGTAAACGACTTATTACACTGAAATATAATGAGTTATTGAAAAAATACCACTAATGAAGCGCGGCAGCACCTAAATATCTTTCTGCGTCTAAGGCTCCCATGCACCCACTTCCGGCTGCAGTTACGGCCTGACGGTAGGTTTTGTCGGCACAATCACCCACCGCAAAAACCCCTTCAATATTTGTTTTGGTACTTCCCGGAATAATTTGAAGGTATCCCAATTCGTCCATCGTGAGTTGCCCTTTAAAAATGTCGGTGTTAGGTTTATGACCAATAGCTACAAAAAAGCCGGTAATCTTAATTTCGCGTGAAGTTCCTGTTTTATTATTTTTAATAATGGCCCCCTCTACTGCTTCTTTGCCTAGAATGTCGGCAGTTTCAGAATCCCACAAGATTTCAATATTTGCCGTATTACGCACACGGTGCTGCATGGCCTTGCTGGCCCGCATTTCTCCTTCTCCTCTGCGCACAATCATATACACCTTTTTACATAATTTTGAAAGGTAGGTGGCTTCTTCTGCGGCAGTATCGCCTGCACCAACTATTGCCACGTCTTGATTCTTAAAAAAGAACCCGTCGCAAACGGCACAAGCGCTTACTCCGCCGGCATTCATGCGTAAGCGGGTTTCATTTTCAATTCCCAACCACTTGGCGCTCGCTCCAGTAGAAATGATCACGGTATCGGCAGTTATTTCGGTAGTTTCATCGATCCACAACCGTTTGGGCGTAGCTTTTAAATCAGCCTTGGTTACCAAGCCAAATCGCACTTGTGTGCCAAATCGTTCGGCTTGCGCTTTCAGATCTTCCATTAATTCGGGTCCGGTTATTCCTTTCGGATAGCCCGGAAAATTATCCACTTCAGTTGTTTCGGTTAACTGGCCACCGGGGGTTAAACCGGTATACATAACAGGTTTAAGATCTGCCCTTGCTGCATAAATTGCAGCGGTATAGCCCGCCGGGCCGGAACCAATAATAAGACACGTAATATGTTCGGTGTTGCTGCTCATAACAAAAAAATTTGTGTGCAAAGGTAATCGTAGTGCCGGATTTTTGTAGTGAGAAACCTCATAATTTTAAACAATTTGTGAATTGTTCTTTCTCTTCTCCTAGCCGTTGCTTTTGGCAACATGTTAGACTATGAATAGGAGGAGATGGACTCACGGAGAGAGTCGGTGATTGGCAGCTTTACTTTGTTGAGGTGATCAAATACCACCAACACATCCTCCCCTAGGGCACTGATTTCGCCCGAACCATTGATGATCGCATGACCAAGTTTAAAACTCGTGTTTTTGACCCAGAGAACGTTGGATTGAACAAGGATGTCACCCGGGTATCGCAGCGGTTTTTTGAAATCGCAGTGACTGGAGGCCACCATAAAACTTGTTTGATTTTCATGCATCGAACTCAGCCCAATTCCCTCACAGAAGGCGATTCTAGCCGACTGCATGTACCGAAAAAAAGCCACGTTGTTTACGTGTCCGAACAAATCAAGATCGGCCCATTCAATTTTGATGATCAGTTTTACATCCCTTTGATCTCCCATAAAAAGATTACTTTATTATGAATAAAAAAACCTCCGTGAACATTCGCGGAGGTTTCTGATACAACATGGTATATTAAGAACCGGAGGTATTGGGAATGGAACTTTCGGATTCTTCTACAAATAAATCTTCGGGTTTGATGGTAATCACCGGCACTTTACTTAAGTGAATTACTTGTTGAGAGTATGGTCCCAGAAAGAATCCACTTAGCTCAGCATCCTGATCGGTCATAATTACTATGAGATCGCCACCTATCTTCTCAACATATTGAACAGTCGCATTTGCCCTGTTCGAAACATGATCGAGGATCTCAAAACTGTATTTTGCACCTTTTTCTTTTGCAAGTGTTTCGATTTGATGAAGAATTACTTCCATAGCGGGCCTATCAAGACCTTCGGCATTACTCAATAAGCCCAGCGCGTGCAACGTAGCATCAAACTTTTTGGCAAACTCAATAGAGAAGTGAACCTTTTGCCGTGAGTTAACCGTATTATCAATTGGTAAAACAATGGTATTATATCCACGATGCTCTGCGGCAGCACTCATGGCCATGGTGGGACAATGTGATTTTGTAATGACTTTGAGTGCCGTGCTTCCAATCACCAAATTTTCTAAAGGAGAATACCCGTGCGTTCCCATTACAATGATGGAAGCCCCAATATCTTTGGCAACTTTGCTGATCTCCACACTGGGAGAACCCACCCGCACGATGTTTTGCACCGTTACACCCCATTCTTCACTCACTTCAGCGGCCAGTTCTGCCAAACGTTCTGTTGCTTTTCGTTCAATCAAACTCTGGTCGAGAGCCACCGACGGCAAAAACATATTTTGTGACACATACTGTGCACTTACTACATGCAGCAGGTAAACGCCGGCTCTGGTACTGTGGCCAATGTACGCTCCGTGCTTTATTGCCAATAAAGAAGTATCGCTGAAATCAACAGGAATCAGAATTTTGGTGCAGTTAAAGTGAATCATAGATCTTAGTTTTAATGTTTAAATATAAATAATTAATCCTTGAAATGAAATCGTTTTACACAGCCAACTTTTTGTAACGAGGGCGTTTTGGTTCCACATTGCCCAAACGCTTCTTCCGGTTTTCTTCATACTCACTGTACCCTCCTTCAAACCAATACACACTGCTATCCCCCTCAAAAGCGAGAATATGTGTACACACACGGTCTAAAAACCAACGGTCGTGGCTAATGATTACGGCACATCCTGCAAAGTTCTCCAATCCCTCTTCCAAAGCCCTCAACGTATTTACGTCCAAGTCGTTGGTAGGCTCGTCGAGCAACAACACGTTTCCTTCTTCTTTTAAAGCCATGGCAAGGTGCAAACGGTTACGTTCACCACCCGACAATATACTTACTTTCTTGCCTTGATCGCTGCCATTAAAGTTAAAACGTGAAATATAAGCTCTGGAATTCATTGCTTTTCCACCGAGATTGATGTTATCTAAACCGCCGCTAATCACATCGTATACCGTTTTATTGGGATCAAGTTCTTTGTGATTCTGATCCACATAACTAATCTTTACAGTAGGTCCAACTTTAAATTCTCCCGTGCTGGGTTTTTCTTCAGCCATTATCATTCTAAACAAGGTGGTTTTACCGGCACCGTTAGGGCCAATTATTCCCACAATACCTGCAGGTGGCAATTTGAAATTCAATTTCTCATATAACAAACGGTCGCCAAACGCTTTTGACACGTCATGGGCCTCTATGACCTCGTTACCCAGTCTGGGACCATTTGGAATATAGATCTCGAGGTTTTCTTCCTTCGATTTCACATCCTCACCCAACATTTTTTCGTAATTATTTAAACGTGCTTTTTGTTTTACCCCGCGGCCTTTTACCCCTTGCCGGATCCAGTCTAACTCCCGTGCTAAAGTTTTTTGACGTTTGCTTTCGGTTTTTTCTTCCTGCTTTAAACGGGCGCCTTTTTGCTCGAGCCAGCTGCTGTAATTTCCTTTCCAGGGAATGCCCTCTCCCCTGTCGAGTTCAAGAATCCAGCCGGCCACATTATCAAGGAAATACCTGTCGTGCGTGACGGCGATGATGGTGCCCTTGTATTGTTTTAAATGTTGTTCGAGCCAATCCACACTTTCAGCATCAAGGTGATTGGTGGGCTCATCGAGTAAAAGAATATCCGGCTCCTGAAGTAACAAACGACATAAAGCCACCCTGCGCCGCTCACCACCTGAGAGCACTTTTACCGAAGCATTCGATTCGGGGCATCGCAGCGCATCCATAGAGCGCTCGAGGCGACTATCCAAGTTCCAAAGGTCGTGTTGATCGATTTGCTCCTGCAATTGAGCCTGGCGGTTAATCAACTTGTCCATCTTGTCGGGATCATTCAAAATCTCTTCATCTCCGAACTTCGTATTTACTTCTTCAAATTCGTTGAGAATATCCACGTATTTCTGCACGCCTTCACGTACAATTTCAATAACGGTTTTACTGTCATCAAGCTTGGGTTCTTGTTCCAGCATGCCAATAGAATAACCCGGAGATTGGTGGATCTCTCCAATATAATCTTTGTCCATTCCCGCAATGATGCGCAGTAAGGTGGATTTACCTGAACCGTTCAAGCCCAGGACTCCAATTTTGGCGCCGTAATAAAAGGAGATATAGATGTCCTTCAATATTTGTCGTTGAGGAGGAATAATCTTCGACACATTAACCATGCTGAAAATGATTTGCCGTCCCTCTGGTGTTGCTGACATAAAAAATGAATTTAGGCTTCGAAGGTAAATATTGTTTAAGAATTAAAAAACGATTATTAGTGAATGATTGATAAATCTCATCTGCAGTGCTTTTACCATTTTCGTAACTTACTAACTTGTGTGTAATCCTTTCCCTTTTGAGGAACGGTACGTAAAAGTTTTTTTTGACCTTATCCCGCTCATCTCCCGAAACATACTAACTTCGTCGAATTAGGGCACTCACACAGCACATGAGCAAAACAGACTATTCAATCAGCAAAACATCCTTCTTAAAGTTTGAGCAATGCCATAAAGCATTTTTCCTTTACAAAAAACACCCTTATTTGCGCGACAAGGTGAGTACCGACAAACGCCTCACCTTCAAACGCGGGCATGAGGTGGGGTTTTTTGCCAGAGAATTATTTCCCGGGGGCACAAATGTGGCGGCGTTGAGCAAAAACAGCTCAGAGGCCTTGGTGTTGACGCGCGAATTGATATTGGCCGGAACGCAGGTGATTTACGAAGCAACATTTGTGTATGAGGGGGTATTGATTATGATAGATATTTTGTGTTTTGAAGAAGAAAAATACACGGCATATGAAGTAAAAAGTTCGCTCAAGATTTCGGAAACCTACTTAAAGGATGCGTGCCTGCAATACTACGTGATAAAGCATATTTTGCCCAATCTGGAGGACCTTTTTCTGGTGACGTTGCACCCCGACTATATACTTGAGAGCCCACTTGATGTAAGAAACCTATTTAGAAAGCGCAGTGTAAAATCGAAGGCTGAGGAAAATTTTACGTATTTCGAACACCAAATAAAAGAGGCGCATGAGGTAGTGGAAAAAAACGCGATTCCAAACATTGCCATTGGGAAACAGTGCTTTAAGCCCTATGTGTGCGACTTCTTTGGCACTTGCTGGAAGGATACCAGCCACGAGAATTCGGTTTTTAACCTACCATTTATTGACCGTGGCCAGCTCTTTGAGTGGCACAACAATGGCCTCCGATTCATAGAGCAGATCAGCGATGACATGATTGTAAAAGACCAATGGATCAAAATCAAAAACTCCTTCGTGGCCGGCAAAGCCATTGTGAACACTGATAAGATCAGGCAATTTATGGCCAACATCCGAAAACCGGCTATCGCCATGGACATGGAAATTTGGAGTCCGGCTATTCCCCAATTACCCGGCGCCCGGTGCTTTGAACAGGTACCTTTTTTGGTTTGTTTTTTTGATGGCGCGGTGCATACGAGTTTTTTTACCGACCATCGACCCGATGGCAGAGAGGAATTTGCCAGGCAACTCATCCTTCTTTCTTCGGCTTATGAAAGTATTTTGGTGTACGACAAAACCATGGAGGTTTCGGCCATTAATGTTCTCATACAAAAGTTTCCACATTATAAAACCGAGCTCGAAGCACTAAAAAATAAGTTGGCCGATATTTTCGATATCTTCCTGAATTTGCATTATTACCACCCCGACTTTAAGAGCAATTTCTCTCTCAAAACGGTTAGTTCGGTGCTTTTGAAGGATGTAAACTATTCCAAGATCACCTCGGGCCTCGAAGCCATGAACTTTTTTGAACAATACTTGCTCAATGACAATGAATTAGAACGCGATTTGCTAAGGAAGGACCTCACTGATTATTGTAATACCGATTGTACGGCAACATTTGAACTAGCGGGATTTTTGGCAAGGTTAGGGGAATAAAAAAACCCTTAACGCCGGGCGCTAAGGGTTTCTTAAGATCGTTGTCTCTCTTACTTCTTCTTTCCGCCTTTTTTGGTAGCAGCCAAAGAATCAGCAACACGTGTAGAGTCAGCAATTCTAGCAGCATTTGCTTCCATAGCCATTTTCTCAGCTTCAGCAGCAGACGCAGCAATTGAATCTTGTTTTGCTTTTTCAACAGCAGCAATTGAATCTTGTTTTAATTGTTCGCGTTTTTCCATTTCTTCCTTAGATGGACCGCAAGACACAAATGCAACTGATAATGCAGCAATAGCAACAATTGATAATACTTTTTTCATTTTTCTTTAATTTTATTTTTTAATTCGGGAGCAAAAATACATTTTTTTTATTTCAAAATGTAAAAAAACATAAATTTGTTCTGAAATTTTTCATTTTTCTTACTAGTTTTAGACGTAACAAGACAAAATCATCTACTTTTAACAAATGTATCGCCTTCTCAAATTCTTCCTTTTTCTTTTTAACCCCGAGCGTGCCCATCATCTTACCTTCTTTTTTATTAGAATTCCGGGACTTTCAAAACTAATGAAACTCAGTGCGGTAAAGGCTCACCCGGCATTGCGTCGGACTGTTTTTGGCCTCGAATTTCAAAATCCGGTGGGATTGGCAGCCGGGCTCGACAAAGACGCCTTGGCCTTCAATGAACTTGGTGATCTGGGATTCGGTTTTATTGAAATTGGCACTGTGACACCAAAAGCGCAGCCCGGTAACACTAAACCCCGGTTATTTAGGTTGGTGCAGGACGAAGCCATTATTAACCGTATGGGTTTTAATAACAAAGGAGTTGAGGCCGCAGCACTGAAATTAAGGAAGAGAAAAGACAAGCGCCTTCTCATAGGGGGAAATATAGGGAAGAACAAGTTGACTCCAAATGAAAAAGCTGTTGACGATTATGTGTTTTGTTTTGAAGCCCTGTTTGAGGTGGTGGATTATTTTGTGGTAAATGTGTCTTCTCCAAATACCCCAAACCTCAGAGAACTGCAGGAAAAAGAGCCCCTGACACGGCTGCTAAAAACACTCCAGGACCTAAATACTCGAAAAAGTAAACCTAAACCCATCTTATTGAAAATAGCTCCCGACCTCACCAATTCGCAGTTGAACGACATCATTGATATTGTTGCAACTACGGGTATTGCGGGAATAATAGCCACCAATACCACTGTTAGCAGAGAGGGGTTAAGCTACGACCAAAAAACGATTGAAACCTTTGGCGCCGGTGGTTTGAGTGGAAAACCCCTACGGAAAAGAAGCACTGAAGTGATCCGGTATCTGAAGGAGACCTCCAAAAACGCGTTCCCAATTATTGGTGTTGGCGGCATTCATAGTGCGGAGGATGCTATTGAAAAACTGGAAGCAGGGGCCGATCTCATTCAACTCTATACCGGGTTCATTTATGAAGGCCCCTTACTTATTAAAAAGATCAATAACAGACTGTTGGCTACATCATGATCAAAATAACCGAGTGTCCGAGAGATGCCATGCAGGGCATCAAACAAATTATTCCTACCACATTAAAAGTAGAATACATCAATCAACTCCTGCGTTGCGGATTCGACACCCTTGATTTTGGGAGTTTTGTGAGTGAGAAGGCCATTCCGCAAATGCGGGATACGGAAGAAGTATTAAAAAATCTTGATCTAAGCACTTCTCAAAGCAAGTTGTTAGCAATTATTGCTAATGTACGGGGTGCCCAACAAGCATGCAGTTTTGAGGAAATTAGCTACCTGGGTTTTCCTTTTTCAATCTCTGAAACCTTTCAGCAAAGAAACACCAATTCTACTATTGAAGAATCGCTCAAGAGGGTCGAAGAAATCCATTTGCTTTGCGTAAAACAAAACAAACAGTTGTTGGTGTATATTTCCATGGCCTTCGGAAATCCTTATGGAGACGAATGGCATCCGGATATCGCCATAAATTGGTGTCACCGCCTTCATCAACTGGGCATTAACTATCTTTCCCTGGCCGATACCACAGGCTCATCCACCCCGCAAAGCATCACACAACTTTTCTCAGCCATCCAACCCCTGTCAGAACAAATTCAGGTGGGAGCTCACTTGCATTCCACGAGAGAAAAATCGGCCAAAAAATTACAGGCTGCCTACGAGAGTGGTTGTCGCAGTTTTGATGTGGCCATCCATGGTTTTGGGGGTTGTCCCATGGCAACCGAAGAGCTTACGGGAAACATTGCCACCGAAGAACTCGAACTTTTTGCTGCCCAACATCAACTTACACTCCGGTTAAATACGGCCGAATTGCTCAAAAGCTACGAACTGAGTTGGAAGATTTTTAATAAGTACCACTGATATTTCGTAAATTTCTTGCGCAGATGCTGCAGAGATGTGTATCTTCAAAACAGTAATCCTAAGTCTTAATTGCTTTGAAAAAGAACTTCTCATTAAGTGTTATTGTTTTTTTGGCCCTCACCTGTAATTCTCAAAATGAGTTTGATAAATACGGCCCTTATGGATCAACGGTTTATAAAGATCTAAAAGAAGCCTTGAAGATTCAGAAAATGGTGTATAAGATGGATCTTAGTTATCAAGTTCTTGATCCCAAACTATACGAGCGTTTATCTGAACTCAGCGATTTACAGGCTTTGAAACTGAGTGGTAACAAACTGGTGGATTTTCCTGCCAATTTTGAGAAACTTTTCAATCTTGTTTATTTTGCCTCCTACAATAACAAATTCAGGGGCTTTCCCCCTAATCTGAAACCCTTTCACAACCTGCAATACCTCGAGTTGCAGCATACAGTGATTGACAGTATTCCGGCACAGATCGCTTTTTTGAATAAGTTGCAGAGTTTTAAGTTTGGGAACACCGACGATACACTGCATTTTCCCTCTACACTGGTATACCTTAAGAACTTAAAAGACCTTAGTTTGGAGAATTGCATTTTAGACAGTTTGCCCGCAGCTGTTTTTAAGCTCCCCGGACTCTATTATCTCAACTTATCAAATACCAATACCTATTATTTAAGTAAACATTTCGAACGACTCCCAAATTTGGAAGTACTAATTGTAGAGAACAATCACCTGTCGAAGATTCCGTTTGACATTTATAAAGCTCAGAAACTACGGGTAGTGTCATTTCGAGGGAACCACCTCACTCATATTCCCGAAAGTATGTCGCAACTCGAAAATCTGACCATTCTTGATTTGCGTGGCAACTTGATTGATGAGGAAGAAATTGAGAAGTTACGCGTTCTATTACCCGGTTGCCAGGTTAAATTTTAAGGCGCTGGCCAATTCTAAGTGTTGTGGTTGGCCTAATATGATTTTTGATGCAAAGCGACTTTATAGTGGTTTTGCTTTTTCGTGCAATAGCGCCTAATGTATCTCCATTTTTTACTCTGTACGTGGTGCCTTTAGGAATGTAATATTTGCCGTTTTTGCCGCGCACCATACCCATGTCGCTCTTGTAGCGGGTATGCAAGGCCCTTAAGTCATACTTATTCTCCACATCGGCTTTTCTCAGGGTAAATGTGGAAGACTTGAGGTCTCCCTTTTCATAGTCAATAAAATCTTGAGTGTCAAGTGCCTGACCTAGGTACCGGATTTCAAAATGTAAATGACTTCCATAGGAGCGGCCCGTATTTCCACCCAAACCAAGAATTGAACCAGCCGCTACAACGTCGCCCGATTGCACTAGGATCTTAGAAAGATGAGCATATACCGTTTCAAGGCCGTTTTTATGGCGCACAATCACACAATTTCCATACCCGTGAAATGGTTTTGCCACCCGCACCATGCCATCAAAGGAAGATACCACGGTATCACCGGTTTCGAGGTTAATATCGGTACCATAATGAGGTCGGTATTTCCGCCATCCGAATAAACTGGTTAAAGGTCCGCGAAATGGCATTACAAAACAATTATCGGTAGGTCCGGTGAGTTCAATCACCACGCTGTCTTCTTTAAAAGCTTCGTTGAATTTGTAGGGGTGAGCTACATCGGTATCCCAACTGGTGTAAAGATCATGACTTGGGAAAAAAAACTGAGTCGTGTCGGCACTTTCGTCCCCTTCTTCAGCTCCTATAGCAACTGGGTCAACCACAAATTTAGTGGTATCTTCCCTTTTAGCTTTTGCCTTTTTGTCATCACCCGGCTTTTTTTCATCGGGAAACGCATAAAAGGAGGCACTAACATTAGCCGAACTAATGCAAAGTATTGATAATATGATAATTAACTTTTTCAAAATTACTGCAGATTACAAAGATTGCATAAATCGCAAATACGGCAAACCCTCCTACCCAAATAAGAGCCTAAGTTATTAACAATTTTGGTTTTTTTAAGAGTTTTGGCCTGTTTCATCGCTCGCTTTTGTAATAAGACAGGTTTTTGGGTAGTTACCCCCAATTTGATGGCAAATTGTTTGCCTTTGACCTTTAATTAGACGGAAACTCGAATCGCAGTTCTTTTTCGGGACAATTCACTTTTGAACTCTTTTTTGCACCATTTACCTCTAGTTGCACAATATTTGACTGATCTTTTATGAAGTCATATAATATGGAATTGTGTACTAGTATTTCTGTGGGAAAGGGGCAATTGTTCACTTGAACATACGACCAAATTGCCTCCTCTTCGTGCTCAAATCCCAACAGTTCATAAGAGTACTTCTTTTTATTAATAGTCAAACTCAGGTGTTTTTCGAGATAATTCAACAGTATTTGTTTCAGTTTCAGGCTGTCTTTGGGATGGATGAGGTCAACCGGTGCACCGGTGGTTTTCCGAAGTGCGTTTTCCAAATCACTCGTAAAAATCTTCACATAACCCTGCAAGGCTCGCTCCTTTGGGTTGAATTTGAGGTCGGTCACACTCAGATAGAACGGGTGTCCAAATGACGTCATACAGAAAAGGGCCGCCAGTAAAAATAGTTTGTTCATGTAATCTATACCTGAGCAAAGTTAATGCAATAATTGAGCGAATGGCGCCAATTAGTTGTACACGATTTCCCGAATTTAGACCCGACCAAATTCTTTTTCTTTACTTTACAAAAAAAAGCAAGTTTCCAAACAGAGCTGAATCTGTTTTAAGGTCAACCGAACCTTTGGGGCCTGCCTGTTTTGAAAAGGATGAACGAGTTCATGGTATGGTTTGGCACGGGCATGGCGCATATCCTCAGCATGGGTGCTTATGATCATATACTGTTTGTGACTTTGTTAGTGACCACATTTGCATTTCGCGACTGGCAGAAATTGCTTCTTGTAATTACGGCTTTTACAGTCGGACATTCCATCTCTTTGGCAATTAGCACCCTTGGCTTCATTCGGATCTCGGCCCCACTTATTGAAGCATTAATTGCCACTACGGTGCTCGTGTCCTCCATTTATGCTATTTTAAGCTGCAAGAAGCCCGACACGATGAAGTTATGGACGTTTGCCGCCGCCGTGGCATTTTTTGGTCTTATACACGGGCTCGGATTTTCCTTCCTTTTAAAAGCCATGTTGGGAAAAGAACAAAGCGTTTTTTTACCGCTCCTGTATTTTAACCTGGGATTAGAGTTAGGTCAGCTTATTATTGTACTTGTAGTTTTAGTATTTTCCTTACTTTTAGTCAAATTAATAAAATTATCACTCACTTCTTACAAACTCATCATCGCATGCTCAATTGCATTTATTGCCGCAAAAATCACCCTCGAACGTTTTTTGGAACTGTATTAGTTCTGCTAGCATCTTTTTCGTTTGCTCAGAACATTCAGAATAATCCCCAATCCAATCATGGAAATAAATTTGAGCAATTGGGTACCATTTTACCGAGCCCGAACGAATACCGCACTGCTTCAGGTGCCCCGGGCGCTAAGTACTGGCAGCAACGTGCAGATTATGACATTGATGTGACGCTTGACGAAAAGAACCTGAGTATTATAGGCACTGAAACGGTGACGTATCACAACAATGCTCCTGAAACTTTAAATTATCTTTGGTTGCAGCTCGATGAAAATCAGCATGACCCTTCCAATGACGTGAATTATTTTGATGAAAATAAGATTGCTGAACCTCTCACCCAACAGTCACTTCGCTCGGTAGAAACTAAAAAGGTGCTGGAAGGATTGGGGGACAAAATTGACGCGGTAACAAGCGAAACAGGCGTGCATCTGCATTACACCATTAATGGGTCAATGATGCGGATCGATCTTCCAAAACCCTTGTCCGGAAAATCAACCTTCAAATTCAAGATCAAATGGCACTATAAAATGATTAACCGCACCGAATTGGGAGGCCGAGGGGGCTACGAATATTTTCCGGAGGACGGTAATTATCTTTTTACCATGACACAATGGTTTCCCCGAATGTGTGTGTACAGTGACTTTCATGGCTGGCAAAACAAACAATACACCGGTCGCGGCGAGTTCGCACTGGCCTTTGGCAATTATAAAGTTAAAATGACCGTACCGGCCGATCACCTTGTTTGCTCTACGGGGGAATGTCAGAACTATCAGCAAGTATTAAGTCCCGCGCAATACACCCGTTGGCAAAAAGCGCAAACGGCAAAAGAACCTCTTGAAATAGGATTGTTGGAAGATGCGGTAGCCGCCGAAAAAAACAAATTGGCCGGTACCAAAACCTGGTATTTTAAGGCAGACAGTGTGCGTGATTTTGCCTGGGGCAGTTCGCGAAAATACATTTGGGATGCCATGCCGGTTATGTGTGAGGGTAAACGTGTGATGTGTATGAGTTTTTATGGAAAAGAAGCCTATGGCTTGTACCGGAAGTATTCAACGAAAGTAGTGGCACATACTATTAAGACCTATTCGAAATACTCTATACCCTATCCCTATCCTGTAGCGCAAAGCATTGAAGCCGCTAATGGTATGGAATATCCAATGATCTGTTTTAATTTTGGAAGAACCGAAAAAGACGGCACCTACTTGGAGGGGACTAAGAACGGCATGATTTTGGTGATCATTCATGAAGTGGGGCACAATTTTTTTCCCATGATCATCAACAGCGACGAACGTCAGTGGAGTTGGATGGATGAAGGCTTGAATACGTTTGTGCAATTTTTAACCGAACGCGAATTCGATTCCAATTACCCATCCCAAAGAGGGCCTGCTCACAAGATTGTGGATTATATGCGATTGCCAAAAAATCAACTGGAGCCCATCATGACTAACAGTGAAAATATTTATAATTTCGGAGCAAATGCTTACGGGAAGCCGGCCACAGCACTTACCATTTTGCGCGAAACGGTTATGGGCAGAGATTTGTTTGACTTTGCTTTTAAACAGTATTGTAGTCGATGGGCATTTAAGCATCCTGAACCTGCCGATTTTTTCAGAAGCATGGAAGATGCCAGCGCAGTTGATTTGGACTGGTTTTGGAGAGGATGGTTTTATGATATAGATCCTGTTGATTTAGCAATAGACACCGTAAAATCTTATATGGTGAAAAAAGGAGAAAAAATACCGGTAAAAATGGACACCATTACTTCCAAGCCCCGACAGAATGACTTTGAGTTTATTACAACACTTCGAAACCGGCAAAGTGGTATCGTGCCTCTGGTGGATAGCGACACCACCCTTCGCGATTTCTACTTTCATTATAAACCTAAACCTGAAATCGTAAAAGAGGTGAAGAACCGCTACGAGAATCTTGAGGAGGTTCAGGACTCGGTGCTGTCCAATTATGCCGACAAGTTTATTTACGAGATTAAATTTTCAAATAAAGGAGGGCTGGTAATGCCCTTGATTGTTCAGTTCAATTACGCCGATGGCAGCAGCGATATTGAGCGAATTAGTGCTTATGTGTGGCGAAAAAACGAAAAAGAAGTCACCAAAACTTTTATGAAAAACCAGCGCGTTGTTTCAATTCAGCTCGATCCCTATAAAGAAACAGCCGATATTAACGAGAAAAATAATAGCTGGAACAGTTTTGAACAACCCAGCAAGTTTGACCTGTTTCGTACAAAAACTTCCAATGTACGGGGTCAAAGTAAAGGAGAAAACCCCATGCAGAAGGCTAGAAGCGGAAAGTAACCTGAATATTTATATATGCGGAAAGACGCTTATTCGACTGAGACTAAAAAAAACTATTTCACCAAATTAACATTCCCGGTACGGGAATAGAGTTTTCGATTTAATCCCTTGTAAGATATTACATAGGTGTAAACGTCTACTTTGCACCCTTCGCCTTTGTATCGCCCGTCCCATCCAATTTTCACGTCGTTCGACTGAAACACGCGCGTGCCCCATCGGTCGTAGATTTCCATGGATACCGATGATATGTTTTCTCCAAAAATCAGAAAAACATCATTTAAACCATCGTTGTTGGGACTAAAGGTATTTGGTATGTAAAAAGTAAAGTCTTCTGTAACTTGAATACAAATATCATCGGTGGCCGTGCAACCAAACTCATTTACTGCCCGCACCAAATAACATCCCGAACGCGAGGGATACACCTGTGTTTCAGGACAATCGCGGCACAAGATTCCTTCCCCCGCTACCCACATAAGGGTGCCGGTGCCAATTGCCTTTACAAAGATGGATTCGTTCAAATTAAAAACGGTATCGCGGCCCGCAAAAACTGAAGGTCGGTCGTAAACGTCAACCTGTACGGTGCCGTTCGTACCACAAAACGTATTTTGTGACACATGAACTGTATATATGGTACTAATTTTTGGAGAAGCAACAACCCCCGAACCGTCAGTAACGTTGAGTCCTGCCGAAGGTGACCAGCTAAAGGTATTTCCTCCTGAAGCATACAGCGTTATTTTGTCACCCACACAAATTTGTTGGTTCCCTGAAATCTTAGGCACCACCAGAGGCACTACTATTACACTGTAGCTCAGCTGTTGTAAACACGAAACCGTACCAAGAGAATTTGACCCAACTACGGTGTAATTAGTTGTTGTGAGAGGCGCGGCGATAACAGACGTGTCGGAGCCGTTAAAATACAAACCACTTTTGGGGATCCAGGTATACGATTGGGCGCCTCGCACGGTAATGGGTAGAGAAGACCCCTTGCAAATCTGATTTTCGGAGGCCAGAATGGTCATTTCGGGTAATTTTACGGTAACAATATCGATGGTAGTGGAGCCGGTGCAAATCCCATTATAACCCTTAACGGTATACGTCATATTTTGATTGGGAGCAGAAATCACGGCATTTCCGGATGCCTGATTCAAATAGGAGCTCGGAAACCACAAATAAGAAGAAGCACCTTGAACTTCCAAAATGGTGGTAGCACCTCTACACACAGTATGATTATTAGCAGAGGCTGTAATTACAGGGATTTGAATTGCGGAAACGGTTGCCACCGCCATGTTGCTGCAGGTATTAAGAGTTCCCACCACCGTATAAGTTTGTGTTGTAAATGGACTAGAGGTAACAGTTGCTCCGTTAATGGCGGAAAGTGCTGTAAGCGGCCACCACGAATAGGTTGCTGCATTCCCTTCGGCCACTAAATTAACGGCACTACCGGCACAAACGGTGGATGTTTTTGGCGTGATTGAAACGCTGGGCACCGGAAGAACAACCAAAACAGCATTTTTTGTATCACTTTTACATCCCGCACTTGAGCCGAATACCGAGTAAAAACTAGTAATGGAGGGATTTGCGACGATAGCATTGGAAGCTGCTAAACTATAATTGAGTGCAGGAAGCCAGCTGTAAGTAGTGGCACCGCTGGCTACAAAGAGTTGGGAGGCTCCCGGACAAATACTTGTGTTTGTTGGAACAATAGTTAAAATAGGATTGGGTACCAGCGTGACACTTTGTGTCAATTGTACGGTACATACACTGCTTCTACCAATTAAAGTTGTGGTAAGAACTGTAGGTGCAGGCGGGGAAGGTCCTATGGGAATTAGCCCCATAACCGGTCCGTTGGCATTTGCGATCATAACATTACTGCCGCCAAGTAAGGTGTAACTAGCAGCGCCTGTAGGTGCAAAACTAATGGAGTTAGGTGAGCCATTGTAATTTTGAGAACAAAGGGAGGAATTGCTTAGTGCCAACGATAGTACTGGAGGCTGCACAATAGTGACCATGGCAGTTGCCGTGTTTTGACAAGAATTTAGATCACCCACCACAGTGTACACTTGTGTGCCCGGCGGAGAAGCAGTCACGCTTTGCCCTGTGGTGGAGGATAAACCCACCGATGGGCTCCAGAAAAAACTAGTTGCATTTCCAAGAACAGTGAGGGTAATCGTTGATCCCAAACAAATTGTGGAACTTTGGGGGGCAATGGATACCGCGGGAATGGGGAGAATAATAACTGTTGCCGTTTGAAAACTACTATTACATCCGTCACTACTTCCCATCACACTGTACACGGAATTAGCAGAAGGACTTGAAATCACATTGGAGCCAACATAGGTATTAAGGCCCGGGCTGCCCGTCCAAACATAGTTTATTGCACCGGAGACCGAAAAAGCTTGACTGCCACCGGGACAAACAGAACCCAGTGTGGAAGAAATACTGATGCTCGGGTTTGGAACAATTGAAAATGACGTCACCGCGGTGTCGGTACAAAAGGACGTTCTCCCAATTAGAGTGCCTGTTGCCAATGGCGAGGTATTCCCTGTAAAATTAACGTAATAGCAGGGAATCAAAGGTCCATTTGGCGACGTAGTGGAGAAATTGGTACTGGTTAAAAACGTATAATTAGAGGCGCCAAAAGGGGTGATTGTAATAGAAGCGGGAGAACCGTTTGTGTTTTGAGCACATAAGGAATTGTCACTTAAGGCCAAACTCACAGAGGGGCTATTGGCTACATTCACCATATCAATGCCCACGCAGCCATTAAAAATATCTGTTACCTGCACCGAATAAGTGCCCGAAAACCCAACTATTAGTGTATCGGGTCCCGGAAAAGGCGTTAATCCGGGTCCGCTCCACACCACCACATCGGAAGTAGCTGAATGGGCCACTACTAATTGCACACTGCCGTTGGCAGGTAGGCAAATATTTCCTGAAGGGGTAATGGACGCCATAACCACGGTTGAATTGGTGAGAACAGAAGTGGTGAGTGTTATTTGAGAAGGTGGGCAACCTCCCGCACTCAACGAACAGGTATATACACCGGGTACATTTGCTGCAATTACCGATCCGTTGGTTGCCCCCAGAATTCCGGGACCGCTCCAGGCATAACTCACAGGACTTGCTGTGGTTGTGACAACCAAGCCGGCAGTGGGAATCGTGCAACCTAGAAGTCCGCCCGAAATACTTACTCCCGAAAGGCTGAGTGGCGCATAACAAACGGGACAAGATGCAAAATCTCCGGGACTACTGTTGAAGCCGTTAACAGCCGTAAATGTAATATTGGATCCGCTGATGTTACCGATGTAAAAGCCGGGAGATCCATTATTTTTCAAATAGAGGGTATTACCCACAATTGCAAAACCACCTCCTGCTGAAGCACTGGGTAAGCCTGTTAAAGAATAAGAACACATGGTTGATCCACTCGGACTGTACATGGTGAGATTCTGATTCGGGGTGGTGGTTTTAAGAACATAAAAATTGCAGTTGCAATCGGTCACCAAATCGTAGGGTCCTCCCCCATTGAAGCCGGAAATTGTGGTTAGGAGCGTGCCGGTACCCGTTCCATTGTAGGAGTAGATTTGGCCTGTTCCACCTACAATATTATAAAGCGCACCGGCGCATCCCGCTAAGTTCACGGCCGAAGCATTGCCGGTAGAGTGACCTGTATTTATCCATGTGACGCCGTTCCAATACCAATAATTACCCCCAGAAGTGGTGTAAAAGGTAGGCGTTAAGGTGCCTCCGTTAATATTGGGCATCAAGGTTAAACCACTGCCAAACGTGGGAATATTAAGTGTATTTGGATTTGTTGCGGTGAGTGGTAAACCGGGATCATAGTATTTGATAAAAGCCCCACCATCCATGTAAACATAAGGACTCGGACAGGTTGGCGTTTGGGCAAAGAACACCATTTCCTGCAAAAGGAAAAACAGGCCGATGGTGAGTTTACGTTTCATGAGCAAAAATGCATTAGTATAAATATAGCCAACAATAACGGCTTTTGCATACAAACAGAGTAAGAAGGCATTATATTTATTAAATGTGGGTTATTACTGAGTGAATGGGGGGTGTTAAAATCTTCTCGAAATACCCCTCCTTAAAATTCAAAAAAATGAGCAACTTTAGAGGATGGATCATTATTTGAACGAACTTAATACGATACAAAGAGCAGCCGCAAAAACAACGGAGGGGCCGGTTATGATCATTGCAGGTGCGGGCTCGGGAAAAACTCGGGTACTCACTTATCGAATCGCCCATATTATGGAAAAGGGAGCCGATGCATTTAATATTCTTGCACTCACTTTTACCAATAAGGCAGCCAAGGAAATGAAGGAGCGAATTGCAAAGATTGTGGGCGAAAAAGAAGCTAAGAATTTATGGATGGGAACTTTTCATAGTGTATTTGCAAAGATTCTCAGGATTGAAGCTCAGAAACTCGGTTACCCTCATAACTTCACCATTTACGATACAGATGACAGCAAAGGCGTAATTAAGGAAATATTAAAACAGTTTAATCTGGATGACAAAATTTATAAACCTTCACTGGTACTCAACAGAATCAGCGATGCAAAGAACAAATTGGTATCGGCAGCCCAGTACCTGAATAACCCGGTCACGCAGCAAGAGGATTTCAGCAGCCGCAAGCCCTTATTAGGAAAGATCTATGAAGCCTATCAACGACGCAATTTTAAGGCCGGCGCGATGGATTTTGACGACCTCCTCTACCAAACCAATATTTTATTGCGTGATTTTCCGGATGTATTGCTTAAATATCAAAATAAATTCAGATTCATTTTGGTTGATGAGTACCAGGACACCAATTTCTCGCAGTACCTGATCATTAAACAATTGGCCGCCCGTTTCCAGAATATTTGTGTGGTGGGCGACGATGCGCAGAGCATTTATGCCTTCCGAGGAGCAAACATTCAAAATATTTTAAATTTTGAAAAAGACTATCCCGACCTAAAAACCTTTAAGTTAGAACAAAATTACAGGAGCACTAAAACCATTGTAGGAGCTGCTAATCAGATCATTGCCAACAACAAGGACCAATTTAAAAAAACGGTTTTTACTGAAAACGAAGAAGGTCAAAAACTGAGGGTGGTGAAATCGGGAAGTGATAATGAAGAAGGGCAGAAAACGGCCAACTCCATCTTCGAAACCAAAATGCAAAATCAGGCTGCGAACAGCGATTTTGCCATACTCTATCGAACTAACGCACAGTCGCGCTCGTTTGAAGAGGCCCTGCGAAAGTTGAATATCTCTTACAAAATATATGGTGGCATAAGTTTTTATCAGCGAAAAGAAATAAAGGATGTGCTGTCGTACTTTCGTTTATCCATCAATACAAACGACGATGAAAGTCTGCGCCGGATCATCAATTACCCGGCAAGAGGTATCGGGCAAACTACTATGGACAAGATTACGGTGGCAGCAGCAGAGCATGATATCAGCATGTGGACCGTAGTGAGCAATTTGAAGGACTTTCAACTGGGAATAAATTCGGGAATTAGTTCGAAAATCGCGGACTTTGTGACTCAAGTAAAATCGTATAGTCTATTATTGCCTTACAAAGACGCCTACGAAATGGGAAATCACATAGCCGTGAACAGTGGTATTGTGAGAGAATTATATTCAGACAAGACCCCTGAAGGCGTAAGTCGCTACGAAAATATCCAGGAGTTACTCAATGGCATGAAAGATTATGTGGAGCAGGCACGAACGCCTCAAGAAGAAGAACTGAGCACACTTATTAAGCCAAGTCTGCTTTCGGAGCAAGAGGCAGCAGTGCAGCACAAACCCGAGGGTGACTTAAAAACGCTGGATGAATTTATGCAAGAGATCACGTTGCTTACCAGTGTTGATAAGGAAGATGAGAAAGATGAGAACAGAGATAAGGTGAGCTTGATGACAGTGCACGCAGCAAAGGGACTCGAGTTTCCTTATGTTTACATAGTGGGCTTGGAGGAAAATTTATTTCCTTCGCAACTTTCTATCAACAGCAGGGCCGACCTTGAGGAAGAGCGCCGGCTGTTTTATGTGGCAGTAACCAGAGCAAAAACGCAGGCTACATTGAGTTTTGCTACCATGCGCTACCGCTTTGGAAATGTGAACTATTGTGAGCCAAGCCGATTTATTGATGAAATAGACAGTAATTTTCTGGACTATCCGGAGGAAAGTAATCCTGCGGGTTTTTCAAATGCTACATTTGATAAATTCAGGGAGAACTACAGTTCGGTAAAAAGTACAACCGGCACTTTGAATTTTGACCCAAAACCAAAGAAATTAATCCGTTTGGGCAGCTTCCCTCCCACTTCAGGAAGCAAGGTAGATGTGGCGATGAACAAATCTCTGCAGCAAGGCGATTTGGTGATGCACGAAAAATTCGGGTCAGGCCAAATTCTGGCTTTGGAGGGCGTATGGCCCGAAACGAAGGCCATGATTAAATTTACAAATTCCGAAACAAAAAGTTTACTTCTAAAATTTGCACGGCTTACAAAGATTTAATACTAACCATTGATTAAGAATTGAATTCGATGGAGTAGTGATTTTTTTATGTTACATTTATGTTTTATTTTAGTTCCATTAAATTTCTAATTCACATGACTACTAAATTACATTTCTTTTGCCTCCTTGTGCTAAGTTCATTTTGTTTGAACGCACAAGATCTTCCAACTACTAAGAACAGTTGTGGAAACGGGGCGCCTTCGCAACAATGGGAAAACTGGTTTCAGGGGCAGGTACTGAAATACGTGACGGAGCAGCAGGCACAAAAAAAACTCGTAACTCACACCATTCCTGTAATTGTGCACGTAGTTCACTTTGGAGAAGTTATCGGGGTATACCCGAACATCGATTCCAATCAGATAAAATCACAAATTGTGGCTTTAAATAATGATTTTGCGGGGGTGGGCTTAAATTCTTCCACAGTTGTTCCCTCTGCTTTTGCGGCACTCAAATCTAATACGGGTATCAAATTTTGTTTGGCTGCCAGAAATCAGCAGGATAATCCCATTAATCCGAAAGGAATTGATCGTGTGAGCGCGGCAACCAACAGTTGGTTGAGTCCTGCCACTCCTACTCTCGATTTAAAAACTTACATGAACACGGTGATCATGCCTGCCACTATTTGGGATCCCGCCAAATATCTGAATATATGGGTGAGTGATAAACCACCGGGATATCCCATGAATGGCTTTGCAACTTATCCTGCGGGGACGGGTCTTACGGGTATATTCGGAAATGATTTTGGGACCGCTACCAATGATGGAATTTGGGTTTGGGCAAAAGCTTTTGGTACAGTGGGTACACTGCTAGCCCCTTTTGATCAGGGGCGAACTGCCACTCATGAACTTGGACACTGGCTGGGATTGCGTCACATTTGGGGCGACGGAAATTGTTTGTCGGATTACGTAAATGATACACCCTGGTCAAAACAGGCACATTATGGTTGTGTAACTGTGCCCACAGCTCCTGATTTATGTGGTGTAAATACTGCACCCAATGGTGAAATGCCTCAGAATTTTATGGATCGCAGCGATGATGCGTGTATGTATATGTTTACCAATGAACAAAACGTGCGGATGCAAACTGCCTTAAGTCAATGTGTGTACCGATATCAATTAGGCACGCATAATAAGTGCACCGGTTTGCCTGTTCTAAGTCCCTCACCAGCGGTGGCATCTTTTAATTTAGGTTCCACACAATGCCTTAATTCTCCTTTTATTCCTTTTAATACCTCAAGTGGTTTCCCTTACCCTACTTTTGTATGGAGTGCCACGCCTGCGGGTGTTATTAGTCCAAATAGTGCTATTGCAAATCCGGCCATTACAATCAGTAATCCGGGAACCTACACCATTAGTTTGGTATGCACCAATAGTTTAAGTTCCTCAACCGCCTCTATGGTCATTACAGTTACCGGAACTTGCCCGGTTAATTCGTTTTGTATCGACACACTTAGATCTATCAAGAATGTTGATACACTAAAGACCTACAAAGCTCCAAACTCCACAGTATCGGGATGTACCAGCGGATTTGTGGGATACATGGCGGGAACTAATTGTTATAAGGATAAAGAATTTGCACAATATTTTTCCCCGCTTTCCTATACAAGCACTCCATTTCCACAAGTTAACAGCGTCATCGTATTATTTGATAGTATCGGCACCATTGCAACGAATCCCGCCACACAGATTGTATGTAAAATATACGGTGGGGGCGGCGCACAGGGCCCTGTGGGCTACATTGGTCAGAAAAGCGATAGCATTGGAAAAATTGTGAGTACCAAAAAAGTACTCTCCATTGGTTATGTGGGAAAACCCGGCTTGAGTCCCTTGTCTGGAACAAAAATTATTCCATTTAAGTATGATTTTTTAACACCACTCATTATTAACAACACTTCCGGATTTTATGCCGCCATCGTTTGTCCTAATAGTTCACCTTTGGATTCAATCAATATATTTTCCAACACCATTTACAATACGTCGGTGGATTCAAGCTCCTGGTTTTTACAGTACAGCAACAACTGGCGTACCTTCCGTTATAACCGCGGTGCAAAAATTCATTTGGCGATTATCCCTCAAATAACTTGCAGTCCCGCTGTAGGTATATGGGAGAACCCCTCGGTGTTAAACGCTAATATTACGGTGATGCCCAACCCGGGCACCGGTGTGTACAATTTGATTTTCACGTTGCCAAAGGAGCAGGAGTTGAATCTCACCGTGTTTAATTCCCTTGGGCAGGAAGTGGTGAGAGGGAGCTTAAAAAATGTGATGAACAACGTTGTGAAACTTGATCTTACCGAACAACCGGATGGTATTTATTTTGCTGAGATCTCAAATGGGCAAGACAAAACTGTGAAAAAGATTGTTCTTACGCACTAATCAAACCTCTTTTCTAAAAACCCGCGACTAAGGCGGGTTTTTTTTATTGTTATACAGCAATTTATTAAATTTAATAGCATGAATCTTTATTCAATAAACACTGGGCATTTTAAACTGGATGGCGGCGCCATGTTTGGCGTAGTGCCAAAAAGTATTTGGCATAAATTAAATCCGGCCGATGAGAACAATATGTGCAGTTGGGCCCTCCGTTGTTTGCTGGTGCAGGAAGGTAACCGCCTCATTCTGATAGATAACGGCATGGGTGAGAAACAGGATGCAAAATTTTTTGGATATTATTATTTGCATGGTAACGATACCCTTGAAAAATCGCTCAATAAATATGGATTTACGCGGGATGATATTACGGACGTTGTATTGACGCATTTGCATTTTGACCATTGTGGGGGAAGTATCACCTACAACAGTGATAGAACAAAATTAGAGCCCGCGTTTAAGAACGCACTCTTTTATTGCAACGAAAAGCACTGGGAATGGGCCACGGTTCCGAATGCACGCGAAAAAGCCAGCTTTTTAAAAGAGAATATATTACCTATTAAAGAAAGTGGGCAACTCCAATACATAAACTCTGCTTCTGAAATAATACCTGGATTTACCTTTTTGGAAGTGAATGGACACACACAGGGAATGATGTTACCGGTGATAAAACACGATAAAGGTACAATAGCGTATATGGCCGATCTCATCCCCAGCGCTGCGCACTTGCCCCTACCCTATGTGATGGCTTACGATACCAAACCACTTGAGACATTAAAAGAAAAGGAAATTATACTTAATAAAGCCATGGAAAATAACTGGGTGTTATTTTTTGAACACGATCCTGCGGTTGAATGTATAGCCCTTGAGCGCACAGAAAAAGGGATTCGAAAAAAAGAGAGTTTTTCATTGCATGAAATCTGGTAGGTTTGCCTTTGAAGTAATGCTTTAGGGGATCGCTGGAAATAAGTGCCGGTAAACAATTACCTAATTATTTAACCTTCTATTTTATTACAATAAAGTTGAAATCTCGCATTTCCTTTTTTAAAAAATATTCCGTAAATTCATTGGTCTGCTTATATTAGTTCAGGCATAACATGAAAAACTGCTTCAAAAGAGCTATTGTATTTTTATTGTGTTTATACTCTACTTTTTCGTTTGCCCAAAACGAGACAAAAAAATGGTATTTCGGAAACACAGCCGGATTGGATTTTATGACTCCAACTCCCTCTGTTCTTACCAATGGTGCGATGTCTGCCTTCTATTCCTGTTCAAGCATGGCTGATGCTGCAGGGAACTTGCTTTTTTATACCGATGGTGCTACCGTATATAATTCCAGTCATGTAGTAATGGCGAATGGTACCGGTCTTTTTGGAAACGGTGGATCAAACAGTTCACAGGGGAGTATTATTATTAAAAAACCGGGCAGTACTATTTTGTATTATATTTTCACTACAGCCGGTGCATGGAATACTACAGTGGGATTTAATTATTCTATTGTTGATATGAGTCTTGCTTCCGGCCAGGGTTCAGTTACTGTAAAGAACCAAAACTTATATACCGGATACGCATCGGGAAGATTGACGGCCACCAGGCACTGTAATGGAGTAGATGTGTGGGTTCTTACCAAGGATTGGTTTTATCAGAATACCAATTTATCGGGTACTGTGACACCAAATTACAGGGCTTATTTATTGACTAGTACCGGAGTTAACACTACTGCTGTGATTTCCCCGGCAAGCACTATTACTTACACAAATGGGACGTGGTATGATTGGGGCTGTATGAAGATATCTCCAAACGGGCAAAAATTAGGAGTGGCAAATTATAATTACAATTGGAATATGTTGAGTTTGAATCCTATGTTCGAGCTATATGACTTTAATAACTCAAACGGCGTGGTATCAAATCAACTGACTTTGGTTACAAATAATATTTCCAACTTTTGGTGGGGGGGATGGGGTTGCGAATTTTCTCCGGATGGTACAAAATTTTATGGATCGCGGTATTATGTGAATAGTGACCTGTTGCAATGGAACTTGTGTGCCGGAACTCCCAGTATGATTGCAGCATCACTTTATTCCATTACTTCAACAGGTCAGGTGGGAAGTTTGCAATTGGCAGCCAACGGGAAAATTTATTGCTCTCGCTGGAACCAAACTGATCTAGGTGTTATTAATAATCCAAATGCCTCCGGCTCTGCCTGCAATTATTCCATAACCGGCCAATCGCTTTCTCCCAAAGCATCATGGTGGAGTTTACCCAATTTTATGTCAAGTTATTTTATTCAGCGACCCCCACCCACCCCATTTACGTATTCAGTTAATAACGCTTTTGGATGTCAGACGGCTTCATTTAACACAACATATAATCCAAGTATCACCATTGTTGGTTGCGCTGCGAGTGGCTACTCACTTAATGCTCTGCAATGGAATTTTGGAGACCCTGGTTCAGGCTCTGCAAATTATTCATCGCTCAACAGTCCCACACACGCTTTCCCAACTCTGGGAACTTATACCGTTCAATTAGTATTGTATTATAGTTGCGGAGGCGGCACTGACACTCTTAAGCAGGTTGTGAACATCAATCAACCATGCATAACAGTGAGTAGTACTTCCATTACCTGCGCAAACCTTGGATCGGCAACGGTAGCTGCCTTGGGTGGCACTGGTCCGTTTTCATATACCTGGATGCCTACTGCCCAAACTAGTTCTGTAGCCACAGGTTTGAGTCCGGGTACATACACCATCACTGTTTTTGATTTTGGAAATAATTTTACTTATACCGCCACAACTGTATTTACTTCCCTAATTCCACTCACAGGAAGTATATCCATGACCGGCAGTGTTACGTGCAATGGTGCAAGTACCGGAACGGGCAATGTTACCAATCTTGCTGGGGGATCAGGTTCTCAATTATTTTTCTGGTACAATGGAAGCACTACACTCGCAACCGCTTACACGAATTCACTCAGTGCGGGTATATGGAGTGTTAATGTGACGGATGCTTTAACGGGATGTCAGATTAACCAATCTTTTTTTGTCTCGCAGCCTCCGCCTTTGTCGCTGATACTTTCGGCTAACACCCCCAGTGCCTGCGTGGGGACAACGGTGAACGTTAGTGGCAGCACTTCTGGGGGAACTCCGGGATATACGTATTCCTGGAGTACGGGGCCCACGAATTATTCAACCAATGTTTCTCAGGCAATTCCGGGAATTTATGTGTATACATTAAGTAGCCTTGATACAAATGCCTGTTTAAAAACCAATACCATTTCAATTGACTTTATCACGAATCCGGTACTAACGGTTAGCAATGTGTCGATATGCCCTTTAAAAACGGGCACACTTTCGGTTTCGGGAGCAAGCTCCTATACCTGGAATGCTTTAAGTTCGTTTAGTACCACGGGCACTTCTTTTACCTCTTCTCCAATACTTACCACTCAATATAATGTGCTTGGTTCAGCTCTAGGATGTACTTCCATAGCTACTGCGTCTATCATCCTACATCTTCTACCCTCACCGGCCTTTAACTCCAACAGCCCGGTTTGTAACGGCCAACAATTACAATTATATGGTGGCGGGGGTGCTACTTATTTATGGACAGGGCCACTTGGTTTTAATGCCGGCAATCAATTTCCTGTGGTGAATTTAGCTGCTCCAAATAATAGCGGTGTCTATAACTTAACGGTTACTACCATCAACAATTGCACAGCTTCCACCACTGCTTCGTTACTGGTGAATCCTACTCCTGCGCTTTCGGCAACAGGAAGTACAGTATGCAGCAATGGGGTTTTTAGTTTGGGAGCGAACTCAATTCCGGGGGCCCTCTACTCATGGGCTGGTCCCCTGGCTTTTATTTCCCCGCTTCAAAATCCAACATATGTCTCTCCGGCACCCAACCGATCAGGTATTTACACAGTTACTGCTACTAGTCCTGTGGGTTTCACCAACACTGCTATTGCACATGTAACGGTTACTTTATTGCCGAGCCCAACCGCCATAAACGATGGACCTAAATGCGCGGGAACATTGATCAACTTTATAGGAAACGGAGGAGATTTTTATTCCTGGGCCGGCCCTAATTCGTTTAGTAGTGTGCAACAAAATCCTACAATAAATTTTGTACAAACCACCGCAGGGGGAATATATACGCTTACTGTTACAAGGGGCCCTTGTGTTAATTCGACCACACAATCGCTCACGGTTTGGGCCTTGCCTGTTCCTACAGCATCTAATACAGGGGCGGCCTGCCAAACAAAGACCCTTCAGTTGTTAGCTAGTACAATAAATACCGTTACTAATTATTATTGGTTTGGTCCTTTCTTTAGCAGCACTCTAAAAAATCCGGTGCTTGATTCCTGCAAAATATCCTATTCCGGGGTTTATACCCTCACGGTATTGGATTTTCATACGTGCCAGGCTTCGGCAAACACTACAGTGACTGTTTTACAAAATCCAATTGTGACGGCAAGCGGCGCCACAGTATGCCTTAATCAACCAGCCACACTTTCAGCAACAGGGGCTGTTACTTATTTTTGGACGGGACCAAAATATTATCAGGGCAACACGGCAAATCCGCTTATTCCTTCGGTAACAATTGATAGGAATGGAACTTATACCGTGGTGGGAACTGCTGCAAATAATTGTACGGCCACCACAAAAGTGTTGGTAGCCACCAAACAATTACCGGTGCCCACCGTAACTGTTATTCCAAATACAAGGGTCTGCCAAAACGAGGTGGTAACATTGAATGGAGGAGGAGGACAATCGTACACCTGGTATGGACCTAACGATATAATGTATGAAGGAAGCATTGTCACCTTTACAGCCGGTACCAACTGGTATGGTGGAACTTATACCTTGATTGTATCAGATGGTATTGGTTGCAGTAATTTTACCACCACCCCACTCTATATCGAACAATTGCCTTCGGGAAGTTTGGCTGGAATTTTGGAAGGCTGTGCACCACTTTGCAGCGATTACCGTTTCAGTTCAAATGGTTTAGGCGGTTCATTTATTCAAAGCAGCTGGCAGATCAACAAACAAATAATTGGCAGTGAAAATTTTTACTATTGTTTTGACCGGGCGGGAACCTTTACAATTAACGGTTCTTTGTTTGATACAAAAACGGCTTGTACAAATTTGGTAGATTTCGAAGTGACTGTGCACCCAAAACCGGAAGCGGATTTTCAATATTCACCCTTGAAACCTGTTGAAAAACTGGATGAGGTTTTCTTCACAAATACATCGAGAGGAGAACAACAAAAACAATGGACTTGGTTTTTCGACAACAATAAGGGAAACAAGGAAAGAACTGAGAATACATCACATTTGTATCCTGATGCCGGCCAGTTCCCGGTAGTACTGGTGGTGAGAAATAAATGGGGATGTACGGATACCCTGATGAAAGTTATTATTGTTGAGCCCGATTTTGCGATATATGTGCCAAATGCATTTACCCCAAATGAGGATGAGCGCAATGAAGTATTTATGCCGGTGATTAGAAGCGCAAAAAATTACAATATAAAAATTTACGATCGATGGGGTGAGCAGATTTTTGAAAGTTCGGATTTATTAAAAGGATGGGATGGAACTTATAAAGGTGCATCGTGCAAACAGGATGTTTATAACTGGAAGATTGTTGTTTCTGCTGCCAATGGGGAACAGCGAATTCTGACGGGAAGTGTTTTGTTGATGCGGTAGGGTACTTATCTTTTTTAACACTGAGGGCACAGAGGTTCAAACGGAGGGCACTGAGAAGAACAAAATATCTCTATGAACCAATAAAAGATTTCCTGGTGGAGATAGCCTTCACCAAGATGAGCCTTTGGGAACCTTTGTTTTAATCAACAGTCCAACAATACAAAATGCTATTTTGAAGACTCATACCCCAAATACTAATAGCTTGCTGATACGAAAGTTATCCGTTTAGTAAACTTTGCCTATTCAAAAAATCTATTAGTTGTTGTCTCGACTGTGATTTTGTTTTGGAATATATGCTGCGGATGTGAGTGCGAACCGTATTTGCGGAGATACCGAGTAACACAGCGATCTCTTTTTGCATTTTCCTCGCCGACCAGAGTTTTGAAACCTCGATTTCGCGAGTAGTGAGAGAAATGTATAATGCTTTGTGTTCTTTTTCATTAAATTGTTTGCTCTCACGCAGCGAATCCACAAAGTTTGAATTCTTCAAATTATTTTTGGGATCCGCAGAATTTAGCTTTATAATAAAGCCTTTTTCATCTGCATTCTTTTCTAAAATTATGTTCACTCCCGCTCGCATTAATTCACCAATAAATTCTAGTCCTAAATCATGATCTATAAGTACGATTTTTAGTGCAGAGTAATTTTTTCTGATAGTGAAAATAAATTCCTTATCCGCAGGCATTGATGCAGATGTACCTGCCATTACTAAACAATCAAAATCTTTTAGTTTTAAAATCTCCAACGCCTCATTTTTGTTCGAGGCTTCTGATGCTTCAAATTTGGAATGCCATTCTAAAATCCTCCTTAGGCCCCTGCGGAACAAGTTTACAGGCTCAACAATTAAGACCTTTTGTTTGGGTTTCATGAATTTTCAGTATTAAATCTTAAATGATATTGAATTATACGTTGAAATTTAACATAGGTTAAATTTAAGCATGAACATGTTTATGTTTTAGACCAAAGGACGCAAAAAGCTCATGAACATGGACTTTTCACTCTTTATCTTGTTTTTCTGTTGAAATGGTCTAGCTCAAAATGGTCTAGACCATTCACTCATAATGATCTAGTCCCTTGTGTTTGCTTGGGTGAGATGATGTTATTTGGCCACAATAGCGATTTATATTTGTTGAAGTAAACATTTACAAAAAATTCAATTTTTTATTAACCTTTAAAAATCAATCAAAAATGAAAACAATCAAATTCGTCTTGGCGCTATGCGCGCTCACAGTGTCATTATTTTCCCAGCCTTATGGCGTTGCAAAGTACCCACGAACAAATTCGTGGCTGAGCTCGGGGACTGTCACAACTCAAAATCCAGGATTCCTAATGGCGGGCACCGAGCTTACCACTACCAATTTTAATTTTAGTTTAGATAGAGTTGGGCCAGGAGGGGTGCCAGCAGGTAACGCATGGAATTTTCAAAATGGGTATACCCTTTCTGGGGGAGGCTCCGGATGTGGCGCTTCGGCAGTTATTAATAATTGTGTGGGTGTAACAGCGATCGAGTCCTATAACCCCTCTAACCTTACAACCGTTTCCCCTAATGTGGTTGTTGGGGCGGTAGGATATTGTTGCTTCTTTGCAACTTTAGACAATGGGGGAAATGTTGTTAACACCACCTCTTATGTTTTTCCAGGCTCTACTCCAAACAGTGTCTCTAAACCACTAATTACACCGTCATTAAAAAATCCAAATCAATATTTCATAGTTGGTTCTTTCGATGGTAAAATGTATATGCTCAGAGTTGACAGCGTAGGAGCAATCCAACAGAACTTTACGTGTGACTTGCCCAATTCCAGTTCCACATTTTATGTAGAACCTCGTGCAATAATAGAATCGCCTTATGGTAACAAAGAGTTAACGATAGTAGGTTGGATTTCAAATACTCCTAATGGGAATGACGGTTTCTTTTACCAAATTCCGGGCAATTTTCCTGCAGGCGGAGCTACCGTTTTTAAACGGTATGATATTACAAAAAACCTTACAAGTTTTGACAATAACGAATTCACTTCGATAGCAGTTGAGAATAATAACGGAGGCTTTCTTATTGGTGGCGCAAGTGTGGCAGGTATCAACTCACATCAAGGCAACGCCTGGATGTTGACCTTAAGCTCCAGTGGTGCTGTTTGCGGAAGCTGTTGGAGTACCGTTATTGACGGTACGCAGGATCCAACATCTGGTAAAATACTGGGGGTAATTGAGCGAACAAGTACTAGCTATGGGTATCATTACTTTGGGGCCTGCGCAGCGAACTCCGGGATTACCGTATATAAATTAGATAATTTGGGGAACGCTTTTACAGCCTCTTGGCCGGGAACAAATGATGAAATCATATATAATAATAATTCAATAAATGCTACCTGGCCCACAAATATAACCTACCTTGATAACGGAGGAAACGCCGACATTGGTTTACACATTTACGGGAACAGAGATAATACCGGACCCGGCAATCATTATTTTGTTGAAGCTTATTTTAACGGAGTAGCCGGATGCGAGCAACTTGGCAACATTGCTCAGGTGGATAACACTTCGCCAACCCCTAATAATGTCTCTGACAATCCAGGAGCACAAGTTACGAATTGTTCTGTTTTTTCAATTGCTGTGACAAATAATGCACCTTACACTGCCCTCTGCGGGCCAAGCAATTCGATAGGAGGAGGAAGTAATCTTAAGGGAGCTCCACTAGGAGTGAATAAAATTGCTAATGAGAAGAAGGTTTTCTCAGTGTATCCAAATCCCGTTTGTGATAGAACTGTGATACACTATCAGCCATCAAAATCCGCCACCATGGAAATAGAAATTTATGATAATTTTGGTCGTCAAGTATTTTCTAAAAGAGGAGTTGATGTTGAAAAAAATCATGATTATAAAATTGAGCTAAATTTAGAGGACATGAAATTGACAAAGGGGATCTATTTCTTAAGAATGTTTGGCGATGGTGAAATACTGCAGGAGAAAATAGTATATGAAGGAAATTAAACACTTAATTTTCCTTAAACTCCCATTTAAATGAAAAATACTTGAAACAGTAGTTCTTTTAAGCTTGAGATCAAGGTTTAGATTGTTAATTAATATACCAGATCGACATAAACCCTTGCAATGAGCAGGGGTTTATTCGTTTTTCCTAAATTTATTTATTACCTTTAATGAGTTACTTTATTCCGAATAAAATAGCCAGGAGGGAATCAACTTAAACTGTTTTGTAGGTTCTTTATTTGAAAAGGAAAATAAAATATCATTTTGTTTATTTCCTCATTTTAGTGAGTTGCGTTTGTTTTGGGCAAACCACTGCTCAGATTAATCCATCAGATAATTCAGCAACCGGCAATAAATCTTCATTTGTTTCTCAGGGTGATATATTTGGCACCCGTGTTTTCATAGAAAATAAGGGGCAGTTTAATGACAAACTCCCCGGGGGAGAAAAAGTACTTTTTGTTTATGATTATGGGGGAGAGAAAATATATTTCACCAATGAGGGTCTGGTGCATGAATTTGTGAGGCAATTCTCTTCAACTGAACAACAGACCGGTTCGAAAGAACGAAGTGAACAAACAAATGTAAATCCTGCAAAAACCTCGTTCGTAAAAATGAATTGGATCAATTCAAGGCAAACGACAGAGGTGGAGGGAAGGGAAAAACAAAATCATTATATTACTTATGGAAGTGCGGACCTGAATTCAAGAACATTCAAAAAAATACTTTACAAAAATGTGTACAATGATATAGACATCGAATATGAGATACCTGAAAATAAAGCCTATGGGGTTAAATATTCTATTATTCTGCACCCCGGATCTAAGGCAGAGGATATAAAAATTGCTTATAGCGGGGATGTCACTCAAATTAAGCTGGATAAAGCAGGAAACCTTGAGGTTCATTCCTCCGCGGATAAAATAATGGAACACGCCCCTTCCAGCTTTTACCGGGGTGGAGATAGTCTGCCTTCCGGTTTCGTGTTAAATGAGAATTTTGTTTCATTTTTGCTGCCCAAAAATTATAAGAATGACAAGACAGTGATCATTGATCCCTGGGTGACTGCCATTTCAACTTTCTCTGTATATCTCACTAATTCAAATGGTGGTTATGACATTGACCATGATAATTTTGGTAATACATATGTTTATGGAGCAACCGGACAATTTAAAGTTGCAAAATATAATTTATCCGGTATACTGCAGTGGACCTTTTCCGGGATTGTTGCATCACCGTTTTGGGATTCCGGGATAGGTCCTCCATCCGGCATCCTCGTCAATAAGCTTACCTCACAAATTTATGTGGCACATAAGCTTTGGGGACAAAAAGTAATGAGACTTGATGGGAATGGGAATTACGACAATTTTATTAGTACAGCAATCAGTAATCCCGGTGTAGGCATTCCTTGGTGGGCACAATCCGTAAGTTCAGATATGGATTTTACGTGTACAGGCGACATTGCAATATTTGGGTCCAGTGATGCTGCAGGTCAGATGATAAGTACAACAACCGGCTCAACTTATATTTCTACATATTTTCAACTATTTCCTCAGTCAGCATCAGTGGTAGGGAATGCAAGGGATGAACTTGGAAATTTTTTTGTTTACTTTTGGCAATGGGGCTCTCTACTTAATGTAGGTTATTATAATTATGTGGCCTCAGTCGCGCCTTCGTTCACTACTTTGACTTGGAATCAACCAAGCACATTTTCAGTGTTCAATGGAAATAATGGGGTGTCATTTCCAGTGGGACCAATAAGTCAGGCGTGGTTCAAGTGCCTGGCGGTTAATATGAGTTATCTATATTACTATGACGGTTATAATGTGGCCGCTTTTAGTAAAAGTACCGGGTCAATAGTTGCCAGCACTACGGTGCCTCTGAATGCGAGGGAACAAGGAGGAATTGCCGTTGATGGATGTAATAATGTTTATGTGGGGGGAGTAGGATCGGTTTTGTGTTTTAATTTTAATGGTACCAGTTTTAGTACCTTAACGCCAATTCCGCTTAATGCCGGCACTACATACCAAAATGTTTATGACTTGCAATTGGACAGGATTACAAAAACCTTGTACGTAACAGGCTCCGGTTTTGTTGGAACTTATTCGGCCATTAATAGCTTAAGCTGCAACATTGCAAACCAATGCGCCTGCGTGCAGCCCATTGTGTCTGTAAATACTAACTCAACTAATTGTGCCAATGTGGGAACATCTACCATTAGCATTATTGGAGTTCCCGGCCCTTATACCTATTCGTGGACGCCCGGAGGAGTAACAGGTTCGGTGGTAGGTGGAGTGAACCCCGGCACCTATACTGTTTCTGTGACCAGTACATCCTGTAATGTCACTGCAAGTGCTATTACTATTTATACTGCGGCTTTGCCCCCCTACTCATTAACTGTAAATAGCACATCTATTACATGTGCTAATCTTGGATCTGCAAGTGTGAGCATCAATGGGATCCCGGGTCCCTTCTCTTATACCTGGATGCCCAGCGCGCAGACCAATTCAATTGCCAGTGGCTTGAGTCCGGGAATTTATACCCTGAATGTTTTTAGCCCAGGATGCAATACAACTTTTTCAACCACTACTATTTTTACTTCGCTCATTCCCCTTACCGGAAATGTGGCGAATAGTACTAGCGTTCTATGCAACGGGGCAAGTACCGGCACAGGAGTGGTGACAAATCTTTCCGGCGGTTCCGGCAATCAGAGTTATATTTGGACAAATGGCACTTCTACTAGCACAGTGCCCAACCCTACGAATTTAAGCGCCGGCATTTGGAGCGTGAATGTGACGGACGCATTAACGGGTTGCCAGATCAATCAAAGTTTTTTTATTTCTCAGCCACCACTATTGGTGCTAAACCTTTCTTCTAACACTCCAACAACATGTGCGGGTATGAATATTGCTATTAGCGGCACAAATTCAGGTGGTACAGGAGGGTATACTTATACCTGGACAGCAGGGCCTGCCTTAAATACGCAAACCGTTTCGCAAGGTATTGCAGGAATTTACATTTACACTCTCAATAGTACAGATGCTAATAATTGTTTAACGAGTAATACCATTGCAATCGGATTTATTCAAAACCCGGTTTTAAGTGTGAGCGATGTGAGTATTTGTCCGCTAACTGTTGGTACCTTGACGGTGAGCGGGGCAAGTAGCTATACCTGGAATGCTGCGATTAGCCTCAGCGTGCAGGGGATCTCGTTTACAGCATCTCCGGTGGGCAGTCAGCAGTATACAGTGGCAGGAACAGCGCTGGGATGCACAGCGGCTGTCACAGCAAGCATTATTTTGCATCCTTTACCAATACCATTTCTCACAAGCAACAGCCCTCGTTGCAATGGTGATATTTTACAATTAAACGCAGGAGGCGGTGTTTCTTTTTTGTGGACGGGTCCGCTTGGATTTAGTTCAAGCACACAGAACAGTTTTGTAAATCCTGCTTCTCCTTCAAACAGCGGGGTTTATAATCTCACCGTCACTTCGGTAAATGCTTGCACGGCCTCAACTTCTGCTTCTCTTATTGTAAATCCTACTCCTACTCTTTCTGCCTTGGGAAGCACGGTATGTACCACGCAATCGATGACTTTAAATGGTTTTGCAGATCCGGGTTCCTCGTATTTTTGGTCAGGACCCATTGGATATTCTTCTAATCAACAAAATCCTGTTTTGCAAAATCCTTCCTTAACAAGGTCAGGAGTTTATCTTTTAAAAGTAAGCAGTGCTGTAGGATGCACCAATGTGGCCACTGCCACTGTAAGTGTTATCCCACCACCTTCTCTTACAGTTGCATTGAGTAGTCCTTCACTGTGTTATCAGGCTTTTAATGGTTCGCCCAATTCAATTACATTAACTTCAGGTGGAGCTAATACCTATACCTTGTTTACTCCCAATTTAATAGGTTCTTCACAAATGGGTGGGGGCACAGCATCCCTTGTGAGTGTGCCTCCACCGGGCACTTCTATTACCATTGGCACCGCAACTTTAATGGGCTCGAATGGAGTTTGCGCTTCTTCTGCAACCAGTACCTTTGCAGTGATCCCAAACCCAACGGTAGGAATTAATTCTTATACCCCCGTAATTTGCGCGGGTCAGAGTTTTACTTATACCAGCTTTGGCGCTCAGAGTTATACCTGGAGTCAAACAACACCCGGACTTACAACCTATACCACTTACATGACGGTGGCCAATCCAACAGTAACTAGTATTTACTCTGTGTATGGGGGAAGTATTGGCTGTAATAGTCCAACTCAAACCACTACCATAACGGTTTACCCCTTGCCAACTTTAACTTTGAGTCCAATTAATCCGAAAATTTGTTTAAACGATAAAATTACCTTGAGTGCAAACGGAACCGGGACTTCTTATTCGTGGCTTCCTGTTATTGCAATAAGTAATTCTGCGGGGACCAGTGTGGTTGCAAACCCTTTAAGCGCTATGAATTATTCAGTGATTGCAAGCGCCAACAATTGTACAACAATGGCTAAAATTACTGTTTCGGTTTTGCCCTTGCCAATTCCAACCATAACGGCTTTAAGTCAGAGTATCTGTCTAAATGAAATAATCAATCTGGAAGGATTTGGAGGGGTGTACTATAATTGGAAAGGTCCGGGAGAAATAACATTTGAAGGAAAAACTGTGAACCTTTTAGCAAGTAATTTAGTTTACGGAGGCATTTATACTTTAACGGTGCAGGACATTAATACTTGCAGGAATAGTACAAGCATTCCAATTACGGTAAATAATTTACCAAATGGAGCATTGCTGGGATTAAAAGAAAACGGATGTGTACCGCTTTGTTCGAATTATGAATTTAGTCCGAACGGATCAACTCAAATCAGCAGCAGCTGGGAGATCAACAAGCAAATAATATCAGGAAGTAAATTTTCATATTGTTTTAATCAAGCCGGCACCTTTACCATCACCGGCAGACTTTATGATCCACAAAGCACTTGCAAAAATAACATTGATTTTTATGTGACTGTAAAACCAAAACCTGAGGCTGATTTTCAGTATTCGCCACTCAAACCAATTGAAAATCTTGATGAGGTGATTTTTACAAATACCTCAAAAGGCGAAAAACAAATTCAGTGGAATTGGTACTTCAATGACAACAGAGGTTACAAATCAAAAACTGAAAATACATCCTACCTGTATGCAAATGCTGGCGAATACCCTGTGGCATTCATTGTAAGAAACACGTGGGGTTGCATGGATACAGTGATGAAAACCATCGTTGTGGAGCCTGACTTTGCAATTTATGTGCCGAATGCGTTTACACCAAACGAAGACGATCGCAATGAAGTATTTATGCCCGTGATTCGAAACGCCAAAAATTACAATATTAAAATTTATGATCGCTGGGGTGAGCAGATTTTTGAAAGTTCGGACCTATTAAAAGGATGGGATGGAACTTATAAAGGTGCATCGTGCAAACAGGATGTTTATAATTGGAAGATTGTGGTTTCTGCAACCACGGGAGAACAGAGGGTGATGACCGGGAATGTGATGTTGATGCGGTAGGATACTGCTATTTTTAACACAAAGGGCACGGAGAAGAGCGAAGAATTATGAGAATTAGTGTGGAGGGGTAATGAAAATAATTAAACTTTAATTGTGCATGCACGGATTGGCTGGCACACAGGCGAAGGCACAAATCCGCGCAATCGGGTGCGGTAGGGTAAGCTTATTTTACCACAAAGGACACAAAGGATTACACAGAGGTCACAAAGTAGGACATACCCCCCTCTGTGTCCTTTTTGTCGGCAGGCAGACAGATGGGCAGGTCTAACTTTGTGTCCTTTGTGCCCGTCCGAACGGCATAAAATGATTTTTGTTCTGGCCGGGCGGGTTTTCTGCCTCTACGACCCTGCCCGACCTATTGAATACATTTGGTAGTTCAGGCGGGCGCAAAGGTCGCAAGAGGAAATCGCAAAAGTTGCAAAGAAAAAAATCCACATCAAATCAACCGGAAACAAAAATACGTTTAATCGTCCTGAAAATGATTTTCAAATCGGTAACTAAACCGGCCTCCACTATATACTTTTTATTCAGTTCTAATTTAGCCGGCATTATTTCGGTGAGATAGGTTTTTTCAGGGTCGGATGATTTGGCCAGAAGTTCGTTTTCACTGAAGTATTCTAAGGAGGCATAGTCGGTGATACCGGGTTGTACAAGCAGTACTTCTTTTTGTTCATCTGTATATTTATCCACGTATTTTCGCACTTCGGGACGAGGTCCCACCAGACTCATGGTACCAAACAAAACGTTCACTAATTGGGGGAGTTCATCGATTTTGTATTTTCGAATAAAATATCCAATAGATGTAATTCGCGGATCTTTTCCCCCAATGGTGAGTAGTCCATTTTTTTCTGACTCCACAAACATGGTCCTGAATTTTAAAAGATCAAAATCATGGTTATTTAATCCCACCCTCTTCTGAACAAAAAAAACTCCGCCCTTTGAAGTAAAGCCAACAAGGATAGCTACGATTATAAAGAGCGGAGAGAGCAGACATAGTCCCAGCAGAGAACATAAAATATCTAAAGTCCGTTTTAGCATACCGTATTAATGGCCTTGAAAACTGCTTTAACCACTGTGTGAATTTGCTCATCGCTCAAATCATAATACAATGGCAATGAAATTTCGCGGCTAAAATTATCGCAGGTTACCGGATAGTTTTTGACCTTGTATCCCAGATTCGCATAAAAACTCATGGCAGGAACCGGGATAAAATGTACGTTTACACTCACGTCTTCATCGAAAATCTTTTGAATGATCTGATCCCGCTGAACCTCAGTGATCCCCTTGACACGCAATGGAAATAAATGGAAACAACTTCGTTTAGTTTCCGTTTCAAATACAGGGAGCTGGATGCGGGAGTCGGATTTTAGCAATTGAGAATAAAGATCTACGATGTGTTTGCGTTTTAACAAGGTGTCGTTATCATAACGGTCTAATTCCACCAGTCCAATAGCAGCGCTTAGATCTGTCATGTTACACTTATACCCCGGTTCAACGATGTCGTATTTCCAATTGCCTTTTTGTGTTTTGGCGAGTGCATCTTTATTTTGGCCGTGCAAAGTTTTTACACACAGGGCTTTGTAAATTTCCACATTATCAAAGGGTACAGGCAAATTCAGGGCCACTGCCCCACCTTCAGCAGTGGTGAGGTTTTTGACGGCATGAAACGAAAAGACGCTAACATCGGTTAAGGCCCCAGCCTTTTTCCCTTTATAGTTAGCGCCGAAAGAATGTGCCGAATCACTCAATACAAGAATGCGTCCGAGTCTTTTTTGAATTTCATTTGCGGCAATAAATTTAGTCGCGTGTTTTAAAACAAGTGCGTTAATTTCAGTATAATCGCATGGCATTCCTCCAAAATCGACCGGCATGATCACCTTAGTTTTAGCGCTAATGGCTTTTTCAATTTCAAGAGCAGAAATATTAAAGTCATCGGCATTCACATCCACAAATACCGGAGTGGCTCCGCAATGCATAACCACATTGGCAGTTGCAGAATAGGTATAAGCAGGCAAAATAACTTCATCACCGGGCCCTACTCCAAACCAGCGCAGCATAATCTCTAAACCAGCAGTAGCTGAATTAAGACAGATGGTGGCTTTATTTCCGCAATAGGCGCTGATCTTTTTCTCGAATTCTTTTGTACGCGGTCCGGTAGTGATCCAGCCACTTTTTAGTGCTTCCACTACGGCGTTGCAGATTTTATCGTCGATGTGAGGTGGGGAAAAAGGTATCATATAAGTTTTGTTGTAGACAAGGTAAGAAATTCTTAATTTAATGCAGAGCCGCGTTTATAAAATATTAACCTGGGTAGCTCCATAACCATATTCTTTATATGAAGCGTCGTGATAGGTAATTCCCCTTGTGGTTTTGAGCAAGGCGATAATCTCTTGCTTCAAACGACCGTTCCCCACGCCATGAATAAAGACGATCTTCTTCATGTGTTTCTCAATGGCGGTATCCAGTTCCTTCGAAAAACGTTCCAATTGAATGTTGAGCATTTCAAAATTGCTCAAGCCACTTGTATTATCCATCAACTCTTCAATATGAAGGTCCACTTCCTTTTCTAATGTTTTTAAATACTCCCGGTTCGATTTGGAGGTCTTCTCCGCCGATTTAAATTCCTTAATACTCTTCAGTTTTTCAATATCAAGCAGACTCAATTCGGCTTCCACGTTCTGCTGCGTATAAAACTCATCCTTGAGTAAAAAAGCAAATACCGGATGTTTAAACTCATCGTGTTTGATCTTTTTTGAATTTTTTAGAGTAGCTGAAGTAATGTGCAGCACTTCCGAAATTGGCGTCTGCGCCTTAAAAAAGGAGTTTTTAAAAAATAAACATTCCACCTTATGATAAAAATACTCAGTAAAGAACTGCATTTTTACCTGTCGGATCAGTACCTTCTGATACGGACCTACTTCTCCGTGTTTGAGGGTCTGAAAGTACTCATCGTCCTTTATAGAGTACGAGAACATGAGGTTAAAAGAGGAGGCGTTAAAGAGGTAGATCTTATAGTCGCTGATGAGTGAAGCAAGTTCATGATCGGGTTCCAGCACAAAGTAAACGGCGTCGTTTAGTTGGGCTTCCGGATTCATTTCAATATTATCGGCGTCCTTGTGAAGGATAAGCTCAGTATGAATAGGCACCAATTGGCTCTCCTGAAAAGGAATTTCAAACCCATCCTGCATTTCCACAAATACGGTGAGTTTATCTTTGATGCGTGACACAACTCCTTCGCCTACTTCGTTTAAGAACCGTACTTTATCCCCAATTCGTAATTTCATAATTTGTGCATGCTTTTACTTAAACGAAAGCAAAAAAGCCCCCTCTCGTTTCGTGTCATAAAAACCAAGGCCAAATTTACGACATAATTCCTCAGTATTCTTGCAGTTTGAGCGGTTATTTGAACCATCGCTTACTACGAGGCGAAGATTTTTAAAACGAAGAAGTTCCGCCGCATGCAATCTTGAATTGTTAATCAGAATGAGGGTGCTGATACGTTCGATATTCTCGCGGGGCCAAAAACCGGTGGAATCTAAAATAAAAATTGCCTCATTATTCAATTCAATGTAATTAATCGTTTTATTTGAAATGGCGTTATAATTGAAAGTTATAAGATGTGGTTTCACACTGTACTCATATCCTTGCTTTGTTGAACTCACAAGGGTGGTGCGGTCCTTATTTTTGATTGAAACAGTACTTCCGTTTTTGATTTGGTACAGGGTGATCAGTTTCTGCTCTTTGGCCAAGTAGCTCTGACAAAGTGCGGTTAATTGCCATGCCAGTACAAGTAACAAACCGAGTGCTGCATGTTTGTACGATCTGTCGCGTAAAGCACCTGAAAGAACGACGATCAGGAGGCTTAAAAAAATCGCATCGGTGTTTGTAAAATCGATCATATCAATATAACCGCCTTTTTTCGAATCAAAAAGGTGTATAAAAAAAATCAAACTACTGATCAAATAATTAATGAGTAATGGTACACCGCTGATATTGATTACCACAAGAACTGCCAGAAGCAGAACCGCAAAAGTTACCGGCACCACAACCAGGTTACAGATAAAGAACCAAATGGGAAAAGTTTTAAAAAGCAACAAGGTGATGGGCAAGGTGCTTAAAGTGGCCGAGAAAGAGGCCGTTACACTCAGCCAAATGTATTTTAGAATAGCATTATCGGGATGCAGTAAGCCGCTCAATTTAGGTTGAAAATAAATGAGGCCAATCATGGCAAAGTAGCTTAATAGAAATCCCACATCGGTCATCCACCAGGGGTTATAGCTTAACAACATAAAGGCAGAAACAAGTAACACATTCAGTTGATTTCGGGAACTGTTCCTAAAATAGATCTTTCCAAGTCCCATGAGGTTAAACATAATCACCGCTCTTAACACCGGTGCCGAAAAGCCGGCTAATAAAGCAAATCCCCAAAGGGAAATAGTGATGAAAAGGAATCTTGCCGTTTTTTTACGCTGTTTGGTGTCGATCAGGTTAAACAAGTAATTAAGCACCAAATAAATCAAACCGGTATGGAGTCCGGATACCGACAGCACATGAAGTGTTCCGGAATGGGAAAAAGCATCCATCACGGGTTTTTCAATATCATCGTCATACCCCGTTAGAAGTGCTGCGCAGATCGAATACGCCTCAAATGAAAGTTGTGAATTTTTGAGTTTTTTAAGTACCAGTGATTTGCAACTCAAACCTGCTTCCCATATTGGATTGAGTATACCTGCGTTGTTGATGAACACAAACGAAGTGGAATCCAAAAAAATAGTATGAAAGATTTGTTTCCGTTGCAGATACGTTTTGTAGTCGAATTCATTGGGATTCATGGGGGCCTGAATGGCCTGAAATTTGCCGTGCATAAAAACGGTGGACCCGGGTTTGAGAGCCAGAGCTGCTTGTGACCTTTTGAAATAAACGAGAACAGAACCTGAAGTAGGCACATACTTTGTGCCTGACTTCACCCCCAACACATTCATTGAGCATTTAACCGATCGCTTTTTTGGTATGGGAACATCGTTTATAACCCCAATAAAATAGGTGCTCGAATCGGACTTAATATAGTTTCCATAAAAATCACCTTTCTTCGACACATCGGTATAATGAATAAGTGCGGCGCCAAGAAAAAAGAGGAAGACATCAAGCGTAAACAAATAGGTTCTTTTTTGTTTTTGATTTGTTGGAAACAAACGTATGACCATGGCTACCAGCAGAAATGCCGCCATGTACCAAAGTTCAACATCAATACCGGTACTGATGGCAAGGAGGATTCCAGTTATAAATGGCAGACTTAGTCTTAGGAAAGGAATTGATGAAAATGATTTCATAAAACCCCTATGATTTTGGGTAATCTAAATTAAAAAAAAATCCCGGTAGAAAAAACTACCGGGATTAAAAAATATAATAAAAGGATTTATTGTACGATTAACTTGCCCGACATGGTTGCGCCGTTCACAGAAAGATTCACAAAATAGATCCCTTTTTGCAACTCGTTGTGCTGATTAAAGCTGATAGTTTGTTCACCGACAGGATATGTTTGATCAGTTACATCTAAAACTTCTTTTCCAAGTATATCCAGTACGCTGATTTTCACAGCCGAGGCATTACTTAAATTAAAGTGTACGTTGGCACCCGAAGCAGTGGGATTAGGATACATACTAAACGAAATACTTTTTGTTAATTCGTTTACACCAAGTAAATTGTAATAATTCACTGCGTCTACAAAAATATTATTTCCATAACCTGCGCTACCTTCCACAAAGTTTAAGCGAACAAGAACGCTGCTGGAGTTAAGGTAACTGCTCCAGTTAGGGTGTGATGAAATTGTATACACTTTCCATTCACCCGGATTTGGGAAAAATTGACCTGAACCCATTCCGCCACTACCGTTAGCCATTGTGGCCGCCGACAAATTGTAAATGTCCTGCCAGCTGCCTCCGCAATCTCTTGATCCCTGAATCTTCAATTGATCATTTTGTGTGGTGGTTTGTTGTCTGAATGCATATGCAAATTCAAATACATTGCCTGCATTATTCTTTACATCCATCATTGGCATGATCAATTGATCTGACCCATTTGCCGGCAACACACTGCCATCAATAAAGTAGCAATAATTTTGATCGTAAGCAACCTGACCGGTTTGTTGCCAGGTGTAGCCATCATTGTTTGCGTCAAAAATGGACCAATAAGGTGGTAATCCTTGATTTTCGAAACTCTCAAAAGCCGGACCTGTAATAGCTGCAGAACCATCCAGTACATATACGGTGCGAATTTTTGAGCTTGAACCTTGCGAATTTGAAACGGTAAGTGTAACGTTTGTGGTTCCAACAATTGGAAAGTTAATGGCAGTTTGGGCACCGGAAGAGGAGGTAATACTAGCCATATTATCGGCTGCCCACTGGTAGGTAGTAACGGTGCCATTGGATGAAATATCTTTCATGGTGAGGTTTCCGCCGGCACAAACGGTATATGAGCCTGAAACGGACAAGAACTCGGCAATTGGAGCGCAGGTTAAATTTGTACCAACTCCTGTAAACACCATATTGGCCGGCTGCCACAAATTTTGGCGACCTGCCACTGTTGATGAAAGCAGGGTTCTCATGGCATTAGTTTGGCCGGAGGTGAAGTTTCGGGCACAATTTGAATAATCCATGATGTTCTGCACATTCTGGTAATAGTCGGCGGGGTTCCCCGGGTTTGGCGAAGAACAAACGTAATTGGTATTTGTGGAGGAAGGAGGACAGGTTGAGAAATTACCTTTGGTAACCGGCGTATCGGAAATTCCGTCGTCACCGCACACAAAACCGGGATTATTGGTATTTCCAAAAGTATGTGGAAGACTCAACCAGTGACCAATCTCATGAGAAAGAGACCTTGAATCGGGACCCGGAAAACTCACCCCAATGTAACTGTACACATAAATGATCACATCCTTCGCGCTGCCTGTAAAATTTTGGCCCGGGAGGTTGGTATAACCTTGAATTGTAATGTTTGTTGACGGAGTACCATTCGCGGTGATGAGAGAGACAAGATACACATTCAGGTATTTAGTGGGATCCCAGGTATAGGTATGGTAAGAAGGTTGTTGAGCGGCGGTTTGGTTCCAGTTAAGCCCTTTTGGATCCAAATGTTTCACAATGCCATTTGTGCAATTTCCCTGCGGATCTTTTTTTGCCAACATAAATTTTATATCGGAGGGGATGTACAGATTTTTAAATGGCGTAAAGATGGATGCGGTGTCCTGACTTTGTCGGGCATAATCCTTATTAATTTGGTCTACTGCTGCAATAACAGATGCCTCAGAAATATTCTCAGGTCCGCCCATATGAAGCACGTGAAATACAATGGGCACAGTGTATACTACAGCAGAAGGTTTTGCTCCCGCGTTTGCAACTTCGGCAGCCAGGCGCTCTTGTTTTAAATAATCTTGTGTTTTTTCAAAATTTTTACGAGCTTCGGGATGAGCCGTAAAATACTGTTCCATCGCTTCATCGGTGTAGCAGCGAATAACTTTTTTTTCCTGTGAGAACAGGGCAACAGAAGTGAAAATTGCGAGAACAAGGGTGATCGTTGATACGTGTTTTTTCATTGTTTATTTTTTGTTATTTGTGTTTTGATTTAATTGATTTAATGCGATCATGTCTTTCATGGTTTTTTGCATTCCCTCCACACTGCCATCTAAAAAGATCACATTGCCTTTACCCTCTTGCGCAAAATTCTTTACGGCCTCGGTCCACATACTGAACAGTATCAGCGAGGCATCTAAATTGGCCTCCTGCATCTCTTTAGCGGCGCCGGCCATACCTTTGGCCACTTCCTGACGAAACAGAGCGATTCCTTGTCCTTTTAACTGCGAGGCGTCCTTTTCGGCCTGAGCGGAGATTTTAATAAAATTACCCTCTGCTTCAGCGGCCTTGGTACGGGTTATCAATAAAGCCTGACCCTCGTTTTCGGCTGCCGAGCGCAAGTTATTACTTGCCACCACTTTTGCCATCGAACGCATGACTTCTTCATCGAAGGTGATGTCGTTAAGTTGTAGATCGATCAAATGATAACCCCAACCCTCGAGGGTCCGATCCAATTGATCCTTTACCGCCTCTACGATGTCTCTGCGCAGGATCAGTACTTCCGATTGTTTTTTGGTAGCAACAAATGCTCTCACCGAACCTTCAACCGATCGCACAAGGGCTTGCATAAAATTACGCTCATCCACAAACTTAAAGGCCACATTTTTTATGGTCTCTTCATCGCTGTTAATAACGGAATAAAGGAGCATCGCGGTGAAGTTAACGTTCGCTTGATCAACCGTAACAGCTTGAAAACCAAGTTCTGAACTCCTATTTTGAACAGATATTTTTTTAAATACTTTTTCAATAAAGGGGATTTTGAAATTAAGACCGGGACGCAAACTACGGCTGAACTTTCCGAAGATGGTAGTGACGGCAATGGTGCCTTGTTGAACCGTAACGTACGAAAGCAATACCGTTACCAAAATAAATGCCAGAATTAGCATCGTCGCAATTGAAAACATAAGGATTATATTTGTATAAAGATACTGATTTTATTCTCGTTTTTATAAAGGTAAATTAAATGTTGAGCCCTTTTTACAAGTGGTTATTAGTGATGGGTATGTGGCTGACGATTGGCAGAATTATGGCACAGGAAGCGGTCGCGGACACTATTACCCCTCAGGAAGTATTGTATAGTAAGGCCTCCAAATTAATTGATTCGGCGAAATACAAGGAGGGGGTGGTTCTTTTGAAAAAAGCAATTAAACTTAGGCCCGATTATTGGGAAGCTTTTAACAAAATGGCTTTTGCTAAAATAAAGTTAAAAGATTATAAAGGAGCAGAAAAGGACCTGTTGAAAGCCGAGGAGATTGCACCCTTAAACTATGAAACCATCAAGCTTAAAGGGATAAACTTCTTTTTGAGCGGCAATTACAAAGAAGCCAAAACCATGCTGGATACCGCTCTTTATGTGCTGACGGAGGAAAAGATAGAAGATGCTGAACTTTATTATTACAGAGCACAATTGATGTTTTTAGGGAAAAGTTATAAAAGTGCGCTCGAGAATTGTGAAGTGGCGCTCGACTATAGGCCAAATTACCCCGAGGTGCAATTGTTAAAAGGTCAGATTCGATTTGCACAGAAGGAGTACAATCATGCGGTGAGGGAACTGAGCACTGCCATTGATAAGATGCCGGAAACAAACCGGGAGTACCTTGCCTACGAACTGAGGGCAAAATCAAAATTTGAACTGGGGGATTATAAAGGTGCCGTGAGCGACTGGAATGTATATATTGAAGGTATACCCGGAGAAGAACAATCTCTCATCTCACGTGCAGCCGCCAAAATAAATACCGGTGAAAATACAAGTGCTATTATTGATTTAGACGATGCTATTAAATTGAACGGCAAGAATCCGGTAAGTTACTGTTACAGGGGTGTAGCAAAAGGTGGAAACAAACAGTATGTGGAGGCCTTAAAAGATCTTGATTTTTCTATCAAACTAAAATTTGATTATGCGGCAGCATACGTAAACCGGGCAGCCATAAAAATGGCAAGTAAAGACAAGCGTGGTGCCTGCGCCGATCTTGAAAAAGCAGATGGTTTGGGAGATGAGTTGGCAATTAAATTAATAGAACAGTATTGTAGGGATAGTAGGAATTAAGAATTGAAAATTAAGAATTAAGAACCGAGAATCACAAACTAAAGAGAACCACAACTTGCGCGGAATAAACTCAATTAAATCAAAACACTAATTAAGTTTTGCGGGGACGATGAGGTCGAATTTGGGAATCTCCACATTAAATTCTTTACCGTCCATTAACTTCAAAAGCGTGTAGTGACCTTTCATAAAGCCCATTTCGCTAGAGAGGTTACAGCCACTGTTGTATTCAAATTTTTGTCCGGGTTCCAATACCGGTGTTTCTCCCACAACTCCGTCTCCGTCTACCGCCCCGCGATCGCCAATACTGTCAAAAATATCCCAATGGCGACGCAACAACTGAACCGAGACATCACTTTTGTTTTGAATGGTGATGAAATACACAAAAAAATAATGATTTTCTTTTGGCATGCTATGCTGTGGCCAGTATTTCACTTCCACTGAGATTTCAATATTATGCGTGCTAATCTTTACCATTGCCAACACTAAATTAGATGGTTTATTTCGAATAAAGCAAGGTTAGGGTTTTTTTAACATTTGAGTTAGCCCGTTACGATTTCTTTCAAAACCACCTCATTATATAGCTTTTCATACAAAGGCAATATTTTTTGCACATCGAATTTCTGAGCTTGCTCAAAGGCACTCTTGCGAAATTGTTCCAGGAGCTTTTCACTTTTTAAAAGCTTCAAGGCGTTTTCCGACATATCTTTAACATCTCCGATATTACTTAAAAAACCCGTTTTGCCATGAATGTTCACTTCCGGTAGACCGCCGGTATTGGTGCTGATCACCGGCACCCGCATGGCCATGGCTTCAAGAGCAGCCAACCCAAAACTTTCTGTTTCGGAAGGTAATACAAACAAGTCGGCTACACTTAATATTTCTCGTGGATCGGTAATTTTACCCAAGTGTATAACATCGTGATGAAGATCTAATTGGCGAGTGAGTTGCTCAATGGCAGTTTTTTCAGGTCCGTCGCCCACAAAAATAAGTTTGGCGGGAACTTCTTTTCTCACGCTATCGAAAACATGTACCACATCTTCAACACGCTTCACTTTTCTGAAATTACTAATATGAACAAGGATTTTCTCCCCTTTTGGTGCGTATTTGCGTTTCACGCAGTATTCCTTTACCGTTTCGTAATCTTTCATATTAATGAAATTGGGAATCACGGTAATTTTATTGTCGATCTTAAACGTCTTAAGTGTGTCTTTTTTCAGACTTTCGGACACGGAAGTAATAGCATTACTGTGGTTGAGCGAAAACCGAATAACCGGCTCAAAGGCCGGATCACGGCCCACCAGTGTAATATCGGTGCCATGCAAGGTGGTGATATAGGGCAGACTAATTTTTTTAGATTTTAAGATTTGCTGGGCCATATAGGCCACCGAGGCGTGGGGAATGGCATAGTGCACGTGCAGCACATCAAGGTGCTCGTACATGGCTACATCCACGATCTTGCTGGCCAGCACACTTTCATAGGGTTGGTATTCAAAAAGCGGGTAATCGTTCACGCTGAATTCATGAAAAAACAGATTCTCGTTAAATAAATTGAGACGAAAGGGCTGACTGTACGACATAAAATGCACTTTATGTCCTTCGTTTGCCAGTGCAATTCCGAGTTCAGTAGCTACCACACCACTCCCACCGTACGTGGGAAAACAAACCATTCCAATATTCATAGGATATAAAATTACAAATAATAAAATTGAAAATGCCCCCCCTACTTCAGCTTACAAATGCTAAATAATCAGAAATATCCTGTGTCATTTTGTTCCCATTAATGCCCTCCATTCGGGTCTTTCTGATACCTTTGTTGCCTGTGAATTACAAATTACATAGTCTTAAACCCGAACACGAGCAAGATCTCAAAGAAGGGCTGCTTCTGCCACTGATGGAGGAATTTTACACCATACAGGGCGAAGGCTATAATACAGGAAAAGCTGCCTACTTCATCCGCATCGGTGGCTGTGATGTGGGCTGTCATTGGTGCGATGTAAAAGAAAGTTGGGATGCCAATGTTCATCCTCTTACCTCCATCCACACAATAGTTGAACACGTGCAAGAACAAAAAGCGGGCAGCGTGGTGGTTACTGGAGGCGAGCCACTCATCTATAACATGAACGCGCTCAGCTCCCTGTTGAAAGAAAAAAAAATTGAGACGTTTATTGAAACATCAGGGGCATACCCTCTAAGTGGCATCTGGGATTGGATCTGCCTCTCCCCAAAAAAAACAATGCCTCCTCTTACTAAAGTCTGTGAATCTGCCAACGAATTAAAAGTGATCATTTTTAATAAACACGACTTTATTTGGGCCGAAGAGCAAGCGGGACGTGTCAGCAAAAACTGCTATTTATATCTTCAGCCCGAATGGAGCAAACACGAACAACTCTTACCCGAAATTATTGACTACGTAAAGACACATCCCAAATGGATGATCAGTTTACAAACGCACAAATACATGCATATTCCATAGTGGTCTTATTTGAAACTAGGCATTGATCTTGAATCATTCTCGGATTCTATTTAATTTCAAAAAAATTCATGAGGGCTTCATAGTAACTAATGGCCACTTTATTTAGTCGCTCGTTCGTCTTTATACCGTAAAGGTCAATGTCAGATTTCATTAGTAGATGTGATTCCTTTTCATTGTCCTGATACAAACTCTCTCCATACACCAACGGCGAATTGATCTTGCGGCAAAGTGCGAGATTGCGGCAATACACGCCGGCACAATTTGTTGAGATGCAATTATCTCTCAAATACGTGGCATCACATGTTTTTGCTATATCAATATCAAGGTACTTATGGAAATTAGCAACGGTCTGTTCCGCCAAACTCGCCGAACGATTTAACTGATTGCTTACCAAAAGGCGCAAGAAGCTTAATTTGCCTTCGGTCCTGGCCATATTATCCGACGTAAATGCACCGGGAATAAACGCCATTGAAAAGTTCTTATTGGTATGTTTGGTCCAGGGCACATTTTTTTCATCCACATTATAATGTATAATAGCAGTTACCTGTGGATGAAAGACATTGATTTTGGCTGCTCTATTTGCGAGATCAAAGTCCCTGAAAAAATTCCAGAAAAAATCCACCTCGTTGCTTTTTAGCAAAGAATTTCCTTTTGTAGGACTTAAGGATCCGATTTTTACAAGGCTGTCCAAAGTGCGCCCCTTGTGCCGGCGCATCCAATCGCTATAGGTGCAGTTGAAGGAAGTGAAATCGCTTTTATCGCGACTTAAAAATACAGTGGCTCCCTGTGCCTCGAGCATGGCCTTAACTAAAGATGCGGTATTAAATGTGAGCTGACTTTCGAAGATCTTTACAGAGTCCTGTAATGCGGAACCGGCCGGCAAAAAATACAAATATTTTTTCTCCACAAAAGCTTCTCCAAGTGAGGTGGCAAAGTGTCCGGGGTCAAGGGCTATTTTGAAACCCTTTAGTGGCATTTGGCCCTTTTCCTTTTTAACAGTAATAGGACTAGGGTTATCTTTTACAAGACTGTCCAACTCTCTTTTGCTCAGGCGTCGGAGTCCTTTTTTGCTGATAAGTTCCACTTGTTTTTTTTGAGAACCAAATTCAAAAAGTGCCGCAAGAGCTGGGATTTCCTCTTCGTACAAAGCTAATTCTGTTTTTCCACCGGGGCCCATCAGGTACATCACATCCTTTTCAAATCTCATATAAGAACTTACAGAACCTCTAAAATTGAGGTATTTATCAAATCGTTCTTTACACGATGCGATATTCTGTGAAATGGCCAGGTCGGTCATCAAACAAAACACTATGCATAACTTTTTCATCTCCTCAAATTTACCTTAATGCCTTGCATTAAATTAGTAATTTCAAAGGGAATATCAAAGGAGATATGTTAACAGAAGAACAGATAAAAAAAATTCTAAAAAGTGAATTGAGTTTTCAAACTTCCCGTTCCGGTGGTAAGGGCGGCCAGAATGTAAATAAGGTTGAAACCAAAGTGGAAATTGCTTTTGATGTGGAGGCTTCAGAAGCATTAAGTGCCTTTCAAAAACAAGTGATTTTTAGAAAATATCACGATTTTGTTGATCGCTCCCTCATCAAAATTACGGGGAGCAGGTACCGCTCTCAACTCGAAAATAAGGAGGAAGCACGTGAAAAATTAATCACACTAATAAATAAATTACTTAAACCTGTTAAGAAACGGGTTCCTACTAAGCCGGGCAAAGCGGCAAAGCAGAGGAAACTGCAAAACAAAAAACACCAGAGCGAGAAAAAGACGCTGCGACAAAAACCACATTAAACGGATTTGATTCCCTTTCTAATATATTCCCTTGTTTTTCTCTTACTTATCTATTACAATGGGTTTTTTGGCCTGTTTAAAGACGAGCAGATAAATCCGGCTCAGTACACCTTACTGTTGCTCGGAAAGATTTTGGCTGTTCCTGTATTTTATGTCACTTACAAACAGTTGTATGGCGGCATTCAGAATTTTGATACCGGAAAATTTTACAACGATGTGCAAGTGATCACTCATTTTGCAAAAACAGATCCTGGCTTTTATTTCCGACTTATATTTGGATTGCAGGACGATGCTCCGGGCTCCTATGATTTTGAAAATTGTTTAAAATATACCCTCAATTGGGACAATGGCACCGTAAAAGATTATCTCTATAATGATAACCGAGTGGTGATACGCATCCATACCCTACTCGATTTTTTGACCTTTGGGTCGTATCTTACTCATTCTCTTTTTAATTGTTTCCTCAGTTTTGTGGGGATTCACTTTCTATATAAGAGCTTTAAAGATCAATTTAGCGGGAAAGAGATTGGGGTACTGCTGATCCTCTGTTTTTTCCCTGCCTTATGGTTTTACACCGGCGCTTTATTAAAAGAGGGATTATGCCTGTTTGTGATGGGTTGCAGTGCTTTTCAGATTAAACAGCTAAGTGAAAGAAGGTATGGATGGAAGCGTTTTCTTTTTATGGTCGCACTCCTTTACCTTTCTTTTTTGCTTAAACCTTATTTACTTTTATTTTTTATTTTGTGTTTTGGTTTGTACTTTTTTATTCAAAGGTCCACTGTCGTTACACGGAAAATTGGGATGTACCTTGCAATTATTGCCGGTTTTGTGATTATTGCCAACACCCTGTCGCTGGCGCTAAAAAAGAGGTCCTTTGTTACAGCGGTACTTGAGCACCAGCGGCGTTTTGAAGCAGTTTCGAAGGGAGGAGTTTTTTTAACAGATTCTTTAAATTACATGCAATTGAAACCTGATACAACACTGATAAAAAGAACTTCAAAGAAAAATTGGGTGACCATTCGCCCGGGGGTTCCTTATATGTATTGGGAACCGAATCGTCCACTGGATACACTTTATTGTCTGTCAAATGAAGATACGCTGAGCTCCTATCAACTTATTTACTTCATTCCCCAAAGTGGATCCAATATCCTCTTAAATAAGACAAATGCCTTGACCCTTATACTGTCTTCATGGTACTACAGTCTCATGCATCCTTTCTTCCTACATACCAAAAATAGTCTGCAAAAGTTGGCTTCTCTCGAAAACTTTCTTGTTCTCATTTCTCTACTCATCACTTTTTGGGGACTCCTTGGCGGTAAAAAGGACAATTTTCTGCCGGTTGTGTTTCTGTTTTTCTCTCTCACGCTGAGTTTGGTAATCGGCTTAAGTGCCCCAAATAGCGGAGCCATCTTTCGTTACAGGGCTCCGGCCTTGATTTTTGTTGTCATGGCCGCACTTTATTTTCTTGATCTTTCAAATTTCAGGCGAAGGGGGATTGATCCTTAACTCATAATAGCAAAATCCCTGCTTGAGACGTTTATCGAATCGCACTATAATAAAATGGTTGTGCACAATTAGTCGCCGGGTTATCAACAATAAAAAAGGAAGTTCCTCGTTAAAATAAAGTCTTGAATTGATATTTTTATTTTAAATTTAGTGCTAATTATGTACAGGTCCATCTGCCTTCTTTTTTGTGTTTTCACCATGGCCATGCAGGCTCAAACCCGTAAATACAGCAATGAATTTTTGAATATTGGTGTTGGCGCGCGTGCGCTGGGAATGGGAAATGCCAATGTGGCCTCGGTGGAAGGGGTACATGCGGGGTACTGGAATCCGGCGGGATTATTAAAGCAGCAAAATGACATTGAAGTGGGTTTGATGCATGCCGAGTATTTTGCCGGAATTGCCAAATACGACTACATGGCCGCGTCTAAACGAATTGATTCGAACAGTGTGGCAGGCATCTCGATTTTGCGATTTGGTGTCGACAATATTCCGAATACCCTCGATCTCGTTGATGCAAACGGAAATGTGGATTATAACAGGATCACCACGTTTAACGCCGTTGATTTTGCGGCCCTTCTTAGTTATTCACGAAAACTGGTACAACTAAAGGGAATTGATTTGGGAGGTAATTTTAAGATTATTCGCCGCAAATTGGGCGATTTTGGTGGAGCTTGGGGCTTTGGGCTCGATTTGGGAGCAAAGTACACGCATAAAAAATGGATTTTTGCAGCAATGGGCAGGGACATCACGGGTACCTATAACGCCTGGAGCTTTAATCTGGATCAGAAACAAATTGCCACCTTCATACAAACAGGAAATGAGATTCCGAGCTCCTCCTTAGAAGTGACAACGCCAAAAATTATTTTAGGAGTTTCAAGACAGTTTTCATTTTGGGAAGATAAAATAACTGTTTTAGGGGAAGCGGATCTCATAAATACTTTTGACGGGAAACGGAATACGGTGATTAAGACAAACCTGTGGAGTGCAGAGCCCGCATTTGGTGTGGAAATTGGCTATAAAGGTTTTGTTTATTTGAGAGGGGGCCTCGGAAATATTCAAAAACAACTCAATGACAGAGCCACTATTTACATCACCACGGTTCAACCTAATTTTGGAGTTGGTGTGAAATACAAGATTTTTTCCCTTGATTATGCGTTAACGGATATTGGCGACAGGTCGGTAGCATTGTATTCAAATATTTTTTCATTAAAAATTGATATCAACAAAAAGATGAACAAGTGAGAAACGTACTTGTTGGTGGCATAGTTTTTCTATTGGCGCTCACTTGCGGCGCTCAGCGTTATGGCAACGAGTGGATCAATTATTCTCAACAGTATTTTAAATTCCCTGTATATAAGGAAGGTGTTTACCGAATCGACTCCACTACGCTTTCAAAATACTACAACCTTAACAGTACTAATCCAAAAAACTTCCAACTTTATTTAAAAGGCAAAGAACAATTTCTTTTTATCAAAGGAGAATCAGACGGATTGGTAAATGGCGGCGACTATCTTGAATTTTACGCCAACAGTTTTATGGGCGAGGTAGATTCATTGATCTACACCAATATTAAATACGTTCCGAACCCTTACGCGCCTTTGTTTAACGACACCATTTACGCGTTTCTCACCTTAAGTAATTCGCTAAACAACAAGCGCTATGTTCTTGAAACCGATACCAATACTGTTGCATACCCACAAGCCGATTATTTTTATGCCGAAGCAGTGCACGTGCAGCCGGTGGATTATAATTTTGGAGCTACTTATTTGGAATTGGGTCTTGTCACCGATCCTCATTATACACAGGAGGAAGGAATAGGTACCCCTTTTCAAAATGGCAATTCCCTCATCACAGCCTTTCCCCCGCTATTGACCTATACGGCCTCTCCGACTTTACCATTTTACCTCACCCTCAATTATGCGGGAAACAGCAAGGATAATTTAATTCAGCCCGACCATCGGATCCAATTATTTCATCAAGACCAAAACAATGCCATGGTGATGCTTAGTGATACTATATTTTCGGGTTTTGCTCCTATCCGAAAAAGTTTCGCTCTTAATCCCCAAACTATTTCTCCGACTAGCAATTTCACGCTGACTTCGCTTTCTGTTCCCAGCTTTACGGGCACCAACTCCACCATGTTGAGTTTTGCCAAGATTTTTTATCCGCATACTCTCAATATGAATTCGCAGTCCAAATTTAATTTAACCCTTAATGGTAGTCCGGGCACCAAGAGTTTCTACAATTTTTTTAATCTCGCAACCGGTGCATCCACCACTATTCTGTTGTTCGACCTGAGTGCCGGAAAGAAAATAAACACCGTGTTAAACGGCCAATACATTCGTGCCGTAGTTCCCGGAACCGGCAACAGCAAGTATTTCATCACCACTGAAACATATACGATTCCAATCACCTCTTTAGTAAAAGTAAATGAGACCGGTTATTTCAATTATTTTAAAAAAAATGTAGGGAACCGTCCTTATATTCTCATATACCATCCCAAACTGGCCACTTCGGCCATTCAGTACCGCGACTATCGGAAGACCGTGCAGGGTGGCAGTTTTGATGTCATCACAGCCACAACGTCTGAACTATACGAACAGTTTGGTTACGGCGTTAATAAGCATCCCATTTCCATTCGTAATTTTCTTAAATATTTAAACGACAGTTTGTCTCAAAAACCCGCCTATGTATTTTTAATTGGCAAAGGAATTAACGCACGGGAAGTGGGTCCGAGTTCTCAAACTGTAAATCTAATCCCCACCATGGGGTCACCCAGTTGCGATAATTTGTATCCGGCAGAATTATCAGTTCCAAATAATGGCCGGCAAGAAATCCCCATTGGAAGAATTGCAGCTTCAACAAATAAACAAGTAAACGATTATTTGTTGAAGGTGCAGGAGCACGAAGGATCGGGTGCTGATGATTGGAAAAAACGAGTTTTGCATTTTGTGGGAGGAGATGATGAAACCTTATCAAACAGATTATCCTCCTATATGCAAGTATATGAGAGAACGATAAAAGACACCTTGTTTGGGGCAGAAGTATTGACATTTAAGAAAAATACCACGGCTCCCATTCAGATTAATATCAGCGATAGTATTCGCAACATTATTAATAACGGGGCTGCGCTTATCAACTTTTTTGGGCATGGGTCTGATCAGGGGTTCGATCAGGCCATCGACGATCCGGGCATGTATAATAATAAAGGCAAATACCCTTTTGTGATTGCGAATTCTTGCTTTTCAGGAAATATTCATTTGCAAGACAGAACATCGGTGAGTGAAAATTTTGTATTCGCCAGTGAAAAAGGAAGTATTGGATTTTTGGCCACTACCTCATTCGGTTACGATAATTCGCTGCATGATTTTACCACCGGTTTTTACAAAGCTTTGAGCGTAACTCGCTATAATCGCGGAATTGGAGATGTCATAAAAGAAGCCACTAACCAAAATGCCCTGTCAACAGACAAAGCCACCACTTTTGTAGGTCTCGATATGACCTTGCACGGCGACCCCGCCATAATAATTTCTAACGGAGGGCTCCCCGACTATGAAATAAGAAATAGTGATATTTCCTTCGACTTGACTAAAAATACCGATTCCCTTGGCATGAAGATTAAGCTCGTGAATCACCAAAAAGCCGTTCACGATTCTATTTATGTAAAGATTGAGCGGCTTTTCCCCAATGGCGATTCGCTCACCATTATGAAAGGAATTGCGGCTCCTTATTATAGAGACAGCATGCAGGTGAATATGGCAATTGATTTTGACAGAGGAATTGGTTTAAATAAATTTAAGGTGAAGATTGATTTTACCAACCGTGTTTTTGAAAGCAATGAAACTAACAATGCTACTATAGGTACCGTTGACGTGTTTGTGCCAGGTGGCGACGTGATGCCGGCTTATCCATTTAAATATGCCATAGTACGAAAGTCGAGTACCATCACCCTTAAAGCATCTACTACCGATCCATTTGCACCTTATACCACCTACCGCTTGCAACTCGATACCAACGATCTGTTTCTCAATCCTGTCACAAGCACCCTTATTAGCACCAAGGGCGGCGTGTTGGAGTGGTTGGTGAATTTACCATTTCCCGATAGTACTGTTTTTTTCTGGAGAGTGAGCCGCGACAGTATTTCTCCACAAAAATCGTTTGTGTGGCGCCAAAGTTCGTTTCAAATGATAGAAGGAAAAAGAGGATGGGGACAATCGCATTTTAATCAATTTAAGAACGATAATTTCCAATTTGTAACCTACAAAAAAGACCTCAGAAAATTTGTATTTGAGAATTCAAGGTACAGTGTAGGAGCACGAAGCGGCATTTTTCCGAATCTCTTTCTCACCAGCTTCAATTCATTTTTCAATAATTACATGCTGGATGCCTGGTCGGCAACGTTCGACGGTTGGAATTTTGCCGTATTTGATTCCATCAGTGGTCAGCCCTGGAAGGCCATTGCCATCAATACCCCTTCTCCCGGTTCAGGAATATATAATAATTGTGCCAGTCAGGGTGGTCGCAATGTGTTTTCATTCGGACCTGTGAGTGAATGTGGTGCTCAGCCATGGCTGCAGGACATGCGGAATTTTTTGAATGCGCTTCCGCCTTCCAATTATGTACTTGGATATACAACAGGGGCCTTTGATCCCAAATATTCGCAGCTGAGTACTTACAGCAATGCGCTTTATACTGCCTTCGAAAGCGTTGGGCTGGGAAGCATTCGCAGCACTCCGGATACAGTTGCCTATATTTTCTTTGGCCGAAAAGGTATGATTGCGGGACAGGCGAGAGAACTAATTGGTAAAAACAAAAAGGAGATCATTTATTTAGAAGACAGTATTAAAACTACGTGGCGCGACGGATATATTGCTTCGGAAGTGGTGGGTCCTTCAAAAAAATGGAATAGTTTACACTGGCGGGTAAAGCCCCTTGAAACAAGTGCCGGCGACACTACTTTGCTCAAATTAGTAGGTATAAAAGCGAATGGACAATTGGATACCTTGCAAACATTTAAAGAAGACAGTACCGATATTTATGCACTTTCAAATTACATAGACGCAGGCACCTATCCTTTTTTAAAGTTAGTGGCTTTTATGCGTGATAATGTGCATCGCTCTGCCCCTCAGTTAAAACGCTGGCAAGTGCTGTTTGAGGAGGCCCCCGAGTGTGCCATTAATCCTTTAAAAGGATTTGCAAGTATAAACGATTCGCTGCAGGAAGGTGATGTAGTCACATTCCGTTTTCCAATTGAAAACATTGGTGTTAAAAATTTTGAAGACAGTTTGGTAGTGACTTATTGGATCGAAGACAATCAGCGAACTAAACAATTGCTTCCCGCCTCGCTCAAAGCAAGGCCATTTAAAGCGGGGCAAGTGATCGTTGACACTGTAAAGATCAATAGTTATCAGCTTAAAGGAAATAACACACTTTGGATTTATGTGAACCCCATCCAACACCCGCGTTATCAATACGAACAATTACAATCCAACAACATTGGTCGTTATGCCTTTACTGTTCACGGCGACATCACCAATCCCTTGCTGGATGTGACCTTTGATGGCGTTCGAATTTTGAATGGGGATATCGTGTCCGCGAAACCGAATATTTTGATCACCTTAAAAGATGAAAATAAATTCCTGGCCCTCAACGATACTTCTGCTTTTTCAGTTTTCCTTCAGACCCCCAATCAAAGTCTTCAACAACGCATTTATTTTGCTCAGGGTTTGCAATTCACTCCGGCTCAGTTGCCCAAAAACAGTGCGAGCATTACTTACCAACCGGTATTGCAAGTGGATGGAAAATACACGCTGATGGTGCAGGCAAAGGATCGGAGTCGGAATGCCTCGGGTGCCAGTGATTACCGGGTTCAATTTGAGATTAATTCAAAACCCAGCGTGACCTCGGTTTTAAATTATCCCAACCCATTTAGTACCAGTACCCGGTTTGTATTTACGCTCACGGGAAGTGAAATTCCTGAAGTGTTCACGATTCAAATCATGACCATTACCGGCAAGATAGTGCGGGAGATCACGCGTTCTGAACTGGGCTATATGCACATTGGGCGCAATATAAGCGAATACGCCTGGGATGGGCGTGATAATTATGGTGACCGACTCGCCAACGGGGTATATTTGTATAGGGTAATTACGAAATTAAACGGCGAAGACATAGAAAAAAACAGCACTTCTGCCGACAAGTTTTTTGTGAAAGAATTCGGAAAGATGGTATTGATGCGTTAGTTAAGTGAAGGAACAAAATGTCAACTGTGAAGTTACAAAAAATCGAGCAAAAGCAAAACAAAAAAATGTCCGCGACTTGCCCTGAGGCCGCCGAAGGGAGCGGGCCTTAATTTAATTTGCTTTTGCAAGCACTAATGTCCGGGCTGGCGCCAATGCGCTGTTATAAGTATGTGCGCCCACATACAGTATTTGAGCGTGGCTGCCTGTCCGAGATTCTGTCGACCGAAATGCCAATGCCTGAAACGTTTTTGTGTTTTTGTTGTGAGGTGGCTGTCCTTTAGGCGGTTAGGTGCGGGAAATTTTGCAAGCTTATTTGGCGCCACTATGAATTATTTGCTTTGAAAGGAAGCGCCAAATGTGCTTGTAAAATGTGCGGTGGACTCCCCAAGTATTAATCGGGTTTCTGCTTGCACACAACGGTTATGGTAATTTCTCATAGTACATAAAGAAGTTTAAGATTAAATTATCTCAGAAGAAGTACAGATCCTGTCTTAGAAATATTACCGGAAACGGATGACGATTGAAGGGTCCACGTATAAATGTCGCTTTTGCTTGGTTCGCCTTTGTACGTTCCATCCCAACCCGTTTCATAGTTTGCTGTTTCAAATATCAAGGCACCCCATCGGTCGTAAATATTTAATTTGTATTTTTTTGAACCAGTTATTATCGGTTTAAATATATCGTTCAAACCATCTTCGTTTGGAGTAAACGAATTGGGTACATATATTCCTCCTTCTGCAATAACTGTAACCGCCTTTGTAATGGTATCTGCGCAGCCATTTTCATCCCTGATCACAAGTGTTACCGGAAAAATTCCCGACTCTTTATAAATATAGGTTGTTTGTTCACTATCGGTAGTGAATTTTTTACTTCCCTGTATAAAGTACCATGTACTATTGCTTTCATTTCCGAATGCATAACCCGTAGCGGTAAATACCACCTCATCCAGCTCTTCGCGTATTTCTAAAGGACTGTAAGTAAAATCGGCTTTGGGTTTTTGATAAACGGTAATGCTTGGGTACACCACCGATGAGCATAAATTTGTGTTGTCGGTAATAGTACCTGTAAAGGTATAAACGCCGGGATCTTGAAAATAATAAGTTGCCATTCCGCTACTTGTTTGCCCGTTTATCAACCAGGTTGAACTAACATTGGATGTTGGCGATGTTGCCACAAATAAAAAACTGCCGCCTGCAGGCGCGCATACAGGTTCTTTTGGAATAACCAAAACACCATTGGGCGCGGGCAAAACCGATATTGTTTGCACTGCGGTATTAGAACAACCGTTTGCATCGATGCCTATTAAGGTATATGAAGCTATATTACCCCACTGTGCAGCAACCGGAGCAGCAACTACGGGACCAAACGCAAAATCAGTTTCTGAAAATTTCCAGATGTAACTCACACCACCGCTGCCAAATAAAAAAACGCTGGAATTCGCGCAGGCCAGCGTTTTATCGGCGCTTACCGAAACGATGGGCAGGGCTTTTACCTGCACATTTAATAACGTGGTGCTACTGCATGAACTTGTGTTAATTGTAATGGTGTATACCTGACTCAGTTGACTGCTTACCTGTAAAGTGCCGTTGCCGGAACTGCTTAAACCCGCCGATGGTTTCCAACTATAGCTGCCGGTATAATTTTGTAAGGTAACAGTACTCTGAGTGCCCAGGCATAAGGTTACCAAACTGGAAGGGCTTACGCTCACGGGAGGGGCAGAAAAATTGTTGATTGTCAAGGTAGTACTTGCTTTACAATTTAGACCCTGATCGAAAATCAGCACAGTATAAGTGCCGCTGTTTAGGTTTGAAACCTGACTACCATTTTGGTTACCCGGTATCCATGTATACGTGTAAGGTCCAATGCCGCCGCCGGCGCTTATAGTTGCACTGCCACTGCTATTGCCGCAACCGGGAACGGCAGTTGTGTTTACATAAGGTGGAGGTACAGTTATTACCTTGTGGATGGTATCGGAACCGCAATTGTAATAATATACTAGTGTAACCGAATAAGGCCCGGCAGCGGGGTACTGGTGAGTAGGATTAGAAAGTGTGGACGAATTTTGAAGACCAGAACCCAGATCACCAAAATCCCATTTCATACTGGCAACCGAAAAGTTAGAAGCTGCGCAGCTTACCGAGGGAGTATTGGAAGTAAAAGTGATGGCATGGCAACCGGTTAAGGGAGCAACCGAATAGCTGATATTATTTTGAGATATTACGTGTTTGTATGGTAGGAATAAATTTGGAAGAAATTCACCTGGATTTTTACCGGCTAGTCCTTGCGAAAAGGGCATAAAATTACATGAAGCACCACTTCCGTTTGGAGAATCTATTACATGAATATTGGTTGTTTGACTACTGTTGCTTACTGTTACATAAATTTTCTCATTAACGGCTGTTTGGAGGCTAACGGGGGGGTTGTTGCCGTTATAGCTAATAGCATATTTGCTAGTCTGGATAGCAGCTATTGAACCAGCGCAAATATCAAATTGGAGTATAAAATTGCCAATTTCACCTGTCGCGTATAATTTTGAATTATCGGGCGAAAAATCAACACCAAACAAATTAGTTCCACTAGCGCCCGGGGTTTGAGTCCAAACGGGAATAGGATTCGTTACAGTTCCCGAACTTGAGTTAAAGTCAAACAATTGGATCGCCCTGCTATATAATCCTGATGAGCCACCAAAACATGCTGCAAGCTTATTTCCGGATGAAGAAATTTTCATCGGACTAATATCCCCATTATCAACATATCCCGAATTCGAAACAACCGCAACAGTATTAAGCCCGGTACTAGTTAAAAGATAAGATCTAAAACTGTTATTTAGGTAGTCATGGGTGACAATCCAAACATCTTTTCCGTTACAATGATAAGCTCCGGTGAGTTTGTTCGAACAATTGGCATTACTAACTAAATTGTTCTTTATTGTCACAGAACCCTGGCCCGCGGCAAGGGTCATGTCAACGATAGAATATTTCAGGTAACTGCTACCACCAGGATCTCCGAGTGTAAAGACATAATATAAATTAGAGCTGCCAGGTTTTTTCACAATAATTACTCCCTGAACCCCACCAAGAGAATGAAGTCCTGTCCCATTTGCCATGGTAAGCTGACTTTGATTTTTAATTATTACTCCATTTGAATAAAACAATAAGTTGCCCGTGGGGCCACAGATTGTTGCATTGGATCCTATCCACAATACCGTGGAATTAATCATTGGCGTTGGGGGATTAGTTAGGAAATCAAGGCCTGCAGAACCAAAGTACCACTTGGCATATTCATTCTGACTTTTTAGTCCGTTATAAAGGTAGAAAACGAAGAAAAAGACAAAAAAAATGACATGGAAATATGTGCTTTTAGCCGGCATCTTCATCTGTTGCATCGTTTGTTACAACAATCATGCTAAATTTTTTCGAAACGTAATCAACTAAAAAAGAGGTTAATAGATAAAGCATTGGGTCTTTTTGTTTAAACAAATTTACTCAAAAATTTAACATTATTAACCAACATTAAGGTGTACATTCGATTTTCAAACCCATAAAAACTCAAATCATGAAAAAAGAATTTAAGATCGTGCAACCTAAGCCAAAAGGCTGGTTGAAGAAAAGACTATTGGCACATTGTGCAAACGACAAGACACTCTCGTCGTTTATAGTAACCTTGACTGTATTATTGATTCTCTTTGCCACACCAATGTTTCTGCGCGCCCAATATGGGTGGACCAGTTTGAACCAGAATGGTGCTATTGGTACTTTTACACTCTCGTCGGCGAAAATTACTAGCGTAAATACTTCTGGTTTTCTAACTAGTGGTTATTACCCGGGCGCCAGCGCAGCTAATGGAAAACGTGACTTTATTATTCAGCAAATTGACGCAGGTACTTTAAATTTTAATGCCGCAAATACCTGGGGGCATAAATATACAATCTATGACGATGTTTATTGCACAACTAGTGCACGAACATATAAGTGCAAAGGTGTTTATGCCATTGAAGCAACAAATCCGGGTTACGGTGAAGTTTATGCTTTGGCCGGGGTGTATGACGAGGGTGTTTTCTTTGCCACACTAGATGCAACGGGAAATATCATAAATACATGGAGGTGGTTCTGGATTGGAAATAACGGCAGTATTCTTCCCCCAATGATAACGGCTTCGCAAAATGTTGCAGGTGACTATTATATTTGTGGGTCAGTTAACCAGCAGTCATATGTTATGAAAATCAATGGCGGTGGTGGACCTACACCTGTATCCTGGGCGAATATGTATTCGACTAATTATTGGAATGAAGCAAGAGCCCTTATTGAGTCGCCCTATAATGCAAACGAACTAATTGTAGTTGGCAGAGCCGATGACCCGAGCGGAGTAGCAAAAGGAATGTTCATGTCCATTGACGAAGTAACTGGCAACGTAAACAACTTAAATACTTATGGATTTAATAACGGAACCCATGCTGATGATTGGTTTAATGCGATCGAATTAGCTACAATGCCAAATGGTGCCAATCCAGGATATATTATTTGGTGGCAGGGCTTACGATCCTAGTTTTGTTGGAAATTACGACTATAAGAATTGGATGATTAAATTAGACCCAAGTGGTACCGTAATTTGGAGTTCCCTCATTAAGCCGGCAACTGTTGCTGTAACCATGAATTACGGTGTAATGGATGTATTTGAAAGGTATAATCCAAGTATAGAAGTTAACGATTATGAGTATTATGGGGCTTCAACGATGGATGCAGGTGTAGCTGGTACTGAAGACACATTAATAGTTTGGAGGTTAGACGTATCAGGTACTGCCAATGGGGTGGGTCCTAACGAATTTAAATATCCTATGGGTGATGGTATTGGTAATACCGATTTCAGTGCGCAGATCGAATGTGTGGGTGATGGTAGCAATGCCGGCGATGGTTTTGGAGCCTGGACTACTGATTTGCCTTTGCCTGCCGATATACTATACAAGAATTATTTTAATGGTGTAAACGGTTGTACCACTACCATTGCTCCAATTACAGTTTATCAGGGACCAGGATTTTTTAGTAATCCCAGTGCATCACCGACTACTTTCAACAATGATTGCCAAAACGTATTTTCAATAGATACACTATATCTCAAATCAGCTACTCCATGCTTTAACACTACTGTTGCAGGTGGAGGTAATCGTGGTGAGCGTGCAGCTAAAATTACCGGGCTTACTCAACCCATCAAAAATCTTGAAACAACAATTTATCCCAACCCTGTTTCGGACAAGATTGTAATAGAGCTTAGTGCAGAGACCAAAAATTGCTCCATAAAGATAGAAAATGCTCTTGGCCAGACAGTTTATCAAGCCACGTTTAATATTGGCAGCGCTAATGGCAATGAAGTGAATGTAGATTTTGAAAAACTGAATTTATCAGGTGGCACCTACTATCTTACCATTGATACGGGTCTGAAAAAGGAAGTACAAAAGTTGGTGTATATCAAGTAGTGCGTAAATTAGGCCGTAAAATAAAAACATTTGAATACCCGGTCAATAAATCTTTGTGCGCGTTGGCAATTTAGCTTATTTGTTTTTGCCAGCCTCTTGCAAAAACAAATGGGCTAAATTAGAATGGCCAATTGGCTTTGAAAAAGCCAAAAAAGTGAGTGAGCATTTAACCTTTTTGTGGCCCCGCTTTTTCAGTGGGGACGCAAAGTGGTTAAATAGGATGGCAACCATGCCGAAGGCAAAGAGCGTGGGGAGAACAAAAACTTAAAAACGTTTGGGGAGAAAAATGTCCGGGACGAAATGTAAGGGTCGTTTTGCAAAGGAAAGAATTGTCAAGTGCGATGCTACTGATCTTGTAAAAGCGAGACGCATGAATGTTCGCCCGGCGCACTACTTATAAAATTCAGATTTGCGCCATTGATACTGATTTTTGTCTCTGTTTTATTTAGAATTGCAAATTCTTACCGCCTAAAAAAGCAATTCCGGCTTCACCCATCTCAGCTAAATTATTGTTATTTTTGCTCCTTATGGCCAAGGAAAAAAAAGCGACCTCTACTATGATCAAGAACCCAAGTAATTCATTTGACAAATTTGAAAACTGGGCGGCAAAAAACGAGGACAAACTATTTAACATCCTAATTATTGCCTGCTTATTTCTCACGTTTATCTCCTTTAACGCCCGCATCAGTGAGGCGCACGACGATGCCCTTTACCTTGAAGGCGGCTGGCGCTATGTGAACGAATTCCCCAACTATTTTTACACTCAAAATGCTCCCCTCTACCCCATGTTTTTAGGGCTTTTAATAAAGCTGCTGGGGTTTAAATTGATTCTGTTTAAGTTATTTTCTTCCCTGTTTAATCTACTTGGTTTGGTTCTTTTGTACAAAGCTCTTAAAGGGAGAATTCCCTATATCGTTTTTGTACCGGTGATGCTTTTTCAGGCTACCAATTACCTGATTATTTATTATGCGAGCATGACGTTTACCGAGTCCTTTTATTTTTTCCTTCAGGGACTTTTCTTTTTTTACGCGGTTAAAATTGTGGAATCTGTTCGCGATCATGATGTGCAGGTACGTTCTCAATTAAAGATTTGGCTGTTGTTTGGCTTGAGTATGTTTTTGATGAGTACGGCCAAGAGCTCTGCTATTGTGGTAGTTCCGGCAGCTATGTTGTATTTTTTGCTGCAAATGAACTGGAAAGCAGTGGGACTCTCTTTAGCTGCTTACCTCACCTTTAAGATCCCATATGAACTTTTGGTAAAACTGGTGTGGAATGCCCAAAATCAATTTAAAGGGCAAAGCAAGATCTTGTTGCAAAAGGATCCTTACGATGCATCGGCGGGTACTGAAGATCTGTCGGGATTTGTGACAAGATTCATCGATAACTGCGACCTCTCATTAAGTAAACGGTTTTATCAGTTATTGGGTTGGCGCGATGAAACATCTACTGATGTGTATGGTTTTCTTACAATCATCACCATTGCCCTTGCACTTTTTGGGTTTTGGAAACTCTTCAAAAACAAAAATAATGTGATGGTTATGCTGGCCCTTTTTACGGGAGCTCAGTTGGTACTTTCTTATGTGATTCTTCAAACCAAGTGGGATCAACCTCGGATCACCTTAGTATGTATGCCCGTACTATTGATACTATTATTTTATGCAGTGTATTCAATTTTAAAAAACAAAGGATGGTATGCCATTTATCTTACTATAGCATTGTTGGTCACCGGTTCGGTTGCACTCTCATCGGTAAAAAGAGGAATTACCAATGTGCCCATCATTAAAAAAAATATGAAAGGCGATAAATATTTTGGCTACACTCCCGATTGGCAAAATTTTTTAAAGTGCAGCGAATGGTGTTCCGATAGTTTACCTTCCACGGCCTTAGTGGCAAGTCGTAAAGCACCCATGAGTTTTGTGTATGGCAATGGAAAGAAATTTTTCCCCATCTACAGCGTGGTACACCGCGATACAGCCACACGTCAAAGTAACCCCGACAGTGCCCTTGCTTATTTTAAAAAAAATAAAGTAACGCATGTGATGCTTGCCAGCCTGAGAGCAAATCCACGCGATCCGGGTAGTGGGATCATCAATACGGTGCATTATATCATGATTCCAATTATGCAAAAATATCCCGAAAAATTGAAGCTGGTTCATACCGAAGGTACCTTTGAGCAAACCGAGCTGTACGAGATCAAGTATTAAATTGTAACGCTTTAAACTCTAAATTGTAAATTCCTTCTCATGTCCTTTAGCATCAAACTCGGTAATATTTTGTACAAATATGCTTACGGCATTTACAAACCCGTGTATACGGTATTTAAGAACCAACAAGATGCATTTGAGATTTCACTTCTAAAAAAACATATTTCAGAAGGTGATATCGTTTTGGACATAGGTGCCAACATTGGCTATTACGCAGGCATTTTAGCGCGCTTAGTGGGAGAAAAAGGACAGGTTCATTGTTTTGAACCGGACCTGAAAAACTTTTCACATTTGAAAGATTCTGTCGGGAGTTTGAACAACGTACTAGTCAACAATAAGGCTGTGGGCGCAAAAACAGAGTTGTTAAGCATGTATACTTCCAAAAACTTAAATGTTGATCATCGCACCTATGAACCCGAAGAATACGATGAGAAATTGGAAATTCAAGCCCTTAGTATCGATGACTATGTAAGCGAGCTAAAAATCGCGAAAGTTGATTTCATTAAAATTGATATCCAGGGTTTCGAAATGCAGGCCATTAAAGGAATGGAGCGCACACTGGCAGAAAACAAAGACCTCAAAATCATTTCCGAATTTTGGCCTTACGGACTAAAAAAGGCCGGCAGTTCTGTTTCTCAGTATTACGATTTTTTAAACTCGAAAGGTTTTATCTGTTATTTATTAGAAAAAGAAACTCTAAGTAAATTAAACTCCGAATCCGTTCGCCAATTAGAACCATTGGGAGAATCACATTATTTTAACATCCTCGCTATTCGTTCGAATGTTCAATAAATACACAATACCTTTTGATCTTGATGATCCGCAAACAACACTGGCGCATCGCGATATTATTCTTCAAAAACCTTTTTTAAAACGTCTGTATTCCGATTGGTACACGATCTTTATTCAGAAGTCGAAGGAAATTAAGGGCGGGAAGTACCTCGAAATAGGCTCCGGTGGCGGTTTTCTGAAAGAGGTTTTCCCCGAAGTGATCACCAGCGATATTTTGAATTTGCCAAATGTAGATTTGGTATTTAGTGCTGAAGCTTTGCCGTTTATGGATCAGGAATTGGCCAGCATTTTAATGCTCAATGTATTTCATCATATCCCAAAACCACATCTTTTTTTAAAGGAGGCGCAACGTACGCTGATTAAGGGCGGTAAAATCATTATGATAGAACCGGCCAATAGTTTACTGGGTCGATTTATTTACAAACGATTTCATCACGAACCCTTTGATGAAAAAGGCGGACGAGAAATTGAGCCCGGCAACCCCTTGTCTAACAGCAATCAGGCCTTGCCCTATATTTATTTTGAACGTGATTTGGAAGTTTTCGCAAAAGAATACCCTCAACTCAGGATCAATTCTGTGAAATACCACTCCCCTTTTTCGTACGTGATCAGCGGCGGTGTCTCACGCAGTGCCATGCTACCGTATTTCATGTATTCCGTAGTGAAATTCAAAGAATGGCTCTTATCGCCGTTTTCTAAAGAGTTGGGCTTATTTTGTACAGTAGAAATTGAAAAGATATAAATTGCAGACCCTGATTTTTTCCTAATTTCGTACCTTATTCAACTAACCTCATGAGTTCATCTCTTACCTATTTTAATACACTTGCTAAACGACGAAAAAAGCGTGGGTTTAACGCGTATTACTGGAATGAGATCACCAATTATATTCAGTATTTCTCGCACGAAGACGGCAGTGTTTTAGAAGTAGGTTGTGGAAGCGGTGATTTATTGGCCTCGGTAGCCGGTTCTCAAAAAACAGGAATCGATTTTAGTGAGGAATTTATCACCTGGGCAAAAGAAAAACACACGAACAAAGGCATTGAATTCTTAGTGATGGATGCCAATAACATTCAGCTTGATAAAAAATACGATATCATCATCATCAGTAATTTAATTGGTTTTGTAGAAGATATTCAACAGGTGTTTGAGCAGGTGAAAAAATGTTGTCACGAAAACACCAAAGTCATTGTTCAATTTTACAACTCCCTTTGGGAACCCCTCATCAAATTCACCGAACTTATTGGATTAAAAGAAAAAACCCCTACCCAAAATTGGTTGAGTACACGCGATATCAATAACCTGTTGTTTATCTCGGGTTTTGACGTGTATCGCAACAGCAAACGTTTAATCTTTCCATTTTATTTTCCCTTTCTTTCTTTAGTTTTCAACCGCTATTTGGCAAAATTTCCTTTCTTTCGTTTTTTTAGTTTTAATCTCTACAGTTTTGCAAAACCTTTGCCACTGAGCGATGTAGCATCTTACGAAAATAAATACTCTACAACGATAGTGATCCCTGCCCGTAATGAAAGCGGGAACATTGAAAACGCCATATTACGCTTACCCAAATTCGGAAAACATACCGAGATTATTTTTGTGGAGGGCAATAGCACCGACGATACCTGGCAAAAAATACAGGAGATTCAAACAAAATACGCGGGTACGCACGATATCAAAATTGCCCAGCAACCGGGGAAAGGAAAAGCAGATGCAGTACGTGAAGGGTATAAAATTGCAAGTGGTGATATTTTAATGATCCTCGATGCCGATCTTACAGTACCACCCGAAGATCTCCCAAAATTTTACAATGCCATAGCCGGTGCCAAAGGTGATTTTATTAATGGTACCCGTTTGGTGTATCCGATGGACAAAGAAGCCATGCGGTTCTTAAATTATTTGGGAAATCATTTTTTTAGTTGGGCGTTTACCTGGCTCTTAGACCAACGATTTAAAGACACCCTTTGCGGCACCAAGGTGATGTTTAGAACTGATTACATTAAACTCACCAAGAACCGTAAGTACTTCGGGGAATTTGATCCCTTTGGTGATTTTGACCTTTTATTTGGCGCGCATAAACTCAATCTAAAAATTGTGGAAGTCCCCATTCGCTATCGCGAACGTACCTATGGATCAACAAATATCTCTCGATTTAAACATGGCGTAATACTTTTGCGTATGTGCGCTTTTGCGAGCAGGAAGTGTAAGTTTATTTAAGCATTATTTTTTTTAGAGGAGCTTTTCTTCCGATTTAATTTGGCACTTCCTAACAAAAAATCCGGTCATTCACAAGTATTAAAAAAAAACAAGTTTGTTGTGGAAGAATTTTTAAGATGTGGCCACTCATGCCTAACGCAGGTTAATTTCAAATTCGTAAAAGATGCCTGCAGGTACAATAATTCCAAATAAAATGGAGACGACATTCCTTTCTATTTCACCAAAAATTCGCGGATCAATTTAAATTCTTCAGAAGCCTGTTCGATTTGCGGATTGTGTCCACTTTTTTCGAACATCACATAAGTTGCTTGTGGACAATATTCTTTGTATTTGATCATCATTGCCGGAACAGCAACTCTGTCGAAACGACCGCCAATAATGAGAACCGGCATCTTCAAGTCTTTGAGCTGTTTTCTGAAATCGAAATTTCCAATATCTGAACCCACAATAAAATCGCCATCTTTTCCCACCATTTGGTAATACAGTTTAGGATTAAAAGAATTCGGATAAGGTTTTCGTCCACGCGATTTAAAATTGTCGGGGTTATAGGCATATAAAAATCCATAGGGCACTTTACCGTATATTTCCTGGTGATTTGCATCGCTCGAAACAGCGCCCTCATCCCTTATTTTCATTAAATCGCTCCATACCTCCGGGTAATTTGTTTTTATTTCATGATTGCTGTTATCGTCATTAGCCTGCCACATAATGAAACTATGAAACGAATTGGCAACGATCAAATGTTTTACCCTATTAGGATATTTAATCGCATAACCCTGAGCCACAAGGCCACCATAGGAGTGACCCAACACATTAATGATGTCAAAACCCATGGCCTTACGTAATCCTTCCAAATCATCAATGTCACGCTCCAAACTATATTCGCTTACCGTCTTAGCCGTATCAGACTTGCCACGCCCTATGCCATCATAATACACCAGAGTATTTGTGGTACTTAAGGAATCAAAACTTCTCAAACCATAATGGGTGCCACCGGGACCTCCTGCTATAAAAAAGAGAGGATCACCTTTGCCAAAACTCACCGTCCATAATTTTAAGCCATTAACGGTATAATACTTCCCATCGGTGTGGCTACTGGGAAAGGATTGAGAGAAGGCACGAGCTGAAGTAATAACGATAAAAATCAAAAATAGTTTGCGCATAAAAAATGTTTTAAGTTTAAGATAAAGATATCGAATTTTTAATTTCCCGGATAATGGAAGAAAAGTGTTAAGATGCTGTTTTTTTGTACTTTCATCTGAATTGCTCTACTAACGCGTACCTGTGACGGTGTATGACCTATCACCGCCAAGCCTGAGATGACAACTTTCGGAAGTATTGATAAAGGATACCGTATTTGAATTAAGGAATTTACCAAGATCTACACAGGTAGAGATATTCCCACTCTTTGAAAGGGAAAATTTAGACGACCAATCAGGAGCAAAATCGATATGAATGATATCCTTACCGTCATTTTTTCCATCGTAATAAATTTTACCTTCATAAATTCCTGATTGATCAATCTGTTGAGGAATTCGGCCAAGTGATACATCCCGGGTAATAAATGAAAATGTCCAGTTACCCACATATTTATTTCTATAGTTAAACGGCTTTTTTTTACACGAAAAAAGAAAAAGAACAGCTAATGTGAGAAGTGCAACTATAATACGATTTGGGAACATCTTTTTTTTGTCGATAGGATCCGTAAAGTAAATTTTCAATAACTCTTTGCCATTGTTTTCAAATGTAAATATAGTCAATTAATGTTTTGGCTTCCTTTCATTCATTCTAACAGCGTGAAACCTTCTATTTTTGAATTTAAATTCTCGTCGTTGTTTTTCATCATTCTATTCTTTAGTTTTGATAGTATTAAATTACATAGTATGAAAATAGGAATTTTAGGAACCGGTGGTGTGGGCAGAGCTTTCGCCACCCGATTAAGTGGATTGGGTCATGATGTTATGATGGGCACCAGAGATCCCAAGGCCACTCTTGAAAAAACGGGAGAAGGTTCGTTTTCTCTTTTTCTAACGCTTAACCCGGGTGTGAAACTGGGAACCTTTGCCGAATCAGCGGCTTATGGGGAAATGGTAATAAACGTGAGTAAAGGCAGCAATGCCATTGATGTGATTAAAAGTGCCGGTGAAAAAAACTTGAATGGAAAAGTACTTATTGACATTACGAATCCTCTTGATTTCAGCAAAGGCATGCCGCCTTCACTAATTCCGGAGTTAAGTAATACGAATTCTGTTGGAGAAGAAACTCAACGCACAGTTCCCGGTGCCAAAGTGGTGAAGACCCTCAATACCATGTGGAATGGTTTGATGATTAATCCGAATTTGATCGCCGACGGCCATCATGTGAATTATTTATGTGGGAATGATTCTGATGCAAAAGAGAAAGTAAAAAAACTTCTTAAAGAATTTGGATGGAAGGAAGAATCTCTTGTCGATCTGGGTGATATTACGGGTGCAAGAGCCACTGAAGCCACTTTGCCAATCTGGTTAAGAGTATACGGCGCCAGGAAAAGCGGAGCCTTCAATTTTCAGATCGTATCTTAATTACACAGTATTGATTCGGCAACTTCCCCTCACGAAGGCAATTAATTCCGTACTGCTTAGTATACTTGGAAATTCTTCATCACCAAACAACAATTTGGAAATTCTGATTCTTTCCTTAATTTTATGCTGTTCTTAGTGTGTAATGTCCGGAGTCCCTATATCACTGATTACAAATCCGGAGTTCCCTTTTAGATGATTTTTGTACTTATTTTGCCCTAGTGAATCTGTTACTCTGGTCCCGATTAATTTTCATTTTCAAAATTGGTTTCAACCGTAGCAACTTTTGAGTAAAATGGCATCTTATAAAACATAATTTTAAATTAAATCCATCTCTATGAAAGCAAAAATCGCAGTAATTTTCTTGGCACAAGGTATGTTTTTGGGCATTCAATCTCAGGTACTTTTGAATGAAGGTTTCACTTCACCGTTTACGCCATCTTTAACGGGATGGGTGGTTCAAAATAATACCATTCCCCTTGGCACAGTTTCCTGGATTCAAGGAAGTTCTGCTTCTTTTAATTCATTTAATGGTGCTCCTGCCGACTATTACGCGTGCAATTTTAACAGTCAGGCGGCCACATACGGTGTTATTAGTAACTTTTTAATGACACCTGTACTTAACATCGTGAACGGTGCTGTTTTACAATTTGCCACCCGAACTACAACGGCTGCAACATGGCCCGACAGGCTGCAGGTGAGGTTAAGTGCAGGGAACAGTTCGGTGATACCCACCGGAACCAACAGTGTGGGCACATTTACCAATTTATTACTTGATATCAATCCGGCACTCACCTTGCTTACTTCCAGTGTAATCAACAATGGCACCGTAAACGGGTATCCCGATTCCTGGACAGTATTCACACTTACCCTTTCGGGAATTTCAGCTCCGGGTCCCGGCCGATTTGCTTTCAGGTATTTTGTAGAGGACGGTGGGCCTGCCGGTCCGAATTCTGATTTTATAGGACTGGATGCCGTAAAGTATACCGTGTATTGCGGTGCAATGGCAAATAATTATACGGTGTGCGCAAATAGTTCCACCACGCTGAATGCCACCGGTGGAATAAGTCCGTTATCATACACATGGAGCCCGGGAGGCAGTAATACCTCGTCTATCGTTGTTTCGCCTAGTGCTAGTGTGGTATATACACTTAACTATACTGAGGCCACCGTGAGTTGCCCCGCCAAAACGTTTACTGTTACCGTAGGCAGCCAACTCTCAACATCCATCACTGCAAACACTTCATCGGTTTGTGCCGGCACAGCAGTTACTCTCAGCGTTACCACCCCTGCTAGTTCATATACCTGGAGCAATGGCTCAAACAGCGCGGTAACTTCTGTTACTCCTACTCCTCCGTTCAGTACCTACAGTATTTCTGCACTAAGTGGCGCCTGCACAGGTAGCAGCAGTATACTAATTTACGTCTCGCCAATTCCAAGTCCGGTCATCTCACTAAGTCCCACTATTTTATGCCCTAACTCCACCGTAAGTGCTATCGCAAGCGGTATTTCTACATTTAGCTGGACTCTTAATAATTTGCCCATGACGACGCAAGCGAGTTCCATGATTCTGACCCAAACAAATAATGATGCCAACAAAACAATTACACTTACTGTGAGTGGAACCAATACTAGTGGATGTTTTGCAAGCGTGAGCACTACCGCTTATGTGCAACCTATTACCACCATTAGTGTAGCAGCGAGCAACAGCGCAGTTTGCCCGGGCAATGAATTTACACTCACTGCCAGTGGAGCTGCTACGTATACCTGGTCGGGCTTGGGCAGCGGCACTGTGAATCCTGCCGTATTTACAGCCTCATCATCACCCGGAAATATGTTCTTTAATATTTATGGAACTAGCAGTTTAGGATGTAGTGGCTTTTCGAATAAAGCAATGGTGGTTGCTGACTGCTTGGGAATTGAAAAATTATCTTCTTCAGAAGGCGGCATCTCTGCTTCCCCCAATCCGTTTAGTTCCGAACTACGAATTCAGGGTTTCGAAGGACGTATTGAACTATACAATTCCTTGGGGCAACTAATTATCTGTCAAACCATATCAAGTGATCACCTTCTTTCAACTGAAGAGTTGGTAAAAGGAAGTTATTTGTTGAGCTTCAAAAACAACAATGGTAAAACCACGAAGGTGATGAAATTACTAAAAAACTAGTTTTTAAATTTAGAGACCCGGTTGGAGAAAAGCAGACGGGTCTTTTTTTGGAAGCTACTGATTCTTGGTTGTGAGAAGAAACTATCCCGACAAGGCACTCACAAAACACTACTTGCTAGTTAATATTTACTTGTAGAATAACCATTTCCCTATTTCCTTCCAACTGGTCTTTTTACCATACATTAAGATGCCGGTGCGGTAAATTCTTCCTGCGAGCCAAGTCATCACAATAAACGACACAAAAAGCAAACTTAAGGAGATGAGCAGTTCCCACAGAGGCACACCACTGGTAATGCGCGACATCATGACGATGGGCGAGGTGAATGGGATCATGGATCCCCAGAAGACCGTGGTGGAATCGGGATCCAATATGGTTTTGGTAGAAATAAAATAACCAATCATCAAAGGAATCATCACCGGGGTGATAAATTGCTGAGAATCAGATTCGGAGTCAACAGCGCTCCCAATGGCTGCCATAATTGCACTGTAAAAGAGATAACCTCCCAAAAAATATAGGAAAAAACAAATGAATACTTCGGTGAAATTTATTTTACGGATACTTTTCAAAAGTTCAAATACCTCCAGTTTGTCATCAAATTTCTCAAGCTTGCTCAGGTCAACATTGGTACCTTGTTTTTTTACCAATTCTTGCTGTTGCTCAAACACCTGAAGTTGCGAACTCACATCTTTAAGAAACAGTGCCGATAATAGGGTGGTAAGCGCCAGAGTGATCACTCCCATGATTACAAATTGAATGATACCCAACAGGGCCACCCCTACAATCTTTCCCAGCATGAGCTCAAATGGTTTTACAGAAGAGACGATCACTTCCACAATACGATTCGTTTTTTCTTCCATCACACTTCGAAAAACCATCATGCCATACATCATGATAAAAATGAACATGAGTGCGCCCGAAATAAAGCCAATAAATCCAAAACTACCCTGCTCCTCTGTTTTTCCAACGTCATTCACTTTTTCTAAAATGATTCTCACATTTTGTTTTGAATTAAGGATGATGTTTGGATCAATATTATTGGCACGGAGTTTATTTTCATAAATAATGCGCTCCATTTGATCTTTCATAAACGTTTGAAAACCGAAACCAGGTGATTTTTTGTAAAAAAGTTTGGTTGCTCCTGCTCCTCCTTCAATAATAGTGGGTGAAATCCAAAGCAAACAGGAATATCCCTTTTCATAAAACGATCCAATGGCTTCATTAAGTTTAAGGTTGGAGAAGGTGAGCGATATGTAATCGTTGCCTGATAATTTATCGGTAAATAATTTTGATTCATCAATGACCAATACGTTTTGTTCAGTTTTCTCGGATTGCGACATTTTGATGATAAACCCGATAAAACCTGTAATTAGTAAAGGAGCCAGAATGGTCATCACAATGAAGGTCTTGTTATAGATCTTCGATTTTAGCTCGCGGGCAATTATCAATCCTATCTTGCTCATTGTGTATTTTATTCGGTGTAATTACTTTGGGTGCCTGTTTCTTGGTTCACTTCACTCACTTTCATGATAAAAATATCGTTCATACTCGGAATAATCTCGTTAAATGAATGTACTTCGCAGGTAGGAAGAATAGCCTGCAAAAACTGACTCGATGTTACCTTCGGAGCCAGTTTGATCGTGTAGGAGTGGATCTCGTCTTCGGTATGTTTGTCGAGCAAATCGCCACCGGCCCAGAGGGCATTGATGAAACCAAGGGGATTCCCTTTAAAACTAATCTTATACGTATTGGTTCTGTAAGTTTTACGAATTTCTTTTACCGAACCGTCCAGAATTTTTTCAGCCTTGTTTATGAGGGCAATATTATCACATAGCTCTTCCACACTTCCCATGTTATGCGTTGAAAAAATTACGGTAGACCCCTTCTTTTTTAATTCAAGTAACTCATTTTTTATCAATTGGGCATTAATGGGATCAAAGCCGCTAAAGGGCTCATCCAAAATCAGCAATTCCGGCTCATGAATTACTGTTACAATAAATTGCACTTTCTGTTGCATGCCCTTACTCAGTTCTTCAACTTTTTTATTCCACCAACTCTCCATGTCAAACTTGGCAAACCAAATTTTTAATCTCTTTTTTGCTTCGTATTTAGGAAGGCCTTTCAGCCGCGCCAAATAAAGCACCTGATCCCCCACGGTCATTTTTTTATATAAACCGCGCTCCTCAGGCAGATACCCTATTCGCTCCACATGCTTTGGTTGAAGTTTTTCACCATGAAACAAAACTTCCCCGGTGTCGGGACCCGTAATTTGATTGATGATACGAATAAGTGAGGTTTTACCTGCGCCATTTGGTCCCAGCAATCCAAATACCGAACCCTGTTGCACAGAAAAAGAAATGTTGTGTAACGCAATATGAGAACTATACCGTTTGGAAACATTATGAATACCGAGAATCTCTGCCATTATCAACTATTAAATTCAAATGTAATTATTTATACCACGCTGCTAAAACTATTACATGGGCGGTCAATCCACGTCGGTAACACCGCCGCTCAGCACAAATTTCATGGCATCTGCCGCCACTGCACTAAGAGGTTCGATGTTCTCCTTTGGAACAATAATTACCTTGCCGGATAAGGAATAAGAAAAAGGCAAATAAACGGCCACCTTATCTGGAATATTAAAATCTTTGAGAATCTCCTGCGTAATAAAACCTATCTCCTGAATATTAGCTGCCGGATTGGTGAGCACTAATACCGGCTTGTTAAACCGTTTTTTGTTGCCCACAAAAGCATTTGTAAAATCCTTTACCGGTGAATAAATATGCCGAATAAATGGTGCATGCTCTAGCTTATCTTCAAAGTAATTAAAGATCTGCTTAAACACAAAAGAGGAAGCCAAAACACCCAGCAAGGTCACAAATCCGAGTGTAAGGCCCAGACCAAATAAGGTATTTAAGAAAATACTTGGGCTGAAACCCAAAAACGAAAACAGGCTTTCGAATATATTAAATACCTGTACCAAAATTACGGCGGTAATGATGAGGGGAATAAACAGGATCAGACCCTGCAAAAAATAACTTAGAAAATTTTTCATTGGCATAAAATTAGTCGATTTATACATACCAAAGCAAGATTGTTTTTCAAATACGTTGGCTTTTTTGTAATATATTTTGATATTCTTCGTTCCTACACTTATTTTATTACCTTTATTCAACCAAAAACGCCCCAATGAAAAAATTCGCTTCCATCCTTTTTCTTTCTCAACTTCTTAATTTAAACGTGAACGCCCAAGACCAATTGTTCAAAAAGGACAATACGAAGGTGCTTGTAAAGATTACCGAAGTAGGATTAGATGAAGTGAAATACAAATTGTTCTCCAATTTAACCGGGCCCACTTATATTGACAATAAACGCGATATAGCCCTTATCATTTATGAGAACGGCATTCATGAAGTGATGACGAACACGGTGCCGGGAAAACCTGCAGAAGCACAGGCCGGTAAAGTCACAACTGATGAGTATCCCCAAAACAACGCCAGACCAATGAACTCAAAAAAGGATTCTGCAAGTTATTTCAAATACAGTAACAGTATTTCTATCAATTTCTTCAATTTTGTAAATAACGAATTGGGGATTATTTATCAAAAAGAGTACTTTAAAAATAATTTTAACATTCAGATTCCTTTTGCTGTTGGTGCCGATAAACCCTACGTTACGCAATCCACCTATTTTAACAGCAACAACTATGGCTCGTACACACTAAATCGAAAAATTTTTGAAGTTGGTTTTGGGATCAATTACTACCCCTCTCTCCGCAACAGTGCCAATTACTACATAGGCCCTTCCTTCCGATACATGCAATACGATGGCACACAAACTTACGGAGGATATCAGCTGTATACTAATAATTCGGTGTTAACGCGCTATTGTATGTCAATTACCAATGGTTTGGTTCTGCGCACGCAGTCACGGATCGTGATTGCTGTGTTTGGCTCTTTAGGATTTAAACACGATGCGGTGTCGAGCATGTTAGAAGACCCGATCACTAAACAACCCATCAATCCTGTTAGCACGTCCTTCAATTTATATTTCTGGACAGGATTTAATGTAGGCTTTTGCTTTTAATTGAACTTTCCTTTGTTGGGATGCCACAATACTGAACATAATTGCAATGGAGATAAAAAAATGGAAAATAGTGTTGGAGTGTTGTCGTCCAATTTCAAAAATTAGTATTTTGTGAACATGAAAAAGGCACTCGTCTACTTCTCCCTACTTTTATTAGTAAGCTGCAGTGTGCAACAGCGCAAGTATCAGAAAGGCTTTTATGTGAGCCGTGTTCATCATAACAACTCAAAACAGGATAGCCGAAGCGCCACCGCGCCATCAAATAAAACACACTATCACGGAGATCAAAAGAAAGACATTCAACTTACAACGGGCGACCGCGAACAGTTAGCCGGCGCAGACATTCTACCCATTCATGTGGATCCTAAGAAAGCGCAAACAGGTACGATTTCACCACCCGACAGTTGCGATGTGCTCTTGTTTAAAGACGGATCGGAACTGCTGGCAAAAGTATTTGAGATCGGTTCGGATGCGGTGAAATATAAACGTTGCGACAACTTAAATGGTCCTTCTTATTTAACACGGAAAGAAGACCTCTTTATGATTAAATATGCCAATGGCACGAAAGAAGTAATGAAATCGCCGGCCGTGACTGAAAATAAGCAACCTGTTTATGAGGAGCCGAAATTTACACCACGAACTAAAACCATGCAGCCTCATGCTCCCTTTTCACTCGCCTTTGGGGCTTTGGCCGTGGTACTTTCATTTGTGTTTATGGGCATGGCTAGCAATTACACAGGCAATAGTCTTGCCGGCCAGGGATTTGGGATCATATTTGTAGCAGCAATCGTGTCGGCCATTTTAGCACTTGTTTTGGGAAGCAAATCCTATAATGAAATTAAGAATAACCCCGATGTTTATAAAGGAAAAGGTCTCGCAATACCCGGAAAGACTCTGGGAATTGCTACGTTGGCATTTTGGTTATTTGTTTTTTTATTGGTGCTCCTTATCCTTTTAACAATCTAAAGAAGACACTGATAACCAATACTAGAACTGCATTTCATCCACTAACTGATTGTAATATGAAAAATACGCTCCTGTTTTTGTCCTTCCTTCTCCTCCTTTCTTGCAGTGTGCAAAAACGAAAATACCAGAAAGGATTTTATGTTAATCGCACACACCATCAGAATCACGATCAAAAAACAAAATCCACAAAGTCTGATCTTGCCAAACTAGAAGAGAAGAAAAAACCTGCAGTTCTGCATACAGGTGACAGGGTGCAATTAGCGGCATCAGATAATACCATTGAGCAACTGACACAAAGGAAACCATTGGCGCTAAAGCAGTCGCCACCCGATACCTGCGACGTGCTGTTGTTCCGGGATGGCTCCGAAATCCGTGCCAAGGTATTAGAAGTGGCGCCAACTGATATCAAATACAAACGCTGCGATAATATTGAGGGTCCCTCTTATGTTACCCGCAAATCAGACCTTTTTATGGTAAAATACGCCAATGGCACCAAAGAAGTGATGAAAGAGGAGGCACCCGCTCAAAAAGAATTCAACACTTACAATCCTTCTCCCCAAAGCCAGGTAAAGTACAACAAGAAGAGAGCTGAAAACCATCCCCTTGCGGCGCTATCTTTGCTTCTTGGCATTCTGGGAATTGTCATCATTATTATGGGCTTGTTTGGGTCAGTTGCAAATAATTCTTATACAGTATCTCCCATTGCAATCGGAGCCTCTGTCATCAGCTCTTTTCTTGCGGTGGTAGTTGGTATCGTATCGATGAAACAAATTGGGGAAAGTGATGGGGCTTTAAAAGGCAAAGGTTTGGCTTTGCCGGGTATCATCATGGGGGCCGTGATGCTTACTATCTGGCTACTCATTTTGTTGGCTACTTTGTAAATGCATCGCCTCCATACTTTGCAAACAACTTTTACTAAGCGTACATCTCCTCTAAAGTGCACAAGCTATCTTGAAATCGAGAAATAAAAAATATCGTCGTCGCTCCCGTTTTTTCTATTGCTGCTCAAATATCCCTTGGTGCCCCCGTATAAAAAATAGATCCCAAAATCATCGTAACGACTGTTTAAATTCGCACCTGCATTTTTTGCTTCCTCAAACATTTTAGTGGGTTCTTTTGATGGAAGCGCGTGAAAAATATCGAGGCCACCCATTCCCGGACGAAAATTGCTTGAATAATACAGTTCACCTTGTTGCGTTACGTGTGGATAAACATCATGCCCCACTGAGTTAATTTCTTTTCCCACATTTACCGGCGGGTCCCAATCGTTATTGTTCCACTCGCACACAAAAATGTCTTTCCCGCCCATCGATCCCTTCATATCACTCGAAAAATACAACCGATTACCATCTTGGCTAACACAGGGATGCATAAAATCATACAACATGTTATTGTATTTAAAAGGTTTTATCTCGGGATGTGCATCATTGAGCGTACTCATTTTTAAAGTATACAACTGGTATTTATTAAAAGGATAAGGTGAAGGAAAATCCATATCGGCATTGGAAACCGGTTTACAAAAATACAAGAGCGAACCGTCGGGTGAAAAACTAATTTGTCCATAAATGGGAATGTTTAGGAATTTATTATACAAGGTGGTGTTCGAAAATTGAAGCGAATCGTTGCGGGTAAACGCAAAAATGAACTGCGTGCCGCGATCTGAAACAGGACTAAAGATTCTTAGTGTGGGCGCACGGTCGCGCAGGTAAAGCACTTTTTCTCCCAAAAAAAAGGGGCAAGATTCAGACAGATTGGAATTAAGGACCTTAGCTTCAAACACCTTTGTGAAAGACGAATCCATATAGAACCGGGCCGGATTTTTGTAGACCTTACCCCACTCGGCCAGACCGCTATTTTGGCTTTTCGCCAGCAGCAAAAACACCTTCTGCGCATCGGGTACACGATTATTGCTAAGAAGCGATCGGGCATACGAGAAATAATCCTGCTCGGTAACTTGCATGCTTTCCACTACCATTGGCCAATAATCGATGGCGCTATTAGGATCGTTGAGTTTCTCATAACATAAGGCGGCCTGGCGTGCAGCATAATAATCGCGGGGGTATTGATCGAGGTATTCAACATAAAGCATTACCGCCAGATCGTATTCCTGCTTGATATACAACTTGTCGGCCTTTAGCAGCGACTTGGTGTACTCCTGTTGCGAAAAACCGGCACACCACAGCACCGTGAGGATGAAGAATAATAGGATGCGCAACGTTTTCATTAAATTAAGAATATTCCTCTTTGCAGATATTAATTTTTTATCAAAATAGACCGAAGTTCATCAGTCTCTGTTTGAATTTGGATAAAGTAACATCCCTTTTCAACATCTTTCAATTCGATCCGTTCAATGTTGGTTCCGAAAAACAGCATACTCCCTCCAAGATCGGTGATGGAAATGGTATAGTTAGTGCCGCTAACCTTTGGTACAATAATATGCAGAACATCGGTTGTCGGGTTTGGATAAAAACCGATTCCTGAAGGGGAACTTGTTTTTTGTAACCCCACCGTGCTCAGAGCTACGATGTTCTTTGACACAGAATCGCGCTTGCATGCGTTATACACCACGTGAGACACTGTGTAAGTGCCTGAATTCAAATACGTATGAGAGGGGTTTAAAAGTTGAGAAGAAGCGCCATCTCCAAAGAACCACTTCGCACTCATAGGGGCAGTAGAAATGCTAAATTGAAAAGAGCTGCTGTTTAGCGCCACTACCGTAAAATCAGCCCAAGGCAAATAGATTCCTAAATTCCAAATTCCAACACTGTCGCGAACCACGTTGTGCGCCACCTGCTGCAAATAAGACAGCGTGGGGGTGGCAATTCCCGGATTATACGTGTTGCTGAGCACTGAACGTTGAAACAAGGTTTCGTAAAAAGCACAGGCTGTTAGATAAGAGCCTTCCAACGTTGGGTGACTTTCGTCGGCCTGATATAGTTCAAGCGCCGGACTGTAAGAAATAGAACTTCTGAAACACTCCCCGGCAGGCACCATTATTCCTTTGGTAGAATCGGCAAATGACTTATAGGATTGCCTTAACCGTGTTTGCATTCCCAAATAAGTGCATACCGGTGGGTACGAACCGCAATTCAGCGCATCCCCGTTCTTGCGTCCCCAGGTCTCATAAAAAACGGTGGTGGCGCAGGGATTGTATTTTTTTATGACACTGTCGAGTTTCAGTGCGTAAGGAAAAGTTTGTGCACCTACCTGGCCCGGCGAAAAAGAGGGTTCCTGGCTTTGCGCCTGAAGCACCACATAGTTCCAAGTTCCGGCCTTTATTTTATTAAGACTAGTGAGGTCGGTAAAGTGATTGTTGAAGGTATATCCCCCCGGACAGTTGCTGTCGAATATAAGTGAGTCACCACCCTGCAGTGCTATGCCTGCAATGAGGTTCGGTAAATTATTAACATACGTATAACTGTTACCCAAAAACAAGACCCTTATTTTCTTCTGGTAGGCTTGCGAAAAGGCAAACAGTGGGATGAAAAGCAAAACAGAAATAATTTTTTTCACACTCTAAAAATAGTGATTTTCGAATTTAAATTTCAACTAAATGATGAACAGGTTCGAGCGTCAAAATAACGCGCTCAGGTGAGTTTGAAGCCGGCTCGCGAAGCGGATTTAATAAAAATAGAACCTCCAGAATCACTCACGTAGGGCCTTTTTGATTTTAAACGGTTATGCAAACTTCTTTTCAAAGGCAGCCATAACATCTACCAACACTTTTACACTTTCAAGAGGTAAGGCATTGTATAAGGAGGCACGGTACCCACCTACATCCCTGTGTCCTCGTATTCCACTAATCCCGGCATCCTTCCAGAATTTATCAAACTCAGGCTCCAGTTCAGGTTTGTTCATTAAAAAGCACACGTTCATTTGACTGCGGTCTTCCTGGGCAGCAGTACCTCTGAACATTGAATTGCGATCAATCTCATGGTAAATAGCGTCAGATTTTTGGTTGTTCATCTTGGTAATCCATGGAATTCCACCGTTTTTTTTGAGCCATTGAAGGGTGAGCAGCGTCACATAAATGGGGAAAACGGGCGGCGTATTATACATGGAACCCGATTTGATATGCACCTGATAATCCATCATCGACAATAACTTCCTACCTGTTTTACCTAACACATCTTTCTTAACCATAACCATCGTGCTACCCGCGGGACCCATATTTTTTTGCGCACCTGCATAAATGAGATCAAAATTATTGGCGTTCACCGGTCTGCTAAAAATATCGGAACTCATATCACATACGAGTGGTATGGGAGATTTCGGGAATTCCTTTAATTGTGTGCCGTAAATGGTATTATTACTTGTAATATGCAGGTAATCTGCATCCTTGGGGATCTCGTATCCTTTGGGAATATAACTGAATTTCTTGTCTTCCGAAGAAGCTATCACTTTAGTATCTCCTATTAGTTTCGCTTCCTTAATGGCCTTTCCTGCCCAAACCCCGGTGTTTACATACGCAGCGTAACCCGTTTCACGCAATAAATTAAATGGCACCATCGCGAACTGAAGACTGGCTCCACCTCCCAAATAAATTACCTCATATGCATCCCCCACTCCAAAAAGTTCCTTTACAAGGGCACGCGCTTCGTCCATCACCTTCTCGTAATTTTTACTCCGGTGCGAAATCTCCAATAATGACAAATTAAGATTATCAAAATTAATACACGCCTCGGCGGCTTTTTGCAATACCTCTGCAGGTAATATTCCCGGACCTGCACTGAAATTATGAACTTTGCTCATAGTTATTTTTTTTGATGATAAATGTACTGATGTTTAATCGTATAACAATTTTATTTCGCCATTGAGTAAGGTAACAATTAGCATTCCCTTTTGATGCAGCTTAAATCGTTCAATGCCCTGACATTCGAATTTACCGCTGCTATTTAGAATACTCCCCTCTTCATTTTCCACAAAGTAATAGTGTTTTGAGATCTTCTTCAGATCATGATCGCCCGAATAGAGTTCATTTCCCTGCAAGTCGATGAGGGTCTTCTTGTCGTTCAATATTACGATCGCTAAACTATCCTCGAAATCACTTGCCTCCTGGTATTTGTATGCAATTACCGGATTGAGGCGGGTATCCACATAACCACACCTACCCTTCCGTTTCACCATCAACAAACCATTGCCTGCAAAACTGACAGACTCATATACCCCATAGTTCACATGAAATCTTCCATTGAGATCAACCAGGGCCTGCTCTCCTTTTTTCTGAAGTTTTAGTACTTTGCCATTTGTGTAAAAGTCGGCCCCTTTTTCCTTCATGAATTCATAAGCCACAGGTGTCATAAAACAGCCTTCTGAATTGTAAAAACCATAAAGATTGTCCGAAACGAGAATAAAGATGGTTCCTTGTGCCTTTAGGATTTGATCATAGGATGGTTCCAGCACAATTTTCCCGTCAGCTCTTATGAGTCCGTATTTGCCATTTTTTTTAATCACTGCAATCTGCTCCGCATCGAAAACAGAGATCCATTCAAAATCCGGTTTGTGCACAAATCCCGTGCGCGAAACAAAGCCATAGTTCCCATTTGCACTGTAATACGCATAATCGTTATGAAAATCTCCCAGCTTCTCAAATGTTGGTTCCAGTACCAATTGGCCAAATTGGTCCAAAGCCCCAAAACGTTCGCCCGCTTTAACTACGTAAATGGAACCCGATAGTTCTCTAATCTCGTCGTAAAAATTGGAAATAATTTGACCCTGTCGGTTAATGAAGCACCACTTCTTATCTATTTTCACAGGAGCAATGCCGTTTCTGAAAACAGAAGCATCGGCATAAATTTTTTGAAAGGGGTTGGTGTTTTCTTTATTAATGAAAAAAACGGAGTCTCCCCTCGTCACCACGGCAAGTCCTTCCGAAAACTCAGTAGCATCCTCGTATTGGGGCCTGATCACAAATTTTCCTTTCGCATCTATGAACCCCGTAAAATCGCCTCTCTGGCATGAATAAAGTACCAGTTTATTCAATTCAAGTTCTCTCAAAATAGAATTTTTGAGAGGAAATTTTGGGTACACCTCCAAAAAGTTCTTGAGTTCGCTGTACGTATATACTTTTACACTCAACGAAAACAAGAGTTTCCATGCCTCAATGGCCTGCGGTGCTTTGGGGTACTTTTCAACAAATCCCCCTAATCCTTTAATGTCCTTTTGATCGCGGTAAATGGAAAATAAGCGGTCGTAAGCCGTGTTCCGCATAATATTGGTAGGATACCTTTTTAGGAAATAGATATAAACTGAATCTGTGTTTGGGAAGGTAGTTTCGGTATAGATTTGACGGTCCATAAGGGTTTTAGCCTCCATCAAAAATGTACTTTGCGGATGCGTCAAGATAAACTGAGAGGTGGAATCACTGGAGGCATTTTCCATCACCCTGTCAAACTCAAGTTCATCACGTAAGTATACCACTTTGTAGATAAACTTTTTTCTTCCCAAGTAATTTGATCGTAAAAAATAGTTGCAAGCGGCTACCGTATTTTGTTTTTTCGCAATTTCTGAACATGAAAACGAAATAGAATCAGCGGTTTGGAGAATGGACGTGCTGTCGATCACATAATTGCCATAACGAACCGGTTTGGGTTGGAGCCGGTAACTGTTATAGCTCAAGTTCACATATTTAACGGCGCTGTCGAGATTATAAAAAGGATTGTCGTGCCGTCTGTAGATTGTAGCCAAACCAAAAGCGGCATAAGGGTTGATGGCCTTACGGTTGCATGCACTAAACACCTGTCTGGCCTCAAAGTAATTAAATACCGATAGGGCGTCAAATCCTTTTTCAATATTAGCACAGCGCATGGAGGCACTGCTAAAAAAAAACAGAAGGCTCAGTACAAGAGCAGTAAATATTGGCCGGTGGAATTTCAAACGATGAGGCGAAGTTTGTTATTTTCCCGCTAAACACAAAGTCATTTTTTTAACGGACAAAAAGGCGCAAGAATTCCCATATATTTGCAGCATGTTTACCACTGGAAGAATTATTTTCGTTGTCGTTTTTTTGTTTGTTTTTATTGGCGTACTCATCTGGAGTTACCGCAAAGAAAGGAAGCTAAACAAAATTCACTTCAACAACACGTATAAGATTCTTTTGGCCTTGCTCCTGTTTTTGGTGATTCAGTTCATTATTGTTAAAATAAGAAAATTTTTATGAACTTTGAACATTTGTGTCACAAAATGGGGTTTTTTAGTATATTTGTAAGTGACCATAACGTGCTCATTTCATGCGATTTGAGACAATTTTGTTTTTTATTTTTATGAAGAAATTCCTATATTCCATCCTCATCCTTTGCGTAAGTCTTAGACTTAATTCTGCGGTGTTGGTTATAGAAGGAAAGTATCAGAACAAGAATCTCTACATACACAATGGATTTGGTATTGGCGGCGTTGGGTTTTGCGTAAAAGAGGTAAAAGTAAACGGAAGGATCACAACCGACGAGATTAATTCAAGCTCTTTTGAGATCGATCTCAAATCTCAATCTTTAAAATACGGGCAAAACATCATTATTGAAATTGTACATAGCGATGGCTGTATGCCGAAGGTGCTTAACATGGAAGACCTTAAACCTAAACCTACGTTTGAAGTCATCATGATGAGTTTAAGTCCTGAAGGAGTTCTGAAATGGAGCACTAAAAACGAAGCGGGAGCTTTGCCTTTTTTGATCGAGCAATTTAAATGGAATAAATGGATACCCGTAGGAGAACTGGATGGAATGGGCACTTCAGAAAATCACGATTATTCATTTCAAGTAAGTTTACACAGTGGTGAAAACAAATTTCGGGTGAAACAAAAGGGGTTTAACGCTTTTGTAAAGGTATCGAAAGATATTACCGTTGTTTCATCCATCAACAAACCCTCTTTTGCGATTCCAAAAAATCATTCAAGTGTTGATTTCAGCAGTGAAACAGCCTACGAAGTATACGATGCCTACGGAATTGTTGTGAAGAAAGGCTATGGCAGCAAGATGGACATCACTAATTTGGGCAAAGGAACATTTTACCTCTGTTACGATAACATCATCGCTGAATTCAAGAAATAGTTCTGATTAGTTCCTTTAACTCACTTAATATCATGGCGGTGGCCCCCCAAACTTTATGACCACCCACATTAAACCAAGGCGTGTCGATTTTATATCGGTCCTTTACTTCTAGTGTTCCTGTTTCAACATTACTGTCGTTGAGCAAATCTTCCAGTTTCAATTTTACCGTTGATTTTACTTCCCGTTCAGCGAGGATCATACTTGGATTTGTAGTTTTACAAACCCCTATGAAGGGTTGCACCAAAAAGCCGCTCACCGAAATATGTAATTGGGTAAGTTCACCCAACACCTCAATATCCTGAATTCCTATTTCCTCAAAACATTCGCGAAGAGCTGTTCGTTCGAGGTTCACGTCTGTTCTGTCGAATTTACCACCCGGCAAACTTATTTGGGCACTATGTACACCATGGTATGGCATTCGTTCAATGAGGGGAATGTATAATGAACTGTCGTCGTCGACGCAAAACAAGATCATTACTGCGCTTGGGCGAAACTGCCCTTCTGCCGGCGCTGCCTCCCCCACACGTTCACGTCGCGAAGGTGCCATTCGATACTGCGCGTCGCGGCCCGGCAATGCCTGTTGCAAAGAACTTCTGAGGTTATTTATAAATTGTTGCACTGCTTTAGTGCCCGAAATTAAGTAAATTTGAGGCAAATTATGAGTGAATTTAAGTTACATACAATAGAGGAGGCCTTGGAGGATATCCGAAAAGGAAAAGTGATCATAGTAGTGGATGATGAAGATCGTGAAAATGAAGGTGATTTTGTAACAGCTGCGCGCAATGCCACGCCGGAAGTGATCAACTTTATGGCCACCCATGGCCGTGGATTAATTTGTGCGCCACTCACCGAAGAGCGGGCGCATGAATTAAGGCTCGATATGATGGTGCCATCCAATACCTCCTTGCACGAAACACCCTTTACCGTATCGGTAGATTTGCTGGGCTTTGGTTGTACCACGGGCATATCAGCATCCGACCGCTCAAAAACAGTAAAGGCGCTTATCGACCCAAACATAAAGCCGTCTGATTTTGGCCGTCCCGGTCATATTTTTCCCCTCAAGTCAAAACCGGGCGGGGTGCTGCGACGCACCGGTCACACGGAGGCGACAGTTGACCTATCTTTACTTGCAGGATATGAACCCTGCGGTGTTTTGGTTGAAATTCTGAATGAAGATGGCACTATGGCGCGTGTACCGCAACTAATTGAAATTGCCAAGAAATTCGACCTCAAGATCGTTAGCATTGAAGACCTAATTGCCTACCGCTTAGCAAAAGAAAGTAGTGTAAAACGCCAGGTGGAGGTGAATATGCCCACTGAATATGGGGACTTTAAACTGATTGATTATACCATTGAATCAACCGGACAAGAGCATCTGGTTTTGGTAAAAGGCGAATGGAAATCGGATGAGGCTATCCTGGTGCGCATGCACTCTTCTTGTGTTACGGGCGATATTTTTGGAAGTTGTCGTTGCGACTGCGGTGATCAACTTCATAAGTCGATGCAGATGATTGACAAGGCCGGCAAAGGCGTGGTGGTGTACCTGAATCAAGAAGGCAGAGGGATTGGACTACTAAATAAATTAAAAGCCTACAAACTTCAAGAAAGTGGCATGGATACGGTGGAAGCGAATGTGGAACTCGGTTTTAAAGGTGACGAACGCGACTATGGCGTGGGGGCACAAATTCTGCGTGATCTCGGTGTGCGAAAGATCAAACTCATGACCAATAACCCAAAAAAAAGAGCCGGACTCATCGGCTATGGTCTCGAAATAGTAGAGAACGTTCCCATTATAGTTCATTCCAACCCACACAATGAAAAATACCTACAAACAAAAAAAGACAAAATGGGTCATTCTATTTAGTGCTTTCACTCTTCTTCTCCCCCTTTCTTATTGGGGACAAAATTCGGCGCCGGGTGACAGCATATTTATAAGCAGTCTGGTAAAATTTTATCAAAGTCGCTGCGGAAACTCACTCAAAGGAGATCTCTATCAAAGCCATGCAGTAGATTCACCCTATATCTATGTATACGTATCTCCCTCAAACAAGGTGGAAAATGCCTTAAAAAATTCAGGATATTTCCTGTTCTGCAACCATAACATGAAGAAGGCTCTGCATTACGATTCCTTGTATTCCGATGTAAACGAGTGTTTCATTTATACCACTGCGGCCAATGCTTCCACGCGGCTTACTTCCGAATTACTTCAGTACCGCAAAGAGACGCAAGCTTTTATTGTATTTCACGAACTTACACATGTGTTGCTTAACAGCATCAATTCAAAATTAACCTATACGGTAAATGAGGCGGTGTGTGACGTGGTAGGAAATTACCTTTGCAGGGAATATGCCCTGAGCAACAAGGCGCTCAACTTAAAAGTTGTAGATGCACAGATCCAGTTGAACGAGCACCTATATAACTTATTCAATTCCACCATCCTCAGAATTAACAGCAATGCGAATCAGAAGCCAATGGCTGTTAAATTTCTAAGCAAAGAGCTCAGCAGAACCCTTGTAAAGGCAGACGCTTTTCAGAAACAACGATTTAACTACCCGGTTAACAACGCGTATTTGCTTAAAAACTCCTTCTATTCCGAAAACTACTACTTCTACAAACAAAAACTGGTATTTAATCGGCAACTTCCACCCGATTTGCGGGATATTTTGAAAAAGTAAGATCCAAGGATCATCTCTCAATCTGGTTTCATACCAAGCGAAGAAGAGTAAATTACCAAAATGCAGGAGCCTCGTTTGCAGCATTCATCTGTTTACATACTGTAGATGTGTATTAGGAAGGAAGGTAAATTGAAAAGAGCGCGTCTTTGGTGCTTCCATTCACCTGCTATAGCCAGTTTGAGATGGCCCATTTCGCATGTGGGATTTCGTGTTTTACAAATTTTGTACAACGGCTAGTATCCAAACAAAGAACTTGGATAAAAATAAATTAAACTGCGCCATATCAAACGGCTTTTGAGGATAAAAAAACCTCCTTCAGAAATTCTGAAGGAGGTTCTTATATTGAATTCTATGCTTATTGCTTGACTACTCTTACAACCTCAGAATCTTTTCCTGAAGTAATTTTCACATAGTATACACCATTAGCAAATGCTTTCAAATTTACAATAGTTTTGTCGCTTACACTTTGTTCAGATAGAATCACTCTTCCTGAAATGTCGGTAACTTCAATACTTTTGTTTAATCCGTTGTTCAACTCAATCGTAAATTCCCCGCTATGTGGATTTGGATAAACACTCACGCCAATAAGACCACCGGTTAATTCATTCAGGCCAACACATTTTTCGACGATCAATGAAGTTGTATCATTGCTGCTGCAACCGTTACCGGCCACACCACTAACAACATAATTTAAAGTTCCAGTGCTGATCGGACTCACTGTAAGTGACGCCCCTGAACCTGTTGCTTCCCATGAATAGGTAGAAGCACCTGATGCAGTTAATGTGGCACTTTCACCTTTACAAATTACAGTAGGAGAAACTAAAGCATTAACTACCGGATTAGCAAGTACGGAAACCGTAACAGCTCCCGAATGAGAACAATTTTTGCTGTCGACTCCGGTTACAGAATAGGTAGTTATTACCGAAGGACTAACAGAAATCTGAGAAAAGCCGGAACCATTACTCCACTGCTGTGAGATGACACCCGAAACATTAATTCCCACCGTATTACCTTGACATACGCTTGTGTTTGAGGATACGGTCATAACTATTGTATTTACGCTCACCGCCACAGTGGCAGTTTTAACACAACCAAATGAATTCGACGAGGTAACACTGAAAACTGTACTCACCGTAGGGTTTACCGGAAGTGGATTAACAGTGCTGGCACCCGGGCTCCAAGTATAATTTCCTGAACCCAATGCATTGAGTGTTGCTGTAGCACCCACGCAAATAAAATTCGTGTTACTTGTTACATTCACATTAGGGAGTGGGTTAACCGTAACCTGAAGTACAGCCGCATTATTACAACCATTTGCATCGGTTCCAATCACAAAATTATTGGTGGTCACCGATGGAGTTTGAGTAATACTTACACCGGGGGTGGTGTTGTTCCAAGTATAAGTAACGGCACCTGCAGCGCTCAAATTCACGGTGGCAGTATTACAAATAGCTGGAGCAGGAGTTGCAGTAATGCTCAACGTAGGGAGTGCAAAAACCGTTACGTTTGAAGCTGCCGGCAGAGAAACACAACCCAAGGAGTTAGAACCAATCACCGAATAGGTAGTTGTTACGGTTGGACTCACCGGATTTGGAGAACCTACGACTGAGTAGGTTACTGCGCCACTGGTTTGAATAGAATAACTTGCACCTGTACACATGGTGCCGCTGCTTGCTGTTACCACTGGCAAAGCAAACGCTGTTACCGTAGCAACCGCAGTGTTTGAAGAAAGGCAACCAAATGTGCTTGTTCCTGTTACAGAATAAGACGCAACACCCGCTGCCGGGGAAACCGTATTTGAACCTCCTGTATACGAATAAGTGGCAGCACCTGTTGGAACAAGTGTAAATGCTTGCCCAACACAAATGGTTCCGCTGTTTACCGTGAGTGTTGGCAATGGATTAACAACCAATGTTACGTTCTTTACGCCATTACATACTGTAGTACCTGTTCCGGTAACCGTATAAATGGTGGTAGCAGTAGGACTCACAACTACTTGTGACCCGGTAGTCAGACCTGTCCAAGTATAGGTATTTGCACCACTGGCAGTTAAACTGCTTGAAAAGCCAATACAAACAGCTGTTGGCGTAGGCACAATTGTTAAATTAGGAGAGGTAAGTGTAATTACTGTAGCAGTTGTTCCAAGACTTCCTGAAGCAACACAACCATTTGTGCCTGTTCCGGTAGCTGTGTAGGTTGTGTTCACAATTGGAGATAACGTTACAGTAGTTCCGGATATAGGACCGGAACCTCCAACAAATGTATACGTGTTGGCTCCGCTCGCAGAAACGGTGAAGGAACCGCCCGGACAAATGGATCCGCTGGTAGCTGATAAGGAAATAGTTGGAGGAGGAAGAATAGTGATACAATAGTCCTCCGTTTCACCATATCCATATACGCCTGTAGGACCGGAAATAGAGCCTTCAACAGCCATTACCCGCATTCGGGTTGTGCCATTAAGCGCGGTCAAAGGAACAATGATGGAAGCAGAATTGAGGCCCTGGATTGCTGATCCATAGGGTACTGATACAACTAACTCCCCGGCATCGGCAAACGATCCGTTTTGATTATAATCAATGTACACGTTATATGCCATTCCGTACCAGCTATTGCAAGTATTTATACTGGTTGTAAAAGCGGAAGGAACTCCCTTGCATATATTTGGTGCAGCCACAAATCCCGCATAGTTCGAGTATCTCTGAAGTAGTGATCCCGGTCCGGGTGCAGTAGTTGTGCATGTACTTGGATTATTTAATGTGCCAAAGGTCACCAAATATATTTCTTCATCAAATGTAGAACTGGCATTGGAGGCACCGTATGCATTACATACGCAAGGACCCGGATTTACAACAGAATAAGTTACTACTGTTGATGCAGCGCTAAGACTGCTGTTTGAACAGGAAGTAAGCAACTGATAATACGTGGTAGTTGGAGTGGAAGTAGCAAACGAGGACGTGGTGCCCCCTGCCACACTTGACCAAGGACCTGTGGCACTCGACGAAGATTGCCACTGGTAATTCAATCCCAAAAGCCCTGTGCTGATACCTGTTGCAGAAAGATTAAAATTGATGCTTGGGCAGCCAACAGTAGTACTAATAGCCGCAGTACCTGTATTTGGAGTTCCGGCACATGCCGGAGGGCAAGACACCGAGTAGGCCACAGCGCAGGAACTCGTTAAGGCACCGCAGGGAAATTCAGTGATTAAGATTGAATACACACCATTGCTGGGACAAATCCAGGAAATTTGTGATTCCGCACCACAAAAATCATCACTAAAGGCAAGAACGGCACCACCGGTTCCATTTGCATGTAAGTACAGGTAAGTGTCGAGAAAATTAGACTGTCCACAGGTGGAGAACCAATAAGTACAACCTGCTGATGCAGAGAAATTAAATGCCGGCGCACCACTCACGTAAACGCTGGTTGTCAATACACTGCCTCCCGGTATAATTGTACTGTTAGAGGTAGCCGCTGTGCAATATTGGGCTTTTGCCTCATTGTTAAAACCTGCCGCAATACTGAAAAGCAGCACAAAAAATGCAATTCGTAAGGCAGAGAAACGTGGTCTTGATAAAGAAATTTTCATAGGATATTTATTAAGTTTCGTCGAAATTAAGCTAAATTAACATCGCTGCCAAATTTTCAATTGATTTTGAGGTGAATTAAAAATGACAATTGTCATTTATTACATGTACTAATTGCGTATAATTAGTTACCCGAATTGCTATTTCGCACCTTTCTACAAAGTGAGGGCAAAAAAGTACATGTAGTAGCGGTTCACTTTCGTTGAAATTTAGTTGTCAACTTAGTGTTTAATAACTTTACTTGTTTTGATGGTGTTGCCGTACGAAATCTTTAAGTAATATACACCATTTGCGAGAGTGCTCATGTCGAGGTTAATTTTCTCTTCGGCATGATCATCTGAATAAACGAGGCGCCCGCTCACATCGCTCAAAGAGATCTTCGTGTTGCCCCTACGCGGTAATTCAATAACGAATAGGCCCGAATTTGGATTTGGATATACAATTGCTTCTTCATCTTCTTCTTCATGCGTTAGCACACCCAAACAATTTGCAACCACCACATAAATATTGGTGCTCACGGTACACCCAAGTGCACTGGTGGCATTTACCTGAAAATTTAAGGTTCCACTATTCACCGTGGTGAGGGTAAAATTGGGACCAGAGTTTCCGTTACTCCATGAATACATGGAAGCTCCCAATAATGTAATGGTAGCATTGTCTCCTGCACACAGTTCGGGAGGATCCACAAAAGAAGCTACTGTGGGATTGGGACTCACACTTACTGTAACGGCTCCGGAATGCGAGCAGCCTTTGCTGTCTATTCCTACAACAGAGTACATAGTGGTTAACGTAGGACTTACCGTGATTTGCGCAAATGCCGAACTGGTACTCCATAATTGGGAACTCATACCGGAAGCACTCAGCACTACTGATTCACCGGGACACATCACCGTATTGGGAGAAACTGCCATGGTAAGAGTGTTCACATTCACGCCATACGTATACGTTTTGGTACAAGCAAAACTATTGGAAGCAGTAACGCTGTATATGGTACTTATTGTAGGTGTGGCGATAAGTGGATTCGCGAGAATTCCGCCCGGATTCCAAGTATAATTTCCCGACCCTGATGCGGTAAGAGTGAGCGACGAACCGGCGCATACAAACGTGCTGCTTCCCAAAGCACTTACTGCAGGAATTGGATTAACTGTCACCTGAAATACGAACGACTGTCCACATCCGTTCGCCGAAGTTCCCGTCACAAAATAATTGGTAGTAACAGAAGGGCTTAGCGCTGTAGTGGAGCCTGTTGAATTGGCGTTCCAGGTATACGTTGCAGCACCAAAAGCGGTGAGACTAACGGTTGCTGTATTACAGATTTTCAAACCGGGAAATGCCGCCACCGAAATTGCCGGCACGGGGTACACTGTAATCGTGGAAATTGCAGGCAGTGACACACAGCCCAAGAGATTGGACCCAAAAACCGTATAGGCAGTTGTAACACTTGGTGTAACCGGATTGGCGGCACCAACAATTGTATACGCACTGGCTCCGTTGAGCTGAATAAAATAGGAAGCGCCTGAACAAATGGTTGTACTGCTCACCGACACAACCGGCAATCCATACACATTCACATTACTTATTGCTCCTGAGGCTGAAGCACAGCCAATACTATTGGAACCGGTTACAGTATAGTTGCTTGGAACACTCGGACTCACCGTATTAGAACCGTTTGAAAACGTATAAGTGACCGCTCCCGTGGGATTCATTGTAAAAACTCTTCCCGCGCAAATTGAACCACTGTTTACTGAAATAACTGGCAGTGTACTTACCAACACCGTGAGTGTTCTCACAAATGCACAGATGGGACTGTTGCCTGAAACGGTATAAATGAAAGACGGCGAAGGATTTACTACCACAATTGAAGAAGTGGTGGCTCCATTACTTGCCCAGGAATAACTGGTAGCGCCCGATGCACTAAGAGTGGCCGTTCCTCCCGGACAAATTGCAGCTGGATTTGAATTTACAGTAACGTCCACCGTTTGCGTGACTGCGATAGTAAATGCACTGGGAGCCGTTTTACCCGTCACCAGAATACTATAAGGTACTCCCACTTGTGAACACCAGGTGGCAGAAGCAGCGGCCCCTGCACAAAGTGGTCCATTATCGTCGTTGCCCGTGATACAGGTGTATGACCCGCAGATTCCCGAATAAACAAAGATCTTTGAATCCCAGCCTGAACTAGCACACAAACTCGCTCCCAACCTGTTTCCTGTTCCTATTACTGTATACCATACTCCCGGCTGTGTGCTGGTTCCAACACAAGTGGGAGGAGCCGGACTTTCCAACGTGGAAAATAAAGTGGTACCAACGCTCACACTTCCAACAGTTAATGGGGTGGCACTCGAGCAGAGATCATTTGACGGCGGCAGATTCCCGACATTCGCCAGAAAATTGCTGCGGCACACCGCCACCGTACCGCAAGAGGAACTGGAATTGATGTGCACGTAGTGATTGCCCGAAACCATAGCCGTCCAAGTGAGTGGTGACAAGCCCGTGGCTACTACCGGACCGGCAGAACTTCCACTGCGAATGGTGAAATAATCTGTGGGAATACTGGAAGAAGAGACATAAATGTTTCCGGCAACTACCGAATTTACTGTTGCGTAATCGCCCGCATAGTTGCAGGTTGAAACCGTTACAGAAGCGCCGTAAACAGGGGCAAGTGCTGATCCAAAAGAAGACAAATTTTGACAGGCAGCGCCCATACAACCCAAATAAGTAGTTCGGCAAGAATAATCAATACCGCAGGCCGAATTAGTATTGCAATGAATGTAATAACTGCCGTTTGTATTGGCCGTCCACACTAAAGGAGTTTGGCCCATGGCAACCACCGGACCGTTAGCGACTCCCGACCTCACCGTAAAATAATCGGTGCCTACAGTGGAAGCTGAAGAATAAGTATTTCCAGCCACAACCGAAGTAATAGTAGCATATTCCCCTGCAAACTGACAACCCGTGGTGGTGATTGAAGCTCCTGCAACGGGCGCTACTCCTCCCCCATAAGCACTCACATTAAAACACTGCGCACTAAGTCTCGAAGCGGCCACATTCATCAAAACAATCAGACTCAACAAAAGTAACTTGTAAAATTTATTCATTGTGTAATTGTTTATATCACCGAATATATGTCAAAAAATTTATGAGTGCAAATCGAAAACGGGTTAGATTACTGACTTTTATCAGGTTTCATAGCCGCTAAAAAAGAAGACCTGTGAAAGAAAACTCTCCCTTTGGTAAAATCCTAAAACCCTATACTCCTAGTATTCCAAGGGCATTTTCCCTTGACTCCGCTATGCGAAAAAGAGTATGCAATTTGGTGATCAAAATGAGTTCGTTGATCTTTTTATTCATGTTAAATAATACGGCCTCTCCGCCTGCCACGCGGGCTTTGGTTAATAATTGAATCAGCGTGTTTAAGCCGCTGCTGTTCATATAGATCAGCTTTTCAAGATCAATAGCCCAACGAGAACAATTCTGAGCAGCCAGTTCCTCTGCCTTTTCAAGCAAATCAAATGCCTGACTTTTCTCGATGAGATTGCCACTTAAGGTTATGAGGGCGTAATTACCCTGATTGTTAATTGTAAAATCAAAAACCATAATTTATTTTTTAAAATGTTGGCAGTTCCCTGTTGTGCTTAAGGACTTGCATTTGGCAAAAAAATTCAAGGAATGATGCAGGATTCTGAAATTCAGCATCTCCTCTGTACTTCTCTGGATTTGCATGATACGCGGGTCACAAAATTCAAAAACGCGTTCGCAATCGGTGCAAATCAAATGATCATGCTGCCTGTATTTATAGGCCTTTTCAAATTGCGCCATGTTCTTACCGAACTGGTGCTTGATCACAAGACCGGCATCCAAAAGAATCTCAATATTATTATACAACGTGGCTCTGCTCACTCTGTACTTCTTATTCTTCATTAAGAGGTAAAGGCCTTCAATATCAAAATGCCCCTCATGCGAATAAATTTCATTAAGGATCGCAAAGCGCTCTGAAGTTTTTCTGTGTTTATTGATCTCCAGATAATCGGTTAAGATCTTGTTAACTGCGTCCTTGGTCTCCTGACTCATAACTAAAATTCTAAATTAGTTATTATTTAATTTTTACGCAAATAAATTAAAGGTCGGTTCATTTCCTGAAGCGTTATTCTCTTCCAAGGAGCAGTGAATTATCCCGCAAATCAGCGTGTAGTCGTCCTCTCAACCATCAGATGGCCTAACAATGCCCCGCGGCAAAATGCAAAATAGGATTTGGTTGGCATCTTAAAAAAAAACGTTATAAATTTATGCCCTATGATTTATGGGATTTGTTTGCTAAGTATTGTGCCTGCACGAAAAGAACCTCTGGGAAGCAGTGAAATGTTAACACAGCTTCTTTTCGGCGAACACTACAAAGTAGTGGAGGAAATTGAAGGCTGGATCAAGATTCAAACGGCGTATGATGACTATACGTGCTGGATCAGTTCGAAACAACACACCCGTATTAGTGAGAGCACATTTAAACAACTACAACAAGCTGAACCCTTTCAATCAAGTGAACTGGTGCAGGTGGTTCACAATAAACTCACCGGTACAAGCTTTCCAATCACCATTGGCGCAACCCTACCTAATTATAAAAACAACCAGTCTACTGTCGAATCTTTTGTGTTTGGTTTTGAAGGAACGGTAACATCACTTGAACGGCGAAAATCGGCACAAAGTATTATTGCCACGGCATTTGTTTTTTTAAATGCGCCTTATTTATGGGGCGGCAAAAGTCCGTTCGGAATAGATTGCAGTGGATTCACCCAATTGGTATTTAAATTAAATGGCTACCGATTACCTCGCGATTCGCAGCAGCAGGTTGAATTGGGAGACCCTTTAAGTTTTGTGGAAGAGGCGGAGGCGGGTGATTTAGCTTTTTTCGACAACGAAGAGGGACGGATCGTGCACGTTGGCCTTTTATTAGATGACCATCAGATTATTCATGCCAGCGGGTATGTGAGAATCGACAAATATGATCATTACGGAATTTTTAATTCTGACACTAAAAAATATTCGCACACACTTCGTGTGATCAAACGACTTATTAATTCTTAACTTTTTCTTACACCTCGCTATCCTTTTTCTTAATTAAAAAAAAGAAACTGAATACCATGAATTGGATGGCGTTTGCCTTTTTTTTGTACATTCGTCGCACGAAAGCTTCACCTATGAAAAATGCATGTACCTTATTCCTGTTTTTCATTGCAGTACTATTTATTTCATGCAAAAAAAACGATTACCGGGTGCGGTTCACAAATAACTATAGCTTACAGGTGAGTAATATCTTTGCTGGCACCGCCGGTCTGGGCACGGTTTCCCCCGGTCAGAGCTCTGAGTATGTCTCAATTCCGGCCGGCGATTTTTCAATTACTGGTCAAACGACTACCGGCTATTTGCAGGGCAATGGCAACATCTCCGGGAAAGGTACACACAAATTTACAATCACTTTGGGAGCCGACAAAAAATTGCTGCTGACCGAAGACAATTAGATATCCTATGAAACTTCATCTTTTTTATTTGGTCCTCTTTTGTTTAGGCGCCCAATTTATGTCCGCTCAAATGAAACCTGCTTCCGGATTTCCTCAAAAAAAATTATTCGCTCATTGGAATTTCCTATCGGGGTCCGGTGGAATTACCGGCAAGGGTCCGGGCTGGACCAAAGAAAACCAGATTCATATTCAGTTTAAAAAAAATGGCTCTTATTATTTTTTTGAAAACGGAAAGCCGAAAACCTGCGATAAGTTTTTACTCATCGAGAAGAACAGCCTTTTAACCGGACAAAAAGTAAATATGATCGACTATCGTAATGGGAGCGATCAGAGTTTTCGAATAAGCGGCGACACACTTTTTTTGCAAGATGAGATGCAGGATGGATTCAGTTACATTTTTTTGAAAAAATGAAAGTGTTTTTTTTAATGGCCGGCCTATTTTTGTTTCAACCTAGCTGCTTTGGGCAACACATAGTTTTTTACTTACATGGAAGAATTGTTGAAGTAAAAGGTGCTGATGCGGTAGATAGTATAAATGGATTTGGAGCCTATCAATACAGAGCTATTCTGGACACCCTTAATGCCCACAAATTTAAGGTAATCAGCGAAGTTCGCCCCAAAACAACGGAGGTTCGTGACTATTCGCAAAAACTCGCAAAACAGATCCTTGATCTAATTTCCGCCGGAACCAACCCTTCACACATTACAGTAATAGGAGCCTCTAAAGGCGCTTTAATTGCCATGTTAACTTCCGGCCTTGTAAAGAATCCTGCTGTAAACTATGTGTTTATGGCCGCCTGTAGCCAAGACAATTTGGTTTCTTATCCTGAAATTAATTTTTACGGAAACATTTTGTCCATCTCCGAAAAGAGTGACCAGTATCATGATTGCAGCAACTTTACAAAAGGTGTGCAGGGCGTTACACATTATAAAGAACTCGAACTTTCAACAGGATTACGACATGGTTTCTTCTACCGCCCTATTCCGGAATGGCTGGTACCCGCCATGGCATGGGCAAATGGGGACTACCGCTAAACTCTGAATTGATAACACGGTTCGGTTAATAAGCACTATTCGCTCTTTTCCGCTCTTCATTTTTTTTTTATATCTTTAATATTCAATGATGCACAGAGTTTTGTTAATAGTACTTTCGTTTCTACTTTTGGCATCCTGTCATAAGAAAAAGACGGAGGACCCTGTGGAGGATCCTGTCCCTATCGTCCCATTTGTACCCGATACAGGTCTAAAGTGTCAGGCACTTCCCGCCGCACCGGGTCCCTTTGGCTGGAATGATTCCATTACCAATGAACAAGAGAGTATTACCGCATTTTTGAAGAACCCCTTGAATACAAATGAATTTATTTGTCTGGTAAAAGGAGACATTACCGGTTATAATCAGCTTTTTACGTACAATGTGATTACAAAAAATAAAATTCCTCTGGCCAACCTGGGTAATTTCCTGCCCAGCGTCAACAAGAATGGATGGATTGTATTTAGCTCGGTTGACAATAATTTGTTTCGAGTAAAATCGAATGGAGACAGTTTGATCCAGATCACGTATAACAAAACTTGTTTGGACCCTAAGTGGGATGCTACGGGCAAGGCCATCTATTATTTTCAACAAGCCTACTCCAATATTCTTTCGGGTATTGTGAAGTTGAGCATTAGCGGACCTCCTTCAAATATTACGTTTCCGGCCGATTTGCCCTATCATGCCGTGTTCAGGAAAAGCGATCAGGTGATTTACCTAAAAACTGCCGCTACGGAGGTGAGTTTGGTCCAAAAAAATCTCATCACACAAGCCGAAAGATATTTGGTCAGCGGTCCCTATAATCCAAAAAGTGAGACCGTCTATTTTAGTAATTTGTGTCTCGATAATAACGACGAAAATTTTTTCTGGTCCAATTCACTTGGGATTTTTAAATGCAATCTCGCTACCCTCAAGATCGATACTGTGCTCAAGAGCTGTCCTAATTACAGCTATACCAATCCACTTATGCCCCTTGATGAAAGTGAATTAACCTTGAGTATGCAAGTACTCAAACCCCTCGAAAATTCTGTGCTCTTACATGAATACAAAGCCATGAAGTACGATCTTGTTTACAAAACACTATCGGAGGTAAGAATTTTTCAATAAACTTGTAATATCGTACGGAACTATGTTCAGCAAACTTTCTTTCACCACAATTTTTATCGTTTGCCTGCACTGCGCCAAACTAGACGCACAGGTTGTGGTACCGTCCTCGTGCGAGGCCGGCGACAGTATTGTGAAAAAATACAACAAGGACGCGGCACGTATGGCTGTGCGGCATGCCTATCGGGTTAATTCGACCTATGTGGATAGCATTAATGTGGACAGGGCACTTCGCAAACGTTATTTGGGTGCGTTATTAGCTGTGTACAATGCTACCGCGTTAACCATCAGAGACACCCTCATTGACACGCTTCGTATTCACACCGATCTCAATCCCGAATTAAACGTATTGAACGTGAAAGCCACTCCCACACTTAATTGGATGCAACAGCTTCAAAGCAGTTCCAATCCAACTTCCAATGCCACGGTGAATTACCTCTTTAACAGGTATTCCATGCAATTCAATTATTACTTATCGTCTCTGTATGACATGGTTATTTTTAGCACCGATTCTAACGTGAACATGCAAGCCATGGCGAATGTATTTATGACCTTGCCGGGTGTTATTTCAGCGACTCCCGAAATGGGATACAATGATCTCAGAAACATCACCGACTCTTTAAATCCGAATTTTATAGAACTGAGTTATTCAATCGGCTGGGGTACTTGCGCCGATGGCTGCGATTACCGTCACTTTTGGCCCGTTAAAATATTTAGCGATTGTTCGGTTGAATATAAAGGACCAAAAGGAACCAATTTATTTCTTGGCTTTAACGATCAGGCCGCAGACGCTCTAACAATGCGGGTATTTACTGATGCCGACACCAGGCAATTGTTTTTTGAAGGCAGCGCGCTCCAACAGGAAGGATGTTGGGCCGAAATACTTACACTTCAGGGTCAGGTTCTTACAAAGGAGCGCCTTACACTGGCTAATCCGTCGATCAACATTGATGAACTTGCCAATGGTATGTATTTGGTAAAAGTAATTGCGAACAGCAAGGAAACAACATTTAAGTTCTTTAGAGAATAGAACAGTTCTTAATTCTCAGGACTTCGTTAAAGAGTACACAGCATCACATTCACATATTATTCCATCGTCTATCATCTCATTAAATGCTTTGACCCAGGTAGCATCATGCGAACTTCTCATTTTGTGGTGAAGTTCATCAAGGCTATAGGGTCTTTCCTCAAAGGCCTCCATGAGTTTGTTTTTCACTTTCTCATAATTCTTTGGGCGCTTCAACAAACACACATCACAATGCCCACAGTCGGCAAAATTATGCTCATTAAAATAGATCAATAGTTGAACTTGCCTGCATATGGAGTTGTTGTTCGAATAATCGATCACTGCACGAATCCGTTCAAGGTACCGCTCTTTGAGCAGGTGGTAGTTTTCGGGATTAAACTCTAAGAATTTAACCTGTACTCTGTCTTGCATGAACACTAGTTTTGGAAGTGAACTTTGTGGGACATAGGATAAAACTTCTTCTTTATTAAGGATGTTGAGGTACTCGGCAACGGTTGCCGCGCTTAACTTTACGCGATACGCCAGATCCTTTTCATGGATGGGAACATAATTTTCGAACAGGCCGCCATAACTTCGCAATAAGGTTTTGAGTAAGGTTTCAAATTTGGGGTGCCGGATTTCATACTGATAAATTTCTTCTTTATTGAAATTAACAAGCACTTTAGATGGTTCGTAGCCCCCTTCCAAAAACGAAAAATAATTTTCTTTCTCTAAAAATTTTACGCTATTATACACCAACATGGGCGAAAGGTTATAACTCTTGCAAATGGCTTCCAGATCAAAATCAATACTCAAGCCCTCTCCTGCCCCAATAGCCACCTGATAATAATTGCAAATGGCCTGATAGGTTTGTTTGATCTCGTCCAGTTCGGGAAAAACCAATTTAAAATTATCCAGTAATCGTTGCTGATCAGCCTGGGTAAAAAAAATGGTTGAATAGGCTATTTTTCCGTCCCTTCCCGCTCTCCCGGCTTCTTGAAAATAGGCTTCGATACTGTCGGGCAAATCGAGGTGTACCACAAAACGCACATCGGCTTTGTCAATACCCATTCCAAATGCATTCGTTGCGCAAATCACCTGGATTTTATTTTCAATCCACTTCTGCTGGATACTTTGGCGCTCATCGTATTTGAGTCCCGCATGGTAGGCCATGGACGAGATCTTTTTTTGCTTTAGAAAGCGCGCTAATTCTTCCGTTTTTTTTCGATTTCGTAAATATACTAGTCCCGAGCCCCCAATATTGCTAATAATCTTAAGCAAGCGCGGGATTTTATTCTCCTCCAACTGTACCACGTACCTTAAGTTCTTTCGTTCAAACGACTGCCTGATCACGTTCTCATGTTTGAACTGCAATTGTTTTTGAATGTCGTGTACTACAAACTGAGTGGCGCTGGCTGTGAGTGCGACGAGGTTCACGCCCGGAAAATAACTTCTGAATTCTGCAATCTTGCGATAGCTTGGTCTGAAATCATAACCCCATTGAGAGATGCAATGAGCTTCATCAACGGCAATGAGGGTGATGGGCAAATGGCTTAACTTCTGCCGGAAATTTTCATTCTGAAGCCGTTCGGGAGAAATGTAGAGAAATTGAACGTGACCCATGGCGGCATTATTGAGTGCAATATCAATCTCTTTAAAATTCATGGCCGCATTTATGGCGACGGCTGAAATGCCTTTGTTTCGAAGATGATGCACCTGATCGTTCATGAGGGCGATTAGGGGCGAGATCACCAAAGTAGTTCCTCCCAATGCCAAACCGGGTAATTGAAAACAAAGCGATTTTCCTCCTCCCGTGGGCAAAAGGGCGAGCGTGTCTTTGCCATCCAGCACCGAAAGGATAATATCTTCCTGATGCGAACGAAAACTATCAAAGCCCCAATACTGCTTTAAGAGGCGAAAAATATCTTCCTTCAGACTAGTATTCACAATGCCTAATTTCACTATTTTATTTTTAATATGTAAATAAAAGATTGTGCTTTATTTTGTGATCTAAATCGGTGTCAATTTCAGAATTTCGCTTACTTTGCACACATAATCTATCTGCTTAACAAGAACTTTCTGTGCCAATAACTTATCTTCATCAATTACGCCTTCTTTTGAAGCGCCTGCTCCTCGTTTTTTTGGTGTATTTTATTTCCAGACTTCTCTTTTTTGTTGCCAATCATTCCTATTTCCCGGGCGTAGGCGTTGGCAGTTTATTGGAAGATTGTTTTTATGGCTTGCGATTCGATGCCTTTAGCATCATTGTTTCCAATTCCCTCTTCATTGTTCTTTCCATACTTCCTTTAAAATTATTCTGGACCAAGGCGTATCAAAAAGTACTTAAATGGATGTTTGTTATTTTTAACATCCTCTTCTTTGCTGCCAACCTCATCGATGTGGGATATTTTCCCTTCACCCGGAAACGCGCCAGTTCAGAGTTATTTGATCAGTTGGGCGGGCAAACTGATGTGCTGAAACTTCTACCTCAGTTCATGATCGATTTTTGGTGGATCGTATTCTCATTTCTCCTGCTTTGTAGTTTAGTAATCCGCCTATATAATCGCCTTCAGGTTGATCTCCATCTCAGATCTTCTGCACAATCCCCCGGGTATTATGTTTGGTCGTGGCTCCTCTTCTCACTTTCTGTTTGTTTGTGCGTATTAGGTGTGCGGGGTGGTTTACAACGTGTGCCTATTGATATTGTAAATGCGGGATCAATGACTCGTCCCGAAGAAACGGCCATTGTTTTAAATACCCCTTTTTCCTTAATTAAATCCTTGAGTCAGAAATCACTGGTGGAATTCCATTTTTATTCGGAGGAAGAGGTCAGGAAGATCTACAACCCCATTCATCATTTTAAAGATTCCACTTTCAAAAAACAGAACGTGGTGGTGCTGATTCTCGAAAGCTTTTCGAAAGAATACACCAAATTAGGGAAAAGGCAGAGCATTACTCCATTTCTGGATAGTTTAATGGATCATTCTTTGGTTTTCGCAAATGCGTATTCCAATGGCAGCAAGAGTATTGAAGGAATTCCCGCTATTTTGGCAGGACTTCCCTCGCTGATGGCGAACCCGGTCATTAATTCGATTTACGCCAATAATGAACATACATCTCTGGCATACCTGCTCAATAAAGAGGGTTACGAGTGTTCATTTTTTCACGGTGGCATAAACGGCACCATGAATTTTGACGATTGGGCAAAATTGGCCGGATACAAGAATTATTTTGGAAAAAACGAATATAAGAATGATGAAGATTTTGATAATTATTGGGGTATTTGGGATGAGCCGTTCCTTCAGTATTCGATTCGTAAAATGAACGAGATGCAGCAACCCTTTCATTCGGCCATTTTTACACTCAGTTCACATCACCCCTATTTTGTTCCAAAAAAATTTGTAGGTAAGTTTCCAAAAACAAAACTCGAAAACTCCGAATCCATTGGTTATGCAGACTATTCGCTTCGACAATTTTTTATATCAGCACAAAAAACGAACTGGTACCACAATACCTTATTTGTGCTTGTAGCAGATCATTGTGGCATCTCTGAAGATCCCTTTTACAGCAGGGTAGTTGGCAATTCCGCGATCCCCATCTTATTCTATAAAGGTGACAATTCGCTTGCCGGAACACACGAACAATCTTTTTCGCAAACCGATATTTTGCCAAGTGTATTGCAGGAGCTGGGATATAACAAGCCCTTCTTTAGTTTTGGTGAGCCATTTATGGAGAAGCAAGAAGGAAATTGTTTTTATTTTTCGGGAAGTACCCATTATTTCTTTGGCGATTCAATGGTGTATGCGTTTGATGTCCCTAAATTACGTCAAGCTTTTAATTACCGGCGCGACAGCATTTTAGCCCTAGATATTGCCGGTAAGAACACCGTGCTTGATTCCCTCTATTTACGCCGCTACAAGGCTTTTATTCAAACGTATAACAGTACTTTGATCCATAATACGGGAAGAGTTAAGAATTGATTTTAGCAGGTAATAATATCTCTGTATCTTCGTTATCTTATTAATTTTCTGGAAGCATTTAAAACATATCTCCTCCTTTTTATTTCGGTGATGAGCTTTTGTGTGAAATCACAAACCGCCAAGATTTCCGGTACGGTAAGAGGTACCGACAATACTGGTATTGAACGGGTAACGATTGGTATTAAGGAACGACCGCAAGAAAGTTATTATACCGATGAAAAAGGAATTTACTCCTTTACGGTTCAGGCCAATCTTGATCTCACAATCATTTTTTTTGATATTAATCATAGCACCACTAGCTACTCCTTCAATGCCAAACCCGGTCAGGAACTGGACTACTCGCCGGTATTAAAATTCCGTAATGAATTAAGCACGGTCGACATCACCGACTTTAAAAAGCGCAGCGAGGAAATTGTTGTTTTAGATGCCAAAATTCTGAAACAATTGCCCACCATTGGTCAAAATGTAGAAGACATCATAAAAACACAAATGGGAGTTACTAGCAACAATGAACTGAGCAGTGGTTACAGTGTGCGGGGCGGTAATTTTGATGAGAATTTGGTGTATGTAAATGATATTGAAGTGTACCGGCCCTTTTTAGTTAGAAGCGGACAGCAGGAAGGGTTAAGTTTTGCCAATCCCAACATGGTGCAAAACATTAGTTTTTCAGCAGGAGGATTTGAGGCCAAATATGGTGATAAACTTAGCAGCGTATTGGATATCACCTACCGCAAACCCTTGAAATTTGGCGGAAACGCCTCTGTGAGTTTTTTGGGAGGTAATTTGCAGGTAGAAGGCGTTAGTAAGAACCGTGCCTTGGCTTGGAGCATTGGCTCGCGCTACCGTACCAATATTTATTTATTAAAGGGATTGGATACAAAAGGTGAATACCGCCCCAGCGCTTATGACTTCCAAACTTTTCTCACGTATGAGGTCAACCCCCGGTGGCGCGTCGAATTTTTAGGAAATATTGCGAACAATAAATACCTCGTGATTCCTACCAATCGCCAAACCGATTTTGGAACTGTGAAAGATGCACTTCGTTTCACCGTGTATTTCGACGGCCAGGAATTAATGCAGTATACCACTTACATGGGAGGATTGTCGGCCACGTACCGGCCAAACAGCAAGACCAAACTAAAATTCATAGGGTCGGCTTACCGCTCCAATGAACAAGAAATTTATACGATTCAAGGGCAATATTTTATCGATCAGTTGGAAGCAGATCTTGGAAAACCTAATTTTGGTCAGGTGGCCTTTAACCGTGGCATTGGCACGTTTTTAAATAACGGCAGAAATTATTTGACGGCCAGTGTGTATAATTTAGAACATAAAGGAACAAAAATCATCAACAGGAATAATGAAGTATTGTGGGGACTTCGTCAACAGTTCGAGCGAATAGACGATAAACTGAGTGAATGGAGAACTATTGACTCGGCAGGCTATATGGTTCCTTATGACCCTAATCAAATTAATCTCATAGATGTTTACAAAACAAAGATCTACCTGCCTAGTGCAAGGTCACAGGCTTATTTGCAATACAATTTCACTACCCTGTTAAAAGACTCATCCAATTTTAAAGTAACTGCCGGTGTAAGGGCAAATTATTGGACGGTGAACCAGCAAACCGTTTTTTCTCCGCGGGTCACTTTCGCTTACAAACCCAACTGGCGGCGCGACTGGTTGTTTAAATTAAGCGGCGGTTTGTATTATCAGCCTCCTTTTTACAGAGAACTTAGAAACTTTAACGGCAGCATTAATACCAGTGTAAAAGCACAGCGTTCTACACATATTGTACTGAGCAGCGACTATATTTTTAGAATGTGGAAGCGGCCCTTTAAATTTCTTGCCGCTGCCTATTTTAAAGATCTCACCAGCGTGATTCCCTACGAAATTGACAATATCCGCATCCGCTATTTTGCCAATAACAATAGCAAAGCGTATGCCACAGGAATTGATTTACGTATTAACGGCGAATTTGTAAACGGGGTGGAAAGTTGGGCCTCACTTGGAATATTGCGTACCTATGAGTATTCAAAGGATAATATTCATTATAATTATTATAATAGTGGTGGTGAAAAAATTGTAAAAGGCTATACGTTTGATCAAGTAAAAACCGATAGCGTAAAAGTGGATCCGGGCTACATTCCTCGTCCTACTGACCAATTGGTGACTTTTGGTTTATTCTTTCAGGATCATCTACCCGCCTACCCTGCTATTAAATTTAATCTCAATCTATTGTTTGGAAGTGGATTGCCATTTGGACCGCCTACACACATGCGCTGGCAGCAAACGTTGCGCATGCCACCTTATCGTAGGGCCGATGCGGGTATTGCATATAATATTTTACAAGCCGATAGGAAAATGACTCGGAAGAACGCATTTAATAAGTTAGCAGAAATGTGGATCTTTTTAGAAGTATTTAATCTCCTGCAAATTCAAAACACTGTTTCTTATACCTGGATTCAGGATGTTACAGGAGCGCAATACGCTATACCAAATTACCTCACTACCCGGCAATTGAATCTGAGAATTCAGGTGAAATTTTAAGAATGATACACGCAACAGAATAAACACTTTTTAATAGGTGCATTTTTTGCCAATCGTATTTTTATTTTGCCATCAAGACTCGGTCGAGCAGGGCCAATTCATTCAGTTTTAGAGCAACAATCATTTCAGGTTTTGAATCGAGCGTAGAAATTTTTATGAAGTCAAGCTTTTCTCCCTTATGGTTAGAGGCATATTTCTCAAAATAGTTATCTGCTTTTGCCATTATGTCTGTTGATCCATCAAAGAGGTTAATAGAACTCACCAGTGTTTTAATTTCCTCATCCGCTTGAAGCACCTCGTGAACATTGATCCTGCTTACATTTACGCTATTTTTATTTCCCTCAGAAATTCCGGAAATCCTATCTAAAATTTCACTGTCAAGGTATTTATTTATGGGATTATTCAGTTGCAAGGGATCTTTACAGGAGGTGAACAAACTGCAAATGATCAATACAGTAAAAGTAGTTCTCATGTCATTAAATAAATTAGCAAATACTACAAAACGAGGCCCCTTACCATAATTCATTTTAAAATAATGAACAGAGGCATGGACTTATAAAACGTCATAATATCCTGTTTATTACCGACACCAGGGTACTAGGTGAAGATAATTACAAGCCGGATAATTTGCAAATCCATGCATATAACCGGCCGTGCGATCAAAACCCGGTTAATGATTTCGTGTTCAAATCAATTCCTTGCCTGTTCACCTTCTAATCAGCGGAGTTGTTTTGTTTTCGCGGGCGATCCTACCAGGCATATTGGTACCCAAGGGAGTAGGATGTATAATCCTGGCCCAATCTCACAATGGCGCCCGTACTAGCAGAAAATTTAATAGAAGTGCGTTTGTTAATTGGAACCGCAGCAGTGACGCCCACGCGCGAATTAGCTTGTCGGTCGTCGTTATACAAATTATCCACTTAGTATTGCCACTCACATAATAATTGCCGTTGAGGGCTACCCACAAAAATGGCCCAATCGTATAACTTGCATGCGCCTGAACACTCAACATAGGCCTAAGATATGTGGATGCTAAAACCCAAAATCCCTTTATGTGGCGACATTTTAACTGCATCCAAGTCACCTGCCGGAGCGCCGAGGAACAAAACAGTAAACCGAACACAGCTATCGGCGAAACCCGAACGGGGACTGCGGTTTGCTGATCACCCACTGCAAAAGAGTCGGGACTTCGCTCAAAAGTATAAATATTGACACCATTCCTGTTTACAATACCACCTAATCTTTCGCATTTTTTTGGCGAGTCGCATTACGTGGCGAATAAATGTTCGGGATTGTTTTTTCATTTTTGTACTTTTGAGCTCATGTTATCACTCGATCCTAAAGACTTAAGCATTCAAATTTTACAAAAGTACTTACAGAATGCAATTGCCCCCCGACCCATTTGTTTTGCCAGTACGGTGGATACGAATGGCACTCCTAATTTGGCGCCTTTCAGCTTCTTTAACCTTTTTTCTTCCAATCCCCCTATTGCCATTTTTTCGCCTGCCTATAGTGGCAGAACCGGTGCTCCAAAGGACACCCTGCTGAATGTAAAAGAAGTTCCCGAATGTGTGATCAACATGGTAACTTACGACATGGTACACCAAACCAGTTTGGCCAGCAGTCCCTATGCTCGCGGTGTCAACGAATTTGAAAAAGCCAATTTCACTCCCATTCCTTCCGATTTAATAAGACCCCCAAGGGTAAAAGAAAGTCCGGTGCAGCTCGAATGCAAGGTAGTGGAGATCAAAGAATTGGGTAAGCTTGGAGGAGCGGGCAATTTGGTGATTTGTGAAGTGCTCAGAATCCATATTTCCGATTCGGTTTTAAACGCCGATAAAATGATTGATACAGAGAAAATAGATTTGGTGGCCCGCATGGGCGATAACTGGTATTGCCGAGCACATGGGGCGGCGCTGTTTGAAGTGCAAAAACCAATTACTACCATTGGAATTGGTATTGATCAGATCCCAAAAGAGATAAAAAACAGCACTATACTTACCGGCAACAATTTGGGATTGTTGGGCAGTGTGGAGCAAATTCCCGCCCAAAATGAGGTAATGGAATTTAAGAAGAACCTTCGACCCTTCGCGGATAAAAATGAGCAGCATCAATATGCCCAAGACCTTTTAAAAGAAAATAAAGTAAAGGAAGCGTGGATGGTGTTATTAGCGACCTAAGCCCCGGGAGGTACCGCGAGCGTCCTAGCCCGCATTGCACTCCTGGTTGGCCTCTGTTTGTTAAAAACTATCCTCCAGCACACGAACTTCCGCTTCAATCCCATGGCTTCCTGTCACAGGTCTCGTTCTCAGCCAATTACTAGTCATTCTATTTATTTAGAAATTCGTTAAATCTTTCAAATGCTAATAATTAGTGTAAATCTTTAGTCCTAAAAAAAGCAGGATTTTCCCTATTTTTAACCTCTAAAGCATTTTTCATTTGTAATCACTAAAAAAACATATATCATGGAAGTAGTAGGCACCTTAAAAGTAAAGTTTGATACGCAAAAAGTAAGCGATCGCTTTCAAAAACGAGAATTCATTCTCACCACCGAAGCAAATACACCTTACCCGCAGCATGTGAGTTTTCAGGTAACTCAGGACAAATGCAGCATGCTCGATCAATATAACGAAGGTGAAGAAATAAAAATTCAATTTAATTTACGTGGCCGCGAGTGGAATGGGCCGCAAGGCGTAAAATACTTTAATACCCTCGAAGCCTGGCGTTTGGAGCGGATGCAAGGAAGCAATACGGCGTCCTCTTCGTCACAAGGAAGTTCACCATCTGCGAGCAATACTATTAGTAGTCCTTCGGCACCGGTATTCACAAACAATCCGGCCGATAACGACGATCTTCCTTTCTAAATTGATTGTACCGAGAAACAGAATTTAAAGATCGTTTGAATTCTGTTTCTTTTTTTTGAGATTCCCTTTCAAACAGCCAATGGCAAAACAATCTTCAGTCCTTTTGATCTATACCGGCGGAACCATTGGTATGATTGAAGATGCGCACACGGGAGAATTAAAACCTTTTGATTTTAGATCGCTCACCAAACAAATTCCCGAACTCACTAAATTTGACATTCATTTATCGGCTATTTCTTTTGAAAATCCCATCGATTCTTCCAACATGCATCCCGATGTATGGGTGGAATTGGCGGGGATTGTGAAGAAGAATTACAATTTATATGATGGTTTCGTAATTCTGCATGGCAGCGACACCATGAGCTTTACGGCCAGTGCCTTGAGTTTTATGCTCGAGAATCTCGACAAACCGGTTGTACTCACGGGCTCTCAATTACCCATTGGAATGATTCGCACAGATGGTAAAGAGAACCTCATCACCTCTATTGAAATTGCGGGGACAAAAAGCAAAGGAAAAGCCATTGTTAGAGAAGTCTGCATTTATTTTGAATACAAATTATACCGCGGTAATCGTACTATTAAATATAACAGTTTACATTTTGACGCATTTCGATCACCCAATTATCCCACCCTTGCTGAGGCGGGAGTGAGCATCAGTTACAACACCAACGCGCTGCTAAAGCACACAGGAAAAGTTTTGAAAGTACATACAAATTTGGAGAACGACATTGCAGTATTAAAGTTGTTTCCGGGCATTAGCAGGCAAATCACGTCAGCCATTTTGCAATCTCCCGGACTAAAAGCCGTAATCCTTGAAACATTTGGATCGGGCAACGCCAGTACTGAACCCTGGTTTTTGAACGAAATTAAACAAACCATTGCCAGGGAAATTATTATACTCAATATTACTCAGTGCAGTGAAGGCAAGGTGATGCAGGGCAAATATGAAACCAGTTCACAGTTAAAAAAATTAGGTGTTATTGGCGGTGCAGATCTCACCTTTGAAAGCGCGGTGGCCAAACTTATGTTTTTATTAGGACAGAAACTCACCAAAACACAAATTAAAAAAAAGCTACTCGAAAATTTGAGGGGCGAATTAAGCAACTAAACCATTATGAAAGTTTGTCAAAACATCCTCGAAACTATTGGTCATACGCCCATGGTAAAATTAAACAAGATTGTAAAAGATCTGCCTTGCGACGTGTATGCAAAGGTGGAGACCTTTAATCCCGGAAATTCGATTAAAGATCGTATGGCCATAAAAATGATTGAAGATGCCGAGAAAGACGGTCGTTTAAAACCGGGCGGAACCATTATTGAAGGCACCAGCGGCAACACGGGAATGGGATTGGCCATTGGGGCAGTGATTAAAGGATACAAATGTATTTTCACAACGACCGATAAACAAAGTAAAGAAAAAGTAGATGCCCTGCGCGCATTTGGTGCTGAAGTGATTGTGTGTCCAACCGACGTAGATCCCGAAGACCCCCGCTCCTACTATTCTGTATCATCGCGCCTCGTGAATGAAATTCCAAATTCATGGAAACCCAATCAATATGATAATTTAAGTAACAGCATTGCGCATTACGAACAAACCGGACCTGAAATTTGGGACCAAACCGACGGGAAGATTACGCATTTAGTGGTAGGCGTTGGAACCGGCGGTACCATTAGCGGCACTGCCAAATTTTTGAAAGAAAAAAATCCGAACATAAAAGTTTACGGCATCGATACCTATGGGTCGGTGTTTAAGAAATACAAAGAAACCGGCATTTTTGACAAAAACGAGATTTACTCGTACATCACCGAAGGAATTGGAGAAGATTTTTTGCCCGCCAATGTTGATTTTAGCCTTATCGACTTATTTGAAAAAGTAACGGATAAAGACGCCGCGGTAATGACTCGACGCATTCCTCGTGAAGAAGGCATTTTTGCCGGAAACAGCGCAGGCTCTGCTTTGGCCGGAATCATGCAATTGAAGGACAAATTTAAAAAAGGGGATATGGTGGTGGTGATCTTTCATGATCATGGCACACGCTATTTAGGAAAAATGTTTAACGACGACTGGATGCGCGAACGGCATTTTTTAGAAGTAAGCAAACCGAAAGCGATTGATTTGGTGGCGAATCATAAAAATCTCAAATTACTAACCATCGACGAAAGCGCCACAGTAAACGATGCCTGGGAGATCATGAACAAATACGATGTATCGCAACTTCCGGTAAAAAGAGGAGCTGAATTTGTGGGTTCACTTTCAGAAAGCTATTTATTCACGAAATTGATGGAAAACAGTGAAGTAAAAAATCAACTGATCAAAACGGTGATGCAAGCCGGCTTCCCAATGGTGGGAGAAAAAGCGCCCATAGAAGAAGTAAGTAAATTGATTACCCGCGATAATAACGCCGTCCTTTTAAGTGACTTAGGTGGCAATATCCACATCATTACCAAACATGATATAATTCAAGCGGTAGCGCAAATGAGTTGATGTTTGTGTTGGTCCCTGAGTCAAATTTGCAGAGAAGTAGTACGGCATGCTGATTTTGTTCTTGGGTTAACTTTTGCAACGGAATTTCTGCAGTTATCGCTTACCACACAAACGTAAGCCCCATCATGAGCGAATTGCCCGGAAATGCCATTTTGGTATAGGTACACGCGAAGGCAAAGCGTTTCACTTTAAAACCAATTCCAAAACTAAAGGCGTTGGCACCTCGGCGCTCAGGCAAGGTCATTTCAACCTGACGGCGGTAATTGTATGCCACTCGTAAACTAAAATTCTTAGTGATCAAAATCTCAGTTCCCAGCACCACATGTCGCATAAAATTATCGGCAGTATGTCCCGCCTTTACAGTGAACTTTTGCCAGGAGGTGGAATCGGCAGTTGGTGTATTTGAAAACGAACTGTTTTTTCCGGCAGTATCAATAGGACTTATATACCGCAAATTCCATTTTAGAAGTTGGTCATATACGACAAAGACCCGAAAAGGGGCCTTTGCTAATTTTTTGCTCAAGCCCAACTGAACCGTTGAGGGAAGGGATTCTTTCTCATTGGTGATGTTCGAATAATTTTTCCACATATATCCCACATTCCTTGCAAGTAAACTGGCTGTGAAATCTTTCTTTGAATGATAGGTCACTCCAAAATCGAGGGCATTGCCAAAAGATTTATAACTATCGTATTGAGAAATGATGGTTTTGAGTGCCACCCCAACGGTAAACATACTATCGGCCAAAGGTTTGGCGTAGTGCAGATTTATGGAATAATCGTTGGCATAAAAATCGCGTGTTTTGCTTCCCAGTTCATCGTAACCATAAAACTTCCCGTAATTAAAAGCTTGCATGGTGATGGCGGCAGTGCCGTAGTGTTTTAAGCTGTGAGCATACGCTAAACTGTAGTAATTAATATTTCCCACATAATTACAGTAATTAAAGGCAGCCTGTTTCAGCATATCAGGATTTAACAAGGCAGGATTGCTGTGAATGAGGTTAATATCATCGCCCCAGATCGACATGCTGCTTCCTCCATTTGCTGCTGCCCGTGCAGTCATCGGAATATCGAGGAAACGAAATGTTTTGGTGCCGCCCACCTGTGACATACCATTAAGAGACAGAAATATAATTATAAAAATAGATCCTTTTTTCAATGACTTTATAACGGAGTGCCGGCGCATATTATTGCTTAAAAATACAAATTTACAAACTCATCATGTCTTTGAGGCGAACAGCCTGACGTCGTGATATTTCAATTTCCTTACCATCTTTCAATTTTACATTCAAGCCACCATTGAACCATGTTTCAATACCGGCAATATAAGACAAATTGATCATGTGCTTGCGGCTGGCTCTGAAAAATTGTTTTTCATCCAACCGTGTTTCAAGACTGTTTAGGCTTCTCAATATAAGGGGCTTAAAATTCTCAAAATACACCCTCACATAATTCCCTTCCGATTCAAATAAACGAATATCAGAAAGTCGAACAAACCAACACTTGTCGCCATCCTTAATAAACACCATGTCGCCACTGGTAAGAGGTGAATCGTTGTCGAGTTTAGTGGCAGATTCTTTAACTGTAAGTTTTTTTATCGTTTCGGCCAAACGATCCGGCTGAACAGGTTTCAGCAAATAATCAAAGGCATTTATTTCAAAGGCCTTTATCGCATGTTGATCGTGCGCCGTAATAAACACCACATCAACTGCTCCTGAGATCTCCTCCGCCAGCTCAAGTCCGCTTTTACCGGGCATTTGGATATCGCAAAAGATGATATCGGGTTTCAGGCTTTCAATTTTCTCTTTGGCCTCTGTGGCATCCGAACACTCTGCTACCACCTCAATTTCTTTGTAGGCAGACAATAAGCTTTTTAACTCCTGGCGAGCCAATCTTTCATCATCAATTAGTATTACTTTCATAGTTAACAGTTGCTATTAGGTTTATCTATCTTTAAACTATTATTTCAAAGGTATGTTAATGGCCACAACTACCAAATCATTTACCGCTTTCACGTCAATGGTACCCCTGTTTCCATACAAGAGATTAAGACGCTGTGCTGAATTAGTAAGACCTACACCGGTGGCGGAGGATTCAGTTCTGATTTTTCCTGTATTGGAGATCACTATTTTCAAATCATCGCCCAATTGCTCTGCTTCAACGAGGATCGTTCCCTTTCCCGGATGTTTGGAAATACCATGTTTAATCGCATTTTCAACCTGAGACTGAATGATAAAAGGAGGGATGAGACAAGTGGTCACTTCTTCTGTTACTGCAAATTCATAGTGGAGTCGTTCTTCATAACGAATTTTCTCGAGTTCCAGATAATCTTTCACCAAATTGAGTTCTTCCTTCAAGGGTATCACTTTGCTTTTATCGAGGAGAAGAGTGCTTCTGAGCATGTTTGATAACCGGGTGACTGCTACCTTCGCTTTGTTGGGATCTTCATCAATAAGAGCTCGAATACTGTTCATACAATTAAAAATGAAATGCGGATTCAACTGCGCTTTCAGATTATTGAGTTCCGATTCTCTGCTGGCGGCCAGATAACGAAGCGAATTTATTTCGACCCGCTTATAATTTTGAAAATATTGGAAACCGAAATAGATACCGTTCCAAAGGCAAAATACGACGGTGAAATTAAGCACGTATTCTGAGGCGGTCACAAGATTGAGATCAATGGGTGCCCCGCCAAAGATTCTCGTCAACAGTAAGATTAGCAAAAAAAATAAATTGCCCTTTAAAAAACTAAAAACAAGAACAAATACAATCTGCGCAGGTACACTTAACCGCAGTACATGCCAGAGTTTCACCAGCGAGCGGTAGGCGTGAGAAATGGCGATTCCGGCCAAAAGCATGATAAAATAGATCAAGTACTCTCTGTACGTCGACAACGTGCTGAGTCCTTGAAAAATGGAATTGACCACCACATAAAATGACCAACCAATAATTTGGCAGTACCAATAAATATGAACTTTTTTAGTCACTCGAATACTCGCGAAAAATACGGAATTAATTGCTGATGGTCCACTCATTATCGAATGGGCAGGCAAATTCGGAGTCTAATTTAATATAAGTGATTCTTGACTTTTTTTTGATCCAGTCTTTTGTAATTGTTTTCTTCTTTTCGTTAGTAGCCATTCCCATAATACGCTGGTAATCTTCCTTCAAATTTGCTTTATGGGGATCGATCCGGTTCTTTAATTTTAAAATGCGGAATCCGGGTTTTCCATCCACGCCGGTATATTGCATTGGTTTAGAAATCTCGCCAATTTCCATACTATTGAGCGTGGCGATGAGGTTCTTGTCGATCTGACTGAGTATTTCGTTATCAAACCGTGTACTGGCGGTTTGCGGGTTGATCATTAATCCGCCATTAAGTTTTGTATCGGCATCATCACTAAAGCGCTTCACCGCGTCTTCAAAGCTTATATGCCCTTCACGTATTTCGGTATAAATTGAATCGAGTTGTTTTTTACTTCTCAAGAAATCGTCGTTTGTAATCTTAGGAATGATAAGTATGTGCCTCAAATCGATGAGTTCTCCCCTTCGTTGAACAAGTTCTACAAAATGGTAACCATAAGCCGATTCAAAGATGTGTGAGATCTCACCGGGCTTCAAACGAAAAGCAACTGACTCAAATACCGGATCAAATTGGCCTTTGCCAATGTTCGCATAAAAACCGCCATCTTTGGCTGATCCCGGATCTTCACTGTACAGGCGGGCCAGGGTGCTCATGCTCACTTCACCTTTGATCACACGCTGACGGTATGATTCAAGGGTCTCTTTCGCATTCTTCTTTGCTTCTGCGCTATAAGTTGGTTTTTTTACCAATTGCTGAAGTTCAACCTCCGATTCAATAAGCGGAAGACTATCAACAGGAATGGTACCATAAAAGTGTCGTACTTCCGCCGGCGTTAATTTTATTTCGCCGGTGATCTTCCCGTTCATTTTCTCAGCCAGAAGCTGTTCCTGAACATCCGAGCGAAGTTCGTCCTTGATCACATTGGTGCGTTTGCCGTAAAATTCTTCCAGTTTTTGTTCGGTACCAAATTGACTAATAAAATATGCCATTCTTCTACTCAACTCGGTTTCCACTTCGGTGTCGGTAACCGTTACGCTATCTCTGTCGGCTTGGGCCACCAATAATTTTTGAAATACTAATAGTTCATAGGCTTTGCATCTGTTAATAGGCACATTTTGTCCCTCGCGTTCCAACATCACATTTTGAAGATCACTGAGTAATACCGGATATTTTGCAACGACCCCTATCACCTTATCAATTACCTGAGATTGGCCTTGCATTAATAGGCCACTTAGCAACAAAGTAATAAGAATTCCGTACCTGAACATGCGGGGTAAATTTACACAATTAATACTTGGAGGTGGTCGTCGATTTCTTAAAATTTGATAATTCGATCTACAGCAGGTGATCCCTATTTTTTTATTTCAAAGGTGTGGTATCCCTTTAAGTCGCATTCTTCGGCATGAACCTCCGTTACATCAGCACGTCGCGGACCCATATTGCACCATTCGATGAACAAATGCACATTTTCCTCTTCTCCTTCCGCCATAGCAATTACCGAACCGTCGTGCATATTTCTTACAAACCCGGTAAGATCTAATTGATGGGCTTTTGCCTGGGCAGTATAACGGTAGTTAACGCCCTGCACTTTTCCCTTTACTACTATTTTATAGCTCCTTATCATGTGCTTTTTAACCCTACTCAATTTATTTTGTAGTATTAATCAAATTAAGACTTGTTTCTCCTATTACTTTAAATGCCGTACGCCTGTTCTTTTGATGAGCAGCCTCAAACTCCGGACTTTTATCCACCATTTTGTCAATTTGCGTTTGAGGAATTATTGGTCGCGATTCACCATAGCCATGCGCGATCATGCGTTTTTTTGAAATACCCTTAAAGATCATGTAGTCTACACAACTTTGGGCACGGGCCTGTGAGAGCTTTAAATTGTATTGATCATTTCCCCGCGAATCGGTATGTGAACTTAATTCAATACTGAGATTATCATTTAATTGCAGTAAATCTACGATCTTATCCAAAATCTCCATAGATTTAGGACGCAAGGTTGCTTTATTAAAATCATACTCTACGCCTTCAATTTCAATATCTCCTTCGGGAATCTTGTCCAAAACAAAATTCTCTTCAAAATGTTTGCTGTCGGTTAAGCCTTCTGTTACCACACTAGCGGGTCTTCCGAAATATTTACTTTTTTGCGCCTTTAAAAAATATTCAAAATTGGCTTTAAGGTCGGTTTTGTAATAGCCTTCCTCATCCGTAACTATATAAAATGGTTCATCGCGGTCATGTACATCTTTTATGGTGACTAGCGCCGAAACAATGGGGTCTCCGCTCTTACCGTCATACACATGTCCATCAAGGTCAAACTTAATAGGATCGTTGTTATAGCTATAAATATTATAACAATGTCCCCCCTCACAGTCCTTTCGATCACTCGCCACAAAACCTTTTGTACCCAGATGATTTGTTATATAATAAGAATCGTCTTTGGGTGAATTAATTGGTGCGTTTAAATTTACAGGTACCTGATACATCGAATCATCTACATTTAACGATGATTTAAGAACATCTAAACCACCCAGACCCGGGTGCCCGTTAGAACTGAAATAGAGTGTTTTGCTCAAATCGTGAAAAAAGGGCGTTACTTCGTCGGCTTCAGTGTTTACGGGTACCCCAATATTTGTAGCTTCTCCTATAAATCCATTCTCATCGATGGGCGACATCCAAATGTCGAATCCTCCCTTACCGCCCGGTCGGTTCGAAGAAAAGAAAAGATTTTTTCCGTCTTCCGACACAAATGGTTGCTGTGTTTTATATCCCGGTCGGTTCACGTTCGTGTTCAGTTTCATGGCATCAAAAAACTTACCCCCCGAAGTTCTGGCCATATAAATAAATGCTTCGTTTCTGCTGTTGTTGCTCCAGCGGGTAAACAGCATCACTTCATCGGGTGTTACCACAGCTGCTCCTTCGTGCAACGATGTATTTATGGGTCGCCCAAAATTAATAGGTCTTTGCCAAATGGTATCGTCCAAGGTGGTGAAATACAGATCGCAGAAGTAACGCGCGTCCTGTTTTTCAGGATCGGTAACCACCCCTCCTTTTCTTGCACTCGTAAAAAGCACCTTATCATCTCCACCATAATACATGGGCGCAAAATTACTGGTGCCGGCATTAAACACGAAGGTGTCCATCAAATGTATGCTTGCTTTTCGGGGGATTAAGCTGTCTAATGCAAAGAAGCACCATGTTTCACGTTTGGCAGCAAGAAGCAACAAAGAATCAGTTCCTTTTCGTGCTTCCAAGTAGGTATCAAATGCGGTAAGTGCCTCCTGATACTGCTTTTCATTCATTAACGACAACCCATAAAAATAACCCGCATCTGCATAAACGTTTCGTTCCACACAGGTTTTGAACGCCGGCACTGCATGTGAATAATCAAAGTTCAAACGATAGCTCTGGGCCAAGCGGTATAGTATAAAATCGTATTTGCTTGTTTTAGCTACATTTTCTTTCGCCAAATTTGTGCTGTCTTTACGCCGGGTTGAAGATAATTCGGGCACTTTAAAAAGGGAGGGCATGTTTAAATTCACCAATTGGGCCTGATAAGGTATCACGTAACTTCTGAGAGCCGATGTGTCATCAACCACTTTTGAATAATAAAGAGCCGCATTTGCATAGTCCCGCCGACCATAAGCCTCATCGGCCAGATCGATCCAAACTTTTTTCGACTGCGAAAAAATAAGCAATGGCCCTGCCAGGAATATGAAAAAATAAACGAGTTTTATGGCCGATTTCATAACAGGTACCTATAAACGGGGGCAGTTTCGTAATTCATTTGTTTTTCCTTTTCTACCCAACCAGGTAAGGGTGAGCTCATAGGCCCCACGACCACTCGAAACTCCGCGCAAGGAAGAAGTATTAAAATCATACGCAATTTTAATAATGTAATTGTCTTTCCTTAGTCCCCCATAAATTACACTGGCATCTTTTACACGAAGAGAATAACCGGCGAGTGCGAAAAACTTCTCTCCCTTGAAAAAATAACCCGCATCCATCGAATAACTCTGCTGTACTATTTTTGCCTGTGTATAAATAAGCACTTTTGGAATCAAATAAAATACTTCACTTACATTCACCCTTATTCCGGCATGCATATAATAACGTCGGGGCAGTCTAGAATTCCCACCCGAAAAACTATCTTTCGGCTTGGTGAGATCGAAAATACTGAGGCCTAGAAAAGGATTTAGTCGCGCTTGTTGTTTGGCATAATAATAAAGTGCTCCAAAATTCACCACCTCTGTATAAAAGGCCTGGCCGTTAAGTGCTTCATTACTTGGCATTGAATTATCAAAAGAGCCCCCGTTGCTAGTGCTCCATTGTGAATCGAACGAGAGTAATTGATATTCGAGTTGTTTTTGTGTGAAACCTGCTTGTAAGCCTAAGGACAGATTATGAGATTTGGAAGGATCGAGAGGCACCCCGTACGAAGCTGAAGCAAGCAGTTGCAATACATTGTAATTAGCAACACCTGCTCTCATGTTGGTAATCTGGCCGCCAAAGCCCCACTTCTTGTAGGGTTTATCAAAACTAAAAAGGGAAGTTTTGAACGGCTTAAATGCCACAGCGTTCCATTGATTACGATACTGTACATGTGCCCTCATCTTTGTATCAATAAGTCCGGTAGAAGCCGGATTTAAAAACAAAGGTGCTGCATCGTACATACTCAAATGAAAATCCTGCGCCTTTGGGAAGAGCTGCATTCCGATGAACAGAACAAGAAGATATGAACGCATCATTTGTTTCATCGAATTAAGGTGACATCACCATTTTTTTTCACCTGCCGGTTATTATACATATCTACCACAATGGTCCAAACATACACCCCTGTGGGCTGATCCACACCCTTGTATTTACCATCCCACCCTGTATTTTGGTCGCTCGTTTCAAACAAGAGTTCACCCCAGTTATTATACACCCGAAAGAGAAGTTTCTCAAAAGGGCCACCCTTCACTAATAACACGTCATTGTAAGCATCGTTGTTTGGAGAAAAACCTGTGGGTACATTCGGTAATAGATTTACATCGATGTATTTCACCATCGTATCAACGCAGCCAGCATCGTCGATCACCGTGAGCTTTATCGCATAGAGGCCGGCGCTCAAGTATGAATGCGTCGGCGTTTGTTCGCTGGAGGCATCATCATCCCCAAATTGCCAGTACCATGTTCGAATATTTTGCGGAGGAGTACTGAAATCAGAAAAGTAAACCGGTTCCTTTACCACACAGGGATTGTTTGTAAGTCCAAATTCTGCATGAGGTTTCACGTTTACATCTACACGTATAAACTTCTGTTCCGACACACAACCCAACAAAGGGTTTGAACCAATTGGGCCTGCTGTAACAGTGAGTGCAGAAATATAGGTGCCCGGCGTTTTATAAGAATGGTACACCGCCACCCCTGCATTGGTTACAAACCTGTTTTTAGTAGTGTCGCTGTCACCAAACCCCCACTCCCACCAAATAATAGGATCAGAGCCGGGCGGTGAAAACGCTTTACTGGTAAACTGTGTAGCCTTATCCTGACAAGCGGTTGAAACAGTAAAGTCTGCAACCGGAAGGTCCTTGATGATTACTTCCTTGGTCTTTATATCGGGACAATTTATTCCTAGCAAGCTTACACCGGTAACCGTTAGTGTAACGAGATATTGACCTGAGGTCGTGTACGTTTTTAAGGGGTTAGATGACGTTGCATTTCCGCTGGAAACTTTGTCGCCAAAATCCCAATTATAATTTAAGGACCCCGTGCCATTCTCACTGGAAGTACTCGAAAACGAAACCGGAGAATTCACACAGTGCTTTCCGATGGTAATGAATTCAGCTTTGGGCGCAGGAATAAAAGTAGCCGTAAAAGCCGCCGAAGAAGGAGGACAAATTCCATTATTGGTAGATGAAAGCGTAAGAACTACAAATCCATTGTTGATATCCGTTGAACTAGGTTCATAAAAGCCAATGAGCGAGGTGGCACCCGGAGTAAAAGTGCCGGGACTTGATGTGGAACTGTTGCTCGACCATATTCCTGATGTCGTAAAACCTGTTATGGTACCGCTCACTGCCACGGCAGCATTTTTGCATACCGGAATAAAATTCTGACTCACTTTCACCACAGGGGCTTGCAAAACAATTACATTCAATGTGGCCATATTAGCCGGACAAACCCCTCCTGTACTCACCATCGTGAACGTAAGACTGCCGTTTAACGCATCGGGATTTCCCAGAAAATACGTCGCAGTGATGTTCCCTTTTTGTTGCCCCTGATTTATTGAACCAGTTCCTGCAGCCAGCCACGTGCCCTGACCATTTGAACCCGTGATGGTTCCCGACAAGGCCACCGATCCGGCGGCCGCACACACAGGCGGAAAGTTCTGGGGTACAATCAGCAAAGGTTCCGGAATTATTGAAATAAGCATGGTGGCACTTTGACTGGCACAGATGCCATTGTTAGTTGAAGTAAGGGTGAGTGTTACCATGCCCAGCGTATAATCTCCGGGGCCCAATAAATACACAGGATTCAAAATGGCATTTCCGGGCGTGAAAGTGCCAGCTCCACCTATCCAACTGCCGCTGCCGGTTACGCCACTTATGCTTCCGTTAAGTGCCACAGATGTAGTATTGGCGCATACCTGCGTGCCACTCGGTACAATGGATACCAATGGCGGATTTATGAAACTAACGGTTACGGTATTTACGCTGTTTAGACAACCGGGCAGAGGTGCCTGACTCGTCAAACTAAGTGTGATCACATTCGAATTGGCATCCGCCTGAGAAGGTGTATAGGTGGTAATGGGTCCCGGAACGCCGAAAATACCGCCATTGCCCCCACTCCATGAACCGGATAAGGCATTGGTAATAGTACCCCCCAAAGCAATAGGTAACAGGTTGTTTTTACACAAAATAGACCCCGAACTTACTGCCAGTTTTGGTCGTTGATTGATTACGAGTTTTACCGAATCTGTTACGTTCTTACATACACCTGTAGAGGTGAGATACAGTGTAATAGTTTTAGTTGGCGCAATGGAAGTGGTATCATTTGTAGAAACTGAGTAAATTGTTGAAATCACTCCAATGGAAGAGGTATACACAGGAGAAAATGTTCCGGATGCGCCTCCTGAAACACTAGTGGTGCCTGAAATGCCACTAGTAGCCCAAATGCCTGTTACTGCCGCTCCACTAATGGTGCCCGTAACCGCAACCGTTCCTCCCACCTGACCTGCACAAAGTGTTTGCAAGGTTTGTGTTTTCACTGCAGTGCGTCTTAAAAAAGAGGACATATAGTGAAACAAGGCACCACCCGTTTGTGTGCCATTAAAAACTCCCATTGCAAAAAATCCACTGCTTCCTGCCGAATTAAACAATAAATTGGAAGAATTCACCGGTATCTGGGTAGTGGTGAAAGGTCCAAGTTGGGCACCATAAAACGGACCGCCCTGCAACGTGGCGGTGGCTGGAATGGATGTAAATTGAGTGGCAGCGATGGCAATCGTGTTTGTACTATTTACAAGCGTAAAACCCGAAATTGCAGCCGCCTTGCATAATACATTCAGAAAAAATGCATTACCGTTATTCCTCGTAAAGGTAACACTGTCTGAACCGGCGCAGTTAAGCGGTGGCAACAGGGCTTCACCTAATTCACAACCGTACCCGGAGGCATGAAGTAAATAAATACTCTTATCTGATCTGATATACGTGAGATCGGCATCGAGGTTGTGGGTATAGGTATCGCCTTTGTTTAGCAGCACAGTGGTAGTGACCGCTCCAACAATCTCAATCTTGGTGAAGTTGCGCGTCGCCACAGCAAAACAAGCTTCTCCGGTTTGTACATTTAATTGACCTCGGTTAACAATGTAATCGGTACCAACAAGATCTACGGGCACAATCTGGTCGCCCATAAGGTCGTAACAAGTTTGTCCCGGCCCGCTACCCGGGTTAACCGAATCGTCGCTAACGGTTACGGCAACAGGTTTATTGGAAACAACAATACTTCCTCCCAGATTTTGTCCCGGTGAACTGGTAAGCAGGCTCGTGTTTTCGGCCGTATAGCAGGCTCCTTCCACGGGTAAAAAAACGCTGTAGGTGACATTGGCCAAGTGCCCCACTACATTACATCGGGGTCTGATCCAAACAATTGTATTGGGCTGCGTCGCCACAATGTTGATCTGCGACTTAGGCATGGTAGTAAATCCGTCGCCATTAAGATCATTTACACCCAAATTCTTATTGTTCCATTTTGTTTGGAATGGGCAAAAGAATTCAATTCCCAACGCATTCTGGCCTTTGAGAGAAAAAGTTTCCGGATTATTGGGCGTGAGGGTAATTTCATCATACACCACCGTGATCTTCGAAGTGGATCGGATCCGCACACCATTTGTTCTCACTACGTTGGCGGGACGCGTCTCCAACGAATCGTAACCAAGGGATACACTTGATGACAAAGCTCCTCTCCAGTAGGTTATGTCTACCAATTGGCCGGGACCCATTACAATAAATGTGTCCATAGATAGAGGGGAAGCCGGTTGTTTTATAAAAACGGTGGTGGATGGCGCCGAAAAACTGGAAATGTGAAACTTAATGGGTTGCTTTTGATCATGATCGGGTGTTACCCAGGGTGGTGCGAAATAAAAAATCGTGTCGATCTGCGCATTTGCAACACCGCCGCAAAAAGCTGCAAAAAACATTACGATGATTATTCTCCTGATCTTCATGATTACTTTGGTTCTTTAGTTGCTTCCGGTTCCTTTGGTTTTTGAGGATCCTCCGGCTTCTTATCTGTTTTCTCTTCCAGTTCCTTCTTATTTTTGATTGATGTCTTTATGCTATTGTCGATCGTGTTCAGTTCATCTTCATCGGCATCTCCCACTTGTTCGCTTTTGGATCTCTTTTTCTTGAGTGGTATATAATACGACAACATTATTTCATGAGTACCCGAACTATACTTATTCAAGGCGGTGAGAGCGTAATCATAAGCATAAGCAATCATTACCTGTTTTTCAATGGTGCATCCTATCAAAGCGCTTGAACTGGCATTGTTTCTGTAATTGAAACCTATCCAAATCATCTCCTTGTAGGTAGTACGTAAATTCAACTCTACCTGGTAGGGTGCCGGCGAACTATTACGAACCAATACAGAAGGTTGAATCACCCATTCTTTTTTATCGCCAAAGCGAAAATTATAACCGGTATAACCATAGAAACAAGAAGTTAATCGTCCTATTGAATTGTTCCATAAGATCTTCGCATTAGGCATGTGTTGATCGCTGAATCCGAAAAAGAAATTCTTTGTGTAAAAATAGAGCCCGGCATTGGCGTCGAAGGCCAGCGCATTGAGTAGCCCCGAATTCAAATAACTGTCGCCCTGATCATAGGGTTTTGCATTGTAAGCCTTCACACTATATTGAACGGCCCCCGCACTTAAACCAAAATTGATGGCCGCCTTTTTGGTGAGCTTAAGATGGTACGCGTAGGTGCCATAAGCTGAGGTATAATCGATCAGACCCAGATGTTCGGAAAAGATCATTCCTCCCAGCGCCACATTTGGTTTTTTCCTCAGGTTGCCATATCCGCTAAATACGGCGGTTGTGGGCGCCCCGTCAAATCCCACCCATTGATTGCGATAGCCCGCATTATACTGCTGACCGTTCACTCCTGCAATATAAGCAGGGTTATATAAATACTGATGCAGAAAAATATTCGTATACAGTCCCTGCTGCTGTGCCTTAACATGGCACACCGTAAAAAGAAACAATACAATTATTTTTGCTTTAGTTACCATTCAAAATTATTTCACCAGGGTAATACTTCCCTTTATTACCGGGGTCTCCCCATCATTTAAATTTATCATATAGAAATAAGCGCCCACCGGCAAAGGTTCTCCCTTGTAGGTTCCATCCCAAGCATTCGAATACCCAACACTTCTGAACATTTTTTCACCCCAACGATTAAAAATCTCGATCTCTGCTTTTGGAAAAAATACATCAATAAAATCAAGACGCCACACATCATTCTTGCCATCGCCATTTGGCGTAATTACGTTGGGCACCAGTTTCACGATCTCGGTTACAATAGTGGCTATCTTCACCTCCAGCGAGTACGAGCTCGGGCAGGCGAAACGATCGGTAACAGTGAGCTTCACGGGGTACTTCCCGTTCTCTTTATAATAATACGAAGGATGTTGTACTCTGCTGCTATCGCCATTTCCAAAACTCCAAATCCAGGTAACGGCATACGACGACGTATCTCTGAATTGAACAGTGGCGCCCAAACCTACCTGTGCATTACTTAAGTATATGAAGCGCGCCACAGGGCGGGGAGTGATCTCCAGAGTTTTTGAAATAACAGCTGTGCAACCTTTATCCGTGCTAACCCTATGCGAAATATTATAAATTCCTTCCGACGGAAAAATGACAGAAGTGTCTTTGGCCACTGAAAAACCAAATCCTCCAAAATCCCAATAATACCCGCTTCCGGGTATAACATCGGGTAAAGAAGTGCTCGAATTATCTGTAAAGTGAATCAATTGCGCCGAACCGCTGCAGTCGCGGGAGGTAAAAAACGCGGGCGTTGGTAAGGCATTTACCACGGCCACCTTCTGAACGGTATCGTAACAATCAAAATTATTTCGCACAATGAGCGTAGTGCTGTATGAACCTACTGTTGTATAAGCATGAAGGGGCTGCGTGGTATAACTCATTGGCGAATTATCTCCAAAATCCCACGCCCATAAGTTGAGTGTCCCTAACGTGGAAGAGTTTACAGATTGATCGCTGAATTCACTGAGTTGTCCCAAACATACAGCATTCACGCTAAAATTAGCAGTTGGTTTTTGCTGAAAATTGATCTGAAGCAGATCTTCCGTGCCAAAACAAACGCCATTGTTGGTGGTGCTAAGTGTGAGTGTAACAAATCCTGCTGCCACTTCGGCGGGAGAACCCGTATAAGTGCAGGTAAGTGCCGTGTTAGTTGGAGAGAACTGGCCTGACCCTCCCAGCCAAAGTACCGTATTGGTAAGTGTTCCGGTGATTACGCCGGCAAGCTCTGCGCGCGGATTATTGGTACAGGCATTCAGGTCTGAACCCGCATTCACGTATGAGGGGTCAATGAACAGTACTTGAATACTATCGCGCGTAGGAAAACAAATTCCATTGTTGGTGCTTTCGAGAGTCAACCAAACAGATCCTGACGAAAGGTCGTTTGCACTGGGAAGATAATTACCCGCTAAAAATAAATTGCCCGGAGAAAATAGACCGGATCCCGTTGTGTGCCAAATACCGGTTGTACTAGCCGTACCCGAAACCACCCCGTTTAATGCCAGGGTTGAGTTGTTTGAGCAGATAGTCAACGGACTGAGGGTGCCGGCTATGACAATGGGTGGTTTGTTAATAAAAACTGTTACGCTAGCAGTGCCCGGGTTACAACCCCCATTATTGGTACTCGTGAGTACAAATTGCAATTGAGTTTGTGTAGTATCGTTTTGCGATAATTGATACGTAGGAGTAAACGAAGTAGCGCCCGCTATGAAACTTCCCGATGCGGGTGGCAAACTGCTCCAAAACCCTTGATTAGTGGCACCATAAACATTTCCATTAAAATTAATGGTGGGAAAGTTACCACATATCACCGAACTGGAACCTGCCGTTACAATAGGTGGTTGAAGTACTTTTAATTTGAGGGTATCGGAAAGGTTCTGACAATTTCCCGTAGAACTCAAAATAATCTTCACATAACGATTTCCCACAGGAATCGACAAATTATTATTGGTAGTATCGAGGAGACTTGGCACGTAAACATTACTGGAATATTGGGTGCTTCCATTTAAGAAAGTTCCGTATCCGTCAACAAGCGACCAAAGTCCCGTTATTGGTCCGCCGCCTATAATACCATTAAGAGCAAATGGGTTATTGGCGCAGGTAGTCGCCGTTGGCGCGGTGTGCGCGTTCACATACGTGTTCGTTATAAAATTGCTGACTTGTGCGTACGCGCTGCCTCCCTGTGAGCCACCATTGTGCAAAGCAAGACCAAAGAGGTCCTTGCTATTCCTTAATTCGTTATAAGAACCAACTGTGATAGAAGATGCCGGGAAAAAAAGGCGTGCGGCCACCAATGCACCTGCGCTTCCTGGTACAACACTAAAGGCGTTTGCCGCCACATTAACGGTATTTCCATTGCTGGTGAGCGTGAATGAATTCTGAAATCCACTGCGCGTGCACACATTCAAATTGAGTGAATCGGAACTTAAACGAATGAATGCAGTGGAATACGAGCCCGCACAAAATACCGGAGCGAGCTGGGCTCCACTCAGTTTGCAGCCATATCCACTCAAATGAAAAAGATAAACAGGCTTATCGGTTACAATGTAAGTAATAGGATCACTGATGTTTACCGAAAAAGTTTCCGAGGAATTCACTAGCCAACTCAATGTCCCCGTTGAGGTGCTCAGGGTGAAACTTGTGGCGTTTTGAGGGGCTAAAATATAGGCAACATCCGTGCTTCCATCACCTCGTAAAACCACGTAGTTACTGCCAATCATGTCGCTGGGAGTGATTTGATCTGTAAAATAAGAAGGGCAGCCATTTGCACTTGCCCGTACCGAACCTTTTACGGTAACACCTATAAGTTTATTGGACGAAATGATAGTTCCTGCCAATTCCGATGGATTGACTGAATTATTGTCCATCACCGAAAACGTTTCACCTTGCAACAATAATCTTGCAAAGGTGATGTTTTTAGGATGCCCCACACAATTGGCCCGCGGGGTACATAAAAAAACAGTAATTCCCGGTTCTGTGGCTACCACATCAAAACCAACACCCCCATCCGATAGGGTATGGGTTAAAATGCCGGATGCGGCAGGCATACTAAGGTAAAAATCGGTGCCAAGTGCGCGCTGACCTTTGAGACTAATCATCTCCCTATTTGTAGTAGATTGATTTCCAATAGTATAATAGATCGAAATTGCTTCTTTTGAACTGATGTAAAACCCCTTTGCACTGATGGTATTTACGGGTGCGCTTTCGGTGGAAAGCAAATACGGTGTAAGATTGAACGTGAGCGTACTCGCCGCATTCACAAACAAACTGGTGTTAACAGCCGCAGTAGCGCTAAGAGCAGGCTGGCGCAAAAACACAACACTGGGCTGCGAGTAGGTTTGAATATGAAGTATGATTGGGCTCTCCCCCATGAGGGCAGATATGTCGGGAGCTACGAACCAAAAACTAGTATCTATCTGAGCCCGGAATTTACTGCATAACAAAACGAACAACAAAGGGATCAAAAGGCGTTTCGTCATTTCAAAAGGCGTATTCGTCGAAGGTTTTCATTGTTTTAACAAAAATATATAAAAAATTCAGCATTTCAGCAAGTTATACGCATAAAAGAGGATATTTGTTGCATAAATATGGCGTTAAATCGTAGCAAAATAGAGCCTTTTAAGAACTTAGAGCTCCTGGCAAAAAAAGTAGTGGAAGGATTTATCACCGGATTGCACAAAAGTCCCTTCCATGGTTTTTCTGTTGAATTCGCCGAACACCGCCTCTACAATACGGGAGAGAGCACGCGGCATATCGATTGGAAACTCTTTGCCCGCACCGAAAAATTGTTTGTTAAGCGCTTCGAAGAAGAAACCAATTTGCGTTGCCAACTAGTTATTGACACCAGCGCAAGTATGCAATTTCCTGTAGATCAAGAGCTTAATAAATTGGTTTTTTCAGTGTATTCTGCTGCGGCGCTTTGTGAATTGTTAAAACGCCAACGTGATGCTTTTGGATTAACACTTTTTGAACAGGATATCACCAAACATTTCCCCCCAAAAGGCAGTCCCTTGCACCAAAAGATGATCCTAGCAGCTCTTGAAGACGTGTTAGCGCAAAAGCATGAACGTACATCTACCTCCGCCACGGCGGCACTCAACCAAATTGCCGAAATCATTCACCAAAGGTCTCTCGTAATTATTTTCAGCGACATGTTTGAGTCGAATAGCGAAAACGAAGAATTGTTTTCAGCTTTGCAGCACTTAAAATACAAAAAACACGAGGTCGTGCTTTTTCACGTGGTCGATAAATCAAAAGAACTTGAATTTGAATTTGACAATAAACCCTATCATTTTATTGACCTTGAAACAGGTGATGAAGTAAAATTAAATCCAACACAGATCAAAGAACACTATAAAAACTCCATTCATAAATTTCAGGAAGCTCTAGAAATCAAATGCGGACAGTACCAAATTGATTACGTAGAAGCCGATATTCATAAGGGTTTTGATACTGTGCTTTACACGTATTTGGTGAAGCGGCAAATGATGCTGTAACTCCGAAATCCCGATTTTATTTGGGGAAGAACTGACACGTCCTGAATTTGCGTAGCCTCAAACTTCTCATTTTCTTCCCTTACTTTCAAAAAAAAAATCCGGCTGGATGTCAGTCGGACTCTTCTATAGTTTGAGACCTAGGGTATTTTCTGATGCACCAAATTATAAGTGAATCACTTCGCCATAGGCAGCAGCAGCCGCTTCCATAATGGCTTCACTCATGGTGGGATGCGGATGAATGGTCTTTATCAATTCATGTCCTGTTGTTTCCAATTTGCGAATGGCCACAATTTCAGCAATCATTTCGGTAACGTTTGCACCAATCATATGGGCACCCAATAGTTCTCCGTATTTCGCGTCAAAAATCAATTTTACAAATCCGTCAGCTGCCCCTGCTGCCTTGGCTTTGCCCGACGCGGAGAAAGGAAACTTTCCGATCTTTAAGGTATAACCCGCTTCTTTTGCTTTCTTTTCGGTGTAACCCACACTTGCTACTTCAGGCTGACAATACGTGCATCCCGGAATATTATTATAGTCAATTGGATCCACATGCAAGCCCTTAATCTTTTCAACACAGGTAATTCCTTCAGCACTGGCCACATGCGCCAATGCCTGTCCCGGCACACAATCGCCAATTGCGTAATACCCGCTTACGTTAGTGGCATAAAATTTATCCACCACAATTTTTCCCTTGTCCGTTTTTATGCCGGTTTCTTCCAGTCCCAAACCTGCAATATTGGCCTCTATTCCTACTGCCGACAATACAATGTCGGCCTCAAGAGTTACCAAGCCTGTTTTTGTTTTGATGTTCACTTTGCAGCCGGTGCCTTTGGTGTCAACACTTTCCACCGAAGCATCTACCATCACATCAATACCTGCTTTTTTGAATGACTTTTCAAGTTGTTTGCTCACTTCTTCATCTTCAACCGGAACAATAGTTGGAAGGAACTCCACTACTGTTACTTTGGTACCCATCGTGGCATAAAAATAAGCGAACTCCACTCCTATTGCTCCGCTCCCCACAACTACCATAGTTTTGGGCTGTGAGGGCAAATTCATTGCTTCGCGGTAACCAATTATTTTCTTTCCATCTTGCGTTAAATTTGGAAGTTGTTTTGATCGTGCGCCAGTAGCAATAATGATATGCGGTGCGGTGTGAGTTGCAACCACTCCATCATTTCCTGTAACTTCAATTTTCTTTCCCGGCTTCACTTTTGCCGTCCCCATAATCACATCAATCTTATTCTTCTTCATCAAAAACTGAATGCCTTTGCTCATGCCATCGGCCACACCACGACTGCGTTTAATCACTTCCCCAAAATTGGCAGAAATGTTGCCGGCGGTTATTCCGTAATCGCTCGAGTGTTTTAAATATTCGAACACTTGGGCGCTCTTCAGCAAGGCCTTGGTGGGAATACATCCCCAGTTGAGGCAGATTCCGCCCAAACTCTCCTTCTCAATAATAGCGGTCTTAAATCCCAGTTGCGACGCACGAATCGCAGTAACATAACCACCCGGACCACTTCCAATTACTATAATATCGTAGTTCATATCTCTAAAAATTTTAGGGCACTAAATTACTATTTTATCTTTAATCTTAAACACTGCAGTTATCCCTCTACTGCTAGCAGAAAACCGCAACTCATTGCTTATTCTTTCAACACATTTCCATTCGTATCAATCTCTATCACGTCGTAACCCAACTTTTTAACTTTTTCTAAATTGGTCGCCTTATCTCCCACCACAATTACAACCATTTTTTGATACGGCAAGAACAGTTTTGCGCGTTTGCTGATCTCTGGTTTTTGGATCTCATTCAACTGTTTAAGTTGTTGCGATACATAATCTCTTGGCAGATCGTAATCAAGTACCCGTTTTATAAAACCTAATTTTTGTTGTGGTGACTCATACTTGAGTGCATCACTTTGAACCATGGCATTTTTTGTGAAATTTAATTCTTCGTCGGTGATTCCCTCTTCAGTGTATTTTTTAAATTCTTTTAAAATCTCCACCAGCGTGCTATCAGTGGTGTTTGCCTTAAAGCCACCACTCATGGTATAGGGCCCCACAAATTTTGTACCATAAAATCCGGCACGTGTACCGTAAGTCCAGCCCTTAATCTCGCGAAGGAGGTAGTTTGTTCGGCTGTTAAACGCTCCTGCAAAAGGGAAGTTCATGATGGTACCTTTGTAAAAATCACCATTTACGTCGAAGGGGAGAGCCAGATAACCAATTCTAATCTCACTTTGTGCAGCGTTCTTTTTATCGAGGAAATAGATCTTTGTTTTTTCGATGACAGGTGCCACCGAATTATCACCCGTATTCTCGGTTCCAAATCTCATTTTCGACAGGAAGGATAGTTCGTTTATGATTTGATCCTGCGTGATATCGCCACTCACAGCCACCGACAGCATGCCGGTATTGAGCGTATTATAATAGTTACGTACATTATCAAGCGTTATTTTGCCTACCGTTTCGGCGTTACCACTTGGGGTGTACCCCATTACATGAAATGGACCATATAGTATTTTGCGGTATGCCATGTCGGCCAACGCTGAGGCATTTGTGAGTGACTGAGAAATACCATCCAGTTGTTTCTTTTTCTCAAGTACAAATTCTGTTTCATCAAATTTTGGCTCCAGTAAATACTCCTGTACCACCTTTAATGTGGCATTGAGGTTTTGTTTCAAACAATTTACATTTAGGTTAATGTCCTCTTCACCGGCATAAATATTCACCGATGAACCCAAACGATTCAGTCGGTTCTCAAGTTCTTCGGCGCTTGTGTTTTTAGAGCTTTGCTGCATCATCGAAGCCACCAATTGGCTAAGTCCGGAAAGGTCGCGGGGTTCATAGCGATGCCCGGCCTTAAATGACATAAGGATGTTCACTTTTGGAATCTCGTTTTCGTAAATGCCAATAAGCGGAATAACAGTGTTGAGTTTGGTTTTATAGAAATCAGGAACGGGAACAGCTGCGGCAGGTTTTGCAGCCGGCATTACCGATCGGTTAAAGTCATCTTTTGCTTCACTGTAGCTAAGATTCTTGTATTCAGCGCTTTCCGTTTCAATTTTTCGATCGTACATGGTCCAGTTGTCGGCCTGTGCCCTGAGATCGCCTTTACCTTTAGGAAGGCAACTCAATACCACGCAGGGTTTGTTTTTGATGTACGTGTTGTACACTTTCATCACATCTGCTTTCGAAAGAGACATTACGCGTTTGATTTCTTCTTTCAAATTATTCGCATTATGTGTAAGCGTGAAATAAGAAGCAAGGGTGGCGCCTTTGCCCTGCACCGTGCTTAAACTACCATATAAATTGCTCTCAAACTGTGCTTTGAATTTCACTAGGTCATCGTCAGTTACTCCTTTTTTCTCCCATTCAGCTAATATTTTCTGAAGGTCTTTTTCCGTTTCGGCAAGAGATGCGCCTTGATTGGCGCGGATCACAATCTGAAATTGCCCGGCCAATTCGCGGGTATACTCATAGGCGTTTGCACTCATCGCTTTCTTGCTTTCAATAAACCCTTTGTAGAGCGGGGAACCCTGACTGCCCGCCAAAACATCGGCCAGTAGATCCAAGGCGGCATCATCCTTCGTGTTTGCCGGTGCTGTTTTAAAAGCAAGATTCAGCATAGGAAATTTCACATTGTCTTCGTAAGAAATATAGCGCTTTGAATCCAGCTTAAAAGAGGGAACTACTTGCGGTTTAACTTCGGGACCTTTGTCGATTTTTCCAAAGTATTTTTGGGCCATTGCCAATACTTCTTCGGTATTCACGTCACCGGCCACCGTTAACACGGCATTGTTGGCTCCGTACCAACGCATATAAAATCGTTTCAGGTCATTCACATCCACTCTGTCGAGGTCAACAATGTACCCAATGGTGGTCCAGCTGTAAGGGTGGCCTTGCGGATATAAAGCCTCACCTATTTTTTCTCCCACAACCCCATATGGAGCATTATCGTAACGTTGACCACGTTCGTTCTTCACGGTGGCACGCTGTACTTCAAATTTGCGTTGTGTTACCGAATCCAACAAAAATCCCATACGGTCCGATTCGAGCCACAACATTTTTTCGAGTTGATTACTTGGTACGGTTTCAAAATAATTGGTACGATCAGTATTGGTGCTTCCATTCAGGGTTCCTCCCGCTTCTGTAATTATTTTAAAATGCTGTTCATCGGCCACGTTTTTTGAACCTTGAAACATCATGTGTTCAAAAAAATGCGCAAACCCACTTCGTCCTTGTTGCTCCCTGGCGCTTCCTACGTGATAGGTCACATCTACGTAACAAATAGGATCACTGTGATCTTCATGAATAATAATATTGAGGCCATTGGCCAGTTTATAACGTTTGTACGGAATCACCATCTCATCGGGCGATTTTTTGGTTACTTCTTCCACAAAAGTGGCACCGCTACTTGTTTTACTGTCGCCCGCTTTGGCTGCTGTTGTGGCCTTTTGAGCATCTATACTTCCGAAACCTGCCAACAACAAGGCTCCAACAATGATCGATTTTTGCATGTGTTAAAAATATTTGGACAAATATAGAAGAGAAATGCGGACAAAATGTGAATTTGGGTTGAAAGGTTTTAAAACAATTTAACAGCTTTCCGGTTCAGGATTTGGAAATGTACTGTAACTTTGCCTAAAACAAAACGATATGTATCCTGAAGCAATAGTAAATCCCATGAAGGCCGAACTTACCACAGTTGGCTTTACAGAACTCACAAGCCCCGAAGACGTTGATAACATGATCAAGTCGGAAGGTACCGTGTTGATGGTGGTAAATTCTGTGTGTGGATGCGCCGCAGGTGCTTGCCGCCCCGGAGTTAAAAAAAGTCTTGAAAATACCAAAAAGCCATCTAAATTAACCACTGTTTTTGCCGGCTTTGACATTGAAGCGGTGAATCAGGCCCGCAAGCATTTTACGCCTTATCCCCCAAGCAGTCCTGCTATTGCGCTGTTTAGAAATGGAGAATTGGTGCACTTTATCGAGCGTCACAACATTGAGGGTCATAACGCCAACGCAATTTCTGAGCATTTAAAGGCAGTATACGACGAATTCTGCTAAGCAGGTAATATTTTAATAATAAAAAAAGACGCTTAAGGCGTCTTTTTTTATTACATTTTTGTGTAATTTCGTAGATTATTCGGCGAAACTAAACACCAAGCCACTTTATGAAAAACTTAAAAATTGTAACCGCAGCAGTTGTCTTATTTGTTAGCTGTCTCTTCGTTACCAATTGCAAAGACGACGAAAATAAAGGAAACCCCCTTGCGGATAGTTTAAAGAACGCTAATGGCTCTCTATCCGGTCAACTCAATGAAAAAGAAGCGGCACTTCAGGAATTTATTGCCTCTTTTAACGAAATTCAGGAAAACCTTAATACCATTAAAGAGAAAGAGAAGATCTTCTCGAGCATCAACAAAAAGGGCGATGTAAAGAGTAAGCAAGGTCAAATTCAAGAAGACATTCAGTCGATCTACGATCTGATGGAAAAGAATAAGAACCGAATTAATTCCTTGTCGCTAAAATTAAAAGACAGTAATCTTAAACTCGCCGGCCTCGAAAAAATGATCGAGAACATGCAAATCTCGCTGAATCAAAAGGACGAAGAAATTACTGTTCTGAAGACCAAAATGGAAGGTTTGAATGTTGAATTATCCACTCTTAACACCAATTACAAAGTAGTGGAAGGAGAGCTCAATACAAAACAGGAAGAACTCAATACGGCCTATTATGCCATTGGCACCATGAAGGAACTTCAAGATAAAAAAGTAATCGCCAAAGAAGGTGGATTTATCGGCCTGGGCAAATCAACCAAAGTAACCACCGACTTTAATAAAGATTATTTCACCCGCATCAACATTGAACAAACTACCAGTATCAATATTGGAGCAAAAAAGGCTAAATTATTAACGATTCACCCCAGCAAGTCCTATAAACTGGTGGGTCAAAAGCCTGTTGAAAAATTGGATATCACCAATCCCAAAGAATTCTGGGGTGCTTCAAAATATCTGGTGATCGTAATAGAATAACAACGGCACCTTCAATTAAATAAGAAAATCGCTCCGAATAGCGATTTTTTTTTGCATGAGGGTAACTCCAATGACCAAAAATTAGTATACTACCTAGTGGACCCTCAAAAACTCCAAAAGCCTTATCAATATTGAATCATTAACGAAAGCACTATGGACTTAGAATGCAGGAAAGATAAATGATGGGAACTAAAGCTGGCAGATATTTATAAGTGTATTATTAAAAAACCTAGCTATTTGAAATTTTTACAAAAGGCGATTTCGCGCCAGGGACAAGCGGCCAAAGCCCGGTGGGCTTTGGAGCGAGCATATTCGTTGGCCAGTTCTTTTCGGCCTTTTCGGCCGAAAAAACCACGGCAAAAGTTCAGTGAACTTTTGAGCAAGCATGTGCGAAAGCAGCGGAGCCCGAAGTGGCCCGCTCGGGCGCCCAAGAAAAAAAAGACTTTTTGAGGTTCAACTACCTAGTTAATTAAATTATTTTTAAAATATTTGAAGCTAACCTAAAAAAATATATCTATGAAAAAAATCCTATTCTTTGCAGCTTTGGCAAGTTTGACCGCAGTGTCGTGTAAAAAAGTTTACACCTGCGAATGTACTACCACGTCGTCTATTACTATTAATGGGGTTGTCCAATCAGGTACGCCTGCAACCAGTTCGGGGGAGACAGCCAAAATGAAAAAAGATGATGCTAAAACTGAGTGTGAAAAAAACAATGGCACAACTACATCCGGTACGAGTCAAAATGGGACTTCGGTTACCATTGCCTGCGCCATTAAATAAAAAATAATTGTACTTTATTGACTTAAAAAACTGCTCCCAGGGGCGGTTTTTTTATTTCCAAACTTTCCCGTTCAAAAGTAGGGTGTCAATTGCCTCCGTACCAAACGCGTACGATAAAGTTGCGTAAGAACTAAGGCTCTTGGTTATATACATATTGGCTTTGAGTCCGCGGCAGATGCAACCCACTTCATTTTGTAACTCCAAGGCATAGGCAGAGTTTATGGTGCAAGCATTGATCGCTTCTTCAGGCAGAAGTTTATATTGAATGCAGGCAAGACTCATCATGAGTTTCATATTTCCTGAAGGGCAACTACCGGGATTGTAGTCGCTGGCCAATGCAACCGCGAGACCGCCGTCGATCATTTTTCGGGCTGGAGGCAAAGGCAAGCCGAGAAATAAAGCTGCACCCGGCAGAATGGTAGGTATGGTATGGCTCCCGGCCAGACACTTAATATCATCATCACTGCAAAATTCAAGGTGATCAACGCTCAGTGCTCCATATTTTATTCCGGTTTTTATTCCGTTTGAATGGCTTAACTGCTCGGCATGAAGCCGACCTTTCAAGCCGTGCTTAATTCCCGCTTCCAGAATTCTTCCCGTATCAAATTCATCAAAATATCCGCGTTCGCAAAATACATCTAGATAATCGGCAAGACCTTCCTTTTTAATTGCCGGAAGCATTTCGTTGATGATCAAATCCAAATACCCTGCCTTATTGTTTATAAACTCGGGAGGAATGGCGTGTGCCCCCAAGAATGTGGCTTTCACAGGGATCCAGTCAAGTTTCTTCAAGCGCTGAATCACCCGCAACATTTTTAGTTCACTTTGAAGGTCCAAACCATAACCGCTTTTTATTTCAACGGCTCCCGTTCCCTGCGAAATAATTTCCCTGAGTCGATTCTTTGATTGCTCAAACAAGTCGTCTTCCGACGTCTCGCGTAATTTTTTTGCCGAATTTAAAATTCCGCCACCCCTGTTTGCGATTTCTTCATACGACAACCCATTGATCCTATCTACAAACTCCTGCTCACGATTGCCGGCATATACAATATGGGTATGACTATCTACAAAACTGGGCATCACAATTTTTCCGCTACAATCAATCACTTCCAGATCCTTCCAATCTTCAATTCCCGGAAAATCATCCATGCTTCCAAAGTCCACAATAATACCATTATCGCAAGCCAACCAAGCATCCGTGATGCAAGGCAATTTTTTCATGGCAGTGCCGGCCAAAATTTTTGGGGCCTCATCGTAAACACTCACTAACGTTTTTATATTTTTGAGCAGTAACTTTTGCATACTAAAGTGTTTGTTTTTACGTTTAAACCCTAAAACAGTTCCGACTTTAAAAACCAAAACTGATAGGAGATTTGTTTCGAAGGTAAAAAAATTAGTTTATTCAAATACGTAATACACATGAGCCTACAAAAATTAAGTTTCAGTCTCGCCTTCGTTTTTGCTGCTTCAGCGGCAAACGCTCAGGACAGTCTGAACGTTCATAATCCAAAACCTGAACATCCGCATGAACTGGGGATCAGCATTGCTACTCCGATTTGTTTACTAATGGGGGCTTCCGACTTTTCAGGAAGGTTCACCAACCTTACATACCGACATTGGCTCAGCGGAAAACATAATGTAAAGGCCTTTGTTGGCACAAATTTCATGAAAGAAACAGATCCGTATTCTCAGCCCAATAATTCGGGAATTATTCCTACGACTCAAGAGCTTGTTTATTCTACAAAAATAACCACCACACCTACAAATTTCCAGATCGGTTTAGGTTACGAATACATGAAAGGAGGAAAATTTAAACATGGACCCGGCATTGATATTGTGTACAATAACGTGTTTGAAAAAACTGAGTATTTTGATATGAAGGTGTACCAAACAATTGGCAAAGACAGTATCCGCACCGATCATTATGACCGCCTGGAAGCAGGAGCTTATGTGAAGGGGGTTACAATCACCAAAATTGGTTTTAATCTTTCGTATTCGCTTCGCTACCAAATGGCCAAACATTGGGTGCTTACTGCTTCTGCCATGGGATCATTTCGCCTGGAAACAAGAAATGAATCTCTTGGCAAAATTCATAATTTCGACTTCAATATAGTAGGCATAGTTAGTGACATAAGTCTTTTTTACCGGTTCTAATTCCTCAGGGTATTTTAATATCTTTGCCTTCTATGGCAGGTAATTCATTTGGCAATTTATTCCGACTCACTACATATGGCGAAAGCCACGGGCTTTCAATCGGTGGTATTATCGATGGTTGTCCCGCGGGATTAAAAATAGACCTTGCTTTTATTCAACACGAATTGAACCGTCGGCGACCGGGCCAATCGACGATTACTTCACAGCGCCAAGAGGAAGACCTCGTTGAATTTCAATCGGGAATGTTTGAGGGAGTCACCACAGGCACATCCATTGCTTTTCGTATAAAAAACAAAGACCATCATTCGGAAGATTATTCTCAGCTTGAGGACGCTTTTCGACCTTCTCACGCAGATTTTACCTATCAAGAGAAATTCGGGATCCGCGATCACCGTGGCGGAGGCCGAAGCAGCGCCCGTGAAACAGCAAGCAGAGTGGTTGCAGGCGCAATTGCCAAACTTATTTTGAAACAACGGAACATAGAGATTCACGCTTTTGTAAAACAAGTGGGAACGCTAAAACTGGAAAAGAACTTCGATTCTCTTGATCTTTCTACCACAGATTCAAACATGGTAAGATGTCCCGATCCGGTCCTTGCAGAAAAAATGATCCTGCATATTGAGGAAGTAAAGAAGCAGGGTGATACAATTGGCGGCATTATCCAGTGTGTCATCCAAAATGCTCCAATTGGGTTGGGTGAACCGGTATTTGATAAATTACATGCGGTGTTAGGACATGCCATGTTAAGTATTAACGCGGTGAAAGGATTTGAAATAGGCAGCGGATTCGACAGCGTGAATTTCAAAGGATCACAATTAAACGATATTTTTGCATCCTCCAAAAACAATCAAAAACCGGGTACTACCACCAATAACAGTGGCGGCATCCAGGGTGGTATCAGTAATGGCATGCCTATTTATTTTAACGTGGCGTTTAAACCGGTTGCCACTATTATGCGTGATCAAAACACAATTACCAAGGAAGGCAATGAAACAGTGTTAAAAGCCCAAGGAAGGCACGACCCCTGCGTATTACCAAGAGCAGTTCCCATTGTTGAAAGTATGGCGGCATTGGTGATGGTGGATTTTTTGCTTCTGGCAAACTGTAACAGAATGTAGTCGGCTTACGAATCGTTTTCATATCCAATTTATCACATCCATTTGGTTTTAATTGGTTCTACAATCAAACAAAATAGTACATTCGGCTTCGTGAAATGTGATTTATAATCCGTGTATTATTGAAAAATGATGAATCAATAACTTTCAGTTACATCCTAGAGTTTTAAAATGGCTTCTCAAACCACATTGATTAAAGAAATTAGGATCCCGGAGGGCTTCATTCAATTAAGAAGCAATGGTATTGTGTATGTGAAGTTATTTGAAAACACGATCTTGGACGTACCTCTGCAATTGCGTATGCTCGCGTGTTATCAGGAGATCACGGAGCGAAAATTAACACCCTTTTTATTTGAGGGAGAGGGCGGAGTTACAGTTACGAAAGAAGCGCGTGACAATGCCGTTCATCTTGAAGATATTTCTCCTTGTAAAGCCATGGCAGTTGTGGTTACAACTATAGCCATAGCTATCATAGCCAACTTTTACTTCAAGTTCAATAAACCGAAAAGACCCTACAAGGTTTTCAAGAACCAGCAGGATGCCGTCACCTGGCTTCTGACGCAGGTATAGAGCCGTCTTGGGTTCGGTGATACCCAACAAAACATTAACGTTTCTTTCTTTTTTAAATTCAGCTAGATTACATAATTTAGCAGACTCAAATTATCATCAATAAACCAAAATATATGGCATTCGATATTGAAATGATTAAGGAGGTATACAAAAACTTACCTTCACGCGTAACAGCCGCTCGCAAACTGGTGGGACGCCCCCTCACCTTGACCGAAAAAATACTTTGTTCACACTTACATCACGATCAAAAAGCGCAGCTATTTGAGCGGGGAAAGTCTTACGTAGATTTTTCGCCCGACCGAGTGGCCATGCAGGATGCCACGGCGCAAATGGCCTTGCTTCAATTTATGCAATCGGGTCGCCCGAAGGTAGCTGTGCCTTCTACAGTGCATTGTGATCACCTAATTACCGCACGCGATGGTGCCGCGAACGACCTTGCCTTTGCTAACAAAGAAAGTAAGGAAGTCTTTGATTTTTTAGGTTCCGTTTCCAATAAATATGGAATAGGTTTCTGGAAACCGGGTGCAGGGATTATTCACCAGGTAGTTCTTGAAAATTATGCGTTCCCCGGAGGCATGATGATTGGTACCGATTCGCATACTGTAAATGCAGGGGGTTTAGGAATGATTGCCATTGGTGTGGGCGGAGCCGATGCCTGTGATGTGATGGCCGGATTAGCATGGGAATTAAAAATGCCAAAACTAATTGGCGTGAAATTAACCGGTAAATTGAGCGGTTGGACAGCCCCAAAAGATGTCATCCTCAAAGTGGCAGGCATTCTCACCGTAAAAGGTGGCACGGATGCCGTGGTGGAATATTTTGGCGAAGGTGCACTCTCTATGAGTTGTACAGGTAAGGGCACTATTTGTAATATGGGGGCCGAAATTGGTGCTACCACCTCTACGTTTGGATACGACGATTCGATGTCACGTTATTTAAAAGCTACAGGCAGGGCTGATGTGGCTGAATTGGCGAACGCCGTGAAAGAACATTTAACGGCAGATCCGGAAGTATATGCTGATCCGGCTAAGTATTTTGATCAGGTGATCGAAATAAATTTATCGGAGCTCGAACCGCATGTAAATGGCCCTTTTAGTCCCGATTTGGCCACTCCTATTTCAAAATTAAAAGAAACCGCAATAGCCAACGGCTGGCCACTAAAAATTTCAGTGGGACTGTTGGGATCTTGTACTAACTCGTCTTATGAAGATATTTCAAGGGCAGTGAGTCTGGCCAAACAAGTTTCTTCCAAAAATTTAAAAGCAAAATCAGAATACCTGATCAACCCGGGTTCTGAACAAATTCGTTTCACCATTAAACGTGATGGGTTTCTGGACGTGTTTGATCAAATTGGCGCCAAAGTATTTACGAATGCTTGTGGCCCTTGTATTGGCATGTGGGACCGGATGGGTGCTGAAAAACAAGAAAAAAACACCATCATTCATTCCTTTAACCGAAATTTTGCGAAACGCGCCGATGGCAATCCAAATACGTATGCCTTTGTTGCTTCACCCGAAATTGTAACCGCCATGGCTATTGCCGGCACCCTTACCTTTAATCCCTTAACCGATACATTGGTAAATGAAAAAGGAGAGGGCGTAAAATTAGATGCACCCTCAGGCGACGAATTACCAAAAAATGGATTTGCGGTGGAGGATCCCGGCTATCAAGCACCTGCTGCCGATGGTAGTAAAGTAACTATTGCCGTTTCTCCTACCAGCGATCGTTTACAATTGTTGGACCCGTTTACCGCGTGGGAAGGTTCTGATATTAAGGGTTTAAAATTGCTCATCAAAGCAAAGGGAAAATGTACCACCGATCATATTTCCATGGCAGGTCCTTGGTTAAAATACCGTGGCCACCTCGATAATATTTCCAACAACATGCTGATTGGTGCTGTAAATTTTTTCAACGAAAAAACTGATAGCGTAAAAAACCAATTAACTTCCAACTACGATTCCGTTCCAAAAGTGCAAAGGGCCTATAAAGCAAAGAGCATTGGTTCTATTGTGGTGGGTGATGAAAATTATGGTGAAGGCTCTTCTCGTGAACACGCCGCCATGGAGCCACGGCACCTAGGAGTGAGGGCCGTTTTAGTGAAATCATTTGCACGGATTCACGAAACAAATCTGAAGAAACAAGGCATGCTTGCTCTCACATTTAATACAAAGGCTGATTACGACAAAATTAAAGAAGACGACGTGATTGACATTGTGGGATTAACCACCTTTGCACCCTCCAAACCTCTTACCATCGTTTTGAATCATGGAGATGGCAGTAAAGATGAAATTACCGTGAACCATACCTATAACCAACAACAAATTGAATGGTTTAAAGCCGGCGGAGCACTTAACATCATTCGTGCCGGCATCAAGAAGTAAATAGTTTCAATCATCACCTAATTAAAAAGCCCGATCAACATTGAACGGGCTTTTTAGTTTTTTAGAATTGAATCCAAATCAATCCATATTATACGTTGGTTAATCGCAACTATTAGAAATTCGTTTTAAGTTCCACTCTTCTGTTTTTTGCTTTACCGGCAGCAGTAGCATTATCAGCTATGGGTTTTGTTTCACCATAACCTATTGCCGTTAAACGAGTTTCTGAAATTCCTTTTTGGATCAAATAATCTCTCACGCTCTCAGTCCTTTTTTGAGAGAGTTCGATGTTGTATGCATCTTCTCCATCACTATCGGTGTGACCTTCAATGGTAAGAGATACCGCTTCATTACGAGTAAGTATTTCCGCCAGATCATCCAAAGATGAATTTGAAATTAATTTTAGTTTTGCACTGGCAGTCTCAAAATATATTTTACCTGCTATGAGCGTGATTTTTTGAATATCCACCTTTGGAATTTCCGGACATCCCTTGTTAACGATTGGCCCAACTACTGTCGGACATCTGTCGTCATTATCAGCAACGCCATCGCCATCTGTATCAGGACAACCTTTAAAGGCCAGAATTCCGGCTTTATCAGGACATACATCTTCTTCGTTCACTATCCCATCTTTGTCATTATCGAGGGTACAACCTTTCACATCTACTTTATATCCCGATTTAGTTCCCGGACATTTATCATCAATATCGGCCACTCCATCTTTGTCGCTATCTGGACACCCTTTAAATTCTGCCGGGCCGAAAACGGTAGGACACCGGTCTTCTTTATCGGTAATACCGTCCATGTCGGTATCAGGACAACCCTTAAGTCCTGCTAATCCCGGTACATCCGGACAAGCGTCCTGGTAGTCGGCTATTCCATCTTTATCCTTATCGAGCGGGCAACCGGTGAGATCCACCGAAATACCTGCCGGCGTATTCTCACATTTGTCTTTTTTATCAGTAACACCATCATGATCGGTGTCTTTTTGTTTGCCAATGTTGAAGGTAATTCCGGCAGAGTGAAACAATTCCATGTCGTTGTCTCCTCCGGCAATTACACCGTCGATATGATCAGCGGTAGTTAGCAAAAGTGATTCCTGTAATTGAAGTGATACAATGGGTCCCATACGAATATTTAAACCCGCACCAACGGTGGGTAATGAAAATACAAAATGTTCATCCTGCAAAGAATAAATACTCTCGTACCAAATTAGACCTGCGCCAACAAGTAGGTAAGGTCTGATTATAGCTTGAGATTTGGTGAGATAAAATCGTAAAGCGATATTACCGGTATTGTGTCGAATCAAAAAACTATTTGGACTATCGGTTGTGCTTTTTGCTGAATGATCAATATAGCCTAACTCTCCTCTTGAGAAAAACAGAGTGGCATCCATATGATTAGTCAAAAATCTAGAAACCGATAATCCCGCAAACGCATACGATGCCTGATCGGTTTGATAAAAACTATTCCCCATGTCGCCGTAATATTGCGTGAGACCGCCATGAAATCCTATGTTCCATTTTCTTTCTTCCGTTTGAGAAAAGGCACTCAAGGACAGGAGTAGTGTCGCGTAAAAAAATATAAATTTTTTCATGTTGTTTTGTTTTTCAGAAATTAAGTAGTTTCCGATGTTTATAATTCGGAAATAATTTTGTGAAGTTCTTCCTTACTTCTCCCCAATAGAATTTGAAGTTTTCCCAACATTTCATCTTCTTTTCCCTCCACCATCAAGAGATCGCGGTCGGTAAGAAGTGCAAATTTTTGTTTGAGTTTTCCTTTTTTTTCATTCCAGTCACCTTTTATTTCCAATGAATTTTTCATAATGTTAGATTTTATTTTGAATTAGTTATGAAAACAAAGGTGCGCACTCTAAATGTGAATGCACTTACATGGGAAGAGAGTTTTGTTGCAAAAATCACACCTGAATCTTCTTGTATATCAAGAGAACCATTACTAAAATACGATTGTTAGTGGTTAAGAATACCGCTTCAAATAAATGAACTGTTAGTCAAACAGTTTCCTCGGGAGGATGGTGTAGGACGAGTTTTGAATAGTATTGCGCGCGCTGAGAAATTACTGAAACAAGGGACAAAAAGTTAAATAAACCGCAAAGTCTATTTGGGGCACCTCCAATTTCTTAAGAAATTAAACAAGGCAAGGGTTTTTTTGGATTCTTTTTTCTAGATCCGAATATTAATCATGCCCCCCGAAATTTCGATGCCCACTTCCTTTTTAAAGATCCCTTCAAGCCCTTTTACAGTAATGGTAGCGGCATCGATAGTGACCCTGAAATTCATCCTAAAATTTTTACTTTCACTTTTTTCTGCCAGCGAAATGGCACTGTATTGCGCAATGCAGGGTATGGAGGCGCCACCAATTGACATGACACCCGGCAGGTTGTAACTTTTGCCATCGTTCATATGATCGTTGAATGCGGCCATATCTTCTTCTATTTTACCAATAAATACAAAATTCTGATCCTTTTGCTTTTTAAGCAGCGTATCAAGTATGGGGTCGCTCGATCTTAATTTTGATACCCCTACTCGTAAGGTGAAATCACCGGTTGAAATATTTAAGATGATTTTTGCATTTTGACTCAGAAATTTCAATGTCTTCCCCGCAGTATCCAATGAGGTTAACACGAGCGGTGTTTCAACAAGTGCCTCGCTGATTACCTGAGCCCGCAAAGAACCTCCTACTAGTAGCGTGGCCAGCCAAAACAATATAATACTCTTCTTCATCATAAATAGTTTATTTAGAATCGATCTTCTTCGCAGCCACCATCATCTCCTCACCAATGTGAAGGGCCGAAAGTGTATTGTAAATAATGTTATGAATAAACACAAATAACTTTAGTTGCCACATGGGTCGTTTGGTGAATTTATTAAAGTACTGCTGCCTTTCCCCTGCTGTGATCTTGGTATTGGCTTCACGAAGACTTTCCTTACTTTTTCGTTTCAACTTTGTGAGGAGCGGTAAGACGGTATACATGATAAATAACTTAATCTCAAAAGAAGACTTAATTGCAACCACTTCGTAACCGTTATTGGCAAGGATCCGTGTAATGGTTTCTTTTCCAAAATAATTTACATGGTCGAGTCCCATCATTTTCCAATCATCCTTATGGCGTTTCGCAAAATAACTATCTATCTGCGGCACCTGAAGAAAAAGATATCCTCCCGGGAGAGTCAACTTGGCGCATTTAGCCAAAAATTCATCCGCCTTATCAATATGTTCCAATACATCCCACATGGTGATGATGTCAAACTTCTTTGATTCATCCATGTCAAAAAAGTTAATGTGATCAACGGGTAATTTGAGATCATTTACACAATAAAGGTAAGGTTGCTCCGAGATCTCTACGCCATATACCTCATATCCGAGTTCTTTGCCCGCCAGCATAAAGTGCCCCCATCCGGCCCCCAAATCAAATAATTTCCCCCCCTTCTTAAATTTCTGAATAAATTTAAATCGCAGTTTGTGGCGTTGAATTTTTACCCAATTGTTTCCTGCACGCACAGCGGCGGTCACATCGGCATTTTTGTATTGGGTGTATTCGATTTTTTTACGGTAATACGAAGGAATAAAGTGGTGTGTGCAAGTGTTGCAGACCACCACTGCAAAATTTTCTTTTTCATACTTAAGTGTGAACTCAGAAGGATTTTTGTTTCCGCAAACACAACAATAAATATCATCAGCCATAAAGGCGGGTACAGAGGCCATTGTCTATTTTTTTGTTTCCTGTTCAAACACCAGTTCCGTAATTGGACTACCATCTCTAAAGCAAGCCGTACCTCCCCAATTAAACACCTTTTTCTCGTACACCCAGGCAGTTCTGTTTTTTACAAGAACACGTTTAATGATCACCACACCTTCGGCGGAAATAGTTTCCTCCGTCACGCCTTCGGGGTATTTGGCAAGGAGTTGTTTTTGTCGTTCATCGGTGATTTGATTCGCGTCTGAACTGATCATCTTTTCGCACTCAAGTAAACGCTCTTTGGCATAGGCATCACCCCCTTTAAACGTTAAGGCTTCTTCGTAAGATCGCTTTGCATCCATATAACGTTTCAAGGCGAAGTAATTGTCTCCTTTACGAATTGCTTCTTTGTACTTGGGATCTTCTCCCAACAAAGGTAGAATCGACTTGTCTTTTCCATCTGAAACATTGGCTGTTATGTTTTCACCGGAACTGACAGTAGAAGTACTCACTATTTTTTTATCCGCTTCCGATTTTGCCAGGGCCTCTGCCAATTCCTTTTCATTTTTTAAACGCTCAGCTTCTGCGGCCTGTTTTTTGGCCAGGTCTTCCGCTGCCGCTTTTTCTTTCGCGGCTAACAGCGCTTTCGCATCCTCGGCCTCCTTTTCTTTTGCCAGTTTATCAGCCAATTGCTGATCAGCAGCCACCTTGGCAATTATTGCTGCACTTGCAATTTTTGCCGCGTCCTCATCCGCTTGTTTCTTGGCAAGGGCCTCAGCATTGGCTTTCGCAGCCGCATCCATCTTCTCTTTCGACAACTGATCTTCTTTCACTTTTTTAGCTGCGCTAAGTGCTGCATCTTCAGTTTGTTTTTTAGTAAGTGAGTCCACCAGCGCTTTCTCTTTTACAATTCTTGCGGCATCTTCTTTTTCGGCTTTAAGTTTTGCTACCAGAGCCAGCTCTGCTGCTTCTTTTGCCAGCGCATCTTTGCGTGCCGTTAATTCTGCATCTGCTTTTTCTTTGGCCAGTCGGTCAGACTCGATCTTTGCGGCGTTCGCCTTGGCAGCGGCCTCGTCGGCCAATTTCTTCTGTGTCGCTTCCTGATCAGCTTTCGCTTTTGTATCGGCTATTAATTTTGTTTTTGCCTCTTCATCTGCTTTCGCTTTTGCTGCCGCATCGGCTTTTTCTTTTGCCAATCGTTCTGCCTGCTCCTGTTCTGCTTTCGCTTTGGCCGCTTCAGCTGCTTTCACAGCGAGGAGAGCACTTGCAGCCTCTTTGGCGCGCAATTCAGCTTCAGCTTTGGTGCGGGCTTCCGCTGCTGCCTTTTCGGCGGCCAATTTGTCTGCAAGCTCTTTGTCTGCTTTCGCTTTGGCCGAAGCCTCTGCATCTCCCTTCAACTTGGCTGCCGCCTCGTCCGCCGCTTTCTTCGCCGCCAGTTCTGCCGCTAATTTGGTTTTAGCTTCGTCGTTCAATTTATTCTGTAAAGCAGTTTCTTCCATCATCTTGTTGATGGTCACGATCTGATCCTGAGGATAGGCTTCTTTTGGTTTCATGGCCGAGGCCTCCTTATAGCTGGCAATAGCAGTCTGCCATTCCTTTTTTCCAAACGCTTTGTCGCCGGACTTCATCAATGCGGCATATTTAGCTTCCTTTTCTTTTTCTTTATTGAGGATGGCCATTTCGGCCTGCTCAATCTGGTCTAAACCAATGAGCATCTCATCAAGGTGCTTTTTATCATATGAAAATGATTCCTTTTCAGGATCGTAATTAAATTTCATGATGGGTTGATTTAACAGGGAATAATCAACCCCTTCCACTTTCTTAAACAGAGAAATGGCAGCACCAATAGGTTGAAACTTAAGCTCAGGATTGTCGGTGGGGATATTCATAGTGCTCACGGTGAAGCGTTTTGTAACGTATCCCTCACGCGAAACAACCGCTAGAAACTCTCCACCCTGCGGCAATTGAAATGAATATTCGCCATTTGGATCTGTTTTTGTGGAATTTACCAATTTTCCCCCCTGCGACACTTGAATCAACACTCCTACCAAATCACGATTTGCATCGGTCACATTTCCATATACTTCAATGGGCGGAGGGCCTTGAGAAGAAAGGCAAATACTCTGAAGTAACAGAAATCCAGAATAAATTACCTTTTTATAATTGAAAAACATGGCTATAATTGCAGGGAGAAATCAGGAAATAAATTTACGAAAAAAATTGAACCTGAGACTGATCTAACTCATGCCATTAACGAAAAATAGTAATTACAGTTATTGGGAATACAAACATTATTTTAAGACATTCGATCTTATTGTGATTGGAAGCGGTATCGTGGGTCTGAGCACCGCAATTTCCTATAAACAAAAAAATAAAAAAGCAAGTGTCCTTATTTTAGAAAAAGGCTTTCTTCCCGACGGAGGAAGCACCAAAAACGCCGGCTTTGCCTGTTTCGGGAGTGCGGGTGAGTTGCTCGACGACCTTAAGAAAATGCCCGAAGAAAGTGTCTGGAAGACCGTTTCCATGCGCTGGGAAGGATTGCAACTGCTCCGAAAACGACTGGGTGATAAACAGATCAACTTTGAAGAAGTAGGTGGTTATGAGGTATTTGAGGAGGAGGAAAAATACGCCGAGAGTTTTTACAAGATCAATTCCCTCAATAAAAAGGTGGAAGAGGTACTGGGACTGAAAGGCTGTTACAATATGGTTAAACCTGCAAAACTGCCCCTTAACGCAGTACATGGCGTCATCCTCAACCGCTATGAAGGCCAGTTGGATAGTGGCAAAATGATGAATTCCCTGTTGAGTTTGGCTTCCAAACTTCAAATAAGCGTACTCAATAACGTGAACATACTTTCACTGTCCGATCAGCGCACCTCTGTAACTCTGCAAAGCAATCGCGGCATGTTTCGTGGCAGTGTGGTGGTGGTTGCCACCAATGGTTTTGCAGCAGAATTACTGAACATCAAAGATGTAACACCCGCCAGAGCGCAAGTGCTGGTCACCAAACCAATCCCGAATCTTAAGTTAAAAGGGACCTTTCATTTCGACAACGGCTACTATTATTTTAGAAATGTGGATGATCGTGTTTTGCTGGGGGGCGGCCGAAACCTCGATCTGAAAGGAGAAACAACGACTAAACAGGGTCTGAGTTCAATCATCCAAAACCAACTTGATCACTATTTAAAAAACATGATTTTGCCAAACATACCGTATGAGGTGGAACACCGTTGGAGTGGCATTATGGGAGTGGGAAAAGAAAAAAAGCCCATTATTCAATTTGTGAGCAAAAATGTGCTGGCAGCCGTTCGAATGGGTGGCATGGGCGTTGCCATTGGATCATGGGTGGGCGAAGCGGCCGCCAAAGAACTGTTGTAACATTAAGAAGCAGAAAAAGCGCTGAACTTGAAATGGAATAATTTCTGACTTATACTCGAAGTTCCCAAAACATCTTATTCCTTGTTCTAAGACCCCTCAAACGGATATCAATGTTAAATTTAATCTCATTTTGGGGGTAGTCAAACCTTTTTGGGTCTTTACTATAATTAGGCATCCCCGTGCAGGGCCCACAGGCATTTTCACGTGTTAGTGGACTAAAAGCAGTGGTTCGTCTAAAAGCTGAAAAAAACTGACAACCTTTAACATAAATGGACGTAAATAATAATTATAAATAATTTTCAAACACTTGAGCCATGAATAACAAAAAAATTAGTCATCCGCTATCCAAAAACGATTCATATTTTCTTATATTTAAACTCTGTTTAGGATTTATTTTAGCGGACCTATTCAATTTGATCTTTCTAAGTGCAATCTGTTTTTGAACCGAGCGGTTTTGGGGCAGGAAGCAAGGCCGGAAAACCAATTGAATTGTTGATACGATGGACCTAAATAATGCAGTATGAGAACAAAAATTTACCTGATCTTTATATTTTCTTTTTTTATTTCACGGAATGGGTTCTGTCAGTCAGACCTTATTTCAATTAAAACTGATACCAGCTCTTTTAATTACCGTCTCTGGGATAGCGTTGCTAACGCCGGGAATTATTCAGGGTACGAAAAGGCAATCTATATTCAACATCAAAAGCTACTTCACGCTAATCTGCCATTCGAGAAATTTGATACGGGTGGCGATACCACAAAATATGTCATTCCTCGTAAGGGAATTGGTGGGCAAAGCAGCATTAATGTGGTGAATGGACCCTGTACAAATATTGATTTCGAATCGGGTCTTTTAACCGGTTGGACCCCTTCCTGGGGATTTAATCCAAATGCCACTAACCCTGCGTATGTGCCGGCATGTTGCCCTACACCCGGCGGATCACAAGTCATTGTTTCCGGTCCCGGCTTAGATCCCTACGGTGGATTTCCGGTTGTTTTTCCCGGCGGTTCCTTTTCCCTAAAACTGGGAGATGACTTAGGCGGGCCAAATTCTAATGACAACGCCCACTCCGACCGGGTTGAACAAACATTTTCGGTTACCGCAGCAAACGCCAACTTCACCTATCGGTACGCAGTAGTTTTGCAAAACCCCGGACATGCCGTAAATGAACAACCTTCCTTTGAAATACAAATGCTGGCCTTTCCTGCCGGTACTCCCATTCCTTGTACCTATTACCAAGTGGTTGCTTCTACCACAGCAGTTGGTTTTTCAACCTCCTCTGCAAATTCGGGAGTGTTGTATAAACCTTGGACCAGTGTGGCTGTAGACTTAACTCCTGTAATCGGACAAAATGTAACGATCCGCTTTACGACCAATGATTGTTCACTTGGCGGCCATTTTGGTTATGCTTATATAGATGGAACTTGTACAAATTTCGCCACCAATGTTGCAGATACCACTTGTCAGAATGTGCCTTATGTCATGTGTGGGCCAATTGGTTTTGCATCCTATCAATGGGATGGACCGGGAGTGGTGAGTAATACAAATGCTTGTATTAGTGTTTCCACCACCGGTGTTTATACCTGCCAAACAATTTTAGTTCCGGGATGTCCTGGCCCTACATTTACCCACACGCTCAATACCTACCCAATTCCTTCCATTACGTTCACCCCTAGTACAAATGGAAATTGTTCCAACCAGTACACATTTGCGGGTACTTCTACCATATCGGCCGGTACGGTGCCCACGTATACTTACTCTTTTGGCGACAATGGCAGCGGCTTAGGTCCTAATGCCACGCACAGCTACCCGCCCCCCGGCGCAGGAACTTACACGGTAACTCTTAAAGCAACAACGAGTAGGGGCTGCAAGGATTCTACAAAACAAGTCATCACCATTTATCCATTTCCGGTCATAGCATTTAGTCCACCGTCGTATTGTGTGAATAGTCTGGTACAATTTACCAATACCTCCGCTGTTCCTGTCGTAGTGGGTGTACCACCCGGCACAGTCAATACTTTTACGTGGAACCTGGGAAATGGACAAAGCTCTAATTTGCAGAATCCAACAAGCACCTATAGCACCAACGGAACCTATACCATTACGCTTGGTGCCACCAGCGATCAGGGATGTACCACCACCTCCAGTCAAACCTTAGGCATATTCCCGCCACCCGTTCTTAATTTCACTGCAAATCCCTTATGTGACATCAATGGCACCGGGTTCACACCCTTTACCTCAACAGCGGTTGCTTCGGGCAGTATCATCAGTTACTTCTGGAGATTTGGCGATGGAGGAACTTCCACTTTACAAAACCCGATACATTTTTATACCGCCGCAGGAATATACACCATTACATATAAGGGCACTACCAATCATTTTTGCGTGGACTCTGTGTCGAAGACTTTCTCCATCTCACCTACACCTACTGTGGCCTTCAGCACCACTTCCTTAAATGCCTGCGCACCGCAATTTACTTTTACAAATAATTCGACAATACCTCCGCCGAGCTCAATTTCCTATAGCTGGAGTTTTGGGGGCACTAATACATCTACTCTCACCAGTCCTAGTTATTCATTTCCTTCGGTGGGAAATTACACGGTGCAACTCATCGGCACTTCCAATTTGGGGTGTGCAGATACCGCCTTGCAAGTTATTACCATCTATCCTTTCCCTGTAGTGAGTGTAAGCTTGCCTGTTTCGTGTGAGAACAATGTCATAACGGTAACCACCACGCCGCTAAGTGGCACCATAAGTGCATTTAATTGGGATTTTGGTGATCCACTTTCCGGGGCGTTAAATACCTCAACACTGCAAAGTCCCGCGCATACCTATTCCACGGTGGCTATTTATACGCTCTCACTAGCCATGGTGAGTGCTCAGGGCTGTCCACTTAGCTATACAAATACCATTAGCGTGCATCCCAAACCCACGCCGGCTCTTAATTTTTTCCCGGCCGACGCGTGTACCACCACTTTTAGTTTTGTGAATAATTCGGGATTCTCACCTCCACCTCCGCCGGGCAATACCATTTCTTCGTATTCATGGAATTTTGGAGGAGTAAATACAAGTACTCTCACCTCACCGGTTTATGTTTTTCCGGGACCGGGCTTGTACACGGTGACCCTCCTGGCAAGTAGTAATTTTTCATGTCAGGCCCTTGATTCAAAAACACTGGCCATTTATCCGTATCCAACAGCATCTTTATCTGTACTAAATAGTTGTTTAAATATCCCCGCAGTTTTTAATGGCACTTTTTCTCTGTCACAGGTGCCTTTTCCAGGAACAGTTCCCTCTTATACCTGGAATTTTGGGGATGGTAATTCCGATAATACCTTATCTCCAACGCACAGTTATACCACGTTTGGTACCTACCCCATTTCTTTTGGCGTCACAAGTAATCAGGGGTGTGTACGCACAGTTACCGCCAACTTAACCATTCACCCCTTGCCCACTACCCTCAACTTTAATTTTTTTAATCCTTGTTTTGGTACACCGGTAACATTTTCCAGCAATGTGCTAATGCCTCCCGGCTCTAGTATTACAGGGTACAAATGGGATTTCGACGACGATGGCAGCATCAATAGCACAGCCATTAATCCTGCTTATACCTATACCGCGCCTGGTTCATATACAGTAGAACTCCGCATCGTTACCAATAATAATTGTATTGACTCTGTGCGAAAACCTCTCACGGTCTACGATGTGCCAACCTCTGTAATTTCTACCACGAACGTGTGTTTTAAAACCGGGACACCTTTCTCAGCCAGTTCTAGCAGTCCGGGCATTGGAAGCATCATGAGTAGCTATTTTTGGAATTTCGGTAACGGCCAGTTCGGTAATTCGCAAGCCGGTATTCACAATTATACAAGTGCGGGAACATATACAATTTCGCTCACCACAGTGAACAACAACAGTTGTACTAATACTTCATCCGGCCTCGTTACAGTTCATCAATTGCCGGTGGCTGATTTTAATGCCAACCCTGTTTGTTTGGGCTCACTCACCTCTTTTACCAACATCAGTAGTATTGGGGTTCCTGACCTCATCCTCAAATACCGTTGGAACTTTGGCACAGGTTGGGAAGATTCGGTTAATTTTAATCCTACCAAAGCATTTCCGGCCAGTGGAAATTATTCAGTGAAACTTGAAATACAAAGCAACCATCAGTGTAACGCAACCCAAACCAAAAATATTATCGTGTATGGCAATCCCATTGCCAATTTTGCAAATTCCACCATTTGTGTGGGCGATAATATTACGTTCTACAATTTATCCTCTACCAGTGATGGCACGATTAGCAGCAATATTTGGGATTTTAATGGAGATGGCATTGTGGATTATATAGGTGAAAGTCCAAAGTTTACCTATGGGATAAATGGTTCGTTTACTGCAAAACTGGAAGTAAAAACGAACTACGGTTGTACAGCAAGCAAGACCAAACAACTCTTTGCCAATCCCAAAGCAGTTCCGGTATTTACGAGTGATAAGAAAAGCGGCTGTCCCACTCTATGCGTGAACTTTAAAAGCTTGTCATACATTACAACCGGAACCTTTACCAGCCGATGGGATTTTGGAGATGGAGGGCCGGGTGGCACCTTTACCGACATGAACCATTGTTTTGATGCCGGAAGTTACGGCGTGTCGTTAAAGCTTACTACCGATAGCGGATGCGTAAGTTCGCGCATTGAACCGGGCTTTATTACTGTGTATTCGAACCCTGTTGCCGCCTTTAGTGTTGATCCTCCTGAAATCGACGAAGATGATCCAACGATCAATGTATACAGCGATGCTTCTTCTAACACAAGTTTTACCAAATATTTTATAAGCGATGGTACATCCTACGAGTCCAAAAACTTTACCCATTACATCAAAAATATGGGGAAGAAAACAAAACCCATGATTGTGCAAATAGTAAGAACCCCGCAAGGTTGCGCCGATACTGTGTATAAGGTACTTGACATTAAACCGGTATACGTGCTCTATGTACCCAATGTGTTTACGCCCAACGACGACGGGACAAATGATTTCTTTGTGCCAAAGGGAGTTGGAATCCTAAAATTCAGCATGCAAATTTTCGATCGTTGGGGCCACATGGTATGGGATACCAATGATTTCACCACTACCTGGGATGGTAGTGAAAAAGGAGGAACACAACCTATTAAGGAAGATGTATACACGTGGAAAGCACAAGTGACTGATATTTTTAATAAAAACCATTACCTCGTGGGTCATGTGTCGGTGGTCAGGTAATTAGTAATCTATCTCATTTTATAAATCCTCTCCTTAGTGGGGAGGATTTTTCTTTATCCGGTAACAGGTCCTAATTCAAATAGGCGGCCAAATGAGAAATGTTTATTCACTCATCAAAAAGGCCATTTCACCCAGAAATACATATCTTTCACTCATTGATTTAAAATAAACTGTAACTGATTATCAAGTACTTAATTATAATTGGAAAGTTATTTGACATTTTGGCGTAACCCTTTGAGAAGATTACAGTTATACTACTTAAACACCTACTTTCGCAAACTCAAATGGCTATAAACCCGCATTTTCATCATTCGGACCAACAACTTAAAGAAGAGTTGATGGTCATTGAAGCCGCGAAGTTGGATCCCGAGCAATTTGGCACCCTGTATGAAAAGTATTACAAGCAGATTTTCAATTACGTGTACCAGCGCATGGATTCAAAGGACGCCGCTTTTGACATCACGGGACAAGTGTTTTTGAAAGCCATGACCAATCTTCAGAAGTATGAATATAAGGGTGTTCCTTTTGCCAGCTGGTTATACCGTATTGCGCACAATGAAGTGATGCAATTGTTCAGAACCCAAAAGAACAAAAGAGCAATTAATTGCGACATCAGTGACTTGCGTTTTATTTGTGAGGAGCAGGAAACCCCTTTCTTTGAGGAGTACATTCCGGTGGTCAAAAAACTCATTCAGGAATTAAATCAGGATGACCTGCACATGGTGGAGATGCGTTTTTTTGAAAAGAGACCATTTAAGGAAATTGCAGATATTCTCGATATCACCGAAGTGAACGCCAAAGTAAGAATGTACCGCATCATAGAGAAACTAAAAAAATCAATCAGCAAAATACACGTGTAGCATGAGCCTCAAATTTAATATAGACCGACCAAAAGTAAAAGACGAGGAAATTAAGAATCAGCAAGACTTTAAGTCCTTAGTTGATAAGTTCAAACAACAAAGTTTAAAAAAAGCACAAGGCGACGAGAGTTGGTGGACGAATAAGATAGTCCGCTATTCAACGGTGATCGCAGGAATAACGGTAATTTGTACGATCACTTACTTTTCTCTTTTCAATAATCAGCAAACCACAAAAATCAAACATGAAGAAAAAACTACTCTAAGTCCCCTCACAAAATCAAACAGTCAAAGTACAAAAACCAAATTCGTACAAGCGCCTTCCTCAACATTACGACGCCCCTACTCTACCTATACCGTTAACAACGCAAAAGGCGGTAAAATTATACATCCTACAGCTTCGAAGATCAGCATTCCTAAAAACAGTTTTGTGGATAAAAACGGGAAAAGCATCATTGGAGATGTTACAATCGAATACAAAGAATTTCACGATGTGGGAGATGTTATTGCAGAAGGCATTCCCATGTCCTATGACAGTGCGGGGAAAAAATACTCGCTTGAAACCGCGGGCATGTTTGATATTCGAGGGTATCAAAACGGCGAACCTGTGTACATCGCTCCCAACAAGAACCTGAACGTTGAACTAGCTTCTGCGAATGACGCGAATCGATTTCATCAGTACTACCTCGACACTAACGCCCGCAATTGGAACTATCTAAAACACGATGTGCCGGTGAGAATAAAAAAAGGAGAGAAAGAAGAAGCAGCGAACCTAAAGAAATTACAAGCCCTTCAATTAGAAATTGAAAAAGTAATTCCACAAAAGATTGATAGTGTGGGTATCGTATACAGCCACAAAGCTGAAAAACTACCAAGGGCCAAAGAACCTGTAAAACCTGCCAAACCAAGTGCCGGGCGACCCAATTTTAAGCTGGATGGCAGTTATGAAGAATTTCCAGAACTCGCCGCGTTCACTAATGTTCTATTTGAAGTGGGTCTCGAAAACAAGAATTACAGTAATGATTTGCATGAGATAACCTGGAGCGATGTGAAAATCAGTCAGGGACCGGTGAAAGGAGTGAATTATGTACTGAGTTTGAGCTATCGTAATCGCCATGAGAAATTGATTGTTTACCCGGTACTCACGGGCACTGAGTTTGATCAGGCACGGGAGCGTTACAACGCAAAATTTGAAATTTACCGGGCACTGGTGGAAAAAAGAACTGCAGATGAAAAACACCTCATGGATGAAATGGCCGCAAAACAAGCTGTTTACCTAGCCGAGCAGCGCAGAAAACAAGATGAGTTCGAAAAAGAAAAGGCTAAGTTAGCAGAAAGCAGTAATGCCGTGGCACTCAATGAACTTTCATCTAATTTCAATGCCATGTCCATTCAGGTGAAAGCGCAGCGAATTTTTACGGTGTCAAAATTCGGGATCTTTAATTCCGATTGTCCACATTCTTTACCCGAAGGCAAAACAGTTCGGCCGGTATTTGTTTTGAATGAAAAAGACAAACCACTACAACCCGACTTTATTTATATGGTGGATCATGCGAAGAAAACCGTATACACGCTCGATAAACAAACCGGGTATAGCATGGTGTACGATCCTAATCAACAGTATTCAATTTGCATTTTTAAAAACAATAAGCTTTTTATTTGTAGTAAAGCCATGTTCAAGGAGAGTGCGGAAACGGATTCAAACAAATTTTTCGTCAGCCCTGTTCTGCAAGGTTCTGATAATTTAATTGACTTTAAAAAGGCCTTAGAGATATGAAAAGTAGAATAGGATTAATTGCCGGTGTTTTTGTTCTACTTTCCTTCACTTCCTACCATCACAAAATTCTTGTTCCTCCCGGTACTGTTCAAATCACCCAAAACTTTTTTGCCGACGAAATGGAGGTCTCCAATCGCTCATGGCAGGAATTTGAATATTGGACAAAGATAAAGTACGGCTACCATTCAAAAGAACATCTTGAAACTCTTCCCGACACGCTGGTATGGAGAAATGTGGAAAGCAAAAATGAACCTTATGTTATTTATTATTACCGCCATCCCGCTTATCAAAATTTTCCGGTGGTGGGAATCAGCTATGAACAAGCCTTGGCCTTTTGTAAATGGCGCACCGAACGCGTAAAGGAGTTTTATAGCCTGGCGAATAAAAAAGATCTGGACATAACATACCGACTTCCCACCAAAGAAGAATGGGAATTCTTAAGCATAAGCAGTTCATCTGCTTTACGTAACGGTGGAAAAGACGAAAAGAATCATGCCCGTTTGAATTGTGCACGCGAAGCAGGTGATAGTGTAGTGAGAGACAAAAGAAACATAAATGGAAAATACCCGGATGTAACTGCACCTGTAAACTTTTACGCGCCAAACCGCTTTGGACTTCACAATTGTTTGGGAAATGTATCAGAAATGATTTTGGAAAAAGGCATCAGTAAGGGAGGAGGCTGGCTACATGCGATTGAAGAATGTCGCGTGGGCAAAGACATAACTTATGCCAAAGCCAATGCATGGTTGGGATTTAGGTGCGTGTGTGTGCTTAAGAAATAAAAGCAGGAGATACAGTTTAAGATTCAACGAAGGCTAAGCACTCTCTGCAATCCTTCCTTTTCAATGTTCAGTAATGAAGACACTTGGTTCTTCTACCAAATCATCCTCTTTCATTTTACATGTGCGAATCTAGTTTTACCTCGTGATGGTGTAGAATACTAGTTGTTCGGCCTGAAGTGCCCATGCCGGCAACCTGCTCAGCCTTTGGTTCAATTTGGTGCATTTTGAGGGCGTTCCATTCCCTTTTTTAGCGATTTAACCCTATATTTGTGCCACTAAAATTATGGCACAACTCGTTATTTTTCGCCACGGACAAAGTTTGTGGAACCTTGAAAACAAATTCACCGGCTGGATCGATATTGATCTTAGCCCCAAAGGTATTGAAGAAGCCAAAGATGCCGGCTTGAAGCTCAAGGGTTTTCATTTTGACATTGCTTATTCTTCTGCCTTAAAACGAGCGCAAGAAACCTTAAGTCTTGCCATGGGTACAGCCGGTCATCCCCCAATTGAGACTATTTATGACAAGGCGTTGAACGAACGGATGTATGGTGATTTGCAAGGATTAAACAAAGAAGAAACCGCTGTGAAATTCGGTAAAGATCAGGTGAAAATCTGGCGCAGAAGCTACGATATTCCACCCCCCAACGGAGAGAGTCTTAAAGATACGGCTGCCAGAGTATTGCCCTATTTTGAGGCAGAGATTATTCCAAAACTACGTGCAGGAAAGAACGTCATTGTGGTGGCGCATGGCAATAGTTTGAGGGCCTTGATTATGTATCTCGAAAAAATGAGTCCCGAACAAATACTCGAATTTGAAATTGGAACGGGTCAGCCTCGTTTGTATGAGCTCAACACGAATCTTGAGATCTTATCGGTTAGAAATTTATAAACGATGAATGCGTTTCTTAATGAAAATAGCAAAGTAATCGCTGTTGATTTCGATGGCACTTTGGTAGAACACAAATATCCTGCGATTGGAAAGGAAATGTTGTTTGCGTTCGCGACCCTCAAAGCGCTTCAACAAAAAGGACATAAATTAATCTTGTGGACCATACGCACCGGTTCTTTATTGGATGACGCTGTTGAGTACTGTCGCCAAAACGGTGTGGAATTTTATGCCGTGAATAAAAATTATCCTGAAGAAATTTTGGATGAACGTACTTCGCGTAAACTGAATGCCGACGTTTTTATAGACGACCGGATGTTAGGGGGATTTATTGGTTGGAGCGACGTGTGGCAAACCCTTCACCCCGAAGGGGGCGATTTTTCGCATCAACTGAAAAACGAAGAAGCTCACCTAAATTACAAAAAAAACGAAGGCTCCTTTTTTAAAAATATATTTGGCAAAAAATGATCTACTTAAAAAACAGAGAAGAAATAGAATTGATGCGCGAAAGTGCCCTCATGGTATCGCGTACCCTGGGGATCATTGCCCGAGAAATAAAGCCGGGTGTTATTCCTGCCACCTTGGATAAGTTGGCGGAAGAGTACATTCGCGACAATGGTGGTATTCCTGCATTCAAAGGTTTTAAAGGCGCCAGAGGAGTTCCTGATTTTCCCGCTACATTATGTATCTCTATCAACGAAGCGGTGGTGCATGGTATTCCGGGCAATACGCCGTTAAGAAACGGCGATATCATTTCGGTTGATTGCGGTGTGAAGAAAAACGGGTTTTACGGAGATCATGCCTACACGTTTGGCGTGGGCGAAATTGCTCCCGAATTGCAAAAACTCATTGATGTCACCAAAGAAAGCCTGTATCTAGGCATTGCCCAAATGGTAAGCGGCAATCGTATAGGCGATATTAGTTATGCTATTCAGCAGCATGCCGAAAAACATGGCTTCGGGGTAGTACGAGAGCTGGTGGGACATGGCCTCGGAAAAGTGATGCACGAAGAACCCGAAGTTCCTAATTACGGCAAACGTGGCGATGGACCCAAAATAAAAGAGGGTTTGGTGCTTGCTATTGAACCAATGATTAATTTGGGAACCAAAAATGTGAAACAACTTCCCGACGGATGGACCATTGTGACTGCCGACCGCAAGGCCAGTGCGCATTTTGAACACGACGTGGCGGTAGTCGATGGTAAACCGGAGATCTTAAGTTCGTATGCATTTATTGAAGAAGCCTTGGCTCTTATAAATTAGCTTTGGATAGCCGAGCCGGTACAAATAGATCTTCTGTTGGCGAACTTCGCAAGCTGATCGCCATGCGCGAACAACGAAAACTCTCGGGATTTAACCGCTTTATCCTTTGGTTAAATTACCTGGTAATTGTGGCGCTTCTCATCAGTATTCTGGCCAAATACATCTCACCTATTCTGTTTTGGTTCCCCGCGTTTTTTGGCTTGGCATTTCCCTTTTTGTTTATCTTCAACTGTTTGTTCATTGTATATTGGTTGGCCCAATTCAAACGGGCCGTAATTTACGGCGCTATTCTTTTTGTGCTCTCCCTGCCAACGGCATTACGCTATGTGCAGTTCAGTGTGAACGCAAAGAAGAGTGAACGCAAGGTTCTGAAGGTTACTTCGTACAACAGCATGCTGTTTGATCTTTATAACTGGTCAAAAAACAAAGAAAGTCGTTCAAAAATACTTAGCGGACTCAGCGAGATTAATCCCGACATCCTCTGTCTTCAAGAGTTCTACACCTCAGAAGAAAAAGGCGACTATAATAATATTGACACCATAAAACGCATTCTGAAAACCAATTATTTTCATTGTGAGTATACCATCACACTTCGTGACCTTGATCATTGGGGCGTTGCCACTTTCAGTAAATACCCCATCATAAATCAGGGAAAAATCCTTTTTAATACCCGCTCCAATAATATTTGTATTTTTTCTGATATTGTTATAAAGAATGATACCATCAGGGTATATAATGTTCATTTGCAATCGGTGAGTTTCAGCAAGCGCGACAATAAATTTCTGGAAGACGTAATATCTGAAAAAGATGCCGCCAATGAAATGGAAAACAGCAAAAGTATTTTGCGTCGTTTAAAGCTGGCCTTTGTAAAACGCACCCAGCAAGTTGAGATGATTGTGGCGCACTTGCAAACCTGCCCCTACAAAATAATTATGTGCGGCGATTTTAATGAAACAGCCGCTTCCTATTCCTACCAAAAATTAGCACGTAATCTTGAAGATGCTTTTATTGAAAAAGGAATGGGATTTGGCCGAACCTATGCCGGCAAATGGCCAAAATTCAGGATCGATTACATCTTACATGACAAGACCTTACACTGCAGCGATTATCGCAGAAATGAGGAAACATACACCGACCACTACCCTATTACCGCTTATTTTGACAATATTAATTGGTCAAAATAAATGATGAAAATCGCTACTATTAGTTTGCTTGTTGGCGCACCGGCTGTTAGGAACCTTGTTTTTTATTGAACATTTTTAACATTTAGCCCTTGAATTAAGCCTTATATTTGTATATAACCAATCAAAAAAAATTAGAAAATGAAAAAATTGATTTTAATGGCTGCCTTCACTGGTCTATTGGTAAGTAGTGTTGCTGCAGGAACATACGGTGACGATAAAGGTAAAAAAAGCAAAAAAGAATGCTGCGCTGCAAAGTCTGAAAAAGCTTGCGCCGGCGAGAAAAAGGAAGCTTGTGCTAAAGGAGAGAAGTCTTGCTGCAAAAGCAAAACAGCCTCAACTACTCCGGCCGGGTCTACTGAAACTCCGGCTGAAAAAAAATAATAATTTTTTGAAAACCATTAAAAGCGTTCTACTTTGTAGAGGGCTTTTTTGTTTTCAAGTCATTGTGAGAGAGTTCAGATTAGAAAAATTAGTGGCCACGTATTAAAAACAAAAAACCATCAATTTCTTGATGGCTTTAAAAAAATTTTGAAGATCTAAAATTAGTGATGTTCTCCGGTGGGTGCTGCAATTGGTTCTTCGGTGGGCCCGCTCACCGCCGCATCAGAAGCACCTGCTTCAGGTACAGTAGCGGACGTGGCATGGTCGCCTGTCATAGTATGAGAAGCCGCATGATGCGGTTTTGGATCACATAAACTTAAAAATAACAGTGTAATTAATAAAACTACCGCCGCCAAAATGAATGGAACGGTGAATGAAATTGGTTTTTGTTCGTTAACATGGTAATCGTCCTGAGTATGTCCTGCCATAAATTTTATTTTTTGATGTTGCTAAAATAAGAGAATAATTAGTTTTAAAAAAATATTTATTAAAAATGTAGGAGACAGCTTGTTGATACTCTGTTCAACCTATCCCTTTACTTTCCTGCCGGAGTACCCTATTCCATTTTAATAAACTTGCAGTAACTTTCTTTCTCGTTCATTGTCAATCGTAATACATACAATCCTGTTTCAAGCCCCGACACATCAACAGAACTAAGACTACCAAACACTTCCGGTTTTACTGACTGAATCAATTTTCCATTCACGTCGTAAATAGTGAGATTGCAATTGCCGGAAAAGTCCTGATCAAACCATAATTTATCTTTTACCGGATTGGGGTATAAATTCAAGGCACTGATATCTTCAATCGCGGAGATTCCTGTGGTGTTTACAGTATTTGTGGAGGCAGGCTTGAAGCCGCGGTACCTTGCCTGAGTAATTGTATAATTGTTTCCAACCAAATTACCCGTCACTTCAAAATAGGGGATTTTGCTTGTTAGGGTCATCCACTGGTAACTCCGCACATTGTTCTGGATGCCAATTTTAATGGGTGGTAATGCAGGTAAGGGCGGAATAGCGGGCAGTGTTAAGGTAATCGTGTCTTTTGAATATTGTGTGGTGATTAACCTCAAACAATTATCGGTGCCGTAGGGCGTTTTTACTGTACCCCAGCCATCTACCTTGGTAGTTCTATACCCTTGCTTGGCATATTTAATGGGCAATACGCCCGCCGTAGTGGTAGAGAATTTAAACGTCGTGCTATCATACTTCGGAAAAGTCATAGGAAAGTTGTACAATTCATCCTTGTCAGAATAGTAACTTGGAACCGGAATTCCACTGATACTCATTCCCATACCATCGGCAATAAAAGCATTGGGAGAAGCTTGTTTCTTATAGAAATTATACACCTTAGTAATGGTAATGGTTCCAGTACCGCCTACTAAGGTGTCCGCTATTTTTTCACCATATTCATTGGCCGACAGAAAGAACAAAAAGTAGGGAGTTTGAGAAGCCGCTACAAAATCTCTTCGTCCTGCGGTAGTGGAGTTGGCAGTGCTAAAATCCCAGCTAAAATTAGTACCCGTTTGGGTATAATTTCCGATGGAAGCGGTTTGCACATTGGTATACCGTAAGGTGTCGCCAGCCCCTGGCATATTGCTGTTGCCGAGGGTGATTGGACTTTGGGCAATAAACACCGCACTCAGGGCGTTTAAAAGAAAAATGAGGTGATTTCTATTCATGGGAGCTTCTTTTTATTTATTAACTGTGAATTATTTTCTTCTTTGTTATTTCAATTAACTTAGAGCGTTCAAAAACTGCTCAAGGTGTTGCCCCCACTGAAAACCTGCACTACATATTTCTTCAAAGTACTTTGCATGTTCAGCGCCTTGCAATTTACGGCCCAAACAATTTCCCTAAAAGTAATTCCAAAGGAACCCAAGGGCATTGTTTCGGAACTCAATTATAAGAAAAAATTCTCTAATAAGAAAGAGGCGTATAAGGAAATTGAGAACATCCTCATGAGCCTCCAATACAGGGGATATCTGCTGGCCACAACGGATACCATCCTGAGAGATAGCTTAACCGTTACGGCCATAGTGGCAGAAGGTGATTTATACCTTACCGCTACCCTTAAACTGGGTAACCTCAATCCCAATCTGGCTTCCAAACTAGGAATCAGTGAAAAACTCTATTTCAACAAACCTTTCAAATTTAAAGAAGTGGCGGAGAGTTTGGAGAAAATTATTATTTATTATGAAAACACCGGGTACCCCTTTGCATCCATTAAACTCGATAGTGTTGTAACTGAACCCGGTAAATTATCGGCGGTTTTAAATGTGCAAAAAAATAAATTCTTTGTGATTGACTCTATAAAGGTAATCGGCAGCGCGAAATTGAATCAGGGTTTCATTAATCGGTACCTGGGAGTTAAGGAAGGAATGGCCTACAACGAAAGTGCGTTTTCTGCCATTTCACAAAAAATAAGGCAACTGCCATTTGTTTCCGAAAAACAAGTTCAACGCGTGCAGCTCACCGAACGAACAAATAAACTGCTGCTGTTTCTCGACAAAAAAGACGCCTCACAATTTGACGGAATCATTGGTTTTTTGCCCGATGCCGATACCAAAAAAACAATAATTACCGGTGATCTTAAACTAAAGGTAGTAAACGGAGTATTCAGAAATGGGGAAACATTTGATCTGGAATGGCGACGCTTGCGTTCACAAACGCAGGACTTTAACGGTAGGCTAATTTATCCCTTTCTGTTTGGTACTCCGCTGGGTGCCGATTATTCACTGAAGATCTACCGTAAAGACACCACTTTTATCGACATTAACAACAATATTGGATTACATTATTATTTCAGCGGACTCAATAATTTTAAGGTGTTTTACAAGCAGCGGAACTCGAATTTAATTTCCACAAGTGGTTTAGATGTTATCACCACATTGCCCGATTATGCCGACATTAGTTTACAAGCCTATGGCATGGGTATATTTTTTGAAAAACTCGACTACCGATTTAATCCGCATAAGGGAACTGCCTTGACGCTGAATGCCCAAACGGGTGACCGAACGATTAAGAAAAATCCCGCTGTGAACCCCACTGCTTATGAAAACATTGACCTTCGTACCACTCAATATCAGTTTGAAGGATCTGCGGCGGCCTATATCCGCTTGTATCAAAACCATGTACTTAAGTTAGGACTGCAAGCTGCTTCTGTTTTTGCCGATGCCACAATTTACAGAAACGAACTCTTTCGTATTGGGGGACTCAAAACGCTCAGGGGCTTTGACGAAGAAAGTATTTATGCCAGTACCTATGTGATTCCCACAATAGAATACCGGTTTCTTTTTGCTCAAAACTCTAACCTTTTGCTGTTTGCCGAAGGAGCTTGGTATGAAAATAACAGCAACGGCAGCTATATCAGCGATACTCCTGTAAGTATTGGCGCCGGGATGAATTTTGAAACCAAGGCAGGAATCTTAAGTTTGAATTACGGTCTGGGAAACCAATTCGGCAATGGCTTTGATTTGCGGAATGGCAAGATCCATTTCGGCTTAACGGCCTTGTTCTAAATAAATTGTTCAACAGCTAAACATGCGGTGGCAATACTTCAAGCATTCGTGGCGTTGATTCACGGAAATTTGAGAAAGAAACTCAACGTTGCGGCGATATGAAACGGTAATTCTTCGTCATGCCTACGTACTGCATTGCAGTGGGTGAAAATAGATTATATTTGTAGCAAACCTTAGCAACATGAGAACTTTTTTAGCTGCACTATTACTCATCGTGGGTCTGTTGGCCAATGCTCAACCGTATCAAAAACAGAATATCAATTTACTGGGCCTCATTGCCCCTAATAAAGACACCATCAAATCGCCGGTAGGGAATAAATACTCGGGCTGTTGGGGGTGGTATCAGGCTTCCAAAAACAAAGAGTATGCTATTTCGGGTGCCAGTAACGGAACTTATTTTATTGACGTAACAGCGCCCACGTCGCCCAGCGTAAGTGCATTCGTGCCCGGCAAACGGGGCTGCACCTGGAGGGAAATGAAGACTTATCAGAACTACTGTTACATTGTGAGCGATGATGGCTCACCCAATAAATTTACGATAGTGGATATGAAATACTTGCCCGACAGTGTACACGTGGTGCATAATGGAACGAGCTATTTCGAACGCGGTCATACCATCTGGATTGATAACAGCAAAATGTATGTAGGCGCCACCACCTATACAAGCGGTTCATCCGCCATGACGGTATGGAGTCTCGCCACTCCCACCGCTCCTTATTTGTTGCGCCGTGTTGAACAAGATATCGCACCACCCGTATTCTCTTATGTGCACGATATGTTTGCACGAAATGATACGGTGTATGCCTCTACCGGGTGGCAGGGTTTACACATCTTAAAATTTAACAATTCCGATACTTCTTTTTCAGAACTAGGTTCTTATGTTGGATATCCTAACTCAGGTTATAATCATTCCAGCTCACTCACGCAGAATGGCAAATACCTTTTGTTTTGTGACGAAGTGCCAGCCGAACTTCCCATGAATTTGGTAAACGTTCAGAACCCCGGCAATTTTCAACCCGTTAATTCATTTCGTCCGGCAAGTCGCACCACCTCTCATAACCCATTAATTATCGGCAATAAATGGGCGGTAGTAAGTTGTTATCAGGATGGATTGTGGATCTTCGATATTTCGAATCCTCCTCTGGTGACTCAGTTGGGCTTTTTTGACACATATCCCCAAGGTGGCGCCAATATTGGATCCTATCCCGACAATACCTATAGTGGAAATTGGGGAGCCTACCCCTATCTGCCAAGCGGCATTATTATTGCTAACGATATGCAAAATGGTTTGTTTGTACTCGACCCAAGTGCCGCCTATAGCAATACGCTCACTAATCCGGTAGGATTATTAAATTACGCGGAAAAAAGTCCTGCTTTGAACTTATTTCCAAATCCTGCCGCAAATATCATTTCTCTGGATTATTCGGGCACGCAACACTCCATTATAGAAATCAAAAGCGTTTACGGGCAACTAATTTACAGAAATGAATTTGAAGGTCATGTGATCGAGAAGGTGGACGTGCGGAACTTTCAGAACGGAACCTATTTAGTTACTGTTTCGGAGAATGGGCAACACACCATCGGAAAGCTGATCATACTTCACTAAGCATCGGGCTATGCAACGACTACTTCTACTTTCAGCTAGTTTGATACTCCTTTGTTCAGCAATGAAAGGGCAGGTATACCCTGCTTCCAATTTTACGTTGATAGGACATATTGATCCCGAAACAGGAGTAAACGCTGATGGGGATAAGTACTCTGCTTGTTGGGGTTGGTTTCAATCTTCCAAAAATAAAGAATATGCCATCGCCTGTTCCCAGTCGGGCACGTATTGGGTGGATGTGAGCAATCCTTCAACTCCCACTGTATGCGCCTACAAAGCGGCCGTTCACGCCTCTGCTACGTGGAGAGAAGCAAAAACCTATTTACATTACTGTTATGTGATTAGCGACGACGCCGGTACAAATTCCTTTCAGATCTTTGATATGCAGTATTTGCCCGACAGTGTGCATAAAGTACTCGATAATAAAAGTCTGTTTTCAAGAGGACATACGTTATGGGTAGATGGCGACAAATTATATGTTGCCTCTGTTACCTACAGCAACAGCTCGTACAGCAGCATGAATGTGTATAGTCTCACCAATCCCGAAAATCCGGTGTTGCTGCGGAGTTTGTCGCAAGATTACCCCTTTATTAATCGTGTGCATGATATGTTTGTAAGGCGCGATACCATTTTTGCTTCTTGCGAATACCAAGGTCTATTTGTTTTTCGTCTCAGTTCTACCTACACGTTCACGCAATTGGGCTCCTTAGCGAGTTATACCGCTTCGGGATATAATCATAGCAGTGCACTCAGTACCAATGGCAAAACGTTGGTGTTTACCGATGAAGTGCCCAACGGTTTACCCATCAAAGTAGCGAATGTGACTAACCTTTCCAATATTCAAGTCCTTAGCACCATCAATCAGTATCCTCAAACCACTCCTCACAATCCGTTTATTGTAAATGATCAATATTGTTTTATGAGTTCGTATCAGGACGGCTTGCAACTATTTGATATCTCAACACCTTCAGTGCCTCTGTTGGCCGGCTATTTCGATACCTACCCGCAGGGCGGCGGTAACAACAATTCCTGGGCCGATGCCTATAACGGCCAATGGGGTGCATATCCGTTCTTTCCGAGTAAAAATATTTTCGCACTTGATCAATTGAACGGGATTTTTATGCTGAGAACCTCGCTCTATGGAGGAGCGATTACAAGTTTGCAGCATGAAGACGGAGGTAATAACTTTGATTGGAGCATTTTTCCTAATCCCTCAACCGGAAGTCTGTTGTTTCATCTACCAGCGGCTGATACAGATCTAATTTCAAAACTTGTTATAAGTGATGTACAGGGTAATTTAGTGTTAGAATACCACAAAGACGATATGATAAAAGAGAGTGTTAGTTACCGACGAATTTATTTACCGCCTTTGGCTCAGGGAGTATATTTTTTACAAGTATATTCGTGGGACAAATTGTTGGGAACAAAAAAACTCATTATCTCAAACTGATTTATGGTAACACAACATTCTGTCATCGGGGTTATAGGTTCAGGCGCCATGGGTTCAGGAATAGCCCAGGTAGCGGCAAGAGCGAATCACAAGGTAATTGTTTACGACAGTAACGAAGAAGCCTTAAAAAGATCTGAATCACAGTTAAAAGCCACCTTGCTAAAACTGGTAGAAAAACAGAAGATTACCGTTTCGGAACAAAATTCTATTGTAACTAACATTCAGTTTTCAAAAAGTCTTGCCAGTTTTTCGGAATGCGAATTGATCATTGAAGCCATTGTGGAGAACCTCGAGGTAAAACAAAAATTGTTCGGCGAACTGGAAAACATATGCAGTTCTACTTGCCTCCTCGCCTCCAACACTTCTTCCTTATCCATTACTTCCATTGCCGCGGTATGCAAATTTCCTGCAAGAGTTCTTGGCATCCATTTTTTTAATCCAGCCACTCTCATGCCGCTCGTAGAAATTATTCCCGGAATCGCTACCGATCCTGCTCATGCGCCTGCGTGCAAAACGCTGATCGATTCCTGGGGGAAAGTAACGGTGGTTGCAAAAGATACGCCCGGTTTTATTGTGAACCGTGTGGCGCGTCCTTTTTACAGCGAAGCCCTGCGAATCTATGAAGAAGGAATTGCCGATATTGCTACAATTGATTGGGCCATGAAAGAGATCGGCGGCTTTAAGATGGGTCCATTTGAATTGATGGACATGATTGGGCACGATGTGAATTATGTGGTGACCGAAACGGTTTGGAAGCAGTTTTATTATGATCCCAAATTTAAACCTGCTCTCAGTCAGAAACGCCTGCTTGAAGCCGGTTTTTTGGGCAAAAAAAGTGGGCAGGGATTTTACTCTTATGCAGAGGGCGCGAAACTGCCTGAAGCAACCAAAGACCCTCATCTCGGCAATACTATTTTTACGCGGATTTTGGTGATGCTGATCAACGAAGCGGCTGACTCCCTGTATTTAGGAGTAGCGTCGGCCGCAGACATTGATCTGGCCATGACCAAAGGCGTAAATTATCCCAAAGGTTTGCTCCAATGGGCCGACGACTTTGGTATTTCTCATGTGATAAGAGAATTAACCGCGCTTAACGATTTTTACGCGGAGGACCGTTACAGAATCAGTCCGCTTTTGAAACAGAAATTCATCAATAATGCCCATTTTACCAGATGAAACGCTGAAATTAGCAGACCAATAATTTTTGCAGATCCGGTAGTTTTTCGTATTTTTGAATACAACAGAATACAAATGAAGAAAAAACTCTTACTGGTTACCTCCGTGTTGATCGTTTTGGCCGTTAGTATGGCCTGTGAAAAGAAGGGAAACCCCGATGCTATTACACCTGACTACAGTGCTACCGGAAATCCTAATCCCAATAACCAAACGGTAACAGGAACCTCCAGCTATACGAATCCCGCCACACAAAACTCTAGTTTACTGGTAGGCTCTTTAGGCTGGAGCAATTTAACCTGTGCCTCTACAAACAGTACTACACTTAAAGGAAATAACGGTGTAACCGATGTAACACTTGCGTTCTCAAGTGCAGCGAAAACTGGCACCTATGCCATTGCTTCGCAGGTATCAATTGGCTCTTGCGTAATGACCATTTTAAATGCACCCAACCAACCGGCAGGTATAGTTTGGCAAGGTTATAGTGGCAGTGTTTCGGTAACCACTTCCACGGCAGGAATAAATGCCATATTTGCAAATGTGGTTTGTACACAAAAAACATTCAACTTTCCAACGGTGGCCGCCAGCGGTACTTTAAGTTGTGGTAACTAATCCTTCATCTCATTACTTGAAGCAGAAGAAATTCTGCTTTTTTTTTGCTTTTATTTTTGCGCACTGTTCAACAAATAATTTCCTTCCTTAAAAAGGCTTACTCTCCCGATCAAAGAGCTCTTGCACTCATGCGCATTGGCATGGCATTAATCATTATTGCTGATCTGCTTATTCGTGGAGCTGACCTCAGCGCACATTATACCGATGCCGGAATATGGCCAATTAATCTGGTGAAGCACTTTGCCTGGAAAAGTGGATATTGGAGTATTCACACCCTCTGGGGCGAATTTACGCCAACCCTCGTGTTGTTTGTTCTGCATTTCCTTTTGGCAATTCTATTACTTATTGGTTCCAATACCCGACTCATCACTTTTCTGCTTTTTGTCTTTACCGTTTCATTGCACAACCGAAATTTATTTGTTTTGCAAGCCGGTGATGATTTGTTGAGATTGGTTTTGCTTTGGGGACTATTTTTACCCTGGGGTAATCACTATTCGCTGGACTCAAAAAGAAAGAAATATCGTACAGTAGATAGTGCTTTTGCCAACGCCGGCTATTTACTGTTGGTTTCATCGGTTTATCTTTTTGCCGTCGCATTGCGCAATACAGCCGAGTGGCACGAAGAAGGCAGCGCCGTGTATTTTGCCCTGAGCCTCGAACAGATTAGGCTTCCTTTGGGCACAGTATTATACAATCATCCCGCTTTGCTAAAAATTCTCACCCGACTTGTTTATTATACTGAATTTCTGATTCCTATTCTCATTCTTCTGCCCACAAAAAAACAGATCTTTCGTTTTGTCGCTTTTCTTTTGATCTTTTTTCTGCATCTTGGCTTTGGTCTCACGCTTTATGTAGGTTTGTTTTATCTCATTGGCATTGTTTCCGCATTCGGTTTGTTACCCTCCAATTTTTTTGATCGGCTCGACGACTATGCCGGCGTGACACATAGCAGAACCTCCAATCCAAATTCTCCCGCTCTGTTTAAGATCCTTCTTAATGGATTTTGTGCAATGTTAATAGGCATTTGTTTACTAATTAATTTAAGTAACCTGAAGTGGTTTAACTACAAATTAAAATCCGAGTTAAGCGTATTCGCTAACGGGTTGCGACTTGATCAATATTGGGGAATGTTCTCGCCGGGTGTGCTACGAAAAGACGGTTGGTACGTATATCATGGATTTGATTCTATTGGAAGGCAATGGGACATACGCTTGAATCAGGATTATGTTGATTACGAAAAACCGCAATCGGTAGTGGGAATGTACACGAGTGACCGATGGCGTAAGTTAGCCGAAAATATGCAGGACGATCGGTTCACGTTTTTGCGGCCGCTTTATTGTAAATTCAGGTTGAATGAATGGAATCATGCGCATCCTGAAAGACAGCTTGCCGGAATGAATCTATACTTTATGGAGAAATTAAATCTGCCGGATTACAAAACTAAAAAACCAACAAAACAACTGTATTGTGTTTGCACTAATTACTAAAACGCACACGTTGCGTCAGTTCCTTAGACATTTCTTTACAGCAAAAAGAAGGGGACATGGTGTACATTCTCCTTTTGCCTACCGTTTGTGTGAAGAGGTACTTTATAGTAAGGACGTATTTTACGATTTTGCGGTCCTTCAGCAAATTAGAGAAGAATTGCTACACGACAAACAATTGCTCGAGGTAGATGATTACGGTGCAGGTTCAAAAACCTTTAATGGTAAAAAGCGCTTGGTGAAAAACATTGTCAAAAAAGGAATCAGCACCCGGCGGCAGAGTGAATTCATTTATCGCCTCATCAACTTTTTGAATAGTAAAAACTGCTTGGAGATCGGCACTTCACTTGGTTTAAACGCGCTCTATATGGCAAAAGCCAATCAGGCAGGAAGAGTTACCACCGTGGAAGGCAGTTATGTCTTATGGAAATTTGCCGTTGATCTGGGATCAAGATACCACACGCCAACTATTAATTATCTCCATGGCACATTTGATGCGATCTTACCTGAGCTGCTGAACAGTTCTGTACCATTTGATTTCATTTATATTGACGGCAATCACACGTATGAAGCCACTCTTCGGTACTTTAAAATGGGACTTCTAAAGAACTCTGAGAGTAGCGTGTTTATGATCGATGATGTTTACTGGAGTCCTGACATGACCAAGGCTTGGAACGAAATAAAATCAAATCCCTTAGTGAGCATGAGCATTGATTGTTTTTATTTTGGTTTGGTGTTTTTTAATCGGGAGATCAAAGAGAAGGTTGATTTGACTTTGTACTTCTGAATTCCTCGCTATAAAGTATTGCCTAAATTTCATTTTTGCGAACGAATCCCCATGGCGAAATAATAAGTGGAGAGCTTTAACTTGAACGCGCGATCTCTTTACTAGCAACACAATTATAAAATGACTTATTGTGCAGGGTGTTCATGCGGTAACTCCTTAGTACAGATTACCGAAAACTAATAATTCTCAGCTAGTTTGCCACTAAGGCATTTACCTCAGCTTCCGTTAAGAATTGAAAATCACTGAATTTTGAACCGCCCACTCCTCCGGTAAGAAATCGGTAGCCTACAATTGTGTCCAAAGGTGTTTTTACAATTTGAATCACTACTACAAGCTCACCTTTCACGGGTCCGCTTCTGATTTTGGAGGTAGCACCAACAAAACGTGCCAGCTTTGGCAATTCCATCGCATAAGGTTTTACATATCGGTTTTCCCTTTCACCGTAATGGTGAATAGCGGTACCATTCATTGTTTCTTCATAGCTGGGCAAGCGGCCATTAACGGCAGAGACATGGTTCCATGATGCAAGTTCGATAGGCGGAAACTCTCTCTGTGCATCGGGACAATAGAAATTTTTAATAATCTCTCCGTTTTCCGAAAATCCTTTGGTGTTATTATAAGCGGCGGCAGTATAATTGCTTTTTGATTTTTCTGCCTTGACGTTCTGTTTGTCTCCTGCATTCGTTTTTGGATCAGGGTTGGTGCAAGACTGAGCAAAAACTAAGGCGCTTATGGCGAGCGCATAGAAATTAAGTGTTTTCATTTTTTCTTATTGATTTAGATTCCAGGTTCAGGCAGTGTGTGCGATTCTCCTAATATAATACCACTTCCGGTAACAAAGGTAGATGTAATATAGAGCGAACCTGTTACTCACTCGTTATTGTCCTGTTAATGGCGTGTTAACGGCAGGTCACTGCTTTTTACATGCCGGAAAGTTATTACTGGTGGTCGTTGAAAATAGAAAGCACTCTCATCATAGGCTGCAAAGGAGCACCCGTACAAAGTCAGAGGTCAGTTAATCCCTTTCCGGCGAGAATATGTTTCGAGTATTTTTCAATCCTCGATTCGCGGGTTTTGGCTTGTTTAGGGGCCGAAAAGTATAATAGGTATGCCCTTTGACGTCCCGGCGTTAATGTCTTAAACGCTGTTTTCAATGCCGGAATCTTCTTTAATTTTATTTCAAATTCTTCGGGAACAGAAAATTCGGTGGCCTTCTTAAAATTCACTTTCAACCCCGCTTTTTCCACCTCAATGGCTTCATGAATATAGGCAGTTAAAGTGTTTTTCATATCGACAATTTGACGAACAGCGGTGAAGCGGATCTGACGCGCTGCCTGAACATTTTTTGTTTGCTGAATTAATATTCCATCAACGTCCTGTAATAAGGAACCTTTGTGGAACAAAAGAGCACAGTACTCTTTAAACCCATGGATTAAAACGATGTTGTTTTTATTATAAGTGTAACAAGGAACTCCCCATTTTAATTCTTCGTTTAACCCACAATCAAGCACGATCGCTCTCAATTTCTTAAATTCGTCTTGCCACTTTTTTTCCTTAGTAAAAAAGAAGTCTACCGCAGGATTCATGCTTCCAATTGACATATGCGTTACGCTCTATTCGTTTAATTTGCACACTAAATGTAAACAAAAAAACAAAGTCCCCTCTAATAAGGATGAAGGTGTCTATTTTCATCAGCATCATCGCAGGTACATTCCACCGGTGGGGGTCAAATCTGCCCCTGAAGTAGTGCGGCAGGATTCAGACGGAGCCTCCTGCACTTTCATACAAATGGTAAAATTTGTTTAAAATTCAATCTGTAAAACAATCCCTCCTCTAAATACTTATCTTTAGTTCCTTAATATTAATTCAAACTATAACTATGTTACACAAATTACCTTCACTCGGTCTTGCCCTGGCTTTCGCAGCCATTGGCACCACAACACTCAACGCACAGTTAAAAGTGCCGGCCCCCAGTCCTTTGCAAACGGTAAAACAAGCCTTTGCCCTATCTGACATTACCATTGAATATTCTCGTCCCAGTGCTAAAGGAAGAGTTATTTATGGCGACCTGGTACCTTTTGGAGCCATTTGGCGCACAGGTGCCAATGCATCCACTAAAATAACATTTGGCGAAGATGTGAAACTCGAAGGAAATGTTGTGTTAGCAGGAACTTACGCCCTGTATACCATCCCAAACAAGGACAGCTGGGAAATTCTCGTTTACAAAGATCTTAAATTAGGAGGAAATGTGGCGGATTACAAGAAGGAAAATGAACTTTTACGATTTACAGTTCCTTCAAAGAAGCTAAATGATAAGGTGGAGACCTTTTCAATGGGCATCGCTGATGTGACGCCGAGTACCAGTAACATTGAACTCAATTGGGAAAACACCCGCGCATCATTCGCTGTGGTAGCCGACATTGATTCGAAGATTATGAAGGCGATTGAAACCAATGTGGTAAATGATAACCGCCCGTATTTTCAGGCAGCCAGTTATTATTATGAAACCAACAAAGACCTTATCATTGCAGGCACCTGGGTTGATAAAGCCATTGCCGGAAATCCTAAAGCTTACTGGATGGTGCTGTTAAAAGCAAAGATCCAGGCTAAACAAAAAGATAAAAAAGGAGCCATCGCCACAGCTGAGCAGGTAATTGTATTAGCAAAAGAAGACAAGAACGACGACTATGTAAAGCAAGCTGAGAAGCTAATAGCTGAAAATAAATAATAATTCAAACCTTTATTTCATTGAACCCGGCTCTTTTGCCGGGTTTTTTTTGTTTCATAAAGTAACGCAGATGGGGCAGACAGCTTAAGATATGTGCGAGGGTTCACTACATCACCTTATGAATTGGCTTTTTTTCTAGAGCTCTTCGTAACTCCTAATGCAAAGATATACTGGTGAGCTACGATGGTTCGGTAACGTAACAAATTTGAACAGTTCACTTCTTGTAAAATGCAAAAACCCCGTCGCGGCTTACCGGACGGGGTTTCAAGTAGAGGAATGCCTATTAATTTACTTTGACTAATTCCACTTCAAAAATCAAATCGCTTTTTGGAGGAATTACCCCCGACGGGTGTCCATTTTCACCGTACCCAATTTGGTAAGGAATGTAAAAGATTGCTCGTCCGCCCGGCTTCATCAATTGAAGTCCTTCTGTCCAACCCGGAATCACTTGATTTAATCCAAATGAAATTGGTGTTTTCCCGAAATTACCATCAAACTCTTTACCATTTGTAAACGTTCCACGGTAAAATACGGTCACTTGATCACTTGCTTTTGGAAAAGCACCCTCGCCCGGTTTTTCAATAATATATTTTAATCCCGAAGCCGTGGTGGTCGCATTTTCGAAACGTTTTAAAGCCGCGGCGTTAGCTGCTGCCCTTGCTTCTTCATCCGCCTTGGCTTTGGCTGCTGCTTTAGCACCTACATTTCCTTTTTCAAATTCGAATACAGCAGGGGCATCAAATGCTTCTGCTTCTTTACCTTTTCTTAAGATCACCAAATGAGTCAATGTATCTCCCATCGCAATTTTATTCACCACATCCTGCCCTTGAATTACGTGTCCAAAAATAGTATGCTTGCCGTCTAACCAAGGAGTTTCAACATGGGTAATAAAAAACTGAGACCCGTTAGTACCGGGACCAGCATTGGCCATACTCAAGATACCGGGACCTTTATGTTTTAATGAGGTGTCTATTTCATCACCAAATTTATAACCCGGATCGCCGGTACCGGTGCCAAGTGGGCAACCACCCTGAATCATAAAATTAGGAATTACCCGGTGAAATTTCAGGCCATCGTAATAGGGCGTGCCATCGGGTTTTGCTGTGTTTTTAATTTTACCTTCTGCCAGTCCAACGAAGTTGGCAACCGTCATGGGTGTTTTTTTGAATTCAAGTGCAGTGTAAATACTGCCTTTGTTTGTTTCAAACTTAGCATACATGCCATCAGCTTGTTTGCCTAAAAATTCCTTATCCATCTTACTTAATTTTTGTTTTTCTTTTTTCTGCGCCATTACCCCACTACTCAGAACGGATAAAGCAGAGATCATGATTACTAACTTTTTCATTGTTTTGGTTTTATGTGGTGTACCAATAGCAAAAATACTGCCAAATTTATTAAACCTTAGTGTTGTGGTTGACCTTGAGGGGCTTGCTCTCTGGGAGGTGCCGGTTTAAAATCAATCAATTCAACTTCAAATGTTAAGGGAGAATAAGCAGGAATTGGTCCGCCGCCTCTTGGTCCGTACGCCAAAGCGGAAGGTATGATTAATTGTGCTTTTCCGCCTTTTTTCATCAATTGCAAACCTTCTGTCCAACCCGGAATTACCTGGTTTAACACGAATTCAACAGGACCGCCATTTTTCTCTGAACTATCAAAAATAGTACCGTCTAATAATTTACCGGTATAATTTACTTTTACCATGTCGGTAGCTAGTGGCGAATTGCCCGTACCCTTCTTTAATTCGATGTAATACAATCCCGACGCAGTAGGTTTTACCTTTACATTATTATCTGCCAGGTATTTTTCAAGAATCGGCATTTCTTTGCCTTGCGCTTCTTTTGCTGCCACTTCTGCTTCAGCCAATTGTTTCTTTTGATTTTCTTCTAATTCTTTTTTCGTGCGAATATCTTTGATTTTAAACACGCCGCGCAGGTGCTCTCCGGGTTTGAACCCTTTTGGCAACGCATTTTGTTGATTTGTTTTTAAGAAGAACGAATCGGCCGATACGATAAAGGCAGCGCTGTCGCCTTTGCTCATCATCATCATCCCTTCTTCAAAGCTGCCCACAAATGACGACTTACTCATCCCAAACTGCACGTAACCTGTTCCATCTTGACTCACTTTTTTAGAATCAACGATCACGGAATCGCTTCCTTCTTTGGTTATCACATACCCAATGGTGATTCCATCTCCAATATTGATCTTTTGTCCGTCTTCCGCGCGGTTAAAGAATTTATAATGCAAACCACTTTCAGACTTTTTAAAGCCATCAAATTGAGAATCGCTGCAAGAGCTCATGATCATAGCGATGGCTGCTGTTGCAAGTAATGTTACTTTTTTCATGTAATTGTTTTATGTTTTTTATTTCGAATTTACTGATTCATGGCGTCTTTTCTCTCTTGAAATACTCTGATCGAATACATCAAAGGAGTAAAGGGTGGCACAGTTCCATTGCTGCTTCCTAATTCTCCAAAAGCAAGGCGTGAAGGTAAGATTATTTTTGCATTTTGGCCTAATTTTAGCTTTCCTATAACAATATTTAAACCTTTTAGGAGCTGATCGGGACTACCATAAATAAACTCCAACTGTTGAGCTGAACTTTCGAGGTAACGGCCATTCATGAACTGCCCCCGGTACACCACTTTAATTTCCTCCCCCATTTTCACAGATTCACCCCGGGAAGGTGCCGGACGATCGAGCCAAAAAAAACCAGCCTCGTCCCTGGCCATTTCAAATTCCCGGGCATCTTTAAAGTGATTTTCGATTTGCTGCGTTTCCAGCACCCTCAAATTATCATTAACTTTTTGGAAGGTTTGCACGGTATATATTCTCTCCACCTTCAAATTAACCCGCACCACACTGTCGTGTAGGCTGAAATAAGGCACTTTTTCGCTATTAAATTGCTGAACAAAAAAGTCACTTGGTTTAATCAGCAGGCAAGCGCTGTCTCCTTCAGAAAGTTTAGAAACATAATTTTGGAGAAAATTGCGCTTTTCCCCGGAGTCTACTCTGATAAAAAACTTACTGCTCATATTATTGTGGGAATCCCAAAACACCGAATCCCTTTGTGTTTTAAACTCGGCGCTAACTCTGGCAATGCGATCTGCCATGTAATGTGACGAATCATTCGCAAAGGCAATCAGGTGGTAATAATAACCAAGCCGGTCCTTTGAAAAGGTAATCTTTGCCGGTTTTTGCCGGCAGGAGATAAGAAAAAGCAACGCAATATAAGGAGCAATTCTCATTGATAAAAAACAGCAGATCTTCACAAATATAAAGAGGAAACAGAGATCCAACTCTATTGTGGAGAAAAGAAAAAGTTCATACAATGATGGGCATTTTGGGTCAAGGGGAAAAGCTGGGGAGAAAGTTTTTGGGCCTGCCCCCTGAAGCAGGGCAGCAAGCCAGTGGCTTGATGAGCCAGTCTGTGCGGTGGCTGGTGATTCTTACCAAGTCCTTAGCTTCAGGGGTCGCGCTTTCCGTTGCAAGTCCTCGCCACGCAAAGAGACAGGCGTGGCTGTGGGCTTTCCACTACAATCGCTCAGGCAGCAAACAGTGTGTTTCCAGTAATAAAAAAATCCAAGGAATAAATAAAATACATTTCCCCAACAATTCGGATTGATCCGGCATTTTGGTTTCTGATATGAAAATCTCTATGCATTTGAAATGCGCCTCCATAAACACGTAAGGCGGAGCTCATGCACCAACCATGCAAGTGTGAATATCGTAAGTGGGCCTTATCGCACTGGCAGATGATACAGATGTTCTTTGGGCATTGAACTTCGAAACCAGATCAATTGTACTGAAATAAACAAACATAAACACAAAGAGCCCCCAAAATCCGGGAGCTCTTTTTTTTTCAAAGTACAGTTTTTAGGGTGTACCGCCTCGGTGACCTTCGGTCGGCCGCAATAAACACAGCATTACATCATGCCACCCATGCCGCCCATATCAGGAGCACCTTGCATAGCCGGTTTTTCTTCTTTTCTTTCAGCTAAAACGCAATCGGTGGTTAAAAGCATAGCAGCTACTGAAGCTGCATTTTCTAATGCCACACGGCTCACTTTAGTAGGATCTATTACGCCTGCCTTTAGTAAATTTTCATATACCTCTGTACGTGCATTAAATCCGAAATCATCTTTGCCTTCTTTTACGCGTTGTACCACAATAGAACCTTCAATTCCACAGTTGGTGCAAATTTGACGCAATGGCTCTTCAAGAGCGCGCTTCACGATCGCCATCCCTGTAGTTTCATCCTCGTTTGAGCCTTTCAACTTGTCTAAAGCAGCTATTGCGCGAATATAGGCAGTTCCACCACCCGGTACAATTCCTTCTTCAACAGCGGCACGAGTTGCGGCTAACGCATCGTCCACACGGTCTTTTTTCTCTTTCATTTCCACTTCACTGGCAGCACCAATATAGAGAACTGCAACACCACCGGCTAATTTAGCCAAACGTTCTTGCAATTTTTCTTTATCGTAATCAGAAGTAGTAGATTCGATTTGTGCTTTAATTTGATTCACACGAGATACTATGTCTGCTTTCTTACCAGCTCCATTCACAATGGTAGTGTTGTCTTTATCAATGGTAATTTTTTCGGCGCGGCCAAGATCAGTCAATTGCATGTCTTCCAATTTACGTCCTTGTTCTTCGCTGATATAAGTTCCACCGGTTAAAATAGCGATGTCTTCCAACATGGCCTTTCTGCGGTCGCCAAAGCCAGGAGCTTTAACCGCAGCGATCTTTAAGTTGGCACGCAAACGGTTCACCACCAGAGTTTGCAAAGCTTCCCCATCAAGGTCTTCCGCAATAATCAGGAGTGGTTTTCCGGTTTGAACAGCTTTTTCGAGGATGGGCAATAATTCCTTCATGGCACTGATCTTTTTCTCATAGATCAATATGTAAGGGCTTTCCAATACCGTTTCCATCTTATCTACATTGGTTACGAAATAAGGAGAAATGTAACCCCGGTCAAATTGCATTCCTTCAACCACCTCAACAGTGGTATCGGTGCCTTTTGCTTCTTCTACAGTAATTACGCCTTCTTTTTTTACTTTGCTCATTGCCTCGGCAATCAGTTTCCCGATTGTGCTGTCATTATTGGCAGAAATTGTAGCTACTTGTTCAATCTTTTTATTCTCGTTTCCGATATTTTGTGATTGTTTCTTAAGGTGTTCAACCACTGCGATCACCGCTTTGTCGATACCACGCTTCAGATCCATAGGATTGGCTCCTGCTGCCACGTTTTTTAGACCTGCAGTCACAATTGCTTGTCCTAATACTGTTGCCGTAGTGGTTCCGTCACCGGCCACATCGGCGGTTTTGCTGGCCACTTCTTTCAATAATTGTGCTCCCATATTTTCAACAGGGTGACTCAATTCGATCTCTTTGGCCACCGTTACACCGTCTTTGGTGATTTGTGGTGAACCAAACTTCTTGTCAATAATTACGTTACGACCTTTTGGTCCTAATGTTACTTTTACCGCGTTTGCCAAAGCATCCACACCACGTTTCAGTGCATCACGGGCTTCTATGTTAAAGGTTATGTCTTTTGCCATTTTATTTGTTTTTTAATTTTTGATGTTAGTTACTAGTTTAAGAGCGCATTCAAACCGGCGCCACGATCCAAATCGTCACCCAATCTGAAAACCGATCCTTAGATGATCGCGTATATATCGCTTTCTTTCATGATAAGGTAATCTTTACCATCAATAGAAAGTTCAGTGCCTGCATATTTTCCATAAAGCACGGTATCACCCACTTTCACGGTCATTGGCTCTTCAGGCTTGCCATTTCCCACTGCCACGATTTTTCCACGCATGGGTTTTTCTTTTGCAGTATCGGGAATGATGATTCCCCCCGCTGTTTTTGTTTCAGCAGCTGCAGGTTCTACCAAAACACGGTCAGCCAAAGGCCTTACGTTTACGTTTGATTTAGTCATTGTTGTCTTTGCCATAGTATGATTGATTTATTTTTTTTATGGTTGCCGATACTGTCTACCGGTTCCGAAAATTTTTCGCAAAGTTAAAATCATAAACTGTGCCAATGCACATTTTTTGACGTATTTCGCCATTAATTCACAAAATGATGGTAAAAACGAAAAAAATGACAGGAATAAATGACAGGCTGGCACTAGTTTTTTGAAGGATTATTTCACCCTTATGCCACCTTCGTAGGTAACTACAAAACCATCTACGTTTTTGGAACCTAGTTCAGCTTTTTTCTTGTAGGCTTCGTCTTTAGAGTCGTAGCGACCAATTAGGACTTTAAAAGCATTGCTTTCGTTTACCACAGTTACCCTACCAAGCGCGTTAAACTGTGCAATGCCGGGTTTCTCAACAAAAGAGCCGATCTGCACCATATACACACGCCCGGCGCCGGGTATGGCCGGTTCTTCGGCAAATGCAGCCACATCTTTCCAAGTGGGCTTGACCGTTTTTTTCGCCGGTACCACTGCTTCCTTTTTTGTCTCCACCTTAGTAGTTTCAACCAAGGGGGCTTCAGCTTCTTTTTTTGCCGGGGGGGGGACAGTATTCACGGGAACGGGCTGGTCCATAGGCTCCATGGCTATGGTTACCGATGGGGTTTCGGTTGACGGTACTGTCATGGCGTCGTCAGAGAAACTGGTTGGATTCACGGACTTGTTTATCCGTTCAATTTCATTGGCATTTTCATCCAATGATTTTGCCAAAGTGAGCACTCGTTCTGCGATAGCTAATTCATCTTGCGCCTTACTTTTGTCGGCATCTAACTTTTCAGTTTGGACTTTCTTTTCTTGCTCGTCGGTAATTTCTGATGTCTTTTTTTCTTCCTCGCTTATGGCGCTTAGTCTTAGCTCTGCTGCAGCTTTTTCGCGTTCACCTACTACAAATGCCTCTTTGGAGTCTTTTCGCAGCTGAGCAACCTGTTGTTTCAATTGCTCAGGATCTTTGGTGTTCACATTTGAAGGATTAACCGGTGCAGCAACGGGTGGGGGTGGGTTTTTAGAAAGAAGGGTGGTCATAGGAGCAGAGAGAAACACGGGCAGAACGGTGTCCTTAAAATTGACCACATACGCTTGCGCCTCAAATTCCCGCTTATCGTCCTGATCCATGTAATAATATTTCATTAGAAACTGGGCCGTCTGACTCGTTTTTACGGACTTAATCTTCATCCGGATTCCGAATTCTTCACTGGCCGGTGGCACGACCCAAATAATTTTGGCTTTGTTATTTTCAAATGAAAATGTTCCAGTTCGGCTTTCAACCTCCTCTATCACGATACCGGGAGGTACTTCCAATTGGTATCGCGCAAAATTACTGAGTGTGCCTTTATTGATGCGCACTTCAAAGGTGAGTGATTTATGGAGGGGGATGGTATGTAATAAGTTGGTACGAATATACACCTGAGCATCCAACCGCGACAGTACAAAAACAACAAGAAGGACCAAGCTATTCTTCATTCGGCTATTTTACGAATAAAATACGCGTAGAGAAAGCACGCAGGCAAAAATTTACAACCAATTTTATTAAACATGAAATTGTTAGCGCAATCAAAAATAAAAAAGGCCGCCTTTGTTAAGACGGCCTTGCATTTAAAAATTGAATCTTATTTGCGGAAGTTAATGGGGTATGAATTCCCTTTGATTAACACAGTTCCTGTGATGTCACATTGACCGGGGATATCAGGATTACCTTCATTTCCAAAATACACCTGACGTGGGTAACTTGTTCCGGTAGTAAAGGAAGCAATTCCACTAATAAAGGGATGGTGCTCTTCACTCATGACTGTCACCACACCGGGGGTATTAGTAGGCACCACGCCGGCAATCTGGTCAGGGAAACATTTGAAATCACGGATCAATGGTGTTTTTTCGTCAATGGTCATGCTGAAAGGAACATTACCGTTTGTCATTCCCGTAATCACATTCCCTTTAACAGTATGGTAACTCACAATGGCACGTGGTAGTTTTGGATCAGGACTAGCCCAGTTAATAGCAGATTGTTTAGTGACAGCAAAGATCTTAGGATCGGTAGAATTAGTAAGGGTCTTAAATAATTTCCCTGACCAAACTATATTTCTGCTTGGGTCTGAGGGGTGTTCTAGTAAGAACTTACCTTCGATAGACCAAGTTAGCTTCACTTTGGAAGGATCGTATTGAGGCGTAGTAATCTTATTATACACGTAAGCAGGCGCAGCGGGATCAAAAAGCGTAACTCTCCACCCATCTATTTTATATTCGGAAAAAGTAATTCGTCCTACGAAACCATATTCTCTGTAATACACCGAGTTGAGGTTGGTATTTGGATTTGAAATTGAATCCAATTTATATCCCATAAAAATGGACCCGTCTCTCAGGCGACCGTCCACACACATGGTTTTGTTCCAACCCATTACCAGGTTCTTATTATCAATATCTCTAATCCCGGTTACAGTTTGAGTTCCCGGAACGTTGACGTAAAAATGTGAAAGGAAATTATTTTCTCCTATGAATCCGCACACCTGATCGATATCACTGATTACATAAGTAGCCCATGCTGCATCAATAGCGCTTTGAGTCTCCGTGTCAGCCACCGGTTCAACATTTGCCGTCGGTTTCTTACATCCTAAAACAAATACTGCTGCAACTGTTAATAAAGCAAATCCCAAGTTGACTTTTTTCATTTTCATATTGTTTGAACTATTTTGTTGCAATTTATGACAATTATTCCAATCTAACAAAATTTGTTAAGGAAAAAGGGTCCTATTCATGCACTGGTTATTAATTAATTTAGCATTAAAATTCTTGTACTTCTTTCAGTTCGGCGACCGCACCACTACTCATTATTCCATAAAGTCGACCTTATAAGTAATCCCTTTAATGAGTACTTCTCCCGAGTTATCGCATTGGGGCGGTAACGATGGATCGCCTTCATTGCCGTAATAGATCTGGCGGGGGTACAAATCGGCAGTTTTAAACTCTACCATTCCCTTTATGAAGGGGTGAGATTCGCTGTTCCATACTACGGAGCCGGGATTTTGCACACCACCTATTTTATTTGGGAAGCAGTTAAAGTCACGGGTCAAAGGCAATCGGTTATAAATGGAAAACGTGTACGGAACGTTGCCCGAAGTAAGTCCCGTGGCCCATCCTGTATATTCCACCCTTCCCATTGGCCAATTGATAGCTTTTTGTTTAGACGGGTCAAACACATTTCGATCGGTAGAGTTGGCCAGCGTTTTAGTGAGTTTGCCGCTCCAAGTCATGTTTCGTGAGGGATCAGTAGGGTGAATGAATTCAAAGCTTCCCTCTATTGACCAAGATAGTTTTGTTTGGGTGGGATCATAATTAGCCCCATTTAACTGGTTATACACCTTACATGGCGCCCCGTTAGGAACGGTGCGAATAAGCCAGCCATCCACTTTGTAATCACTGAGGGTAATCTCTCCATAAAACCCGTAATCGCGGTAATAGTTCGCATGTTGGGTCGAATTTTCATACCGCAGATTGACGGTTCCGTCACGCATATGGCCATCGTAACACAGGGTGCGGTTAAATGCCGTGAAGTGGTATTTCGATGCAATATCAGTAATTGGGGTTAATGTGCCCTGTGTGCTTGTGACATAACTGGCGGGGGACTGGTTGTAGAAGTTGGGGTATTCTATGCCTTCCCCTGTAAAACTGCCTATCATTTCAATGTCTGAAACCAGCAAAGTGGCAAAGGTGGCATCGATGGAACTCTGAAATTCTTTGTCGGCAACAGGAGCCTGCGCCGGGGAAGGTTTTTTGTTAAAATAATTGCAGGAACTTAAACTTAGCACCATGCATGCGGCCACTAATAGGCGGCTATACGATTTGACCTCTTGGTTTCTCATAAAACTATATTTAGGCTTTCCCACTATAATGCAAGGATTGTACCAGAAATTGTTAAAATGGCAGGTGCAGCTATTTTGAGGCTACTCCTGAAAATCACAAATTAATAAACTCCATTTCAAAATAAATAATGAAATTTGCCAAAGTATCTTTGCCGCTATGATTCACTTTCCAAATTGTAAAATAAATCTTGGCCTGAATGTTCTGAACAAAAGACCCGACGGATTTCACTCCATAGAGACGGTATTTTACCCGGTAAACTGGTGCGATGCTCTTGAAATATTGCCGCACGATGACCACACACAGGCCTTTAACTACAGTCAAAGTGGGTTAGCCATTGAGGGGCAGCTCGAGAATAATCTAATATACAAGGCCTGGAAACTTATCTCAACTGAATCTAAACTGCCGCCGCTTAAGGTACATTTGCACAAAAACATCCCTATGGGAGCCGGTTTGGGTGGGGGAAGTTCGGATGCCGCTTTTTTTATCAATGCGCTCAACAAAACCTTTAAGCTCGGTTATACCGAGAAGCAAAAGGCGAGTATGGCCTCTTCGCTGGGCAGTGATTGTGCGTTTTTTATTAAAAACAAACCGGTATTTGCTACCGAAAAAGGGGATGTGTTTTCTGAAACGCCACTTGATCTCTCAACTTATTATATTTTAATTGTGTATCCGGGGATTAACAGCAATACCAAAGCCGCTTACAACATGCTTGTTCCCGGGCCCCCTACTCATGCTTTAAAAAAAGTAATCGAAAAAAAACCACTTTCTAAATGGAAAAATTTTCTGGTAAATGATTTTGAAGAAGTGGTGCTGAAGAAATTTCCCGACATTAAGTTGCTCAAAGAACATCTTTATAAGCAAGGCGCAATCTATGCCTGCATGAGCGGCAGCGGTAGTTCCGTTTTCGGGATCTTCAAAAATGAACCTTCCCTGAATTTTCCCGAAGGTTACAGTTTTTTTGTTCAAAAGCCTTCAGCAATTATTTTGTGAGTGTTAAAGAACTTTTTTTTCTTTGCGCTTCTGAAGAAGATGCGCACCCGGCGCAAAAAGATAATGGTATCGGAAAGCGTCTTTATTCAGAACAACTATTTACTGGACCGGTGATTGTTATCTTTTCTTACTTAAATTAACAGAGATTATGTTTCTTGTTTTAAAATTTGGTGGCACCAGTGTTGGAACGCCGCAGCGAATAAAGGACTTGGTGAAGTTGACTGCTAACGGCACTCCTAAAATTGTGGTACTCAGTGCCATGAGCGGCACCACCAATGCGTTGGTGGAGATCTGCAATGCATTGTACCAAAGGAATACAGAGGAGGCAGCCCATCTCACCGAAAAATTAAGAACCAACTATAAGCAGGTAATCAGCGAGCTGTTCTCAAAAAAAGAAAGCTTGGAAAAGGCGCAGGAACTGGTACTAAATCACTTTAATTATATTTTGGCATTTACACTCGACATGTTCACCGCCAATGAAGAAAAGGCGATACTCGCCCAGGGAGAATTGCTGAGCACTGCCCTGTTTCACTATTACCTTGAGGAAAGCGGCATAGATTCGGTTTTACTTCCAGCCCTGAATTTTATGCGGATCGACAAAAATGAGGAACCCGATCTTCCGTACATTAGAAAATATATACATGAGGAACTTGTGCTCAATTCGGGTAAAAATTTGTTCATTACTCAGGGTTATATTTGCAGAAACTCATTTGGCGAGATCGATAACCTCAAACGTGGGGGCAGCGACTACTCGGCCTCTATTATTGGTGCTGCGATAAAGAGCCCTGAAATCCAAATCTGGACCGATATTGACGGCATGCACAACAACGATCCGCGCATCGTAAGTAATACGCACCCTGTAAGTGAGTTGAGTTTTGATGAGGCTGCCGAGTTAGCGTATTTCGGAGCAAAGATCCTCCACCCTACCTGCATTCTTCCTGCCCAAAAAGAAAATATACCGGTGCGTTTAAAAAACACCATGCAGCCGGAAGCCCCGGGAACGCTGATTGCCAATGTTTCGAGTGAAGAGGGTGTAAAAGCTGTTGCGGCGAAGGATGGAATTACCGCCATTAATATTAAAAGTGATCGCATGTTATTGGCGCATGGTTTTTTGAGGGCGGTGTTTGAAATCTTCGAACGATTTAAAACCCCCATCGATATGATCACTACCAGTGAGGTAGCAATTTCTTTGACGGTAGATAACCCCAAACATCTCACGCTAATTATTGATGAATTAAAAGATATCGCACAGGTGGAAATCGACGAAAACCAAACAATTATCTGCGTGGTTGGCAATTTGCCCAAACATCAATCGGGGTTTGCCAGCAAAGTGATGGATGCCCTGCGAAACATCCCTTTGCGAATGGTGTCTTATGGCGGCAGTCCAAATAACATTTCGGTACTTGTGAACAGTAGTTTAAAAAAAGAAGCCCTGCTGGCCTTAAACAAGGGTTTGTTTAATAAAAATTAATTGAACTTATGTTTAGCCTCCAACAAAAAGAATATTTTAAAAGCCTTGAGACGCCTTTCTATTATTACGACCTCGAGCTCTTAAAGAACACCCTACTTGCTGTTAAACAGGCAGCGGGTTCTGCCTACCATGTTCATTACGCCTTAAAAGCTAATGCTCATCCTACCTTGCTGGCTCCTATTGTGGAAGCAGGATTAGGAGCTGATTGTGTGAGTGGCAATGAGGTAAAACGCGCTTTGGAATGTGGTTTCACTCACGAAAAGATTGTGTTTGCCGGCGTTGGAAAAAGTGATAAAGAAATTGCCTATGCCCTCGATCATGATATTTTTTGTTTTAATGTGGAAAGTATCCCCGAACTTGAAGTGATTGACTTAATTGCCGCCTCAAAAAATAAAAAAGCGCACATTGCTTTACGAATCAATCCAAACGTAGATGCCCACACCCACAAATACATCACCACCGGTCTTGAAGAAAATAAATTCGGAATCAATCCCTATGAATTTGACCAAGTTCTGGATAAATTAGGTTCTCTTAAAAACTGTCGGTTAATTGGTTTGCATTTTCACATAGGCTCACAAATTCAAGATCTCAACGCTTTTAAGAATCTTTGTTTGCGCGTGAATGAGATCAACCAATGGTTCATTCACAAAGGATATCTTTTAGACCACATAAACCTGGGCGGTGGCTTGGGCATCAATTACCAGGAGCCCGATACAGCAGCCATTGTTGATTTTGAAAGTTACTTTTCTATTTTCCGAAATTTCTTGCAGTTACCGCTGCAGCAGCAGGTCCACTTTGAATTGGGGCGCTCCATCAGTGCTCAATGCGGCTCCCTGATCAGCAGAGTTTTATATATTAAACATGGCATCAATACGCATTTCGCCATTCTCGATGCTGGTATGACCGAGTTGATTCGCCCGGCGCTTTACCAAGCTTACCATAAGATTGAGAATATCAGCCAATCAGATTCTTCGCTCACCATGCGTTACGATGTGGTGGGGCCCATTTGTGAGAGTAGCGATTGTTTCGGGAAAGCTGTTGAATTACCAGAAACAAAGCGTGGTGATTTAATCGCCATTAGAAGTGCGGGTGCTTATGGTGAAGTAATGAGTAATCGCTACAATTTGCGTGAAGGGGTACAGTCGGTCTTTTAAACGACTGCATCAAAGTGGTGAATATCTGTGACGGAAACTCTGATTTTACCTCTCTCCGTTGCTTCGGGCACCAAAGGCCTGAATTTTGCATTTTCAACAATGTCGTTGGGCTTATAAGAATACCGCGAATAGACGGTTTGCGAAAATGTATCGTTGATGGCTTTAATCAGGATCAGAAACTCGGCGTCTCTTTCTTCCAGCTCTTTTGCACTTAATCCGAAAATGGGACTTTGATCATTTATGGGGTGCACAATCGTCCAGCTCAACGCCAAAAAATTAATGGATTTGATCTCGAGTGCTAAATTGAAGAATTCGCGCTTATTGTTGACCGGGTTGTTGATCGACATAGTTAGGTTGGCTTCCGATTCTATGAGTTCGTATTGTTTTTTATTGCTGATGCGAAACATAAGTCCCTTTATTTCCCCGTAGGGCGCTATGAGAATATTTTTGCTGTATAAAATATGGGCCTGTGGCCGCGAGAACCGGCCAAAAATAACGCCGGTAGCGATGGCAAAACTCAAAAGGCCCAGCAGAGATTCGGCTGCTGCCGCACTACTTGCCGCATTGCTTATTGGAAAAAGATGGCCATACCCCAACGTGGTAATGGTTTGGGCGCTAAAAAAGAAAAGACTCAGAAACTTCTGAAACTCCGAACTATGATTCACGCCATCGAAGTGCTCGGCACCTATCAAATAATAAATCCCGCCAAAAATAAGGTTCACCAGCGTATAACTAATAATGATAAACACCGAAAGGCGGGTGCCTGAAACCGAGGTGAGCCAGTGGTAGAGATCAAGATTATTGAAACCACCCAGACCCCTTCGCTGCACATTCACCGATCCGTCCTTATTAATAAAGCGTACCGACTTGCGGTAGTTCTGCGAACCAAAACCCAATTCCCGTTCGTCTTTCTTATTATTTCTAAAAATGGCCATACATGTAGATTTACTGAGTAATTTTAGCGAATGAAATTCAAATTTAATTATTATTGGCTGCTCCTTTTCATTCCCCTTATATTTATTTTTTGGTATTACCTGGCTTTGAAGGAAAACAAACCCCTTCGTGTATTAAATTTCTATGGACCAAAACACGCTTTGCCGGCAAACGACACGGCCTATCACGTGGTTATAGATTTTGAATTTATCAACCAATACAATCAAAAGACCACTAAGAAAACCACTGCCAATAAGATCTATGTGTGTGAGTTCTTTTTTACGACTTGCAAGAGCATTTGCCCAATTATGAATACCAATTTGGAGAAAGTGTATAAGGAATTTGAACAAGATAGTACGGTTCTCATTCTGTCACATACGGTTGATCCCGAAACCGACAGTGTGCCCACGTTGCTTCAATACGCCAGGAACAGGGGGGTGAGAGACCAACGTTGGTTATTTCTTACAGGTTCCAAAAAGCAACTATATGATGTAGCCAGAAGAGGATATCTTTTAAACGCCGAAGCGGGCGATGGGGGAGCTGATGATTTTATTCACACGCAGAATTTTGCATTGGTGGATAAAGAGTCTCACCTGAGGGGATTTTATGATGGAACCGACAGTCTTGAAATTAACCGATTGATTCGCGAAATAAAACTATTGGAAAAAGAATATGACTACAAAGCAACGCATACTCATTAGTTTTATCTTTTTAAGTACCCTACTTCAAGCGCAAAAATTAGCAGGGTTTTATAAAATTGACGACCTGTTGCATCGCATCGCCCTTAAAGATACAACCTATGTGGTAAATTTCTGGGCACTCTGGTGCAAACCCTGCATTCAGGAACTTCCTGCATTCGACAGTTTAAATTCAGAACTTAAGGGAATGCCCGTAAAAGTGTTATTGGTAAATCTTGATTTTAAAGAAGATGGCGTGACAAAAGTAAATGCCTTTCTGAAAAAGAACAAGATAAATACCGAATGTGTCTTACTAGATGAAATAGACGGCAACAGTTATATCAATCTTATTTCTGAAAAATGGAGCGGGGCCATTCCCGCAACACTTTTCAAAAAAGGCAACCAAAAGATGTTCATCGAACACAAGTTGAATTTAGCCCATTTGAAAAAGCATGTGGGTGAGATCCAGGCAAATTAAAAATAATTGTTTGTTTCGCGGCCGCCAGATTTACTGCTTGTATGCCACGGCTATCACGGCATGTCCGCCTTTAAGTAATTTTGACACGTTTCCGTTTTTAAGCACGCAATCAAAATTCAGTGAAACCACTTTTGTGGGCTGACCGTAATTGTTGGTTTTGTACTCTCCAACATCGGTTATTTCAACATGCGTTCCTGTAGGTTGCATGGCTTTGGCGCTGGAATATGTAGTGCCGGTTGAATCGGTAAGCAAGATGGTGATAGACCTTGTAATTTGAATGGTTTGCAGAGGCAGGAACAAGGCATTAAAATTTGCCTGACAAGAGGGGTTTGGTCCCGCATTTACCTGATAGTACGACACACATGAATCGTTGGCCGCATTTACCATGCTTAATTTTGCAATAAATGGCCCCTCATTCCCATAAGTATGGCTTGGCATGGACTGCGAGGAGGTGGCACCGTCACCAAATTCCCATAAGTAGGTAAATGTTCCCGTAGTGTTTGTTTTTGCTGCAAACTTTAGTGTTAATGGAGTAAGGTCTTTTTGAGCCGTGATGGTCGTTTGAAAAGCATTTCCTACGCGAAACACATTGGTATGAGTGGCATTGCAGGTTCCTCCATTTTCTTCATACGTTAACGTCACCGAATAGGTTTTACCAATATCGAGTGTTTTAGAAAGCGTATACGTAAAGGGGGCTGTGATGGTGGAGGTGCCATTTACGATGCTCCAAGAATAAGACACATCACCTGAGAGTTCGTTAACTGGAACAAAGTTCACCTCCTGTTGCGTTGGATAAATGGATTCGTTAAAAAGACGGTAAGCCCCTTTGTGTATCGCACTGTCAATATTCATTGGTCCATTTGGTTCAGACACTTTATAATCGTTGATAAGAACTGTAAGCCCGTAACCGCAAGCACTGGTGCAATTTTGTTTGAGTTCTCCTTTAAAGATATAAAGGTTAGAGGCATCTTGAAAGTAAGAAGCATTCATGTAATAATTTATATTTCCTGCCTGAAAATTTAGATCTGTACCATCTAGTTTTCCGCTCAACAGAAATACCGGCTCTGCAGGTGCTTCTTCCGGCAAAGGGGTTTTTTTGCATGCTGTAGCGAGGAGTGCAAAAAGAATAGTACTGTATAAGATCTTACTGTTCATGATCCTTTTATTTTTGAAGTAAGGTATATTGCAAACTTACACGAATACCCATGGAGCTCTCGTGGTTATTAATATCTCCGAAATTCTTAAAAATATCAGTTAATCCATACGTGAATTCAGTATTCACGGCAAACTTGTTGGTGAAATGAGCGGTATAAAACATACTAGCCAAATAATTGCTTCTGGAAATTCCATCGTACACTCCTTTTGAGGTTGTTGAAACGGAATTGCTTATTTCACCTTCAGCCATGTGATAGGTAGTCATGCTGTTTTTACTTTGCACCAAATAACCTGCGTTAAAGCCCAATCCCACCTGATGCTTGTCGGTGAGTAAATAACTGAATCTAAGTGGCAGCGAAACGTAATACAGATCGGTAGCTGTTACTAAGGTGTGGGTGGTTGTAGATCCGAACCCATATTCCTTTTGTGAAACATGGTAAAAGGGATCCTCAATATGAGAGGTGTTATAAGTTTGAATACCTCCACCAAGGCTCATCTTTTCGGAAACAAAGTAACTGTAATTTAAACCGGCAAACCAGTTAATTCCTGCTCCGTCTGTTCCATTACTCGTATTCCAGCCAACTAAATAATTCCCGCCCAATTCCGCATTTAGATTATAGGTTCTGAGTCTTTTAGTATAATAGTCATCGTTGTAGCGATCGAGTAGTACCAGTGGCACTGCACTAATAGATTCTTCTGTTTGGTCAACCGGAAGGTAGCCCGAGCGCATCGGTAATTCTTCGCTTGTTAAGATCTCATACTTTTGAATGGATTCAACATTGGTGCTTACCTCAGCGGTTGATCCGGCATTGCTTGCTTCCTGATTATTGGCTGTTTCTTTTTGTTGAGGCGTTAAAGCGATCAGTGCTGCTGCGGCCATACCGGTAGCGGCGATTTGACCTTGAGGAGGCTCATTTCCACCGGCAGCTTGAGCTTGCGTATTATTTGCAGCTGAAGCAGAAGATGAGTTGTCTTGAGTTACAGGAACATCTTGTAGTTTTATTGCGCCCGATGCTGTCACAACTTTTTGAGAGCCCGTATTAGCAATCTCCGACTTAAGATTTCCTTGCAGCCTCTTGGAAACGGATGAAGCAGGGACAATTGCCGCTTCCGCGCGGTTGGTTATATTTTTATCCGATTCAGTTTGATAAGTATTTTCTTTTTGGCCTTCAGGTGTTAAAGTTGGTAAATCTTGTTTGCTTACGATATTATTTTCAGTAGTTACAGGTTGGTTTATTTGTTTTTGTTGATCAAGAGAAGGGGCAGCACTTTTTTGGGAAACAAGCACTTGTTCGGAATTAGAAGGGCTTATAAAAAGATAGGTTGCTATTCCAATTGCCAGCACGCCAAGTACCGAGGCAATGGGAACATATAATTTTTTTTGTGCCAATTTTGCGGCAACCGTTCTTTCGGCATCCATCGTTTCTCTGACCTTGGCCCAATTGTCCGCTTCAAAGGAGTACTCTGCCTCCTCTGCCTTTTGTCGAACAATCTTATCAAACTCTTCTTCGTAGCTCATCTTGTGTTTATCTAGATTCTAGTTAGTACGCTATTTTCAATATATTCTTTAAGTTTTTGCCTGGCCGCATTCAAATGCCATTTGGAAGTGCCTTCACTGATCTCTAACATTTCACCGATTTCTTTATGGGAATAACCATCGATGGCAAAGAGGTTGAACACTTTTTTTGTGGCTTCGGGCAAAATATTTATTTGTTCCAATAAATGTTTGTAATTTATTTTTCCCAGGGCTTCGTTCACTTCCGAAAAATCGGCCGTTTCGAAATACTCTGCCACATAGGTTACTTTTTCTCTTTCTCTTTTAATCTTTCTGTATTCATCAATGAGTGTGTTTACCATGATTCTTCTGATCCAGGCTTTAAACGGAATCTCAGGGCGATAGGTATGAAGATTTTTCAGGATCTTCATGTAACCCATATTGAGCATGGCAGAGGCACTGTCTTTGTCGCGAGAGTAGCGCATGCAAATACTCATCAGGTAACTGTATAAAAGTTTGTACAGCTCGTATTCAGCCTTTCGGTCCTGCTTGATGCACAAGGCAATTAATTGCGGCTGAATTTCCATATAGACACTCGTATCTACTATTAATACGACTAAAGATACATAAAAGTTGGGTATGCCGGAAGAACTAGCTAATTGAAAATCAATAATTTAACTAAAGAAGCTTAATTCTTTAGCATAAGAAGAAGGTTACCGAGGCTTTCTTTGAGCTCTGTACGGGGAATGATCTTGTCGAGGAAACCATGTTCCAACACGAATTCGGCTGTTTGAAATCCTTTGGGTAGATCTTTTCCGATCGTTTCTTTCACCACTCTGGGACCGGCAAAACCGATGAGTGATCCGGGCTCCGCAATATTAAGATCGCCCAACATGGCATAACTGGCAGTAACACCGCCTGTGGTAGGATCGGTTAAAAGAGAAATATACGGGATACCTTCCTTGGCCAATTGGCTTAGTTTAGCCGAGGTTTTGGCCATTTGCATGAGTGAGTAGGCGGCTTCCATCATACGGGCCCCACCGCTTTTAGAAATGATGAGGAGAGGTGATTTTGTTTTCAAACAAAAATCGATGGAACGCGCAATTTTTTCGCCCACCACACTACCCATACTGCCTCCAATAAACGTAAAATCCATGCAACAAATCACGAGTTCATTTCCATTTACTTTTCCGTAAGCGCTGCGCAAAGCATCTTTAAGATTGGTTTTTCGGATGGTATCCGTTAACCGGTCGGTGTACTTTTTTGTATCGGTGAAATCGAGGGGGTCGCCGCTCACCAAATTTTCGTGCAATTCGGTAAATTGATTGTTATCAAAAATAACTTCAAAATATTCTTTGCTTCCAATCTTTTCGTGGTAACCACATTCCGAACAAACGTATTTGTTGGCGGTGTGATCCTGAACTGTATGAATCTTCTTGCAAGAGGGACATTTGTACCACAAACCCTCCGGTGTTTCTTTTTTCTCCTTTGTGGAAGTGGTGATGCCTTCTTTTAGCCGTTTGAACCAACCCATTTTTTTGATTTAAGAATTTAGAATTAAGGTATATTCTTAATCCGGTGATGAATTATTATGCGATTGTAATTGATTTATCGAGGTAAACATCCTGAATGGTGTTCAAGAGTTCTACCCCCTCTTTAATACTTTTTTGAAACGCTTTTCTGCCACTGATCAAACCTTGTCCGCCACCGCGTTTATTGATTACGGCAGTGGTTACAGCTTCAGCCAGATCGCTGGCGCCTTTACTTTCTCCCCCACTGTTAATCAATCCCATGCGGCCCATGTAGCAATTAGCAACTTGGTAACGGCAAAGGTCAATAGGGTGATCGGTAGTTAATTCGGAATATACTTTTTGATGCGTTTTACCAAAATTGATGGCCACATACCCGCCATTTTTGTCCGACATTTTTTGTTTGATGATATCAGCTTGTATGGTAACACCCAAATGATTGGCCTGAGAAGAAAGATCGGCGGCTGTATGGTAATCTACTCCGTCTTTTTTGAAGGCATTGTTGCGGGTATAGCACCATAATACAGTTGCCATTCCTAACTCGTGCGCACGTTCAAATGCTGCTGCCACCTCTACAATTTGCCTTCCCGATTCCGGGGAACCAAAATAAATAGTGGCCCCAACGGCCACGGCACCCATATTCCAGGCATCTTCTACCGAGCCAAACATGATTTGGTCAAATTTATTTGGGTAGGAAAGGAATTCGTTGTGATTGATCTTAACGATAAAGGGGATCTTATGGGCATATTTACGCGCTACCGAACCTAATACGCCGTAGGTAGATGCCACGGCATTACAACCTCCTTCAATAGCCAATTTCACGATGTTCTCACTGTCAAAATAAATGGGATTGGGAGCAAAACTGGCTCCGGCGCTATGTTCAATACCTTGATCAACCGGTAAGATACTTACATATCCTGTTCCTGAAAGACGACCGGTATTGTATAGCTGATGCAAACTGCGCAATACCTGGGGATTGCGGTTAGATGGTGCGAAAACCCGGTCTACAAAATCGTTCCCGGGTAAATGCAGATATTCTTTGGAAATCGTCTTACAGGTGTGCTCTAATAAATTCTTTGCATTTGAACCTAATAAGTCTGTGATTTTAGTTGACATATTTTGATTTTTAAAGGGAGACAAATATAACAAAAAAACCCCGCCGAAGGCAGGGTTTAAAAGTTTAATCTGAAATTTATTCGTTTACCATGATCATCTTAAAAGGAACATTGATGATGGCCTGATAGTCTTCGCCGGCCTCCAGCATATCTTCATCGTCTTCCTCATAATGCCAGTTAATAGTCACGGCACTTCCTCCTTTATTAATTCCCTCCAGTTTCTTAAACACATCGAGGATACATTTTGATGAAGAAGTATTGAAATATTCTAGTTGTACATTTACAGTTGTGGTAGGTTTCGCGGTACTCGCATATTTGTCCAAAGCATCCACCAAAGGTTTGTAAAATTCGATGGAATTTTCCGGAATTGAACGACCTTTTACTTCGAGTATACCACCATTCAAGTCAAAGTTTATGCTTGGCGTTTTTGGTGTTCCTTCGATAGAGTATTTTTCCATAGTGATTAATTTTAAAATTTTATTGATTTGATACTTTTATATTAAGTGTAAAGAAAGAAACTTTATTGTCAATTTCCAAAAAATTATAATCCAATTTTTCACCAGTTTTACGGGCGATGTCAATCATACCCAATCCTCCGCCACCTTTTAAGGACATTTCGCCATTATTCAAAACTCGTTTGTAATACTCCTTCAGTTCTTCTTTATTGAGTGAATTCACCTCATCCAAACGTGCTTTTAATCCACTGATGTTTTCGTTTAAAATATAATTGCCTGTAATGATGGAATATTTGCTATCCATTTTTCCGATCGTAAAAATAGCAGAACGAATTTTCTCCGAATCCACTTCCGTGATTTCATCGAGGTGATGGTAAAGATTTTGGAGACATTCTACAAGCACATTATAGACTTTCTTTTTCATCTTTGGTTCTTCCTGCATATTATCCATTTTATTCTCCATAATTTGGAGAATGGAAGTGAGCAGGTCGGAAGTTATTTCACCCTTGAAGGAAAGCAAAATATTATTCCGCTCCATCTTATCGTATATATCGAAAACGTCCAATATGGATTTGCTTGTCTTAATTTGTTGTAAATATATTATTTTAATTTAAATGCTACTGTATTTTCGTTTACCGCAAAAGTCGCCTGATCGTCGCACGTCCCATTTCCAAAGTCTACCAACCTGTCTTTAAACCCCTGCGGATGAATGGTCATTTTTCCCTGCTCAAAATAAGAACAATTATTGTGTTTCACAATATCTGTGGTAATGTTTACTAAAAAAGGTAGTCCCTGTCTGTTTGTGCCCTGAACGGAGCCATAATTACTGGCGAGTGGCCCGGTGGCCGAGGCATCTCCCACTGCATAGACTGCCATTGTTTTATCACAGGCATACGAGATCTTAAAAGAAGGGCCCGTGCAGGTGCCGTTCAGCAATTTTACGCCAAAAGAATAAAACGACGTGTTTGATCCTTTGTTGAGGACCACCATGCTATCGCAGCTATACAACAGGCCTGCTGCCGAATAATTTTCAAATTTAATAACGGAGCTTGTACCTGTTAATTTGAATTTTCCGCTAAGACGAACCGTGATCTTGCCGCTTCTGGTCTTTCCGTCGGGAAGTGAGCAGCTTGTTTTAGAGAGATCGAGGCTAAACACCGGGTTTGGCTTAAAGCTCACTGTGTCGCCGCTCACATAGGAGAAAGGGTCGCACACAAAACCAGCCTTAGCTTCCGCGCCGGCTCCAGGTGTTCGAGCCATGTGCTGAAATACTGCGGGGAAAACTGCCATTATTTCCTGGTCCACCAGAGCATAATCCACTACTGATTGGGTCTCATTGTCCACTTCCATTGACTCTTTTTTCTCACAGGCCATTATAAATAAGGAAGTTACCGAGAAACACACCAGCACCAATCTTACGTTTCTCATAACGAACTTGCCATTTTATCGACCAAAGGGCTAATTTTATAGACAAATATAATAAAAATTCCTAAATCTCAATACCTACTATCAAAACATCGTCTACCTGTTCGTGTCCTGCCTTCCATTCTTCAAAACTCTTTCTAAGGGCTTCCCGCTGTTGGTCGGCGCCCATCAGGTAGATATTCTCTAAAAGATCATGAAAGCGCTTCACCATAAACTTCTTGCCTTTATCACCTCCAAATTGGTCGGCATAACCATCGCTGGACATGTACGCCATGGCGTTTTTTGGGGCTTGGAAAGTATGTGTCGTAAAACGACGGTCATGATCTAGCTGCGCACCACCAATTGGGAATTTATTGCCATCGTATTTGGTGAGTTGTTTATTTTGGTCGATGATCACCAGAGGTCGGTTTGCTCCGGCCCATTTGATCTCGCCTTTTTTATCGTTGATCGCGATTAATGAAACATCCATGCCATCATTGGTATTTACCTCATTATGGCCCTGGCGAAGAGCGTCCTGCACCCCTTTGTGCAGCATGTCAAGAATCTGACCCGGATCGGTGGTTTCTTTTTCAGAAACGATCTGGTGAAGTAAGTTGTGTCCGATCATGCTCATAAATGCGCCAGGTACACCATGGCCGGTGCAATCTACCACCGCAAAAATCTTGATCCCCTTTTCTTCCGAAAACCAGTAAAAGTCGCCGCTCACAATGTCTTTTGGCTGGTAGAGAATGAACGCCTTATTGAGTTTTGTGAAAATATAATCTTTTGAGGGCAGAATAGCTTCCTGAATGCGTTTCGCGTATTGGATGCTGCTGGTGATGTCGCGGTTTTTCTCTTCCAATTCGCGGGTACGTTCGGCCACTTTTTGTTCGAGGATTTTATTTTCTTCAATAAAGGCTTTCGTGCGGTATCTGGTATAAAAATAAACGGCTGCGATAAGCGAAATGATGACGAGAAAATAAAAGAGTTTTGTTTTCCAAAACGGCGGAATTACATCGATGTGTAATTCGTAAGATTTCTCATTCCAGATGCCATCGTTGTTTGCCGCCTTCACTTTAAACGTATAATTGCCACCCGGCAGTTCGGTATAGGAAACAAATCGCACGTTGGTAGGGGCCGACCAATCTTTGTCGTAGCCTTCGAGTTTATAGCGGAATTTGTTTTGTCCCGGATCCGTATAATCAATGGCCACGAGTTCAAACTGGAAGTAATTCTCTTTCCAATTGAGCTCAAGAAATTTTTTGTATTCGATGAGTGAATCGGTAAGCACATCGGTACCGCTTCGTTTATAGGAACGTACGTAAGATTGCGGCACGTGTAAATTATCGTGAATAGAGGTTGGACGGAAGGCATTAAATCCTTTTGGACCTCCAAAGTACATCATGCCGGAAGTTGAGGTGCAAGCCGCCCCCATATTGTATTCGGTATTAATAAGACCATCTTTAATATTATAATTTTTAAAAGCGATCTCCTTTTCAGGCTGGGCGGGATTAAATTTCACAATGCCACCATTGGTGCTCATCCAAAAATTATTGAGACTATCTTTAAGTAAAGAATAGAGATAGGTATTTGAAAGCCCGTCTTTATTATAAAAATTGTAAAAAGAACCATCGGGTAGTAATTTACTTAAACCTGTGGAGGTGGCTGCCCAAATATTACCTCTGTTATCTTCATTCACTGCCAAAACCATGTTGGAAGCTATTTGTCCTGCCTTTCCTTTATTGGCAAATACCTTTTTTACATCCAAACGGTCGGTGTTACCAAGATCTCCCAATTTCACCAAACCTCCATCATTCATACCCAGCCATACTGTGCGTTTAGTATCCCTGAAGATGGTGTTGATACTCAGGTTTGGAAGTCCGTCTTTTTCGGTATATTGTTTTACATCAAAGGAGGCCAAATCGATCCTAAACAAACCATCACCAATGGAACCGGCAAACAATTGATCATCAATGATCGCCAAACATAAAATGGTTCCGCCATTATCGGACGTAAGGAAGTTCTTTCCCTTTTTTGTGGATTTATCATACCTAATGATGCCATTGCCCCAGGTTCCAATCCAAAAAATATTGTCTGTTTCTTTCACTATACTTAGAACTGTGGTTTCTTTCAAAATATTGTCGTGTGCAATGGAAGATCCGGTCGTTAGATTAAGTTCCTGCAATTTACCCTCTCCGCCGAGCATAATCGTTTCGTCATTAACTTCGCAGATGGCATAAATATTACTGAAACGGGATTCGTAGTTGTAGTTTGAGTTAGGGAATTTTTGTGAACGGAAGAAGGAGATATTCACGCCTCCCAGATCGGTACCTACCCAGAAATTATTCTCACTGTCGCTAAAGATACAATTGCAAGGGTTGGAATTTAGAGCTAGTGGGGCATCTTGTTTGGTGTAAATGTTAATTTCCTCATTCAGTAAGCTGTACACCAATACGCCATAGGCAGTGGCCGCAAATATTTTGTTGTTACGGATCACAAAATCTTTCACATAATTGGAGCTTTCGCCCAACTGATCAAAAGAGATTTTTTTGCTGATTTCAAAATCACGATCCACTTTAAAAATGCCCGCACCGTAAGTTCCCAGATACATTTTACCGCCATAGTGCCCAATATGGGTAATGGACAGGAGCATTTCTTCTTTCACCTGATTTTTAAAATAATCGGGGATCACAAAATTGATTCGTTCGAGTGTGTTTTTTTTGGTGAGCATCCACAAACCTTTTTCCTGGGTGCCAATGTAAACTACATCGTCAATCCGCTCAATGGTTTTTACACTCACTTTACCTTCCTCTTTAAAATAGGGATTTTTTATTTTTTTGGTAGTGATGTTAATTGAAAACAGTCCGGCCTCAGTGCCCACCAAAACATTTTCGGTATCTACTTTAAAAATGGTGTTAATTTTTGATTCGAGGCGCCCATCTGCTTTTTCGAGGGTGGAAAATTTTTCGGTGATGGGGTCAAAAAAATCAAGTCCTTCACGTGTACCCACCATAATAAGATTGGGGGACACTTGCTTTAGTGTGGTGATGTCGGAGCATGACAGGGAATTTGGATTCGTGGGATCGTTTCGAAAGGTTTTGATTTGGTACCCATCGTATTTATTTAACCCGTCTTGCGTGGCGAACCACATAAATCCGAGTTGATCCTGAATGATGGCTTTCACCGAATTGGTGCTTAAGCCGTCTTCACTTGTAATATGTTTGAAGCGTAATTGCTGAGCAGAACTTGCCACTGAATACAGCAGCACTGTCCACAAAATGATATGGCGGTGGGTTTTCAATTTTTTTTAACGAAGGTAATTATTTTTTTAAGAAAGCAAAATGAGGGAAATCGTTTTGCAGGATGATCCTGGTCTTTATTTAGGTTAGACCACGCACCAATGATGCCATAAGTTTATTTATATTTACGCCAAACCATGCCACGAGTTCTCCGCATCATAAACCGCTTTAATTTAGGCGGTATTACTTATAATGTTTCTTTTCTGAGCAGGTATTTACCCAAGGAATATGAAACTCTTCTGATAGGGGGTCCGGAGGAAGATCAGGAACAAAGTTCTCTGTATATTCCCGAATCGTTGGGACTACAGCCCATTCTGGTGAAAGAAATGAGGAGAAGCCTCAACCCGATTAATGATGTGAGAGCCTTCTTCAAAATTAGGTCCATTGTAAAGGAGTTTGACCCCGAAATAGTGCATACGCATGCCAGTAAAGCAGGGGCCATAGGACGTTTGGCTGCTTTGAGTTGCGGCGTTCCTGTAATTGTTCATACGTTCCACGGGCATGTGTTTGAGGGCTATTTTGGGAAGACAAAAACAGATGTTTTTAAACGCATTGAACGTTACCTTTGCTCAAAAAGCACGGCTGTTGTGGCCATCAGTGAAAAACAAAAATTTGAATTATGTGAGGTGCATCACATTTGCGACCCCGCCAAAACTTTTGTGATTCCTCTGGGCTTTGATCTGCATAAATTTCAGGAAGGTCAACGTGGCAAACGATCGGCATTTCGAGAAAAATATGCACTGGATGAAGATGAGTTGGCCATTGTAATTATTGGAAGACTGGCCCCTATAAAAAATCACAAGTTGTTTTTGGACGCGGTTGAGCATGCGTTTAAGAATACGAAAAAGAAAATACGTGCCTTTATTATAGGTGACGGGGAAACAAAAGAAGACCTCATTGCCTATTGCAAGAACAAACAACTCCCCTACTCCTTTACGGCGGGCGAAAAAGTACTGATTACTTTTACCGGATGGATCAAAGAAGCGGATGTGGCATTGGCGGGAAGTGATCTTGTGTGTTTAACTTCCCTGAATGAGGGGACTCCCGTGAGTTTGATAGAAGCTCAGGCAGCCTCTAAATATATAATCAGTACCAATGTGGGCGGAATCAACGACATTTTGGATCCGGCATGTGGTTTGCTTTCTGAACCAGGTGACACGGCAGGTTTTGAACGAAATCTGGTTTATGCCATTTCTCATTTTGAAGAAGTAACTGCAAAGGCAGGAGCAGCTGCCCAAAAGGTTTTGCAGCATTTTAGTTATGCGCGTTTGTGCAAGGATATGGACGAACTCTATGTGTCTTTGAAAAAAAAGTGAACCAGCTTTATCTCCAAAAAACAAACAGTTAACAAATTTCCTAATTCACCATCAATTCGAAAGGCATCCGAGCTTGTACCCCTTGAAGACGTAACAAACTTTGAACCTGCTTAAAATACGTGTAAAGTGGTCCGAGATTATTTTGCATAATTCGTGATTCGAGTTCACTTTCTTTTTTACCCAGGAGGCCATCCAGAGGCCCTTTTTGGAGGGGTAATTCGGTAATCTTATAGTCTTTAAGATTCGCTTTTTTAGCGGCATAAGCGATGGCGTCGTTAAGACCTCCTAATTCGTCAATTAAATTGATGGAAAGAGCATCGGTGCCTGTCCACACTCTACCCTGCCCAATACTATCTACTTCGGCCTGGGTCATTTTTCTGCCTTCGGCCACACGTTTGGTAAATGTATCGTATACTTTTTCGACACTGGTTTGTATGAAATTATATTCCACCGGGGTTAAGGGCCGGAGGCCACCCATATCACTGTATTTATTGGTGTTAACAGTATCTACGGTAATGCCCAATTTAGACTGCAACATTTTTTGAATATTTGGGATGATGCCGAACACACCAATGGAACCTGTGATGGTATTGGGTTGTGCAAAAATATGATCAGCCGCGCAACTGATATAATATCCACCACTGGCCGCATAATCGCCCATGCTCACGATGGTTGGCTTTGCGGCTTTTGCCAAAAGCATTTCACGCCAAATAACATCACTTGCCAAAGCGCTTCCACCCGGAGAATTAACTCTCAAAACAATGGCTTTGATTTTGTTGTTGGTTCTGGCCTCACGAATTGTTTTTGCCAAGCGGTCGCTTCCAATCTCATCGTCATCGCCTTCTCCACCCGAAATACCACCGGTGGCATAGATCACTGCAATTTTTTCGGCGTTGAGTTTGAGATCCATTTTACCTTCGTATTTGTCGAGCTCCACAAATTTCATTTTCTCCGATTCCTTCATTCCCAGCTTTTTTTTGATCTGAGAGATGACTTCGTCTTCATATTCGGTGGCGTCCACCAATTTATATTTTAAGGCATCTTCGGGGAAACGAATACTCAGGGAATTGGCAAGATCATTAAGTTGCTGAACGCTCATACCGCGTTGTTTAGAGATCCCTTTTAACATGGTATTCCAAATGCTGTTTAAAAAGGTTTCGGATTGAAGGCGGTTGGACTGACTCATTTTATCGTACATAAACGGCTCAACTGCACTTTTAAATTTACCATGACGAAATACCTGCATATCGACTTCCAGCTTTTCTAAGGTATTTTTAAAGAAGAGCAGATTCATGCCCAAACCACGCCAATCCATACCCCCTTGAGGATTGAGATACACTTTAGAAGCCACTGAGGCCAGGTAATATTCCTTCTGAGAGTAGTTTTCGGAATAGCAATAGATGAATTTTCCGGAAGTTTTAAAATCGGCGAGAAGATCTCTTAATTCCTCAATGCCGGCGAAACCTGCTTCCATGTCTTTTACGCTCAGATAGATCCCTTTTACATCCTCATCAATTTTTGCCGCTTTGAGTTTTTTTGCGAGGCTATTCAACCCCAGTCCTTCCTTGGCGGTAAGCGGTCCCAGATCGCCCAGTTCTTTGAACGGATTTTCTTTTTCGCGTTCATAGAGTTTCCCGCTGAGCACAATTTTGATCACCGATTTTCCTTTTACTAACGAAATATCCGCTTTGTCGCTATTAAAGGCCGAGCTAATACTTGATTTTACCACTGCGACCAAAATAAGTACTGAGAGAAGAACAGCAATAATTATCCCTAAAATTGATCCAAAGAATGCCCCAAAAAATTGTTTCATAGTTTATGTTGTTGGTCATGTGCTTTTGCCCGAAAACCCTATATTCGCAGGGAAGAATCGTTATATACACTTGAATTAGGTGGTAAAATTAAAAATATTAACGAGGAAGTTTAAAAAGATAGTATGAATACGGCTTTTTTGAGTTTGGGCGGAAATCTGGGAGATCGCCGGGAAAATCTGAACCGGGCGCTTAGCCTGATTGAGCAAGTTTGCGGGAAGATCCTAAAAACTTCGGGGGTATATGAAACGGCTGCTTGGGGCACGTCGTCAACAAAGAAATACCTCAACCAAGTGGTGAAAGTATCAACCACGTTAGGTGCCACCGCGCTCTTGACCAATATACATGCCATCGAAAAACAACTGGGGAGAAAACGAAGTGCAGAACGCTATGCCGACAGAACTATTGATATAGACCTTTTATTCTTTAATTCGGAAATTATTGCGTTGAGACATCTTAGGGTGCCGCATGAGCGTCTTCATGAGCGAAAATTTGTTCTGTTGCCATTTGCCGAAATAGAACCTCGGTTCATTCATCCTGCTTTAGGAAAAACGATCCAACAACTGCTTAAAGAAAGCAAGGACCGGCTGCCCGTTAAATTGCTAAAAGCGGTGGCACGGCCCCGCTATATTTGTATTGAAGGAAATATTGGATCGGGCACTACTACTCTGGCTCAGGAACTTTCCAAAAAACTTGATGCGAGTTATTTGGGTGAAGCCTTTGATCAAAACAATCTTTTACCCTTGTTTTATAAGGATCCTAAAACGTATGCTTTTCCCCTTGAATACAGCTTTCTCATTAGTCGCTATGAACAAATTTATTCGGCCCTGAAAAAGGGAAACCACTTACTTGTGAGCGATTTTAGCTTTTATAAATCACGTTGGTTTGCCAAGGTTAATCTTACAAAAAAGGAATTCGCACTTTTTAGGAAACATTTTGATGCACTAGCGAAACAACTACCTAAGCCCGATGCGGTGATCTACATTTCAACCACCGTGAAACAACTTCGAAAAAACATAAGCACACGCGGAAGATCGTATGAAGAAGGAATACAGGCCAGTTATTTAAAAAGTCTTGAGAAAGAGTACACGAAAGGAATTCATAAAACGTCGAAAAAAATATTATCTCTGAAACTTCAAAATTACACGCCCGGCAGCCAAAAATCATCAATTTTGCGCATCAATAAGTACCTTAAAGAAAATTTTGGCTAACAGCGGTTAAACCTTTAAATTTAAGACTTCCTCAGATGAAAAAAAGTGCACTCACTTTATTGTTTGTTTGTTTTTGTCTTTTGATGGAGGCGCAGATAGCGGTTATTGGTCATAACCTGCTAAATAATGCAGCGCTGAAGAATACCAAAATTTTTGTGACCTGCGGAGGCGTGATCACAAAAACCCTAACTACTTTGCAGTCGAGCGATTTTAAAGTAATGCTTGATTTCGGAAAATTGTATCAGGTGTATTTTCAAAACGACAAGTGTCCGGTGATGTACTTGGAATTAGACGGAAAGAACATTCCCTCCGGTCGATTTGAGCACATGCTTACTTACGAGCTTAATGTACCGTTTGTGTATAAAATTGATGAAGATATTGATACCACCGTGTTTAGTCGCCCCTTTCACCGCATCCTATATACCGGGGGCACACGACTATGTGACGACAGTTTGTATAACAGAGAATTTGCCAAGAACGTAGTCAAAAAACACAAAGCCGAGAATGCTGTTTCCCCTGATATAGCGCTTCACCTGCCAACCGTGATACTTGCCGGCAAGGTGCAGTTGAGTAGTGATGTGATGCTTGCGGTGGGCAACCGACCAATATCGCTCCTTGGTAAAAATGGTGAACTTATAAAATCAAGTTTTACAAATCGCTTCGGGGCCTTTGCTTTTACAGGAATTTCTCCGGATGGAGTGGGAAAACTTAAGATCGAAGTGAGGGAAAATGAAAACCCCGGTGGACATAGTTTGATGAATTCGAAGAACCGCACCGTGTCGAGCTGTCGACCCTCAAACAGCCAATGTGAATGGACCATGGATGACGAGAGTTTGAAGCAACTCATCGATAATAATTTTACCACCAATATTGGCGGCAAACTGGTGGCTTCTTCCATGAAAGAAAAAAAATTCTTTGCCGACAAAAATGTGTATTTGTGTAATAAATTGAACACGGTGATCCAGCAAACACGCACAAACTTGTTAGGCACCTTTGTGTTTGAGGACATTCGTCCCGACAAAACCTATTTCATTTGCGTAGATAAGTGGGAAGTGGCGCCGGGCGTAAAGATTGATGTACTGAACAAAGAAGACCGTTACATTTCGACATTTGACACCATTACAGCCGGAAGAACATCGCTGAAATTGAATACGAGTTATAATGCGCGATTTAATGAAATATCGATAGGAGATGATGAAATGAAAATGGACGTGGAGGCCACCATATACGGGGATAATGTGAACAACCCCATTGGCAAATTGAAAATAGTGTTGTTAAACGACAATTATGAACCCATTGACAGTGCGGTGACCGACAACTTTGGCACATTTAAGTTCAAGTATCTCCCATTTTTGAAGCGTTTTTATTTAAGTGCTGAGAATACCGATAACATTTTAGATGTCTTCAAAAATATTCTGATTTATAGTAACGATGCCAATCTTATTAAGATTATGACGCACCAAAAAGGAAACCGATTTACCTACAAACCTGTGAGCGCTGATATTACACGATTGAGAGACATTGAAATGGAAGACCCCTGGCTGGAGTTGATCGAGAAAGACAATCCTGAAAAAGCAGGTTCGGGTGAGGTGCTAATTTCGAAGGGACAGGGGAAAATGGGTCCGAAATTGATTGTAGAGAATATCTTGTTTGAACCGAATAAGTACGCCATAACCCCTCAGGCGAAGGAGGTGCTTGATAAAGTAATATTGGTGCTCAATGCAAATAAGGCCCTCAAGATCGAAGTGGGTGCTCATACCGACAGCAAGGGCTCGGCAGCTGAGAATTTAAAACTAAGTGAAATGCGAGCCAAAACCGTTCAAAAATACATTACCGCTTCGGGGATAGAGACTCTTAGGGTGATGGCTAAGGGTTATGGTGAAACTCAACTGCTCAATCACTGTGACGATAATAGTAATTGCAGCGAAGTAGAACACGCACAAAACAGAAGGATAGAATTTAAAATCATAGAAGGATTACAAAACACAAAATGAAAACAACCGAGATAATTTTTAAAGTGACCGTAGACGAGAACAATTTACCTCACACAATTACCTGGACTTCACCCGAAACGGGAGATGGCAATGAATGCAAAAGTATGATGGTGGCCTTATGGGACGGGAAGGACAACAGCACCATGCGTATTGATCTTTGGACTAAGGACATGATGATTGACGAAATGAAAAAATTCTATCACCAAAACGTGTTTACGTTAACAGACACCTATATGCGGGCTACCGGCGACAATGCTACCGGTGAAAGAATAAAAGCACTGTTGACAGAAATTGGTAAGGAAAATGGCATCTTAAAAAAGTAGTTGTCAATTATTTTCCGGGTACCAAAGAACTCGGTAGATCTCTGCTCGTAAAGAATATTACACGGCCTTAGGGAGTTCTTCTGAACCAAAAAAACTAAAATTCACGTTTCCGTATTTTCGCTGACGATCAAACCCAGTCAGAGTTTCCAGATGTGTTTTTGGACCATGTTCAATGATAAGAATACCATTTTTGTTCAATAATTGTTTTTCGAAAACAACTTGATGAATCTGAGCAATGTTTTCGAGATCGTAAGGTGGATCGGCAAAAATAAGGTCGAATTTTGCGGTGCAAGATTTCAGAAACTCTAGTGCATCGCTCTTGGTGGCATTGATGTTTAAATTAAATTCCTTGCATACCGAGCGCAAAAACCCAACGCATTTAAAATTTTTGTCTACCGCCACAATGTTCTTACATCCGCGGGAAGCGAATTCTAATGAAATATGACCTGTGCCGCTGAACAAATCGAGTAGTGTAACGTCTTCAAAATTAATTTTATTGGCCAGCACATTAAACAGCCCTTCTTTTGCAAAATCGGTGGTAGGCCGCAGGTGCAGGTCCTTCGGCAATTTAATGGTCCTGCCTTTTAAGCTACCCCCTATAATTCGCATACATGTTGGTTCAAAAGCGTGAAATAAAAATGTTGAGGAAGTCCGGCTAGTTCGCCGCTTAGTTTAACTGAAGGATGCTGCACAGCGAAACTGAGGTGTTTCACATATTTTTTGAGATGTGTAATCACCTCGTCAGAAACTTCTCTTTCGCCTGAGATCACCATGTTGCATTGCAGCGGGTCTAATGTAAATTGCTCCATAGCGAACAACACGTAATAGAGTATGTCTTCGTTGGTTGAGTAATTGTATACGTTATAGAACAGCAACTCTTGGTTTCGCTTGGCCGTTAATTCGATGAGGCCATTTGAGATAGTAAGGTACAAATCGCTATTGATGAGAGAATGCTGGCTCATGAACAACGAAATGTTGATTGCCCCGGAATGTCGTATGGCTGCGTTGGGAAACGTTTTTTCGATCAAACTGAGAAGATCTTGATCGATGGTATAGAGAAATTGAATGTTGTTTAATGTATGTTGGAGTGCTCTGTTGATGAGGGGGTTGCCCGTGGAAAAACTCAACAGTTTTTTCACTTCCGAACTTTCGGAGAAGGCACCGGGAGCTAGTGTGAAGTGGTGATTAAGGAAGGTAACCAGTACTTTTGAAAATTTCTTTTGTGAGAGCCGGTAGTTGTTAATGAGGTGAGAGATGGTTTGTGTGGAATCATAAACGTCATGGGCCATGTGTGTGATCTCTACATGGCAAAGTTCCACGATATTACTGAACTCATTGGTAGAAATGGCATACATGAAGGAGTTGGGGCCAATGATCATCGAAAGCGATAAAACTTCTTGGTTGGCAGGCAATTGACTGTAAAACTGTTTGGTAAGAAAGGCTTCGCTGCTCATAAAAAAGCAAAGCTAAGATATTCTTAAAAGAAAAAACAATTATTACACCCAAATTATGTTTCCCCTAGGCCTGGTTTTGGGGCACAATTTGTTGAATTTTGGGAGAAGCACGTCAAACTGTTTGGCAGACTGGTAGTGAAAGAACGTGGAAATGGGGATGGGGAACCAAAAAAGAAAAAGAATTGCCCCATTCGGCGATGGATGCCGAAGAACCACCTAGGTTGACGGGGCCACTAATTAAGTTTAAATTTGACGCATGAAAACAGTATTAATTACCGGAAGTACCAGTGGCATTGGATTGGGCATAGCCCGTGAGTTTGCAAAAACCAGGGAGTATAATATCATCTTTAATGGACTGGAATTGAACGGCGCCGATATTGCCGAAGGTATTGGCAAGGAATTTGGGATTCAAGTCTATTTTGATAAAGCAAATATGTTGCAGCCGCAGGACCTGCGAGAGATGGTGGCGGCCGGTATTTTGAAATTTGGAAAAATAGATGTGTTGATCAATAATGCAGGGATTCAGCATGTATCGTCCATTGAAGATTTTCCTGATGATAAATGGAATGCCATTATCGCAATCAATTTGACCTCGGCATTTTATTTATCTAAAGCTGTTTGGCCCGGTATGAAGAATCGTAAATTCGGTAGGATCATTAATATTGCCTCTGCGCATGGTTTGGTGGCTTCTGAGTTTAAGAGTGCCTATGTTGCCAGCAAACACGGCATTGTGGGCTTCACCAAAACACTGGGATTGGAGGGAGCACCTTTTAACATTACCTGCAATGCAATTTGTCCCGGTTATGTAAAAACTCCATTGGTTGAAAAACAAATTGCCGATCAGGCTAAAGCGCATCATATGAGTGAAGATGATGTAGTGAACAAAGTGATGTTGTTGAAACAAGCTGTGAAAGAATTTGTTCCAGTGGAGACCCTGGGGCAATTGGCGCTTCTATTGGCTTCAGAACATTCGGGTACGATAACCGGCGCGGCTATTCCCGTGGATGGGGGCTGGAACGCGCAATAATGAGCAACATAATTGCTGCACTTTCAGAACTGAGCAGTTCTGAAAAAATAATTTATTAAAAGTGCTTTGGGGACACATTGCTTACTTATTTGGCGGCAATGAACGATACCACCATGATGATAAGAAGAGCTACGAAAATAAATCTTGAACTATCAAGAATCAGTTGTCTCATGGACGTAAATATAAGGCAGGATAATCTTTTTCCGACTTGCGGAAATTCTAAAATGTTAACCGGGTACTGTTAAGATCGTGTGGGGCAGAGTTTGTAGGGCATGAGTTTGGCTTCATACAATTTGTTGCGCTGGATTCATTCGTTAACTTAGATCGTACCCCGCTCCGCGGGATTTGTAATCAAGGGTGTCCGAAAGACGCCTACGGAGGATTGTAGCGGAAATCCTTTTTGACTTGTTATTGTTTTTGGGGAGGCAAAAGGAATAGAGCGGAATGCCCTACGCCAAAAGCGAGATATCAAGCTGACCTTCGATAAACCCTAAACAGACAGTCAGGAAAGCAGCCTTTCTATGATGGAAGTAATTGTAAGTGTACAAAGAAATGGTGACTATTTACTAATAAAGGAAGATTGCTTCATTCATCCATTAATATATTTATTCCTTCAGGAATTTGCCTGAATAAAAATTGAGCTTTGTGTGAATTTTATAATTGTACAGTGCCTGTGTCAATTGGCTAATATCTATTTCGCTCATATTATTATATTCTGTCTTTTTCAGAACCAATTCGCCCAAATTATTATATAAATTAATTTCAATTTCGGATTCAAAAGGAATATCAAAATAGATAACCTGATTTGAAGGATTTGGATAACATTTTACAGAATTTTCTTTCATTTTACCATTTTCAATAATACCAACCGAGGTATAGTTGCCTTCTGCATCAAGTTTCAAGAGGAAATTTTGAGATATGTGCGGCAAGAACATTGTAGTGCTATCGTAGCGAGTGCCAGCAATGATACAACCACCATCTGAGGTGAAAGCAATGGTACGCCCAAAGTAGTTCATTTCGCCGCCAAAATATTTTGACCATATAATATTCCCCATTGTGTCAGTTTTATTTACGAGCAGTTTGGATCTTTGTTGGAAGTAGTATGGGAAGAAAGGAGGTTGATAACTTGGTGAATTGGTAAACCCAATTGCACTAACAGTTACAAAATATGGTAAACGAATTGAGTAAGGAGTATTCCAATCTCCGGGATAATTCGTGTTTGTAAAAGAATTAGCAAGCACGTTGGTCTTAATGGTCTGGCTGTTTGAGTTTAAAATTGCATTAACGACGACATCATAGGAATACGGAACCGCAACTCTGCATTGCTCGGTAGAAACACCCATAACCAAACATTTCGTAGAACTAAGCGCGATTGCCTTCCCCTGTTGATATAAGGCAGCAGTATTATTAAATGTTGTGCCGGAATTATAACACGTATAGGAAAGCAAAGAATTCATTAATGCACAACTTACTATATTAAGGTTAGAGTCTATCTCTAGCTTTTGGATATGCCAATCGAGAACACATGGCGTTGAGAGTCTGTCAGTGGTTGCTACAATCTTGTTACTAAATGCAAAATTGCTTTGCATCGAAAATAATGAGTTAAAATCATTTGAATCTAAAACAGTGAAGCTCTTATCTACTTTGTAAAGTCTAGTTCTCCAATAATTTGGCGAACTTGAATCGTAAATAAATCCACCCACGACATACCTATTAGGAAGTGCGACAATTCCTACTGACTGATAAACCGCATTTGAATCAGTGAAACCGCCAATCTTATGCAAGGCAATGATATTGTAGAGTGTATCGAGTTCCAAGACAGAAATCATGTACTTTGGGTTAGAAACTGAAGTGGTATCCCAATAGGTACATGGCCACAACAATCTATTTCCAACCTTTAGCGGAGGATTTTCATTTGGAGGGCACATTCCGCGCAATAACCCAATTGACTTAACAAGTTGGTGGTTGCTATTGAACACCATAATTATGGGCCTCGATGAAGGGCGAAGAGGATATGAATGGTCGTAAACCATAATCCTGTAGTTATTGTCTTTTGGAAAATTGAGTAGAGTCGAATAAAAATTACTTTTTTCATAATCTAACCCAAAGAACTGGGAGTTGCTTTTAAGAATGAACAAAAAAAGAAATAAGAATATTAGAAGCAACTTGTTCATTAAATCAAATTTAGTATTTAATAATCGGAATTAATGATCGAATTCCAGTTATTTTGATACAAGCACTTATTCGTTCTCAAATTTGCATGCGCTCTTTCCTGTTTGCTATTGTAGTATCCACTATCAAGCAGTATTTGTCTCATGTGTGAAAATTTGGAGCATGAATCGCCCCCTAGCCCAGCGGTTTTATTAAAATATTAACCGAAGCTTGTTAAGATTGATTTCGCAGGAAATGAGGAACCCCTTTTTTTGTTACCTGTAAATTATGGGCACTTACTTTGCGATAGCACTGAATAAAAGAGTTTCCAAAAACAGAACAATCTTTTTGTCATCGGGTTCCTTAGGGAAATCAGTAAGTGCAGGTAAATTCTGTTTAAAAAATTTGAGAGAGTGTGCCATTTCAAGAATAGTACTTGCCAGGGAATGGGAGAATTTGTATGTTGGATTGTACTCGCGAATCACTTTTGAAAAACGTTCGCACAAATCTTTGTAGGGCTTAAACAATCTATCCTTATTGTCTTTTGCTATACTCCTGGTTAGGTAGGCCTTGGAGCCCTCCCAAATCAGCAAGCGATAGGCTTCTTTTTCAGAAATATAATCCGAATTGAGGTCCTTGTTCTGATGATCTTCCACTAGGAGCTTGATAATCGTTTTCAACTTTAGTTCGGGATCTTTGAGATTGTTCAAACTAAATACCACCTTGTACTCCAGGTAATTCCAGTACCAGCTAATTAAGTACATCAAGAGCCTGTGTTTGTTTTCAAAATAGCGGTAGATGCTAGCTTCGGTAGTGCCGCTATCGGTGGCAAGCTTTTTAAACGTAAATTCCTCAAAACCAAGTTTATTAATGAGCTGGATGCCGTTTCTCACGATTTTCTTCCCCAGAGCTGATTCTTCGGGGTTTCGGAGGTATAATTTCTCATTCATTTTGATGCGGATATCTAATTCCATAGCGAACTATTAAGTATAATAGTACAAATATACACAATTATTAAAAAAACACAATAAATAATAGCATTACTATCATTATTAGATATTTTACTATATTTGTAAAAAATTAGTGCATGGAAAAGACACAGTTGTTATTCAGGTGGTTAAAGGGTGAGCATGAGCTCATTTTGAGAATCTATTTCCTGGCGTTTTTACAAGGTCTCCTCTATTTGGCCATACCCTTGGGCATTCAAGGAATCATCACGTATACCATGGCCGGCACATTTTCTGCCTCACTGGTTCTTTTATGCGGCGTAACGGTGTTCGTGGTGCTATTTATCGGCTTTTTTCAAGTGTGGCAAATGCGACTCAACGAAACCCTGCACGAGAAGATCTTTGGCCAACTAAGTTCCCGTATCAGTCATTTTCTAAAGCAAACAGCTCCTTCCGAACTACTCGTACTAAAACTAAACAAATATTTTGAGGTGGTTACCCTGCAAAAAGGAATCAGCAAGATCTTGCTCGACATTTCATTTTCTATCATCAGCATTGTATTCGGAATCATCATCCTTCCCCTTTATAGTCCCTGGTTCATGGCTTTTACCTTGCTGTTGGGATTTTCATTTTATTTTATCGTCACCCATTATGTAAGTAAAGGAATTAGTACAAACATAGATACCTCTAATCAAAAATACCGACTCATCGAGTGGTTTCAGCACTACAGCGCAGGTAAAGTTCCAGCCAATGAAGAATCGGATGCTAGAACGGAAGAAATCCTTGGTGACTTTTTCCATTCCCGCAAACAGCATTATCACGTACTCGAAAATCAGTTTATGGGAATTATTCTATTTAAGATTGTGTTCATCTCTATTCTTTTGTTTTTTGGGGCCTATCTGGTTCAGCGAGGTGATTTAAACATTGGACAGTTTGTGGCGTCTGAGATCATTATATTTCTAGTTATTAATGCAGTTGAAAAATTGGCAGGAAGTCTCAACACTATATATGACACCAATACGGCCTTGGTAAAGATTGAAGAACTTTTTGGGAACAAACGAGAGTATTCGCTTCTAAACCCGGAAGTGAGAAATTTAAATTCCGTTTCGGACATTTATTCAAAACCCTATTCGCGTGTTATCAAATACTCCCTGGTGGCAATGGTTCTTAGCGCACTTGTTATTTTGTGTTTGCCCTGGACGCAAAATGTGCAGTCGGAAGGAAGAGTAAGCACACTCAACCCCGAAAACCGTCCACAAACCATCACATCCCGAATTGGAGGTAGAATCGAAAAGTGGTATATTCAAGAGGGAGACTTTGTGAAAAAGAACGACACCATCGCTTTCATTTCTGAAATAAAGGACGAGTACATTGACCCCCTTTTGATAAATCGCTCTGAAATGCAGATCAAATCGAAAGAAACCAGTTTGACTTCCTATGAAAAGAAAATTCTTGCTGTCAATTCTCAAATTGATGCGTTGAACACGTCGTTGCTCTTCAAGATAGAACAGGCCCGGAACAAGATAATACAAGCGCGGATTAAAGTAAGAACAGATAGCATTGAAGCAGGGGCTTCGGCGGTTAACTATAAAGTGGCCGAGGATCAATTGCAGCGTTATGAAGACCTGCTGATTAAAGGTCTGGTTTCAAAAACGGATCTCGAAAACAGGCGGGTGAAAGTTCAGGAGGCCCTTTCAAAAAAAACCACCGCTGAAAATAAATTCATGTCGGCCAAAAACGAATTACTCAATGCTGAAATTGAGGTGAGCAGTATTCAGCAGGATTACCAGGAAAAACTGATGAAAGCAGAGAGTGATAAATTTAGCACGCTTTCGTTGTTGTACGAAGGTGAAGGCGCGCTTACAAAAATGCAGAATCAACTGGCAAATTATGGCATGCGGAAAAATTTCTACTATGTACTTGCTCCTCAGGATGGATTTATAGCGAAAACCAGTGCGCAGGGCATCGGTGAAATTGTAAAGGAAGGGGCGGCACTTTGTTTCATTGTGCCCAAGCAAGACGAACAAGCGGTAGAGTTATATGTCAGTCCTGTTGATCTCCCATTAATTAAGAAAGGCGAAAAGGTACAATTAATCTTCGATGGCTGGCCGGCCTTTGTATTGTCGGGCTGGCCGGGAATCAGTTACGGCAGTTACTCGGCTGAGATCGTGGCCTATGATAAGATGATTTCTGAAAATGGAAAATTCAGAATTTTGGCACGAAGTACGGGTGCTCCTTGGCCGGAAGCCATTCAAATAGGTGGTGGCGTAAAAGGGTTTGCTCTGCTAAACAATGTACCCCTCATCTATGAATTGTGGCGCCAAATAAATGGCTTCCCGCCGGAGTTTTATAGCACTTCCACGCTTACAAAAAAGAAAGATGAACAAAAAAAATAGGTCTATAAGGATTGTTCTGCTCCTGTTTATTCAGCTGCAGCTGAGCTATGCACAACTTAGTCCGTTAAGTTATGAAAGTTTTTTAGCCAATGTGATGGCCAATCACCCGCTTTCGAAGCGAGCGGCAAATACCAAAGAATTCGGACGGTTACAAAACAAGGCCGCCAAAGGCAATTATGACCCACAGGTGGTGGGTGATTACTCTAACAAATACTATGACGGTACTAATTATTATTCGGTCCTTAATACTGAATTGAAACAAGCGGTTTTTACGTCGCAGTTTGTGAAAGTAGGCTACGATTACGGCATGGGCTCCAATCTTAATCCTGAGTCTTCAACCCCGGGGAGGGGATTACCTTATGTAGGTATTGAAGTGGGACTGCTGCAGGGCCTGCAGATAGACAAAAGACGGGCAGAAGTTCTGAAATCGCGGGAATACATCAAGTATTTTGATGCCGATCAAAAAATACAGATCAATCATTTGCTGTATGAATCGTCACAATCTTATTTTAATTGGCTCTTTAGTGCCCGTCAAATTGCATTAAATAATCATTTTATGCAAGTGGCCTATCAAAGGCTCATTGGGATTGAGGCCTTGGCAAAGAGTGGTGAAAAGGCGGCAATTGACACCGTTGAAGCCTCCATCTTTTATCAATCACGTTTACTTGATCTTCAAAACGCGATCCTCGATAATCAACAACTCAGTAATGAATTAGTAGGCTTTAATTGGCAAAAAAACGGCGTTAGAGATACAAGTGTCCATTATGCTCCTGAAGATAGTCTGGATGTTTACTTTGTAAAAAGCAAGAATCTACTGAGTTTAATTATGGAAGAAAGTGTTGACGCCAATCCGGTATTATCCAAATACACATCTCTTCAAAATGTGCTCGACATCGACAAGCGACTAAAGAAGGAAATGATTAAACCCGTTTTGAATGTGAATTATAATTTTTTGACCTTGGGTACTTCGAATACGGACCCCTCTCTCTCACTCAATAACTACAAATGGGGCGTAAACATGGCTTTTCCTTTGTTGCTGAGAAATCCAACGAACGAATTCAAACTATCGAAAGTAGTTTCGCAAAACAACCAATTGGAGTTATTGGATAAGCGCAATGCTTTACATTATAAAATGCAGGGTTTGAAACAAAACATGACGATCTTGATCCAGCAATTGCAAAACGCTGAGCGTTTAACGCGTTATAATCAGCAATTGGTGGAAGCGGAAAAGTTGAAATTCACGAATGGTGAAAGTTCTTTGTTCATCCTTAATGCCAGAGAAAACAAATTGCTGGAGGCGGAGTTAAAATTGGCGGAATACAAATTGAAATTTATTAAGAATATTCTGACGATTATTTATTTGAAAGGCAGTTTGAGCTATTCGCTGTGAGCGCAGTAAAACAGACGGCTTTAGACCATCCCGCTCAGCCGGAAATCGTTATAGCGTCTCTGCTAAAAACTCAGGACAATAGTACCTGCAGACATTCTGAACCTATCCTGATAAGTTGATTGGAGCCTTTAACGAAAAGTTACGAGAGGAATTCATCTCGATTTATTCGGGCCTTTGCGGGTATTATCCCGCAAAGGTTTAATAAACAGACCCGAATAACGTGGCTCAATTAGATTTTTTATTGAGCACCAAAGGTATAGTGTACTCCAACATTAATGCCGGCGCTGCTGAACGGCATTTTAAATTGTTGCGATTTGTTAGGTGATCCCGGATCACTGCCTGGACTAACTTCAGAATAGCTTTTTAAATATTCTGTTTCCTTCTGACTTGTGGTCATGCCACTCAATTGGTCGACCCCATTTAATGTGCTTGAAGTTACCTCACCCTTTTTAGGTGCCCAGCTTTGGGTGATGATTCCTAATTCGGCGAAAATACCGAGATTGTCGTTGATGGCATACACCATTCCAAGACCACAAGCAAAACCAAATGAAATACCACCGGTATAGGCAGTTTCCTCATCTCTGATATTGGTGTTTGAACCATTCACGGAAGTGCGGTGATAGGTCTCTGTTAGTTTTGTTCCAACACCTATTACCACACCTGTTCTCATATAGGGTTTGATTTTTCCCTCGCCAACAGTGAGTCTGATGCCCGGAGCAAACCTCAGCATTTTTCCTTTGTAAGTATATTCATCGGTAGATGAAGAATTGGTGCCTGTGTACACATCTTTGCTGGTAATCTTACCTCCCATTAAGTAACTAATGCCCAGTTCGGCGCCCACATTTTTGTTAAACATGTAACCAAAGGTGCCTCCTATTTGCATCCCTTTGCCAAAGGATCCACCTCCGCTTACCGATTTGTAGTTGTAGGTGGTTGTAGAGCCGTTTGACACCGAGCTATTGTCGTATGGTGAGATTGTACCTCCCGCGCTCATACCGTAGCCCAAACCTAAATTGGCATACATTCCTTGCGAGTATGCTTGCGTAACAATAAATGAGCTTAGTAGTGCCAGTGTAATTTTTGTAATTTTTTTCATTCGTATTTGAGTTTTATGACCCTACTCTTTTGGCTTTTCGGATGCGCCCCGTTTTTTTAAGTGGGTTCTGGTTTCCACTTCTTTCAATAAATAATTTCTATTCTTTGTTACTTAGCGTTGAAAAACTAAGAGAGGTATTTAGAAAAATGTTTGCGCAATGCGATATGTTGTCAAATGTAGACACGAATAACGAGGATTCCTATCAATTTATTTACAGATTTCGCTGATTTAGTTATGGTCATGCTCTTGTTTTGTTTTAGAGCAGGCGCCTTTCTGAGAATAATTTTAAACAACTGTGCCTTAAATTATTTTGTTCTGCTGAGGTTATTCTAAAACAAAACGACTCTCATGAGGTGGCAGGAGAATATCATAGAGGCGGCCGAAGAATCTGTCAATCGATTTGAATATAAACATGCGTAGCACTGCTTTATAAGAGATTCTTCGCGCTGCAGAGTCACAGTGCAAAGCGCTCTGAATGACGTTTTGTTGGAGTTTTGAAGCACGCCCAATCGCGCAGATCTTTGCTTTTCTTGCCCTCGCCAATTCATGCGTTTACATTATTTGTTTCAAACTCCTCAACACTAATCTTCACAGTCTTTTGTTCTTCCCTGCTGAGTTTTGGTCCTGCCGGAGGCAAGACGACAAGACAGCAGGATGCAAGATAGAATGTGCTATACCACCTACTTCTGAATCCCGATTTTTTTTACACCGACATTCAGAGGCCGCTTAAAGAAAAATAAAGGAGGCGGCCGAAGAATCTGTCACTGTGCTTTGAATATAAACATGCGTAGCACTGCTCTATAAGAGATTCTTCGCGCCGCAGTTTCACAGTGCAAAGCGCTCTGAATGACGTTTTTTTTGGACCGTCATTCAGAGGCAGCTTTAAGAAAAATAGGAGAAGCGGCCGAAGAATCTGTCACTGTGCTTGAAAATAAACAATAATATCAAGCTAGATAACATGTTCATCGTACTGTAGTTTCACAGAGCAAAGCGCTCTGAATGACGATTTTCCCAAACCGTCATTCAGAGGCAACTTTAAGAAAAATAGGAGAAGCGGCCGAAGAATCTGATAATAGGATTTCAAAGAAGACAATGCTAGCACTGCTAATTAACAGATTCATCGCGCCGCAGTTTCACAGTGCAAAGCGCTCTGAATGACGTTTTTTTGAAGTTTTGAAGCACCCTCAATCGCTCCCGCTGGTCGGGATATGTATACCGACCATAAAAATTTAGTTTCCGGTCAAAACACCTTCAACAAAAAATGGTTCATTCTTCCACCACCAACTTCACCACGCTCTTTTCCCCTCCAATTTGAACATTCAGCAAATAAATTCCTTTGCTTACATCTGAGATCCCCGCCAACACACTCAATTCCCCAGGCATCTGCTCCGATGGTTCCAAAATGGTTTTTACTTTTCTGCCGCTCACATCAAAAAGGTCAATGCTGATTTCTTGTTTTGTTTTTAGATCAAACTCAATATGTATTTGATTACTCGCGGGATTTGGATAGACTTTAAAATTCGCATTTTGCAATTCAATGTTTTTAATTCCCACCGTCAAATTCAAAGGATTTATCCTCGCCGAATCTACCGTAAAATCTAAATTGGTGAAATTCTCAAAACCTGTAATGATGATGCGGTGATACGTGCCATTGGTATCCAGACCCGGAATATCTACTAAAATATAGTAGTGTTCATTGGGCAGATTCGGAAGAAGATTTGTGAGGGTATATTGCCCTTGTGAATTGGTTCTGCTTCTTTGTACCATTATGGCACCGGGATTGGTTCCGGCTTTTACAATAATATTTGGAATGCCTGCTCCGGGTGAGCCGGGCACCGAGTATCCCGGACCTTGGGTAATTTTGCCCGACAAAGTCGCCTTGCTTTTTAGATTATTATTGATGGTAATAATATTGATGTTTTGAATGGAAGGACTATAACAATTATGATTGATTAGTGCTGCACTTTGCCAACTGGAGGAAGAGAGTCCGTAAGTTTCGATGAGATCAGTTGGAAATGGAAATGATTTTACCACATACGTCCCCACCGGAACTGAAGGAAAATTATAATTCGAAACTATCACCAATGAAGTATTAATGGAATCCCATTTACTCAAATAAGGTTTGTATTTGTACAAGACCACGTTACCATTGGTCTGACCGGTGGTGCTGGTTACTACGCCTGCTATTGCGGTGAGTGAATACACTATAATGCTCAAATTCGTCGGACTAAGATTCACGCAATTCACCGAATTGGTTCCGCTTAAACTGTACTGCGTAGTGGTGGATGGCGTAATGGAAAAACTAGTTCCTGTCAAATTTCCGGGCATTAACGTATAAATACTAGCCCCCGAAGGAGTCAACACCGCCGACCAGCCTGCGCAAAGTGTGGGTGTGTTTGAAACCAAATTTAAAGTCGGGGTAATATTTACGCTGATGGTTTTCAGAGCTATATTACTGCACCCTGTGAGGGTATTTGTTCCGGTAAGAGTGTATATAGTTGTTACGAGCGGAATCGGAAAAACAGTGGCGGTGTTTAAATTCAGAGGCGTCCAGGTATAGGTAGTGCCACCTCCCGCCATGAGCGTTGCAGAAATTCCTGTGCAGATAATACTTTCGGTGGTACTTGCGGTTATAACCGGCAATGGATTTACCGAAACACTTAAGGCCGCTGTATTAGAACAAGTAGTGATTGCATCTGTTCCTCTCACACTGTAAAATGACGTGAACATAGGACTCACCGCAATGGAATTAGTTTGTGCGGCGGTGCTCCATGTAAAAGTATTTGCTCCATTTACGGTAAGCGTACTGCTTCCTCCGGCACAATACACACTCGGACTTGCACTCACGCTCAATATTGGCAAAGCATTAACAGAAATACTTTGAATGGCAAAATTCTTACATCCGTTTAAATCTGTTCCCGTAACAGTATACGTGCTATTTACTGTAGGACTCACCACATATGAGGCTTGACCTGCGCCGGTATTCCAAGTATATGTACTTGCCCCTGATGCCGAAAGATTTGCAGTTTTACCAACACAAATCACCGTGCTGCTTGGAGCAATGCTTACTGAGGGGAGAGGATTTACAATCACACTCATAGTTGCTGCATTGTTGCAGCCTGCACTACTCGTTACTAAAAGTGAATAAATGCCAATCGCTGAAAAAGAAACTGCCGTGATTGTAGGATTTTGTAAAGATGATGAAAATGAATTTGGTCCTGCCCATAAATAAGAAGAACCTGTAAATGAATTGGCACTTAAATACAAACTACTATTTACGCAGACACCTCCTCCTGTTAAACTGATGGTAGGTGTTGGATTTACCACAACGGTTGTACTCGCTGGAGCAGTGCAAGAATTTACTCCTGTCACAGTAACATTATAGACCCCACTATTTGCGGGTGCCGCCGAACTGATGGTTGGATTTTGAACCGATGAAATAAATGATAGTGGCCCTGCCCACAAATAAGAAGCACCCCCGCTTGCAGTTAAATTTAAATTTAGTGCATTACAAATTGGACTGTTGTTTGTTACCGTAGGTGAAGGCACAGGTTTTACAATAATGCTGGCGGTAGCTGCCGCACTACATCCCAGAGCACTGCCAATAACGGAGTATTGCTGAGTGCTTATCGGCGCGGCGGTGTAGGTATTGCTTATCAAAGAAGCATTCCATGTATAAAAACTTGCGCCGCTCACAGTTAATGTTCCCGTCTCAAACGGACAAATGGACACATTGCTCACCGCTAAAGTAGGATTAGGAACAAAATTACCTGCAATAGTTTTTGTACTTAAACATAAATTGGCATCGCGGCTATTTACGGTATAAACATAATTACCTGCCAGTGCTTGACTAACGGTTATGGTAGTTGTGCTTCCTGCTCCCACCCAGGTATAAGTATAAGCGGGCGTGCCTCCTGAATTTGAAGCTGTAAATGTAATGTTGGTTCCCGCGCAGGCGCTAGGAGAACTTGATGAAATGTTTAAAGTTAAGGTGGGGGGTTGGGTAATGGTTAATACGGAATTAACCTGGCAAGCTGTGAGAGCATCTGTTACATTTACACTCCAGACACCGGCGCTTAAATTTGTGGGGGAGGGCAATGAACTTACCGAACTGCCATTGGTCCATAAATAAGTTTGGGTACCTGAACCGCCTGCAAGGTTTGAGATTGAACCTGTTGCCGTATTTGCTCCGTTGCAGGTAATGCTTGTGTTGGCAGCAATGCTCCCAGTGAGGGGGATGAGAGGTGCAAAGTAGACTGTATTGGTGATAGAACAATTAAGTCCCGCATCATATAAGGTAATGGTTTTGGTACCCGGTGTAAGTCCCGTTACAATTGTTCCAGTTAAATTAGAAGGCATCCAGGTGTAAGTGAACGGACCTGTACCGCCTGATGCACTCACTGTTGCACTACCAAAGTTTGCACATGTGATGGAACTGGTATTAAAGCTCAAGGTGGGGCCATTTACAATTACAGCCTGCTTAATAGTATCAGTGCCCCCTCCGCAGGAATAATACAAAACTAATTGGGTGGTGTATATTCCCGGAGCACTATAAAGATGAACAGGATTCGCTAAAAAAGAATTGTTAGCGCTTCCCGAGGCCGGATCCCCGAAAGTCCAGTTCACCGCTGTAACTGTGAAGATACCCATGCCCGGGCAAAGCGGAACGGTTCCCCCCGGACTGTACGCAGATGTAAAAGCTATGGAGGCACAATTGGAAGTGTTCGCCAATGAGTAGGTAAAGGGAATAGTTGGTGGCGGTTGGTAAAAATGGTTGGAGACAAATAAAGGAAGGCTTAATGATGTATTAAATGGCGAAACGGATTGACCAGCAGGATTGATATTGCAGCCCGATCCCGGCAAATTTGGATTATTAACTACTGCAAGGGGAACACCTGGAGATTGTGCCCGCGAACCATAGATCTTAGCATCAGCTGCCAGTTGTATTGGCACAATAATTCCAATACTACTTACGCTGTATACCGAACCGGCAATTGCTGAGCCTGTACCGGCACAAAGGTTCCACTGAAACAGATTTGCAGGAAGTCCAAACACAAGCGTTTGAGTCCCATACAATTTGGTTCCGTCTGGAGAAAATTCAACTCCCATACCCCCACCAAGAGTACTGGTGCCAGCACTAGCATATAAAGTAAGCTGATTAGATATCAAACCCGAGTTATTATCAAAGTCAAAAACTTCAAAAATGGGATTACTGTTTAACCAATATGGCATACAACCATAGTTTCCTACTGCCAACTTCTTACCATTAGGAGAAAATTTGAGGAAACCCTGATCACCAAATAGTGCAGCTACTGTTTGCGTGTAAGTAAGTGTGCTTCCCGGTGAAAGCACAACATTTGTGCTGATGCCCGCACTAGTTAATAAATAGGCCCGATAATTTGGTGTGAAAGTTGAAGGATATGCAAGGGTGTTAAACCATTCGCGAGTAACAAACCAAATATCTGATCCATTACAATGTTTTGTCGCTGCTATCCTTCCCGAAGTATAGCCGGTGTATAACACTGCCGCTTTGGTGGTAACAGACCCTTGTCCGCTCGCAAGGCTCATATCTATTGTTGAATAATAAATCGACTCAGTAGTCACGCTTGCGTTCCATGCCGACCTCTCCTGAGAAATGACATAGTAGATACTTGAACTACCCGGTTTTTTTAAAATCATAACTCCCTCGGTACTTTGCAAAGTATTGTTAATAGTTGAGGAAGAAGCAGACAAGCCGTTTCCGTTGGGCATAACGGTATGGGAAGCATTCCAAACAGTTATTCCGTTTGTATAAAATAGCAAATTACCGGCAGCATCTGAAATACTTCCTCCAGAAGCTGGCGCATTCATCTGGCTATTTGTTAAAATCGTTGGTGGACTCGTCATGAAATCCAGTCCAGCATTTTGGCCAAAATACCATTTCTTAGTTTCGTTTTGGGAAAATGAAATTGTACTACCTACTAAAAAGCAAATAAATACAAAGTATGTACGGCTTTGATTCAAAAATTAAAAAACATTAATGTGACAATTGACTAATAAAGATACTAAAAATAAATGCTTAAAAGTTGTGTTAACTGAAAATGCGAAGGACAGAGATAAGATCTCAACCCTTCGCATATTCCAGAACAATTCACCAATCGCGCGGATTTGCGCGTTAGCATTTGCGCCTGTTAATCCGTGCATAGATAATTAAAGTATTATTTGTTTCAAACTCCTCCACCCTAATCTTCACAGTCCTTTGCTCTTCCCTGTATAGCTTTGGTCCTGCCGGAGTCAAGACAACAAGACAAAAGGAAGCAAGACTGTATGTGCTATACTACCTACCTCTGAATGACGAAAGTTTTTAAACCGTCATTCAGAGGCCGCTTAAAGAAAAATAGTGGAGGCGGCCGAAGTATCTGTCACTTCGATTTGAATTTAAACATGCGTAGCACTGCTCTATAAGAGATTCTTCGCGCTGCAGAGTCACAGTGCAAAGCGCTCTGAATGACGTTTTTTTACACCGTCATCCAGAGGCCGCTTAAAGAAAAATAAAGGAGGCGGCCGAAGTATCTGTCACTTCGATTTGAATTTAAACATGCGTAGCACTG
>JAQSCW010000003.1 GCA_029945625.1 bacterium
ATCCTAATAACGGAACCTTTACCATTAAATCAACGGTGGATCTTAACTTGACATTAGTGAACGAATTAGGACAACTGGTGGAAATCATTAATTTGTCATCTGATAATAATCATCAGCATCAGATCAAAGATCTGGCGAATGGTATTTATTTTATTAACGGACAAAAAAACACGTTTCATCTGCACGAGAAGATTGTTGTGGATAAATGATCAACCAACTAAATGAAGAAAGCCTCATTCCGAACCTGAAATGAGGCTTTTTTATGATGAAACGCGCGGCCCTCCGGTTGACGAATTCAATTACTTAAGACTTCTATCAATTCTTCAAGATCTTTTTTAAGACTGAGATGGTGCTTAACAGCTTTCTCAAAAGGTGTGTAAACGATTTGATTATTGACAATTCCTACTAGTTCATTTTTTCTACCTGCTAACAAGGCTTTAACGGCATGAAAACCCACCATGCTGGCATTCACGCGTTCCATACAACTCGGATTTCCCCCCCGCTGGATATGCCCCAGAACGGTGACCCGCAGCTCGAGTTCAGGAGAGTTTTTCCGAATAAGATCAGCCACTTTGTAAGCGCCCCCGCTTTCGTCTCCTTCCGCTACCACAATGATCTTACTGCATTTTGTGCTCCTCCATTTTTTCATTTTTTCAAGTAAAGCGCTTAGGTCATTCTTTAATTCAGGAACTAGAAGCGCTTCCGCTCCGCCCCCTATAGCTGATCGCAGAGCAATCAAACCTGCATCACGCCCCATTACTTCGATCACAAAAACACGATCATGACTTTCGGCGGTATCACGTATCTTGTCTATGGCATCAATTACCGTATTAATGGCCGTGTCGTATCCAATCGTAAAGTCGGTACCAACGAGATCATTGTCGATGGTGCCGGCGCATCCCATAATAGGAAGTTTTATTTGTTTGCTTAGATCTATAGCTCCTCTGAAACTGCCATCGCCACCTATGATAACAAGACCATCCAGTTTATTTAGTAGCAGGTGATCAACGGCCTTTTGTTGTCCCTCCTTGGTTAGAAAGCGAGGACACCTGGCGGTCTTCAGCATTGTACCTCCTTTGTGGATTATGCCTGAAACACTTTCGCGACTGAGTTCAACAAAGTCATTGTCAATTAAACCCTCATACCCTTTTCTAAATCCAAGTACCTGAATGTTGTGGTAAAGGCCTGTTCGGACCACCGCCCGGATACAGGCATTCATGCCCGGGGAGTCGCCACCGGAAGTAAGGATGCCAATCTTTTGAATCATAAAACTAAATTACACAAAGCCTTCCCGAATTGCAACGGCAATTCTCAGCTCCGATAAACAAATTCAGTATAGTTTCTATTCTCTGAATTATATGTTGGAATTCGGAAATAATGGCTGAATAAAAAAGAGTAATTTTGAACTCATGGGCAGGATCTTGGCAATTGATTATGGCAGTAAACGTGTTGGTTTAGCAGTAACCGATAATCTAAGGATGATTGCCACAGGTCTCACCACAGTGCATAGCAAAGATCTCATCGCCTATCTGGAAACCTATTTCAAAAAGGAAACCGTCGATATCATTGTAGTGGGTGAACCCAAGACACTTTCGAATGATAAAAGCGACAGCGCTCGTTTCATCGATCCTTTTGTGACTCATCTGCGGAAGAAGTTTCCGGAAAAAAAAATTGAACGCTACGACGAGCGTTTCACCAGTTCCATCGCACACCAAACCATGCTGGCGGGAGGCTTGAAAAAGAAAGACCGACAAGACAAAGATTTGGTGGATATGATTAGTGCCACCATTATTTTACAGGGTTACATGCAATCAATTGGAGGATAGTACATGTACATTCAGTTGAATTTACAACGCATTTAAAATTTTTGAAAATTGAACATCTTCATCGCTCACATCAATGGTTTAAAAGCCGAGCTTACTCCTGAAGAAAGCTGGCATTGTGCAAAGGTTCTCCGCAAAAAAGCAGGCGATGCCGTGCACCTCATCGACGGCAATGGGAACTTTTACGACGGTGTTCTCGATTTGGTGACTGAGCGGTTATGCAGCGTGAGCATTACCAGAGGCCCGGTGGAACAAACTCCCTCTTCTTATTATTTACACCTGGCCATTGCGCCCACCAAACAGATAGATCGGGTGGAATGGATGCTTGAAAAGGCAGTTGAAATAGGTTTGCATGAGGTTAGTTTTTTTAGTTCTCATAATTCCGAACGAAAAGTGGTGAAAATGGAACGCTTACATAAGATCATTGAAAGCGCCGTCAAACAAAGTATTCAGGCGCGAATCCCAAAACTAAATGAGCTAATAGAATTTAAGGAGATCATCAAGAATCAAACCTCACCTCAAAAACTTATTGCACATTGTTTCGATGATCCTAAAAAAGACATTCGCGCCGTAAACTTTAGGAACAAATCAACCTTGGTGCTCATCGGACCCGAAGGAGACTTTACAGAAACGGAAGTGAAACTGGCAAAGGCCCAGAATTTCGAAGCCATTAGTCTGGGGCATAATCGGCTTCGCTCCGAAACAGCCGGTTTATATGTGTGTCAGGCAGCGTCTTTATTAGGGTAACACGACCAATTTCAACTACTGAGGAATTAAAAAAGGTCTCACTACAGCTTAGAGCAGTGAGGTAATGTCGGTGCTCAACGGATCGACTTTACTGCTAAAAAACTTAATGACGGTTCCTTTTTCATCGATCAAATACTTACAGAAATTCCAACTCGGAGATTCATCACATACGCCATTTGCTTCTTTGCCGCCTAGCCATTTGTAAAGAGGGTGCTTGTCGTCCCCTTTCACGCTTATTTTTTCCATCATGGGAAATGTAACACCGTAGTTCTTGGTACAAAATTCTTTGATCTCAGTGCTCGATCCGGGCTCTTGTCCTCCAAAATTATTGGCTGGAAACCCAATCACCACCACTTTGTTTCCGAATTTTTCGTGCAGCGCCTGAAGATTTTTATATTGCGGCGTATAGCCACATTCGCTGGCCACGTTTACGAGCAACATTTTTTTGCCTTTGTATTTTGCCAGAGTTGTACTCTCGCCCGTGAGGGTCTTTAGCGGAATGTCGTAGATGCTCATTGTTTTCGGTTTTACTTGTTTAGGAGAATTACGTGCTGAAATAAAAAAGATGGCCACCAAAGCAGTAAGTGCCCCGATGTAAAGGGATGAATTTAATTTCATAATCGATGAATTTATAATAAAACAAAGCTAAACCAAAAAAGTTTAAACTTTTTCTAATTTTTTCGCGCCCTTTGAGTAAGCACCTGATTTTGTGGAGCAGTTCGAAATTCCGGAATTTTTTCAAATAACAAAATGGAACCTCAAAACCATCAACTTATTTGTTTTTAATTCAGCACATGATTGTGGCTAGTATTTACCTATATAGTGATTAAACGTCAAAAAATTCGACCGCGAAAAAGCATCGTACGATCACCAAAAAAAACCCGTCCAAATTTGAACGGGTTCTTAAATTTATCCTTTCGCGGCAGCTTCCTTCGCTGCTTTGATTTTTGCTTTTATGTTTTCTGTGGTTAAGGACCCCGGACGCTCTATGGGAGAATTTGTCGCCCTGTCCCAAATTAAACTGGCCAATACTCCCAAAGCTCTACTTACTCCAAACAACACGGTATAAAAATCGAATTCGTACATACCATAGTGAACTAAAAGTGCACCTGAATGCGCATCTACATTTGGCCAAGGGTTCTTGATCTTACCTGTACTTTCCAAAATTGGCGGCGCTACTTCGTATACCATTTGTACGATCTCACATATATCGTCGTGTTTGATATACGTCCTGTAAAAATCTTGTTGTGCGGCAAAACGCGGATCGGTCTTGCGGAGCACGGCGTGTCCGTATCCCGGAACCACTTGACCTTCGGCCAATGTTTTCTTAATGTATTCGGCGATTTGTTCTTTGGTTGGCAGTCCTCCTCCTAACGATTCTTTCAAATCCATAATCCACTGAAGCACTTCCTGATTGGCAAGGCCGTGTAATGGTCCCGCTAATCCATTCATGCCTGCCGCAAATGCGAGATAAGGATCCGACAAAGCTGAACCAACCAGATGCGTGGTATGAGCAGAAACGTTTCCACCTTCATGATCCACATGAATGGTAAGATAGAGTCGCATCAAACGTTTCATGTCAAATGCTTCGTACCCTAACATATGGGCAAAGTTGGCTGCCCAATCCAACTTATGATCGGGTTCAATATGAATGCCTCCTTTGTATTTTCTTCTGTAAATATAAGCGGCAATGCGGGGCAGACGAGCTATGAGGTTCATGCTGTCTTCATACACAAAATCCCAATAATCCTTTTTATTTAATCCTTTTGCATAGGCTTTTGCAAAAAGCGATTCGGTTTGCATGGCCATAATCCCCACTACAAATTGTGTCATGGGGTGAGTGTCGGCGGGCAAGGCTTCAATTACGTCGAACACGTGTTTTGGTACGTTGTTTCGTTTTGTCCATTCAGTGGTGATAAAATTCACATCCTCCTGTGAAGGCAATTCACCCACCAACATAAGATAAAAAATTCCCTCTGGCAGAGGTTCTGTGCCACCCGGTGCGCGCGGTAATTGTTTTCGAAGTTCGGGAATAGAATACCCGCGGAATCGAATGCCCTCTTCAGGGTCTAACCGCGAAGTTTCTGTTACCATGCCCGGCATACCGCGCATTCCTTGATACACCTGAGCCACGGTAATATCACCCAATTTAAGTTCCCCGTGATTCTTAATAATGTCCTTTATTTCGGCGGAGAGGACATCCGCCTTTTCTTTAAACTTTTCTTTCAACCGATCCATGAATGTAATCTTTAGTGGTTATAAAATTAATATCAAACTAACTAGAAACAAAATAAATAAAACCTATTTCGCAAACTTGAACGACTTGCCCGGATAGCGCGCTGCACTTCCCAATTGCTCCTCAATGCGAAGCAACTGATTGTATTTTGCAACCCGGTCGCTACGTGACGGCGCCCCGGTTTTAATTTGACCGCACGACAAAGCAACTGCCAAATCGGCAATGGTGGTGTCTTCGGTCTCTCCGCTACGGTGACTCATTACCGACGTGTAACTATTCGTATGCGCCATTTGTACCGCATTAATAGTTTCGGTGAGTGTTCCGATCTGATTTACTTTTACCAGAATAGAATTAGCCACTCCTTTTTTGATGCCCTCCGAAAGACGGTTCACATTGGTAACAAACAAATCGTCGCCCACCAATTGAACTTTATTACCAATTTTGGAGGTGATTTTTTTCCAGCCATCCCAGTCATCCTCGGCAAAACCATCTTCAATAGAAATAATAGGGTATTTTTTACACCAATCGGCCCAAAAAGTGACCATTTGATCCACCGTTAATTTTTCGCCGGTTGATTTTTTAAAGTGATAAACTTTTTCTTCTGCGTTATAAAACTCAGTGGCTGCCGCATCCATTGCAATGTAAACGTCTTCCCCCGGCTTGTAACCAGCTTTTTCAATGGCTTGAATCACCAACTTAATAGCATCTTCATTGTTTTTTAAATTGGGCGCAAACCCACCTTCATCTCCCACATTGGTGCTTAGTTTTTGAGACTTTAACACGGCTTTTAAATGATGAAAAATCTCTGTGCCCATGCGCAAACCTTCGCTGAAGGACTCTGCACCAACCGGCATTACCATAAATTCCTGAAAATCGATCCCGTTATCGGCGTGGGCGCCGCCATTCAAAATATTCATCATGGGAATGGGCAACAAACTAGCGTTTACGCCTCCAATATAGCGGTACAAAGTGGTGCGTGATTCTTCAGCAGCCGCTTTGGCAACCGCTAACGAAACTCCCAGTATGGCATTGGCACCAAGATTACCTTTATTTGGTGAACCGTCAAGTTCAATCATACGGGCATCAATCTCGCCCTGATCCATTACAAAAGCTCCTTTTAAATTATCGCGAATCACACTATTTATAATATTCACGGCATTGTAAACACTTTTTCCGAGGTACAAACTTTTGTCGTTATCGCGTAACTCAACGGCCTCATGCGAACCGGTAGAAGCTCCTGATGGCACAGCAGCCCGACCCAATGTGCCGTTATCGGTCACTACATCTACTTCTACGGTTGGGTTTCCGCGTGAATCTAAAATCTGGCGTGCAGTAATATTATTTATAAATGACATACCTGTTGGATTAGGGACTGAAATTAATAATTTTCCTGCAGATATAATTTTAATATTGGCTGTTTTTGGTCAATACTGGCAAAAGTCATAAAAAATGAATGAAGCACTGTTTGTATAGGATGTAATTTCGAGGAAATAGGACTTTTCCGGGTCTTTTTTTAAAAATAGGTTTCTCTCATGAATCTGAATACGTTTTAAAAAGCACAACTTGGAAAGAGAATTCACCGGCAATTACATTGCAATTTAAGAGAAATGAGGCGTTCTATTTCAATTTTGATACTTGGGGATTTCTTAATCCTTTGTAGCCCGTTAAACTTACTTTCACCGACCCTACTATAATGGAGGTTTCAATATAAAGGGGTACTTTATTCAGGTCGTCAGTTACCCATACATTCATATGTTCTCCTTTCTTAAAAATTGTGCCTTCCACCAAAAGTGGTCTAAATTTAATGCAGCGGTATGTACCCAGTTCTTCGGAGGTAAAGACCTCTTTGCCCAGATAACGAACGTAAAGAGGAACTAATTTCCCGTCAAGAACAATGGATATGCCAATGGTATCGTTCACCCGGCACTGTGAATAATCGAGGTTACGTGCAAAATAAATAGCTGTGAGCACGTCGATGCTGCAGGGGTTAACCGAAAGGGTATCTACTTTTACGGGTTGAGCGCCGTAATTGATAATGGTATACACCTTGTGATGCGCATTATTAAACAGGTAAAGGTGCTTGTCCTGTTTCGACCCTTCGTATATATCGGCTCTGAATTTTAAGGGTCGAAAGGTAAGGGTGTCAACATACGTCTCAAACTCGTCGTTTACTTTAAAGAACCAATCGTATCGGGGGTAGGTATTGCCCTTGCCGGTAAACACATAACATTTTTTGCCCGAATAGTTGCCTGAGTTCACATTGAACCGGGCCTCTGCCGATTCGAGCCAAATGGGACCCCAATTGTACACTACTTTGAACCGCAATTCCTCTCCCTCCGAAAAAGCGTGATTGCTGATGGTGCAGCCATTTTGAGCCAATACACTAAAAGAGTTTAGGTAAAGAAAGAGAAGTAAGACGTACGTCGGTGCCGTTCTGCTTAAGAATGTAGAAGAGATCAGGCCGGAGGTTAAATAATGACAATTAATGGCAAGATCAAGGCTTTTGACAACAAAGGTCCTGATGTTTTTAGTCATAATCCCGAAATTTAGCTTAACTTTACCTAATTAAGCGATAACACCCCCTTAACTTTTAAACTTTTTGTTAAGCTCGTTTACTAAACCTTAACAATGATTAAAAGTTTACAATCAAAAGAAAATGATCTAAAACATGAGGTTCAAGTGAATCCTCAACCCGGTATTTTTCAGGGAATTTCAGCATCATCTGTTTATTGCCTTTGCACAAAAATGAGCTCCGTAACCAAATTGCGAAGCACTTACCGGTAATTTTTTCAAAAAAAATAAAGACATGAGACAATTAAAAATAACGAAATCTATCACCAACCGCGAGAGCGCTTCTTTAGACAAATATTTGTCGGAGATCGCCAAGCACGAACTAATTACTGCGGAGGAAGAAACCGTACTTGCGAAAAAGATCAGAGATGGAGATCACGCCGCACTTGAGAAATTGACTACGGCCAATCTTAGGTTTGTGGTGTCGGTGGCCAAACAATATCAAAATCAAGGTTTGAGTCTGCCCGATCTTATTAATGAAGGAAATGTGGGTCTGATCAAAGCAGCTAAACGATTTGATGAAACGCGGGGATTTAAATTTATTTCTTACGCCGTGTGGTGGATTCGTCAAGGCATCATTCAAGCGATCTCAGAACAATCGCGGGTGATACGGCTTCCGTTAAATAAAATCGGAGCCATCAATAAAATTCGAAAAGCGCAGGGACTTCTTGAACAGAAGCTTGAGCGCTCAGCAACCGTTTCAGAACTGGGAGAAGTGCTTGAAATTTCGGAACAAGAAATTGGCATTACATTGGCGGCGAGCAGCTGGCATCTTTCAACCGATGCTACATTGGGAAATGAAGAAACGACCTTGAAGGATATCCTTGCTGATGCCAGTTCACCTAAACCCGATGCGGCATTAATTACTTCTTCCTTAAGTATCGAGATCAAACGTGTATTGGCAACACTCACACCCCGTGAAAGTGAAGTAATCGTCTTATTTTACGGAATTGGTCAAAACCACTCTCATACCCTTGAAGAGATTGGCGAAAAATTTGATCTTACCCGCGAGCGCGTACGCCAAATTAAAGAAAAAGGGATCCGCCGTTTACGTCATACCTCCAAAAGCAAAATACTAAAAGGATTTCTGGGATAACGGAAACGCCATCCCCGCAGCAATTAATTCCCTTGCCTTTTTGGTTAGGGAATTTTTTTTCAGGAACGACGTATTTTAACAGCCAATTAGTTGGCGCACTATTTGCCCGAGTATGCCATGCACCATAGTAATTCCTCAACAAATTTAGCAGCCCGTTTGTTGGTCATTTCTTTGTCGGCAGGAACACCGTTTGCGTCAAACGCTTTTTCTACTTCCGCTACCGGAAACATAGCAGGCACAGTCCATGCGCCAATCTTCCACAAACTGAATTGAAGAGAGGTAATTACCTGCGATCCCCCAAAGGAGCCGCTTGAAACTGTGGCGATTGAAATAGGTTTTCTTTTCCACTCTTCGTAAAAAAGATCGATCACATTTTTTAATGCGGCAGGGTAACCGCCGTTGTATTCGGGAGTTACGATAATAATGCCCCCCGAGGCTCGTATTTTCTCGCTTAGCTCTACCACACCTTTTGGCAACTCTTTTAAAAACCGAAGGCGTTCCTTAAACAAAGGAAAATCATAGTCTGCCAGGTCGAGGATCTCAGCTTCTATGTTTTTATATTCCTTTAAATAAAGTTTAAAATAGAGAGCCACTCGTGGGCTGTTTCTTCCTGTTCTAATACTCGAACTTATAATGCTGATGGTTGACATAATAATAATTTGAATTAAATGGTGGGTATTAAAGCTACGGAATTTTAACGGCTTCTAAAACAAATTATCTCCCACTGATGGGGGCATGCGGATGTGCCTCCTGTCGGCGATCCTCCTTGAGGCAATTGAGATGGAACAGACCGATATGAAATCTTTGCCCAAACAAGAAAGTTAAAAGCTTTTTTGTTTTTCACCAAAATCTAGATACATTCGTCAGACTTTCTATATCCATTTTTTGAAAAATGATTAAAATCATGTACAAGCTAAATTCAAATTCGTACTCTTGATATGGAAATTGGCACGCTAATTAGTTTGTATTTTTTTTGAGAACTCAGAACAGCATCATTGCAATAACACGGCTTGCAGGGAAGATGGGAAGGGCAACTGCAAATCCGATCTGAATTGAAAAGCAAAAACTATTTCAAATGACAACAACTTCTGTAAAAAAAAAGGCATCGTCTTCAGCTCTGGTGGGTGATATTTTCGGGGGTACTGCTGCCATGCTCGTTGCGCTACCCTCGGCAATTGCATTTGGATTATTGATTTACGCCCCTTTGGGTGCTGAGTTTTCGGGTAGGGCTGCTATTGGTGGCATCATGGGTACAATTGTGATAGGCTTGATCGCTGCTATTTTCGGAGGTACCAAAAGTTTGATTTCAGCGCCCTGCGCGCCGGCCGCAGCGGTACTTTCGGTGTTTGTTGCAGAAACCGTAAAAAAAGGTACCGTAGCCGTAGAGTTAATACCGGTGTATATCATGATCATCAGTCTTATTGTGGGAAGTATTCAAATCCTTCTTGGAAAAATAAAAGGTGGCGCATTTATAAAGTACATCCCTTATCCTGTGGTAGCCGGATACTTGAGTGGTGTGGGTTTTTTGATCTTTATAGGCCAAGTGCCAAAATTGTTGGGTCTGCCTAAAGATATCAAAATGATTCAGGGACTTCAAATGGTGGGAGATTGGAAATGGGAGAGTATCGCCGTGGGACTTGTAACCATTGCTGTTATGTTCACTGCTCCGCGCATCACCAAAGTAATTCCTGCAGCCATCATTTCGCTCATAATGGGCATCGGGGCTTATTTCGGAGTAGCGCTCATAAACCCGGCCCTGCTCAGCATGGAGAATAATCACTTTATCATTGGCCCTATCTCGGCGTCTATTTCAGATTTGGGAGAAGTGTTTTCAAACCAGTGGCGACTTGCTGCCTCCATCAATCTTTCTGTTATTGGCGCTATTTTTGTGCCGGCCCTTACCTTGTCAATATTGTTATCGATCGACACGCTCAAAACTTGCGTGGTTTTAGATGCACTCACCTTTTCGCGACATAATTCAAACAAAGAACTGGTTGGTCAGGGCATGGGCAATATTGGTGCAGCGTTGTTTTGCGGCATTCCCGGTGCCGGCACCATGGGCGCTACACTGGTGAATGTGAACAGCGGCGGAACAAGCAAAAAATCAGGAATAGTTTTTGGCATCACGGCCCTTCTTGTTTTGCTTTTGTTCGGAAAATTAGTGGCCTGGATTCCCATAGCTGCCCTCGCCGGAATCTTGATCGTGGTAGCGATTCGTATGGTCGACTTTTATACTGTTACCTTATTAAAACATAAATCAACAGTATTCGATTTTTTTGTAATGTTTGGGGTGATCGTTTCGGCGGTGGCACTCAATTTAATTGCGGCGGCCGGAATAGGAATTTTGTTGGCCATTATACTTTTTTTGCGCGAACAAATGCGCAGCTCCGTGATCCGCAGAAAAGCAATGGGGAATCAAATTTATTCTAAAAAAAGTAGGGTACTGGCTGAGCGTGTGATCCTTGATGAAAAGGGAAAACATACCATTATTGTTGAATTACAAGGCCAGTTGTTTTTTGGAACAGCCGATCAGCTCTTAAGTAAAATTGAACCTTATTTGAGTGATTGCAAATATGTACTGCTCGACATGCGCCGTGTTCAGTCGGTAGATTATACGGCCGCCAATCGCATCAAACAAATTCTGGGAAGGATCAAAGACCAAAATGGGTACCTCATTTTCACCTCCGTTCCTATGAGTTTGCCTTCGGGTCAAAATGTAAAGGATTACTTGCAACGACTCGGACTCAGTCAAACCGAAAATCTCAAATTTTTCGACAACCTCGATTTTGCCTTGGAATGGGTAGAAGATGAGATCTTACGTGAAGCCCAGGTGGTGGATGATAAGAGGATCTTGGATTTAAAGGAAATCGAATTATTCTCTGATTTTCCGGATAAAGCTCTGGCAACGTTTGCTACCTGTTTGGTAGAAAAACGCTATGCCAAAGGGGAAATTATTTTCAAAATCAATGAGGAGGGGGATGAAGTTTATTTTGTAAAAAACGGAAATGTAAAAATAATACTGTCGCTTGCCGGGGGGGGATCGCATCATTTGGCTACCATTTCGAAGGGTGACTTTTTTGGCGACATGGCTTTTTTAGACAAACGTAAACGCTCCGCAGATGCTTTTGCCGGAGAAGAGGTGGTGTTGTATGAATTGTCGCGAAAGAAATTTAACGAAGTGAGTCTCCAAGTCCCTGAAATTTCGGGACGATTCTTCGAAAAACTGGCCTTCGTGATCGCGAACCGACTTCGTTTGGCAAATATCGAAATCAATACGTTACAAGAGAGTTAGAAGTTTAAAATGAAAAGCATTAAAATAAACCGGCCATTGTACATGTTATATGCTTAAGTCCGTTACCAAAGATATTTCAAAATCGAAAATTGAGCATTTACAGGCTAAAGTGCACATTAAAGAACTGCAGCTCGGGGCACTTCTCGACATTACGAATTCAATAAACAGCCATTTTTCATCCACTGATCTGCTCGAGAAGTACAAGTCGTTTCTCAAAGAGCAGTTACAGATTGGTAAATTAGCATTGTACAGTCACCATATTGAGTGGGCATGTATTTTAAATTATGGCTTCAAGAAAAGTGAACTTAACAAAATTAACGTCGACAAAGATCTGCTCCATATCAGAGAAATTTCTTCAGGCAGCATTCAGGAAAATAAGGTACTCGCGCAATTTGACATTGTAATTCCGGTATATGATGAAGAAAAGCCTCTGGCTTATTTGCTCCTTGCCGATAATAATAATGAAGAACTCAGTGTGAGCCGACTCATCAAACATCTTAATTTTCTTCAATTACTCACCAACATAACGGTTACCGCCATTGAAAAAGAGCGACTGGCCGATGAATTGCTGAAACATGAAAAGGAACGCCGCGAGTTGATGGAGAAACAGAACGAAATTCTGGAAGGAATCGTTCACGAACGCACCAAGGAACTAAGAGCCGAAAAAGAAGAGTCGGAACGATTATTGTATAACATTCTTCCCGAAGAACTGGCCGAAGAATTGAAACACAAGGGATCTACAACACCCATGCGCTACGATGAAGCCACTGTTTTGTTTACCGATTTTAAGAATTTCACACTCACTTCATCCAATGTTTCACCCAAAGAACTGGTAAATGAGCTCAATGAGATTTTTCAAGCCTTTGATTTTATTACCGAAAAGCACAGCATTGAAAAGATAAAAACAATTGGAGATGCCTACATGGCGGTATGTGGCCTGCCAAGACAATCCGATTTTCACGCGGTGCAAGCTGTTAGGGCGGCACTTGACATGGTGCGATTTATTGAGAAACGAAAAGTCAAAAAGAATTTCTCATGGGAAATGCGGGTGGGCATTCATTCGGGACCACTTGTGGCGGGAGTAGTTGGTACTAAAAAATTTGTATACGATGTATGGGGCGATACGGTGAATATAGCTTCTCGTATGGAAAGTGGCGGTATGATCGGAAAAGTAAATGTATCACAGAAAACATTTCAGAAAATAAAAAAGTACTTTGAGTGCGATTACCGGGGAAAGAAGGAAGCGAAAGGAAAGGGAAAAATGAAGATGTATTTTGTTGAACAGGAGAAAGAGTCGGAACGGTTTCAGAAGGTAAAGCGGTTTATGATCAAGAAATTAAAGAAGGAATTGCCAAATGATCTTTTTTATCACGGATTGCATCATACCAAAGATGTATGTGATGTGGCGGCGGGAATTGCACTTAAAGAAAAGATAAGTGAAAAAGAGATTGAGTTAATTAAGGTGGCGGCCTTGTTTCATGATTCGGGGTTTATTAAGCGGTACGAAGAGAATGAAATAGCAGGAAATAAACTGGCAAGGGAGATCCTGCCAAAATTTAAATATACACGAGAAGAGATCAGGAAGATTACCAGAATGATCATTGCCACACACACCCCCCAAAGGCCTCAGAATAAATTAGAGGAAATTTTGGCGGATGCTGATCTCGACTACTTGGGCAGGGCCGATTTTTCGATCATTGCCAAATCGTTATATGAGGAACTAAAAGCAAATGGAAAATTACTGACCGAAAAAGACTGGAATACGATGCAAATTGGGTTTTTGAAACAGCACAACTATTTCACAAAAACTTCGCAAGAACTTAGAAACAGGGGCAAACAAAAACAGCTCGAAAAACTGATCGCTGAAACATCAACTTAAAAAGAAGCAATGAAATAAAAAAACAAATTCACTAATTTAATACATCAAATTATGAAGAAGACAAAGAATGACTCAAAAGCAAAACCTGCCAAAGCGGGTAAAATGTCAAGTCAGGGTGATATTGAAGTGACTTATAATGAAAAGTTGCCAAATTCTGAATATGAGAAACACCTGAACAGATTAGGAATTGAATTGGTGAAGCTACAAGAATGGATCAAATTAAAAAAACTGAAGGTGGTTGTTATTTTTGAAGGACGTGATGCCGCCGGCAAGGGAGGGGTGATCAAGGTCATTGAACAATTCCTGAATCCACGTATTTGTAAAGTAGTTGCTCTTGGCGTGCCTACCGAAAAGGAAAAGGAACAATGGTATTTTCAACGTTATGTTTCAGAATTGCCCACGGGCGGTGAGATGATGTTGTTCGACAGAAGCTGGTATAACCGCGCGGGAGTTGAGCATGTTATGGGATTTTGCACTAAAGATGAATATGAAGAGTTTTTGCGCGCTTGCCCTGAATATGAGAAAATGCTGATCCGTTCGGGAATCATATTGGTGAAATACTGGTTCTCGGTGAGTAATAAGGAACAAGAGAAACGATTTTTGGGAAGAATTGAAAATCCCATTAAACGCTGGAAAATCAGTCCTATGGACATTGAGTCGCGCAACAAATGGGTGGAGTTTTCGCTGGCAAAAGACAATATGTTTGCCTATACCGATACCAAACAATCACCCTGGTATGTGGTGGAAGCAGATGATAAGCGTAGAGCGCGGCTTAATTGCATCAGTCACTTATTATCGCTTGTTCCGTATGAAGAACTGCCTGAAAAAACCTTTAAGTTGCCTCCCAGAAAGGCAGATAAGCACTATGTTCGGCCTCCGAAGCAGGAACAGAATATTATCCCTCAAAAATATTAGTGATAAATTCTGTTAAGCTGAGGTCTGACATCAGAAAAATAAATAAATTTACATTTCAATCAAAAAAAATTAATTATGAAATCACTTAAAAAAATTGCTTTTGCAGTAATAGCACTGCTGCTCTTTCAACACGCAAACGCCCAAAAGAAAGCTCAATGGAAAGAACTTTCAGATTTTCACAATGTGATGAGCAAGACCTTTCATCCCGCTGAAGAGGGAAATTTACAACCTTTGAAAGACAATTCAGCGGATCTTCTTGCCAAAGCCAGGATCTGGCAGATTTCTGTTTATCCGGCCGGGTACAAGGTAGACGAAACTAAGATTGTACTTGCTGAATTAACTTCTAAATGTGATGAAGTAAATAGAGCTGTTATCGCAAAAAAGAGCGATGCCGAACTTAAAAAACTGATTACCGAAGCACACGATGTATTCCATCAGGTGGCCGAAAAATGCCGTCAGCCGGAGGGCACAAAATAATTTGACTTGCGACACAAAAAGGGGAGACGAAGGTTTCCCCTTTTTTTTTAAGAAAGTTCAGGAACTCAAATTGCTTCCTATACTTTTTCCACCGTCAACATACAAGGTTTGTCCTGTAATGAATCCTGTACTGTAGGAACCCAAAAATGCTACCGCGTTTGCAATATCCGAGGGTTGCCCAATGCTTTTTGTGGGTTGGGCAGCTATAAGTCCTTCCAAAACATCCTTTCTTAAACCCCTGGTGAGGGGAGTATCAATTAAGCCGGGAGCAATGGCGTTTACACACACATTGTACTTTCCAAGTTCAAGAGCTAGAACTCGGGTTAAACCAATAATGCCTGCCTTCGATGCCGAATAGTTGGATTGCCCTTTATTTCCCAGCCAAGCCCGTGAGGCAATGTTTACAATTCTACCTTTTTGTTGATTCTTCATCAATCCTGCTGCTTCCTTGCACATAAGCCAGGTGCCTTTCAAATTGATATCCACCACACTGTCAAAGTCTTCGGCCGCCATGTTCCAAATCAAATTGTCTTTGATGATTCCTGCATTATTTACGAGTAAATCGAGGTTGCCATAAGTACCGGCAATGAAAGAAAATACTTCTTTTACTTCGGCCTCTTTTGAAATATTACAGGATCTGAAGACACAAAGACCTTTATTTTCACTTTCTAATTCGAGTCCCGCTGCTTTGTCAACATCCACCATAATCACAAAGTAACCTTCGTGTATCAATTTATAAGTAATGGCTTTGCCAATCCCCTTAACTGCTCCTGTAACCAATGCGGTAAGTTGCGTATTTTTCATTTTTGTGAATTTAAAAACGAATTTCCATCCTTCTTATGATCTGGATCAGAAATCCGGTTTACCCTGTGCCCTGAGAGCACATTTACACAAAGTTAAAATATCTAAGAGCAATTAAATGAAAAAAATCAGTTTATACCGCAAACATGACAAGCATCATTTTTTATACGGCCTGAGTATTCTAATTTGGTAGTAGGGATTAATTAATCCACAAAAAAAAATGAATGAATTACACTGAGTTTAACCTTATGTAGCGTGAAAACATTAAGAGAAATAGTAGAGTATTGTAAACTACAGTCGTTTGACCTCAAGTTCACAAGAGCTCAAGAATGGAAATCGGAAAAAAGTGGGCGTGTATTAGTAGGATACATGCCCATTTATTTTCCAAGAGAAATTATTCATGCAGCCGGTGCTATGCCGGTTGGAATTTTTGGCGGCGGAGACCGTAAGCAGATCATCAAAGGAGATGCGTATTACCAAAGTTATATTTGCCACATTCCACGGAGCATCATCGAAATGGCACTTGATAAACACATGGATCATATTGATGGATTTATATTCCCTTCTATATGTGATGTGATTAGAAATCTGTCGGGTATTTTTAAACAACAGAAGATAGGGAAATTCGTGAAGTACATGGATTTTCCACAAAACTTTTTACCCGAAATCGGCGGTGTGTTTTATCAGCAAGAAATGCAGCATGTTTTAAAGTACATTAAAGAACTTAATAATGTTGACGTCACAACTGAAGCCCTCAATCACTCCATCGCTTTATACAATTTGAACCGAAACTTGATCTCTGAGATTTATGACATCCGGCAGGATTTTCCATGGAGGTTAACAATTGAGGAGGTATACTATATAGTAAGAGCGGGTACCGTAATTCCGGTAGAGGAGCATAATGAGTTGCTTGAAAAGGTGTGCGAATTAATTAAGAAAGACATTGGTGTGCCACAAGATAAAATTAAAGTGGTTATTTCGGGCGCCTTTTGCGAACAGCCGGCAATTGGTTTGATAAAAGCAATTGAGGAGGCAGGGTGTTATGTGGTGGATGATGATTATATGCTTGGCTCGCGTATGATTTTGGGGGACATTGATACAACGAGTAAAAATCCGCTGGAGGCCATTTCCAATTCCTACATCAAACAAAGTCAATATTCGTCCTCTATCTACGATATTGATAATCCGAAGGAGTACCGTTTAGCAAAAATTGTTGAACGCCGCGGGGCCAATGGCGTCATTTTCGCGTCGGCAAGTTTCTGTGATCCCAGTTTACTGGACGCGCCCATCTTTCAAAACGCGTTTAATAAAATGGGAATCCGTTACATCTCGTTCCAATTCAGCGAAAATATCAATCAATACAAAGTAATTAAAGAACAAGTAGGGGCATTTTCAGATTCGATTAAATTATGGGAAGACGAACCCCTGGTATCAGCTCATAATTAGTAGATGAAACAACATATAAAATTTTAAGAGATGGCACAGGAAGCACAAAAAGAAAGAAGTATGGTCCTCCAAAAGGAGATGATTGATGGGCTTTTTAACGATCTGGCAAAGGCTAAAGAAACTGGAAAGAAAGTGTGTTACACGTTCATACCGGGCAATCTTTCAGAGTTAATTCGAACATTTGACCTGCTGCCTGTTTACCCCGAAATAAATGCTCTTCAAAGCGCCATGCGAAAAAAATCGGCCGCCTATATTAAAGAAGCGGAACGCAACGCGCACTCAGAAGATGTGTGTACTTACGTAAAATGTGATGTGGGCATGATGATGAAAGGAAACATAGGTCCCACCGGCTTGAAGATTCCGGAACCGGATATTTTATTATTGAGTTATACCGGATGTTTTACTTTTTTAAAATGGTTCGAAACATTAAAAAGAGAATATCCGAATGCAAAGGTGATTATGGTGCACACTCCTTATCAAGAGAACGCTGAAATGACTCCCGAAATGACCCAATACATGGTGAAACAGTTCAAAGAGGAAGTGATCCCTCAAATGGAAGCTGTAACAGGGATAAAGTATGATGAAGAAAAACTGAAACGGCATTTGGTATTGGCGAAAGAAGCGCAGGACTGGATCACTAAAATTTTTGATACCACCAAACATGTGCCTTCGCCTATTGATGCCTATTTTGCGGGTGTATATTATATTGGCCCAATTAATATTGGATTCAGAGGTACACAAGAAGCAGTTGATTATTATAAAGAGCTTTACAACGAAATTCAGGAACGCATCAAATTGGGATTAGGACCTATTACTCCCGAAGGGGAGATGAAAGAAGAAAAATACCGCCTGGTTGTAGAGGGCCCACCTAATTGGACCAGTTTCCGCGAATTCTGGAAATTATTTTACGACATGGGAGCCGTTATTGTGGCTTCTTCCTATACCAAAGTAGGCGGTGTGTATGACATGGGCTGGCGCCACGATGCCAGTCGGCCTCTCGAATCTTTGGCCGAGTATTGTATGAATTGTTATACGAATTTGAATATCCCGCAGCGCATCGATCTTTTGGCAAAATGTATCACCGATTACAAAGCCGACGGCTACATTACCAATTCTATTAAAAGCTGTAATTCATTTTCGGCAGGCCAATTGCCCATGATGAGGGCCATTGAAGACAGATTAGAAGTGCCGGTAGGATTTATTGAATCCGATTTGGTTGATCCTCGCTACTTCTCTTATTCAAATATTAAGAATCGGTTGGAGTCGTATTTTCAAATGTTAGAACAAACCAAAGCACTCAAAGAAACGGAAAGTGTTTAGAAAAAAGAGGTGTAATAATCGTCATTCATCATTCAATTAAATAGAGACATGAAAAAATATTATTTAGGAGTTGATCTGGGTTCCACTACTTCCAAAGCAGTCATCATCAATGAAAAAGATGAAATTGTGGGGAGGGGAATCACCAATACCAGAGCCAATTATAAAGTGGCTGCCGATATAGCCCGCGAAGAAGCAATTTACGATGCGCGATTCACTTTGCTTTCTAATAAGATTAAACAGGACATGGAATCCAAACCTGAATTCAAGAAATACATGGAGGACATACGCACGGTATTTCAATACCAGCAATTCAAGCGACGAATGGAAAGTTTGGAGACCACCCTCAAAAAAACAGTGTCTGCGTTTTCATACGCCAATAAAGAGGCGATAGCGCATCGTATCAGCGTGATCATCGAGAACATTCGTCCCCAAATAAAAAATGAATTTATTCACGGCAATATAGGATCTAAAAATCAGTTCTTCCGCGATATTGTGAGTGAAAAATACAACGCGGAAGTGGCCATCGTGGGTCGCGAATTTTATGAACCGTTAATGTTGGCTTTTGACAAGAGTATAACCCCGGTTGAGAATGAAATGGTGCAATACAATTTTAAAGAATTGGTGTTGGAATCCATGGCGCTGTTGGAGGAAAAGTACAAAGGATTAGCGGAGCAGCAGGAAGATGGGAGCAAAGAAGATTGGTACTATGCTGAATTAAACGCTGTAAAAAATAATTATAAGAATGTGGAGATTACCCTTCGCGAGCACATTGAAGCCATTGCGAGCGAAGACATCCATATTGCCAAAATGGTTGGCACCGGCTATGGTCGTGCCTTATTACCGTTTCCTGAAGATTGTATCAAATCAGAAATTTTATGTCATGCCTTTGGAGCGCATGCTATTTTTCCAAATACACGAACTGTATTAGATATTGGCGGGCAAGACACAAAGGCGATTCAAGTGGATAGTCATGGTTTAGTAACGAGCTTTCATATGAACGATCGCTGCGCCGCAGGCTGTGGTCGTTATTTGGGCTACATCGCCGATGAGTTTGGTTTGTCGTTGAATGAACTTGGACCTGAAGCCATGAGCTCCACCAAAGAAACCGTGATCTGTTCCACCTGCACAGTATTTGCCGGTGCAGAGGTAAAAGAATTATTGCACAATGGGGAGGAACGTCCAAATATTTTAGCAGGACTGCATAAAGCCATTGTACAAAGGGCCATGTCGCTGATTGCCCGGTCAGGCGGTGTAAAAAATGAATTCACATTTACAGGTGGTGTGGCACGAAATCAGGCAGTTCTAAAATATGTAAAACAAATGGTGAAAGATTCTTATGGCGATCTTACCATGAACATTCACACGGACTCTATTTTTATGGGAGCTCTGGGTGGTGCCATGTTCGCACGAAGAAATATCAGTGCCGACTTGCCGGTGGCCAGAAAAGCAAACGTAATGGAAGAATAAAACAAATTCAAAATACTAAAAGTAAAAGTCATGGGAAACAGAATTTACACAATGGGCGTAGATGTTGGAGGAAGTTATGTGAAGGCGGTGCTAATGTCGTACGACCATCAGGGAGGCGATCACCAGTTGGTGGATAAACAAACTGAGAAGATCAGGAAACGTAATCCGAAAGACGTGGTGGTGGAAGCCGTAGATACAATCCTGGAACGTAACAAACTCGATTACTTAAAAAATATATCGTATCTGGCATCCACCGGTGAAGGAGAAATGGTTGAAAAAAAGACCGGACATTTTTACAGCATGACTTCTCATGCCAGAGGAGGAATATTTTTTGCGCCGAAAGCTAAAACGATAGTGGATATGGGTGGCTTATATGTGAGGGCCATCAAAGTAGATAGCAGAGGAAAAGTATTGGATTATAAAATGACCGGGCAGTGTGCTTCCGGCTCAGGACAATTCATCGAAAACATTTCACGTTATTTAGGATTGGCCATCGAAGAAGTAGGCGCCATCTCTTTAAAAGCTGATAATCCCGAAGTGCCATCCGGAATATGCGCTGTATTGGCTGAAACCGACGTGATCAATTTGGTATCAAAAGGACTTTCAACTCCCAACATTGTAAAAGGTATCAATATTTCTATTTCGCAGCGCGTGGTAAAATTATTGGGATCCTTACGCACCGAATCTCCCATTGCGTTGGTGGGAGGCATGGGAATGAATGCCGGAATGATTCAGGCCATTGAAGAACTGGCTACTGAAAACAAAAAGGGCGAACTGGAATTTTTAACGCACAAAGATGCCATCTACTCAGGAGCTGTTGGCGCGGCTTTGTGGGGAGGGTATCGTTTTTATAAATTAAAAGAAAAACAAACGGTACTGGCTGCTCATTAACAAAGTATGTAAAGAGATTATTTTACAATAAGAATGGTTTCATAAAAACGTTTACAAAGATGGATGCACACACGTTAACTGCAGAATTGAAACGTCCCACCAAAGGACATGAACTGGATTCTTTGTTTAAACCCAGATCCATCGCTATTATCGGTGCCTCCTCCAAAGAATTATCTATTGGCAATGTGATCATTAAAAACCTGGTGCAGTATAATTTTAAAGGGAAGATCTATCCCATTAATCCTAAAGAGCCCGAAATCAGAGGCATTAAAGCCTATGCCAGTATTTTTGATGTGCCCGATCACATTGACCTCGCGCATGTCATCATTCCCGGAAAATTTGTTCCTCAGATTATTGAAGATTGTGGGAAGAAAGGCATTAAGTCGGTGATTATTAATTCGGCGGGATTTAGTGAAATGGGTGAAGAGGGTATTGCTCTTCAAAAAGCATTTCTGGCAAAAGCCAAAGAATACGGTGTGCGCATTTTTGGCCCTAATTGTCAGGGAATCATAAATGCCGATTCTGAATTTAATGCCTATTGTAATTTCACCTTCACCTATCCCAAGCCCGGCGCAATTAGTATTGTGGCCTTAAGTGGGGGTGTTGGAGCATTTATTATGCAGAGTTTGTTTGATCTTGATATTGGTATGCGTTATTATGCATCTAATGGGAACGCCTGCGATATTTCTATTTCAGAAGTGCTGAAATATTATGGGGAAGATGAGGGAACAAAAGCCATTATCTTATACACCGAAGGGTTTCGTGAGCCAAACGAATTTATTGAAGCGGCGAAATTAGTTGCTCGAAAAAAACCAATCTTAGCCATGAAGTCCGGTCGCACCGAGGAAGGTGCCAAGGCCGCTGCTTCACACACCGGTTCACTGGCAGGCGTAGATATTGCCACGGAGCTGATCTTTGAAAAAACAGGTATTCTTTCCTTCACTAACGAAGAAGAAATGTGTCAGGCTGCCATGGCATTTTCAACGCAGCCCATTCCTAAAGGCAATCGTGTGGGCATCATTACCAATACAGGCGGACCGGCAGTGATTGCCGCCGACGAGTTGGTGAGTGCGGGTTTAAAATTATCGCCGCTCTCAGAAACTGCCGTAGCAAGATTAAAGGAAACTCTGTTGCCGGAGGCTACTATTGGCAATCCCATTGATGTGGTTGCTACAGGGGGAGGTCAGCATTTTAGAAGTGCTCTGGATGTGCTCATGAATGAAGAAACGATTGACAGTATTTTCATCAATTTTGTAACTGCCCCTTTTACCGATACGGATGAGGTGGCGCGACAAATTGTGGAAGTGAGTCAAATGAAACGGAAACCGATTGTTTGCAATTTTATGAGCAACTTAAGCATGGAACGTTTTCAAGTAACCGCAAAAATTTTGAAAGACGGGGGCGTTCCTTGTTACAGTTTTCCAACTACAGCCGCTAAAGCATTGGGGGCCTTGTACAAGTTTCATAAGATTCAATCGCGCAACATTGGTGAAACAAAGATGTTTGATGATGTTCAAAAAACAAAAGCGGCAGAGATTGTTCATTCTATTACTTCAACAGCTAAAGAAGGAACTCATTTTCTTCCTTCTTCCGAGGTGTATCAACTTCTTTCGGCTTACGGTATTCCCGTGGCTGATTGGCGCGTTGCAAATACCTTACACGATGCCGTTGTGGCCGCTCAGGAAATTGGATTTCCGGTAGTGATTAAAGCAGAGGCCGAATCGTTAGTTCATAAAAGCGATATGGGAGGTGTTGCTGTCAATATAAAAACCGCTGCGGAGGTAAAGGTGACGGTTGAAGGAATGAAAAAGAAGTTTGATAAAACATGTTTGAAATTCTTTATTCAAAAATTTGTACCGGGAGGAAAAGAACTGATTATTGGTGTCACTGCTCAGCGTGATTGGGGACACTTACTCATGTTCGGCATGGGTGGCATTTATGTGGAAGTACTAAAAGACGTGGTGTTTAAATTGGCGCCTGTTACGGAAGTAGAAGCCAAAGAAATGCTTTCCTCCATCAAAGCAGCAAAGTTATTAGATGGGGTGAGGGGGCAAAGCGGAATTAATAGGGCCGCTGTGATTGAGATTATTCAGCGTATTTCGCAATTGGTAACCGATTTTCCACACATCAAAGAAATGGATCTGAATCCACTAATGGCATTTGAAGACAAAACGATTGTAGTTGATGCAAGAATAAAAATTTAATACCGACGGTATGTATAAGATACAAAGCACAAAATTGATGAAGGAAGTAATGGGAAATTATTTTCTGGGCATGAAAGATCCTTCCAAGAAAATTGCCTGGTGCACCAGCGTGGGGCCTGCCGAATTATTGCGGTCTTTTGGTTTTGAAGTACATTTTCCTGAGAATCACGGAGCCTTGTTGGGAGCCACCCGTACTGCCGGTGATCTTATTCCCGAGGCCGGCAAGCTGGGGTATTCAAATGATATTTGCTCGTATTTAACGGCAGATATTGGTTCGTATTTAAAAAAGGAAACACCTTTAAAAGAACACTATGGACTCAATGGTCCTCCGAAACCCGATCTCATCGTTTACAATACCAATCAATGCCGTGAAGTACAGGATTGGTTCAGCTATTTTTCACGTGAACTCAATTGTCCTATTTTCGGAATTAATCCCCCGCGGCATGTTGATGAAGTAACGCGGGAGGAAATAGACGATGTGGCTTCTCAATTCAAACAGCTTATTCCTTTATGTGAAAAAGTAACCGGCACTAAATTTGACATCGATCGTTTTAAGGAAACGCTCAAATTGAGCGCCGAAGCAACAGAGCTATGGAAAAAAGTATTATATACCGCCACCAAAACTCCTGCTCCTATTAGTTTTTTTGATGCCACCATTCATATGGGTCCAATTGTGGTGCTTCGCGGAACCACAGTGGCCAAAGACTATTATTCAGTTCTTTTAAAAGAACTGGAGGAGAATGTAAAGAGTGGAATAGGATTTTTGGAAAAGGAACAATGCCGTTTGTATTGGGATGGTATGCCTATTTGGGGAAAACTGCGACCGCTTTCAGAATTATTTTCGCAAAATAATGCCGCCGTAGTGGCGTCCACCTATTGTAACAGTTGGATCTTTGATGCGTTTGATGAACGTCATCCCTTTGAGTCTTCTGCTCAGGCCTATACCGAAATATTTATTAATAGAAGTGAAGAAGCAAAACAGCGTTTGTTAAGTGATCTTATTCATCTGTTTAGGATTGATGGAATTATTTTCCACGATGCCAAAACCTGTGCCAATAATTCAAATTCGAGATTCGGCTTACCCCAGCGCATTACCGAGTCTTTAGGAATTCCACACATGGTCATCGAAGGAGATCTCTGCGACCTGAGGTTCTACTCCGAAGGCCAAAGCATCACAAAAATTGAAACATTTATCGAACAATTAGAAATCGCCAAAGTGAGCTAACAATTCAAAAATAGGAGTCATGAATGCAAATTCCCCTTTCGACAATAAGATCTACAAACTCTCTACCGGTGAAGAGGTTCTCGCCGATGTGGTGGAGAATTTGATTGAGAAAACTTGCCACTATGTGAAATATGCTCTGGTGCGTCAAAATGATAAAAACGAAACCGTCGCATTTTTATTTCCAAATTCAAGTTTGTACGCTCACCCCGATTATGTGCTCACCACCAATGAAGGCTGTTTTTGTCCGCGAAGTTTGGCCGAATTGGGAAAATGCATGACCGGTTGTTTGAAACTCATCAATTTTAAATTGGCAGAAGGGGATGATAAATTAAAGGCGGCTGTGCTGGCTAACAGTGATTCATCGTTGGCAGAAACAGGAGGGATGTCGTACCATGAGTTGGTGGACACTTATAAAGCCTTACTCACCAAACGGCACGGCCCCAATGTGTCGGAAGAAGATGAAATCTATTTTATAAAAAATATTTAGGAAGCAATCCACCACACCGCAAATCGATAGACACATGAAAAAAACAGAAAAAGTTAAGATTGGAGTTGTCGGAATGGGGCCGGTGGGTATGATTCTGGCCGTAAAACTAAAAGAAGCAGGTTGTGTGGTTGCTATTTGCGACAAAGATGATTTTAAACTTAAAAAAATCCGTGAAGAAGGAATTGTTCTGGAGAACATGTTTGAATCGGTAACGAGGTTTGAACATATTTTTGATTCCATCGCCGATATGCGCGAACTTGAATTGGATTATCTGGTGCTCTCTCTCAAAACTTACCAAACGCCCGGCGCACTGAAAGAGGCAGAGCGCATCAATTCCGATAAACTCATCTTTATTTCAGCGCAAAACGGAATTGATACAGAGGGGATCATAGCTTCTGTATTCGGGGAATCGAAAACTCTGCGTATGGTGATCAATTATGCAGGAAATATGTCTTCACCCAATACAGCCAAGGTCTCTTTTTTCACTCCTCCCAATTATATTGGTTCTATTGATGACAGCAGAAGTACAGAAGCCAAACGTTTTGCCGATATATTGAACAGTGTTGATTTCACTACCAAGGAACTTAATTCGTTTGAATTGCTAAAAAGTACATGGCAAAAAACAATTCTCAACGCATCACTTAGCGCTTTGTGCGGCGTGGGTCGACTCACCATGGCCGAAGCGATGGCGGATGAAGATACCATTGAACTTATAGAACAAATCATCAACGAAGGAGTTGAAGTGGCCAAGAAGGAGAAGATTAGGTTTCCGGATGATTTTATTAGAAAGTGCATGCAATACCTGAAAAAGGGAGGCGACCACTTTCCTTCTCTTGCCATTGACCTCATGAATAACCGGCAAACCGAGATCGATTATTTTAACGGGAAAATTGTGGAGTACGGAAAAAAACATTACGTAAAAACTTCTTTAAATCTGTCGTTTACCAACATGGTAAAAGCCATGACGAATAAAAGTATTTTGAACAGGATTCCGGGTCCGGAAGGAGAGCTCACCAAACGCATTGTAAATAAGGGCTTGGTAGATAAACATCGGTCCTCCATCATTTACAAGGAGAATGATTTTTTTCTTGGAATAGATTTGGGCTCGGCCTTTACAAAATTTACAATCATAGATGACAAAGGTATTCCGGTATTCAGATACGTGTTGCAAACCATGAATAAGGATCGGCATGCCATGAAGAACGTGATGCAGGCAATCAATTCGGCGTTCAACATTAAGTACAGTTGTGCTACCGGCTATGGACGAAAACATTTTACAGATACCGACATCATAAAAACGGAGATCAACTGCGCGGCGGCCGGTGTTGCCGAATTTCACCCCGGCGAAAAAAACATCATTGATATTGGTGGCGAAGACATTAAAATCATCCATGCCAACCACGATAATCAGGTTGCCAATTTTTACATGAACGACAAGTGCGCGGCGGGAACAGGCGCTTTTTTGGAAGAGATTTCAGAACGCGCCGAAATAAATATCTCCGATATGAGTAGCCTAGCTGCCCATTCGAGTTACGACAAAGAACTCAATAGCTTTTGTACTGTGTTTGCAAAAACCGAGATCATGAGCTGGGTATTCGATGGGATGCCGAAACCCGATATTGCCAGAGGAATCTACATTTCAATTGCCAATAAGGTGACTAAAATGCGTTTGTTTCCCAATATTCCAACGCTCATGATTGGCGGCGTTATCGAGCATCATCCTTATTTAAGTATCATCCTAAGCAAGAAATTCAACATCGAAATTAAAACCATCGACCATCCTCAATTTATTGTATCGTTTGGCGCGGCAAGCATCGCCAAACACCAATGGGAGGTTCTTAACAAAAGCGGCTCACCAAAAAAGGAACTAATTAATTCTGATAATATATGAAGGCCTACCACTCTAAAGAAAAAGGAATTGGAATACTGTTTGATGAGATCTATGTGGTGAATGGGGCCCGAACGCCATTTGGTAAATATTGCGGCACACTGGCCAATGTGTCTCCCACTGATCTGGGGATTTTCGCCAGTCGTGCCGCATTAATTAAATCAAGTGTCTCAGCAACCGACATCGATCAGGCCATTATGGCCAATATTGGTCAGGCTTCGGGAGATGCTTATTTTCTTCCCCGTCACATTGCATTATTTGCGGGACTACCGATTACTGTGCCTTCACTCATGGTGCAACGTATTTGCGCTTCCGGATTTGAGACGCTCATTACTGCGTCAGAACAAATTACGTTGGGAAAAGCGGGAACAGTATTATGTTGCGGAACAGAAAACATGTCGCTTGCTCCAACTGTAAGTTTTGGAAACAGGATGGGCTACATGCTGGGTCGCCCTGTATTTAAGGATATGTTATGGGAAGCCTTCGACGATACCGCGGCCGGTTACCCCATGGGATTTACTGCCGAAAATGTGGCAAAGAAACACCAGCTCACTCGTGCACAATGCGATGAATACGCACTTCTTTCTTTTAGCCGTGCCGTGCACGCTAAAAAAAACGAAGTGTTCAAAGAAGAGATCACTCCCATCAATAGCACCGTATTTGAAGCCGATGGATTGAAACCCCGAAAAGTGCGCTTGGCCGGTGGTGTAAAAGATTTTGTGACCGACGAACATATTCGCGAAACCAACATCGAATCTTTAACTAAACTTCCCACTGTATTTTCGGAAGTAGGCGTGCTCACCGCCGGAAACTGCAGTGGCATTGTCGACGGTTCAGCTGCAGCGGTGGTGGCCGACAAAAATTCCATCGCGGCAAAAGGATTAAAACCCATCGCCAAAATTGTGGGAGGAGCTACCTGCGGTGTCGATCCTAAATTAATGGGATTAGGTCCTGTTCCTGCAATAAAACTTTTGCTCGAAATGAGCGGATTAAAAATTGAAGACATTGGTTTGTTTGAGATCAACGAAGCATTTTCTTCGCAGGTACTTGGTTGTGAAATTGAACTGGGACTCGACCGAAATAAACTGAATGTGAACGGGGGCGCTATTGCCATGGGTCATCCACTCGCAGCAAGCGGACTGAGGTTGTCGCTCACCTTGATTCGCGAAATGAATCTTCGGAAAGTGAAATACGGAATCGCTTCGGCATGTATTGGAGGCGGACAGGGTACAGCAATTTTATTTGAAAACACCTCTCTTTAGAAATTTTACTATGAGCAAGATCCAACAGTGGCAGATGACAGAATTGAAATCCAATTTTAAATTGGTGGAGACAGATTTGCCAAGAATAAATGAAAACGAAGCCTTGGTAAAAATTGCCGGCTGCGGTGTATGTCATACCGATTTGAGTTTTTGGCACGACGGGGTGAAGACCAAAAAAGAAATGCCCTTAACCTTGGGACATGAAATAAGTGGAACAGTTATTGAGGGTCCTCTTCACCTCAAAGGAAAGAATGTGATCATTCCTGCTGTATTGCCATGTGGGGAATGTGAGTTGTGTAAAAAAGGACGAAGCAATATGTGCCAGAATCAACTCATGCCGGGAAATGATTTTCATGGCGGATTTGCCTCGCATATTGTGGTGCCACATCGTTATTTATGTCCGGTACCCGATTCCTTATTAAAAAAATATTCCCTTGAACAATTGTCGGTGATTGCCGATGCCATTTCAACGCCGTATCAGGTGATGAAAAAATCGGAACTGGAAAAAGGGGATTTGGCTATTGTGATCGGGGTGGGGGGCGTTGGTGTTTACGGCGCCCTGATCGCCAAAATAATGGGAGCAAAAGTATTGGCTATTGATATTAATGACGAGAAGCTAAATCAGGCAAAACAGCATGGTGTAGATGCCACTCTTAATTCAAAGGGACTAGACACGAAAGAGATAAAAAACAAAGTAAGGGAAATAGCAAAAGAATTGGGTGTCTCCAAATACGGTTGGAAATTATTTGAATTTTCGGGAAGCACCGCTGGTCAAGACCTTGCGTTTAATCTCATCACCTATACATCAACCCTCAGCATTGTTGGGTTTACGATGAATAAACTCGAAGTTCGTTTAAGTAATCTTATGGCTTTCGATGCCAAATTGATTGGCACCTGGGGATGTAAACCCGAATTATATCCCGAAGTAGTGGGATTGATCGCCGATGGGAAATTGGAGATAAAGGATTTTGTTCAAACGTTTCCTATGTCGAAAATTAATGAAGTATTTAAGAATACACTTGATCACAAATATGATAAACGCTCAGTGTTAGTGCCAGATTTCAATTAATAGTTAAAAACTAGAATACCATGAAAAAATTATTACTAAGTGTCGCTCTTCTAACAGCATTTAATGTGGCTGTTTTTTCCCAAGATGATGAAGCGGGCTGTAAGGACCACGCCATGCTCACACGTATGCCCTCCTATTATATTTCGGCATGCTCAAAATCTTTTAATCAATTGGAAATTCCCGTCGGCATGTCCTCGGGAGAGCAGAACAGGAAGACACTAGAAGGGAATGTTTCGTCAATCGAATACAACCGCAAGGAAGATCAAGAAGGGAAACTTCCCAGCTGGTTCCAGATTATAAAGAACTATGAAAATGCCCTGGCAAAAATAGGAGGTAAAAAAGTGTACAGCGATGTACAATCTGCTACATTTCAGATTGTAGGGGCAAGCAAAGATGCCTGGATTTCGCTCGACTTAAATAGCAGTGATGCCGACGGCGTAAATGTATATTCATTTGTCGCTAAAATAATTGAAATGGAAGCGATGACGCAGGATATTCAGTCGACCGAAATATTTCAAAAACTGAGCGCCGAAGGTCATATTGCCTTGTATATCAATTTTGAAACAGGGAAATCGGACATTAAACCTGAATCGCAAAAAGTAATTGATGAAATGGCAGAAATGCTTAATAATAATGCCACGCTAAAGGTGAGCATTGAAGGGCATACGGATAATGTGGGGACAACGGCGAATAATAAAACATTATCCGAATCGCGGGCAAGGGCGGTGATGAATGCTTTGATCGCAAAGGGTATCGACAAAGGCAGACTCAGTTCAAAAGGCTGGGGACAAGAGAAGCCGGTGGCAGACAATATAACAGATGAAGGAAAAGCAAAAAATCGTCGCGTTGAAATTGTAAAAATGTAAGGATTAATTGAGGGCAAAAAAAAATTAGAAATAAACAAAACTCCGAATATGAAAGAACTAAAAGATCACAATCTCACACAACACACGTATACCGACATTCTTTTTGAAAAGCGTCCCTGTTTAAATACAAATGGCGAAGTGGTAAAAGACCTCTTCAATGCATGGATTATCCTCAACAATCCGAAGCAATACAATTCTTATACCACTACCGCGGTGAAAGAAATCATCATGGCCTTTGGCGAGGCTTCCAATGACCGTAGCGTGGTAGCAGTTGTTTTCACGGGCGCTGAAGATAAAGCGTTTTGCACCGGTGGAAACACCAAAGAATACGCCGAATATTATTCGGGAAATCCTCAAGAGTATTCTCAATACATGCGTTTGTTTAACGACATGGTGAGCGCCATTTTAAAATGTGAAAAACCTGTTATTTGTCGGGTTAATGGCATGCGTATTGGAGGCGGACAAGAAATTGGAATGGCCTGTGATTTCACAATTGCATCTGATCTTGCACGCTTTGGGCAAGCCGGACCAAAACATGGAAGTGCGGCCATTGGCGGATCAACCGATTTTCTGCATTTGTTTGTGGGAATTGAACGAGCCATGAATTCACTTACCCTGTGTGAGCCATGGACAGCCCATCAGGCACTACAGGTGGGTTTAATCACCGACATTGCGCCCGCATTAAAAGTGGACGGAAAATACGTTGCAAATCCATTAGTAAATATTACACATTATGCCGACGACTATGGCAGAATCATTTACGGGTCGATGAAGACTGGAACTGAGCTGGCCAGAGGAAAGGAACTCATGGCGAAAGGAGAAGTGGATCTGTCGAAATTGGATGAGTTGACGAATAAATTGATTGCAAAATTAGTATACACGTTCCCAAATTGTTTGTCGAAGACGCTTACTGAAGTACGGAAGAAAAAGTTGGAGCATTGGGATAAGAATAAAGAAAGTAACCGTGAATGGCTGGCATTAAACATGATGTCGGAGGGAAAAGCCGGATTCAGAGCCTTTAACGATGGACCAAAAAACGACAGAGAGATTAACTTTATTAAACTCCGTCAATTGTTGGCGGAAGGAAAAGAATGGAACGAAGATTTGCACAAAGCAATTTCACCTCAATTTCAAAACACTGAAACTTTACACTAATGGAAAAGATAAAGATAGAATACCAGCACGATGCCACAGTGGCTCGCATTATTTTGGATGATGGAAAAGGAAATGTACTAAATAGCCAAATGATGGAAGAACTTCAAAGTCTTCTTGATTCGTTTAAACTGCAAAATAAATTGAAGCTGATCACCTTTGAAGGCGAAGGAAAACATTTTTCTTTTGGAGCAAGTGTAGAAGAACATCAGCGCGATATGGCAGCCGTGATGTTGCGCGATTTTCATAAATTATTTTTCACCATTCGCGACCTCGCCATTCCCACTCTCGCAAAAATATCGGGACAATGTTTGGGAGGAGGTTTGGAATTGGCGCTGATCTGCAATTTTTTGTTTGCCGATAAAACCGCCAAACTGGGACAGCCCGAAATTTGTTTAGGAGTGTTTCCTCCGCCGGCGTCCATTATTCTTCCTTTAAAGATTGGGTTTGCCCGAGCTGAAGAACTTTTGATTACAGGCAGTTCCATCACTGCGGAAGTGGCATTTGAAATAGGTTTAGTAAACAAGATCTTTGACGATAAACATGTATTGGCTTGCGAAACTGATATTTGGATTGAACAGAATATTCTGCCCAAAAGTGCTTCTTCACTAAGATACAGCGTAAAGGCAGCGAGGGTGCAATTTAATCACATTCTCACTAACTTTTTACCGCAGCTTGAAAATCTCTATGTGAATCAGTTAATGGCCACAAAAGATGCAAACGAAGGGATTCATTCCTTTCTTGAAAAAAGGTTGCCTGTTTGGGAAAATTGTTAAACATAAAAAATTGGAAGGCATATGAAAAAGATAAGCACAGTAGGAGTAGTTGGAGCCGGCACCATGGGCTCCGGTTTGGCACAAAAATTCTCACAGGAAGGATTTGAGGTAATTTTGGCGGACCGTTCGATTGAATTTGTGAACAAGGGTTTGGCGGGCATTAAAAAAGTTTTGAACGAAGGTCTTGAGAAAAAAGTATTTACACAGGGGCAAGTGGAAGAATATCTGCTAAACATAAAGGGAACTGATAGCTTGGAGGATCTTGCCGATTGTGATATTGTTATAGAAGCCATCTTCGAAGATTTTAAAGCGAAAGAAGATCTGTTCAAACAATTGTGTGAGATTGTTCCCGACGATACAATTTTGGCCACCAATACTTCTTCTTTTTCAGTGTCGGAATTGGCGTCGGCCATTACTAATCCGGCCAGGTTTATTGGAGTACATTATTTTTATCACGCTGCAAAAAACCGTTTGGTAGAAATTATTCCCGGTTCAAAAACCTCTTCCGAAACCACACGCGCGGTGTATCGTTTCGCAATTCAGTCGGGTAAAGACCCAATCTTCACAGAAGATGCTTACGGATTCGCCATCAATCGCTTTTTTGTACCCTGGTTAAATGAGGCTTGTCGTTTGTTGCATGAAGAAAAAGGAAGTATAGGAATGATTGATGCCGTTTGTATGAAAACCTTTGGTATTGGTATGGGGCCCTTTGCCTTAATGAATGCCACCGGCGTGCCAATTGCCATGCATTCTCAAAAGACGCTTGAAATTTATGGTCCCGCTTATAAAGTTTCCTCTTTGCTTGAGCACAAGGCCGAAAGTAAAACCAACTGGGAAATTAATGGTAGCGAAACTGTCCCAACAGAACAAGATGTAAAAGAAATAAACGAACGAATGCTGGGCTGTACATTTTTTGTATGTTCTCAAATTTTGGAAGAAGATGTGTGCAGCGCCACCGATCTTAATAAAGGTGCAAAAATTGGTTTAAAATGGCGCAAGGGTCCTGTTGACCTAATGCTTCAGTATGGGGAAACAGAAGTTAAGCGTTTAGTGGCCAATTATGTGGACTTGTATCAGGAATCCCTTCCCGATGGAATTCAAAAAAAATATTGGGAACTTGAATTTGTGAGTTATTCTAAAATGAAGAACAGGGCCACCATTACCATGAACCGTCCTGAAGATCTGAATGCTTTGAATGAAGATGTGATGAAACAATTGGATCTGCAATTCTCCAAAGCAGAAGAAGATCCCGATATCGATACCATTTTTATTACCGGATCAGGAAAGGCATTTATTGCCGGCGCAGATATTCGCTTTTTTGTGAAGAACATGAAGAGCCATACGATTTCCAACATCGTTAATTTCACAAAATACGGACAAACCGTATTTGAGAAGATTGATAAATCGCAGAAAAAAGTTATTGCTTTATTAAACGGCTTAGCGCTGGGAGGAGGACTGGAGTTGGCTTTGTGTGCGGACCATATTTTTGCTTTGTCCAAAGTAAATTTGGCTTTTCCTGAAACAGGTATTGGTATTTATCCAGGTTTGGGAGGTACTCAAAGAACTTCGTTACGTATAGGAAAAGGATTGGCAAAGTACCTTGTTCTCACAGGAAAATCACTTAGCGCAAAAGAAGCCGAAGAAATTGGTCTGCTTGACAAAGTGATTAGCAGCGATGAATATTTTGAAATTCTGGAAGGCGGAAAATTGCCGGAGCTCAGTAAAAAAACCTGTTCGGGTAAATGGTTGGCCTATGCCGACTTTTATCAAAAGAACAAACTCGATTCTATTTTTGAAGGCAATTATGAACTAGCAGGTTTGGAAAAGGAAGAACTCGAAAAGTTAAGGAAGAGCATGAGTTTTAAAGCGCCTGTTGCGATGCATTTTGCCGAAGAGCTGATCGACAATGCCAGGGGTCCGGCTTCAGAGCTTGAGAAGTTAACGGCGGTCTTCAGCACCGAAGATGCTATGGCAGGATTAAGTTCAATAGGGCAGAAAGTGACGTATCAGGGTAAATGAGGTTTCGGAATTTACATCGATAGATTTTTTCACCACATTTGTTTTGATAAGTACGTTTAGCGAAACAACTTATTTTTTTGAATTCCATGAGAAAAATCTAGTGCAAACATTCTGATTAAAGAGGCGGCACAGATTTCACAAAGTGATTTTGTTCTTCTTCGTGCCCTTTGTGTAAACCTTTGTGTCCTTTGTGGTTAAAGGGGCAGAAACCAAAGAGGCAGAAAACCCGCCCGGCCAGAACAAAAATCATTTTATGCCGTTCGGACGGGCACAAAGGACACAGAGGAAGGCACGGAGACCACAAAGAGAAACAAAATGATCATGGATGGTTTTTGTTCTTCTTCGTGCCCTTTGTGTAAACCTTTGTGTCCTTAGTGCCCGCCTGAACGACTAAATGTATTCAATAGGTCGGGCAGGCCCGCCCTGAACCACCAAATTTACTCAATAGGTCGGGCAGGGTTAAAGAAGTGGTAGTAACTTATTCGAACCTCTATTATGTTGTCATCATCTGCAAGGCTCTTTGCAATTCTCCGGGAATTTTCTCAAGTTCCTTTTTTGCTTCTTCTCCCAAAGCACGGTCAACGTCTTTAAATCTAAAGTAGAGTTTTTCTAATTCAACGTCGCTGAACAAGGTATCGGCCATGATAAAAAATTCATCATCCTCCACCGCAATGTGATCTAATAATTGATGAATATATTTTTCAATTAAGAGTTGTGATTTTTTAAACTCCTTTTCCTCCAAGCGCTCAGCAATCTCGCGGGCATATTCCCTGAAGGCTACATGGTGATCTTCCAGTTCGTCGATGATCTCGCTCAACATAAAATCAGGATGATTGCGCATTTCCTGAAATAAAATACTCTCTTCCTTAAAATGGTGGTAACGATCGCTGTATTCTCTAAAAAAGTGAAGAAGTTGTTTCACCATTCCTGCATATTTCTCCGCATCTTTTTCCCATAAACCATCCATGGCCAATATGATACTTTCCGTTTGAACAATAATCTTATGTTCGTTTTTGAGTAATTGGGAGGGGTCGTTTTCCTGGATCATGTTTCTATGTGTTTAAAACAATTGGTTAAAAATACGCGGATCATTTCGCGCCGGTAGGACCTTGAGAACATATCATTTTCAACCGCTCTGCCTTTTTTTAGCGCGGTTTTTATTAGTTCTTCTTTGTCATCGTCTCGCTTTGCATCAATAACAATGGGTTTGGGATCGATGCCACCCAACACAATTCGCAACCGGTCATGATCGTTCAAACAAACAGCTGTGGTGAGAGAAGTGAATTCCAGTGATTCTCTCAGCCGCAATTTCTTAAAGGCATATTTAAAATTCTGGTAAAGAGGCAAACGAATTTCAGCTAATATTGTAGAATTATCAATCGTCTTTGGTTTCACACCATCACCTGAGTAAAGATCCTCCAGCGGAATGAGGCGCTCTCCTTCAGTTGATAACAATTTTACCTGCGCATGCATGCTGATGAGCGCCGGAGCAGTATCAGATGCAAATTCCGAAAAACAGGCTTTTTTTCCACCAGTGGCTATACAAACGTTTCCGCTGCATTTGAGGCAATATCCCACTGCTTCGCGCCACCATTCACTTTGGTTAAAATAGATGCATCGGTTCTCACACAAGATGTTACCACCCAGTGTAGCTGTTCTTCTAATCAGGGGTGATCCCACCGAATGAGCAGCCTCCAACAAAAGTGGAAATTCCTTTTGAATCACCTCCGAATGTTTCAGTTCATCAAGTGTGCTGAGTGCTCCAATGCGGAGGTAATTGTTTTCCACGTAAATGCCCTTCAATTCTTTGATTCGGGTGATGTCGATAAAATGAAGGGTGGTATCATTCCCCTGAAATTTATTTACCATCATATCAGTACCTCCTGCAATAAAACGGCACTTTGTGGAATGTCCCGATGCCTGATGCATTGCTTCTTCGAGGGTAAATACACGGGTATATGTTTGTTCTTGAACCATGTTATGAAAGCGCTTTTTCTTTTTGTTTCTCTTTTAATTTTGACAAAACATCTTCGGGTCTAATGGGCAAAGAAGTAATGCGAATTCCAATAGCATCATACACCGCATTGGCGATGGACGGAATGGAGGGATGTAATGCGCCTTCTCCGGTTTCCTTGGCACCAAAGGGTCCTTCGGGATCAATGGTTTCGATAATGTTTGAATGAATATGCGGCGTATCAAGCGAAGTCGGAATTTTATAATTAAGTAAATTGGCATTTAAAAGCAGACCATTCTCGTAGCGCATTTCTTCGCTGAGTGCCTGACCCAATCCCATATGCCAGGAACCTTCGAGCTGACCTTCTACGGCCATTGGATTAAGAGCCTTGCCGCAATCGTGAGCGCCCCACATATTGAGTACTTTCACAATGCCTGTATGGATGTCCACTTTTACTTCTGCTACCAACGCACCAAAAGTGTAGGAAGGACTAAGTCCTGCGCCTGAGCCTTTAAAATCACCGCCTAACTTTGGTGAATTGTAATGACCCGAAGAATTCAATGCACCTACAAATCGGGTTCCCATTTCTACTGCCTGCACCCAGGTGAGATTTACATTCATATCGTTAGAAAATACTCGCTCATCTGCAATATTCAATTCTGAAATTTCTGTGCCTGTATATTTTGCCACGCCTTTTAAAATCTTTTCGCGAAGTTGTTCAGCCGCCATTTTCGCTGCATTGCCCGCCATAAAAGTAACCCTGCTCGAATAGCTTCCTAAATCGATTGGAGTTAATAATGTATCTGCGGCTACCACAAATAAATTATCCATACTTAAACCAAGAACTTCGCCAACCACAATGGCCAGCATGGTATCGCTGCCCTGCCCAATATCGCTGGCGCCCGAGGTGATGAGTACTCTGCCGTCCAAATCCACTTTCAAATGCACCACTGATTGCGGGTATTCGTTCCAGTGAATAGGCAAAGCACTGCCGCTGATAAAAAAGCCGCAGGCTACACCGTACCCGTGCCCGAATGGAAGTTTTCCGAAATTCTTTTTCCACTGTGATTTCTCCATCACTTTCTTAAGACTCTCTTCGCTGCCGTTTGAAGTAATGCGATAATGGCCGACAGTTAAGGTATCTGAATCGAGAAAATTTTTGAGACGTAATTCGCAGGGATCCATTTTTAGTTTCCGCGACATCACATCCAACATCGTTTCCACGGCAAAACGTGAATTCACCGCGCCATGTCCACGCATGGCCCCACACTGCGGTTTGTTGGTATACACCCGCAGCGTTTTGAAACCGAAATTATTTATTTTATAAGGTGCCTGCAGAAGCACCCCGTTGTAATAAGAAGTCACCACGCCAAAACTTCCATAAGCACCACCGTCAATAACAATGTCGGCATCCAAAACTTGTATTTCTCCTTTTTCACTCATGCCCATCTCCACTTTCATTTTTGAAGGATGACGGCCATGATTATTTAGAAACACTTCTTCGCGATTGAACCGCACTTTTACCGGACGCCCGGTTATTTTTGCGAGGTATGAAATAATCATTTCATGTGGAAAGGGATCACTCTTGCCTCCAAATCCTCCGCCCACAAAAGGTTTTATTACACGAATACGATTCATGGGTGTTTCCAATACTTTTGCCAGGAATCGGTGCAGGTAATGCGGCACCTGTGTAGCCGTAATAATGGTGAGTCCGTTCTCGTCCCAATAGGCAGTACCCGCATGCGGCTCTGTGAAACCGTGATTGATGCCTTGAAAACTGAATTCCATCTCTAAGCGATGATCTGCTTCATCAAGTCCTTTTCGCTGATCGCCAAAACGTAATTCCGCTTTTTTATGAATATTATTATTGAATTTGGTATGATGATGGATCTTTTCATGGTGTCCCACATCTGAAACAGATTCATCCATTTCAAAAAATGCTTTGTAAGGACTGTAGTCAATTTTTACCAAGCGACAAGCTGCTTCTGCAATCTCTTCCGTTTCAGCGGCAATGGCCACAACAATTTCACCAACATAACGTGTTTTTTCAACAGCCAATGCGGTTTCGTCTTGTGAAATGGGCAAGACTCCGAAAGAGATAGGCAGATCTTTGCCGGTTAAAACGGCCTTTACACCTTCCAGTTGTTTTGCTTTCTCGGTATGGATGGCATTGATCTTTGCATGCGGATGAATGCTTCTTACAAACTTGCAATGCAGGGTGTTTTTTATCCGAATGTCATCGGCGTATTCCGCCGAGCCGTTTGCTTTTCTTTCTGCCTCAATATAAGGTCGGCCATGGCCCACCATTTTATATTTTGAATGTTCGTCGGTTTTGTCTTTTTCACTATTTATGGTGGTATCTTTCACATACGATTCCACGGCATCAATTATTTTTTTGTACCCTGTACATCGGCAAAGGTTGCCCGACAAAGCTTCTTTTATTTCTTCACGCGAAGGTCTTGGATTCTCTTCGAGGAAAGCGAGAGAACTCATGATCATGCCCGGTGTACAATAACCACATTGAATGGCGCCGTGTTCAACAAATTTCTCCTGAAGTTTATGTGGTTTATCAGCGGGAGCGATCCCTTCAATCGTGGTGATCTTGCAGCCATCTACTTTAAGTGCGGGGGTAATACAACTTTGAACAGCTTGTCCGTCTACCAACACAGTGCAGGCGCCGCAGCTTCCCTGTTCGCAGCCTATTTTGGTGCCCGTTAAATTAATTTTTTCTCGAATCACTTTAGCAAGGGTATCGTGCTCGTTGATGAGAACCTGATGTTTGGTGCCGTTGACGTATAGACTGAGGATCTTCATTGCGCGCTAACTAAAGGTGAGGGATGTTGGAGGACTTCTTTTTCCTGAAAAGTTTTCTGTTTGTTTTTTTCTTCAATAATCTTTGCAAGGATGCTGATGGCGATTTCTTCAGGGCCTGTGGCTCCGGTATTGTATCCCATGGGCATATCTACCCTTGAAAGTTCTTCAATGGAATACAGTTGAGTTGAAAGAAACTTTTTTCGCGTTACTTCCACCTTTCGTTTGCTGCCAATCATACCCAAATAGGCAAATGGTTTTTTGAGGCAATAGGCCAGAATTTCGCGATCGATCTGATGATCGTAGGTCATAATGGCAATATAACTTCGTTGATCAAAGGGCAAGCTCGGTAGCAAGCGGTCGTAGGTCAAAGGGAGTTTATTGATAACGTTATTTTGAATACGATTTAACTCCTCGGCTCTGCTGTCGATCACATATACTTGAAATGATAGGTCAGCGGCATAATTGGCCAGAGCACGTCCAACGTGGCCGGCCCCAAAGATGTATAGTTTTTCCGGTGGCATCATACATTCAATAAAAACATCCACGGTTCCCCCGCAGCACATTCCATGTTGTTGCAGCAGGTTATGTCTGAATAATTTTGATTCTTTTGCGGCGATCATTTCCATGGAATTTTCGATCACTTTTTTTTCGAGATTGCCGCCGCCAATGGTTCCGAATAACTTTCCCTGTTCGGTCACAAGCATTCTGGCGCCGGTTTTGAGTGGTGTAGATCCTTGCGTGGACACGATCACACACATGGCGCAGGAGATTCCTCTTGCACTTTCTTCTTCCAGTATTTTAAATAGGTTGAGCAAGGTGTTGTTGAATGTAGGTTTTATAGTCTTCAGGAGTGTCAATATCCACCGCAATAAATGGATTGCTCACTTGCACCGATAAGCGGGTTTTGGTGGCCAGTTCATCACGCAATACAGCGGTCATGGGACTATTTAACATGTGTTTCATTGTTTTTTTATTGATCAAAATGGGATGCCCTCCCTTGTGATTGAAAACCGGACATACATAATCTGCCTTCTGTTTATTGAGTTCTAAAAGATCAAGAGAGGCCAGATCTACGAAAGGACTATCGGCGTTATGCACAAAACTGTAATCCGCATTTCCAAGAGCTTTTATGCCAAGTTGCAGGGAATAGAAGCGTTCGTATTCCGGATACTTATTTACCACGAACTTGGGTTGCGTTTCGAATTGTAATGACAGATCTTCCAACACCATGAGATACCGGGCTTGGGTAACCACCACCAAATTTTTGATTCCATGATCCAAAAAAGTTCGCACCAGGTTTTCATAAAAGGATTTGCCGTTCGACATGGGCAATAGAAATTTGCACTGACCCATTCGTTTTGAATTGCCTGCTGCCAGTATGATGGCCCCTGTAGTTGTATCCATTTTATTTTTCATTTAATCAAATTGATTTTTTGAAAAAATAGAACTATGACAATCGATTAGTCATTTCGTTTACATAAAAGTCTGAAATTTTGTTTCTAAAAGATATGATCTGTATCATGTTCTGAATAAATTTCGGGTCATCACCACAAAGCCCCCCTGGCCAGCTAACGGGCTTTCACAGGTTTTGAGTAGAGAAATATGATTAATGTTAGGATTATAAAAGCGCAGATAATGGGGTAGGCTATCGCTCTCTCAAAAACAGATTGATCGAGTACCGGCAGGGCAAGTCTTTTGAAATTGGAGTGAAAAACATCAAGTAGCTGATTGGTTGTTCGCTTTGAGGTACCGGGTAAAAATGGTGCACGTATCGGTTTGCCAACCGGCACCCGCCGATATACGGAAAGCCAGCCATATATTAAAGGTAGAAAATTTGTCCTGATGCTAAAACACCGAACGCAGGCCCGCCCAAAATGTCCGCGCGGTAGCTGAGGCTCTCGAAGCCACCGCACCGCTTTAATAAACAGGGCCTGCTTGCGGCAAAAACCCGGTGGACTTTTGAGCGGGCTTGTGATCAAGCAGCGGAGCCCGATTGGCCCTCCCGGGCGCCCACGCGTGCCGCCGAAGCTTCAGCGTAGGAGCCAAAAAATAAAAAAATAACTTTTTGAGGTGCGACTAAATAATCCTCGAGAGAAACCGACTAAAAGTTTTTTAACTTGCAATATACCTCGTCTCGTCCGGTGTAACCAAATTCGGATGGAGTGCACTTTTCACGTGCCCCGCTTTTTGTGTCCTTTATTTTATGACTAGAAAGCAAAACGCCCGTTTCTCCATAACATTCACACGTCCGTACTCTTTTACAACTTGTCAGAAGTACAAAGAGAAAAATAGATAGAATTATTTTTGTCATTGTTTTAGAATTGATGTTAATTCCTCACTTTTTAATTGTTAATCTATAAGTGTCGACGTCTATGTCTGCCTACCGCTTGCAGCTAACTAGAATGTCACAGTGTACACATCGGAGTTATTGCGCGGTATCGTTAACACTTCAAAGCCGCCCGGTTCAGGAATAATTTCTTTCAAGTCAAAAACAGAGCATTCTTTGCTCAGGCCTTCAAAAATAAGCGTGAATCCTTTCCCGTCATTTAGGGTCCATTGTGGGGCCAATGAAATATTAAATGCCGTAATCAGTCCGGCCCGTTTCCCGGTGCCATGTTCAATTAAAAAGGTACTGGGCCAAATGCGGTACGCGTAATCATGGCCGCAGGAACAGTGCACAATTGTTTGCCGTTCCTCGCTTTGCAAGATCTTTACTTCGGTAACTTCTTCTGTTTCTGTCATGAATTATGAGTCATCCGGCGTATTTATCTGCCCAGAGGCAGCATGTTAAACGGGATGTCCAGGATTGCCCCAAAATCCTCACCCACCTCCAACATTTCGTCATCTCCCTCTTCAAAAATCCAGTTCACCTCTACAGCTGATCCCACCTTTCGCATCGTCTCTAATTTTTTAAAGATCGAATAAATGCATCGTGACGAGCTGGTATTGAAGTATTCAAGTTGAATAGTAACAAGGAATTTGGGTGGTAAAGAGATGGCATAGGTAGTAAGCGTATCAATTAATGGCCGGTAAAATTCGATGGGATCTTCGGGAATGGAGCGCCCGCCAATTTCTAAAATACCAACATGTGGATCAAACTTAATTGTTGGAGTTTTGTTAGTTCCCGTGTTTATGTATCCTTGCATAGTGGCGATTTATCCGGACACTAAAAGTACTTCGAACGGTGATCTTTTCCTAATTCAATTCGCGGCAATTTAATGGCCTTTAGAGAGATCAATTCCAAATAAAAATAGCAATGTTTTGGCTTCGAAACCACCCAATAACACACAATTTCTTAAGGAAGGGCCTTCAACCCGGGTTATTTCCAGATCAATAGCCATAACCGTACAGGATGGTAGGCCTCCCTTCAAGGGATTGATACACAAGGAAGGCAGAATAGTGACATCATCAAAAAAAGGAAATTATTCTAAAATCCGGTCCCAACTGCTTTTTTAACACGTGCTGAAAAAAATAGGGCGGCAAAAATAATTCAATTTGTTTCTTCAGTGGTATCCAGTTGCGACCTAACTACTGAGAATTATCAGGTTGGGTGCCGCCCGGGAGTTTTATGATTTTAATTTCTTTTCAAGATTGCGTGAAAAAATAGAATGTTGACGCTGAATAGCGTAAATTTATCGAATTTATTTTCTATGAATCCTATTTTTCCCGCAGCGAAACTAATTAGGAAGATCGGCACTCTTTGTTTTTTGGCTCTGATCATTTTTTTTGGTCAAAGTTTTACCCCTGTCTTAACCGATAAGATGCCAATTCCCACCGGAATAACTAATATGCTTTTCTATGTTCAACGCAGCTTGAACAAGAATACGATTATTTATCAACTCAATACAAATGAGAAAAATGAGGTAGATGCACAAGAGCCCATCCGGATTTTTTGGATCAACTATGAAGGTGAATCAGACCAGGAACCTCTTAACACAATTCAGAAGAAGTTTGCCTACGGACTGAGTTTCACGGGTGTTGATGCAGAAAGCAAGACTTTTTGTTTCAATTTTGTGTCCTATAAATCTCAGAAGTTGTATGTAATCCAATCTCCTATAGATAAAGTATACAGAACCTATTCCATTTTTAACAACAAACTCTTAACAGTAAAAAAGATCTTTATTGACATTGAAGGAGGAACATTTTGGTACCCCAGAGTAAAATACATTGAGGTGAGTGGACGAGACGTGAAGACAAATGTAGAAGTGGTGGAGAGGATCATAATTTCAAATTAATGTTTCAGGTGATTCAGGTCTGCCAGCTCACTAGGATGCTGCGACCCCTCACGTTGGAAGCAGGGATCAAAAAAAAACGATGACCACATCTGCACATATTCATGCGTCTGCTAGCTTTTACCAAAGGATGATGGGGTATGCCGATGAATACGGTGCGCACGTATTGCTTCACAAGTCGGATGGATCGGCTATTGCACAAAGCATGATCATTCGTCAGTTTCTAAAATTTTTATGGCAACAACATGCCATCACTAATTTACAGCAGGTAACCGTGAGTATGGCGAATTCACAATTTTATGCCAAATACAAACAAATGAATGACAGCATAATTTCCAGCACCGAGATGAAGAACATTTTAAAAAGTTTTTTCACATTCGTTCATCTGAACCATGCTGTAAGGAGTGCAAAATTGATGAAAGGCTTTGAGCAACGGGCAAAAAGCGATTAAGTCTTGTTTTTAGAGATCTATTGGAAAGGGCTTGGCTGTTTAGGACCGGTACTGCAGAAAGAAATTAAGGTGTAAGAGGTGATTTACTGTCTTTTTGTTTGAATGAGTTCAAAAGGAATCTCGAGCAGTTCGTGAAACTCTTCTCCCGATTCACGCATCTCATCGTCCCCTTCTTCATACAACCACTTCACCTTTACCGAGGCACCGGCCCCGTTTATTTCTCGCAGTTTTTTAAGAATCATAAAGAGGCAGCGTGAAGAACTGGTGCTGAAGTACTCCAGATTGATGGTGACCTCGCACGTTGGCAAGGTGGCTACTGAATGTTTACTCAAAAAATCAACCAAGGGTTGGTAAAATTCGTAGGGATTCTCATGAATGGAACGACCCTGGATCTCGAGGATCCCTGCCACCGCATCAAAGTGGATGGAAGGGGTTTTATGTGTTCCTTTTATGATGTACGTTTCCATTATTTGGGCTCTGTACCTAATTAAAATTAGACTAGTATCTGTAAAAGTACAAATTAAATCTCAAATTGATAGGTTCAGGGGTTCTATCCTTTTATTTAACCAATATGCTGTCCCGAACAGTGATGCCGCTTCTTTCCCGATCTTTTTCAACCTTTGCGGCGTTTTAGGCTTTGCTGCCCTATGTAGAAGCAGTCTATGTTAAGGTTTCTATCGAAATGAAGCCAACTCATTCTGTGGTGATACGGCGCAAAAAAAAGGGACAACCTTTTTGAAAAAGCTGTCCCCCTTAAAAAATTTATTCTACTACTTAAGGTGCTTCGAAAGCAGTGAAGACATTTCAAACATCGACACTTGCTTTTTGCCGCTGAATACAGGTAGAAGTTTATCATCAGCATTAATCATGCGACGATTCTTTGTGTCCTGTAATTTGTTGGCTTTGATGTACACCCATAATTTTTTTACCACCTGACTGCGTGGAATGGCGGCGCCGCCAACGATTTTCGCCAAATCAGCACTTGGTGTGTAAGGTTTTAATAACGCAGGATTTAATTTGCGTTTGGTTTTTTTTGCTGCCGGTTTTTTAACCGCTTTTTTTACTACTTTTTTTGTAGCTTTTTTAGCCGCTTTCTTAGTGGCCTTTTTTGCAGGAGCTTTTTTGGTTGCTTTCTTGGTTGCTTTTTTTGCAACTTTCTTTGCTGGTTTCTTTGCCATTTTGATTTGAGATTAATGTTTGGCTCAAATATATAGTATTTCTTGAATAAACAAATTAAAATTAATTGCCGGTTATGAAGAGGTTATTGTGCGATTAGATGGGAAATTGTTCCGTTAAAACGATTTTACGCAGGGGAATTGTCGGTTACACCTATTCGTATGCCCGGGAAAACCCATGGGCGGGTAGTGGCTAAGATAAGAAAAGAGAGTAGAGGCGTCTCACCACCAATAGTAAGAAACCTTGGCCGAGTGGGGTAGCGGGCTATCCCCGCGCACTGAATCTACAGATGTATGCAGCATCAAATTCAGCTTTATTCAGTATGTTTATTCTTAATTTGAAGAACGTATTTGCATGAAACCAGGTAGTAAAATTATGACAGACCTCAATCGCCTGCTAAAAACACAGGATTTTAAAAATGAGGCAGAACTCCGGGCATTTCTCGACTCAATGATCGGTCAAACCGTTCCTGAGTTTGAACCCGAAGCACTTTCTGTAGAGGAAAAAGCTGAAGATTTGGTTTTCGCAGCGTATGAACTAAGCGATGACGAAGCCTTTTCGAATGTACTGGATGCGCTCAACATAGATCCTGATTGTATAGCCGCTTATGAGTACTTGGGATCGATGCAACCTGTGCCGCAGCTTGCTTTGCCTTATTATGCGTATGCAATTCAACTGGGCCGGGAAAAATTTGCGAAAGAACTACGTGAAGATCGGGGACATTTTTGGGGCATTACCGAAACGCGCCCATTTATGCGATGCCTTAACAATTATGCATCCTGCTTCGCTAGCATTGGCCAAGCAGAGCGATCACTGGACATCTACAAAGAAATTATTGAGCTCAACGAACAGGATAGCATGGGGGTGCGCTTTCCTTACGGCTTATTTCTACTCAGGGCCGGGATGTTTGATGAATTCACTCAACTTGATAGTGAATTTGGGATGGAATCAACGAGCATGTCGGTTTTTAACAGGGTCTTGTATAATTTCCTTACAAAAGGTGTGGTCCCTGAAACGTTGAACCTGCTGAAGAAAGCCAAAACACTGAATAAGTATATTATTCCCGTTCTTACTGCAAAAACCGCTTCCGATCACTTGCCCGATTCTTACGCCTTGGGAAGTAAAGATGAAGCTCTCATATACTCTGACTTCGCCTTCGACGTTTGGCATGAACTTGATGGCGCGAGAGCGTTTTTGATCAAGAACAAAAAATAAAGTCGGTAGCCAATTCTTCTGAGAGTCTCAGTTTTATGTAAGTAGGAAACGAAAAAGAAGCAACGCTCAGTACGCCACATTTGTTTGCCCGGTAAATTCTCCCTATTTCGCGCACCGGGGGTGTTGGGGTGCATTTTGTTCCGACACGTTTTTGTGGACGTGGAGTGTATAGTTGCTTCTTATAACTAAAATTTTGGTCAATCGTCATTTACCCTCAACAGTTTGGGTGCAACAGACCCTCTAATTTTGTGGCCGGTCTTCAACATAATTAAAATCGGCTACATGAACATGCTGCGCATCAACACACCTGTTAAATAAATGAAGAAAACGCAGATCACGTTCTTAAAATAGATAAACCAGCACATTTTTCTTCATGTGCTTGCACACCTCTCTTGCAATCCCCTCCCCCTAAATCTTTTTTGTAGTTATAAGGTAATGGTGTGCCGACGTTGAAACTAGAGTTTCTAAACTCACAATTTTCGCCAAAAAGTTTTTGCTTTTTTTCAGGATGATTCTTTCACGTGTTTTGTTTTGTGACTCATCTTGTGCGTGTTGGATAAATTTTTGGGGTGTTGGCGCCTCCACCACTTCAAGATTTTCAGGCAAAGAAAGTGTGAATACTATAACATATGTATTTAGAAGTGTAACGGACGAAACCTCTTTGTTTTCAATCTTTGCGACGTAAAATAAAACAAATCAAATGAAACTTAAATTACGCCAAATGAAAGCAAACAGCAATGATGTGCCGTGCAGTGCTATATCGCCGCACGAATTTCTCAAACATGAAAAGATGTTTGAACACATCGCCAACATGAAAAACAAATTATTTCTCTTTTTAGCAACCGTAGTACTTCTTATGGTGCCTAAGGCGATCTTCGCACAAAGCCCAGTAATGGGGAGCACTTCTAATTTTGTACTTTTTTCCACAAACGGCCCTCTGGCAAACACCGGAACATCGAGTTTGACGGGCGACGTTGGTACCAATAATGGTACCTGCTCCAATTTTTTGGGTGTAGTAGGCGTAGTGCATACAATGGATGTTGCAACAGCATTATGCGCCGCCGATTTAGGAACGCTCTATAATCAGTTGAATACAACATCTGCCACGTTGATTGCTTCTCCAACTTTGGGAAACAATCAGGTGATTACCGCCGGTGCTTATTCTATAACTACTGCGGCTACTCTTAATGGCACACTTGTTTTAGACGGACAAGGAAATGCCAATGCCGTCTTTATCATTCAAATTCAAGGTGCCTTCGCCAGTAATACCGGAGCAGTTGTTACTCTTACAAATAACGCTCAAGCATGTAATGTGTTTTGGAAAGTAGAAGGTTCAATTACCTTAGGTTCTGGTTCTGTGATGAAAGGTACTTTTGTGGCGAACAACGCGGCAATCAACATTAATGCCGGTGCTCAAGTAGAAGGCCGTGCGCTTTCTACTGCAGGGGCAGTTTCCGTTTATGGTGTTTCGATGAATATTCCTACAGGCTGTTCAAGCGGTGCTTCTGTAAGTATTACTACTCAACCTACCAACCAAGCGGTGTGTGATGGAAATGCTATTGCATTTTCGGTGGTGGCGAGCGGTTCAGGACTTACCTATCAATGGCGAAAAGGAACTGTAAATTTAGTGAACGGAGGAAATATTTCCGGAGTCACCACAGCTACTTTAGTGATTAATCCTGCAAGTGTAGGAGATGTAGCATCCAACTACAATGTAGTGGTAACGGGAAGTGCTTCACCAAGTCAAACCTCTACCAGCGTTTTTTTAGTGGTTAACTCTTCGCCCACTATTACAACTCAAGCTATCAACCAAACAAATTGTGTGGGAGGTAGTGCCTCTTTCTCAGTAGCTGCAACCGGCACCGGACTCACTTATCAGTGGCGAATAGGTACAGTAAATTTAAGTAATGGCGGATCCATTTCGGGAGCAACTTCAGCAATTCTTACCATTAATCCTATCGCTTTAACAGATGCCGCTACTAATTACAATGTAGTGGTGAGTGGTGTTTGTACACCTTCTGTAGTTTCTTCAGATGTAACTTTAGTTGTAAATTCACCCATTGTAGTTGCCACTGCACCTGTTGGTCAAACAGTTTGCCCAGGAGGTTCGGCCTCTTTTCCTGTAACCGCTTCCGGAACAGGAATTACTTATCAATGGCGGATTGGCACAGTAAACTTGGTGAATGGCGGAAATATTTCAGGAGCAACTTCTGCTAATCTGCTCGTAAATCCGGTTTCATTAGCTGATGCGAGTACCTTATATAACGTAGTTATTTCAGGTACGTGTGCGCCGGCATATACTTCGGCAAATGTGGCCTTGCTAATCAGTACCAGTCCTACTATTACTGCCGCGCTTGCCAATCAAACAATTTGTGCAGGAAGTTCAGTAACCTTTCCGGTTTCTGCTTCAGGAACAGGTTTAACTTACCAGTGGAGACTTGGAACAGTTAATATTAGCAACGGCGGAACTATTTCCGGTGCTACGTCAGCAAATTTGGTTATTAATCCTGCTGCGGCCATTAATGCTGCAGCGAACTACAATGTGGTAATTACAGGAGCTTGTGCCCCTGCAGTTACTTCTGCCAATGTATCTTTGGTTGTAAATGCGGTGCCACTTATTAGCACAGCGCCGGTGAGTGTAACACTTTGTTCGGGAAGTTCAGCAGGTTTTGCTGTTACTGCTTCAGGAACAGGAATTACTTACCAATGGAGAAATGGCACAGTTAACTTAGTTAACGCCGGTACAATATCCGGTGCAACTTCGGCTAACCTGGTTATTAATCCTATTACATCTGCTGATGCAAGCGCAAATTACAATGTGGTCATCTCAGGTGTTTGTGCTCCCTCACTTACTACTGCAAATGTTGCGCTTGTTGTAACAACCAGTCCCAGCATAACTGCTGCCATTGCCAATGTAACTTTATGTTCAGGTGGTTCAGCTGTTTTTCCGGTAACAACTACAGGTTCAGGCCTGACGTACCAATGGAGACTCGGAACAGTTAATTTAGTAAATGGAGGAAGCATTTCAGGTGCCACCTCATCTATACTTAATATCAATCCTGCCACTGTTGCCAATGCAGCAACTAATTATAATGTAATTGTAAGTGGTGTTTGTGCACCATCCGCTACTTCTGCAAATGTTACTTTAGTAGTAAATGCGCTTCCTGCAATTAGTACGGCTCCTGTGAGTCAAACTGCTTGTTCAGGAAGTTCCGTAAGTTTTCCGGTGACTGCTTCCGGATCAGGACTTACCTATCAATGGAGAATTGGTACCGTAAACCTAGTAAATGCCGGAAACATTTCAGGAGCAACTTCTGCTGTTCTGGTAATTAATCCGGTGTCGTTAGCCGATGCAAACGTCAATTATAATGTAGTAGTGTCGGGACTTTGCTTGCCCGCTATTACTTCTGCAAACGTAGCGTTAGCTGTAAATAGCACGCCTACTATTACTGCAGTCATTGCTAGTCAAACTGTTTGTGCAGGCGGTTCTGTTACCTTTCCGGTAGTGGCCGCAGGTACAGGTATTTCTTACCAATGGAGAATCGGTACTGTTAATTTAGTGAATGGAGGAAACATTTCAGGTGCCACTTCTGCCAACTTAACAATTAACCCCACCAGCATCACCGATGCAGCTCCAAACTATAATGTGGTAATCACCGGTGTTTGTGCACCTTCGTTTACTTCTGCGAATGTGGCCTTGGTGGTGAATGCCCTGCCTTTAGTAAGCACCGCACCAGTAAGTCAAACAGTATGTGAAGGCACGTCGGTTAGTTTTCCGGTTACCGCTTCAGGAACTGGACTTACCTACCAATGGAGAATTGGAACAGTAAACTTGGTGAATGGCGGAACTATTTCGGGAGCAACTTCTGCGATCCTTGTGATCAATCCGGTAGCTCTTGCCGATGCAAATGCACTGTATAATGTTATTATATCGGGCGTATGTGCTCCATCTTTTACTTCTGCAAATGTAACGCTTGGTGTGAATTCAATTCCTACCATCACGGCGCCCCTTGCAAGTCAAACAATTTGTGCAGGAAGCTCCGTTACCTTTCCGGTAGCTGCTTCAGGAACAGGTTTAACTTACCAATGGAGAATCGGTACTGTTAATTTAGTGAATGGAGGAAACATTTCAGGTGCTACTTCTGCAAACTTGGTTATTAGTGCAGTAAACACTACCAACACGGCTACCAATTATAATGTGGTAATCACCGGTGTGTGCTCGCCATCAATTGTTTCAGCGAATGTTGCCCTAACGGTTAATTCTTTGCCGGGAGCAGTAACAGTGGCCCCTAATCAAACCGTTTGCGCAGGTAGTTCTGTGAGTTTTCCTGTTTCTACAGTTGGCACCGGTCTTACCTACCAATGGCGAAATGGAGCGGTTAATTTGAGTAATGGTGGAAACATTTCAGGTGCTACTACTGCCACGTTGACCATTAATCCTGCAACAGCAGTAAATGCCTCAGCCGTTTATAATCTGGTAATAACAGGCGCTTGTTCACCTACAATTACCACTACAAATATATCTCTGGTGGTAAATGCACTTCCTGTCATTATTACGGCTCCTGTGAGTCAAACAGTATGTGCAGGCAGCGGAGTAAGTTTCCCGGTAACAGCTAACGGAACCGGACTTACCTACCAATGGCGAGTGGGCACTGTGAATCTTACGAATGGTGGAACCATTACAGGAGCAACTTCTTCTGTACTCACTATTAATCCGGCTAACAGTTTAAATTCATCACTCCTTTACAATGTCGTTATTTCAGGAGTTTGCGCTCCTTCGGTAACTTCAGCAAACGTTTCATTGTTGGTGAATACCTCCCCATCAATTACCACCGCAGCGGTTAATCAAACAGTTTGCCTTGGAAATTCAGTGACCTTACCGGTGGTTGTCACAGGAAGTGGTTTGGTGTATCAATGGCGAATTGGTACCGTGAATTTAGTGAATGGCGGAAATAAATCAGGAGTAAATACCCCAACGCTTACTATTAATCCGGTGGCATTAACAGATGCCAATGCCAATTACAATTTGGTAATTACCGGCTTGTGCACGCCGAGTGTCGTATCTGCAAATATTTCCTTAGTAGTGGCTACCAAGGCTGTGATCAAAACACAACCGGGTAATCAAATGGCATATATGAACGGAACAGCAAGTTTCTCGGTATTAGCAACGGGTACAGCCTTAACCTATCAATGGAGAAGAGGAAGCGTGAATTTGGTGAATGGAGGAAACATCTCAGGTGCTACCTCACCTATTCTCAAATTCAATCCGGTAACCTATGCAGATACTGCAGGAAATTACAATGTGATTGTAACAGGATTGTGTCTGCCCGGTGATACGTCAATCAACGCTATCCTTTGGGTGTGTTATTGCCCTAATACAACAGGCATCGCAAAACTAGAGAAAGAAAATGTTGAGAACGCGGTTACGATTTATCCGAATCCGTTTGATCATAGCTTGAATTTCATGATCAACACTACTTCTAAACTTAGTAATTGTGAAGTGAAGATCTTTAACCTGTACGGCACTGAATTACTCAGTATAACTGCTACAAAAGAAGTGACCACTATCGATACCACCATGCTTCCAATTGGAACGTACGTTTACAAAATTGTAAGCGAAGACAGAATCATCCAGTCAGGAAAACTGATCGCACAATAATAATCTTTCACTTTAAAGATCCCTTGCCCGAAAGAGCAGGGGATTTTTTTTGTAATTCGGATGAGTGCGCCCAAAATAGAATGATACAGCGAAAGTCAAACTAGACATCGTGATGAATTGCTTCACGAGGGAGCTTGAGAAAAACTCTCTCAGGGATTGTATTAGGTCCCTAAGTGACCCTGATGATAAAATGGGCTTACTGTTGACTTGTTGCAAAGATGGTGTAGGAGCAGTGCACGTTTACCCCATGGAAAAAGAAACGAATTAAAATGTGCAGTATATTACATAGAGTACAATAAAATGATTGGAAATCAGTATATTAGATATAATATATGTAATAAAGTACACATTTAATATGATAACATAATAATAAGTCTTATATTTACATAAAATATGTAATATAATACACATGAATTCAGTTGCAATAGGTGATTTTATTAAAGAAAGGCGTAATAACCTTAAGATTCAACAGCAAGATCTTGCTGAACTGGCGGGTCTAAGCCTACGAACAATTATTATTGCAGAAAGTGGAAAAGGTAATCCATCTCTTACCACCTTAGAAAAAATTGCAGATGTGCTTGGATTAGAAGTGAAATTACAGGTGAAGTATAGACCATGAAGAAAGCAATCGTCTATAACAATGATGAAGTTGCAGGGACATTAGAAAAAAATAGTGGCGGGTATGTTTTTCAGTATACTGACGCATACTTCACAAATACCACTAAAAAATCAATCAGTATAACTTTATCAAAGACAAAGCAAGAACACAGATCTAAAATACTATTCCCCTTCTTTTTTAACATGCTGAGCGAAGGCGTAAACAAACAATTACAATGTCGCCATTTGAAAATTGACGAAAATGATTATTTCAGTTTATTATTAGCTATTGGCAACAGAGAAACGATTGGAGCAGTTTATGTAAAACCGGAACAAGAATGAGTAGAGAAATAAAATATTGCCCGGGCTCTTTAAAAGCAGGTTATGGCACCTATAGCAGTGCCATAATTCGTCGTGTATTTAACGGACATAAAGTTTCTCATCTCTTACCATTTCCATCACCTGAGAAAGAAGGGCCACAACAAGATAAATTTTTTGATAACCGAAAACGTATTTCCATATCAGGAGTACAAGAAAAACTATCGTTCATCCTCGACAGAAATAAATTGCGCTTAACAGAGGCGGGCGAACAAGGGCAATACATTCTTAAACCTATCCCAAGGGATATTTTTAGAGTAAGTCAGGTGCCGGCTAATGAACATGTAACAATGCAAATTGCGAAACAAGTTTACGGAATAGATGTAGCTGAAAATTGTTTAATATTTTTTGAAGACGGCAAGCCGGCCTACTTAGTTAAACGATTTGACATAAAAAGCGATGGCTCTAAATATCGTCAAGAAGATCTGGCTTCAGTTGCTCAGAAAACAAAAGAGAATGCAGGCGAAGATTTTAAATACGAGTATGATTATTTACAATTAGGTTCCGTACTTAAAAAAAGTGTGACTGCTCCCGAAGTTGAAATGGAAAAGTTTTTTAAACTGGTAGTGTTTAATTATCTAATCTCCAATGGCGACGCACACCTAAAGAATTTTTCATTAGTAGAATCTGATAATGGAGATTACGTATTAAGTCCGGCATACGATTTAGTTTGCACAAGACTTCACGCAACTGATTCGGATCTTGCACTTAAAGGTGGATTGGGAGAAGCAAGCTTCGATCACCCTTCATTTTCCACCTTAGGGTATTACGCGTATGATGATTTTTTTGATTTTGCGATAATGCTGGGCATCATGAAATCCAGAATTCATAACATAATGGAAATGATGCGTAAAGATCACCGCGAAACAAATCAATTAATAGCACATTCATTTTTAAGTGAAGAAACTAAGAAATTGTATAGGAAAGAATATAAAAACAAATTATCACGACTTAATACTTCCTTCAGCAAAAGAATTTAGCGGTAAGGCAGACGGGGGAAATGTTTTACATCCAATAGGCCGGTGATTATCAGAAAATGAAAATATTTACAGAAAATTAAAATGTTCACTGACTACTACCGTTAACACGCAAAAAATGGAGCGAATTTGCTGTTATGCGGCGTTTTAAATGTCCAATTTTTATGTTTTTTGTTTGAGTGCGTCCGTAGACCAACTATAGCAATTGTTGGAAGCTTTGCAAAGAAAAGCTCAATACCATAAATTGGGAAAGGTTTTATTTAATTCTTCTAGCAGCATTGTGAATTCTAAGAATGATAATCTTTTCTTTCCGAAGTCGGTAAAAGATTCGGTAATTCCCTTCTATTAATTCTCGTATTTCTGGGTCATTTTTTTCCGGCACCATACGCCCAGATTCAGGAAATTCAAACAGTTGGTCAACTCTTCCGATAAGTTTATTAATGAAACGCGCGGCATAGAAAACTGAGTCAAGCGAAATATAATCATTAATAGATCGCAAGTCTTTTAATGATTTTTTAGTCCAATTTATTTGTGCCATTTAGCAACCATTTTTTTCACTTTGTCATGGCTTATTGTCTTGCCGCTTTTGGCTTCTTTCAGTCCTTCGTCAATTTTCTCAATTACAATAAGACGTTCAAGAAATTCGTCAAGATTAAATTTATTTGGAAGTTCGTTTAGAGTATGTAGAATTGTCGATTTTTGCATAGCTAAATTTACGAAAAGGATTGTTTTCATCAAAATGTCCCGACTCTATGGCTGTCGCGACTATTTACTACACAAAATCTAATAAAACGTCCCCAAATTTGTCGTCCGAATAAAACTTGTCTGAAGGAAGTTTTGTCGAGGAAAAGTTTGATTGTCTGAGGGAATTATTTTGTCCGAGAAATTATTAATTAGAGAACCAGTGATATGTCCGAATACAATGCTGTATAACGGTTTGCTCACTGGCGCAGTAGCGGTTTTCGAAGTTTCCTGTGTCTATGAGGATTAAAAAAGTGAAAGAGATTGATCAATGAATTATTACTTTAACGAGCGAAGAATTAAATGCCTACTATCATTTTGACTTTGGAGTTAAAACAAATTGGGAAAAGGCAAGAGATGTTTTTTGTTTTGCATCCTTTCTTGGTTTGCGTTACAATGATTTAGTTCAGGTGAATGATCAAACCGTTAAGAAGGGATATATACATATTAATACACAAAAGAATGACAAGGAATTGCGAATTAAATTAATTCCTCAAGCTCTATTAATATTAAAAAAGTACAACAACACCTAACCATTAGATATATCCAATCAAAAATTAAATGTAAATATTAAAGCTGGTGTAAAAAAGGCAGGTATTGATCGGAAAGAAACAGTTATCGTTCAGCATTTAAATATCTCAACAAAACAACAACGATTTGTACATGAATTAATTTCGATACACGATGCGCGTAAAACATTTATCACTCTTTGTTTAGAAAATGGTTTAACTACTACCGAGGTAATGCAAATGAGTACGCATAATTCATATCGAAGTTTCAGTAGGTATGTAAACCTTGAACAAAGCAAAGTAGATGAGAAGTTGACTGATGTTTTTGGCTATTTAAAGGTGGTTAAATAGTCTGTTTAAATTAAACTCTCAATTACAAATCATATAAAAGAGTTTTATTTATTGCAGTTATTTGCTTTGGAGTAACTCCTGTTTTTTTGGCATATACTACCCAGTTTTTTACTACAAGTTTTGTATTTTCTATAATGACCTTTGCTTTTTTTACATTCATTTCTTTTCCAACTTTTAAAAGATCCTCTTTCGTAATGTTTTTTGTTTTACCATTTATAGATAAATTATGTTGACTTACCCACTGACTATTCGGATCGTAAGAATAGGTTAAATCATAAGCAGGTGCGAGTTGCCATTTACCTGCTTTGTCCATGCTAAAAGAAATGTTTTTTGTGTGGTCGTCCAAATTTCTTGCAATAACATTAAATACCATTCGTTTGTAAAGCTGTTCAGTATCTTTAGCGGATAATCTTAGTGCACGTATTGTTTGAAAGGCTTGTTCATAAGCAAAAGTGCCTACTAGCGAAAAATCAAAATGTTGCATGCCGCATAAAGTTTGAACATGTAGTTTTTCTTTTCCTTTGATTCGGTCAAAACGTTTAGTCATAAAATGAGCTCGGCCATTCTCTTCTAATAAACGTGATTCACTTATTTCAATTTCACAATCCAAAGCCATATAGTAATAGGCTAATTCAATTCTTCCATATCCTGCTGGGTCACCAAGTGCTTTATTAGTAACCCCATCAAATTTTAGTAGCCAATGGGTAAAACCTTTTGGTGCTGCCACTTGTCCTGAAAGCACCTCTCCTGTTTTTTCATTGTACGCTATAATTGCTTTTGCTCTCGCTCCTCCGGCAGAAGAGCCTACTCTAATAATATCTTCTAATCCTCTTTTTACATCTGCTTTTAAATTTGCAGCGAACGCTTTTCTTTGTCCTAGAATTTGTTGAGCCATTTCCACCAAACTTTTTAATTCAACAGTAACTGCAACTTCTTTGTCGTTACGCAATGATGGTTCAAATTCCAATGCGCCCATACCTCGCTTTCCCATATAGCATAAACGCTCGACAGGATTCATACTTCCGGGAGTTCTTCCGTTTGATGCTAACCATGCATTTAGTAAAGTTGTTCCGTATTTATCTGGTAAGGCATCTGATAGTAAACCTGGCAATCCATAAAACGTTTCTTTGTTCAATCGCGGAAATTCATACACCCGTCTTCCTCTTTTGATTTCTTGCAATGGCATCATCACCGCTGCTACATCCCAATTATTTTTTACAAATGCAGGTTCAAATTCAAAAATACCTATCTCTCTCTTCTCATCCCAAAGGACAGCTCCAACAAGTTGGTTCCACAGTTTTACTTTTGCCGTTAACATTATTTCTTGCTTTTAGATTTTTTATTAATTACTGGATTATCGTTTAGTGATGGCGAAGCTCTTTTGCGTTTTTTTGCTTCCAGCTTAGCCATTTGTAATGGACTTATAGTGTTATCAATTTTAAATACATTTAACGCATCTAATTCATCTAGTGCTCGCAAAAGCTGTATTAATGTGGTTAGAGATCCACGCATGCCATTTTCAAATTCACTTAAAGTCACACGATGTACCCCTGCTTTAAGAGCTAAATCACTTTGCGTATAATTTTTCTTTAGGCGCAATTCTCTTACAAAAGCACCAAGCTCTCTTAAAATCGCACCATCACTCATGCTGTACCAGTCTTTTATGTTGTAATTATCTGACATTATAAAGTATTTATGCTATTAATGTAATGATTATATGACAAATATAGTTAATATTTTGATATGATTTATTATGATGTAGTATAATTACTGCATTAAATCAATAATTTAACTTAATGTAGTAATTATACATCATTATTGCAATAATAAAGTTATTATTTTAACTTGTTTTTGAGTGTTATTTTGTTTAACTTGCTAAAAGCAAGCATACATGCTTGCGGTTAGGCTATAATGAGCAAAAAGAATCAATTTGGTATAGCATTTCCACTCATTGAAAATTACTTCGATACGAATGAAATTAAAGCCTTTTCAGAAAAAAAACTCATGGATATCTATGCTTCTAATAATATGAATTGGAAAATCTCATCATCAAAAAGCGCAACTAGTTTTATTTCTTTTCTTGAAAAAAAGGGAGTGCTATTTTCAAATTCGTTTACTGATGAATCTAATAGTAACAAAATTATATATTCATGGAAAACAAAGGATGATTACACAGTCATTTCCGGCTTGAAAAATGGAGCATACTATTCACATTACTCAGCTCTTTTTCTTCACCAACTTACGTTACAAATTCCTAAGACCTTATACTTAAATCAAGAGCATTCTTCGGATACGGCATCGGGAATGGAAAAAGAAAATTTAACTCAGGAAAAAATAGATAAAGCATTTTTAGGCTCGCAACGAAAAACAAAGTCGATGTATTTATATCTTGACAAAAAAATTTTTATTCTGAACGGCAAGAAAACAGATAGACTTGGAGTGCTTAAAAAAGCAAATGAAGAACAGCGCTACCAGTATACCGACCTAGAGAGAACTTTGATTGATATATCGATTAGGCCGGTATATGCGGGAGGCGTTTTCGAAGTATTAGAGGCGTATAAAAAATCGAAGGGTAAATTGAACGTGAATAAATTGGCAAATTACTTAAAGAAATTAGATTTTATCTACCCCTACCATCAGGTAATAGGATTTTATCTTGAGAACGCAGGGTATTCTGAACTGGAGGTAGATCTTTTCGAAAAGAATATAGACTTAAAATTTTATCTTACGTATGATATACGGAATAAAGATTTTTCAGAGAGGTGGCGGTTATATTTTCCGAAAGGAATGAAGACCACTAAATATTAAGTATAATGGCAACAACCGGAAAACTATTTTATAATGCAGTTCGCGGAATGAGCAGAGATCAAATGCTTTCATATATTGTAATGTTTACAGAAGATCTTGAATTAAAAGTAATATTGAATTCGTTTGATATAGTGAGGAAGGCGGCAATCTTAGATTTAGAAATGACTTCAACTTTAGATGAGGCTGAAAACATAATAAAAGAAAGAGAGGAATACGATCTCTTTTTAAAAAAGTTAGAAGCAAGAATTATGATACTGATTTTGCATCAACACTTAGCAAAAGATTTAAAAAATCAAAAACTACTTTTCTCCATTGATCAACAAATAAATGGTTTGTTTATTGAATACAGATTAGAAGGTGGCACGAATATGTTCTATTGCCCTAATCATAATGGATTTGAATAATTAAACTAAGTACAATGAGAATAGAAAGAGGAATAATAGGATTTAATAACGGAGAAATGATTGTTCAATCTCCGGTGGAAATTCCGCTTAAATAGGCCCCACTTCATCACTTCAAACTGACCCCACTTG
>JAQSCW010000004.1 GCA_029945625.1 bacterium
ATTGCAGGGCAGGGTTGGGCACAATTTTAGCTTCTACCGTTGAGGAAATAAGTTCAGTTCTGAAAATGGATTGCTGAAAACCGGGATGGTAGGCGGTATTATCAGATTGTTTGGTTCCGGTATGATAAGGCTGGCCAACCGTTTGACTCAAACTCACCCCCGAGGAAGAGCTGCTATTGCCAGTCGATGAAATGCTTTCGCGCTTGATGGATTGCGCATTCATAAAAACCGGAGTGATAAAAAAACAAAGTAGAAGTGTTTTCATGCGCATTCAGTTAAATGAAATTCAAAATTTCAGACAGGAACTTTAATAGGAACGACGTTAACCCTGTCGGATTGGTATTTAAAAACTTACCTAAATTTCAAACCGCTCTTTAACGAGGACATCGTGCATGGATTCAAAAGCCGGGTTTGCGTCGGCTTCTCACTTGCAACTGATTAATGGTGAATCAAAAATATAAAAAATAATGGGAAAGCAAGACGTTTTTTTCCCCTTTGATTTTTTCGGAGATTAAACTACCTTCGCCATCCCCAAAAGGCTGTGAAACAATCCTTTTGAGATCATAACGCGTCAACCAAGCACTTTATTAGTTCAATGAATTACAAAAAGAAACTTCTCTACCTGGTCTTATCTGTCTCTTTGATCCGCTGCACACCTGCAAATTCGGATGCCAACAGTATGGACAAGTTAATTCGGAAAGTCAATCAAAAATGCCCTGTCATGGTGGATTCCGAGACGCAATTGGACGGAATTGAACTCAAAAACGCACACACAATTTTATACAACTACACGCTGATTCACACCACAGTGGCAGCCATCGATACACATCAATTTTATTTGAGCATGTGGCCGGGCATCCTCAGTACGATTCGGGTAAGTCCCGAAATGCAGGAATTGAGAGACAACAAAATGTCTGTGTGGTACCATTACCGCGATGGGTATCAGAAGGACATCTACACATTTAAAATTTCTCCATCTGATTATCAAAAACAAAATCACCTGTGAAAGCCGCCTAAATGATTCACTGATGTAACAATGGAATCTCTCATCGTCCAAATGTCGATTCGCAGCTTAACATCAAAAAAAATTTCTCGCCAACGCAAAAAATAGTAAATTTGAGTTTCAACCCAAAAAACCAAATTGCATGGACATCGAAAAAATTTTGTTTATCGACATTGAAACCGCCCCTATCGTATACCATTACAACGAACTAGATGAGATCACCAAAGATCTTTGGAACAAAAAGTGGCAGTATAACAAAGAAGTTTCTCCTGAAATCCAGTATAACAAAGCCGGCATTTATGCAGAATTTGCGAAAGTAATATGCATAGGATTTGGCTATTACAAACGGGGCAAGTATTACCTGGGCGCTTTTTCAGGTCCCAATGAAGAAGTTCTGCTCAATCAGCTTTCTGAATTTGTTTCGAGCAACTTTGGCACCGACAATCATGTCTTGTGCGCTCATAACGGCAAGGAATTTGATTTTCCGTTTTTGTGTAGAAGATACCTTATTAATCAATTGCTGCTTCCTAAGATCCTGCAAATTCAAGGCAAGAAACCCTGGGAGATTAAGCATATCGACACCATGGAACTATGGAAATTCGGAGACTTCAAAAATTTTAGTTCTTTAAATTTGTTGGCTCATATCTTTGGCATTCCTTCGCCGAAGGACGATATGGACGGAAGCATGGTGGCCAAAACGTTTTATGAAGACAATGATTTGGCGCGGATAGAAAAATATTGCAAGAAGGACGTGACAACGCTCACCCGCGTTTACAACCGTTTTGTGGGCATGCAGAATTTAAGCGACGGTGAAATTATTTTTGTGTAAATTCACGCCTACAACAAACAACTAATTAGCGGATCTTATGAAATTGCCACGCATTGCAATTATAGGTAGCGGAAGTTGGGCCACTGCCCTCGCAAAATTGTTGCTTAATAATTCCGAGCACATCAATTGGTTTACGCGTAAAAAGGAAGATGTTGCTTATTTCAAAGAGTTTAAAACAAATCCCAGATACCTGAGTTCGGTAGAATTTGAAACCAACAAGATTGATTTTTATACCTCAGTGGCAGAGTGTATCAAACACTCAGATTACCTCATCTTAGCTATTCCATCAGCCTTTCTTCACGATTCCTTTGATGGGATTGAATCCAAGGACCTAAAAGATAAGATCATCTTCTCTGCCATAAAGGGCATCGTTCCACAACATAATTTGATTATCGGAGAATACCTCAATAAGGTCCATCAGGTGCCCCTCGAAAATATTGGTGTTATCACCGGACCTTGTCATGCAGAGGAAGTGGCTATGGAAAAATTAAGCTACCTCACCATCGCCTCTATAACTACCGCCAATGCCCAGGTCCTAAGCAATCTCCTAAACTGCCGTTACCTCATGTCGACCGTTAGCGATGATATCTACGGAACCGAATTTTCTGCTGTACTTAAAAATGTAATCGCCGTGGCAGGGGGAATTTGTCACGGCTTAGGATATGGCGATAATTTTCTAGCTGTACTGGTGAGTAATGCCATACAAGAAATAAAACGATTTGTAGACGCTGTTCACCCTATCAATCGCGACATTAATGCATCGGCTTATCTCGGCGATCTTTTAGTTACTGCCTACTCTCAGTTCAGCCGAAACCGAATGTTTGGCACCATGTTGGGCAAAGGCTATAGCGTGAAACAAGCACAACTTGAAATGAATATGATTGCCGAAGGGTATTACGCCGTGAAATGTGTTTATGAGATCAATAAACAACACCGTATCCATATGCCAATCACCGATGCTGTTTACAATATCATTTATCAGCATCACGATGTAAAAAGAGAAATCAGCAATTTATCTAAATTACTATCGTGAACCACCTTAGAACTTTTGCATTACTAATTTCAGTTGTATTTCATCCGCTATTAATGGCCACCTATGCATGTTTATTACTGTTTTATCTGGTTCCCGACACTGTTTACGATTACCTTACTCCGCGAGATACCAAATGGCGCATTTCGCTGATCGTGTTCATGTTCTCGTTTGTGTTCCCGGTTCTAAATATTTTCATTATGTACCGTCTTAAACGTTTGCCCAGTATGATCCTTTCAAAGCAGGCCGACAGAACTTCCCCCTATATTATGACCTCCTTATTTTACTTCGGTCTGTTTTATCTCATGAAGGACATCAATATATGGCCAAGTCTCAAATTATTTGTTGTTGGCGGCGGGATAGCAATTCTGTTGACAGCCATGATCAATTTCAAAACAAAAATCAGCGCACACATGGTGGGTATGGGAGGTCTCTTGGGTGTGGTAATCTCCGTTTCATATTTAATTCAATTCAACATGACCCCCATATACATGTCCCTTATCGTTCTTGCCGGCCTGGTGGGTTTTGCGCGACTTGTGCTTGATGAACACAAACCTTTTCAGATCTATCTCGGCTTTTTCCTCGGACTCCTCTTACAAACAATTTTGTTTTTCTCATTTCAAAAATTCATCTTCGCATAAATTCCATACCTTGAATTTAGTTACGGGCGCCACAGACATATTAGGGAGTCATGTTGTTTACACGTTATTAAGCAAGGGTGAGTTAGTTACTGCAGCACGTCAAAAAAACAGTAATCTGAAAAGGACGGAACTGTTGTTTTCTTATTACACTCCTAATTACCATGAACTCTTTAGCAAAATCAAATGGGTTGAAATGGATGTATGTGATATTTTTTCAATTGATGATGCCCTCGATGGTGTATCAAATGTATATCACTGTGCAGGCATGGTTTCGTTTGATCGTAAAGACAGAAAGAAATTAATGGACATAAATGAAACGGGCACGCGCAACATCGTAAATGCGTGCTTAAACAAATCGGGCATTAATTTATGTCATGTGAGTTCCATCGCAACGGTTAATAACCTCGATCATAAAACAATGCTCGATGAGTCGGTATTTTGGAAGACCTCGGGTAGCGAAAGTGATTACGCCATCAGCAAATATAATGCTGAGCGTGAGGTCTGGCGAGGGATAGAAGAAGGATTAAATGCCGTCATCGTAAATCCGGGTGTTATACTTGGTCCCGGATTCTGGACCCAAAGCAGCGGACGGCTATTTAGTGCCGGATACAGGGGATATAAGTTTTTCACGAAGGGAAGGGCTGCATACGTCGGTGCCATGGACGTGGCATCCATCATGCATCAGCTCATGTTAGAAAGACATTTTGGTAACCGTTATATTCTTGTGGAAGATAATTACCCGATTGCAGAGGTTTTTTCGAGAATCAATGAGGGATTTGGGCATAAGGGGCCAACAATTCAAGTAGGGAGGCACCTCCTTAATTTAGCGTTGCTGATGGAGAAATTTTGGAAAATGTTGTCAAGAGGCGAGCGAACGCTCTCAAAAGCACTGGTGAATGCGGCGTTTAGTCAGCAGAATTTCTCAAACAAAAAAATAAAGGAGACGCTGAGAGTAGATTTTCGTCCAACTGCACAGGTCATTGAAGAAACATGCAAATTATGCCTTTTGGAAGGGAGAAAAGGGCCGAAACCCTAAATCATTCATCGAAGAAAAAACACCCTTTATCAACAATTTTTTGCATTTTGTAAGTTATTTTTCTAATTTAGGCTAATTATTTTAACATTTAAGTATGCACATTGCGATTGCGGGTAACATTGGGTCGGGAAAAACCACCTTGACTTCTCTATTGGCGAAACACTACAAATGGCATGCTCACTACGAAGACGCAGATGACAATCCGTATCTGAATGATTTTTACGAAGATATGCAACGATGGTCCTTTAACCTTCAGGTGTATTTTCTTAACAATCGATTCACTCAGATCCTAGATATCAGAAAAGGTAAACATACTGTTGTGCAGGATCGTACGATCTATGAAGACGCTTATATTTTTGCTCCCAATCTTCATGCGATGGGCTTAATGACCTCACGCGATTATGATAATTACTTTTCCTTGTTTAAACTCATGGAAAGTCTAGTGAAAGCACCCGATTTGATCATTTACCTCAGAGCAAGTGTGCCTACCTTAGTGAAACAAATTCAGAAACGCGGACGCGAATATGAAAACAGTATTCGCTTGGATTATCTGAAGCGACTAAACGAACGGTATGAAGCCTGGAATGCTTCTTATGAAGCAGGAAAGATTCTGGTGGTAGATGTGGATGACGTGAATTTTAGTGAGAGTAAAGAAGATTTTGGTAAAGTGATCAGGATGATTGACGCAGAACTAAACGGTTTATTTAAATAGTGGCCCCAACAGTAAATAAAGACGCAGAATTTTTTGACCGGCATTTCTCAAAATATGTTGAGAAAGTTAATGGTCAGGGTGCACTATTGCTAGCCTACGATGGCGTTCTTAATCCCGAAACAATCAGCAAACTTGAGACAGAGATTGAAAGTAAGATTCTTGACAAAAATCTTCCTAAAATCGTAATCAAAAAGGTGTTTTTCATTTGTATCGAATCACTGCAAAACATGTTCATTCATGGCTACAAAGATGATACAGGCGCCAAACATAATTTCTTCATTCTTTATGTCACCGCTACAGCCGTTAAAATGATTGGGGCTAACCTAATAGCCAATTCGGCCGTTGAAAAACTCAGCAAACATATTGACCGCATCAACTCCTTCGATGACCCCGCCGAATTAAAAACGTATTATCTCGAACACCTCGAAAATAACGAACTGAGTGATAAAGGAGGCGCAGGCCTTGGTTTTATAACCATTGGAATGAAAAGCGGAAACAAACTGGTGACACAGTATGAAAAGATAAACGAAGAAAGGTCAATGTTTTTGATGGAAGTTTCCATTAATATTGGCTAGATGCTTCGACTACCTCCTGCCAAATCCTTTCCTCTGTCGCTCTAAATACGTATTCAACGAATGCCCGCTCGAAAGCACATCTTATTTATTTCATCCTGGTACCCCAATCGCAACAATCCCACCCACGGCATCTTTAACCTTTATTTCGCTCTGGCCGCCGCACGGTATAATAAGGTCAGCGTGCTCAATGTATGTTCTGAAGTAGATCTGCAGGCGCCTCTCGAACTCATTGAAACCAACGAAAACAGCATCGTAACTGTAAATGCTTATTATAGAAAACTGAATTCCACCTTTCCCCTTATTTCTCAAATTGTGAAAAGGTTTAGGGTGTTGAGGGCATTTGATAAAGCCTACCAACAAATTGTTCGCGCGGCCGGTAAGCCCGATCTCATTCAGCTCAATGTGGTATTGCCAATGGGGGTAGGTGCATTCCACCTTTCAAAAAAACACAACATTCCCTACGTAATCAACGAAAACTGGTCGGGCTATTGTGTAGAGGATGGAAATTACCGCGGTAAGATGCAGCAATTTTATACTCGCAAAATCGTTAAAGGGGCAAGAAAGATCATGCCCACAAGCACGTACCTCATGGAGGCAATGTTAAAACACGACCTAAATGGCAACTACAGCGTAGTGCCGAATGTGGTGGACGTGTCTGTTTTTAAACCTTCAGAAAGGGTGCCAGACTCCGTCACCCGACTGATCCACATATCTTCACTCAACGACCGCGAAAAGAATGTCAGCGGCCTCATTAGGGCCTTCCACAAGGCATCACTCAAACAGAGAGAACTCGAACTCGTTATTGTGGGAGAAGGTATTGACAAGACTAGTTACGAGGGGCTGGTGAGGGAGCTCGCGCTTTCCTCAAAAGTGAAATTCACGGGGCGATTAATGTCTGAGGAACTTGTCAGTGAAATTAACCACGCTGATGCTCTTGTTATGTTCAGCAACTACGAAACATTTTGCCTGGTAATCATTGAAGCCTTTGCTTGCGGAAAACCTGTTATTACCAGTAACGCCGGAGCAATTAAAACCTACATGCAACCAGATCTCGGAATAATGGTGAATAAAGGGAATGAAGAGGAACTCGAGGAAGCTATGTTGAAATTCGTTGAAATAAAATCACGTTTTGATCACGAAGCCATCCGAAAATTTGCGGTCGACAATTACAGCTATGAAACCATTGGAAAGACTCTTAGCGACATCTACCATACGGTTTTATTGGAACAACTTGAGGATTAAATTAATTGCATTTTAAGAAAGTCGGACTTTGCTAAAACACATCATAAATACTTTTTTTACCAGAAGCTTTGTAGCAGTGATACTTCTGCTCAACCTGGTAATCACGTCACGCTACCTGGGTAGTGCGGTGTTGGGTGAAGTGAGTTTGTTGATCTTAAATATCGCCATCATTCACACCATTGCCGAAATTTATTCCGGCTCCGCACTGGTGCATTTTATACCAACATCTTCCTTAAAAAAAATTTACCGAACGGGATTGGTTTGGATCATTACCTGTACCGCTCTTATTAATTTCATTTTTTATCTGTTTCAAATTGGTGTAAGCGATTATTGGCCCCATGTATTCGTTATTTCTTTTATATCCATTCTTCACGCATTTCACAATGTCATCCTCCTGGCAAGAGAAAAAATCAGAACGTATAATTTTCTGATTCTCTTTCAGCCCGCCTCGCTTCTCGCTTTTTTGTGCCTTAATATTTTTGTTCTTGAAATGGACACAGTGTATGCTTCCATCATTGCCATGTACCTCTCGTATGCAATTTCAGTTCTGATCTCGGGCTTCAACGTCATTCAAACGGTTGATCGCTGCGTTAACACAGAGCAATTCCGACTGAAGGATATTTTTGCCAATGGACTTATTAATCAATTGGGGAACCTGGCGCATATTTTAAGTAACCGCTATAATTATTACATCATCAGTGGAATTGGAGTAGCATTGGTAGGCGTGTATGCCAGCGCCACCTCACTGATAGAGTCGGTTTGGATTATCAGTGCAAGTGTATCGCCAATTATCTTAACGCATATCGCCAACCAAAAAGACGTGGCCAATAACAGCAGAGTCACCTTCCTTTTGTCAAAACTTTGTTTTATGTTAAGCGCCCTCCTTGTGCTTATCATCTACTTTGTTCCTAATTCATTCTTTACTTCTTTACTTGGTAAGGATTTTTCGGAAGCCAAACACATTATGTTATACCTTTCCCCGGGAGTCCTCTGCATCAGTTTTTCGAGTATCATCAGCCATTATTTTTCAGGCTTGGGTAAACAAAAGGTATTATTACTTGCCAATTCTGCGGGATTAGCAGTCACCCTAAGCACCAGTTATTTCTTCATTTCCGCGTATGGCTTAACAGGGGCTTGTTTCACCGCGTCGCTCGCCTATGTTGTTCAGGCTACTGTACTCACGGTGACATTTATGTCTGAAAATAAGTTATCTTTCTCAAGTCTGTTCAAATTTCGCGAGGATCTGTTTCTGCTCCGACATAAAAACCCATCCTAAGAAAACACACCCTTGCTTTATTGTTTTAGACTTACCTGATGCCGTTTTCGAAGTAAAACATCGTCGCCCTTAATCAAAGCTGGAACTTTATACTGCGGCAGCAGTAGCTCCTCCTAACAGAATTTTCGTTTCTTTTTTTTTCAAGAAAACGGAAGGAAGAAAAATCAGATAAGAACCATTGGATATATTCTATCGATGAAATAAAAACGTTGACAATCAAAAACAAGAATGATAACTTAGGTAAGAGAAAATATCTACTAAAACGAAAAAAGGAATTCCTATTTTCCCTAAAACAAGAGCTTAATCTCTTACAGTGAGGAACCGTTTTCTTCCACAAATTTGGTGAGCGCCACAAACTCTTGTACCGAAAGCTGTTCAGGTCGTTTGTCAAGAAGCGGGTAACGAATATCATTATTATTAAAAAGGATCCGGATAGAATTTCGAATCGTTTTACGCCTCTGATTAAAAGCTGTTTTCACCACTTTCTTAAAAAGGACTTCATCACACTCTAATTTTTGGACGGAATTACGAGTAAGTCGTATCACCGCACTTTTAACCTTGGGCGGAGGGGTAAACACATTTTCGTTCACCGTAAACAAATATTCAATTTCAAAAAAGGCCTGCAACAATACGCTCAAAATCCCATACACCTTCGATCCCGGTTTTTCGGCTAAGCGCATCGCCACTTCTTTTTGAAACATACCCACTACAAAATCAATTTGGTTCTTATCTTCCAGGACCTTAAACATGATTTGGCTCGAAATGTTATACGGAAAATTACCGATCACATTGTATTTTGGTCCCGCAATTTTTTTCACATCGACCGCCAAAAAATCAGCGAGCAGTATTTTCTCCTTTTTATCAGGATATTTATTTTTTAGAAATTCCACCGATTCCCGATCCACATCCAAAGCATAAAATAGTGGCACTTCTGAGATGAGAAATTGGGTGAGGACCCCCGTTCCGGGACCAACCTCCACGACAGGAGTCTTTGAGTCTTTTTCCAAAAGACCATTTACAATATTTCGCGCGATGCTTTCATCGTTCAAAAAATGTTGTCCTAAATGTTTTTTTGCTCTAACAGGTTGATTCAACGTATGTGTTTTAAGATGAGAAGCAATGCTGCCTACCTCGTTATTCTTTTTTTACGGTCGTGCTTCCGCCCAATGCCATCAAGTATGATTTTATGAGTTCGTCAAGATCTCCGTTCAAAACTGCTTCTGCATTCGTAATCTTTAGTTCAGTGCGGTGGTCGTTCACCAGTTTATACGGATGTAAGACATAACTCCGAATTTGTGAACCCCATTCAATCTTCATCTTATTATCTTCTACAGCGCGTTTACTCTCATTTCGTTTTCGCATTTCTACTTCGTAGAGTTGTGAACGCAACATTTGCATAGCCATGGCGCGGTTTCCAACCTGCGAGCGTTCAACCTGACATACCACCACAATGCCCGAAGGTTTGTGGGTCAATTGCACTTTGCTTTCTACTTTATTTACATTTTGTCCGCCTGCTCCTCCGCTTCGTGATGTGGATATTTCGATGTCCTGAGGTTTAATATCTATCTCGATGGTATCATCCACCACAGGATAAACATAAACTGATGCAAAACTGGTATGTCTCTTGGCGTTTGAGTCAAATGGACTGATGCGCACCAAGCGATGAACCCCATTTTCGCCCTTTAAAAAGCCGTACGCAAATTCACCTTCTATTTCAAGTGATACAGATTTAATACCTGCAACATCGCCCCCATTAAGATCAAGTTCCTTTACCTTAAAGCCCTGTTTTTCGGCCCACATGATGTACATGCGCATGAGCATACTTGCCCAGTCGCAACTCTCGGTGCCGCCGGCCCCCGCGTTAATTTGCAGAACACAATTGAGGTGATCTTCTTCACCTCGAAGCATGTTTTTAAATTCTATGTCTTCAAGATGTTTTAAAGCCTTTTGATACTCAGCTTCGGTTTCCGCTTCAGTAGCATCACCGCTTTTGTAAAATTCGTATAAGGTGTTTAAGTCATCCACCTGCCGTGAAATCTCTTCATAGCCTGTGGTCCAGGTTTTAACCTGTTTTACCTCATTTAAAATTTTTTCGGCTTTTTTTGAATCTGTCCAGAAATTTGGATCTAGTGTTTTTTCCTCGAGTAATTCAAGGTCGTGCTTCTTTCTATCGTAGTCAAAGAAACCCCCTCAAGGCGCCACTGCGATCATTCAAGTCTTTTAATTGTTCGGTTGTAAACATGGCGGCAAAAATACAAAATTTTTAGGACAATGGCTTCTTCATGGGCCAAAAATAAATGTATCCCAATATCATAATAATGCCAAACATCAGAAGGCCCATCACCAAAGAGATATAGAGATGCATCAACATGCCAAAAATCAAAAAGGGTTTTTTTAGTGGTTTTATCCATACGAGCACCGGGAAAAACAGCTGATAGGATAGGATTAAGTAGTTGAGCACAACATAAAAGGGCGCAAAAGATCCATGGTATGCAAGCGACGTGTTTAAAGAAAAGTGATCTGCCATAGCTACCTGCGCAATAGCGTCCCCATGCAACCAACTACTATCCCCCAATTTAGCAAGAGCCGACAAAAAATACGCCACACATATTTGAAGCATAATGGCAAGCGATGAAAAGTTATGGAGCGCCGTTTTTAAACTGGGCATAAAGCCCCGCTCCGACTCGAAATGAAAAGACAAGAAGCAATTGAAAAGGAGAAATTGATTCAGTAAAAAATTTCCGCCGGTGAGGGTGGGGTAGATCTTATTATGAATGTTCACTACCAAAAACCATAACATAAAATTAAAAATAAAATAGACTTTCTTCAGCAAGAGGGATAACAGACAAAGGATAACCACAGCACCAATAAATAGAGCCCCCAGGTAAGGCGATGTATGATTGTATAAAATGAAAGCCAGGTTCTTGAAACCGGCAATGGGCGTAGGCGCGCTATAAACTAGAGAGGTTGAACCAAAATACAATTCGTAAAAGCGCCACCAATATGCCGTTTGAATTAACAGCAATAAATAGAGACAGTGCTTGAACCAAAAAGTCTGTTTTTTGTAGTGATATTCAGAAAAGAAATATGAAACTAGCCTTTGCAATGGAACTTAACCAAGTTATAAAATTAACAATTAATTCCTCCTTTCATTACAATAATTGGCATGATATTCTTTTTTGACTTTGCGCAACCAAGTGAATATTTGCATATTTTTGTAATGCATGTACCGCTCCATCAGTATAGTTCTTTTCGCATTACAAATCACTGCTGCTCATGCGCAATTAATGGTGGCACGCGACACAGTTAAAGTAATTGAAAATGGCTACGTTCTTAAAATGCCCTGGGCCAATGGTATCAATTTTTCGAATGTTTCAAATATCGATTTTAATTTCGACGGCAAAAAAGACTTGGTTTTGTTTGATCGCATTAATCAATTCGGAACAGGTCGTTTCAGATGTTTTTTAAATACGGGAAACGCCGGCCCAACCCAATACAGGGTCGATCTGAACGCGAGTTACTATTTCCCGCAGGCAAGCAATTGGGCCATTTTACGCGATTATGACCGCGATGGCAAAGAAGATTTGTTCTGTTCAACCAGCGCCGGAATAAAAGTGTATCGAAATACCGGCTCTTCCGGTGTATTAAAATTTACGTTGATGTCTTCCTTGTTAAATTCCGACTATAATCCAGGCGGTGCACCCTACATGAGCAATTTGTATGCCAGTTCGGTGGGCGTGCCGGGCATTGCCGACATTGATAAAGATGGGGACCTTGATATTCTCACATTTTCGCCGCAAGGGGTATTTATCGAATTTCATCGAAACATGAGCAAAGAAAAATTCGGCACTAGCGACAGTTTGGTGTTTGAGATTGGAGATTTATGTTGGGGCAAAATCTCAGAAAACAACTGCACGATTACGATGGGACAATGTGTTCAGAAACCCGGAAGTTCTAAAACAACCGAAGAAACAGAAACACTTCATTCAGGATCTTGCCTCATGTGCTTAGATAGCGACGGTGACAAAGATGAAGATCTGATTATGGGAGATATCTCCTGCAATAGCGTGCAATATGTTCACAATACCGGGACTACGTTTACCGCTTCTTTTACTGACTCTACAAAAATGTATCCCAATTACCCTCTTAAAAATAATACGGTGCAGGTGAAGCTGAATAATTTTCCCTGCACCTACTTTGTAAATATTGATACCGATACCATAAAGGACCTTGTGGCTACTCCAAATTCGTTTGGAAGTGAGAATTACAAAAGTGTTTGGTATTACAAAAACACAAGCTTAACAAGTACCGTTAATTTCCAATTTGTGAAAAATAATTTTCTTCAGGATGAAATGATCGAAGTGGGACAGAATTCCTACCCTTTATTATTCGATTATAATGCTGACGGGAAAAAGGATTTGTTGATTGGTACCTTCGGGTATTATTCAAATAATACTTTAAGTGCGCGACTCACCTTGTATGCAAATATAGGTACAGCTTCAGTCCCCTCCTTCTCTCTTGTTTCGCGCGACTATGGAAATTTGGGTTTACAAAACCTCAATAATGTGATGCCAACAGCAGGAGATATTGATGGCGATGGCGATATCGACCTTTGCGTGGGCGTTTCAAGCGGACAAATTCACTGGCTAGAAAACACTGCAGGTCCCGGTTTCACCTGCAATTTCTCGGTATTTAAAAATAATCCTTTTAATTTTACCACTGCTTCTGCTGTGGCTGCCCCGCAATTGTTTGATCTCAACAACGACGGAAAATTGGATCTCTTAATTGGCGGTAAAAACGGAAAGATTGCCTATTATCAAAATATCGGAATAACTTCAATACCCTCATTTAGTTTGGTGAGTAATGCGCTCGGAAACATAAATGTACAAGGAGACCAATCTTTATACGGGTTGGATGGTTATGCGGCACCTTTCTTTTACAAAGAGAATGGGATAACCAAATGTTTGGTGGGTTCAATAAGTGGCAATATCTGGCACTACTTGGTACCCTCAAATTTAGCTGGCGCTTTCACGCTCATTTCAAATTCCGAAGATGGGTTAAACGAAGGAAGTCAGTCTACAGTCTGGTATGAAGATTTGGATGGCGATAATAAGCGCGATCTCATAGTTGGAAATGCTTCCGGTGGGTTAACCTATTTTTCTTCAAGCTCAAAGGTGGTGTCATTGAATGAAATTGCGCCTGGGAATTTTTCTGACAGAATAAGCGTATTTCCAAATCCGGCAAATAACTGTGTTCAATTGAAAATTGAAAACACAGAGATCAATCATGCGCAAGTAGATATTCTTGATCTGAGCGGTAGGCAACTAATACACAAAGAACTAAACAGTAATTTTGAGATCATTGACGTTTCTGATCTTCAAAATGGATTTTATTTTTTGCGGGTGACTTTGGGAAGCGAGCAATCTTTTCGATCTTCCACCAAAATAATTGTGAAGGAATAATTGACGCGCAGAATCCCATATCCGGTTCTTTTTTCGTTTCTCTTCCTGTGGGCTTGCACAAAAGATGTTGGACAGGTGAATCGTGGTGAATATCCCAATGAGGTAGGAAAGATAATTACCGGATCATGTTCTGTGCAGGGATGTCACAATTCTGCCAGTTATTTGGCCGCAAGTGGGCTAAATCTGGAAACCTGGGAATCTCTTTTTGCAGGGTCAAGCAGCGGCTCTCCTGTAATTCCATTCAGCAGTAGATTCTCTTCGCTTTGTTATTTTATTAACACTTACTCTGAATTGGGATCACAAAACAATCCTACTATGCCTTTAAATAAAAGCGCTTTGTCTTATGACAACGTAAAGATCATTAAGGATTGGGTAGATATGGGTGCGCCCGATCGTTCGGGAAAGATCAAATGGGCCGGCGATCCGCTTCAGAAGAAACTGTATGCCGTGAATCAAGGCTGTGACGTTGTTACTGTTTTTGATGCGGCTACACAACTACCCATGCGTTCTATTGAGGTGGGAAAGGGTAACACCACCCCACACCAGTTGCGTGTTTCGCCCGATGGAAAGTATTGGTATGTGGTATTTATCAATAATAATGTGATGAAAAAATTCCGCTGCAGCGACGATGCATTTATAGGGGATATTCCGCTTACCCCCTTTGCCGCGGGTACCGGAACATTAAATGCACAGGATTGGAATACATTTACGATCACCAAAGACGGAAAGCGCGCCTATTGTGTTTCATGGACCCAAAGTGGGAAAGTGGCCAAAGTTGACTTGGAACACATGAAATTTTTGGGCATTCTTAGTGGACTTTATAACCCCCATGGAATTGCATTGAACAACAATGAAGATCTCCTTTACGTAGCCGCGCAAACTGGAAATTATCTCACAGAAATTGATACCGGATTCAGTATGCAAACCGATTATGTACTCGAAAATGCAAGTCAAAGTCAACTTTCATCCCTCGATCCGCATGATCTGGTTTTATCAGGGGGAAAAGACAGTTTGTTCATCACGTGTCAGACCTCTAACGAGGTGCGAATATTTGATCTTAGTTCAAAAAAAACCGTGAAAGTTATTAAGACAGGCTTCCACCCTCAGGAGATTGTGTATTCTTCAAACTTTAAGTCCTATTATGTGAGTTATACCGGCGATGGTTCTGCTGCTAATAACGGTGGTGTTAGTGTTATTCCCCTTGTAAGTTTGGCACCAACTAATATTCTCTGCGGCGCGCAGGCGCACGGACTTGCCGTGGATGAATCCAAAGGCCTCCTGTATTTGCTTTCACGAAATGTGGCATCTGTAGGCCCTCCACCTCATCACTCGAGCCAGTGCAATGGACGAAACGGCTTTGTAAATTTCATAAATTTGTATTCGCTTTCTATCACCAAAAAAAAATACGAACTCAGTGTTGATCCCTATTTTATTGCAGCCCGCCCATGAACAAAAACGAACATAATATACTTGCTATTCAAGTGGAAGAAGTCCTTAAAAAGCAACCCATCTTGCTTTTCGATGGCGAATGCGGTTTTTGCAATAAGAGTGTTTCGTTCTTTTTAAGACGGGAAAATCCACTTAAGAAGGCGGTGCATTTTGCTCCCATTGAATCAGAAATTGGCAAGCACCTCCGAAAGTATTTTGAGATAGATGAAAAAATGGATGGCATCATTCTCATAAAAAATCACGAGGCATTTATCAAGTCTTGCGCGGCACTCCGAATGACCCGATACATGCGTGGCCTATGGCCGGCACTCATGATCTTCCTGCTCATCCCCCCTTTTTTACGAAATCCCATCTATGATCTGGTAGCGAAACAGAGACAGAGAATTGTCGGAAGGGTGCAAAGCTGTGAACTCCTTAAAGATGAAGATCAGGAGCGATTTCTCTTTTTCTGATAATCGATCAGGCTTTGGTGGCAAAAGCGATACTCGCTACCGATACCTTTACGCCCGGAACTGATTTTATTGCCAACCAGGCGGCTTCAAGTGTAGCTCCGGTGGTAATCACATCGTCTACCAGCAAAATGTGTTTGTCGCTAAAACTTTCTGATTGATGCAAAGCGAAAATGCCTTCCACATTTTCCCATCGCTGATACCTATTCTTTTTAGTCTGGGTCTTAGTGTCAACTACCCGCTCAAACAACACGGTTTCCATCGGTTTTTTAAGACCTTCCGAAAGTCCTTTGGCAAACCATTCACTTTGATTAAATCCTCTTGCCTTCAGTTTGTTTTTATGCAAGGGAATTGGAATAACAACATCTACGTTTGCCAGCGAATTGGCATCGCACAGTTCTTTGGCATAGAGTAATCCTACGTAACGTGCCAATTCTTTTTGCTCTTGATATTTGATGGCGTGCAACAGTTTCTGCACCCGCCCGCTTTTTTCATACAAGTAATACGTGCACCCGTTTGCCAGGGGAATCCTGCCGGCAAATGTCTGAATTATGGGATTGTCTATAAGCTGATGGTAATTGCTTTTGGGGAGATTTAGCTTACAATAATTGCAAATATAGCGTTCGTGCTTAAATAAATTATTAGCACAGGCCTCACATTGCCTCGGGTAAATTAATGACAAGAAATCGTTAATAAGTGCCATGCCTCAGGCACTAAAATACTGTTTTTGATTGTTAATTTTGATTCATGACAGAACAAAAGGAGAAAAAAGAGAACCGACGCGCCATTATTTTATGGTCAATAATACTATTACTCCTGGCCACCAATGGCCTTACCATTTGGTTGTGGCTTACCGGACAAACTGAAATTGTAAGAGAAAGGATCATAACGCGGCAAGTAATGGTTGAACGCGAAACCATTCAATCCGATTTGGAATCTTTAAAGAAGGATTACGAGACCCTCCAAACCAGTGATGCAGCCATGCAAGTGGATATAGAGCTCAAAAGAGCGCGTATTGACGAATTAATAGCAGAAGCCAAGAGACACAAAGGCGATGCCTATATTATTTCACAGTTGCGCAAAGAAACCGAAACATTGCGTGCCATTATGATAGGTTATGTGCGAACCATCGATTCATTAAATACGCTTAACATCAATTTGGTGGCAGAAAAAAAAGTAGTCCTGAAACAATTAGATGTTGAAAAAGAAAAACAAGGTGTTCTGGTAAAGGAAAAAGATCAGCTGAAATCCACCATTGCAAAGGGGAGTGTTTTGTCTTGCTTCAACATAATAGCCAAAGGTATTAGCTTTAAACGAGGAGGGAAGAAAGAAAGTGAAACCACCCGCGCAAAAAAAACACAGAAGATAAAAGTGAGTTTTAGTTTAGGAGAAAACAAAATTGCAAAAGCCGGCGAAAAAACAATTTACATTCGCATTATGACACCCGATGGCAAGGAGATGGCCAAGGGCTACGATGACAATTACAAATTTGTGTTCAACAAAAGCAGCGGGTATTTTGCGGGAAAAGAAGAATTAAATTATGCCAATACCGAAATTACAGGAGTTACTTATTGCGAAGGACAGGGAGAATTCGTTCCCGGCACCTATATGATTGAGATCACGTGTGATCAGGTGGTAATAGGAAATTCAACGTTAAAGCTGGATTAAGTACGTTAATTTTCTTGTGATCACTATTTTTGAAGAGGAATCTGTTTTGTTTAGCTGATTCGGAATATGATTGTCACGGAAACTTCAAGACTTATTTTACGTGAGCTGACTCCGAGCGATGCTGACTTTATGTATCGTCTTAACCTCGATCCTGAGGTGATCAAATACACCGGTGATAAACCTTTTGATGACATAGATGCTGCGCGATTGTTTTTAGAAAATTACGATCACTACCAAAAATATGGCTTTGGAAGATGGGCCGTACTCTTGAAAGAGGATCAGTCGTTGATAGGTTGGTGCGGTTTAAAATACGACACCGTCAAGGATGAATTCGATGTTGGTTTTCGTTTTTTCAGAGAACACTGGAGTAAGGGTTACGCCACGGAAGCAGCCGGGGCAAGTATTAATTTGGGTTTCAAGAGATTTCAAATAGCAACGATTGTTGGTAGAGCCATGAGCCAAAATCTTGCCTCCATCAACGTATTACAAAAACTGGGCATGAAGTATTGGAAGGTCGAACTGTGCGGCCAAGTGCCGGGAGTGGTATACAGAATGAATAATCCCTATTGATAGCGGGAGCCAATAACCAAAATATCATCTACCTGTTCGTGATTGCCTTTCCAGGATTCTATTGTTTTATTTAGAAGCGCGCATTGTTCGTCCATACTCAAATGTTGTGATGACATGAGCAGCTGACGAAATGCACTTGCCTTAAATTTCTTTCCGGCCGGTCCGCCAAACTGGTCCGAATAGCCATCAGAAAAAATGTACACGCAATCTCCTTTTTGAAGCGTTACTTCGTGATTGGTAAATTTATTCGTCTCACCCACGCGCGAATTGCCGATGGGGAATTTATTGGCTTTAATTTCTATCAAGTCGTTGTTTCTTATAATCCACAAGGGATTATAGGCCCCCGCAAACTCAAGCAGTCCGGTTTTTCTATGAAAGGTACACACCGCTATATCCATCCCGTCTTTCACCGTATTATCTTCCAAATTTGTTTGTCTCAAAGTATCACTTATGCTGCGATTAAGTTCGTCAAGGATCTGTGCAGGTTGCGTGATCTTATTTTCGCTCACCACACGATCCAGTAAATTATGCCCCACAATGGACATAAAGGCACCCGGGACCCCATGCCCGGTGCAATCTACTGCCGCAAAAATCACTTTCTCGTTTTGTTCTTCCATCCAGTAAAAATCACCACTCACAATGTCTTTTGGTTTAAAAAGAATAAACGTGTTTGGTAAATGTTTTTTTACAAAGTCATCGGGCGGAAGAATCGCATCTTGAATGCGTTTTGCATAGCGAATGCTCGCGGTGATATCCTTATTGATCTCATCCAATTCCTTGTTCTTCTCCACCACTTCAGCGGTACGTTCATTCACCTTGTCTTCCAGAATCTTTTTCTCCTGCCGGAGTTTCCGTTCCCTCACTTTAATATAAGTGAATAATCCACTCACAATGGCACTAAATACGATAAGATAAAACCACCAGGTTTTCCAATAGGGCGGGGTAATGGTGATCTGCATAATCACCGGCTCACTTTGTATGCCCGAACTATTGATCCCAATTAATTTAAATACATATTTACCATGGGGCAAATTAGAATATATTTCACTGGTCTGCTCGCTCAATTGTTTCCAATTCTCATCAAACCCCTCCAACTTCATCTGGTACTTTACGCCTTCAGGATTAGATAAAGAAATACTAATAAAATCGAAACTCAGCGAATTTTCCTTATACGATAATTCCATATCTTCCGTAATGGGGTAATCTTCGTGATTAACTTCAAAACGGAGCAGTTTGGTGATGGGCTTCACCGTTGTTGGCAAGTCTTGTTTGGGATTGTATTTAAAGGCGCCATTCACCGTGCCAAACCACATGTTCCCGTTTGGTTCGCAAAACACGGCACGAGGCTTGGTTTCAACACCCGTAAAACCATCGCGTTGTTTGTACGATAAAAACGCAGGCCCCAATGGAAGGTATTTATTTAAACCCTTATTGGTACCTAACCAAATGTTACTCCCTTTATCGGCTGCAATAAGAGTAATAAAATCAGAAGCGAGCCCATCTTTAACTTTGTAGTTTAAAAAAGATTTTCCGTTAAAAACAAAGGCTCCTCCTCCTTCAGTTCCAATCCAAATCTGATTCTTCTTGTCTTCAGCAATAGAAGAAATGCTATTATAATTCAGTCCATTACTGCGGTTGTATTTAGTAAATTTTTTCCCGTCATATACCGTAACTCCTTTTTGTTTGGTGCCGATCCAGATGTTTCCTTTGCTATCTTCAAAAATACAAGAGATGTCGTTGTCACTGAGTCCGTCAATGGTGCGCAGGGTGCTAATCTTCATCGTATTCAAATCATATCGAACTATTCCTTCATTCGTGCCAATCCACAGCACGTTTTTATGATCAACCAACAAACAACCGGCAAACATATTTACGATGTCATTAAGCGCAGGTATGGTAACAAAACGAGAACTCTTACCGTCGAATTTAACTACGTGTCCTCCCCACATAGCCACCCACATGTTTCCATTCCCGTCACGTACAATGGCACGGACGTTATTTGAAGGCAAGCCTTGCGCCATGGTGTAATTCTGATACGCTTTTTCTTTTGGCGCTTTTTCGTCATGTATCGTTATGCCTTCATTGGTCCCAAACCACATTCTATCCTTGCTGTCTTTACATACAGCCCATACTTGATCATCTATGAGTCCGTTCTTTTTGGAGTACGACAAAAATCGTTCGCCCGAATACACCTCGATGCCCTCACCCGAAGTGCCAAAAATGATATTTCCTTCCCGGTCTTCGAAAATCGATCGCACTTTATTAACGGCTAAGCCATTACCCGTATTATAAAGTGTGGTCTTTCCGCGTTTCTTGTCTACGCGTAGCACGCCATAATTTAACACCGAGGCCCAAATCACACCTGATCTGTCTTCAAGCATTGTATAAATGATATAAGGACCGGTGCCCTGAATCACGTTCTGTATTTCCGGTCCGCTTATAATGGTTTCGAATTTTTTTCTTTCCGGAAAATACTTTAAGATGGTGCCATTGTAGGTACCAATGAGAAAATTCTCTTCATGATCGCGCGCGAGCGAAGTTACCTGGCCCCCGGTCATGCCTTCGGGTCTAAAGAAATCGAAAGTTCGTGTGCTCTTGCTGTATATTTTAATTCCAATATCTGTAAGAAACCACATATTACCCTCCCGGTCTTCACTAGCGGAGAGAACATACTGACTTAAACCCTGACTGCCTGAATACGTGTGCGTTTGGTAGGAGGATTTATCACCGGAAGGGTTCACGATTCTTATAACTCCCGCCGTCTCAGTGCAAATCCAAAGACTGCCCGATTGATCCTGATAAAAGCCATAGATCTTTTTGTCTTTGGGCAGGAACCTGGTTGATCCCACTTTAATAAAGTTCTTGCCATCATACTTAGTTACAGTGCCATTCTCATGCCCAAACCAAAGTTGGCCCTTACTGTCTTTAAAGATGGCACTTACATTATTATCCGCAAGGCCGTTTTCGGTCGTATAGTTTATGAAATTTTTGCCATCGAAACGGGAAACACCTCCTGCAGTAGCAATCCAGTAAAATCCCGAATCATCCTGAACAACGCCCGTAACGTTAGACTGAGCCAATCCCTCTTTAACACCAAAATTACTAAAATAATAACTTTGAGCATTTAATAGAACAGGAAAAAGAAATAAGAATGATCGTATAATTTTTTTACTCAACATGCATCATTACACGATCAATGATAGCAATTATTTTCGAATAAAGAAATAGGTCCCCCCTTCGTCTTCAAGGTCTTTAATCTTTCCGAACTTAGGGGCTTGGTTTCCGGCATTAGAAACAGCAATGATCACCTTTTTGGCAATCTTCTCAATAGGCAAACAGGCTTCCGTGTTATTGGTAAGCATCGAACTGAAGGTTTTTGTAAATTGAGAATTATCTGCAGCCAACTCATATCCCGCGGAAGTAAATACTTGTGAAGACTTAGCTTTAGTGAGTTCAAAATTGTCACAGTGTTTTTCATCGTCTCCTCCTCTCATGGCCATCAAAAATGTTGCACCCGATTCACAGGCATCGGTCACCACCAAGGTATGTACCAATTTTCCGGCATACGCCTGCATAGAGGCTTTTAAATTATTGATTCCAAAATAACTAAACTCATCATCGGTCTTGCCGTCTGAAGGCACCCAATATCCAGTAGGACTCACATACTTCCCATGTCCTGCATACCAGATCAACAACGAATTGATGTTGTTGTTTCTCACGTAATCACGCAGTTCGATTGAAAAAAACTTCTCCATTTCGTTTTTTGTCATGTCTCGTTTATGCACAATTTTTGTGATCTTGTAGTTGGCAAGTGCCGCCTTCATTGCCATCACGTCTTTAGCCGGTCCTTCCAAACTTGGGAAACTCTGGTATTTGCTATTTTCAATAAATACCACCCAGGTATTTCCCATGGGGTTGTCGAGACCTGCTGTAGCGCCACTTCGGTTGAGAGCATACACCTGCTTGTTCTCATTGCCGTAAATGTCTCTTACCACCATGGTGATCTTCGTTTTGTCGGCAATTTTTAATTGTGATGAAAACTGAGGGTTTAAATCAGATGGATTAAAAACAGCAGTTACCCCTTCAATCACAATAGATTCTATGTGGCTGGCATCCTTAATGGTTCCCTGAATATAAATTTCGGGATTTGTATTGTCGATAAAGATCTCATTTTCAAACGTGGCAATTGGCGTTTCAATGGCAATAATGGGCTTATCACTTTCAGTTTTTTCGACCTTGTATCGGGTCACCTGTGTATTACCATATACATCGGTTACCGTTAATGAAAGGTCATTCAGTCGGGTAACATCTCTTAGCGTGAGGGTGAAATAAGGGTTTAAGGTATCCGGCGAAAATTTAGCAATTCCTGAATTTACACTGATGTTCTTAATCGGACTGGCATCTTTAACTTGTCCTTTTATAATCAGTTCATTTTTGTCTGCGCTCACTCTGATTGTATTATCAACCGACTTAATGGAGGTGAGCACTACTTCCGGTTTTTCACTCTCCCTGCTTAACTCAAAAATTTTCTTTTTGGCTTGTTTCACCACCAAACTAACATTGTCGTTTCCTGTACTAAGTGCCGACACTTTGTTGTAATCGGCAACGGCGGCTTTGTAATTCATAGTGTGTTCAAGTGCAGCTGCTCTGCTCAAATAAGCACCCAAATCAGTATCATCAATTAGCAGAACCTGGGTATAATCGTTTATGGCGTTTTGGTGCTGTCCCATAATGATATAGAACGCCGCCCTTTGTTTGTAGGCGGCAGCATTTGGCCGACTAAGGATCACTTTGGTAATATCGTTAATGGCGCTTTGATAATCTTTTTTTGCGGCATCTACTAAGCTCCTTGTAAAATAGATATCCATGTTATTGGGATCTTTCAGCAAGGCTTCTTCACACACTTTCATGGCCTCATCGGCTTTGTTCAGCTTTATTTGAGTTAAGGCCAAACCCACATAAGCGGGAATAAATTTAGCATCACTCGCTTTGGCACTTTTGTAAAACTTCTCAGCTTCAGGATAATTGCGTAAGCTATCAAGCATCGCTGCGTGTGCAAAAAGAGTGCTGGTGCTTTTCTTGGCGTCAATGGCCAGTTGGGTCATCTTAACACCCGTTGTATAATCCTTTAATTTGATCAGCACCCCAATTTCTTCAGCAATGGCCTCAGAGTATTTTTTATCATTCTCAATGGCAAGTTGAAGCATCTCATCGGCATCCTTATAACGACCAATGGAAGCCAGTAAGCGGCCGGCATTGTAATACAATTCCTTTTCTTTTGGAAGGAGGGTAATCGCTTTTTTGTAGTCGGCAATCGCCTCCTGTTTTTTATTTACTTTCTCATAACATGCCGCTCTGGCAACGAAAGCATCCTCAAAATCAGCCTTCATTTCTATCGCCTTCGAATAGTTTTCAATGGCTCCTTCATAATTATTTCCCTTTTCGAGTTTTTGAGCTGCGCTGAAGTATTTTTTTGGTGACTGTGCAACGGATGCCAAAGCAATACACGAAAGCAATCCCGCAAAAAATATATTTTTGAATGTTAACATGGCCCTATGGTTAAAATGTTAGAACGAATATACGATTTTTTTGTTAATTGATAGGCTTTGCGCCCCCATTTTGGCTACCCGGAACCACTCCTACCCCCTTATCAACTAACAGTGTTAATTAAATGGATTTAGATGTTAATATCCACCGTATTTTTAACAGAATCTTCCTCAAAGGGGCCGAAAAACAGCATCATTCGCCCTGTTTGGAGAGATGATTTAACATTTCATGTTTTGGGTTAAGGTCGTAAACAGATAGTTTCTTTGTGATTTTAACATAAAATTGAATCTGAAATTTTGCTTTCAGCATGCTTTTTGCAGTTTTGATGGAACTAAGGCCTCTGCAAAAGACAAGGTATATTCTCCTCACACAACTCAACTAGTAAATTAGTTTGCACCGTTTTATAACTTCTTCGCAATACGGTAATGGTGTAAAGATACTTTTCCCACTCCTTAATCATACACGCGCGATCGAAGGCACTAAAAGGAAGGTTAAGTGGCGTGTACAAATAATAGCGCCATGTTTCAAATAAATGATAAGTGCCCTTTCGTAGTTTAAGAGTTAGGGAGCCCTCCGCATCAGTAGATGCCGAATCGATCCTTCCTTTTTCGGAAAGATAGATGATGGATTTGTTGGCATAAGGTCTTGGCTTGTTGTGAATGGATTCTGTTGCTAGCGTAGAATCCGCATTCATGCAGGGGCCGGGGGAGTAGGTAATAGTCAGCGCGACTTTCCTTTTTTGTGAAAATGAAATTAGGGCACAACTCAAAAAAAGCCAAATGAACACAAGTCGCATTTCACAAAGATAGTTGAATGTATGTGCAATCCTCAGTGTTCTGTGTTTATCTCTGCGGGTAAAGAAGAGGCAGAAACCCCGCCCGACCAGTGGAAAAACCCTCTTATGTCGTTCGGGCGGGCACTAAGAACACGAAGAAAGAGGCAGCACAAAGAAACACAAAGAATTAATTGAACGGTACTTATTTTTCTCTGTGCCCTTTGTGTAAACCGTTGTGCCCTCTGTGTTAAAAATAGCTTACCCTCCATCAACATCCCATTCCTTGCCGACACCCACTGCCAAACAGTGGACGCCAACACCGCTATCTTCCAATTACAAGCACAATGCCATCAAAACAGAACTCTGTATTGAGGTATGACAAAAAAACGCAACTGGTAATCTGTTTTTATGCTTTTACTTAAAGGATCGTAGGTCTGTTGAAAAACATTTAGGTGTTGCGTCACATTTTGTATATCCACGCTAAATTCATGTGTCACCTTTTTGCTATTGTAGCGGTACCCCGGTTTTATATCCAAACGCAGATAAGCGGGATACTGTAATTCATAGGCACGGCTATTGTCTCGTACTTCCGCATTTTTATTAATACTCGCTTCCAGATCTATTGGGGTATAACGTTTGCCTCCGGCATATGTACCACGGCAATCAACTGTGAGCGCATGTTTTTCTTTAATTTTGATCTCCTTTCCTCCCAGTAAATTGAAAACATAATTTCCATTAAAGGCAGTGTTTCTGAGAACATCATCGCTCCCTTTGTAATTGCTTTCAAAAAGACTGGTAGTGAAAAGAAAATAGTAACCCTTGCTGTAAAATTTTTCAAGCGTAATTTCAAGTCCATAATTCGCGCCTTTGCCTTTGCTTACCAGATTCCCAACATTGGGACTGTTAAAGTCGGCGCCAAGATTGAGAACCGAAAAATAGTTTGGGTAACTTTTTACCGGAGCGTTGAAGATGTATTGGTAATAGATCTCCGTTTTTAATCTAAAATCAGGCCTGAAGTTATTGTCGTACGCCATCACGGCATGCGCGGCCCTAGTGAAATCGAGTTGCGTATTGGTTTCACGAGGCACACCGCCGGTGGTATCGGTGGCGAAATAAATATAAGTGGGCTGCAACTGACTATGCAAGCCACCACCAATGCTAAAGGCTTGTTTTGTAGTGACTAGGTATTTTAAACCAAGGCGCGGCTCCACAGCGTTTGAACCATTGAGCGCAAAATACTGATCACTCAGTCCCGCCGTAATCAAAAAATCGTCTGTAAATTTATGTTGCCATTGAACAAAGGCCCGTAAAAATCCTGTTGTGCCGCTGTAATTTCGCAATGTAATAAAGGTGTTGTTGCCAAAAAGGTAGTCGTTGCTATCTATAAAAACAGTGTTAAATAATTCGGCGTAGATGCCGGTATTCACAAAATTGCGTGAACTGAATTTTTTGTTGTATGTGGTATTAAACGAATAGCGGATATTTCTGGTAATCTGCCTGTATTCGGGTTTTGTATGGTCTGCCGTTTGAAAGGAAGAATCAATTCGGTCGGCTATAATGTTATTGTAATTGGCGCTCACTCCCACATTGGTTCTGAGGTAGGAGTTGTTTTTAAAAAGGTAGGTATGAGCTACACCGCAGGCTCCCACGCTCGATTTAAAATAAGTATTGCGTGAACTATAACCGTACAAGTCTTGACCTTCTTTTTTATCGCTTTCCAGCAAAGCCACATCACTTAAACCGCCAATTCCCCAAAACGAGAATTGACCGGCTTTGCGGGTGGTTATATCGGTTTTAAAACTAAGGTCTTGATATTGCGGCACAGCATTGCCTGTTCCAAAATCGATGTGAAGGGCCTTGAATACTGCCAACGTGGAGTATCTGTAATTAACTAAAAAAGACGCATTCTTTTTTTTGCTAAACGGACCTTCGGCGCCGAGTTCAAAGCCGTTAAATCCCACTTGGGCAAGATATTCATGTTTCTCGTTATTCCCTTTGCGCATTCGTAGATCAAACACTCCTGCGGTGGCATTGCCATAATCTGCTGCAAATGCACCGGTCATAAAATCCGAATTGTCGAGGGTATTGTTGTTGAGTATGCTCACCGGCCCCCCTGTGCTACCGGCATTTCCAAAGTGATTGGGATTTGGGATATCGAGTCCGTTGAGTCGCCACAAAACACCCATGGGAGAATTGCCACGAACAATAATATCGTTTCTTGAATCATTGGCTCCGCTCACACCGGCAAAATTCGCCGCCATGCGAGCGGGGTCATTTCTACTGCCCGCATAGCGTGCGGCCTCTTCAGCACTGAACAAACGCGCACTCACGGTACTCATCTTATTATTTGTTTTTGTTTTGTCTTCTTCAACGGTTACGGTGACTTCTTCTCCTTGCACCACATTTTCTTCCAATTCCATATTCCACACCGATTCTTTTCCGGCAACAATCACCACCGAAATATACTTCTCCTTATAACTCACCAAACGAAATTGTATTTGCCAACGCCCTATGGGTACTTGGTTGATCTTAAATTGGCCTTTCTCGTCAGTGTATGTTCCAAGGGGCACCAAGCTATTCATCACTTGCACCAATACACCCGGAAGCGGCGCTTGTGTCTGCTTTTCTACCACTGTGCCCCTTAATGTTTGAGTAATGCTTTGAGAGAAAACGAGGGTTGAACTAAAAACAAGTATACTGAGAAAAAAGCCTCTCATGTTCAAGGAGTGCTCAACGAAACCGGGAGAATCTTACCGTTATAATACTGCTGACCCGTAAGTGCAAAATGACAAATAAATTGGGCCATGGTATGAGCACTTAAAGGGGCTTTGTACCCTGGAAATGCCTTGCTCAACATTTCGGTTTGCACCGCTCCCAGAGCCAAACAATTTACATGAATATTTTTTGGTTTTAATTCTTCGGCCAAACATTCGGTTAAAACGGCCAATGCGCCTTTGCTGCTCGTGTATGCGCTCAGTCCCGAAAACTTAGAACTGCCCTGAAATCCGCCCATACTGCCAATATTCACAATATGAGAGGCGCGCTGTTTGTTCATAAATGGCAACAAGGATTGAATCAACAAAAAGGGAGCAAATACATTGGCGCGGTATACATTTTGAAGTTCTTTCTCAGTGATGTGTTCAAATGGTTTTTTTACCAGTTCGCCGGCATTGTTAATTACTACGTCAACCGGGAGACCAAGGGAACGCAGCACCTTGATGATTTTTTGTTGTTGCGCCTTACTGCTTACATTAGCTTTGAGTGGCAATATCGTGGTCGTATTATTGTCCTTAACAAATTTTAAGAGTGGGGATATGTTTCGTGAAACGGCGATGATGAGATGGGCAGAATTCTTCGAAAATTCTTTAACCATTTCGTAGCCTATTCCTTTTGAAGCACCGGTAATTAATATGAGCATTTTTTTGTATTTTTGTTAGGCGAAGATACTTGTTATTTCGGCAACTGTTCATGAGAATTAAATCGGTCATGGTAGCTTTTTTTCTGATTAGCTCTTTATTTCTAAGGGGCCAGGTGGATAGTGTTTTTACAGGTCAATCGCCAAGTACAAAACCTGTGAGCCACAAACCTCCAAAATCAGAGGAGTGGAAGAAGTCTTTGACCTGGGGTGGTAATTTTCAGGCATGGCTCGGAAATCCCACCTTCGTTATCTTATCTCCTACAATTGGTTTTATGGCCTATAAGAATGTGAATGTGGGTCTTGGAATCATTTATAATTATACGAGCTATTCAACATCCTACGGATCTTACGCCCAATCTATTTTTGGGGCTCACTCGTATGTGCGGTATATCATTGCCGACAGCTATTTTCTACAAGCTCAATTTGATAAATTAAATCAGCCAAATTTGATGTCCTTCGATCCCAATGATAAGATTTGGGTCAATTACTTAATGGTAGGCGGGGGCTTTAGACAGAGACTCGGAGAGAAAACCGCACTTACTACTTCCATCATGTACAATTTATCACCTAGCCCCTTATCCATCTATCCAAGCAGAGTGCTTGTTCAATTTGGTATAGTAGGAGGATTTTAATTCTTAAAATTTCTTCTTCAGATTAAATGGCTTAGTCGGTTTCTCAATGGTACTAAGCAGTGTTTTCATTTTTTCCTGATTCGACAACAAACTTAAGGCCTGTGAGAGATCATCGTCAAGTTTGATGGAATGCTCAATGCGGCCTTTTTGAAAGTAGTACCGCCCTACAATCTCTTCCTCGAGGTACTTCTTAATAACTGCTTTATGATTAACGAGGTCATCTTTCTTATGAGCATTTATTTTACTTTTCAAGGCCTCGTATTCGGCAGTAATTTCAGCATACGACTTCTCCTCCTGCGCATCTGTTTTGAGTTCCTCGAGATCTGTTTCACTTTTTGTTTTATAGGAATAATCTTTATCTTTTAAATAAGAAACAAATTGCGCGTAATCGCTTTCTGATAACTGAAAGTCTTTCAGTGGTCCAATTTCTTTATGAGTGAGCGAATACTCCGTAGCATAATCAAAAATTAGAAATTTAGAAGCAAGTGAGATCAACACGTTTTCAAACTTCTCTTCCTTTGTCTTAATGTCGGGCATAATGCCTGCTCCATCGTACACAATGCGCCCACCTTTGGTTTTAAAAGCCGTGATCAAACTATCGGGCACTTTCTCAACACGCCCTTCTTCGTCTTTGTTCGTATAGTCTAAAGCCTGCACGCAGCGGCCACTTGGAATGTAATATTTGGCCACGGTAAATTTTATTTTGGCATTGTAAACAAGGTCTTTGGTTTGTTGCACCAAACCTTTTCCATAGGTGCGTTTACCAATAATCATCGCCCTATCCAGATCCTGCAATGCACCACTCACAATTTCAGATGCCGAAGCCGAATTTTCATCTACTAAAACTACCAGGGGAATTTTAAGATCAATGGGATTATTCACCGAAAGATAAGTTTTGTCCCATTCCGAAACTTTTCCTTTGGTAAAAACTACTTCCTGACCCTTCTCCACAAAAAAGTTCACGATGTTAACGGCTTCAAGCAACAATCCTCCAAGATTACCTCGAAGATCAAGCACCAAACTTTTACATCCTTTTGCCTTTAGGGCAGTAATGGCTTCCTTTACTTCTGCGCTGCAATTGTCGGTAAACGAAACCAATTTAATGTAGCCGGTTTCATTGTCCGATAAAACCGAATAATAAGGCACCGCCTTGGTCTTAATTTCTTCGCGGTTAAGGCTAATATCGGTGGGCAGCGATTGTCCGGCTTTTATTACTTTTAGCTTAAGCGGGGTGCCGGCCTGACCTTTTAAAAGATTACTAATATCATCACTCTTTTTTCCTTCCACATTAATTCCGTTCACTCCAATTATCTGATCACCGGCACGGAGCCCGGCTTTAAAGGCGGCAAAGCCTTCGTAAGGATCGGCAATAATAATCTTACCGCGGATGTCATTTACAAGAGCCCCAATTCCCCCGTATTCGCCCGTGGTCATAAAACGGTAGTCTTCAATATCATTTTCGGTATAATACACCGTGTACGGGTCCAGCGACCCCAGCATGGCATCAATGCCCGTTTTCATCAACTGCCCCGGTTTGGTTCCGTCAACGTATCCCACATTGAGCTCTTTGTAAACTGCATAAAATATGTCGAGGTTCTTGCTGATCTCAAAATAATCGGGGGTATAAGAGGCTCCAAGGAGGAGGGCAAAAATGAGGGAAATGGAAACAATCAGTTTCTTCATTTTACCCGAAAATGTTAAATATTTCATGAAATTTTGTGTCTAAATCGTTAAAATTAAGGAAAATTGAAGGGGAATTCTTAAAAGGTCCATTATTTAGTCAATTTTGTATTTTTTTACTTCCAAAAGTGCGAATTTTTTACTAATTTTGCCCCCCGAATTAATCCCGTAAGATTATGACATTTATTTTTTAGTCAGTATGCTTTGAGTCGGATACTGATTTTCCATCAGGACTCAATTTGATTAAAAAATCGACAATTTTCCGGAAAAAAACTGATTGTACCTATGAAGTTATCCATGTTTAAATTTAATCTGCCAAAAGAATTATTGGCAGAACATCCTGCAAAGAACCGTGAAGACTCGCGAATGATGGTTGTTGAACGTGCAACAGGAAAAATTAGTCATAAGAAATTTAAAGACATCATCAACTATTTTGATGACGGGGATGTTCTGATTTTGAATGATACCAAGGTGTTTCCTGCCCGTATGTATGGGAATAAGGAAAAAACAGGTGCCAAAATTGAAGTGTTTTTGTTGCGCGAATTAAATGCCGAAAGTCGTTTATGGGATGTATTGGTTGATCCTGCAAGAAAGATTCGTATTGGAAATAAATTATACTTTGGCGAAGACGACAGCCTTGTGGCAGAGGTGATTGATAATACAACTTCACGTGGACGGACGCTGCGTTTTTTATATGATGGCAGTTATGAAGAATTCAGAAAGATCCTTTACGATCTCGGAGAAACGCCCTTGCCTAAATACATTAAACGGGCTGCAGAGCCTGAGGACACCGAACGGTATCAAACTGTTTTTGCCAAGAATGAAGGCGCTGTTGCAGCTCCTACCGCAGGATTGCACTTTAGCCGTGAACTCCTAAAACGATTAGAAATTAAAGGGGTGCAATTTGCTCCTCTTACACTTCACATTGGCTTAGGTACTTTCCGCACCGTAGAAGTGGAAGATCTTACAAAACACAAAACCGAAAGCGAAGAGGTCTTGATTTCTAGCGACAGTTGCAAGATTGTGAATGCCGCTAAGGATAAAAAGAAAAAAGTATGTGCCGTGGGAACTACCGTAATGAGGGCCATTGAAACTTCTGTGTCAACAACCGGTCATCTTAATCCTTATGTGGGCTGGACCAATAAATTCATTTTTCCTCCCTACGATTTTAGTATTGCCAATTGTATGGTCACTAATTTTCACATGCCCGAAAGCACCTTACTCATGATGGTAAGCGCATTTGGAGGTTACGACCTGGTTACCAAAGCCTATAAAGAAGCGATAAAAGAAAAATACCGTTTCTATTCGTATGGCGATGTGATGTTGATCATCTAAATTGAAACAAAAAATTTGAGGTTCTCAAATTATAGACACTAACGAGTGTTTTACGTGTCTATTTTAGTTTTCCCCTTCCGGCGAAGAAAATAAATACAGATCTTTCTTTTCCTTTGGGAATCTTATTTTCTTTTCGATCTCCATGCCCAACTTCTTCAGCAAATTGATTGATCTCAGGTTGTCTAAGTCGGTAACCGCCACAATTTTCTTCATACCAAGTTGTGATTTAGCATAGGCTAAGGTTGCCCGAGCCGCTTCGGATGCATAACCATTTCCAACGTAGTCGGGCAAAAAGGCGAATCCCAAATCTACATGCTCCAACGTTTCTCTTTTGACCAAACCGCAGATCCCAATTGGCACCGATGTTTCCTTGAGTTCTACCAAATACAAACCAAACCCCTGTTTCCGATAACTGTCTATTGGTCCTGTTAACAAATACAGTTGCGCTTCCTCAATGGTGGCAACCCCCCGGTTTCCAATATATTTAAGCCAGCCCTCTGTATTTACCAAACGCAGAATGAATGAACCATCGTCGCTGTTAAGTTTTCGGAGTCGGAGTCGTTCCGTTTCCAGGATGACACTCATAATAATTAAATGGAATAAATGATTTTAAGGCAAAGATATGGCATTATGCGCACCGAAGCGCGTTTTGAGATTATTTGAGTCGGCTTATACATCTACGCGCGGGATATCCTAAATTTGTTGGTGAATATGTTATTTACTTTCAAAGACTTCGAACAACATTTTAAAGAATCTGTTTTAAAACGGGGCATGAAGTTATTTGAGAACAACAAAGTTGAACCTTTCAAACACCATAGCGGCGGCACTTATCATTATTTGGTTAACGGTGTAGGTTTGTTAGTAAGAAGAAATGGCGACAAAATCTTATCCTGCAGCTGCTCCTGCAGATCGAAAAGTTATTGCGAACATCTGAGTGCCTTATTGTTTTATTTTCACAGCGATCTATTCAAGGAGTCTCCCCGTTTCAAATTAAGGGCGGCAAAAAAAAGAAAAGGAGTTTCCACGAAAAAAAATCAGCTTGTTTTTGATGAAGGAAGAAAAAGTTGGAGGAACTATCTCACAGAGATTAAAGAACTATTCAAATCTTATACGGTGAAGGAAAAACTGGAGCAGGCAGATATGGATCAGCTATCAGTTCGACTTGTTACGGACTTAAATTCCACGAAACGCCACATTGACCGCTTTTATCTGAGTCTGGCCATTTTCTCAGAATTTTCAACGCTGCTCAATCAACGTTTAACCGGAAATGAAAGCGGATTGATGCGTGTCAACGATCGGTGCAGGGCATTGCTGGATTCCGGATTCCGCGATCACCCTGATGAAGCTAAAAAAGAAGCTTGGTTGGAGGCCATCTTAAACGCCTTGAAAAACAATCGCAAATTGATCTCCGGGGCCTATTCTTTTCTGGTGCCAAGATATTTAAGTATAAGTTCAGATAGAGACAATGTGCGTAAAGTATTTCAAGCCTTAGCGCATCGAAAACAAAAACTGGGTAACAGAGACAAAATTGATAAATTGAAAGTGGCACTCCTGCAGGCTGAAATAAAACTGGCAGCGCTCTTCAATACCACGGTTGCCCTTTCGATAGACAAACGAGGAGCCGAATTCACAATTGCTAAAGCCGATCTTCTGTTATGCGCTCAAAAATTCGGGAAGGCATTTAACTTGCTTGAAAAAGATCACGATCGAATTGAGAAGGAATACGAAAGTCAATACCCGGAGTACTTGGAGTATGTGATGTTGCAGGCCCGATTATTGAAACGCTCCGACCTCGAACTAAACTACCTTCTCAGAATCATGGTTCATGGCTCATTTATTAATGCGCTTCAATTAAAGAGAATTGACGAACTGGTGCCGGAAAACAAACGTTCAAAATTGTATGATATACTAGTTCAAGAGATCAGGGGCCATCGTAGAACCTATTCATTTGAAAAGTTGAGCATGGTCTTGCTGCAAACCAACAGAGTGGATGAACTTATACAAGAACTAAAGAAGTTTAGGAACAAATTTAATTTACTGCATTCACTCGTGCTCCGGAGAATCCCTCAGAGCAGCATGGAAATCCTCTCTCTTTATGCGCTGCACGTGGGAGACGCGCTTATGGAAGGGCGCTACTTTAAACCGCAACAAGGTGTAATTGATAAAGTGAAACTGTTCGTGGATCAACTTTCTAAAAAAGAAGCTGATTTCTTAATAAACAAAATCCTTGATCTTTCCGGACATCAGGCCCAGATCTCAAAATACATTCAGTCAGTCATGCCGGGTGACCTGGTAAGCGACTAAGGTTTTTTATTTACAATGTCTACCTAGTCTTCCAAAAGAAAAATGGCCTCCCCGAGTTCGTTAATGGCTTTATGGTCTTTCTTGAGTGTTGCTTTATCCAGTCCCCTTTTGTACGCATCCAGGGCCTCATTTTTTCGGAGCGTCGATTCAAGGAGTTTACCCAGCTGATAGTAAGCGGCAATGTAATCTTCGTTCTTATGGATCACTTTTTTAAAGAGATGTTCGGCCTCGCCGGCTGAATTTAGATCAGTAGCGTATTCGAGAGCGAGGGCATAATTTAGAAACTCATCTTCCGACTCCTTTTTGAGCATGTCAATAAGCATGTTTATTCGCGTAACGCGTTCCATAAGTTTAGGCAGAGGTAAACTGATTCAGAAAACGGACATCATTTTCAAAAAACAAACGAAGATCTTTCACTTGATATTTTAACATAGCGATGCGCTCAATCCCCATTCCAAATGCAAAACCCTTATGTTTTTTTTCATCAATCCCGCAATTAATCAATACCTGAGGATCCACCATGCCACAACCCAAAATTTCAACCCATCCTGTATGTTTGCAAACATTACAACCCTTTCCTTTGCAGATCGTACAACTAATATCCATTTCAGCGCTCGGTTCAGTAAATGGAAAATAACTGGGTCTTAAACGTATCTGAGTGTCAGCTCCAAACATTTCTTTAGCGAAGTACAACAAGGTTTGTTTTAGATCGGCGAACGACACTTTTTCATCAATGTATAAGCCTTCCACCTGGTGAAATTGACAATGCGCCCTGGCACTGATAGCTTCATTGCGGTACACTCTTCCCGGAGAAATGGTGCGAATGGGTGGCTTTTGCTGCTGCATGAGGTGTACCTGCACACTTGATGTTTGGGTACGCAGAACCATTTCGGGATTTAGATTTACGTAAAAAGTATCCTGCATATCCCGTGCGGGATGATTTTGAGGAGTATTAAGGGCCGTAAAATTATGCCAGTCGTCTTCAATTTCAGCGCCATCGCTTACTGTGAAACCAATGCGTAAGAAAATTTCGAGAATCTCATTCTTAATAATGGTAAGGGGATGTCTACTGCCCGTTTTAAGAGTCGGAAAGCCGGGAAGCGTATGATCTGCCGAAGAATCACTTGTGGGTTGCTCCGCATCAAAATGTTCTTTCTGCGCATTGATCTTCTCCTGAGCTTTTGTCTTCAGCAAATTGAGTTGCTGTCCGACTTCCTTTTTGAGCTCATTGGGCACCGACTTAAAGTCGTCAAAAAGCGCCGTAACTTCTCCTTTTTTACTTAACCACTTAATTCGGTATTCCTCCACCTGCTCTTTTGTTTGAGCAGCGAAGTCTTCCACTTCTTTTAACAGGGCATTGATTCTTTCCAACATGGTATAAAATAAGGTACAAAAATAGCAAAATAAAGGGCTAAAAACAGAAAAGTCAGACCCTAAAAAAGAGTGGTTTCAACTATAATTCTAGCTCAAACAATACGCTCTAACAGGGTAACATTTTCAACATGTGCCGTTTGCGGAAACATATCCACAGGCTGTGTTTTAATTATTTGATAGTGTTCCTGCATCAAAGCGAGATCTCTTGCCTGAGTACTGGGATTGCAACTTACATATACCAACCGTTGTGGCGCTGCCTCAAGAATAGCTTTTACTACATTTTCGTGCATGCCGGCTCTTGGCGGATCAGTGATAATCACATCCGGTTTTCCGTGAGTTCGGAAGAAATCAGCACTCAAAACATCTTTCATATCACCGGCAAAAAAATGAGTATTCGTAATGCCATTTTCTTTTGAATTTTCAATGGCATCTTTAATGGCATCTTCCACATACTCCACCCCAATTACTTTCTTGGCAGATCTTGCCACAAAATTAGCGATGGTGCCGGTTCCCGTGTATAGGTCATACACCGTTTCGGTGCCCGTGAGTGCTGCAAAATCTCTGGTGATCTTATAAAGCTGATACGCCTGCACCGAATTGGTTTGGTAAAATGATTTTGCACTGATCTTAAATTTCAGGCTCTCCATTTCTTCAAGAATATGGTCTCGTCCATGGTAGGTCTTCAAATCGAGACCAAAAAAAGTATCATTGCCTTTATTGTTGTGAACATATTGCAGCGAGGTGATTTCGGGAAATTTGGTTTTCAAAAAGTCTAATAGTGTAAATAATTCTTTTTCCAACCACTCGAATACCGATACTACCACCATGATCTCACCCGTACTTGATGTGCGAATTAGGAGGGTACGCAAAAACCCGCTTTTGTTTCGGATATCGAAAAAACTCAGTTGTTTCTCCGCAGCATGGTCTCTCACGGCATTTCGGATCGAATTACTCGGTTCGGCCTGCAAATAACAGTTATTAATTGCAAGAATCTTATCAAACTTGCCGGGAATGTGAAATCCTACAGCATTCTTATTTTCTATAGTTTCGCCCGAACTCATTTCTGCATCGGTAAGCCATTTTTTATTTGAAAACGAAAATTCGAGTTTGTTGCGGTAGAAATATTCTTCCTTGTTTCCAAGTATAGGCAATAGATCCGGAAAAGTTAATTTGCCAATCCGAGTAAATGCATCAAATACGTATTTCTGTTTGAAGTTCAATTGCGTGGTATAGTTCAAATTCTGCCATTTACATCCCCCACAGGTTCCAAAATGTTCGCAGCGCGGATCAACACGGTGCTGCGAATGGTGCTTGAATCGCTCGATGGTGGCTTCGGCAAAATTGTTTTTTTTGCGGTGCACCATCACATCAACAACATCACCCGGCACCGCAGCGTCGATAAACACAACGAGTCCCTCATTTTTCGCGATAGCCTTTCCTTCCGTGCTGATATCAACTACTTCCAGATTCTCCAGTACATAATTCTTCTTAATTTTCGACATAGTATAGGGCGCAAAAGTACTAAAATCTTACCTTTGCCGCATGGCCCGGTTCTTTTTAACGCTTTCTTACAATGGCGCAGACTTTAATGGATGGCAAATTCAGGACAATACTCCAAATACGGTAGAGCAGGTGCTGGAAGAAAAGATGTCGATGCTCTTAAAAGAAAAGATCGATCTTATTGGATGCGGCAGAACTGACGCGGGGGTTAATGCCAAAAATTTTGTGGCTCATTTCGACAGTCACTGTCCCGACTTGATTTCAAAACAGTCTCACTGGGTATATAAAATCAACACCTTGTTGCCCGCTACCATAGCGGTCCATTCTATTAGGCGCGTGAACGATGGCGCTCATGCACGTTTCGATGCCTCCGAACGGGTGTATTATTATTACCTCAGTTTTAAGAAAGATCCTTTTAGAGACCGTTTCACCACCTATGTTTACGGAGATCTCGATTTTGAGTTAATGAATAAAGCAGCGGCCATTCTGCTGAAACATGAAGATTTCACCAGCTTTAGCAAAGTGAATAGCCAAAGTAAAACCAATTTTTGCAGGGTCACAAAAGCTTTATGGCAAAAATCGGGCGATGGGGAATGGCGATTTACAATTTGCGCCGACAGATTTCTGCGCGGCATGGTGCGCGCCATTGTTGGCACCCTGATGATGGTTGGAAAAAACAAAATGAGTCTTGATGATTTTAATAAGATAATTCTGGCTAAAGATCGTCGTCTTGCCGGTACCAATGTATCGCCCAAGGCCCTTTTTTTAAGTGGCATTCGTTATCCTAAAGAAGTATTTGTTGAGTAAAGAACAAAATAAAAGTCTGAATTTAGATCTCATCAAGAGGATCCTGAGCTACACTAAGCCCTATGGCATGTTGTTTTATGGCTCTGTGATCGTAACGTTGCTGTTATCGGGACTAGCAATTGTGAGACCTCTTTTGATCAGCACCGCGTTGAATAATTATGTGATTGGTCGCAACAGCCTCAGTGACCTAAATACGGTGTGTTTGCTCATTCTGGGTTTTCTAATCCTCGAAGCGCTGCTTCAGGTGATTAATATTCGCGTAACAAATCTACTTGGTCAAAACATTGTGCGAGATTTGAGAAACCAGGTATATAAACATATTTTGAATCTGAAGAATTCCTATTTTGATAATACACCTGTTGGAATACTGGTTACGAGAGCAATCTCCGACATTGAAAGTTTAAGCGATGTGTTTGCACAAGGCTTTATTGTGATTGCCGGCGACATGATCATGCTCCTGGTTTTTGTTATTGCCATGTTTGCAAAAAATTGGGTATTGGCTCTGCTGGCAATGAGCACCATTCCCCTCCTTTTTGTGGCAACGGCATTATTCAAGCGCGGCGTGAAAAAGTCATTTACCCAAGTAAGAAATGCCGTGGCATCTCTAAATACATTTACGCAGGAGCATATTACCGGGATGCGTTTGGTTCAGTTATTTAATAGGGAAGAGCAGGAGTTTGAGAAATTTAGAGAGATCAACAAACTGCACCGCATCGCAAACATTCGGTCGATCCTCTATTATTCTATTTTCTTTCCGGTGGTAGAAATCCTTTCTTCTTTTTCAATTGCCCTCATCATCTGGTTTGTGGGCGTGAAAGGAAATTCCTATCAGGTAAATTTAGGAGATATTACATTTTTTGTCATGATGGTGAACATGCTTTTTCGCCCCATTCGGATGCTCGCCGATCGTTTAAACACCTTGCAAATGGGCTTTGTTTCGGCCGAAAGGGTGTTTAAAGTAGTGGATACCCATGAAGTGATCTCCGACAGGGGCGTTATCAAATTTAGCAATGTGCAAAACTCTATTGAGTTCAAAAACGTATGGTTTGCTTATCGAAAAGATCATTTTGTGCTTAAAGATGTTTCTTTCGAAATCAAAGCAGGAACAACGGTTGGATTGGTTGGCTCAACGGGAGCCGGCAAATCAACCATTATAAATTTACTGAGCCGCTTTTACGAATATAACAAAGGTCAGATTCTTATTGATGGAGTGGAAATTAGGGATTATGAGTTGGAATCACTTCGCAAAAACACAGGTGTGGTGCTGCAGGATGTTTATTTATTTAATGATACGATTCTCAATAATATCACGCTTAGTAATCCGGAAATAAAATTTGAAGACGTGGTGCAGGCCACAAAACAAATTGAGCTGTACGACTTCATTATGTCACTTCCCGGTGGGTTTCATTACCAAGTCGCTGAAAGAGGACAAAGCTTATCGGCGGGTCAGCGACAATTGATTGTGTTCATAAGGGCCTTTGTCTATCAACCCGCTATTTTTATTTTAGATGAAGCTACGGCTACTATTGATACACAAACCGAGTTATTGATCCAAAAAGCAGTTCATAAGATTTCAAAAGGGCGTACCTCCATCATCATTGCGCATCGTCTCTCAACAATTAGCCACGTCGACAAGATCCTCGTATTCGATAAAGGGCAGATCAGTGAGGAAGGGTCCATCGAAGAATTGTTATCGAAAGATAGTAGATTCAAAAAACTGTACGAAATTCAAAACAAAAAATCCGAGGAACAGCTCAACAATTAGAATATGCCGAGTAAGCTGGAAAAATTTGCAGAATTGGATACATTCAGAAATTGTTTCACACTTTTTTTTGAAAATCTTTCCCGTGGATTCCCCATGAAGGGAAAATGGAATTCAGACTATTTCAAAAACAATCGCCCAATTGTTGTTGAACTGGGTTGCGGAAAAGGAGAATACACGGTGGGACTTGCTCTGAATGATCGCACAAAGAATTTTATTGGCGTGGACATCAAAGGAAATCGCATTTGGACCGGAGCCAAACAAGCTTTGGAGCAAGAACTAAATCATGTGGGGTTTTTAAGGACACGCATTGATTTTATTGATTATTGTTTTTCGGAGAACGAGGTGGATGAAATCTGGATCACCTTTCCCGACCCACAACCGCAAAGTACAAGGGCACGAAAACGATTAACTCACCCCATGTTTCTCAACCGCTACGTTAAATTTTTGAAGCCCGATGGCATCATTCATTTAAAAACAGATAGCACGAGTTTGTATGAATATACCTTAGAAGTATTGCACGAACACAAACTTCCGATCCTATGGCACACCTCCGATTTATACCATGAATGTCCTCCACACAGACAAGAACTCATAAACATAAAGACCTATTACGAAAAACTCTTTACCGAAAAGGGAGAGAACATAAAATACATTCAATTCAAGTTGAAATAACAATTTAGTGAAGGAGGAGCCCATTCCATCTAAATTTTATTTATTACTTTAACGCAAGGTAAATCGCGCTATATGGAGAAGCAGGCTTTGTTGGAGATCAATAATCTAGTGACTCAGTTCAAGAGCGGAACCGAAATGCTGAAGGCTGTCAACAATGTTTCTTTTACACTTAATCGCGGTGAAACAATTGGTATTGTTGGTGAAAGCGGATCGGGAAAATCGGTAACCTCACTGTCTGTCATGAACTTGATCCCGAATCCGCCGGGTAAGATTACTGGTGGTCAGATCTTGTATCATGCAAAAGATGGGAGCACAGTTGATCTGGTAAATGTGTCGGAAAAAAACATGCGAAAGTTCCGGGGAAATGAAATCGCCATGATCTTTCAGGAACCGATGACTTCTCTCAATCCTGTTATTAAATGTGGGGACCAAGTAATGGAAGCCATCGTCTTCCATCAACAGGTTTCGATGAAGGTGGCCAGGGAAAAGACCCTTGAACTTTTCCGGGAAGTGCAATTACCAAATCCTGAAATAATTGTTGATCGATACCCTCATCAACTTTCAGGAGGTCAGAAGCAAAGAGTGATGATAGCAATGGCCATTAGCTGTGAGCCTAAGGTGCTTATCGCAGATGAACCTACTACCGCTTTGGATGTTACCGTGCAAAAGACCATTCTTGAATTGATGCAACGATTGCAGCTTCGGTATAACATGGGGATTCTTTTTATCACGCATGATCTGGGAGTAATTGCCGAGTTAGCCGACAAAGTGGTTGTGATGTATAAAGGAGAAATTGTAGAGCAAGGTCCTGTACTCGAAATTTTTTCGAACCCAAAGCATCCTTACACGAAAGGTTTATTAGCCTGTCGTCCACCACTCAATTTCAGAGTACGACGTTTGCCGGTAGTAAGTGACTTCATGAAGCGAGGCGCCAACGGCGAAATAATTGAAATTAACGGGAATGTTGGTGAAGCTCTTAAAGGAGTGACGATCACATCTGCTGAACGAGAGCAAGAACATAACGTGTTGTATGCGGGTAACAAAATTTTGGAACTCAAACAGGTGAAAACATGGTTTCCTGAAAGCCATTCTTTTTTTGAAAAGAACCGAAAATATATCAAGGCAGTAGACGACGTGAGTTTTGACGTTTTTGAAGGTGAAACATTGGGCTTAGTAGGAGAAAGTGGTTGTGGTAAAACAACTCTCGGCCGATCAATCCTTAAATTGTCACCAACAGTTGGTGGCCAGATTCTGTATCGCGGCAATGATATTTTAGCCATGAATGAAAAGGAATTCAGGCAGTACCGGCAAAACATGCAGTTGATTTTTCAGGACCCTTATTCATCTCTTAATCCCCGATTAACAATAGGTGAGGCCATTTCGGAACCGATGCTGGTACATAAAATCTTCAGCACAGAAGCACAACGCAAAGAGAGGGTAATGGAATTGCTTAAAAAAGTGGGATTGGAAGAGAAACAGTATCAACGCTACCCCCATGAATTCAGTGGTGGGCAAAGGCAAAGGGTGTGCATCGCTCGTGCTCTGGGGCTAAATCCCAATTTTATTATTTGTGACGAAAGTGTGAGCGCACTCGATGTGAGTGTGCAGGCACAGGTACTCAATTTACTCAACGACTTGAAAAAGGAATTTAAATTCACCTACATATTTATTAGTCATGATTTGAGCGTGGTGAAATTTATGTGCGACCGCATGGTAGTGATGCAAAAAGGAAAGGTGGAAGAAATGGGGGATCCCGACGAAATCTATGCCAATCCAAAGAGCGAATACACGAGAAAATTGATTGAATCAATTCCTAAAGGAACAATTGAGAACATAAAAATCGCAGCAACTAATAGAAATAATCAACTTCAGTTTTAAGGCTATGTGGGATTTTCTTAAACAATTAACCGACCCAAACAGCATCATCGAATACGGTGGGTTGGGACTTTTATTGTTTGTGATTTTTGCAGAAACCGGCCTGCTGGTTGGGTTCTTTCTTCCGGGAGACAATCTTATTTTATTAGCGGGAATCCTTTGCAAAGCAAAACCCGATCTCATGCATGTAAATTTTGGTCAAATGGTCGCACTCATGACGTTGGCAGCTGTTATGGGCAATATGTTCGGTTATTGGTTTGGCAGAAAAGCCGGTGAGACACTCTATGCAAAAGAAGACAGTTTCTTTTTCAGAAAAAAGCATATTGAGGTAACTAAGCGATACTATGAAAAATATGGCGGAAATCTTACCCTGGTATTGGCCAGATTTTTACCTGTGGTTAGAACCTTTGCTCCAGTAATTGCAGGAGCCATAAAAATCGACTTCTTCAAATTTATGTTCTTTAATGTAGTGGGTGCCTTGGCCTGGATCCTCAGTCTTTCAACTGTAGGCTATTTTCTGGTGCAGATGTTCCCTCAAATAACTAACTATATGGGTTACATTTTCGTGGCATTGATCATCATCACCGCCATCCCCATTCTTCGAATCGCATTTAGAAGGAACAAAGAGAATTAGAAACCCAATGGAATGCCCTGATAGTAATCAAGCACTTTCAATTTAAAAACATAATCGTATTTCGACTGTAGTAGATTACTCTCAGCGGCATACAATCTGTTTTTTGCCGTGTTAAAGTCAAATGCACTTATTACGCCGGCATTGAATTTTTCCTGGGCATATTCAAAAGACATGGATGCGGCCTCAACACTGGACCTTGTAGCCATATACTTATTAAAGGCTGCTTTCGCATTCGCGGAGGCCTGTGCAATATTCTTGTAGAGGTTTTGTTTCGTTAGATCTAATGATAATTTGGTATTAAATGCATTTATCTTTGCATTCTTAACTGCCGTGTGCGTTTGTAAACCATTATAAATTGGAATACTAAGTTGAAAGCCAAAACTCTTACTTACATTGTTTCTGAATTGGTCATAAAATGGTGTCACTTGCGTAATCGACTCCGTGAGTGGTACATATACACTATCTCCCTTGCTGGTTATTCCTGCAACCTTATATCCTACATAATTCACTCCCAAAACATCTTTGGCAAGTCCCGAGGTTCCTGTTGCCAAGGTTCCAACCAGACTTAAAGTGGGACTTCTTTTACCTCTGTTGGCGGCCAACGAACGCTCGGAACTAAGAATAGAGTATTCACCACTTTTTATGCTGGGTTGATTCTTTAAACTGGTTTCGTAAATGGAGGTTAAATTGTTTTCAGCCAGCTGTGATTCGCTGATAACAATATCGGGTCGTGCTACCGAAAAATTACTAATGCTGTCAAAATTCATCAGTTGTTTGAGGCTCAGGATGGCAAGCGCAAAATTATTGTCGGCAGAAGTCACATTCACTTCCTCGCTGGCCAGCTGCGCTTTAATATCATATTCAATACTCTTTGCCAGTGCGCCTGCATTCACAAGTTTCTGAGTCCTTTCCAGCTGTTCCTTGGTGATCTGAAACTGACTCTGTGAAATCTTTAGAATTTCTTCCGAAAAGATAACACCAATATAAGCATTGGCCACATTTAACGAAAGATCATACTCTTGCTGCTTCAAAAGTTCTACGCCACTTAAGTAGTTATATTCATTGGCCTTGATGTTGTTGTACTGACTGAGCCCGCCCCATAGCACCACCTGACCATTCAAAAAGAAATTTTGGGATAGTACTTTTGTGTCGGCAAAGGTGTTTGTGAAACGGTCAACTGTTTTCCCGTAGTTATAAATATGGTTTGCCCCCAGATTAAAATTTGGTAAGACGCCGGCTTTACTCTGCACAACATTGTTTTGTTTTATTTCATTATTAAGCGCGCTTTGTTTTAGCGATATACTATGGTTTAGCGCATAACTGATACAATCCTGCAACGACCATGCTGTTTGTGCATGTGCCACCAGACTTAAAAATCCAAAAACTAAAAAGGAAATGTTTTTCATTGTGAAGGGAATTGAATTTAAAATTAAAGAAATTATTCCTTTGGCGGATGACAAATCAAAAATCTTACAGGAACGGTAAATTTGGGGGGACAGCTGTGTTATTCTGCTTTCACTGCTTGTGGTTGGACGGAGTTTTGGTTTTATTTCTTTTTTTGTTGAGCTCAATCACAATGCAAAGAAAGACCAAACCACTAATTACCACTGTAAGTAGACTGTATGTGGGCACGGTAAAGAAATAGGTGAGAATGGAAGCACCAATTGTGAGGAGTGAAAAGAGGTATATGATAATGACGGTTTTTTTATGACTGAATTTACAATCTAATAACTTGTGATGAATGTGATTGCGGTCGGCATTAAAAGGCGACTGTCCCTTTACCGCTCGTATAATAAATACCCGGAGAGTATCCATCAGTGGATATACTAACGCGGAAATGGCAAACACAGGTTTACTCACATGTACCCAAAAAGAGTCAAGTTGCTGAGTGGGAAATTCGATTAATTTTATGGCAAGCACACAAATAAACATACCAATTACCAGCGAACCGGAATCTCCCATAAAAATACGGGCCGGCGAAAAATTAAAAATAAGAAAACCCGACAATGCGCCGGCCAAGGCAAAAGATAGTGCCGCATAACCAAATTCATTGGCGAATATGAACCAAATTCCAAATGCGGTGCAACTAAGAAGCCCGATTCCTGCGGCAAGGCCATCCACCCCATCAATTAAATTAAAGGCATTAACTACTACCACGTAAGTAAAAATGGAGATAAAGACACTCCCCCAATACGGAATGTCGGATACCCCGAAAATGCCATGAAGCCCGGTGATGCGAATGTCGCCCATTAATACCAGAATCAGTGCCACTACAATGTGAGCAAAAAGTTTTTTTACGGGCGCAGTCCCAATAATATCATCTTTCACGCCTACAAAAAACAAAATAAGACTGGTGGCAATAATGAGTTTAAATTCCGTCACCGACCGAAAGATCTTATCATAATACACACGGTCCTCCACATCAAACCATAAGGCATACGCAAAAAGGGTGCCGGCATAAATTATGATTCCCCCAATAGTGGGTATGGAATGTTTATGAACCTTGCGCTCTTCACTGGGGGCATCGATCAGCCTTTTGAGCACGGCAACTTTAATAAGCGCAGGGGTAGAGTAGAGCACTACAATAAAAGAGGTTAAAAATACAAGAATGAGTGCTGCCATTTAAAAATCGTAATACAAATTATAAATACTGGTTTTTAAGCCCAAATAAATATAATTCGTTTCATTAGTTGAAGCATTAAAGTTATAAAAATTTTGCTTCCTGTAAATCATTCCTAAACTTATATTTAAATTATAAGATGGATTTATTACATAGCCTATTCTGGCATTAATAAGACTGAGACTGTAACTGTTTGCGGGCACGTCGGCAGCCCGATCCTGAAGATGATACCGCACAGATGCAAAAAAACGCTTCATTTTGTAATTCGCAATAAATATCACCTCTTCCCCGTCTATGGGGGTGTAAGCCAAGGTTTGATTATAATGAAAGTAGCTCTGATCTGTGCCGGTTCCCGGCGGACTTTGATAACTGGTCCGCTGAACTTTATTGAATTCTGTTTGTAAAAAAAGATTTTTTACGCCAAAGGCATCAAAATAGGTAAATCCGCCCTGCACCCCACAGCCGCTCTCGGCTATGGTGGATTGTTGCAAATTGTCGAGCATAAATTGACCGTAAAAGCTGAAGGTATTGCTAAGTTTACACTTGAGATCTCCTCCAATCAGAATATTATTCTTATTATCTAAGCCATACGTAAAAAGATTACTGTAGATCAGAGGATTAAAATACTGCCAGCTTATTTGCTGCTGGTTACGGGCGTCACCCGCCTGCCAAATTAAACCTTGAAAAAATCCCACATTGAGGTACTTTGTTACATTGATGCTGAGGTACTGGAAAGAGGCGGCTTTTTTCTGATACAATCGTTCGGTATTAGGATTAACAACCACAGATGCCGGCACCAGATTCATAAGTACCGCGTAAATATTGGTGTACTGCACCTTTCCTTTAAACCACTGTTGTGTAATGCGTGCATAAGGATAATTAAAGGAGTTATCGCTGAGCAGCAGCGATCTGTAACCATTCCCTATTTTTTGTTTGCCATGTCCTACCTGTAAATTCAAAAATTTGAAAGGTTGCATCGACACAAAACCCGATGAAAATGCATAATCATAGCCGGTTGTTTTGTACGTTTTCCAGCGACCTTGGCCGGGCACAACCTGAGTGGCATTTGCCATCTTGCTGATGTAATTGGGAAAAATGGATTGGTTTTCTGAAAAAATGGTCTCAAAATAAAAACGACCACCAATAGAACCACTGGCAATAATGCCGCGCGTATTGGTGAATAGTCGAGTTTTCACAGAGTCAGCCAGGTCTCCGCCTCCTTCAAAATTCAGGATCGGATCTATTCGCAATTTAAATTCCTCCGCCTTTGAATCAACACGGATCAAATGCCTATAGAACAACAGATCTTTTAATTTACCTTCGCGAATGAACCTAAATACCTGTTCACTGTCGCCGGCAGCCCTATATTTTTCTGAAAAGAAGGGAATATACGGCTTTACGTTCGAGTGAACTTCCCGGTCTTTTTCAGATAATGTTTTTTCTGTGGGTAACGAAAAGAAATAATCAGCGGGTAAATTGTAGAATTGCGCTCTTCCTGCAAAGTGACTCAGAAACAAGACTGAGGCACTTAGGATTTTGAAATGTGTATATAGCTTTTTAATAGTGCTCAACGTATAGATGTTGTTACAAGGTGATCATAAAAAGAAAATGACCTCATCCATTTTGGAATTAATTCAACGGCCGAGATTCACCACACTTTCACGTTTTCCTTCTTCTTAAAGTCTTCGTATACGGCCTTTACGCCCTCTTTAATATCAATGGTGTGTTTCCATCCCAGCTTATGAAGAAAATTCACATCCATTAACTTACGGGGGGTACCATCGGGTTTACTCAGGTCATGTTTAATTTCGCCCTTATAACCCACAATCTGTTGGATGAGCAAAGCGAGGTCTTTTATGGAAAGGTCGTTTCCGGTACCAATATTAACATGCTGCTGACCGTTATAGTTTTGCATCAGAAACACGCAAGCATCGCCCAAATCATCGGCATGAAGGAACTCACGCAGAGGGGTGCCTGTTCCCCATATTTCAACGAAAGGCGAATTGAGTATCTTCGCCTCGTGAAATTTTCGGATAAGCGCCGGCAGTACATGTGAATTGCTGAGGTTATAGTTATCATTGGGTCCGTATAGATTGGTGGGCATCACCGAAATGTAATTACAGCCGTGTTGCCTGCGGTAACTTTCAATTAATTTGATCCCTGCAATCTTGGCAATGGCATAAGGTTCATTTGTGTCTTCAAGAAATCCGCTTAACAGATATTCTTCTTTGAGCGGTTGCGGGGCCAGTTTGGGATAGATGCAGGAAGACCCAAGAAACATCAGCTTTTTTACTCCATGCACATACGCACTGTGAATCACATTATTCTGGATCATGAGGTTGTCGTACAAAAAGTCGGCACGAAATACATTGTTTGCCTGGATACCCCCTACTTTTGCTGCCGCCAGAATCACATAGTCAGGTTTTTCGTCGGCAAAAAACTGCGCTACCTTTTCCTGATCCCTCAGATCTAATTCATCTGAAGTGCGGAAAACAAAATTCTGAAATCCTTTCTTTTGTAAATTTCTTAAAATAGCCGATCCCACCATTCCACGGTGACCGGCAATATATATTTTCGATGTTACTTCCATTTCTTGATTATCCAAAAACGACTTTCGAAGTGGCAAATAGCCTTTAAAAAACTAAAATCGTGTTGCAAATAAGTTAGACTTTGAGGGCCTCAGTATCGACAGATAATTATTCTTTATAATTTAATACTTTATGACCACCCTCTAAAAGGTACTTATCGCGCTTAAAGAGTTCGAGATCCGACAGCACCATCTCCTTGCAAAGTTCTGCTACGGTGTAAGTAGGGGTCCAACCCATTTTTGTTTTCGCTTTGGTGGCGTCTCCAACCAAAAGATCTACTTCGGCGGGACGGTAATAATTTGGATCAATTTCAACGAGGGTTTTCCCACTCGCCGTATCAATACCCTTTTCATTTTCTCCCTTTCCCTCCCACTTAAGTTTAATGCCTACTTCTGAGAACGACATATTTATGAATTCACGTACTGTTATTTTTATGCCGGTAGCCAGAACATAATCGTCGGGCTCAGGCTGCTGAAGCATGCGCCACATACCTTCCACATAATCTTTGGCATGGCCCCAATCGCGCTCCGAATCAATATTTCCGACAAATAATTTTTCTTGCATGCCAAGGCTGATCTTGGCGGCTGCTCGTGTTATTTTCCGTGTCACAAAGGTTTCCCCGCGAAGTGGACTTTCGTGATTGAAAAGAATGCCATTACATGCGTACATTCCGTAACTCTCACGGTAATTCTTAGTAATCCAGAATCCATACAGCTTTGCAACGCCATACGGACTGCGCGGATAAAAGGGAGTGGTTTCTTTTTGCGGAATCTCTTGCACGAGGCCATATAACTCACTAGTAGAGGCCTGATAAAAACGGGTCTTTTTTTCCAAGCCAAGAATGCGGATCGCCTCAAGAATTCGTAAGGTCCCCAAAGCATCTGAATTGGCGGTGTACTCAGGCGTTTCGAAACTCACCTTCACGTGACTTTGAGCTGCCAAATTGTATATCTCATCGGGCTGAACTTCCTGCACGATCCGGATCAAATTAGTACTATCAGTAAGGTCGCCGTAATGAAGTTTGAAATTTACTTTCTTCTCATGTTGATCCTGATACAAATGATCGATCCGATCGGTATTGAACAATGAACTGCGGCGTTTAACGCCATGCACCACATATCCCTTTTCCAATAGTAATTCAGCTAAATAGGCACCGTCCTGGCCGGTTACCCCTGTTATTAGTGCTACTTTTCCCATATTATTTCAATTAACGAATTTACGAAAAATTAATGGATCAAAATGACAGGAAGGAACCTGCAACAAAATGTTTTTTGACTATATTTGATGCTTCATTAAATAAATTAGTTAGATCCTATGAAAACCACTTTCACCAAAAAGAACTACACTGTTTTGATCATTGGTATTGCCTTGATCGTGCTGGGATACATTTTAATGATTGGTGGAGGCAGCGACGATCCCAATGTGTTTAATCCCGAAATCTTTAATTTTCAACGGATCACCCTGGCCCCAATGATGTGCCTGGCCGGTTTCATTACAATTGTGGTGGCCATCATGTGGCGACCAAAACCCACACAGGAAGTATCGAAATAATGACAGATAGTTACGCGCCCGAAACAAAAAACAAAACCTCCGGGTTTACCAAATTCATTCGCATTGCGATTCTTCTTTTACTGGTTAGTTTGGTGAGTTATTATTTTATTTGTGGGATTACTTATAGCGAAGGTACTCGCTCGGGCGTGCTTAATAAAATAAGTAAAAGAGGTTACGTGTTTAAAACCCGCGAAGGAGAAATGAATATCGGGGGTTTGAATCAGGGTGAGGGAACCATTATGCCCCTTTCGATATTTAAGTTCTCTGTGAAGCAGGATAGTATTTATGATCAATTGGAGCAACTGCAAGGAAAAAAGGTAGTCGTTCATTACAAAGAAGTCATCAAAAGTTTTTTCTGGCAGGGCGATACAAATTATTTTGTTTACAAAGTCAACGTTCTAAAATAGCATGACCTACCTCCAGGCCTTGATTATCGCCATCATCGAAGGGCTCACCGAATTTTTACCGGTTTCATCTACAGGCCACATGATTTTGGCCGATTCGCTGATGAAAATACAAAACAGGGACTTCGCGAAAACGTTTGAAATTGTTATCCAACTGGGAGCAATCATCGCCGTGCTCGCGTTATACATCAAACGATTTTTTGTGGGGATTAACATTTATTTGAAACTCGCTATTGCTTTTTTGCCAACGGGAGTCATCGGTTTGTTGGCTTACAAAACTATTAAACAGTATCTTTTTAATCCATACACCGTTAGTATTTCACTCATTGTGGGCGGCATACTTTTAATTGTATTAGACAAATGGTCTGATCGTAAATCATCTGCTTATAAGAACGTGGAAGAGATCAGTTACCTGGGCTCCTTTAAAATTGGCTTCATTCAGTGCTTCTCCATGATTCCCGGTGTTTCCCGAGCGGCTGCCACCATACTTGGCGGGGTGTATGCGGGTTTTGACCGGAAGCAGGCTGCTGAATTTTCATTCCTTCTTGCTATTCCCACCATGTTTGCCGCGTCAGGGTATGATTTGCTGAAGGAAAAAGATAATATTCATAGCAGCGATCTGCAATTATTGCTCTTTGGAGGGCTCATTGCTTTTGTTGTGGCTATCTTTGCAGTGAAAGCCTTCATCGCATTTTTGAACAAATATGGATTTAAACATTTTGGTTATTACCGTATTGTACTTGGAATATTATTTTTGGTGTATGCATTGGGAACAGGCATGGTGCTTACTGATTAGGCGCCCTTCTGTACAAACATCAGGGCGTTAATAATTCACGAGTACGCTCCCCTTAAGCTTTTCTTAATTACATAACTTCGCTCAAGAAATAATACGACGTGAGCGAACGAATTACCAAAAAAAACATACGAACATCCGGAATTACAGTGATTATAAGTCTTTCACTTGTTCTCTTCATGCTCGGAACACTAGGTCTTTTGGTGATCAACGCCAATAAATTAGCGACCCATTTTAAAGAAAATGTAGGGTTTCAGGTTTACCTGAAAGACACAGCTAGTTCGGCACAGACGGATTTTCTGATTCAAGAACTCAATAATGCCCCCTTCACCAAAAGCGTTAACCTTATCACCAAAGATCGTGCAGCCGAAAAGTTAAAAGCCGATCTGGGTGAGGATTTTGTGGCATTTTTGGGGAGCAATCCCCTGCTGAATTCCCTGGAAGTAAAGTTGAATGCCGATTATGCCAATACCGACACACTGCAGATTATTGAAAAAGATCTGCTTAAAAAATCGTTTGTAAAAGAAGTGGTCTATCAAAAAACCATGATCAATAAGTTGAACAAGAACACACGTGCCGTGGCATTTTTTATCCTCATTTTTAGCAGCGCCCTCCTCATTGTTGCCATTGCTCTGATCAACAATACCATTCGCTTATCCATTTATTCTCAACGTTTTCTCATCAGAACCATGTATCTCGTGGGGGCTACGCGCACCTTTATCAGTAAACCATTTATTTTTAAAGGAGTGCGGCAAGGCAGCATTGCCGGAATAATTGCCGGCCTTCTACTGGCAGGTTTTTTGGTGCTCAGTACCCGTTTTATACCTGATTTACTGCAATTACAAGACGAAAATGTGTTACTGATCCTATTCATTGCAATTATATTGGTGGGCATCATTATTTCGGCCTTCAGCGCCTTCCTGGCCGTTCTGCGTTACCTTCGTTTGAAAACCAGCGACTTGTATTTTTAAATTATCTTAACGGATACGCAGCGAAGAATTTATTAAATTTGTTCTCAAAAAAACACAACATGGATACAAATTTTAGAAATACCGATATTGATAAAATGGATTTCACCACCACAGTGGCGGGCGAAAATAAATTGCTCAGAGCTTCCTTTTCCTGGATGTCACTGGCCATGCTCCTTACTACCATCACAGCATACGCGTTTGGTTTCGTGCCTGAATTAACCGCTTACCTCATTACCGAAACGGGTCCAACCACCCTTGCCTACGTGGTGATGTTTGCGCCTCTTATTTTTGTTTTGGCAATGAGTTTTGGTTTAAATAAACTTTCATACCCCGCGCTCATAGGATTGTTCATCGCCTATTCACTGGTAAATGGCATAAGTTTCAGTTTTATTTTTTGGGTATACAGCATAGGCTCCATTGCAAAGGTATTTTTGAGCACAACTGCCTTATTTGCGGTGATGGCCATTGCCGGCTATACTACCAAAACGGACCTCACCAAACTAGGCAGCATCTTGATGATTGGCGTAATTGGAATTATTATCGCCTCCCTCATCAACCTGTTTATGCACAGCGAAAGTATGGACTACATGATCAGCATTTTGGGTGTTATTATTTTCACCGGATTAACAGCCTATGATGTCCAGAAGATCAAAAATCTGGGCGAACACGCCGATAATTCAACAATGGCAGGCAAACTTGGCGTAATGGGTGCGCTTACTTTGTACCTTGACTTTATTAACTTGTTTCTATTTCTTTTGCGCTTGTTTGGCGGAAGGAAGGACTAAATCCCTGTTTTAAGTGAAGAAGCCGGTTATTTCTAAAATAGCCGGCTTTTTTTAGTTTCATCATTTTTTTCTTAAAGCGGAGATAATACTTAGTGAATACCACTGTTGGCTGAGTCAAACCCTTTTAAAGCGAGCAATTTTTCAGTAACTTTATGCTATCCTTAAAACCGAACGTAGGCTGGTGATTTTTGCCGTATTAGGAAAGGCATTGCGGATTTATGAAATTTTTGAAGATCGTCATACTGGTTTCTTTTCTTTTCGAAAGTGATCTCCTTCTTTCCCAAAGTACAAATAATAATTGTGCCAGTGCCAGTCCGTATTGCACCGGACAAACCATGACATTCCCTGCTACAACAGGCGTTTCGGGTTCTCAGCCCGGGCCGTTTTACGGGTGTTTGGGTTCTCAGCCAAATCCTGCATGGTTTTTTCTGCAGATTGCCAGCGGAGGATCTTTATCCATCAGCATGTCGGCAAATAACGATATTGATTTTATTTGTTGGGGACCTTTTGCAAGTCTGTCAACCGCCTGCGGAAGTTTAACGTCAAGCAATGTGCAATCCTGCAGCTACTCGCCTTCCAACACCGAAACCTGCACCATCGCCAACGCCATTCCGGGAATGTTTTATATGATGCTGATCACCAATTTTTCTAACTCATCACAAACAATCACCTTTAGTCAAACTTCCGGAAATGCATCCACCAATTGTGGGTTTGTTTGTCTCATCACACCAACAAATTCGGGCATGACCTGTGCCGGCGGTGCAGTCACCATTTCCCTAACACCCGCTACAAGTTCTGCCGTTAGTTCTTACACATGGTCCGGTCCAAACAGCTTCAGCTCCACATCCTCGTTCAATGTTTTGTCGGCATTGCTAAGCAGCGGCATCTATACGGTGCGGGGCACTGCCACCAGTACCATCGGTTTGGTGCCATATTCCAGTACCTGTCAGGCAGTAACGAGCGTGACCGTGATCCCTTATCCAACTTTTTCTGTAACACCAACAACTGCCAGCATTTGTCAGGGAGGAAGTGTGTTTGCGTCCGTTACGTTTACGCCGCCATCCAACCCTTCACTTTATTTCTATAGTTGGACACCTACCCTGGGTCAGGGTATGATTTGGTCACCGCAGGCCCAATCTACTCTCCTCCAGCCACCTTTAGCTCCTGTTTCGCTCACCCTGTCCACTCTCGTATACAACATAACCGTACAGCCCAGTTTTACAAATATTAGCTGTCCCGTAACCAAATCCATCATTATCACCATTAATAATCCCGCCACACCTTCGCTCACCATGCCGCCACCGCTATGCGACATCAATAATCCTTTGCAGTTGATGGCTAGTCCCGGGGGTGGGACTTGGAGTGCAAACCCGGCCGTTGCCCCAGGGGGCATGTTTAGCCCAAACATCGCTGCAATTGGACCCAACACGGTTTCTTATGGCGTGAGTGTAGGCACATGTATCGTAAACAATACGGCCACACTTCAGGTTTCAAAATTTCACACTTCGGCCTTAAGCTCAGGAATTACCCAACGTTGTGTGCAAGATCCTGCTTTCAGGTTAATGAACATTGTGCAGGATTCTTTAACAGGTAGCTGGTTTGGTCCGAATGTGACGAGTAATTATTTTAATCCTGCGGGTTTGGCTACCGGTATTTATAATCTTACGTACAGTACTGTATCATCTAATACATCATACAGTATAGTTTCACAGCCAAATCCTAACACGTGTCCCTCCTCAACCATACTTGCCGTGTCTGTATTTAATCCTCCGGTTCCCATCATTAATCCCATTTCACCATCGTGCAACAATTCGGCAACCGTTATATTGTCCGCAACGCCGCCGGGGGGTTTTTGGAACGGAAACGCCGGAATTTCTCCTTCGGGAATTCAAACCCCCTCTCTTAATTTGATAGGCACAAACACCTTAACATATACTGCCGGACAGGGTACCTGCGTGGCAAGTTCTTCAAAAACCTTTCATGTTTCGCAATTCAATACCGCAACGCTCACCGGCCCGGTTCCTAATTTGTGCGCGAATAGCAATCCGTTTAATCTCATGAGTATTGTTCAAAACACCAATGGTTCATGGTCTGGCTTAGGTGTAACGAATAGCAGTGCGTTTAACCCATCGGGTTTGCCAAGCAGTAACTATGTGATCACCTATTTTAACCCTTCAACGCCAAATGCAGGCTTATGTAATGATACCAGAACCATTTCGGCATCCGTTCTCAATCCGCCTACTCCTAATATTGTTTTGGCGGGTCCTTTTTGCAGCACCAAAGCGGGGGTACAAATGACAGTAAGCCCTGCCACCGGCAGTTGGATTCCAACCCCCTATTTAAATACTGCCGGAGTTTTTAATCCATCCTTGGCTGTTATTGGCAATAATGCTGTACAATACATAATTGGCACCAATACCTGCAATGCCCGACAAACGATGTTTGTGAGTGTTGAAGCCTTTGTTCCTGCTACAATTTTAGCGGGCACCGGCGATCTGTGCAACAACAGCCCGGCAGTTAATCTTTCTCCATTTACCGCAAATACACTTGGTACGTGGAGTGGCCCCGGACTAACAGGATCGAGCTTTAACCCTGCTGTTACCAATGCAGGGCTATTTTCACTCATCTATAAAACGGCCACCAGCCCAAGCGGCCTATGTCCCGATGTTGATACACTGGCCATCAGAGTATTTTCTCTCGCTGTTCCAGTTATTACTGCGGTTGGGCCCTTGTGTGACACGCATGCCCCTTTCAAATTGCAGGTAAGTCCTGTTGGTGGCCTGTTTGGCGGCACCAATAACGGTGCCGTGAATATTGAAGGTCTCTTCCAACCTGCTCTGGGAATCATTGGCAATAATCTGGTGAGTTACAGTATTTCTTCAGGTCCCTGCATTGCCTATGCGCAATCAATGATCGCCGTTGAAAAATTTGTCACTGCCGATTTCGAAAAACAAGTGGATCCTGCATATTGTAAGAACCACTTGGCATTTGACCTAAACAGTTTAGTCAAAAATCCGGGAGGCTTTTGGAGTGGTCCGGGTGTGGTAGGCAGCATGTTTAATCCTGCAAAAGCCAATATCGGGGATAATAATGTAATTGTTTATCAAACCCATTCCAATCCTACGGCCTTGCTCTGTCCCGATTCCAGCGCTGTTAGAATTCGGGTAAAAGACATTCCTAAAGGTACCGCCATTTCAAATGCCATTAGCGGATGTGTGCCATTTTCTGTCTTACTCAGCAGTGCCGGTTTTGTTTCAGGAAAGGGCTCCTGGAACATCGACGATGGTTCTGCGCCATTGCCGGGTTTAACTAATGCTTACGTGTTTACAAAACCGGGAAGCTATCAGGTGGTTTTTAATTTTTGGGATGATGAAGCGGTGGGCTGTTCCACGCAAGTAGTTCTGAAGAATCTTATTACCATTCTTCCGGTACCCAAGGCTGACTTTATTACCAACCCCTCTGATATCAGTATTTCTGCCCCTGACGTGGCACTTACCAATCTCACCAAACCACTCGGGGATAACAACTATGTTTGGACGGTGTGGGGCATGAATCAGTTATTTGAGGTACATCCTAAAATCACATTCCCTGAGCCGGGCACTTATAAGATATCTCTGAGAGCTACAAACATAAATGGTTGCAGTGATGAACTTATTAAATATGTGGAGGTTAAAAACGACTTTAATATTTTTATACCTAATTCATTTACGCCAAATTTTGACGGATTAAATGACTATTTTTTGCCGGTATTTTCGCCTTTTGGGCTTGACCCTAATTCCTATCTAATGGAAGTGTATGATCGCTGGGGACACCTTGTATTCAGTGGGAAGGACCACACCAAAGGTTGGGATGGAACCTTCCAAAACAAGGGCGCTGAAGAACTAAAAGAAGATAGTTATACCTACCGGATAAAATTCAGGGATCTTGAGGGAAAGGTCTACTCAAAAACAGGAACGGTGATCTTACTGAAATAACATCTCAATCCCTCCAAAAAAAGATCTATTTTTTTTAAAAAATGAGGGAAATCTGTTGTCATCAAGTGCAGGTGCCTGCCCGCTGAATCTCCTCACGAGAGTGAGGTGAAAGGGTCAAATCAATATAAAAATTCGTTAGTCTACCGTTTGAATGAGTGAATAATCTTGACTATTGAACGCGTCTCTCCTAACTTTAACGTATAGAAGAATAGTGTTATGAAAAATTTACTTTTTACCCTTTCCGTTTTTGCATTGACAATGAATTTGTCAGTAACCGGACAAATAGATAATACAAAGGCGAGCGGCTCAAATAGCCGAGCTGATGTGAACGAACTTGATACCAAGTCGCGTTTTATTGCTAATCAGGATTATCTTTCGGCTAGTTCCCTGAAAGATTATGCAAATTATTACGGGGATTCTCTGAAGGGGTTTGACGAAGTTGCCGCCAGAGTAGACATTCTAAACCGTCATTTTTTTGGTGAAGAATTTCGTGTGGTAATGAATTACCAGAAACGTGATTTTATTGATAGAAAATACGGAATTGGTCAATATGCACCTCGTCCGGTTTCTGTAACCCCTCCTCCTTCAGGCCCTTCAAAGCCGATTAGTGGTGGTAGTAATATTAATGTGGCGCCTTGCGTAAATGAGGATTTTGAGGCCACTACCCCCGGAGCGTATTTTAATCAAGCGAATGCGGTTACTGGTTGGACCATTGCGAGCGGATCAAATGTTGGAACCAATGGATCTTGTCCTACTAACACAGCTTATGTTTGGCCCGGTGCGGGAAGTCCCGAATTTTGGATTGTTCAAACGCCAATTTTTGGACACCCCTATATTGGTACTATAGCTAACTCTCCATTGGGTGGCACGAGAGTAGCGCAATTACAGAACACAAGTCCCGGCGTATTAATGACTAAAATGACGACCACGTTTCCGGTAACTGCTGCAAATACGTTGTTTCAATTTGCGTATTGCGGTTCGTGGGACGGGTCTGGGCACTCTTGCTGTGACCAGCCTTTTTTCATTATTAATATGTTTGATTGTTTGGGCAATCCCTTAGGCTGTTCTTCCCTTAGTTTAACCGCAGCCGGACCAAGTTGTGTTACAGGTTTAGGGGGTTATAATCTTACAAGTGGCGTGTCATGGATTAATTGGACTACCAGGGTAATTGATTTAACACCTTACATTGGTACTTGTGTTACCTTAAAGATAATAAATGGCGACTGCGACGGTGGGGCGCATCACGGTTCGCTTTATTTTGATGCCAGATGTGGCGGTCAATTAGTAGGCTTAGGTCTTCAACAGCCCGGTGGACCAATGTCCATTCCCGGTCCTGTGAGTTTTTGCGCAGGTTCTAATCAAGCACAAATAGCTGCACCACTTGGCTATCAATCTTATTCTTGGACTCCTCCTATTTCAGCTGCTCCAATTCCTCCATCACAGGCTACACTTTCATCTCTTACAGTTACCAATCCAATCCCGGGACAAATTTATACCGTAACTTTGGTAAGCCCTTCCGGTTGCGTATTTACTTCTACTAATGCCATTGCTTTTTCCACTGTTAACATTGCGGGTATTGGGTCCACGTCGACTTGTATAGGCGGGGCCAGTGGCTCCGCAACTGTCCAGGGTAACGGAAGCGGGTCGGGGTATAATTATACCTGGATCAATGCGGGGAATAGTGCCACGGTCGGGACTACTCAGATTGTTAATGGGTTGGCTCCCGGGGTCTACAGCGTTATGCTCACGGGTATTGGTGCCAGCGGCTGTGGTTCGGCCTGGGCTACTACCACGGTTTTTGCCCAGCCATCCAGTGTTATTGAGTTGCTAAAACCTTATTGTGGTAACGAAGCCTACCTCGCTACGAGTGGAGGAACCAATTTTCAATGGTACAATGGCTTAACTGCTATTTCTCCTACCGCGGGAGGTACGGCATCGAGTTATACGGTCATAACACCCTCTAATTTGGCGATCTGGTGGCTGTCTTATACTTCTCAATATGGGTGCCGCGATTCTATTAAGTACACTTTAGTTGCATCCCCTCCGGGCGGCATTACAATACCCTATGTATCGTGGATTTGCCCTGGAGGAAGTAATGGGGTAGCATATATTAA
>JAQSCW010000005.1 GCA_029945625.1 bacterium
TGTGGGCTTTCCACTACAATCGCTCACGCAGCAAACTAGTTGTTTCCATTTATAATAAAAATCCAAGGAATAAATAAGTTGCATTTCCCCAACAATTCCGATTAATCCAAAATTGATGCGCGTAAATTTACTAAGCCTACAAAATAAGGCGAGCGGCGCCGGTGTAGCATGCAGGTGAGCGAAATGGTGCAAAGGGCGTTAATGTTGTTATGCCGCCGCCGCTCACGCTCTACCAAAACCTCAGCATAGGAGCCAAAAAACAGAAATCTAAATTTGGGGAGCTAAGCTATTAATTAATTCGATTACAACTTTATGAAACACCTTTCCTCCTCCAACAAAGCACTTTCAGGTGCCGTTAACAAAGCCAAACGCGCATTCTGCAATTCTGTTTTGTAAGTGGCACGCAACTCCCTTCGTTTCATCGCCTCTAAAAAACGTTTCACTTCTTCTTTGTTTTCCAAAATCAATCCGGGCACTTCGCATGGTTTGCCCGAATCATCTTTTGCTACCATGGTAAAATAAGAAGTATTGGTATGCTTAACTGTGCCAATTTTAAAATTTTCGGCAATCACTTTAATCCCCACCACCATGGAGGTGCGTCCAACATAATGCACCGAAGCATACATACTCACCATCTCCCCTACATCAACCGGTTGTAAAAAATCGACATTCTCCACCGAAACAGTGACACAATAATTGCCGGCATGTTTTGATGCACAGGCATAAGCCACCTTGTCCATGAGTGACAAGAGGATGCCTCCATGAATCTTGCCTCCAAAATTTGCATAAGCAGGGATCATCAATTCATTAAGGGTGGTTTGCGAATATAAAACCTGACGGTAATTTTCTTTTTCCATGATTGAACATTTTAGACACTTGCGTTTGACATGCAAATTATGAATAAATATAATTTATTAGTTGTGCACCCGCTCAAAAATAAAAATTACTTTTGTTTTCTGTGAATTCCTCCAAACTGAAGATCTTTATTATTGGTCCTGCCTTCCCCCTGCGTGGCGGACCGGCACAATTTGATGAGAACCTTTGTAAAGAGCTGTTGGCGGAAGGACATGACGCGCAAATTATTTCCTACTCCCTGCAATATCCCAACTTTTTGTTTCCCGGATCGAGTCAGTATGAATCCGGCGGAGAGGCTCCAAAAGGACTAAAGATCCACACCCTCGTCAACACCGTAAATCCCTTCAATTGGTTGCGTGTGGCGCGTTTCATTAAGAAAGAAAAACCTGATTTTATTTTATTCCGTTTTTGGTTACCATTTTTTGGTCCGGCCCTTGGTACTATTGCCCGCCTGGTGAGATCAAAAACAAAAGTATTGGCCCTTACCGACAATGTGATCCCACATGAAAAACGATTTGGCGATGTGCTTTTTACGCGCTATTTCATAAAAAGTTGCCATGGTTTTATTGCCATGAGTAAAACGGTGCTCAACGATATTTCAAAATTTTCAACTACGCCAAATACAGCCTACTCACCGCATCCCATGTACGAAACATACGGACCACCGGTGAGCAAACAGGAAGCCCGCAAGAAATTAGGATTGAAGCAGGATGATAAGCTAGTTCTATTTTTTGGGCTGATCCGAAATTATAAAGGTCTGGATTTATTACTAGAAGCCATGGCAGATCCTGCTGTTAAAGCACAAAACATTGTTTTGCTCATTGCCGGCGAATTTTATGAAGACAAACAAGCTTACCTCGATCTCATCAAAAAACACCACTTGTTGAATCATGTAATTTTGCGCGATACATTTATTTCGAATGAAGAGGTGCGCTATTACTTTTGCGCCGCAGATCTGGTTGCCCAAACATACCGCAAGGCCACCAATAGCGGGGTAACCATGGTGGGATACTATTACGAAAAACCCATGCTCGTAACCAATGTGGGAGGACTTGCCGAAATTGTGCCCAACGAAAAATGCGGCTATGTGCTCGATATTTCCGTTCCCCTCATTTCCTCAAAAATTCTCGACTTTTTTCATCATCACCGCGAATTTGAATTCGTTGAAAATGTACGCCTCGAAAAGAAAAAATACGAGTGGAGCGCATTCGTAAAAGCATTACTGGAGCTTTATTCAAGGTCGTGAATTTCCAGTATCGCAGGGACTTATAATCCGTGAAAATGATCTAGTTACTCCGCTTGGAAGAATTTGAAATACTGGTAATCGATTAAGAACGCGAGGATGGATAATCCAAAGAACAGCTAATTAATCAAACATAAAAATTCTGGAAGTAATATAAACACAGTGATGACCGAAAAAAGAAACAGGTATTTTATTTAGCCGCTGAACTATTTATCAACATACTGTTAGTACAAAATAACAGGTGTTGATAGATTTTAGAAATCCTCAAAAGCCCTCATTCCCCTAATAATCAGGCCCTTTTCAGCAAATAGTGAATTACTGCATTATTTGTTAATAACCCCGTTTTAGTGCGTCCCAGCGGCTTAGTATATTTAGTTGTTATCATCAAACTATGCAATTACAGGTAAACGTAAACGATATCCTCTCTCAGCTGTATCAGCATCGCGGAGTGGTTGAGTTTCTATTTGCTAACCGCGAAAACATAACGGTTAACGAATTACTCAACAACTCTCGAAACTCAAATCACTCGATCTCGTTTACGAATACGAGAACATTGTGAGTCTGAACGATGCCGTGGTAGCCATGTTTGAGGACTTTATGGAAATTGGTGACGTTACCCCCGGTTTCATTAACGACTACATCAACGAACTCAACCGGCACATTCGTTTCTATCAGGAAGCGCGTGAAATGCGTTTTTTAAGGAGCATCAAAAAATACCTCAAACGCATCAATGCCACGCTCACCCGCGAGATCATTAAATTGCAGAAGAACGTAGATGATACTTATAAAAACGAAAGCAATTACCGCATCAAACTACAAAAACTCGAGAACTACCGGGAAAAACGCGATACCATCATTGAGTTCATCAATAAAACTACTCTGGTAGTGGAAGACACCCGCTCCCTGTTCAGTTTAACTAACGACAGTGAGCTCTTCGGTATTGTGTCGGCCCTAAAAGTGAGTCTGATCGAGAACCTCGATTACCTCATCGAAATTCAAACCGATATAACCGATTACATCAATAAGATCCAGTTCCAACTCGATGTGTACATCAAAGCGCAACGACTAAAAGAAATAAAGGATCATGGCACCTTACACTTCAAAACGAATTTCAACGAAGTGGTGAATAACATCAATACGCTGAGACATAACGGACATAAATCGCCCCGCACAAAAATCTCTATCGACTTTTTGTACACCGACGACGGACATATCCTCTGCAAGCGGATTTCTGAAAAATACAAACTTACCCGACTGATGGTGCGTGGGCTGGCAGACCGAATGGCCGGCAATTTTAAGGATAAGGGTTTGGAGCAACAAATAAAACTCGACACCGAAAAACTAGTACAACGTTTCTTGGCACAGAGTAAAAGTAATTTGTTTGAATACCTGATGGAATACAAATTTCCCAAAGCCATTGGTACCGTAACATTTGAAGAACGTCTCTCGCTATTTGTAGAAATTGCCATGGAATACCAAAATGCCATGGATTTTAAATACCGTTTAGTTCATTACGATTACGAAGACAATGAAAAAAATAAGAAACGATTGGCTTATACCTTGATTTTACCCCTAACCGAAAAAAAGAAAAATGAAACTGCAAAGGCTTAGTCGAAACACTCAAGTACAGAACCAAGAAACAAGACACAAGGGAACCACGACCTACTCAACTCTGTCTTGCCTCCTGTCTCCTGCCGTCTTGAAACCAATAATTGAATTTGAACGTTTGAACATTGAACTTTGCACACTGAGCTTGTCGAAGCGTTGAACTTTGAACCTGTCACGCTGAGCTTGTCGAAGCGTTGAACATTGAACTATTGAACTTTCAACCATTGAACTTTGAAATTTGAACCTTGTCTACATAAATATCGACGGAATTACAGTTACTAATGCATGTAAGAACCCGCGTGAGGGATTGAAGCGGAAATCCTTTTTGCCCACTCCAAATTGTGAGGAAGGCAAAAAGATTGAAGCGGAAAGCCCGACCACGGCCTTACAAAACAAGGCGAGTGAGCGAGCCGTAGTTTTGTTGGGCCGGGGGCACGCCCAAGTAAGACAATTTTTCAAAAACAAACTATATAGACCATTAACAAACACCTAAACCTATGTTAGCAGAAGACTTCAGCCTCCCAAAACAAACGCATGAGATTTTTGCCGTTATGGCACGCGGAAATTTTATATCCAGCAATGGGAGTCGCGACGGCATGAACCGTTTGTACGACGTGATCAATAATCCCGATAATTTTGATCGATTGCAGGCCTATTTTAATGTGATTCGCTACAATATTGAGCGTGGCAATAATTTCTTCTATTTCTCAAAATTACATGAGCCCAATAGCGACCTTGAGAAAAAACTCGAACGTTTTGAGCGTTATATCGACATCATCGATCTCTTTGCCAGTATGGACAATAAGATTACGATCGGGAGTCGTTTCCGCCCGGGAGAGATCGCCGAAGAATGCAATGCCAACGTACGGTTAAAACAAAAACTTCAAAAAATCCCCTTGTACCGTTCAGAAACGTTGCATAATAAAGTGCGGGAGATCTGTGAACTCATGAGTCGCGATTCGTATTTGGAACTGGAAGACGAAAAAACAGAATCGTACAAAGTATTGGATTCTTATACTTACCTCCTGGATGTGGTAAATGCCGTCGCCATTTACGAAGACACCGGCAATACCGACAATGCACAGGGCCTCATCTATAATTGAGCGCCCCAATTACCAACATAGAATCACGAAAAAGGAATTAAAACAACAAAAGAAGATAAAGAATGGAAAACTGTAGAATCTTAAACAGAATAGTGGAGATAAATATATCCAATGTAAAATATGCGGATATAGAACTGAGTGGAAATACCTGTTTTGTGGGCACTAATAATTTTGGTAAAACTTCGCTGCAGCGGGCAATCCTGTTTTTTTACAGCGCCAATAGCCGCGGTTTGGGAATCTCACCTTCCCAAAAACCATTTGAGGAGCACTACTTCCGCTACGAGAACTCCTATATCGTTTATGAAATTGCTACTGAGGATAAACCATTTTTTGTGATTGTTTACCGTCACAATAAATTAGTTTTCCGCTTTGTGGATGCGCCTTACAGTCCCGACTTTTTCTTCACTGCTAACGACGAGGCCATGAAGATCAAAGAGATCATCTCCAATTTTGAAAAAAGAGGGATTTACATCTCTAACCAAATCGACACCTTTGAACGTTACCGAAACATCATTTACGGCACTGAGACCGACAAACAATTATCGAAATTTCACTTGCTGAAGGGAAATGAAAAATACCAAAACATTCCCAAGTCAATCACCAATGTGTTCTTGTCCTCAAAAAGTAGCGTAGACTCACGTTTTATCAAGGATTTTATCGCCAACTCACTCACTACCGAAAGTAGCAGCATTAAACTCGAGCAAGTGGAACGTCAGCTGCGACAGTTTAACGAAAAATACTCCGACATTGAAATGTACCTGCGCAAAGAGTCGCAGCAGCTCATTGAAATGATTGATAAAAAATACGATCAGGTACACATGCTCAAGGGGGCGCAAATGGAGATGGCCGACAAACTGGGCAGCAGTCTCCGCTTTGCCGAAACACAGAACGAGGCCATCCGTGAATCAGCCAAAAAGAAGGAAGAGGAATTAGAAGTACTGGAAGCCGAGCATGATGCACAAAAAGAACATATTGAAAGCAAACAGAACGAATTTCGCGAAGAAATAGGGTATTACGATCGCACCATTCGTGATGCCAATAAAAAATTAAAAGAATACAAAGAGAAAAACATCGAACAAGCCGTCGAAAAAAATGCCGATCGTGAAAAGTTGCAGGTGGAATTAAACATTGCACGTCGCGAATACGAGAGTTTAACTTCCAATGTGGCAAGTATTGAATTAAAGTACTCCTCGTTGATAGAACAATTGCGTAATGACAAATCGGCCTATATCAACAAAATTAATTCCCGTACCGGCGAGGTGTTTAATCATTACAACGAATTACAGCTTCTTCAAAAAAATGAATACAATAAACGCGATGCTGAACTTAAACAAAAACGCGAAGAAAGTCTCAATGAAGTAAATGCAGAAGTTACCGCCAAACAAATTGAATTCAACGAGTTAAAAAGTGAAGAAAAAGTAATTCGTAATACCCGATTTTACGAGCAGGAGATTCGCAATCTCGAAAGTGAATTGGCCGAACTCCGCGCCGTGAATTACAAGAATAAAAGTGAGCGCGCCATTAAACAAAACATGGTGCAAACCTTGCAGCGTGAATGGGAGGCTCTGGAGCTGAAACTGAAAAGTTCACTGAGCAACCGGGTGAATCAAACAAATAATGAGATCATTAAAATCAGGAATGAGATTAAAGAAATTGAAGGTAAATTGGATGTGCAGCACGATGCTTTTTATGGATTTCTTGAAAAGAACGTAAAGAACTGGCACCAAACCATTGGAAAAGTGGTGAACGAAAAACTGCTTTTCAGAACCGACATTGCTCCCGAATTAAAACAAGAAGCTGCCGATACTCTGTATGGCATCAGCCTGAACCTCGAACCGCTTGAAATGGTTTCTAAATCCATTGAAGAGTATCAGTTCGATAAAAATGAACGTCTGGCTCAGATCCGTGATCTTGAGGAATCACTTAATCAGTTTCAAACTGCCAACAACGAAGAAAAAATGCTGGCGGCCGATAAATACGGCAAACAATTGGGCGAATTAAAAGAGGATGTAAAAGTACTCGCCTACTCTCTTGAACTGGCCGAAAAACGTGAACAAAAATTAAATCATGAATTTGAAGATTGGAACAACCGTGCCGGTAAAGAAGTTGAAGAAAGTCTGAGTGGCAATCGCCAGCGCTTAAATTTACTCGAGGAAGAACTGAGTATTTTAAGCAAAAAGAAAAATCTGGTTCTAAGTGATTTTACCCATCAACTCGAAAAGCTTAAAGTTTACAGCGATGAACGTCTGTCAGAATTAAAAGGCAAACAGGAAACCGAGATCTCTGAACTGGAAGTGGATAAGAAGAACCACGTGAAGGAGTTCGAAAACAAGGAAGAAGAATTGGTAAAAGAAAAAGACAGCAATTTCAAATCAAAAGGAGTCGACGCCAAACAGTTAAAGAACGTTGAAGCCAGAATGAAGGAGTTGCAGGAAGCCCTGAAAGAAATTGAGCAGTATTCACAAATCATTCACGATTATTTGAAAGACAAACGTGAAACCTTTGATAAATTGCCCGATCTTATTCAGAAAAAAGAGGAATACATGAAGAGCAATGCCGATTTGCATGCGCAACTGGAGGAATCGACCCGCAAGTACAATATGAAGCGCATGGAACTGAATAAACAGAAAAGAGCGCTCGACGAAGAACTTATTGATTACAATAACGGCATCAACTTTTACAGCAATAATTTTCGCGATACGCCCGTGTACACCAAGTATTCCGACATTATAGAACGTGCCGAATCAAAACGCACCAATTACCACATCATGGATCTTTGCACCCAGATGCTGAAAAACGATTCACATTTTAGTGAAGAATATGGGGCATTCCAGCGCTTTGTAAATGAGTTTGCCGGAAAATTCCGTTTCGATAACCACTTTAATTTTGTTATTCGCAACGATGCTTCACAGGGAGAATACGAGCGCTTCGCACAAAATTTGCGTTCATTCATCAACGAGAACAAAATTGAATTATCGGTTGCCGAAACCGCCACTCAAATTGGATTGGTAACCGATAGCATTGCCACCAAAGTAAAAGAACTCAGCGGACAAAAAGATAAAATTCAGCACATCATCAGTTTGATTGCCGAAGATTTTAAGAAAGCCGAATTTGAAGAAAGTAAATTGATTGAATTCATAAAAATTCGTTTGGAAGAATCCGATAATAAAGTTTACAAACTTTTAAAACGGATCCAGGAATTTCGTGAAGAAAACGGTCTGGTATACAATGAAGGTTTATTTAACACCGACTTTGCCACCGGGCAAAAACGCGAGATCAGCACCCGCGCAGTAAAATTACTCGATCAATTGCGCACTGCTATTAAGGAACAGGAGCAAGAGGAAATCCGTTTGCAGGATCTGTTTGAATTAAAATTCAATATAAAAGAAGGAATGAACGAAACCGGCTGGACACATAAGATTGACAGTATTGGAAGTACCGGTACCGATATTTTGGTGAAGGCCATCATTTACATTACGCTCTTGCACGTGTTCATTAAAGAATCGTCACACCGTAGCAGTAAGGACTTTAAAGTTCATTGTATCATCGACGAAGTAGGTCAGATTTCTGCTCACTATTTACGTGAATTATTGCGTTTTGCGAAGAACCGGAATATTATGATGATCAATGGCCTCCCAAATAAATCAGGTTTGGAGAGTCATTATAAATACACGTACCAGTTCAGAAGAGAAGAAGGCAATAATGTAAGGATCTTCCCAAGCATTGTAACGGAAGTGGAGGCCTAATTCCTGTTCTTTAACCCTGCCCGACCTTTTGAATACATTTGGTCGGTCAGGCGGGCACAAAGGCCACAAAGGTTTACACAAAGGACACGGAGAAGAACATACTCCCTTTGTGTCCTTTGTGTCTTACTGGCTCCGTTCTGCTTACTGCCTACTGCTCCCGCCAAATCATATACCATCGTGACATCACCGGAACTGAGACTCGTCGACCGCCGGGGTAATTTGTGGTGAAGCGGTCTCTGAGTAACGCTCATTGGTAAGAGCACCTAAGTGGTTTCTCTGCCGACCGCTGCCGGCTACTGTGAACTTATCTTAGTGCTTCTTCGTGCTCTGCTTGCCTTAGTGGTTTTATTCTGACACCTACTTACTGCCCACTCCTTAGTGCACCTATGTGCCCTTAGTGCCTTAGTGGTTTATTCTTACACCTGCTTACAGCCCACTCCTTAGTGCACCTATGTGCCCTTAGTGCCTTAGTGGTTTATTCTTACACCTGCTTACAGCCCACTCCTTAGTGCACCTATGTGCCCTTAGTGCCTTAGTGGTTTTGATCTTCAATCCCCCACCCATGCATCTTCCGAAACAAAAAACAACTAAACCCTGTTCAAATGAAAACTCAAATTCTCAAAATTCTTTTTGTACTCGTCTTTGTAATGCGGCGTGGTAGAGTCCTTCAGACTCATATTTGAAAGTGCTTCAAAATTTTTGAGAATCAATTGAAAATAATCCGGATCAAGCGTCTCAGAAAATAGCTGACTATTGCTATGTAAGATAGAATGGATGCGCAATGAAGAACGGTGGCTAATATCCATTTTCAGATCCAATATTTCTCCCTTTAGGCGCTCCATCTTTGTCATGCCCAAAGATACAGCTTAGATCATGAAAATCTAAAAAAGTCCGCGGCTCTATCCTTTCAAAAAAACTAAAGTTTAATCTTAAACCCCGCATTCACATAAATGATGTTGGCTCGCGATTGGTCACCCGTTTGGTAAAGTGTATTAAACGCCAAACGGTAGCCAAGGTCTGCGAACATAAACAGAAAATCCACACCAACTCCCACATCCCCATAAGTGGTCCATTTCGCAAAATCTTCCGTTTTCACTGTCACAAGTCCCGATTCCTTTGTTTGATCAACCGCAGTAAGAAACTGCGCATCAATACCACCAAACAAACGCACATTGGTGCGGGTAAGCTTATCATACTTTAATAATCGTATCCCAATTTTAATAGGAACAGTGATCATGCTCAATTTAGTTTGATCCTCAAAGGTTTTCTTGGTGCCGAACGTCTCTGTTTTAGTGGTGCTCACAGTCCCTGACTGCCAAAAAATGCCCGGCTGAATAAAAACGCGTCTTCCAATGGTACTGGATACTCCTACTTGAATTACAGACGAGACCTCAGTAGTATTATCATATTTTAAACCATTGATGGTACTCACCGAATTAGGATCGGCTACATTTACCACACCTATTCCTCCATACGCTCTAATATCGAGCAATTGTGATCTCACCGCAAAGGACAGAATGAGAAAACTTGCGCTTAACGCGATCTTTTTCATATTGATTCATTTAAATTCATTTAACTCTGCTTTTCACCAAAAAATTTCAACAAGACATTACTTTTTAAAGCTCTTCGACAAATATTTTCCAACAACAATTGCTACAAAAAATGTGAGATAGAGCTGGCCGGCCACAGCTTCCATTATCACCAAGGATTTGGCAGCACTGGTTAAAGGCAAAAGGTCACCCAACCCTACACTGGTAAGAATAATAAAACTCATATAGACATGATTGTACCGAGCGTCAAACGGAAAATTAAAAGCTTCGGCGTTAGCAAGATGAGTTAACTGAAACAAAAAACTAAACACCAAACCTATAATAAGATAATTGGCAATGCTTGTATAAATAAACTTTAGGGATACTTCTTCATTTAGCATATCGCGAAATAGTCGAATTCCAAGGACGAAAAAATACAAAAATAGAGTGATATACGATAAACCCACCAGCCACTTTGATACCGGTAAACTCGCTAAGCTGGGTCCGGAAGCCGAAAAAAGCACTATCATCGCGGTCATGCCGGTGATCAACAAAATGAGTGGCGGCTTATTAAGCAGCAACATCCCATACAAAATAAACGAAACAAACAACGCATCAAATAATATGCTTTTAAATGGGGTTATACTTCCCACGATTGGAAAAACAATAATAGCTGCTAATAAACTATTTAAAACGAGATAATGCCAGTCTTTCGTCCCCCTTTTAAAAACGAAACCTTTTGTTTTCTGATGGATCAAATTGATCATTTGATGTTGCCTCAATTAGCCTTGTAAATATATATTTTATGGGACAATTTACGAAGAGTTTTGAAAATTCAGATAAAATCAGCTTCCTGCCAGCCCTCAAAACAAAAAGAATATAATATTAAATCCTATTTTTGTTGATATGCTGAATTACGCTGCCATCCTTATTTCAATTTCTGCTCTCTTCGGCTACATCAATTTCAGATGGCTCAAGCTTCCGGCCACCATTGGCGTGATGCTGATAAGTGTGGTTTTAGGAATTTCGTTTAAGACCCTCGAAGTATTTCATCCCGACTCTGTGTCCCCTTTGCGACAATTTCTCACGGGCTTCGACTTTACAGCTTTTGTGCTCGATTTTATTCTCTGCTTTTTACTCTTTGCCGGAGCTCTTCATGTGAACATAAATCAATTAAGAGGATCGCTGGCCACCGTCATTTCTTATGCCACAGTAGGTGTAGTAATTTCAACCGGCTTCATCGGATGGCTCACCCATTTGGTAGTATACCAGTTCGGCTATAACCTTGATCTTGCATCCTGTTTGCTCTTTGGGGCACTTATTTCACCTACCGACCCCATCGCGGTTATTGGAATTCTGTCTAAATACGAGATCCCTAAAAAACTTAAGATCGAAATCATTGGTGAGTCGCTATTCAATGATGGCGTGGGGGTGGTGGTCTTTACCGTTATTTACGCGCTCACAACGGGTAGTGCCGGGTCGTTCACTCTCGGTAACGGAATAAAAATTCTCTTAACAGAAGTAATTGGAGGCCTCGGCATTGGTTTTATTGTAGGGTTTCTGGGCTACATCTTAATCAAATCCATCGACCACTATCAAACTGAAATTATGATCACCCTTGCTATTGTAACGGGTGGCTACTCCCTGGCATCCGGCTTCCATGCCTCCGGACCACTGGCCATGGTAGTGGCAGGACTAATCATCGGCAACAGAGGCAAAGAAAAAGCCATGTCACTCACTACCGCCGATTATCTCGATAAATTTTGGGAACTCATTGACGAAATCTGTAATACCATTTTGTTTGTACTCATGGGTTTAGAAATATTTATTATTCCTTTCGACAAAAGTTATCTCCTTATTGGTTGCATATTGATCCTTGTAACCCTTGCCGCCCGCTATATTTCGCTGCTTCCCGCCTTCTTTTTGTTTAAAAGGAACGAAACCCGAAAAGGACTCCATCTCGCAGTGCTTACCTGGGGTGGCCTCAGAGGGGGAATTTCAATTGCTCTGGCTCTCTCTCTTAATAATAAAATTGAAGGAAGCAGTTTGTTTAGTGTCAGCACCTACTGCATCGTTTTGTTTTCAATAGTGGTGCAGGGACTTACCATTCCGAAATTATTATCGCGGTTCTAAATTTTGAGCGTACACGAATTGGTTTATTCGGCTATTTTTTTTGGGTCCCTTTGGGTGTAAACATGATCTAACAAGCCGGGGCTAGCTAACGAAAACTATTTTACTAAAATTAAATACGCCTGAACTAAGCCTGTTTCTCGTTCTCGAAGATGGCTTTTAATAGATCTTTATAAGCCCAGTACATATCATGCACTTGATTCTCAAAATAGATCATTAATTCTGACTTTTCACTGCTGTTCTCAAGTGAATTCTGTTGATTCTCACTTTGGGGATTTAACATGGCATCCATGGTCATTTGGTTTATGAATTAATACTTACTCGTGGGCCGAAATTTCCTGACATCTTGTGCCTGAACCCCGACTTATGTATTAATACGCCGCCAATGATTGCCAAGTTGGGTGATTTATTAATCTTAACACGGATTTGATACCGGAATAATGTAAAATTAACAAATGGCTTGTTGGGAGACTATTGCGAACTGTTTCTTAATCTAACTAACTCTCGTTGCATCTCTCGCACACGCCCCAATAAATGCGATATTGCATCAATACCCTCGAAATTAATCTCCAAATCATAGTGCAAATGCATCAGCAATTCAATTTCAGAGAGGCAATCTTGCGCAATAAATTCCTGTTCATCCTTCTTAATTATTTGAATGAGGCCATAGTCGCCCAGCGAATGAACAAAACTGTATTCAATATTATAGTGTGTACACACAGTTTCCAGACTGATCATCCGTTCATTTTCCATGACCCTGCAGTTTTGAAAGTTCAGCAAATAATTCCTTTTCTTTTTCCGATAAATTGGTTGGTACTTTTATGTGGAAGGTAATATAGAGGTCGCCAAATTGGCCCTCTTGCTTATAAGCCGGAAATCCTTTACCCTTCAGCTTTACCGCAGTGCCACTTTGAGTGCCTGGCGCCACTTTTAATTTTACTTTTCCGTCAAAGGTATCCACCACCACTTCTCCACCTAATACCGCAGTAAATAGATCCAGTTCTGACGTGCTGCTTAAGTCACTGCCCTTTCGTTTAAATGTTCCTGTATTCCCAATTGAAAATGTGATAAGCAGGTCCCCATTCGGCCCGCCATTCGCTCCAACTCCGCCATGTCCTTTTATTCTGATGGTTTGACCGTTCTCTACCCCCGCCGGTATCGTTAAACGAATGTTCTTGCCATTCACCGTAAGGGTTTGCTGTTGCGACTTAAAAACATCTTTAAGATCAAGATGGAGCTCGGCATTCAAGTCCTGTCCCTTATACTTCACGTTCCTGCCACCACTAAATGAAGATCCTCCGCCCCCAAACATCGATTCAAAAAAATCTGAAAAATCTCCTTGTTCACCCTGCCCAAACCCACTCGGTTGTCCCTGACCGCCATACTGCTGTCTTCCTTGCCTCTGTGCTTGTTCGTGCGCTTCGCCATGCTGCCAATTCGTTCCGTATTTATCGTATTTTTTTCTTTTTTCAGGATCACTTAATACTTCATTGGCTTCATTGATTTGTTGAAATTTTTTCTTGGCATTTACATCATTCGGATTCAGATCGGGATGGTATTTTCGGGCAAGTTTGCGGTACGCCTTCTTCACCTCAGCTTCGTTAGCGCTTTTGTCTATCTCCAATACCTTATAATAATCAATAAAATCCATAACGTTTTCTAAATTCAGGTTTTTGGATACGTAAAAATAATATGCCTACTTTAAGAATGCAATGTAAAAAATGCGAAGATGATATCAATCACTTCAGTTTCGCCTTCAGATAGTTGCCGGTATATCCTTTTCCCGAACGTACCAACTCTTCGGGCGTACCTTCAAATACGACACTACCGCCCTTTTCTCCTCCTTCAACGCCAATGTCTATTACCCAGTCGGCACATTTTATCACATCCAAATTATGCTCAATTACCACAATCGAATGTCCTTTTTTCAACAAGGCATCAAACGACTTCAACAATTTAGCCACATCGTGAAAATGCAAACCTGTGGTGGGTTCATCAAAAACAAATAACGTGGGGCTTGTATTATTGATTTGAATCAAAAAACTTGCAAGTTTGATCCGCTGTGCCTCTCCTCCACTTAATGTGCTGCTGCTCTGCCCTAATTGTACATACCCTAAGCCAACAGCCTGCAGGGCCGCTAACTTTTCATTAATCTTTACAACAGTTCGGTTCTCACCGTCCTGCGAAAACAAAGCCACTGCATCATCAACAGTAAGGTCGAGAATCTCTGAAATCGATTTTCCCTTATACTGAACTTCCTGTGTCTCCGATTTATAACGTTTTCCTTTACACGCTTCGCAAGGCAATAAAATATCAGCCATAAATTGCATTTCCACAGTAATTTGTCCTTCCCCTTGACACACTTCGCATCGGCCCCCTTCCACATTAAAACTAAAAAATCCGGGCTTATACCCTCTCGCTTTTGCCAATCCCTGATCAGCATATAAATTTCTTACTTCGTCAAATGCTTTAATATAGGTTACCGGATTGCTCCGCGATGATTTTCCAATCGGATGTTGATCCACAAATTCCAATTGTTTAATCTGCTTCAAACTGCCTCCAATTAAATGATCGGGATTCACACTTTCAAAATACCCGTCCAAGTAGCGCCGTAAATAAGGAATCAATCCTTTCTTAAGGATGGTCGACTTCCCCGACCCACTCACCCCCGATACACAACATAAAACACCAAGCGGAAATTTGACCGTTACATTTTTTAAGTTGTTTTCAGACAAGTGACGAATCTCAATAAAATCCTTCCACTTCCGTCGCGATTTGGGCACATCAATCTGCATTTGATGGGTTAAATACTTAGCCGTATAGCCACCCTTGTTCTTCAAAAGTTCTTTGTGAGTTCCCTGAAATACCAAATGTCCGCCCAACGTGCCGGCCTCAGGTCCAATATCAATCAATTGATCGGCTTGCAACATAATCTCTTCGTCATGCTCTACAATAATCACGGTATTTCCCTGCTTTTGCAACGAACGCAGTACGCTAATGAGCCGCTCGGTATCCCTGGGATGCAAACCAATACTGGGTTCGTCTAAAATATACAAACTCCCCACCAGTGTACTTCCCAATTGAGTGGCCAGGTTAATTCGTTGACTCTCGCCTCCGCTAAGGGTATTGGCCACGCGATTCAGTGTGAGGTATCCTAATCCCACATCGCTCATATACTGTAACCTGTTCTTAATCTCAATCAATAAACGACTCGCCACTTTAGAATCGTAGTCATTTAATTGAAGTGCATTAAAAAAAGGCAGAAGTTGATCAATGGGTGACAATACCAAATCATTGATGCATTTCCCGTCTATCTTTACATAATTCGCATCTTTTCGCAAACGGGTTCCGCCACAGTCGGGACAGGGTGTTTTTCCTCTATATCTTGCCAACATCACGCGGTATTGAATTTTGTAGGTTTCTTTCTCAAGCATGCTGAAAAAAGATTTCAGCCCATCAAAATACTGATTACCGCTCCAAAGAAGTTCGTAATCTTTCTTGGAAAGATCAACAATGGGCTTATGAACCGGAAAATTAAACTTGTGCGCGTTTTTCAAAAGTTCATTCTTATACAAACTCATCACCTCTCCGTTCCAGCAAACAACAGCACCTTCAAATACCGACAAACTCTTATTGGGGATCACCAGATCGGGATCAATGCCAATAATACTGCCAAACCCTTCACACGTCTTACAGGCCCCAATGGGATTGTTGAACGTAAAAAAATTCACATTCGGCTCCTCAAAACTCATGCCATCGCGCTCAAATAAATTACTAAAGACATGTTTTTCAAATGTTCCACCTTCATTTTCCACCCAAATGTGACATTCTCCTTCTCCTTCATAAAAGGCCGTCTGCACGCTGTCGCCGGCACGACTCACAAAATCCTCGTCATCGGCTTGTGTCACCAAACGATCAATCAATAGATTTACTTGCGCATTCTTTTTTACTTTCTTAAAATCTATTTCCGTTATTTTCGTGATCACGTCGTTTAACACCGCCCTCGAAAATCCCTGCTGCGAGAGTAATTCCAGTTGTTTCTGAAAAGTACGGTCCTTCTTTTCAAATACTTTCGAGAGGACATAAATTTTTGAACCTTTGGGAAGTCCGGAAATAAAATTCACCACATCGGTAACCGTATGACGAATCACCAGTTCACCGCTCACAGGACTGTAGGTTTTGCCTATTCTGGCAAACAACAATTTAAAATAATCGTAAATCTCGGTAATAGTGCCCACTGTGCTGCGGGGGTTCCGTGAAATTACTTTCTGTTCAATGGCAATTGCCGGCGATATACCCTTAATGTAATCCACCTGGGGTTTTTCCAAACGCCCTAAAAATTGCCGGGCATAGGAAGAAAGACTCTCCACATAACGTCTTTGGCCCTCGGCATACAAGGTGTCAAATGCCAGTGATGATTTTCCTGAACCCGAAAGCCCGGTAATCACAATCATCTTATTTCGGGGAATAGCCACATCCACATTTTTTAAATTGTGTTGCCGCGCCCCTTTTATGATGATAAATTCCTTGGGACTTAATTTGGTGATATCTACTGCCTCAGTGCTCATGTAACGAGTATGCGTTTTACAAAAAAAAATCTTAGTCCATCAGGTTCAACAAACGGTGAGAAGTGGCCGGGTCATTCCAATCCACAAATCCAACCGTTTTTTTCACCACCGCACCCTTGGTATTCACCAAATAAGATGTGGGAATTGAGTTTATCCCGATAGATGAAAAACCGGCTGGCAATCTCAACCACACAAACGGAAAGTCGAATTGGTCTTTGAAAGCAAACACCTTTTCCTCAGGTTCGTCACTTATCACGAGCACTGTCACATCCATGAGTTTGCTCGCTTTTAAAGCCCCAATCATTTTTAATTCTTCGCGACAGGGTCCGCACCACGAAGCCGCGAAACAAATAATCACTTTTTTGCCCGTATACGAACTCACATCCACCACCTGATCATGGAGGTCAATTACCGTAAGCTCCTTCAATTTTATGTCGGGTGCGACCTTAAACCGATTGTAGAGATAAAAAGCCAGAAAAGAAATAATGGTGACTATGGTGAGCGAGTAAATCCATTTGTTTTGCATAGTAATTAAAAGACGATAGTTAATTGATTTCCAAACTTTGAGCTTGGAACTCTAAAATTACAAATAGATTTGCAGCTCAGGTCATGTTTTTATTAACGCGCATACTTAAAATCCTGTTAAGGATTGTTATACTTTTTATACTCATTTCAGTGGGAAGTACCCTCCTGTTTCGTTGGGTGGCCGTTCCTCTCACGCCCTTGATGGTGTACCGTTGTGTAGAGCAAAAAATGGATGGAAAAGAGTTGGTATTGAAACACAAATGGGTGAGCCTCGATCAGATTTCCCCGAAATTGCAACTGGCCGTGGTGTGCAGCGAAGATCAGAACTACCTCAATCATTACGGTTTCGACTTTGAAGCCATTCAAAAGGCCTTGAAAGCGAATGAAAAAGGAAAAAAACTCAGAGGGGCCAGTACCATTTCGCAACAAACGGCAAAAAACGTATTTTTATGGCCCGGCAGGAACTACATTCGAAAAGCATTTGAAGTGTATTTTACCCTGCTCATCGAAACGTGTTGGAGCAAAGAACGAATCATGGAAGTATACCTCAACAGCATTGAGATGGGCAACGGCATTTATGGTGCTGAAGCTGCAGCCAATCATTGGTTCAAAAAAAGCGCTTCACGGCTCACAAAAGACGAAAGCGCGGCCATAGCGGCCATTTTACCAAACCCGCTCCGCTATGTGGCCAACCCCCCAAGTATCTACGTTTCAAAGCGCAAAGACTGGATTAAGAACCAAATGAGTTATTGGGGAAACCAATTGGATTACGACACGTATAACAACGAGGAAGATGTGATCCGAGAATCAAAAAACACGAAGTCCCAAAAAGGAAAATAAACATGAACAGACACATTATATTACTTTTTTTATTGACCATGTTTTTAAGCTGTGGAAATTCTGCAGGAGAGGCGACCCTGCGTTTTAATGGCACCGAGAGTGCGTTTAATGCATCGCCACTGAGTAAAGAAGAAATAGTAATGGCAAACAAACTGGATGAACTTTTTACAGGTTTAAACAGCAAAGGTTCATTTAACGGCTGCGTGTTAGTTTCAAAGGCCGGTAAAATCCTCTATAAAAGGTCTCTTGGTTTTCTAAATAAATCAACAAAAAATCTGCTCACCGACTCCTCCATGTTTCAGTTGGCATCGGTGTCGAAAGTAATTACTGCCACGGCAGTACTCCTATTATACGAGAGAGGACTGCTCGATATTGAAGCGCCTTTTAAGAATTATTTCCCTGATTTCCCTTACAACGACGTGAGGATCCGTGATCTCTTGAGTCACCGCTCCGGTCTTCCCAATTATATGTACACCCTCAACAATCAAATGTGTCAGCCCGATTCCAACATGAATAACCTCACGATGTACAATTGTTTTGTGAGCAAAAATGCCCCTCCCTATCTTAAGCCGGACCGCCGATTTAACTATTGTAATACCAATTATGCCATGCTGGCCCTGCTCATCGAAAAGGTAAGTGGCCTGTCCTATTCTCGTTTTTTGAAAGAAGAACTGTTTCGCCCCCTGGGAATGAACAATACTGCTACCATACGTGACATCGATCTGGAAGGTTCAAACACTACGAAGCCCTACGATAACCGGTGGAGACCCATTAATTTTGAGGCCAGTGATTTTGTATTGGGTGATAAGAGTATTTATTCCACCACACATGACCTCTTTCTCTTTAGCGAAGCGCTCTATCAAAACCGCATCATTCGTCCCGCCACGCAGCAAATGGCCTACACCGCCTTTAGTAAAGAAATAAAATTAAGCAATTACGGATACGGCTGGCGCATGAAAAATTTTAAAGATCCTGATAAAAAAGATGTGTATCACAATGGATGGTGGCACGGTTACCGTTCCTCTTTTCACCGCCGGTTAAAAGACACGCTCACAGTAGTGATCTTAAGCAACCAACTCAATAGTTCCACCTATCAGGTTCAAAAGGTTTACGACATCCTCGATAGCAATGTATCCACCGGAGAAGTTGACGATGAGGAATAGAACTCATGTCTCTGTGCAAATTCCCCCTTCCAAACTTGTAGAATTTCGTTTATATTATATGTACTTTTGCGCTCTATGTTTACGCTCTATCTGAAAGAAATAAGAAGTTTTTTGAGTTCACTGATTGGGTACATGGCAATTTGTGTTTTCATAACTCTTATTAGCGTTTTTATGTGGATCATCCCCTCCGATGGAGGTGGTTACAATATTCTCGACAATGGTTTTGCCAACATCGACCCTCTGTTTTTCATCGCACCATGGGTTTACCTCTTTCTTATTCCCGCTATCACGATGCGTTCCTTTTCAGAAGAAAAAAAGAACGGCACCATCGAGCTTCTGCTAACTCGCCCTTTAACAGATTTGCAAATTGTGATGGCCAAATATTTCGCCGCATTTAGTCTGGTCATTGTTTCCTTATTACCCACTCTGGTGTATTATTACAGCGTTCATAGTTTGGGTGCCCCAAAGGGCAACCTCGATACCGGTGGTATGTGGGGCTCCTACCTCGGACTGTTGTTCCTCGGTGCCGGTTTCGTTTCCATTGGTGTGTTCGCCTCTTCCATTGCCGAAAATCAAGTCATCGCGTTTATTATTGCCATGTTGCTTTGTTTTTTCTTTTACGTGGGCTTTGAATATCTGGCCGACAGTGGTCTCTTCGGAAGAAGTGCCGCCTTGCTAAAAAGCATGGGTATTAATGATCATTACCTCAGCATGAGCCGCGGAGTGATGGATACGCGCGATATCCTTTATTTTGCAAGTCTCATTGCCCTCTTTAATCTCTTCACCAAACTTGTACTTGAAAGCAGAAAATGGTAAACGAGAAAAAAATAAACAATAAACAACGCGATCTCTTCGCCCTACTTTCATTGATCGTTATTTTGATCCTACTCAACTTTGTGGGATCGTATTATTTCAAACGTTTCGACCTCACCTCCGAAAAGCGTTATACCCTTGCACCTTCCACCAAAAAATTATTGAAAGATCTAAACGACGAAATATATTTAAAAGTTTACCTCAACGGAGATTTTAATGCCGGCTTTTCGCGACTAAAAAGTGAAGCCAAAGAAATTCTCGACGAATTCAGAGCGTACAGCAGCAATCAGGTGCAATATGAATTCATTACTCCCGGCGAAGGCCTCACTGCGCAGGAAACTTCCAATATTGAAAAACAATTGTACGACAAAGGACTCATCCCTGAAGACGTAACCGTAAGAGGTAAAGACAAAACAACTCAAACGCGCATTTGGCCCGGTGCTATCATAAGTTACAAGGGAAAAGAAACCGTTTGGCAAATCTTTACTCGGCAATCACCCGGCATTGATGTCGAAACATCGATCAACAACAGTGTGGAAGAATTGGAATACAGCCTCACCAATTCCATCCGTAAATTACAACGCACCAAAAAAGCCGAGATCACGTTTTTACAGGGCCATGGAGAAGCCGATACGCTTTCGCAATATAGTTTTATGTACGCCCTCTCCGAATACTATACCGTTAACCACACGTCAATTGCGCGCGGACACGAGCTTAGTACCTTTAAAGGCAGCGATGCCATTGTGATCACGCAACCCGATAGTGCCTTCAGCGACAAAGAAAAATACATCATCGACCAGTATATTATGAAAGGTGGTAAAGTACTGTGGCTAATCGATCCTGTCTCTACCAATACCGATTCTCTGCGACGGGGATTCACCATTGGCCTAAACCGCCCCTTAAACATCGAAGACATGCTCTTTAAGTACGGCGTGCGGCTAAATCCCGATCTGCTGCAGGATATCCAATGCAGTTTCTTAAACATTAATACGGGCTTCCAAAAAGGCCAGCCTCGTTTCGAATTATTGCCTTGGATTTACTCACCACTCATCTTGCCCACCATCGATCATCCCATTGTGAAAAATCTTGACCTAATTAAACTTGATTTTGCCAGCTCGCTCGACACCATCGTTTCTGCCAGAGGAATCAAAAAAACTATTTTATTAACTACTTCTAAATATACAAAAACACAACCTACCCCCGCCCGCATTTACCTTGGCATGGCTAAAATGAAATTGAAAGAAACCCAATTCATCAATTCCTATCAGCCTGTAGCTTGTCTGCTCGAAGGTAAATTCACGAGTTTTGTTGAAAACCGTTTGCCATCAGTGCTCCTCAACGACACGGCCTTTAAGCATATTGACCATGGTAAATACACAAAAATGATCGTGGTTTCGGATGGCGATATTGCCAAAAACGATTATAACAAAACAACCGGCCAGGTTTTCCCTCTGGGTTTTGACAGAAATACCCGTCAGATCTTCGCCAACAAAACATTTTTGCTCAACTGCGTAAACTATTTGTTGGACGAAGAAGGAATGTTGCAGTTGCGTTCACGTGAAGTGAAATTAAGAATGCTTGACAAGAAAAAAATCGCTTTACAGCGCAGCAAATGGCAATTCATTAATGTGGTGATGCCTGTAGTGTGTGTACTTATTTTTGCCTTGCTTCAATTCTATCTTAGAAAACGAAAATACGCCGACAAAAGAATCTAAGCGCAGATCGACTGCAGTAATGCACCTGCTAGATGTGACTTATTCCGGAGCCTACTCCTCAAAACCAAAACAGAGCCCTCTTAAAGACTGAAATCCGTTTCCAGTAACTGATTTTTAACGGCAAACATCACCACACCGGCAGTATTATTAACTCCCAACTTACTCATGATGTTTTTTCGATGGGTATTGACGGTATGCGTACTTAATTTTAATTTGTCGGCAATAAGCTTGTTCGATAAGCCCTCCGCAATTCCTCTAATCACATCAAGCTCACGATCCGTTACAGGGATTCCGTCGCACGCCAATGATTTGATGAATGAATTGTTAGTGAGAATCTCAGGACTGGAGGCCAAAAAAGACATGATTTTACTACACATAAATTTTTCGCCTTTGATGCTTGAGTTAATGGCTTCAAGAATCTCGATGCGTTCACAATCTTTGAGCAAATAACTGGTAATGTCACTGTCAATCACTTTTAACACATCTCCTTTTGGCAAAAATTCGGTGATGACCAAAAACTTGGTGCGGCTGTATTTTTTTGAAAGCGTTTTTAATTCTTCAACAGTGATTCCAAGCGATATAAAATCAGCAATCAGTAGATTTGGTTTCGATAATTGCAACTGATTAATCAGATCCAGCTTGTCGCCGCAAACCGATGGCACAAGATCAAAGCCCTGAAGCTCACCAACAAGCAATTCCAAACCCACCCGGGAAAGAAAATTCTTATCAGCAATGAGCACTTTGATCATAATTACAAAGATACAATACTATGGGAATACCGATGTTAAATTTTGATTTTTTTACCATCTCCCGACAAAATGGAATTCTTAAATATTGAGGAGGCTTCCTCAACAAAAAGATCCAGATCGCGATAACGTGCCGAATAATGCCCCAACAATAGCTGCTTTACTTCGGCCATCGAAGCGATGGTAGCCGCCTGTTTTGCGGTCGAGTGAAAGGTTTTTTTTGCGCGTTCTGCCTGGTCCTCCAAAAAAGTACTCTCATGATAAAGCAAGTCTGCACCTTTAATATACTGAACAAGTGAAGGATCGAAAATTGTATCGCTGCAATAAGCATACGAACGCGCCGGAGGCGGATCGAGCGTCGCATCCTCATTCCTGATTAGGACTCCCAGCTCATTCTCCACGTCTTCCCCCGCTTTTAATCTAAGAATATCTGCCACTGAAATGGAGAGTTTTTCGAGAATGTATTTATCAATCTTTCGTGGTGAAGGTTTTTCGCGGAATAAAAAACCTGTACAAAAAATCCGATGCCGCAGTGGAAAAGAAAACACTTCTACCTTTTCATCCTCAAACAATAATTGTAATCCATCGTTGGCGGTGAAATGCCAATTCACCCGGTAATTTAGTCGGGTTTCAGTAATACTGTTTATCACGTCGAGAATGTTTTTTAACTCTTTGGGACAGTATATATTCAAGTCCTGCCTTCTTCCCAAAAGGTGCATACTTCCTAACAGTCCGGGCAATCCGAAAAAATGGTCACCGTGCAGATGCGAAATAAAAACATGGTCAATGGCTTGAAACTTGGCTTTGTATTTCCGCAATTGGATTTGTGTGGCTTCGCCACAATCTACCAACATATAGCGTTCAGAAATAGTGAGAAGTTGCGCGCTTGAATTCCGTTCAGAGGTAGGACTAGCTGCCGAAGAACCCAAAATTAAAATCTCAAAAGTACTACGATTCATTTTCACGCGTGCCGTTTCTCGTTCTATTTAAAAAAAGACGATTGCTCCAAACCCGATGCCTAAAGATAAAGAGAGGTGTTGGAAAACAAAAATTAATTGGGGCAAATGACCCATTATTATTTGCATAAAGTAGTGGTTTTGAGTATTTTTGCACTCTTAACTAAAAAAAATGGCAAGTAACATAACTTTTACAATGATTAAGCCCGATGCAGTTGAAGCCAATAACATCGGACCAATTCTGGCAATGATTAATAAGGCGGGGTTCAGGATCTTAGCTATGAAATACATGAAATTAACCAAAGAGCAAGCCGGCCAGTTTTATTTGGTTCACAAAGAGCGTCCATTTTTTGGCGAATTAACCGAATATATGAGCGGTGGCCCCATTGTGGCAGCAGTACTTACAAAAGAAAATGCAGTAGCAGATTACCGTCAATTAATCGGCGCCACCGACCCCACAAAAGCAGAAAATGGTACCATCCGGAAACTGTTTGCAAAATCAATTGCAGCCAACGCCGTTCACGGAAGCGATAGCGATGAAAATGCACAAATTGAATCCGATTTCTTTTTTTCCAATTTAGAGCGTTTTTAAGTCTCTTTTCCTTTAAAATGAATCCCTTTCCCGCGTATGCGGCAAAGGGCTTTTTTTTGTTTGCTACCGCGGAAGCAGCGAAACATACCAGTTTTAAAAAAAAGACAGATTGTTGTAAAAAACCCCTCTTTCTTATTTTGTTTTGTGAATAATATTAGACAAATTTGGTAAAATTTAACGAGGCATTTTTAACATCATTTTTGATATGCTAAATAATTATATGGTACAAAGAATTACAAAGTCCCTAGGCCTTGCTGCGTTGTTGGGTCTGAGCCCCCTGATTGAGTCACAAACAATGAATTGGGCACCTGCCGGACCGGTAAATACTGCCGGTAGAGCACGAAATATGATTGTAGATAACAGGGATGCAAGTGGGAACACCTTATTTGTGGGAAGCACTTCCAGTGGTGTCTTTACCACTACTAGCAGAGGAGCCTTTTGGGGTCCCCTGGATGATCAGGGTACCATTCGAAACATTAGCTACATGGCACAAGCACCCGACGGCACCATTTATGCCGGTACAGGAGAAGGATTTTTAAGAACAGGGCAAAAAACAAAAGCCCAACCTGGGACAGGTCTTTACAAACTTTCAAATAGCAACGCTCTTACCTTGGTGGTAAGCAGTGCAATAGTTGGAACAGTGATCAACCGCGTGGCGGTAAGTCCAATTCAGTCAAATAACATCGCCATCACTACCAACAAAGGAGTTTGGATCTCAACCGATGGAGGGGCTAACTTTAATCTTGCCTCAGGCATCATCGTGCCTACTTCCACTGTTTCCTGTGGGGAAGATGTGAAATTCGACAGCAATGGGATTTTGTATTGCTCCATTGGATCCGAAATCGGCGCCGCAACATCAACAAGCACGGCATCCAAGATTTATAAATCCAGCGATCCAACGTTAAGTTTATTCAGTGAAATTACCCCAACAGCTTCTATTCTTTCTGACCTCAACTACGGCCGTATTGAAATTGGTATTTCTGCCTCCAACCCAAATATCATTTATGCATCTTGCGCCAATAAAAATCCCGACGGTTCAGCTGCTGCTGCTGCTTCTCTTAAGGCCTTTTATGTTTCTTATAACGCAGGATTAACATGGGGCCTCATTAAGATGGGATCCCCTCAGCTCGATCCTCTATCAAATGGCGGCACTCTGGCTTCGGGTGATTATGCACACACCCTTCTTGTAGATCCAACTAACCCCGACCAGGTTTTTTTCGGTAGTTATTCATTTTATATCTTCACCAGAACCCGTGGCGTTGCCGGCGATTCCGATTCCTCCCCAATCGGTACTTGGACAAAATTGGGAAATCCTTATGCCTTCAACTCCCAAATCTATCTTCATGAGAATATTCATGATATCAAACTCATTGGCAGCAATCCAACAATGGTGTATCTTGTTACAGACGCCGGTATTTACCGTTCCCTGGATATGACCACCGTGTCGCAAAATTTACCTCCCAGTTTCCAGCCATTTTATAAAGGTTTAGTCACCGGCCAATTTAACTCTGTCAGTATTGAAAGAACTCCTATCGGAGCCAATTCAACGTCTACCGTGAGTGGTAAAAAAGTAGACCCCTACTCCGGATTTATTGGAGGAACCGGTGGAAACGGAATGGCTTATTATTCCGGAACCTACAATCTGGTAACCAAAGAAGTGAATTATCTGTTTGGTGACGTCTATAATTCTGAATACTCAAAAATTCTTCCCGATGCTGCTTTTGCAAGTGTGGGTGATGGACGTATATACCGTTCCTCCAATGTAAAGACCTCAAACCCGGTTGTTCTCAATACAAATAAATACAGTGGTGCATTGTCTAAAGTGGCTCCAAACCCCGAAACCTTTTTTAACGCAAGTGGTGGAAAAGTAAATACCGGTACCCCTTTCAAATTGTGGGAGTACTATGGTCAGAATCCTTCAAATCCCGACTCCATGTATTTTTACAACGATACCTTAAGATTCCAGGCTACTTTTGAAACGGTAAGTGATTTAACCACGAAAACAAATTTTACTTTTACGGCTATCCGCCCGAGCCCCTACGCCATCATTGATAGTATCATGGTTCGCACCGGAACGGTAACTGTGCCGGTAACAAATTATGCTAATTCGCCTGCATTTAATACAGGTCAGGACATTTCTCTAAAACCAACTAATAGTGTTGTAACCCCTACAGTTGTTACGTATGTAATAGGTACCGGTGCTAGTAGTACCACTATTACACATACATTAGTCATTTACTCGGGCACTAATATTGCCAGTACGGGGCCGGTGAATACAGCCACTGCAAGTGCCCCTTCAGTGACTCTAAATACCACCAATTACGGAGATGTTATTTCCGTCACCTTCACCGCACCTCCATTTGCAACAAAAACTGCTACTTCCAGTAATGTAAATAATGCAACGTATTACCGCGTGTTTGCAACTGTCTATTATAAATACAAAGCGGGCGATGTAGTAAACGTTGTTGACAATAATATTTCAACCCTCACCAATTCGTATACCGCCACTCTTCCAAAAGCGATGAACTGGCGTTATCCTGCGCCTTCCTATACGATTGCTGCTACTACAAATACAGCGATTCAAAGCCCAACGTATATTTTAACACCCGGAAACATAAGTTCACCCAATCCTTCATTTGTGGTAACTCCTAAAAACCCATCAGGTGTTTCATCCTTCACTATTTCAACTTTTGGCACCTACTCGCTTTCAGCAATTCCGGTGACCTATTCTCTCGTGGCAATTACCAGTACGGCCATCACGAACCCTACTTATGTGCTTACACCCGGAAATGTGACACAAACTGTAGCGGCATTTATTGTCACCCCAACGGTGGCCACAGTATACACCATCACAGCTACGGGTTCGGGTACCGCAGCACCAGAATCAACAACGGTGAATGTGGCGTCCCTTTACAGCATCAGCAACAGTACAGCAACACAAGGGAGTCCCTTGTTCATTGTATCACCAACAGTAACCACTTCGTATACACTTACCGGAATTAGTTCAAACACCTTGATTGGCGCTAACACAAGTACCACCGCCGGTGCAACTGCGGCTAAGTCTACCTATACCTTTGGGGCCGCCGGTGGGGTGCAAATTGCTCCCAATAATAAACCCATGAAAATGGCAAATCGGGTCTCTGCCCGATTGGCAATGATACTCAACAATGGAAGCAATACGGGAAATCAAGAGGCAATCGTTGTGTGTAAAAGTCCTCTGGCCCTTAACGACCCCCTCAGTCTCGTGCGAGTGAGTCAGACAGGCTGTCAAACAGATGATGCCGGTGGCAATCCCTCCACCGCCACGATTGCAGTAACCGGCAAGCCTACCTTGCTTGAATGGAGTAAGAATGGTACAGAAATCTATTACGCGACCGATGCAAATAAAGTGTACAGAGTATCACATATCAATGAGATCATGGACCTTTCTCCAAGTTCCTTTTCCGGAAAATTTTATTCCGATATATTTAAATACACCGATCCTATCGGCAACAGCACTCTGAACCCTGTTTCACCCTATCGTACTTATCTGGTTGGCACATTCGATAAGCCCATTACCAGCCTCAGCGTAAGTAAAGATGATAAAACAGTAGTTGTAACGCTTAATTACCCAACGGCCACCTCTTCAGGTACGAGCGGACTGGTGATGTTGAGCAAATGTGCTGACATCAGAAAAACTGTTAACCCTTTAACCGATTGGGAAAGAAAAGACAATTCCGGATTCTCTAATGTGATTACCTATTGCTCATTGATGGAAAAAGGTGATAGCAAAAAAGTATTTGTGGGGACCGACAACGGGATCTTCTATACAAGTGACATCACCACAGGTGTATGGACAAAAGCAAACAATGGCCAACTTCCAAACGTTCAAATCTTCGATATTAAACAGCAAGTAATGGAACATTGGGATTGTTTCAATTCAGGCCAGATTTATGTAGCAACAAATGGCCGCGGTGTATGGACCAACAATCAATTCTACGAGGCTCATTATGTAGGTATTCAGGAATACCAAAACAGCGAATGGGCAAAAGAAGAAAGTCACCTAAGTCTTTTTCCTAACCCTACCAATGGCAATGTGAACGTGGCATTTCAGGGACTCGATGGCGAATCGGCTACCCTTCAAATTATGGATATCAGTGGCCGCCATGTGCGAACTGAAGACCTTGGTGTAATCGCAAGCGGCGACATGGTATATTCTTTTGAAACAACAGGTATGAATGCCGGCGTGTACATTGTTAACGTTTCAAGTACATCAGGCGTGAAACGAGTAGCTAAATTAATCGTCGCCAAATAGCTATAGAACTTAATTTTTAAGAGCTGTCCAAACCGGACAGCTTTTTTTTTGATTAACTTTATCCTCACATGAAAACTACCGAGGCCGATTCATATTACCACAATCTTGAACAAATGAGTGTGCGAGATCTTCTTCTTAATATTAATAAAGAAGATCACACGGTTCCTTTATCTGTTGAAAATTCTATTCCTCAAATCGAGAAATTAGTGGCTAAAACCGTAGAGTGCCTAAAAATGGGCGGGCGGCTTTTTTACCTCGGGGCCGGCACCAGCGGGCGCCTTGGAGTAGTCGATGCCAGTGAATGTCCTCCAACCTTTGGTGTCGAACAAGGCATTGTGATAGGCCTTATAGCAGGAGGTGACGACGCCATCAGAAAAGCGGTAGAGTTTGCCGAAGATGATTTGCAACAAGGGTGGGCTGACCTTCTCGTTTATCAGATCAGTACTAACGACATGGTAATTGGTATTGCAGCTTCGGGAAGCACGCCTTATGTTTTAGGAGCCTTAAGCGCCTGCAACCAAAATAATATAGCCACAGGCTGCATTACCTGCAACAGTAACAGCGAAATTGCAAAGATCGCCAAGTTCCCGGTGGAAGTAATCGTAGGTCCCGAATTTGTTACCGGTTCTACGCGCATGAAAAGCGGCACAGCACAAAAATTAGTACTTAATATGATTTCCACTTCGGTGATGATAAAGCTGGGTCGCGTAAAAGGCAATAAGATGGTAGATATGCAACTCAGCAATAATAAACTGGTAGACCGAGGCACAAAAATGCTCATGAAAAATACAGGGATTAAAGACTATGAAACAGCGAAAACCCTGCTGCTAAAGTACGGCAGTGTGCGCAAGGCCACCGAAGCACATTCTTCCTGAAGAAAATAAAAGGCCTCCCTATTTCATACTCAATCTGATGCGTGTAAGTACCTTTTTAGTATACAGAGGGAAATCACCATTCATGATCCAATTATAATATGACGGTTCGGTGGTGAATACTTCCTTCACCGATTTATCTTTGTGTTTTCCAAAACTAAACACCTCAACGCCTTTCTCATTGTACACAATCCTTCCCGCAAGATCCACATTTTTTGTTTTGGCACTCAATTCACTTAATACTGAAATATCGTTCTTTATGGGAACCAACTTCTTTCCATTTTCATCTTCCACTTCAATACCATCGTACTTCACTAACTGCGCCTTAAAGATTTCAAACGTGGCCATCGCATCTCCCTCAGCACTGTGCGCATGATCGAGTGGTTTATGGCAATAAAATTTATAGGCCGCCCTCAAATTGCGAGGCTCCATGTAATGAAAGATATTTTGAACATCTACTAACCTCCTGCCTTCAAGGTCAAAATCCACTTCTGCTCTCAGAAACTCTTCCGCCAGCATGGGAATGTCGTACTTGTTGGAATTAAAACCTGCCAGATCTGAATTCCCAATGAACTTTATTAATTTGGGAGCCAGTTGTTTAAACGTAGGTTCATCTTCTACATCCTGATCGTAGATCCCATGAATTTCAGAAACAACTTTGGGAATAGGGATCTCAGGATTCATGCGCTCCGTAAGAATCTCCGTACTATTATCAATATCTAACTTAACCAGCGAAATCTCTACGATTCGGTCTGACCCCACATTTAAGCCGGTGGCCTCAATGTCTAAAAATATAATGGGTTTGTTGAGTTTTACGTGTATCATGACAATTCTTTTTTTAGGATGAAACAGCTTGTAAATGTTTAACTACTTCTTCGGTAGACCTCACCGAATAGAACTCATTTAGACGACGAATTACCCCCTCAAGCACGGCATCGGGACAAGAAGCGCCGCTCGTAAGAATAATCTTCACCGGTTCTTTTACGGGCAAAAACGGAGAGGTAATGAGGTGCTTCTTTGTTGGATAATCAAAATGGTGGATCGTATTCTTGTCGGCGATTTCCCCGGCAGATTCTATGAAATAAGTAGGAAATTTTCGACTGCATAATTCCGCAAGATGGGAGGTATTACTACTGTTATACCCTCCTACCACAATGGCCAAATCGGCATCGGTTTCGAGTAAACCATAGGTGGCCTCCTGATTTTCATTGGTAGCATAACACAACGTATCACGCGTATCAGCAAAATGAACAGCGATTTTTTCTTTACCGTATTTCTCAACCATTAACCCCTTAACATAATCTGCTATCTCCTGCGTTTCGGTAGCCAGCATCGTCGTTTGATTAATGACCCCCACCTTTTCAAAATGTTTCGTGATGTCAAATCCTTTGCTGAACTTACCTTGAAACTCCTGCTCAAATTCAGATTGACTTTTTTTACCCAGCAGGTAAACACCCAGTCGTTTTGACTCTTCCATATCACGCACTACTACAACAGCTTCGCTATCGAGCTCACTTCGCGAAAATGTGGATCGCGTTTCTTCATGCTTGTTTTTTCCATGAATAATAATGGTGTGTTTTGTTTTTCCAATCTGCTCCGATTTTTTCCAAACACGCTCAACAAATGGACAAGTAGTATTGTAATTTTCGGTATGGATTCCCCTTTCCTCAAGCATCTTTACTAAAGGCACCGGTGCTCCAAAGGCAGGGATCATCACAATATCGGCAGGCGTGATGGTATCAAAAGAAATCAGTTGTTTCCCTTCCGTGTCCTGCAAAAATTGCACACCCCGCTCACTGAGATCTTTGTTCACTTCAGGATTGTGGATCATTTCACTCAGTAAAAAAAGTCGCTTACCCGGATTTTCTTCAAGCGCTCTAAATGCAATCTCAATCGCATTCTCTACCCCGTAACAAAATCCAAAATGCCGGGCAACATAATAAATTACCGGACCAAAATCCAACACAGTGGGACTATTATCTTTTTTCCGCGGATCCTGAATTTTACGAAACTGCTTCACTTTAGAAATAACAGGACTGCGGTAAAATTCCGGAATAGTGAACGCTTTCATAGTTTGTAGTACAAAGTTAGCTATTTTTTGTTTCGCGGGTGGAAACTTAAAATATTATCGCGCAGAAATTGCTTGTCCAAATGGGTATAAATCTCAGTCGTAGTAATGCTTTCATGCCCAAGCATTTCCTGAACCGCCCTCAAATCGGCCCCTCCCTCCACCAAATGGGTGGCAAACGAGTGACGAAAGGTGTGCGGACCCAACGTTTTTTTGATTCCCGCTCTCTTGGCCAGATCTTTTAGGATATAGAACACCATCACGCGTGATAGCCCACCTCCCCGACGGTTTAAATAAAGTATATCTACCGCCTCAGGTTTTATTCCGAGATGCGTTCGTACCGACTTTAAGTAATTAGTGATGAGTTTTTTCGCCACTGTGCCAATGGGAATCATTCTTTCTTTATTTCCTTTGCCCCTTACTTTTATGTAGTCGTCTTTGAGATGCAGGTCACTGATCTTCAAATTGGTGAGTTCACTCACGCGCAAACCGCAACTGTAAAGGGTTTCAAGCATACTCACGTTCCGTTCCCCTTCGGGAGTACTTCGGTCGATAAAACTGAGCAAAAGATCAATTTCTTCAACACTTAGAAATACAGGGAGTTTTCGCGCCAGTTTTGGAGTTTCTAATAAATCGGCGGGACTTTGTTTGATGTCGTTTTCCAACAACAAGAATTTATAAAACGCCTTAATACCCGAAATAATCCGCGATTGGGTGGTAGCGGAAAATCCGAGGGAGGCCAGCCACTCTGCAAAGAGTTGCAATTGTCGCGCCGTGAAATTCTCAGGACGTTGTGAACCCAGAAACAATTCGGCATAACTCTCCAGTTTTTTAAGATCATCCGCGTACGCCTCAATGGAGTTATGACTCAACGATTTTTCGAGTTGGAGGTACTGCTTGAATCGAATAAAATACACACTCCAGATGCTCCTTACATTCTTATCTGCGCCTCTCCCCATCTAAAAAATAAATGTTATTTTCACCCTATGAAGTTAGCGATTATTAACGGGCCTAATTTAAATCTTTTAGGTAAAAGAGAACCCGAAGTTTACGGCAAGGAGACCTTTGAATCTTATATGAACACACTGCAGAAAAAATACCCAAATTTTCAATTCATTTATTTTCAAAGCAATATAGAGGGAGAACTCATTAATAAAATTCAGGAACTTGGTTTTTCTTACGATGGTATTATTCTCAACGCAGGAGCCTATACTCATACGTCCATTGCTATTGCAGATGCCATTGCTGCTATAAAGACACCGGTTGTAGAAGTACATATCAGTAATATTTTTGCCCGTGAAGATTTTAGACATGTTTCATATCTGGGTGCAAAATGTGTAGGAAGCATCAGCGGATTTGGTTTAAAAAGTTATGAATTAGCGCTACAATGGTTCATATCTGCAAAGAGCACGTGAACGTTGAACCCCTTGAACCAATTAAACACTTAACACACCGAAAACTGAGAAAATCTGAAATTTGAACTTGGCCACTAACCAAGTACCTCTAAACTCCCAAGGCCTTCACGAACCACCTCAAATCCCTCACCACTGCAATCAATCACCGTAGAAGTATAAATATTACCAAAACCCCCGTCAATCACCATATCTACCACCTCGCCATAGTGCTGATCAATTACTTCAGGATCGGAAAAATATTCGAGAATATCGTCACTCGTATTGTGCAAACTCGTTGAAATCAGGGGATTTCCCAACCGCTCTACTATCTCCCTGCAAATTGCATTGTCCGGAACTCTTATCCCCACCGTTTTTTTCTCTTGCTTGAGCAATTTTGGGACATTATTATTGGCCTCCAAAATAAAGGTGTATGGACCCGGCAGCGCTTTTTTCATCACTCTGAATACATGATTGGGAATAGCACGGGTATACTCCGACAAATGACTTAGGTCTGAACATACAAATGAAAAATTAGATTTCTCAGGCTTGATCCCTTTTAGTTTGCAGATGCGTTCGATGGCTCGTGTTTGAGTAATGTCACAACCAAGTGCATATACTGTATCGGTAGGATAAATGATAATTCCACCGTTTTTTAAACAGTCTACAACCTTTGTGATCGTTTCATAAGGAATGTTCTTTTCGTTAACGTGTATTAGCACAGTGCAAAGGTAGAGATTTTATTATTGGGCAGCTTGAAGCTGCCAAATCAAATTCGTAATACATCTGTGTGAACCTACTTGAACAGTAAAGAGTATACCGAGAGCACGCGATTTGTGCATCTTCCCAAAAAATCCCAAAAAAGTTAAAATTCACGTTCTTGAAAAGTTTACTGTAACCTTTTTCAATACATTTATTATTAACTAAACCCAAAAAAGGCATGGGCAAAAAAATACCGTTACTGCTATTTTTAGTGTTATCCATTTTATCTGAAGCCCAAACGGTAGTTGTGCGCGGCAATATGAATGATACCAGCAGCAAACTCCCCCTTCCCAATGTGCTCCTAATGGCTATTCGTTTTAACGACTCCTCTCTGGTAAACTATAGCCGTAGTAATGCCCAGGGAATTTTTAATCCCATCACACTTCCCCTCGATACCTATTTGGTAATCCTTTCTCACCCTAAGTTTAACGATAAAACCTATTTTCTCGTGCCCTCCCCCAGCGATACCGCCTATAATTTCAAGAATGTGGTTCTGCCGCCAAAATCAGTGCTATTAAACGAAATTGAAATCATTGCCCGCCGCGAGAAAACGTATTACAAAGGAGATACTCTCATATTTACGGCCGATTCTTTCAAAACCCGACCCAATGCCACAGTAGAAGATCTGCTCAAAAAACTTCCCGGTTTTAAAGTGGATCCGTCCGGAAAAATTACAGTACAAGGAAAAGAAGTGGATCAAGTATTGGTAGATGGCGATGAGTTCTTTGGCACCGATCCCACCATTGCCACGCGTAACCTTAATGCAACCTCTATTGCCAATGTGCAGGTATTCGATAAAAAAAATGAAAGCAGTGAAGAAGGAAAAAATGAAACCCTCAAAGTCCTCAATCTTCAAATGAAAGACGATGCCAAAAAAGGCTATTTTGGAAAAGTATCGGGTGCCAGCGATTTTCAAAAATACTACGAAGGAGAGGCGCTCATCAATAAGTTCAAAGGCAATAGAAAGATCTCTCTTTTTGGTTTAGTGGCCAATACACCCAAACAGGGCTTCGGCGGCAACGATGCTTATAAGTATGGTTTAACAGGTGAACAAGGATGGTCCTACGACGAAGGCTCAGGTTCCTGGACCAACAATAATAACAGAGGAACGGGAATTCCTCAGGCCATCAAATCGGGTTTTTACTTCAACGATAAAATCGGCAAAAAAACAAAAATCAATACCGATTATACCTATAACCAAAACAATTTATGGCAAGGAAGCCAGTCCAACACCCAGTACTTCTTAACCGACACGTCTTATACCAACACAAAAATAAAAAGTTCCAACAGCCGTAACGAAAGTCACTCGTTTAATTTTAGAGTCGTACAAAAGCTGGATTCCCTTTCCGAATTAACAGTGGCCCCTAAACTCAAATATGCCACCACCGGCAATACGAGTGAACAAACCGACGAATTTATTTCTCAAGAAAATGTGAGTACACGAAAAACGGAAGTGTTTAACGATAATAAGGGAACCAATGCCGACGCCAATCTGCTCTTCACTTTGAATCGAAATTTTAAGAAAAAAGACCGAAACCTCAAACTGAACTACCAACCGGTATTTAGTGCGAACTCGAGCACTCTGCAATTAAAAAATCACTTCTTATATTTTCAAAACCAATTACCCGAGAGCCTGGTGGTGCAGCAGCGCACACAGGAAAATACAAAGTCCGAACAAAATGCATCGGTGGTGTACACCGAACCATTCACCAAAAAATTCAGAACAGAGCTGAGCTACAATTATACCTGGAACAAAACGAACAACAATCGAACCACCAACGACTATTCGGGTGCTGCGTACGACATCTATAACCCCCTTTTGTCTAATAATTTCGACAACTTCCGCATCATCAACCGGGCCGGCACCAAATTAATTTACGAAGTAAAAAAATATAAAATTTCAGTAGGGACCTATGTCAGAAATATTCAGCAAGAAAATCTCAATCTCACCAGCGGTAATAAGCTTACCCAAAATATCAACAACATCCTTCCCCTGGCATCATTTAATTATAAAATTAGTCAGGGTTCCAATTTTAGTGCCGATTACAGCACCTCCTCGCAACAACCCGACATGCAACAGATGCAACCCGTGGCCGATAATACCGACCCCAACCGTATCTCTGCCGGCACACCCTCCTTGTTACCCACTTTTAGCAACAATGGCTCCATCAACTATTATTTTTACAAAGGCATTAGCGATGTGCATTTGTACTCGGGAGCCAATTTTGGAAATACGCTCCATCAGATTTCCTTTACAACCTTTTACGATTCGTTGGGAAGAGCAATAACCAAACCACTAAATGTAGATGGCAATTACCGCGGCAATGTATGGCTGGGTGGCGCTTTTCCTGTGTTTAAGAAATTTTTTAAGATCGATTACAACCTCAACGCCGGAGTGTCAAACAACGTTTCCTACGTGAACTTTCAAAAAAATATAACTCAAAATATTAATTTAAGCCCCGGACTTTCATTTGAAAAAAGCGTTGAGAATTTTGAGGTGAGCCTTGGAGGGAATTACAATTACAGTATTCCCAAATCGAGTATCAGTGTTCAAACGAACCAACCGTATTACACCTATAGTTTAGAAGGTGACATTTCAATGAAGCTCCCGCACAAGTTCATCCTCTCTACCGACGGCAAATACACCAACAATGGCAACAGGTCGCCGGGCTATAACATCAATTACTTCATCTGGAACGCCAGCTTTGGAAGATCCTTTTTAAAAACTGAGAATCTCATTCTCACCCTTAATGGGTACGACATTTTGAACCAAAATATCAGTAACCAACGAACCATTAGCAGTAACCAGATCAGTGATACGAAAACGCAGATCATCAAACGCTTTTTTTTACTTAAGCTGCTCTATAAATTCAATAATCAAAAAACTAAAATAGAAGACGATGATTATTAAACGAAGTAGTGCACTTTCATTTCTGGTACTCATCTTTCTGCAGCACGCTGCTCAGCTAAATTATGCCAAGATCACCTATGAACGAAAAACCAATCTCTATAAAAAATTTAAAAAGAACAATGACATTCAACGCTGGATAAAAGAAGAAGACAAAATAAAAACAGATTACTTCGAATTATTTGTGAACGACACCTGCTCTGTGTTTCAACCTCAGGCCAGCGAACTCAAAGAAAATTACAGTTGGACCACCGCAAAAAATACAGTGTACCAATACCCCAATCAAAACAAACGTTACCTGATCAAAACCATGTGGGGAGAAGAAATGCACCTCACCGACAGTCTGGTAACACGCAGATGGCAAATCACCGAAAGCTCACGTAACATCGCCGGTTTCCAATGCCGTAAAGCCGTTTGGCAAGCCAACGACTCCACACGCATCTATGCTTGGTTTAGTTACGATTTGGTGCCATCTACCGGTCCCGAAAGTTTTCGCGGACTCCCCGGCACCATTTTGGGTTTGGCCACCGAAGACGGCGGCGTGGTGTACTTCGCTAAAAAAGTGGAGCTCATTTCTGCAGAGCAAACACAATTTATTCCCCCAAAAAAGAAAAAGATCTACAAAATTCCCGAACTAAAGGCCGAACTCACCAAACAGTATGGCCACGAAAAATGGTTCAAAGAAGTTCTGGATGAAGAATTCGGGATCTGGTAAAAAAAATTTCAGAATACTCATTCCAATTCAGATTATTATTCCTATCTTTATTTTATAAAACTTATTGTATGCCTAAAACCAAACAATTTAACAAAGACAAAGTACTTGAAGTGGCTTCCGATATTTTCAGACAAAGGGGCTACAACGGCACTTCTATTGATGAAATTTTAAAAGCCACCGGCCTTAGTCGCAGCAGCTTGTATGACTCGTTTAACGACAAACACACGCTCTATATTCAGTCGCTCGAGCATTATAAAAATTTAGAAATGCACCGCTACGAAATTACCGATGATAAGAAGTTGAATGGCTTGCAAAAAATAGAGTTTCTCTTCAAAGAAGTGGTGAATTTGTTGAGTACGCACCCCGAAGACAATGGTTGTTTAATGGTGAATGCCGCTGCCGAAATGAGCAAAAAATGTGACAAGACGTATGCCGTGGTGTGCAACAATAAAGAAAGTGCCGAAGAACTCTTTACCAACTGGCTTGCCGATGCACAAAACGACAAAGTAATTCCCGCCGATAAATCCCCAAAAACATACAGTCCGTTTTTGTTCAATACCCTCTGCGGCCTGAAGGTGATGAGCCAGAGCGGAGCATCTAAAGCAGAACTCAACAGTGTAGTGAAAGTGACGCTAGATGCGTTGGTGTAGAAAAACTGTTTTTTAGAAAGAATTTTTTTGGGCGTGACCCCTGAAGCGAAAAACTGAACAAATTAACTCAAGGTTTTTCTGCTTCAGGGGTCGGGCTGCTTCGGGCTCCACTTCGTTTCGGCATCCTCGGCCGGCAGAAAAAGCCTTCCTGCGGGTGCTAAACCCTGCGCATCCCTCACGCAGTATCCCGCTCATCACCCTCATAAATTCGCGATTCCTTTCCTCTGCCTACAAGGAACAGAGCATTAAATTAGTATCTTTGCCCCTCTTAAATTTAGACGTTGATCATCGATACACATACACATTTATATGCCCGGGAATTTGATCACGACCGTGATGTACTTATTCAAAAAGCAATTGCCGGCGGCATTACTAAATTTTATCTGCCAAATATTGATTCCGCCTCAATTGCACCCATGCTCGCCCTCGAACAAAAATATCCGGAACATTGTTTTGCCATGATGGGCCTGCATCCCTGCCATGTGAATGCAGGGGTTGAGCAGGAACTTGCAGTTGTAAATTCCTGGCTTCAAAAACGCCACTTTGCGGCCATCGGCGAAATTGGCATTGATTTGTATTGGGATAAAACTTTTTTTGAAGAACAGAAGCATGCTTTCAAAACACAAATTCAATGGGCCCTCCACTATGGTTATCCTATCGCTATTCATTGTCGCGAGGCTTTTGACCCCATTCTTGAAATCCTAACCTCCTTTAAAACCCTTCCAAAAACGATTTTCCACTGCTTTTCAGGCAATTTGGAACAGGCACAACAACTTATTGCCCTAGCTAACATCAAATTGGGCATTGGCGGTGTTTTAACCTTCAAAAATTCGGGCCTTGACAAGGTGCTGCAACAGGTAGCTTTAGAACACTTAGTTCTCGAAACCGATGCACCCTACCTTGCCCCTGTGCCATTTAGAGGAAAACGAAACGAACCCCTCTACTTGCTTGAAATAGCTAAAAAACTGGCTGCCCTTAAAGATCTAAGTTTCGAGGAGGTGTCGAAGACCACCAGCCAGAATTCCCAATATGTGTTCGAAAAGGGATAAATTGTTGAAAAACGGGGGCCTTTTTGCAAAAAAGTTTTGCTCGATAAAAAAAACTTCTTACATTTGCACCCCCTAAATTGGGGAAAAGACTAAAATTATTACAAAGTGGACGCATTAAGTTATAAAACAAAATTTGCCAGCAAAGCTACTGCCAACAAAGAATGGTTGCTCGTTGACGCTGAAAATGAGGTAGTTGGACGTTTAGCTTCGAAAGTAGCCATGCTGCTTCGCGGTAAACACAAAACCAGTTATACGCCGCATTCCGATTCAGGAAGTAATGTAATCGTTATCAACGCCGATAAAGTTCGTTTTACCGGTAAAAAAATGACCGATAAGGAATACATTCGTTATACCGGTTATCAAGGTGGTCAGCGGTTCACAAATCCAAAAGATCTGATGGCAAAAAAACCTACCGAAATTTTAACACATGCTATTCATGGTATGTTGCCAAAAAATCGTTTAGGGAGAGTGCTAAACACGAACATTCGCATTTTTGCAGGTTCTGAACACGGACACGAGGCACAACAGCCTAAAAAAGTAGATTTAAGCAAGATTAAATAACAGATACAAACAAATTAAATGGAAGTAATTAACACATCTGGTCGCAGAAAAACTTCAGTAGCCCGCGCTTATGTAACAGCAGGTTCCGGAAACATTGAAGTTAACGGAAGAGACTTTAAGGAATATTTCAAAACACCTACTTTGCATTATTATGTAACGCAATCGTTAATGGTTTCAAACCTGCGCGAAGCTTACGACGTAAAAGTAAACGTAGCGGGTGGTGGTATCACCGGTCAGGCTCAGGCCATCCGTTTAGCCATTGCCAAAGCATTGGTGGAGATGAATGCCGATCTTAAAAAAGATCTTCGTGCAGCAGGTTTAATTACCCGTGACCCACGCATGGTGGAACGTAAGAAATTTGGTCAGAAAAAAGCACGTGCACGTTTCCAATTCAGCAAACGTTAATATTTAGTTCATTAATAGAAAGATAAAATAAAAAATGTCAGCAAGAACATCATTTAACGAATTACTGGAATCAGGTGCACATTTTGGTCACCTTAAAAGCAAATGGAACCCCGCAATGGCTCCATATATCTACGCCGAAAAAAACGGGATCCACATCATCGACCTGAATAAAACTGTTGCAAAAATTGACGAAGCCGCTAGCGCACTTCAACAAATTGCACGTTCGGGCCGCAAAGTACTATTTGTAGCTACTAAAAAACAAGCAAAAGATATTGTTGCCGAAAAAGTAAAAACCGTTAATATGCCATACGTTACTGAACGCTGGCCGGGCGGAATGCTCACTAACTTCGCTACCATTCGTAAATCGGTGCGTCGCATGAGTCAGATCGATAAAATGTTTGCTGACGGAACTTTCGCTAATGTGTCAAAACGTGAGCGTCTGCAGTTCTCCCGTGAGCGTGCTAAATTAGAAACACAATTTGGTTCTATTGCCGATCTTACCCGTTTGCCTGCCGCTTTGTTCATTGTTGATATCACCAAAGAACATATCGCTGTAGCAGAAGCAAAACGTTTAAATATTCCAACTTTTGCAATTGTTGATACCAACTCTAATCCTAATTTGGTGGATTACGCCGTGCCGGCAAATGACGATGCCTCTACTTCAATTGCTTACATCATTGAATTGATGGTTAATGCAGTGAAAGAAGGTTTGTCTGACCGCAAAATGGACAAAGAAGCCAATGCTGAAGAAGGTGATTCAAAAGAATTGAGTTCCTCAGAAGCAGAAGAACTGGCTGAAGGCGCCATCATCAAAGGTGCTAAGGAAGAGGAAGAAGAAAAAGGTGGCGCAAAAAAACCACGTCGCCGAGTGATAGCAAAAAAATAATTTAATACTAAATTTTTAAAAAGCGGTCATTCTGGCAACAGGCTGACCGTTTTTTTTAAGGAATAAGCGGCCACCTGTTAACACAAAACAATTTTCAAACGGATGCCTTAAGACACTTGAGGAAATTGTGAAAATGGGTAAGGTTAGCAAACAGAATCAAAAAATAATAACTAATATAAATACAAAATGGCTATTACAGCAGCAGAAGTAAACAAATTACGCCAGCAAACAGGTGCCGGTATGATGGATTGCAAAAAAGCATTGGAAGAAAGCAACGGCGACTTTGACGCCGCTGTGGATTTTCTTCGTAAAAAAGGTGCAAAAGTGGCCGCCAACCGTGCCGACCGCGATGCTAAAGAAGGGGTAGTGTTGGCAAAAACCTCCTCCGATAAAAAAACAGGAGTGGTGGTAAGTGTAAATTGCGAAACTGATTTCGTGGCAAAAAATGCAGAGTTTATTACTTTCGCCGAAACAGTGGCAAACATTGCATTAGACAAAAAACCCGCCACCATCGATGCCTTAAAATCGTTGCCATACAACAGCGAAATAACCGTTGCCGATAAATTCATGGAGCAAGTGGGTAAAATTGGTGAGAAGATCGATATCGGCCACTACAGCCTGGTAAACGCTGAACAAGTGGTAGGTTACATCCACCCGGGAAACCGTTTGGCCGTGGCTATTGGCTTTAATAAAAAAGTTTCAGATGAGGTGGCGAAAAATGTAGCCATGCAGGCTGCCGCTATGGCGCCAGTGGCAATTGATAAAGACGATGTGGATAAAACCACCATCGAGCGTGAATTGGACATCGCCCGCGAAACTACCCGTGCTGAAGGTAAACCTGAAGAAATGGTAGAAAAAATTGCTCAGGGTAAATTAAATAAATTCTACAAAGATTCTACGTTGTTGAACCAGGAGTATTTTATCGATAATAAAATGACCGTTCGCCAGTTCTTGCAAGGCGTTGAGAAAGACCTCACCGTTTCAGCACTAAAACGTTATTCATTAGCATAATCAGTAATCCCGGCCTTTTGGTCGGGATTTTTTTTGACAATTTTTTTATAAGTTCATTTATTCCCGGAGACCGACTTTGAACAATTATACTACCTTAGTGTTACTTGTGCTCTTAGTGGCTTAGTGGTAAAACAACAGTACATTTCTTATGAAATACAAACGAATTCTCCTAAAACTTAGCGGCGAAGCCCTCATGGGCAATAAGGGTTTTGGTATTGATCAAGACCGCCTTATGGAATATGCCCGCGAAATTAAGGCAGTTTCTGAAGCCGGTTGTCAGGTCGCCATCGTTATTGGCGGTGGTAATATCTTCCGCGGCATCCAGGCCGAAAAAGGTGGTATGGACCGTGTACACGGCGATTACATGGGCATGTTGGCTACCATGATTAACAGCATGGCCATTCAAAGTGCACTTGAGGGAATTGGTGTACAAACCCGTTTGCAAAGTGCCATTAAAATGGAGCAAATCTGCGAGCCCTATATTCGTAGAAGAGCAGTACGTCATTTGGAAAAAGGCCGCGTAGTTATTTTTGGTGCAGGTACCGGAAATCCCTATTTCACTACCGATACAGCCGCCACGTTGCGGGCCATCGAAATTGAAGCCAATGTGATTTTAAAAGGAACCCGCGTTGACGGCATTTATAATAACGATCCCGAAAAAGACAAAAACGCCATAAAATACGAGACCATCTCCTTCGAAGAAGTTTACACCAAAGGTCTTGAAGTTATGGATATGACTGCCTTTACACTTTGTAAAGAAAACAAATTACCCATTATTGTTTTCGATATGAATAAGAAGGGAAACTTAAGCCATGTGATTGACGGACAAAAAATAGGGACGTTGGTCACCATGTAAAGACCTGTAGTTAAACTCCTACTTTACCACAATTCTTCCCAACAATTTATTTACCCTGCCTTTTAAAAGTGTGAGGTGCATGATTTCTTTTTGAATGCCTTGAATCTCCTCATCCGGAGCCGTTTTCAAGAGTTCCTGCTTTTCAGTAATAAAGAGATTCAGTTTTTTCTCTTTTAAACTAAAGAGCAAGTGCTGCGTACCTTTTTTAATATGCGTTACTTCGGAAGTTACGTGCACGCCAAAATTTACCCATTTATTACTTAACTCATGACTGCTCATTACATGATTGATCACAAAACTGCTAATGAGAGGATTTTGCGAGCGGGCAAAATACTGAATATCAGGAATCCTCTGATTTGCGATCTCCAGCACGTATTCGTCCAGCACCGTCTGATGAATAGGATTCTCGAAACTGATCTCATCGCGGTATAACTCAAATAGAATAAACTCCGATAAGGTGATCTCCAACTCATGCGACTCCTCACTTTCATCCTCCGCGTCGAGGGTAATCAATATGTTTCCATGGGTGAGCATGATTCGCAATAATTCCTTTTCTTCCGAATCAAAATTAAATCCTTCCTTCTCTGCCTCTTCTGCCTCCACAAGAGTGGATTCCGCTCCAATCGATCCACTTCCTCCTGTTCCTGCATCGGTGTGCTCCTCTCTGTATTTTGGACCTGACTTTCGTCTTATTTTGTTTACTTCCTGTTGAAGAACCGCTTCTTCAATTTCCATAATGTTCGAACATTCTTTAATGTAAATGCTTCGAATGATGTTATCAGGAATCAATGAAATATTCTCAACTATGTCTTTAATAACACCTGCCCGTTTTATGGGATCGTGAGCGGTATCCGTCTTTAATTTTTTTGCTTTAAAATATAAAAAGTCAGTTGTGTTGTTTTGAAGATACTCTTGAAACTCTCTGATCCCCACTTTTCGGGCAAAGGAATCGGGATCATCGTTATCGGGAAACTGCAGGAGCTTCACATTCATTCCTTCCTCCAAAAGGAGTGGAATTGCCCTGTTGCTGGCTTTCTGTCCCGCTTCATCCCCATCATACAACACAATAATGTTTCGGGTAAATCGATGAATGGATTTGATTTGATCAACCGTTAACGAAGTGCCGCTCGAGGCCACCACATTTTCAATTCCGGCCTGGTGCATGGCAATCACATCCATGTAACCCTCCACCAAATAACAGCAATCTTTGTCCTGGATCGTCTTTTTCCCTAACCAAAGTCCATATAAAATTTTACTCTTATTATAAATTTCAGTCTCGGGACTATTAATGTACTTGGCAACTTTTTTATCACTGCTTAAGGTCCTGCCACCAAAAGCCACCACGCGTCCCCCGTCATCTTGAATGGGAAACATCACACGACCCGCATACCGGTCAAAAAGATCCTGTTCGGTTACCTCAGCCCCTTCTACATAACGGTTGCTCAAAATACTCATGCCTGTTTTAGCAAGATATTTAGGCATGTACCCGGCCTTTACTGCTGCTTTGGTGAAACCATTCCGATCCTCGAGACTATAACCTAATTGAAATTTAGCGATGATCTCGTCGCGCAGTTCTCGTTCTTTGAAATAACCCAACCCAATAGATTTTCCCTCATCGGTGGTCATCATCATCTCCGTAAAATAACGCTGTGCATATTGCATCACAATGAGCATGCTCTCGCGCTCGGTCTGCTGCTGACGCTCCTCGGGTGTGATCTCCCGCTCCACAATTTCAATATTGTATTTAGCAGCCAGCCATTTTAGCGCCTCAGGATAACTGAGTTTAAGGTGGTCCATCACAAAATTTACTGAGGTGCCGGCTTTACCACAGCCAAAACACTTGTAAATGCCTTTTACAGGCGAAACAGTGAACGAGGGGGTCTTTTCTCCGTGAAAAGGACAAAGCCCCAGCAAATTCGCCCCACGCTTTTTGAGGGTAATAAATTCCCCCACCACTTCTTCCACATGAGCGGCATCTATAATCTTATCTACGGTAAGCTTTGGTATCACAGTACTTAAATACGAATTCTAAAGATACTTAATATTGAACTTGCATAAAAATTTTTGATAAATTTTTAATATAATTAGGGATTGGCCTCACCTGAAAGCTGCCCCAACACAGTACTGAACCGGCCCACCACCCCCATTTTTACAAATCTCAAAAGTTGCATCAAATCGGGCAATTGGCCTTCCTCTCGTTTAGAAACAAATTTCATGAGTTCATGGCCTATAAAAAAACTGCTTCTTGCTCTGCGGGAGGTGATACGTCTCCTGCTGTTTGTGCAAATAGTGTACTGTTTTGCTTTGAGATTGTTTGCGCCTACCAAAACAATAGGCATAATCAGAAATATTTATGGTTTTGCAAACCTCAGGCCATTCCCTTCAACGCGCGCAGTGTCTCCACTAACATCTCATCCGTAAAATCCAAATGTGTCACCAAACGAATTGTTTGTTTACCAAACGCCGACACCCTGATTTTTTTCTCTGCTAATTTTTTTTCAAAAGTATCTCCCGTCATGAGTTCCTTCTTCAAATTGAAAATCACAATATTGGTGTACACCGGCAAAATAGATTCAACAAGCTCTAATTCTTTCAGGCCGCCTTCTAGTGCTTTTGCTTTTTGGTGATCTTCCTTCAGGCGTTTCACATTATTTTTCAAGGCATAAAGTCCTGCTGCTGCCAAAAATCCCGCCTGACGCATACCTCCGCCAAAAACTTTTCTAATTCTTCTCGCGTGTTGAATACTCTTTGCATCTCCCAATAATAAGGAACCCACCGGCGCACCGAGTCCCTTAGACAAACAAACGGAAATGGTATCAAAATAGTTTCCTATGTCGGTAGGCTTATCTTTTGTTTCCTCCAATGCATTAAATATTCGGGCGCCATCCAAATGCAATTTCAAATTCCTGCTTTTGCAGAGATCATAAATGGGTTTTATTTGCTCTATTCTGTAATAACTCCCCCCCGCCCTATTAACGGTGTTTTCGAGGGATACCAGTGAGGTACGTGTGAGCCAGTCAAAATTTCCGTTAATGGCCGGCTCAATCAGTTCTGCACTTAATCGTCCTTCATTCCCATGGAGTAATTTTGCTTGTACCCCCGAATTAAATGAAATTCCTCCGCCTTCGTAATTATAAATATGCGAATTCACATCACAAATAAGCTCATCTCCCGGCTGAGTATGTACTTTAATGGCAATTTGGTTTGTCATCGTGCCACTCGGACAAAATAATCCTGCTTCCTTTCCGAATAGAGTCGCCGTATAGTTTTCCAATTCACTGATGGTAGGATCTTCTCCAAACACATCATCACCCACCTTTGCACGTAGCATGGTTTCCAACATGTGAGCCGTAGGACGTGTTACTGTATCACTTCTTAGATCGATCATTTTTTACTAGCAGGTTTTTGGAATTTAGTATTTCCAGAGTTTTATTAATTTCTTTTTGAATCTCTCTTTGGGTAAAAAATTATGTTCCAGATCTACATTCATTGGCACCGGGGTGTCCAAACTGCCCTCCCGCATCACCGGCGCATCCAAATATGAAAAACAATTCTCCGAAATTAACGCGGCTATTTCGCCTGCAATGCCGCCCGTTAGCGTATCCTCATGCATAACGATCACCCTTCCCGTTTTTTTCACCGACTCATAGATCATCTCTGTATCTAAGGGCGCAAGGGTACGAAGGTCAATTAAATCAGCTTTCAGGTCAGGCTGTTCCAACAAGGCCTCCAGGGCCCAATGCACACCCAAGCCATAAGTAACAATGGTGAGATCAGTTCCTGTACTCAGCAATTTTCCTTTGCCAAATGGTATTGTATAATAACCCTCCGGTACTTCTTCACTAATACTCCTGTAAAGACCTTTGTGTTCAAAATACATAACCGGGTTAGGGTCCTCAAATGCCGAAATCAGTAATCCTTTTGCATCCGATGGAAACGCAGGATAGGCTATTTTTAATCCGGGAGTTTTAAAGAACCAGGCTTCGTTGCTTTGACTGTGGAAGGGCCCTGCGGCAACTCCCGCCCCGGTTGGCATGCGCACTACCACGTCGGCGTTTTGTCCCCAACGGTAGTAACTCTTTGCCAAATTATTCACAATCTGTGTCATGCCTTCACTTACAAAATCGGCAAACTGCATTTCCACCATCGACTTAAAACCATTAATCGACAAACCAAAACCTGTACCTAGAATGGCGCTTTCACACAAGGGTGTATTCCTTACCCGGTCTTTACCAAACAACTCCACAAATCCTTCGGTGATCTTAAATACCCCGCCGTAATCGGCAATGTCTTGCCCCATTAACACAAGATTGGAATGTTTTTGCATGGCGAGTTTCATCCCATTGCTAATGGCATCAATTAATCGCATTTCCTTCCTATTGCCTGCCACATCACTAGTTTCAGAACATTGGTAGGGACTAAATAATTCACGTAACTCCTTTGCGGTATCGGGAGTTGGATTTTCTTCGGCAAATGCGATTTCCAATCCTTCTTCAATTTCTTTTTTGATCGCCGCACGCGTTGCCTCAATGAGCTCGTCAGTAAGAACTCCTTCATCCACTAAATATTTTTCAAACGTAGAAACAGGATCTTTTCGCCCCCACACATCAAATAATTCTTTGGGTACATATTTGGTTCCACTGGCTTCTTCATGCCCGCGCATTCTAAATGTCACACATTCCAGTAATACCGGTCGCGGATCATCACGCATACTTTCGGCGAGATTTTTTACCGTTTCATACACCTTCAATACGTTGTTTCCATCTATCGAAATTCCTTCAATGCCATAGCCAATAGCTTTGTCAGCAAAAGACTTGCATCGAAACTGCTCGTTGCTAGGGGTGCTTAAGCCATAACCATTATTTTCAATTACAAAGATCACCGGCAAATTCCAAACTGCTGCCGTATTTATGCTTTCATGAAAATCACCTTCACTCGCCCCCCCATCTCCTGTAAATACAGCCGTTATCAAATTATCTTTGCGGAGCTTATTTCCCAAGGCAATACCATCGGCTACGCCTAATTGCGGACCTAAATGTGAGATCATTCCCACTATTTTGAATTCGTTGGTGCCAAAATGAAACGAACGATCGCGACCTTGTGTAAAGCCCCCGGGTTTTCCCTGGAATTGAGAAAACAGCCGATTCAAAGGAATCTTTCTGGTGGTAAACACCCCCAAATTCCGGTGCATAGGAAGTATGTATTCGTTTTCATTCAGCGCACTCGCAACACCTACAGAGATGGCTTCTTGACCAATGCCACTAAACCATTTGGAGATCTTGCCTTGCCTGAGCAAAAGCAACATCTTTTCTTCGATCATCCGTGGTTTTAAAATTCCCACGTACAATTCCATCAATACCCCGTCCTTGTGTTTTTTTCGTTCATACTTCACAGGTGTTTCAGCAGTTATCATACGCGTTCAATTTTTTTATTTTTTCCCCAAAAGAATATTAAATCCAAATCCAATATTGATCCAACTCATCACATATGAATTCGATGTACTGTTCACTTCTTCAATATGATTAAATCGCGGGGCCTTTGGATCAAAATGATACAACATGGTAGCATAACTCAACATGATGGAAAAACTCAAATTGCCATCGGTCATAAAATTAACCGCTATTTCGGGTTGAAAATAAGGCGCATTGAATTTAAGAGCACCATAGGGTCGGTTTGCCAGTGAAGTATCTTTATTCACATGTTGGTACGCGCAAGCCATCACGCCCGAATTAAGGCAAAAACTTACATACCCTTTATCAAAAAAATGATCGTATCCCAGTTTAATAAATCCCCCTTGTCCATTAAGTTGTGTCGTATAAGGCACGGTTTTACCCGGTGGGTCTGAACTGGGGTCTTTAAAAACATAGTGATCAAACAATCCCTTTTTATTCACAAAGTGCGAATTTTGGTAGCCCAGCCCGGCAAAGAAATTACTAAATATCCTGGCATTTGCACTGAGGTTAAATTCGTACACGCCACCAAATGCTGTTCTGAACATCTGACTGCTGGTAGCGCTGGGAATGCCCACATTTCCTCTGATGCTGAAAGGGGCATTGAGTTTCTTTTTCTGAGAGAAAACAGAAAGTGAAAAAAAGAGCAAACTGTAAAATACGAATTGGCGCATCAGAGTTTAAAGATAGAGCAATTTGACTTAATAAAAAAAGCCGCCGCTTTTTTTCGAGCGACGGCCTTTTTAGGAATAAAATGGAATACACTAATGCTGAAACAGCTTATCCTTATGTTTTTTTATTTGCGTACGAAGTGCCTCGCAAGCCAGATCCGTAGCTTCTTCAAACGTTTCACACTGCTTCTTGGCGAAGAACTCATGGCCTTTGCCCAGCATCTTGATCTCGGAGATCTTGTTATCACTGGTGCTGCTCTTATCGAGTCGCAAGGTTATCTCACTGTTTATGATCCCGTCATAATAGGTTTTTAACTTGTCAACTTTTTCGTTCACAAAGTCAAGTAATTTCTGATCTGCATCGAAATGCACCGATTGAATGTTAATTGTCATAACTTGTTTCCTCCTATTTGTTTAATTGCCCGATCGTGGATGGGCCTGATTATATGATTTTTTTAATTTATCTATTGTGTTGTGCGTATAAATCTGGGTGGCACTTAACGACGAATGGCCAAGCAGCTCTTTCACCGCATTAATATCGGCCCCATTATTCAATAAGTGCGTGGCAAATGTGTGACGTAACACATGCGGACTTTTTTTCTTGCTGGTGGTAACAGCTCCTAAAATCGTTTTCACAATGATGGAAATTTTTTGAGGACTCAGTGGGCTGTCTTTCAATGTTACGAGTAGATGCGGGTTCTTCAACCCCAGTTCTTTCTTGGCGTCCAGGTAGGCTTGCAGACTCCGTTTCAAAGCAAGACTAAATGGTATGATTCGTTCCTTATTGCGCTTTCCCAACACTTTTAATTGAAGGTCATACAGGTTGATGTCACTTTCTTTTAATCCCAGAATCTCTGCTCTTCTTAATCCGGTTTGGTATAAGATATCAATAATCAATTTGTCGCGCTGCCCTTCAAAGCCGGGCTCAAAGGTCATACCCGAAAATACCTTTTCGATTTGCGACTCATCTAAAAATACCGGCAAGCGTTTCGGCTTTTTAGGTCCCTGTATTTTTTGAGTGGGATTGTTCTCGATCAATTGATTTTTTAAGAGGTATTTAAAAAACGATTTCAGGGTACTGATCTTTCGGTTAACACTCACGGCCGACAAGCCCTTGTTCATTAAATCGGCAATGAAGCCCCTGATGTGTTGGTAAGAAATACTTTGTAACGAATATCCGGGAAGTTCGCTGTTAAGGAAATTGAAAAACTGTTGCAGGTCGGATTGATAATTTTTCGTGGTTAAAGGACTAAACCTTCTTTGGAAGTTTAAGTAAGAATAAAAGCCGGAAACTGCCCCTTCAACCATAAATCTAAAAAAAACCTAACCGAAATTATACATTTCAGGTTAGGATTCCAATAAATTTTCACTAAAAAAACAAAAAAAGTCTATTTTTCGATCAGGCCGATTTGCAATTTTTGCTTATAAGATGCTTTAATTATCTCTTCACGACGACGTACAGAAGGTTTTGTAAACTTTGACCGTTCACGCAATTGTTTTACAACGCCTGTTTTTTCGAACTTCTTCTTGTACTTTTTAAGGGCTTTTTCAATATTGTCGCCTTCTTTTATTTGAACTACTAACATTTTTTGCTTCTTTCTTTAAATTAGAGGGGCAAATATAAGGCTTTTATCCAAAGTACCGAAAATTATTTACAGATTTTTAGTGCTTTATTCCCCCTTAAAACTCTAAATTTACAGTTTATCCCTTTAAATGCGCAAAGACAGCTTCTTAAAGTTCAAAAAACTCCTCAAAAACACCCAAAAAATAGCCATTGTAACTCATTGGAGCCCCGATGGCGATGCCATGGGCAGTAGCCTCGCCTTGTACCTGTTTTTACTAAAACTGGGCAAAAAAGCCACTGTAATCGTTCCAAATGCCTATCCCGATTTTCTGCATTGGTTGCCCGGCCATAAACAAGTTATTAATTTTCAGGAAAATGAACAAAAGGCCGGCAAGGCTATCTCCTCAGCTGATCTCATTTTTACCTTGGATTTTAATTCGTATAAACGACTCGAAAAACTGGGAGGTCTCATCGACAAGGCCAAGGCCCCAAAAGTACTCATCGATCACCACCAGCAACCCGACGATTATGCTACCTATTATTTTCACGATATTCAGGCCTGCAGCACCTGCGAACTGCTTTTCGATTTTATAGTGGGTGTGGGTGAAAAGAAACTGATCGACAAAAAAATAGCTTCCTGCCTTTATACCGGCTTAATGACGGACACCGGATCATTCAGGTATTCCAATGTAAATGCAAAAACGCACCTTATTATTGCCGAACTCCTCAAAACGGGCATCATTCCCAGCGATATTCATGGTGCGATATACGATAATTACAGCCTCGACCGACTGAAGCTCCTGGGCTACGCCCTCAATGAAAAATTAAAGATCCTTAATTTCTATCCCGCCGCTTACATTTCCCTTACTGAAAAAGAACTGGAAAAATTTAACTACCAAAAAGGGGATACCGAAGGTTTGGTGAATTACCCCTTTTCAATAAAAGGAATTAAAGTATGTGCGCTGTTTAACGAGACCGATAATTATGTGAAGATCTCTTTTCGAAGCAAGGGAAAAATAGACATGAACAAGTTTGCCCGATTACATTTTAACGGTGGTGGTCATATAAATGCAGCAGGAGGCCGAAGCAACGATACCCTGGCCAATACCGAGAAAAAATTTGAAGAGCTAATTAAAACCTTATTCTAACATGTTTGCCTTTATCGCCCGAAAAATTTTACGGTCAAAAATCAGGCGGAATGACCAAAAGCATCAGAAAAAATTCCTGCCCTGGGAGCAGATCGAAAAAATAGCCTTGATCGTTGGGTCAGAGTCCATTCTGAACAAAAGCGAATTGGATACATTACTAAACGACACCCATAAATATATTGAGGTGTTTTTTATAGAACCCAAATCAAAAGAACCGAGTTACGGAGATTGGCAGTGTTTTTTAAAAAAAGATACCAACTTTCTGAAACTCCCTAATCATGCAGCGGAGGAACACATCAAAGGAAAACAATTTGACGTCGTCATAAACACTTGCCCGGGCAATAACCTATTCGCTGCCGGAATTGCATCATTTCTCACTGCCTCTTTCAAATGCGCAGGGAGCAGAGGGATCCATGATGCAGACCTCATCATTCAGTCCTCCGACACCAAAAATCCGGCTACGCTTTTAAAAGATACCTTTCACTATATCAAAATGATTCATGTATAGTTACTTTTACATCATACGCCATTAATTAATTGTATACATTTATTTTTCATATTACAGCATACCATGAACCTCGAGTTTAACAAGAACGAAGACACCATGCGTCAGCTCATCAGCCAGATGGAGCAGCGTCTGCAACAGATCTATCTGGGTGGCGGAAAAGCAAGGATTGAAAAACAACATGAACAAGGAAAGATGTCGGCCCGTGAACGGATCGATTTTCTACTGGATAAAGACAGTGCCCGTTTCGAAATGGGCGCTTTTGCCGGTTACGAAATGTACCCCGAACACGGAGGATGCACCGGAGGGGGGGTAGTGATTATGATTGGGTACGTGAGCGGTAAACAATGTATTGTGGTGGCAAACGATGCCACCGTGAAGGCCGGTGCCTGGTTCCCTATAACTGGTAAAAAAAATCTCCGGGCGCAGGAAATTGCTATGGAAAATAAATTGCCCATCATCTATCTCGTAGACAGTGCGGGTGTGTATTTGCCGTTGCAGGATGAGATCTTTCCCGACAAAGAACATTTTGGAAGAATCTTTCGCAACAATGCAGTAATGAGTAGCATGGGAATTTTACAGATTGCCGCTGTTATGGGTAGTTGTGTGGCCGGCGGCGCTTACCTGCCAATTATGAGTGATGAAGCCATGATTGTGGATAAAACCGGCTCCATCTTTTTGGCCGGAAGTTATTTGGTAAAAGCGGCAGTTGGAGAAAATATTGATAATGAAACACTGGGCGGTGCTACAACTCATTGCGAAATTAGCGGTGTTACCGATTACAAATGCAAAGATGATCAGGATTGTCTCTCCCGCATCCGCAACATCATGAGTAAGATTGGTGATTACGACAAAGCCGGATTTAATCGCATCACGCCGGTGGCTCCAGTAAAAGATCAAAAGGAAATTTACGGCATCATTCCCGACACGCGCGATAAACAATACGATGCGCATGAAATCATTGAACGATTGGTAGATGGCGGCAGCCACGAAGAATACAAAGAACTTTACGGCCAAAGCATCATCTGCACCTACGCACGAATCGATGGCTGGGCAGTAGGTATAGTTGCAAATCAACGAAAAATAGTGAAAGGAAAAAAACCGGGAGGAAGCACAGAGATGCAGTTTGGAGGCGTTATCTACAGTGACAGTGCCGACAAAGCAGCGCGCTTCATTATGAATTGCAATCAGAAAAAAATTCCGTTGGTCTTTATTCAGGATGCTACCGGGTTTATGGTTGGATCGCGGAGCGAACAAGGAGGGATCATTAAAGACGGAGCAAAACTTGTAAATGCGATGGCAAATAGCGTGGTGCCGAAGTTTACGATCATTATTGGGAATAGTTACGGCGCCGCAAACTATGCCATGTGCGGCAAGGCCTACGATCCACGCCTCATCGTGGGTTGGCCCACTGCATGTATCGCCGTTATGGGAGGTTCGCAGGCGGCGAAAGTGTTGGTGCAGATCGAGATTTCAACTCTGAAAGCGAAAGGCGAAGAAATTACACCGAAAAAAGAAGAGGAGTTATTTAATAAAATCAAAGACCGTTACGACCGCCAAGCTAGCCCCTATTATGCCGCTTCTCGTTTGTGGATCGACGCGATCATTGATCCTCTGGAAACCCGAAAAGTGCTTAGCATCGGCATAGAAATGGCCAACCACGCCCCCATTGAAAAAAAATACAATGTGGGCATCCTGCAGACCTAAGAAAATAAAGCATAAAGTTTCCGGCTTCGTTTATTATTAAAAATTTGAGCTGCAGTGTTTTTAAAAATTGAGTCGTATAAACAAATGCCGCAATCACAAAGTTTCATCCTTTTATTCTAAATTCAGCTATTTGTAGTGATGAACCAAAAATTAGTACCTGAACAAAACATAAAACGCGAATTTGACAATTCCACCGAAAAATTCCAGATCATCACGGCTTGGGTTGGCATTGTTCTGAATCTGGCGTGGTTTATCAGTGATTATTTTATCATCCGCGACTTCTTGATTCCGTTTTTTACATTCCGTTTACTAGTTTCTGGAACCGTGGCTCTGCTCCTGCTCCTCAGAAAACCCCTCAAACTCACCGTACTAACCTGCCTTTTTACACTTGTTATTGGCATTTCCATTCAAAACGCTTACATGTGGAGCGTGATGGACCTCTCGCATTTTCAAAAACATGCCTTCGCATACATGGTGCTGTTTATTGGTGTAGGTATGCTCGTGTTGTGGGAACTAAAATTCTCCTTAATTCTTGTGGTAACCACTCTCCTCGCTAATTTGATCTTTTATAAGTTATATTCTCAGCTCTCCAGTGCCGAATTTTTAATCAATGGTGGTTTAATCACCTTCACCGTTATTATTTTCTGCGTTTTCATGATCAGAACGAGGTACCGTCTCACCTATAATGAAATTAGAATCCGCCTTGAACTGGAACTTTCAAAAAAGAATGTGGAACAAAAACACGAACAGGTTCTTGAACAAAAAAAGGAAATACAAGATCAAAAAGATACACTGGAAGAAAAAAACCGTGAAATAACGGATAGCATTCACTATGCCAAAAGTATTCAAAATGCCCTCCTCTCTTCCGAGGATAAATTCAAAAGTCATTTCAACGACAGTTTTGTTTTTTTTCAGCCAAAAGATATTGTGAGCGGCGACTTTTACTGGATCTATCCGGTAAATGACCTTGTGTTTTATGTCACTGCCGATTGCACGGGCCATGGTGTTCCGGGTGGATTTATGACCATGCTGGGCTTGTCTTTTCTCGACCAGATCATTACCTTCCAACACATTCACAACCCGGCCGAAGTTCTGAATTTGATGCGTGATAAAATCATTGCCGCACTAAATCAATCGGGAAATGCGATTGAAAATAAAGACGGTATGGACATTACCGTTTGCGTTCTCAATACCAAAAACAAGGAATTAGTTTACTCGGCGGCAAACAATAATCTGTATGTGATCCGAAATAATTCACCTGAAACCAATAACAAGGAGTTCTTTGTATTCAAAGGTAACCGGCAACCTTGCGGCTTCAGTCACCATAATAAGCCATTCAGCGAACATAAAATTGCACTAAACAAAGGAGATTGTGTCTATACCTTTACAGATGGATTTGCGGATCAATTTGGGGGACCAAAAGGAAAAAAATTCAGATACAAACAGTTTGAGGAAGTACTTCTGAAAAATTCGCATCTAACATGTTCGGAACAAAAGGAACAACTTCGAAAAGCAAGTACCAACTGGCGAGGGTCACTCGAGCAAGTAGACGACATGCTGATCATTGGCATTAGAGTTTAAGCGGAGGTTCTACGGTGATGGCGGCAATAACTTCGGCAACCCAACCCTAATAAATAACAAAACGTTTATCGGCTTTGGCTTTTTCAAGCATGATTTCCTGACTTGTCCGATTTAGGTCAGCAGATCTAATTTTCGTAAAATTTCGAT
>JAQSCW010000006.1 GCA_029945625.1 bacterium
AACAGGACGGCAAAGATACTAACTCTTTAGCCTTTTCCAAAGATTTTTTGAGAATTGTTAATAAAATGGTCCCAAATCTTCGCCTCCTACAGTACCTCAATCCTTTATCTTGCCAATACTAAGTCGAAAGTCCCATTCAATTCTCATAAAATTCGATTTTTGTTAAAAAATGTTGGTATAAACCCTCATCCTGCTTTTTCAACTAAATTTGACCTTAATCGCCCTCCTACTATCACTAAAACTACAGCATGACCGGAGTAAACAAAGTAATTTTATTGGGAAATCTGGGGAAAGACCCCGAGCTGCGCTACCTCGAGGGAAATATCGCCAAAGTACGCTTCAGTCTGGCCACTACCGAAGTTTACCGCGATAAAAACGGTAATAAGGCCGACCATACCGAGTGGCACCATGTCGTGCTCTGGCGCACCCTGGCCGAAAACGCTGTCAAACTCCTCAAAAAGGGATCTCGGGTGTACCTCGAAGGTAAATTGCAAACTGTAAATTGGTTAGATAAAGCAGGTCATAAAAAAACAGTAACCGAAATAGTAGGTGAAAGTTTTATAGTGCTGCAACGCCCAGAAAGCCATGACACTATTGCAAAAAGCTCATTCGAGTCAAATACCAATCCGAATATTGACGACTCCGGACTCCCTTACTAACACATTCATTGCAAAATAACACAAACCCTTCCTTATTTCATTCACTCACAAAACTAATTTGCACCATGAAATTTCTTTTTTCAAAAATCACTTTCTTAGTTATGTGTGCGCTCTCTTTCGTGTCCTGCGACACCGATGATGAAATATACTCCCCGAAACCCAGAGGGTATATGCGTATAGAATTTCCTGAAAAAAATTACCGATTGTACGACAGTTCCTGTCCGTTTAAATTCGAGATCCCTACCTACTCGCACATCACTCAAAATAAAAGTAAAGGGGCCGACCCCTGCTGGCTAAATCTTGAATTTCCTCAGTTCAACGCCACACTTTACCTGAGTTACAAACCTGTTACAAACAACCTTGCAAAATATCTGGAAGATTCACATGATATTGCAAATAAACATCAACTAAAAGCTACCGGACTCGATGAGACGACGATCCTGCGCGACAGTGCTCACGTTTATGGCCTCTTGTTCGACATTGCAGGCAATACAGCTTCTTCCTTGCAGTTTTATTTGACCGACAGCACAAAACATTTTTTGCGCGGATCTCTCTATTTTAATAGTTTTCCCAATAGTGATTCGCTCAAAATTGTGATCGACTATCTTAAAACAGATGTGATTCACATGATCAACTCAGCAGCCTGGAAGAACTAATTTCGAATTCTTAACACATTGCCATCGTAACTGGTGGCATACACCCGCAAAGGCCATGTTGCAGGCCCCTTGGTGACTCCCCCATCAATTATGCGCCAACGCGACTCACTGATCGAATCTCTCAAAATAAAATTATCCGACATCACAAAGACTTTTGCCTCGGGCTTTCCCGGATAAAATGAGGAACTACGCTCTAATGCAACAAACTCCTGCTCAGATTTTCGGTACACTACAATACCATAGATGCCGCCATCCATGTATTTCCAACCTCCTATCGACTGAATTGAAAAATTCAAAGGATCATTCGGGTACACTGAAATGCTCACCGGCACATAAGGCACAGGGTTATTGTTTGCCGACGATGAAGAGCTCTTCTTCTTGCACGAAGCAAGAGAAATAAAAAGAAATAATACCAGCAACTTCTTCATGTGGATTTCACCTTTAACGCGATTTGCATCGAAATCGTATGCTAAAGATAAATGTTTCCAAGCCAAACCCACGTTAATATTTTCTAAAACCCAATTTGTATTATTATATAAATAAGTATTTAATTACCTTTAAAAAATAATTCAATTATTACAACCATCCTGTGCCAGATAACTCATTCCAATCTTCCGGAGAACCTGCTCCAAAAAAAACGAATCCTTTTATGCCCCTGTTTTTCGCCATCACACTGGCAGCAGGTGTTGGAATTGGCTATTACTTCACCTTTAATTCTGATTCGGAAAGCAAAAGTCTTACCTATCATGGCAAATCTAAAGGTACCAAAATCACTAATCTGCTTGATTATATTGAAATGCAATATGTAGATACGGTGAATCACGAACAGTTGGAAAATAAAACAATCGTATCGATGCTCAAGAGTCTCGATCCGCATAGCGACTTTATTCCGGCTTCTGATTTTAGTGCCGTGAACGAACCACTGGAAGGAAATTTTGACGGGATCGGTATCGAATTTAATATCATAGACGATACTATTCGGGTGGTGAATCCCATTATTGGCGGACCTTCTGAAAAACTGGGCATTAAGGCAGGAGATCGCATCCTTAAAGTAAATAATATTTCAGTTGCCAACATTAAGATCACCACCAAACAAGTGTTTGAAAAATTACGAGGTAAAAGCGGTAGTCTGGTAACCGTTAGTATTCGCAGATCGGGAGTTAAGAATTTGCTTGACTTTGAAATTACCCGAGGCAAAATACCTATTTACAGCATTGAGGTAGCGTATATGCTGCGCCCAACTATCGGATTCATTAAAATTAATCGTTTTGCGGGAACTACCTACGAAGAATACCTCAATGCGTTTAATTCGCTGAGCAAACAGGGAATGAAAAAATTGGTGCTTGATCTTCGTGGGAACGGTGGGGGGTTTTTAAAAACAGCGGTGGAACTGGCTGACGAATTTTTGATTGATGGTTTGCAGATTGTTTACACGGAAGGAAGAGCGCATCCAAAAAAAGTATACAATGCCACCTCGAAAGGGGGATTCGAAAATAACGGCTTGGTCGTTCTTATCGACGAAGGCAGCGCCAGTGCCAGTGAAATTGTTGCGGGAGCCTTGCAGGACAATGACCGTGCCACTATCATTGGACGCAGAAGTTTTGGAAAAGGCTTGGTGCAGGATCAGATAGATTTACCCGATGGTTCAGCTGTTCGTTTAACCATTGCAAGATACTATACGCCAACAGGAAGATGTATTCAAAAACCCTACGATAAAAGTCTTGACGACTATTATAGCGAAGAATACGATCGTTACGAGCATGGCGAATTGTATAACGCAGATAGTATGAAGGTAGACAAAACCAAGAAATACCGCACTCCAGGTGGTAAGATCGTATATGGTGGTGGAGGTATTGTGCCTGATATTTTTGTGCCACTCGATACGGTGAAATCCAGTCCCTTGGTAAACAGACTCTATAATTCTGGTATATTGAATAGTTTTGCGTTTGAGTACACAGATCAACATCGTGCTCAACTTTTGAAAGAATACAAGTCTGCTGCGGATTTTATTTCCGGATATAAAGTATCCGAAAAAGAAGTGAGAGCGATGAAGAGTTATTTAGCTTTAAAAAAGGCGCCTTCTAATTTTACCGGAAACGAAATAGGTTTCGCACTTTTAACGAAGGCCCTTATTGGCCGCAACTTATTCGATAAGGAGGCATACTACCCAATCCTCTATAAAAATGATACAGCTGTTTTAAAGGCGATTGAAGTGTTGAACTAAGGAAGGTCATGTGAACTTTGTGAATTTTCTGGGGCAACCCCGAGGGCCAAAACGATCTTTCGTTACCAACTGAGCATATTAAGATTTCCAATGCTCTTGTTATTTTTCCTTTCCTAAACCCCTTCATTCTTACTCCAAAGGGCCATAAACTCTCTTTTTAGCCCTCCAAATCATCTCAGTGAACGTGTGGGATTTACTCGATGATCTATCGCGTCTTGTTAGCCAACTAGCGGCAAACCATCACCGGAAATTTCCCACAAAAAAACCCGTTTCGGAACCGAAACGGGTTTCTATTATTATTGCCTCATAATTGTGAAGCGATCATCTTTCTATTATTCTATTCGCCTTTAGCTTCTTCCGCAGCTGAATCGTCTTTCTCAGTATCTGCAGGAGCAGACTTAGCGGCAGTTGGTTTCTTAGCACCACGACTTCTGCGAGTGCTTTTGGCTTTTGCAGTACCGGTACCTTTCTTGTTATTGGTGTAGATCTCATTAAAGTCTACCAGTTCAATCATCGCCATTTCAGCAGCATCACCCTGACGGTTACCGGTTTTAATGATACGTGTATAACCTCCATTACGTTCAGCTACTTTTACGGCAACATCCTTAAATAAGGTGCTCACTGCTTCTTTATTTTTCAGGTAACTAAAAGCAGTTCTACGGCTATGTGTCGTGTCTTCTTTGCTCTTAGTGATCAGCGGCTCCACATACACACGCAATGCTTTTGCTTTTGCCAGGGTAGTAAAAATACGCTTGTTCTCGATCAACGCAATAGCCAGATTCATTAACAAGGCATGACGGTGAGCCGTTTTTCTACCTAAATTATTTATTTTATCTCCGTGTCTCATTGTATTTAAGATTTAAGATTTAAGAAGTAAGAAGTGAGAGATGCGATTTGGAATCCTAAATCTGACTTCTAAAATCTAATTTTATTTTTAGTCTTTATCTAATTTATATTTCGCAACATTCATTCCAAACTGAAGGGTCTTGGCTTGCACTAAGTCTTCCAATTCGGTTAATGATTTTTTACCGAAGTTTCTGAATTTCAAGAGGTCGTTCTTATTGAATGATACCAGCTCTCCTAAAGTCTCCACATCGGCCGCTTTGAGGCAATTTAACGCACGAACCGACAGATCCATGTCTACCAATTTGGTTTTTAGTAATTGACGCATGTGAAGGCTTGTTTCGTCAAATTCTTCTTCATTACGTTTTTCTTCTGCATCCAGAGTAATCTTTTCGTCTGAGAATAACATAAAGTGGAAAATAAGGATCTTAGCAGCTTCCTTCAACGCGTCCTTCGGATGAATGGACCCATCGGTGATGATATCCACGATCAAACGCTCATAGTCAGTCTTTTGCTCCACACGGTAGTTCTCAATGTTGTATTTTACATTCTTAATGGGAGTGTAAATTGAATCAATGAAAATGGTGCCAATAGGTGCGCTGTTGCTCTTGTTTTCTTCTGCAGGAACGTAACCACGGCCACGCTCAACGGTTAATTCCATTTTTAAACGCACTGAGCTGTCGCAATTAAAAATTACCAGGTCAGGATTTAAGATCTGAAAGCCATTTACATATTTCCCGATATCGCCGGCCGTAAATTTATCGGAACCCGCAAAATGAACGGTTATTTTTTCGTTATCGTGATTGTCTAATTGTTTTTTGAAACGAACTTGTTTTAAGTTCAAAACGATCTCCGTAACGTCTTCTACCACTCCTTTGATGGTTGAAAACTCATGGTCAACTCCTTCCACTCGTAAACTGGTAATCGCATAACCTTCCAAAGAAGATAATAAAATACGACGTAATGAGTTTCCAATCGTGATACCAAAACCCGGCTCCAATGGTCTAAACTCAAATTGGCCGGTTGTTTCGGTTGAATTGATCATAATAACCTTGTCAGGTTTTACGAAATTTAAAATTGCCATATCTTTAGCTATATTAAGTTTATTAAATTTATTATTATTTAGAGTACAATTCTACGATCAACTGTTCCTTAATGTTCTCAGGGATCTGTGAACGCTCAGGACGGGAAATGAACTTTCCGCTTAATGTTGATTTATCGAAATCCAACCAGGCATGTTTGTTTACAGCACCTGAAATCGAATTGGTTATGATCTCCATGGTTTTCGACTTCTCACGAACTGCCACAACATCTCCCGGTTTTAACCCGTAAGAAGCGATATTTACCACATGACCATTAACGGTAATGTGAGCATGTGATACCAATTGACGTGCTCCACGACGTGATGGCGCGATACCTAAACGGTAAACCACATTGTCTAATCGACTTTCGATAAGTTGTAACAACACTTCACCGGTAATACCGTGCGAGCGTGCTGCCTTATGAAAGGTGCGTGCAAATTGTTTTTCTAAAATTCCGTAGGTGTACTTCGCTTTTTGCTTTTCCATTAACTGAATAGCGTATTCTGATTGTTTTGAACGCTTCTTCGTGTTACCGTGTTGCCCCGGAGGGTAGTTTTTCTTTTCTAACGCTTTGTCAGGACCGAAAATGGGTTCTCTGAACTTACGCGCGATTTTTGATTTTGGACCTGTGTACCTTGCCATTTTAAATAATTGTTTTTTGTTGTGGCTGAAATGACCTGCGATCTATTCAGCCGGGTTATTATTTAAGTTGAAAATCCTATAGATTATCAACTCCTAATCCCGACAATGGTCGGGACCGGCTTTTGTTAATTACGTTGTTAAACGCGACGACGTTTTGGAGGACGACATCCGTTATGTGGCATTGGGGTAATATCCATGATTTCACTCACTTCAATTCCTGAAGAAGCCAGTGTTCTGATGGCACTTTCTCTTCCGCCCCCCGGGCCTTTTACATATACTTTTACTTTACGTAAACCTGCTTCGTGAGCAGTTTTTGCGCAATCTTGTGCTGCCATTTGAGCGGCATAAGGTGTGTTCTTCTTAGAACCTCTGAAACCCATTTTGCCGGCACTGCTCCACGAAATAACCTGACCTGCCATGTTGGTTAAAGAGATGATAATGTTATTGAACGTAGCGCTAATATGAGCTTCCCCAATTGCTTCTACCTTCACAGTGCGTTTGCGTGTGCTGGTTTTTGCGGTGTTAGCGGCTGTTGGTTGTTTTGCCATTTTATGTTGATCTTGTAGTATTAATTATTATTTAGTCGCCATTTTCTTATTGGCAATCGTCTTACGTTTACCTTTTCGGGTACGTGCATTGGTTTTTGAACGCTGTCCACGAACCGGAAGTCCATTACGATGACGGATTCCACGATAGCTGTTGATATCGGTTAAACGTTTGATGTTTAACTGAGTCTCTGAACGCAAGGCACCTTCAATTTTGAAGTTATTGTTGATGTGGTTACGGATAACGTTTTGTTCGTCATCGGTCCACTCACTCACCTTTTTGTCCTGATGAATTCCTGCATCACTCAGGATCTTAGCAGCTCTGCTGCGTCCGATGCCGTAAATATAGGTCAAACCTATTACGCCTCTTTTGTTTTTTGGTAGATCAATACCAGCTATACGTGCCATTTCTTATAAAATATATTGTTTAAAAAAACGTTTGCAAAGATAAAAATTACTTTTGTCTTTGTTTAAATTTTGGATTCTTTTTGTTAATTACATAGAGTTTGCCCTTGCGACGAACGATCTTGCAGTCAACACTTCTTTTCTTTATCGATGCTCTAACTTTCATGATTTCTATTTATAATTCTTTTTTAATAAATCTAACCTCTTAATTCTAACTTCTTACTTGTACCTGAACGTGATCCTCGCTTTTGTTAAGTCGTAAGGACTCATTTCCAGTTTTACTTTGTCTCCGGGCAAGATCTTGATGTAATGCATCCTCATTTTACCCGAAATATGCGCCGTCACCACGTGTCCGTTCTCTAATTCCACTCTGAACATCGCATTACTCAGTGCTTCCACAATCGTACCGTCAATTTCAATATTTGATTGCTTCGCCATAATTGATATTACCCCTGTTGCACCATCATGGCATTTGCACCCCTACCCTTTATTCTGCCCGATTTCATTAAACCGTCGTAGTGGCGGTTCAATAAATACGTTTCAATCTGCTGCAATGTATCCAGCACCACACCCACTAAGATCAATAAGGAAGTTCCCCCATAAAAGTCAGCAAAAGAGCTGTTTACACCTAGTTTTTGAGCAAACGCCGGCATTATGGCCACACCTGCTAAAAAGATAGAACCCGGAAGAGTAATCCGACTCATTACCTGATCGATGAATTCAGCTGTTTTTTTACCAGGCTTTACACCAGGAATAAAACCACCGTTACGTTTCATATCATCGGCCAATTGGTTTGGATTTACCATGATGGCAGTATAGAAATAGGTAAACAAAATAATCATCACTGCAAAAATCAAGTTATACCAAAATCCATAACGTTGCGAGAATATACCTCCGGACGTGCCTGAAAAACCAGAAATTGCTGCAGGAATGAACATGATGGCCTGAGCGAAAATGATCGGCATTACACCGGCTGCGTTCACTTTTAAAGGAATATACTGACGTACTCCACCATACTGTTTATTACCTACAATTTTCTTGGCAAACTGCACCGGGATGCGGCGCGTGCCTTGCACCAGAAGGATACTTCCAACGATTACTAATAACAAGATTACGATCTCGATCAAAAAGATGATCAAACCACCGTTACCGGCTGTTCTTGATTTCACTTCAGATAAGAAGGCAAACGGCAAACGCGAAATAATTCCGATCATGATGATAAGGGAAATACCGTTTCCAAGTCCTTTGTCGGTAATTCTCTCCCCTAACCACATTACAAACATGGTACCGGTAACGAGAATGAAAATGGATTGAATCCACCACATCGACGACAAATCGGTAAAAGCGTTTGGAGCAGAGGATTTAATAGATGCAATGTAACCCGGAGCTTGCACCGCAGTTACTGCGATAGTAAGGAAACGGGTATACTGGTTGATCTTTTTACGACCGCTTTCGCCTTCACGCTGCATTTTCTGAAAATATGGCACGGCCATTCCCATTAACTGGATGATGATGGAGGCAGTGATATAAGGCATAATGCCCAAACCAAAAATAGACGCACGTAAAAATGCGCCACCTGCAAACATATTGATCAAGCCGACGATACCACCTGATTGGTTGGAGTTACTAGCCGCAGCAAGAGCCTCCACATTCACACCCGGCAATACCACGTATGATCCTAAACGGTAAATTAGAACCAATCCAAGAGTTACCAGGATCCGTTGCCTAAGCTCCTCAATGGTCCAGATATTCCGGAGGGTATCAAAAAAACGCTTCATATATTATTTTATCTCAGTTGCGTTACCACCTTTTTCTTCGATTGCTTTCTTTGCAGAAGCAGTGAAGGCATGTGCTTTAATTTCTACTTTTGATTTTAATTCGCCACGACCCATAATCTTAATTAGATCGTTTTTTCCTGCTAAGCCCCCTTTTACCAAAACATCAAAGTTAATTTCAGTAGCATTGGTGGCATCGATCAACTTTTGGATAGAATCCAAATTAATTCCGTTGTATTCGATACGGTTAATGTTTTTGAAACCAAATTTCGGTAAACGACGCTGTAAAGGCATTTGTCCACCTTCAAAACCACGCTTTGCAGAGTGACCTGAACGGGATTGAGCTCCTTTATGACCGCGTGTTGCAGTTCCACCGCCGCCTGAACCTTGTCCACGACCACGACGGTAATTTGTTCTTACTGAACCATTTGCTGGTTTTAATTCGTTCAATTTCATTGAGTATCTCTATTAAATATGTTCAACTTTTAATACGTGCTTCACTTTATTGATCATACCATCGATGGCAGGGTTACTTTCCTTTTCAACGGAGCTATGAGTTTTTCCTAATCCTAAAGCAACCAAAGTGGCTTTTTGAGAAGGACTGCGTTTGGCGGTGCTTTTTACCAGAGTTAATTTTACTTTTTTCATTGTCTCGTTTTTAACCGTTAAACACATTCGTCAATTTGATTCCACGTTGTTGTGCAATGGTAATGGGATCACGCATTTTCATCAACGCATCAAGGGTAGCTTTCACCACGTTGTGTGGATTACTAGATCCTTTTGACTTCGCCAATACGTCGGTTACGCCAACACTCTCTAATACTGCGCGCATTGCACCACCGGCAATTACACCGGTACCATGAGCAGCAGGTTTTAAGAACACACGTGCACCACCAAATTTGCCGGTTTGTTCGTGAGGTACGGTACCATTCAACACCGGTACTTTCACCAAACTTTTCTTGGCATCTTCTATTCCCTTGGTAATAGCATCAGTTACCTCGTTGGCTTTACCCAAACCCTGACCAATTACGCCTTTTTCGTTACCAACTACCACAATGGCAGAGAAACTGAAGTGACGACCACCTTTAGTAACCTTGGTTACCCGTTGGATGGCCACCAACTTATCTTTTAATTCTATATCGCTTGATTTAACGCGCTTTACTACTTCTTTTGACATCTTGATCAGTTTTTTAGAATTTTAAACCTCCTTCGCGGGCTCCTTCAGCCAACGATTTTACTCTGCCGTGATATAAAAATCCGTTACGGTCAAATACCACTGCGGTAATTCCACTGGCAACAGCTTTTTCAGCAATTAATTTACCTACTAATTTGGCTTTTTCGATTTTGCTGGTCTTTGAAGCAGAAATTGCTTTGTCAACCGAACCTACTGCCAACAAGGTTTTTCCACCCTTATCGTCCACCAATTGCGCGTAAATCTCAGAGTTACTGCGATACACACTTAAACGGGGAGCTTGCGTTGTACCTTTAATGGTTTTACGAAGCTTAAATTTTATTTTTGTTCTTCTTTCTTGTTTACTTACTGCCATCTTTCCAGTTTTTTGAAGATGATTAATACTATATGAACTTTATTTTCTTACTTCTTAGAGGCTGATTTACCGGCTTTTCTTCTCAATTGCTCACCTGTAAACTTAATACCTTTTCCTTTGTACGGTTCAGGTTTACGCAAGCTGCGAATCTTTGCCGCTACCAGGCCAATGAGTTGCTTGTCGGCACTCTCAAGAGTAACCTTAGGGTTTTGGCCTTTTTCGGTGATGGTAGTTACTTTTATTTCTTTTGGAAGTTCAAAATTGATATTATGAGAATATCCCAAAGACATTTCAAGCATCTGACCTTTATTAGAAGCACGGTAACCCACACCCACTAATTCCTGCTCAGTTTTATAACCTTCGCTTACACCTTTCACCATGTTAGAGATTAATGATCGGTAAAGGCCGTGTAATGCTTTATGACGTTTCTGATCTGTTGGGCGCGTCACTACAACGTGATCGTTCTCCACAGCAACAGTAATATCTGTGTCTACTTTTTGAGTTAATTCTCCTTTTGCACCCTTTACAGTAACGATTCCGTTACTTACTTTTACCTCTACTCCTTTTGGTAATGTGATCGGGTTTTTTCCTATACGTGACATGTTAATTTTCCTCCTCTTAAATTATGAAATATAACATAGAACTTCTCCACCGATATTCATTTTCTTAGCTTCCTTATCGGTAATTACACCTTTAGAAGTAGAAACGATCGCAATTCCCAGGCCGTTCAACACACGTGGCATCTTTGCAGCGCCCGAATATTTACGTAAACCCGGTGATGACACACGGTCCAGCGTACGAATTGCAGGAAGTTTTGTTACGGGATGATACTTCAAGGCGATTTTGATCAAGCCTTGTTTGTTTTCGGTCTCTTCAAACTTGTAGTTTAAGATGTACCCTTTTTCGAAAAGAATCTTGGTGATTTCTTTTTTGAGATTAGAAGCCGGAACTTCTACTACGCGGTGGTTTGCTTTAATCGCGTTTCTAACACGCGTTAAGTAATCTGATACTGTATCTGTCATTTTTTTAAGTTTATATGTTATTCCGCCAAAAAACAGAATAATTATATGAAACAATTATTTATTTTTTTTTGAGGGGGCAAATATACACAAATTTCCCTTCCCTCCCTAATTATTTTCTACCAGCTCGACTTCGTCAGTCCCGGAATCAATCCGAAGAGAACCATCTCACGGAACGTTACACGGCTGATCCCAAAGTCACGCATGTACCCACGCGGCCTTCCTGTCATGTTGCAACGGTTGCGAACACGTACTTTAGACGAATTACGGGGTAATTTCTGTAATCCCACCGAGTCACCGGCTTTCTTCAGTTCTTCGCGTTTTGCAGCGTATTTTTCAACTAATCTTTTACGTTTGACCTCACGGGCCTTCATCGATTCTTTTGCCATTCTTGTATTTTATTTCTTTTTAAATGGAATACCAAATTCTGTTAATAATGCATGTGCTTCTTTATCTGTTGGAGCCGAAGTAACAAAAGTGATGTCCATACCCTGGATCTTGCTCACTTTGTCGATATCGATCTCCGGAAAAATGATTTGCTCGGTAACACCCAATGTGTAATTACCACGGCCATCAAATCCCTTGTCGTTAACGCCTTTGAAGTCACGAATACGCGGTAATGCTGAAGCGATCAACCGATCCAAAAATTCATACATTTTATCGCCGCGTAAGGTTACTCTCACACCAATGGCCACACCTTTACGTAACTTGAAATTCGAAATATCTTTTGTAGAATAGGTAGGAACTGCTTTCTGACCGGTAATGGTCGTCATTTCCTTTACGGCCGACTCGATCATTTTTTTGTCAGACACCGCATCTCCGATACCCTGATTGATACAGATTTTTTTCAATTTAGGCACTTGCATGGATGAAGTGTATTGAAATTGTTTTTGTAAAGCCGGAATTACTTCGTTGCTGTACTTACCTTTTAAACGAGGTTTATAAGTTGTTGTTGCCATTATTTGATTGCCTCCTTAGTTTTTGACGAAACACGCTCTAATTTTTGTGTTTTTTCATTTAGTTTACGACCAATTCGAACGGTTTTTCCACCTTCCAAAATCATCAGATTTGAGATATGAATGGACCCTTCTTTCTTTGTGATACCACCGTTGGTGTTTTTAGCGCTAGGCTTTTCGCTTTTGCTAATCATATTAACACCTTCTACAATAGCGCGCATTTTTTTTGCGTCTATGGTAACGATCTTACCCTGCTGACCTCTGGATTCACCTGAGATCACCTTTACGGTATCGCCTTTTTTTAATTTTATTTTAGACATGATTGTTGATCTCTTTTAATTATAGCACTTCCGGTGCTAATGAAATGATTTTCATAAATTGTTTGTCGCGTAATTCACGTGCAACCGGTCCGAAAATACGGGTACCACGAATCTCATCAGTTGTATTTAATAATACCACTGCATTATCGTCGAAACGAATGTATGATCCATCGGGACGGCTGATTTCTTTACGGGTACGCACGATCACTGCTTTACTCACAGTCCCCTTTTTTACGTTTCCGCTGGGCATTGCATGTTTTACTGTCACCACCACCTTATCGCCGATTGAGGCATAACGTTTTTTGGTTCCACCTAATACACGGATCACGAGCACTTCTTTTGCGCCGCTGTTATCCGCTACTGTTAATCTTGATTCGTTCTGTATCATCTTTTAATGTCTTAGTCGATTAACAAATTATTTAACTTTTTCAAGTACCTGAACCAAACGCCAGTTCTTGCTTTTGCTTAAGGGACGGGTTTCTGCGATCATTACTTTATCACCAATATTGCACTCGTTTTTTTCGTCGTGTGCCATGAATGTACTGGTTTTATTAACGAACTTACCGTACTTAGGGTGTTTTACTTTACGCATAACAGCAACCACGATGCTTTTATCCATCTTGTTACTTTTTACGACACCAATTTTTTCTTTTCTTAAATTTCTTTCTTCCATGATATCAAGCAATTATTTTGCTGCTTTTTTTCGGTTATTTACTTCAGTTAACATTTTTGCAATATGCCTGCGGCTGACGCGAATCTTTGAAGGATTCTCAACCGGCGATATTGTGTGATTTAAAGTTACTTTGTTTAAATCAGCTTTTTCCATGGCTATCTTCTCCTGTAATTCCTGATCAGATAAACCTTTTATTTCTATTGTTGCCATTTTTTTTCTTTTAATTAGGGTACTTTTTGGTACCTTGTTTTACCCCTTTTAATTAAAGTAACGGTTTAATTAAAAATAAGTGTGTTGATAATTGTTTCTTATTTAACCGCAGCAACTTCTACGTAATCTCTACGAACAATAAATTTCGTAACGATTGGTAATTTTTGTGCCGCCAAACGTAATGCTTCTTTTGCTACTTCCAGAGGAACTCCTTCAGCTTCAAAAATAATGCGTCCACGTTTAACCGGAGCCATCCAGTATTCAGGAGCTCCTTTACCTTTACCCATACGCACTTCTGCAGGTTTTGAAGTTACAGGACGATCCGGAAACACACGAATCCACACCTGACCTTCACGTTTCATAAAACGGGTAATGGCAATACGGGCAGCTTCGATCTGACGGCCAGTCATACGACACTCGTCCATTGCTTTAATACCAAATGAACCAAAGGCTAATTCATGGCCACGCTTCGCGTCGCCTTTGATCTTCATTTTATGTGATTTTCTATATTTTGATCTTTTTGGTTGTAACATGACCTATATTTTTACAATTTTTAGAATGAAGCCTTCCAACACACGTTTGAAAGCTTTACTGTTCTTAATTATTTATCGTCTCTCTTTGTATTTGTTCTTTTTTTACCTGCAAACTTCGGACGGTCATCCCTTCTGTCTCTGTCTCCACCACCACTTCCAGGTCCTTTTTCTTTAGATAGGCCTGCATTTGGAGAAAGATCACGTTTTCCGAAAACTTCACCGCGGCAGATCCACACTTTTACACCAATACGACCATAAGAAGTGTGTGCTTCTGCAATCGCGTAATCAATATCTGCACGCAAGGTATGTAATGGCGTTCTGCCTTCTTTATAGCCTTCAGTACGTGCCATTTCAGCTCCACCCAAACGACCGGATACTTTGATTTTGATACCTTCTGCACCCATGCGCATGGTAGAAGCCATCGACATTTTTGCAGCACGACGGAAAGAAATACGACCCTCGATTTGACGAGCAATACTATCAGCCACTAAACGGGCATCCAGCTCGGGACGTTTGATCTCGAAAATATTGATCTGAATTTCTTTCTTGGTCAATTTTTTCAATTCTTCCTTCAACTTATCCACTTCTTTACCTCCTTTACCAATAATGATCCCCGGACGGGCCGTATTGATGGTAACAGTAACCAGTTTCAACGTTCTTTCAATAACTATTTTAGAAATGCTACCCTTAGCTAAACGCGCTTTTAGATAATTTCTGATTTTATCGTCCTCAACTAATTTATCAGCATAGTCGTGTCCGCCAAACCAGTTAGAATCCCATCCTTTGATGATTCCTAATCTAATACCAATTGGATTTACTTTTTGTCCCATTTCTTATTTAATATTTTTTGTGTCTAAAACTAAAGTTACGTGATTTGTACGCTTTCTGATACGGTATCCGCGACCTTGCGGGGCGGTACGTAAACGCTTCACCATCAATGCACTATCTACCATTACTTCTTTCACAAACAAGGTCCCTTCTTCGGCACGCTGTTGGCTCTTTGATTCGTAATTGGCGATGGCTGATTTCAATAACTTCTCCAATCGGCCGGAGGCTTCGCGCGTATTAAATTTTAATATATTTAAAGCTAAGTAAGCATCTTTTCCTCTTACCAGATCAGCTACCTGACGCATTTTGCGTGGTGAGGTAGGACAGTTATTTAACTTGGCAAAATAAGAGGTTTTATTCTCTTCCTTGCGTTTTTCGGCTATTAATCTTTTTCTTTTTCCCATGGCTATAATGTCTTATTTCTTGTTATGGCCAGCGTGACCTTTAAATACACGAGTGGGTGAAAATTCTCCTAATTTATGCCCAACCATATTCTCGGTCACATAAACCGGAATGAATTTTGCACCGTTGTGTACAGCAAATGTATGCCCTACAAATTCCGGTGGGATTGTTGAACGACGGGCCCAAGTCTTGATCGCAGACTTCTTACCGCTTTGGTTCATCTTTTCAACCTTTCCTTCAAGGTTGTAATCGATAAACGGACCTTTTTTTAATGATCTAGCCATTTTTTTAGTTTTAGTTTTGAAACCTCTAATTCGGTCGCTGAGCTTATCGAAGCGCCGAATTTCAGCCATTAAACGTTATTAATTATTTTTTCCTTCTTTCAATAATGTGTTTGTTAGAGGCTTTTGCCTTGTAACGGGTTTTGTAACCTTTTGCAGGGATTCCCTTACGTGAGCGTGGGTGTCCACCTGAAGCGCGACCTTCACCACCACCCATAGGGTGATCAACCGGGTTCATCACTACCGGACGAGTCCGTGGACGAACGCCCAGCCAACGTGAGCGACCTGCTTTTCCATAAACTTCCTGGTTGTGGTCGGGGTTAGAAACCGCACCAATAGTAGCTTTACAAGTGATCAAGATCATACGAACTTCACCTGAAGGCATACGTAAGATAGCATACTTGCCATCACGAGCCGAGAGCTGTGCGTATGAACCTGCACTACGTGCTAAAACTGCACCTTGACCCGGACGTAACTCGATGTTATGAATAATGGTTCCCAAAGGAATTTCAGACAATAACAGGGTGTTTCCAACTTCGGGGGCAGCACCTTTTCCTGACATAATCTTTTGATCAACCAGAAGGCCTTGTGGTGCAATGATATAACGTTTTTCACCGTCTTTGTAATAGATGAGTGCAATACGAGCCGAACGGTTAGGGTCATATTCGATCGATTTTACAGTTCCTTCAATACCGTCTTTTTCACGTTTAAAGTCAATTGCACGCAATACTTTTTTGTGGCCACCGCCAATATAGCGCATGGTCATTTTACCCGAATTATTACGACCGCCGGAAGAATAATTTGTTTTCACAATAAGGCTCTTCTCCGGGCTTGACGCAGTAATTTCGTCAAAACCTGAAGTGATCTTGTACCTTAATGTTGGAGTAAGTGGTTTATATTTTCTTAATGCCATTTTAAATTCTTTTTATCGGTTATATACTTGCGTAAAAATCAATGATTTCCCCTTGTTTTAACGTCACGATCGCTTTTTTACCGCGGTTCACACGTCCAACAGCTACACCACGTGTGGTATTGCGGGTTTTCACCTTACCTACGTATTGTTGCGTGTTAACAGAGTCAACTTTTACACCGTACATTAATTCAACTGCAGCTTTTATCTCTAATTTGTTAGCCTCTTTTGCCACCACAAATCCATAGCGATTTAATTTCTCGCCTTGTGAGGTCATCTTTTCGGTGATGATTGGCTTTATTAAAATATCCATCTTACTTATTTAAAATTGTTTCAATTACCTTAACTGAACTTTCTGCCAAAATCAATCTATCTGCATTTAAAATATCATAAGTATTTAAATCAGAAGCCTTTACAACTTTTGCACCCTGTATATTTCGGGAGGACAAATATACGTTTTTATTCGTATCGCCCAACACCAATAAGGTCTTTTTGTCAGCCAGGTTCAGGTTCTTCATCAGGTCAACGTAATTCTTGGTTTTAGGAGCCTCAAAATTGAAGTCTTCCAACACCGTAATAGCGTTGTCTTTTGCTTTGTAAGTCAAAGCTGAAACACGAGCCAGGGCTTTTACTTTCTTATTCAATTTGAAGCCATACTCATGGGGACGTGGACCGAAAACGCGGCCACCACCAATAAATAAGGGAGATTTCATTGAACCGGCGCGGGCTCCACCGCTACCTTTTTGACGCTTTAATTTCTTTGTGGTGCGTGAGATTTCTGCACGTTCCTTTGATTTGTGAGTTCCCTGACGCTGATTGGCTAAAAACTGCTTTACGTCTAGGTAAATACAATGATCATTTGGTTCAACTGCGAAGATCGAATCGGTAAGATCCACCTTTTTAGTTGTTTTTTTACCACTTATGTTTACTACTTCTACTTGCATGACTATTTCTCGATTAAAACGTAAGACCCTTTTGCACCCGGAACCGATCCTTTTAATAAAATAAGGTTCTTTTCAGGCATAACTTTAACTACAACCAGGTTTTGTACTTTCTTGCGATTTCCACCCATTCTTCCGCCCATACGCTTACCGGGCATTACACGGGAAGGATCAGAAGACGCACCCAATGAACCGGGAGCTCTTTCGCGATCGTGTTGACCGTGTGATTTGTTTGCGTGACCTACTCCGGCAAATCCATAGCGTTTTACAACACCTTGAAAACCTTTACCTTTGCTTGTTCCAACGATATCTACGAAATCGCCTTCTACAAACAAGTCTACCGTAAGCACATCGCCTAATGTTTTTTCTTCCGTGAAATGACGAAACTCAACTACTTTGCGTTTTGGAGTCGTTTTTGCTATTTCAAAATGACCCTTCATGGCACTTGATGTGTTTTTTTCCTTTTTCTCATCAAATGACAATTGCACTGCTGTGTAACCGTCTTTATCATTGGTTTTTACTTGCGTAACCACGCAAGGACCTGCCTCAATTACTGTGCATGGTAAGTACTTACCATTGGCATCGAAGAAGCTGGTCATTCCTATTTTTTTACCAATTAATCCTGACATTTTTGTTGTTATTTATTTATAATTTACTAGTTGCTGATTTATGATTTAATCTCCAAAGGAACCTAAACCTTAATTTCTACTTCAACTCCACTGGGTAATTCCAGTTTCATCAAGGCATCTACAGTTTTTGAAGAAGAGCTGTAAATGTCTAACAAACGCTTGTACGCACACAATTGGAATTGGTCACGCGCTTTTTTATTAACGTGTGGCGATTTCAATACCGTGAAAATTCGTTTGTTTGTGGGAAGAGGAATTGGTCCGTTAACCACTGCTCCTGTAGCTTTAACAGTTTTTACGATCTTTTCTGCAGACTTGTCTACAAGATTAAAGTCGTACGATTTTAGTTTGATTCTGATTCTTTGGCTCATATTAAAAGAACGTATTTGTTTTATTATGTTTATTTAGACTTTTTCTGTTTTTCCTTTTGCTTTTGCAATTACATCAGCAGCAATTCCGGCAGGTGCCTCGTTGTAGTGGCTGAATTCCATAGTAGAAGTAGCGCGACCTGAGGTAAGAGTACGTAATTGAGTTACATACCCAAACATTTCAGAAAGTGGCACTTTCGCTTTAATTACCTGAGAATTTCCTTTGCTGTCCATTCCTTCAATTTGTCCACGACGACGGTTTAAGTCACCTACCACATCACCCATGTTCACTTCAGGAGTTAACACTTCCACTTTCATGATTGGTTCCAACAGAATTGGCTTACATTTTGGCAATGCTTCACGGTATGCTGTTTTTGCACAAATCTCAAAAGATAAGGCATCAGAGTCAACCGCGTGGTATGAACCGTCTTTCAATACAACTTTAAGTCCTACCAAAGGATAACCGGCCAATACCCCATTTGCTAAGGAGTTCTTGAAACCTTTTTCAACGGCAGGAATAAATTCACGTGGAATGTTACCACCTGTGATTTCATTCACAAACTGTAAACCATTTGTTTTTGAAGTATCAAAATCAGCGTCCAACGGACCAACAGTAAATTTAATATCGGCAAACTTACCACGACCACCAGATTGTTTCTTATATACTTCACGGTGATCAACGGTTCCTGTAATTGCTTCTTTGTAGGCTACCTGAGGTGAACCTTGATTCACTTCCACCTTAAATTCGCGTCTCAAACGATCAACGATGATCTCTAAGTGAAGTTCACCCATACCTGAAATAATGGTCTGTCCTGAATCTTCATCTGTTTTAACACGGAAGGTAGGATCTTCTTCCGCCAATTTATTTAAACCTACACCTAAACGGTCAAGGTCACCCTGAGTTTTTGGCTCAATGGCGATCGCAATAACAGGCTCGGGAAAGTTCATGGCTTCTAGTACGATCGGATTTTTTTCGTCACATAAAGTATCTCCTGTGCGGATATCTTTAAATCCAACTACTGCTCCAATATCACCGGCTTCTAAAAACTCAACCGGATTTTGCTTGTTTGCGTGCATTTGGAAGATCCGGGAAATACGTTCTTTATTACCGCTACGGGTATTAAATACATAAGAGCCTGCGTCCAAACGTCCAGAATACGCACGAATAAAACACAAACGACCTACAAACGGATCGGTTGCAATTTTAAATGCTAAAGCGGTAAACGGATCGTTCACATCGGGCTTGCGGGTAACTTCTTGCTCGGTATCAGGGTTGATTCCTGTAATATGGTCTTTGTCGAGCGGCGATGGCATAAGTTCCATCACCAGGTCTAACATGGTTTGAACACCTTTGTTTTTGAATGCGCTGCCACATACCATTGGTACAATTTTATTGGCCACACAAGCTTTACGCAAGGCATCTAACACTTCTCTTTCAGTAATAGTTTCAGGAGCATCGAAGAATTTTTGCATGATATGATCATCAAAATCAGATACTGCTTCCAGCATCTTTTCTCTCCACTCCAATGCTTCTTCCATCAAATCTGCAGGAATAGGCACTTCTTTGTAGGTCATTCCTTTATCTTCTTCGTTCCAAACAATTCCACGGAAGTTGATCAAGTCAACTACACCGATGAAATTCTCTTCCGAACCAATTGGAATTTGTAATGGCACTGCATTTCCACCTAAAATATCGCGGGTTTGTTGAACAACTTTAAGAAAGTCAGCACCCTGACGGTCCATTTTATTGACGAAACCAATACGGGTTACGTTATAGTTGTCGGCCAAACGCCAGTTCGTCTCAGATTGAGGCTCAACACCATCAACCGCCGAGAATAAGAATACCAAACCGTCCAATACACGCAACGAACGATTTACCTCAACGGTAAAATCAACGTGACCGGGAGTATCAATAATATTAATTTTGTAATTGTTGTTACGGTATTTCCAGAAACAAGTAGTTGCAGCGGACGTAATGGTAATACCACGCTCTTGCTCTTGTGCCATCCAATCCATGGTAGCTGCGCCATCATGAACCTCACCAATTTTGTGGTTTACACCTGTATAATATAAAATACGCTCGGTACAAGTTGTTTTACCGGCGTCAATGTGGGCCGCGATCCCAATGTTTCTAGTATAATGTAAGTCGCTCATTTGGCCTCTTAAAATCTAAAGTGTGAAAATGCTTTATTGGCTTCAGCCATTTTGTGGATATCTTCTTTCTTCTTAAAGGAAGCGCCTTCTTCTTTTGCAGCTGCAACTATCTCTCCGGCTAATTTCTGAGCCATTGATTTTTCATTACGTTTACGTGAGTAAGAAATTAACCATTTCATGGCCATTGACACTTTACGGTCGGGACGAATTTCGGAAGGGATTTGGAAGGTAGAACCACCCACACGACGGGAACGCACCTCCACCTGAGGGGTCACATTCGCTAAGGCTTTTTTCCATACTTCTAAGCCGTCTTCATTGGTACGTTTTGCAACGATGCCGATGGCATCATGAAAAATAGCGGAAGCGGTGTTCTTCTTTCCGTCGTACATTAAGTTATTTAAAAAACGGGTTACCAATGTATCGTTATAAATTGGATCAGGTAACAACACGCGCTTTTTTGCTCTGGATTTTCTCATTGTTATATAAACTCTTTGTTAATTATTTCTTTTTAGCCGGAGCTGCAGCAGCACCTGCTTTTGGACGTTTAGTCCCGTATTTTGAACGTTGTTGTTTACGTCCCTCAACACCCGCAGTATCTAAACTGCCACGAACGATGTGGTAACGTACACCCGGAAGGTCTTTTACACGACCACCGCGCACTAACACGATAGAGTGCTCTTGCAGGTTATGTCCTTCACCCGGAATGTAGGCAATTACCTCTTCCTTGTTTGTTAGACGTACCTTGGCAACCTTGCGCATGGCAGAGTTAGGTTTTTTGGGCGTAGTGGTGTACACCTTGGTACATACGCCACGGCGTTGTGGACAAGAGTCCAAAGCGGCCGATTTACTTTTGTTGGTCGGTTTTGTGCGACCTTTTCTTACTAATTGCGATATTGTAGGCATCTTAATCCTTTGTATTACTTGATTTTATTGGTGTTTCAGCTGTTTTCCCTTTTTCGGGAGGGCAAAGATAGGAAAATTATTTCATCCTGCAACCATTTGGAGCAATTATTTCTCGAGAACATTACGATTATTTTGGCTGGGAATTTTGAGCGCCAATTTTGGGGGAAGATGCGAGACTCAGATTTGAGGTTTTTGGTGGCGCTACAGGGCTGTAAAAATAACAGTTTTTTTCTGTGGTAACGCGTGAAGATCAATGGTAATGAGCCTTTCGGTAAAATTAGCAAAGTTCCAAAAAAAGGCAAATAGAAAAAAAGCGCCGATTACAATCCCAAAGCAAGGGGCTTCATCGCGCTTTTAAATCCTAGGAAGTTTTTTTTCTAAAATCAGCTCTTTATGATCTCAATATCACGCACAAATTTGGTGTGCCTAATTTCAAGATTTTTGCTGAAATTGAGGATGGTTTGAATGGTGTTAAACGAAGGCTCTGCAAATGTGAAAGGTTCGTCTTCCTTTTTTCTTTTTGATTGATTTGCAGTACTTTGAGAGGCATGAGTAAAAGTTTGTATCATAGGCGGATCAAGGTTTTGTTGTTTTATGTTTCAATAATAACGTGCATTACCATCGCATATTGTGCCTGTTGAAAAAATGTTGATTTCGCTCTTAGCGGCAGTTCCTAAAGTATGTTAATTATTTTGTGGAGGAATTGTTGATAAATAGTTTGCTGAAAAAAGGTGGCTTCTTTTTCAATCTCTCGGAGTCGGCAGCAAAACACCCCCCCCTATAAGCTCTCGGAACCTATTTAAGAGGTAGAGTGTGTTCAAACCTGAGGAAAGGTCAGAAAACCAAAAACCCGCCTGGAGGGGCGGGCTTTGGCTCTCAAAAACTAAAAACCCGGCGAGGTTTTTAGTAGCCCATAAACGACACGTCGTTTTCGGGAGTGTTGTTCGCCTTCACCCAAATTTTTCAAAGGGTGGCTAAGCAGAATTTATTTCTTACCGTCTAACTTATCTTTAAGATCAGATAAAGCAGAGTAATCACCTAAAGTGGTTTTCTCCTGACTATCTTTCACTTTTTTCACGGCTTTTTTACTGTCTTCAAAATCAGCTTTTTTGGTGGCTTTTTCCGTTTTCCTTGCTTCTTCTTTCACTTCTTCGTGTAAACGAGCGTGAGAAACAACAATACGTTTGGCGTCCTTACTGAATTCGATCACTTTAAAGTCAGCAACTTCTTCATTTTTCAAGGAAGTACCATCTGCTTTCACGAGGTGACGAGCAGGACAGAATCCTTCTACACCGTATGTTAAGCCTACAAGAGCTCCTTTATCATTTACCGAAGTCACAGTTCCTTTGTGAATAGAATCTACTGTAAACACAGTTTCAAACACATCCCATGGATTTTCTTCAATCTGTTTGTGGCCTAGGCTCAAACGACGGTTTTCACCATCAATCTCCAATACAACCACTTCCATCTTATCGCCTACTTTGCAGAATTCGCTAGGATGTTTGATTTTTTTGCTCCATGACAGGTCAGAAATATGAACCAAACCGTCAACCCCTTCTTCTAATTCAACGAATACACCGAAGTTGGTGAAGTTTCTCACAGTTCCTGTGTGTTTAGAGTGTTTAGAATATTTCTCCATGATCATATTCCAAGGATCAGGAGTTAATTGTTTCATTCCTAAACTCATTTTACGCTCTTCGCGATCCAAGGTTAAGATCACCGCTTCAATTTCGTCGCCAATCTTCACAAATTCCTGCGCACTGCGTAAATGCTGACTCCAGCTCATTTCACTTACGTGAACCAAACCTTCAACACCCGGAGCAATTTCGATAAATGCACCGTAATCATTGATTACAACTACTCTACCTTTTAATTTATCTCCCACTTTCACTTCCGCAGAAAGAGCTTCCCAAGGATGTGGCGTTAATTGTTTTAACCCTAAAGCGATCCGTTTTTTCTCATCGTCAAATTCAAGAATTACAACCTGAATTTTCTCATCTAATTTAACGATCTCCTCAGGGTGATTGATGCGACCCCATGAAAGATCAGTAATATGAATCAATCCGTCAACACCGCCTAAATCAATAAACACACCGTAAGAAGTAATATTTTTAACAGTTCCTTCCAACACTTGTCCTTTTTCCAGTTTGGAAATGATATCGCGTTTTTGACTTTCTAATTCTGCTTCAATTAAAGCCTTGTGAGAAACCACTACGTTTTTAAATTCGTTGTTGATTTTCACCACTTTAAATTCCATCGTTTTACCCACGTAAACATCGTAATCACGAATAGGTTTCACATCAATTTGTGAACCCGGTAAGAACGCCTCGATACCAAAAACATCCACAATCAAACCGCCTTTGGTGCGGCATTTCACAAATCCTTTGATGATTTCATCTTTTGCTAAAGATTCGTTTACACGATCCCAGCTCTTACCTGCACGCGCTTTTTTATGTGATAACACAAGCTGACCTTGTAAGTCTTCTGCTTGATCCACAAACACCTCAATGGTGTCACCAATTTTAAGATCGGGGTTATAACGAAATTCAGAAAGAGGCACTACTCCGTCTGATTTATACCCAATGTTTACTACCACTTCACGGTTGTTTTTAGCAACCACAACACCTTCTATAATTTGAAGATCAGTAATTGTGCTTAATTTTTCTCCGTACAACTGATCCAGCTTTTCTTTTTCTTCAGCTGAATAATTGTCTTGTTTTTTTCCGATCGAATTCCAGTCGAAATCCGCAATTCCTGTTAGTTCCAGGGCTTTTTCTGCCATTATTATTTTAATTGTATCAAACCTCTAGGGCCGGTTTGAGTGGTTAAACGATTTATTTAGGTCCGCCTTAAGCCCTAGTTAAAACGGGGTACAAATATAGCGGAAATAAGGAGAACTCTGAATGCCATGGGATAATTTAAGTATCTGACTAGTAGAGTTTTGAAAAATTTAACACACTTGTCTAAAATGAAGAAAACAGCCAATTAATACAAAATCAGCTCTTAATCAGCCCGTTGATAATTTTTCAGTGACGAACACGCAGTCGATAAACTAGTTCAAGCAAATCTGTCCACAAAGCGAGATCTGTGATAATTCTATAATTTATAGCAAGATGCCCCATTGGAAACAAGTACCTTTAACTCATGAATTCTAATTTAACTCCCGGAGAAGAAAATCCAAGTTCTACGGACAAAGACCTAGAAAGAGCCCTGAGACCTATTGCTTTCGACGATTTCAGCGGGCAGGAAAGTGTTGTAGATAATCTCCGTGTGTTTGTGGCTGCAGCTAAGCAACGCAGTGAGGCATTGGATCATGTTTTGCTCCACGGACCTCCCGGACTTGGAAAAACCACACTGGCTCATATCATCACCAACGACCTGGGTGTAAATTTAAAAGTTACAAGTGGTCCGGTGCTCGATAAACCGGGAGATTTGGCAGGTTTATTGACCAATTTAGAACCATACGATGTTTTATTTATCGATGAGATCCACCGTCTGAGTCCCATTGTAGAAGAATACCTTTATTCGGCGATGGAAGATTATAAGATTGATATCATGATTGATAGCGGCCCCAATGCCCGCACGGTACAAATAAAATTAAACCCTTTCACGCTTGTGGGCGCCACTACACGCAGTGGTTTGCTAACCGCACCCTTGCGCGCCCGTTTTGGTATTACCAGTCGCTTGAATTATTACGACAGCAAAGTGTTAACCGGCATTGTACAGCGAAGTTCCGACATTCTGAATGTTGAAATTAAGGACGAGGCGGCATATGAAATTGCCCGCAGAAGTCGCGGTACGCCAAGGATTGCAAATGCCCTACTCCGCCGCGTGCGTGACTTTGCACAGATCAAAGGCAATGGATCCATTGATATTGAAATGGCAACTTATTCTCTGAAGGCTTTAAATGTTGACAAATATGGCCTTGATGAGATGGATCATCGCATCTTGAACTGCATCATTGATAAATTTAAAGGTGGTCCGGTGGGAATTAATACTATCAGTACCGCTGTGGGCGAGGAATCAGGAACTATAGAAGAAGTATATGAACCCTTTCTGGTGCAGGAAGGCTATCTGGTAAGGACCCCTCGCGGACGGGAAGTGACCGAAATGGCTTACACGCATTTAGGGAAGAGTTTTTTAAAGAAACCGGGGACTTTATTTGGGGAGTAACAACTCATTTAATTTCTCGTTTTTGTATTTGAACGTCTTCTCTACCCTATCCGTATTTATAGTGTAAGTGGTGTTAAGTTAGAACACTGATTCCTCCATAAGCCTATTTATATCAACTTACACTTCCGTACGACCTTAAAAAATCCTGGATTTTTGGGCATCAGATTCAACGCGCGCTGCATTAATTCCTTATCTTTGGCACCTGTTTTAGAAGTATATGTTTCATTTTCTCTTGCGCACCATACCCCGCCCCATTTTAATTTGGTTTAGCCTTGGATTCAGCAAAGTTGCTCCCATTTTGTACTACGGTAACAACTACGAAGACCCAATTAGCGGTAAAACATACCGAAAGTTTTTACCCTATGGTTATGGCGGAAGGGCAAAACGAAATAATGTACTTTGTCCGGGGAGCTTGTCTTTAGAGCGTCACAGACTTTTGTGGTTGTATTTGAAGGAAAAAACCGATTTTTTCATCGCCCCGCATAAGATGCTGCACATTGCTCCCGAGCAGTGTTTTTATAGATTATTTAAGGCTCAAAAAAATCTAGAATATACAACGGGCGATTATAATAGTCCTATTGCCGATATACATTTTGATTTGCACCATGCACCGTTTAAAGACAACGAGTTTGATGTTATCTTTTGCAATCATGTATTAGAGCATGTAGCTGATGCCAACCAATGTATGCGCGAATTATACCGCATTATGAAACCGGGTGGCTGGGGCGTTTTTCAAGTGCCTTTGGATACACAGAGAACCATAACTTTAGAAGATCCAACAATTACCTCAGAAGCAGATCGCGAATTGCACTTCTGGCAAAAAGACCATGTACGCTTGTTTGGTTTAGATTATAAAGATAAGTTAGCTGCTGCCGGATTTACGGTGAAGGTGGATGATTTTGTGACTACACTTAGTCCTGAATTAGTGAATAGGTATAGGCTTCCTGCCGGGGAGATGATCTATTTATGTCGGAAGTGAGACTGTACGCGTACCACTGTGCGCCGTTATAAAATTAAAAAAGTGGCTGTCTCAATCAGGACAGCCACTTCAATTTTTCTCCTCTTTTACCAAATTAAATATGTTATAGATCGGTAGTTTATTCGTTACAGCGATCTGTTCGAGATGCATTTTGACTTCTCAACATGGCTGGAATTCACTATCGGACAATCTCGTATTTTAAAATGGTATAAATTATTAGTCAATAATTATTTTTTTATTCAGTACAGTTTTATTGCCTAATTCTATGGTAGTCAAGTAAAGTCCCGGTTTTAACTCATTCCTGTTGAGGGTGAATTTACCAGTACTTAAATTACCTAAACTCAAGACAAGTCGTCCGGTAGCATCAAAAAGATCAATTTTTTTGAGTGTATTGCCATCTGAAAGAACATAATTAATTTCAGTAGTTGCGGGATTTGGATAAATGCTCAAGTTTGCCTCAGCTGATAGTTCATGTAGACCAACACCCGACACGCAACCTGCAAGGTTCATGGCGCAAACAAGCCTAGGGTTGAGAAAACCCTGAATGGTATCCATGTAGGTTTTACCTTTGGTAGCAGACATATCAGGATTTTCGAGCCTCAATTTACAGGCGGCGATGGTGCCATTTGATGTACTTGTATAAGCGTTATAGGAAGCCACGAATACCGGTTCGTTCCACCAATCCCAAGGAGCACTTTGTTCGATCTGCGCATTTGCATTGGCTCCGGTGCAGGACATATTGGGGCCCGGTGTGGGTGTAAGGAGAGTATAGAGGCCAGGTATTCCCGCGCTATTGGCATTGGCTTTGGTGGTGTATACGTCGTTAAAAATGGAGGTCTGAAATATAGCCTGATTTCCTAAGCGGGCAGATCTTCTTGCCACGTCGTAACCACCGCTGGCCTGCACAACAAACTGCCCGGTAGCAGACACAATTACTGGTCCAGTTTTGTAAGGTGCGTAAGGATCTTTGTAGGCAGCCACACAAATTATTGGTATTTCTCCTGCCTCTATCCATGAGCTATCACCTGCAGCGCCGGCTAAACTAAACGCCACATTGATGGTTGAGCTTTGAGTGGCATAGTTTGGTGTGTTAAGGGCAGTAGCATCTGTTCCGTCAAAATTGCCGGAAACTGCCTGATTTACATAAGGCGCCGGAGGGGACTGTGAAAAGTCAACGAATTTTGTTAATTGTAATTCAGCAGCCTTGTTCAAGCTGCCATAAGCCATGGCTAGGTATCCGCCGGCAGCGAAACCGCCCACGGCAATCCGGTTAACATCGATTTTGTATACATTTGCATTAGCGGCATCATTTCTAAAAAAGCGTACACAATTTTTCGCATCTTGTATTCCCCGGTAAACCGCGTTCAAGATGGTCCCCGTCCTTACATCCTGATTGGTTGAAAGCGGGTTCCAGCCTAATCGATAGTCAGCAGCAACAGCCACATACCCTCTTCTTGCAAATCGTTTGCACATCTCAACCACTGCACTATCTGTCCTTTTTCCTATTGCCAGACCGCTGGCTACAGAAGGTAGGAAACTACCGGCGTGGAGCACGATTATCAATGGACGCGCAGTGAGAACATCTCCCGTAGGTTGATACACGTCCATAATGAGTGGACTTGATGCCGGAGTGCCGGTTAAGACGGAAATGTTATTTCCGTATGTAATATTGGTGGAAACAGTGACCGCAGTGAAGATCTCTGAGAGGTAACGAGGGCCGACTTGTGAATAGCAGCTGGACGTTATTGCCAACATACATCCAATAACGAGTACTTGTAGATTTTTTTTCATCGTTTGTTAATTTTAAATGATTAATAAAATAGAGGACCGTGAACCGGGTACTGAGTGTACTATTATCAAAAATAGAACAATTATTTATAATAAGCAATTAAACACCGTCAAGTAACAAAAGGGGTCCGATTGGGATTTAACATCAACAACAAGAAACGGGGTAAAACTTTGGTATTTTAGTGTAGGTCTAAACTATGCCAAGAAATTGAAGTGCTTAAGATTTACTGAATTAGAGATGTCAAATTTAAGTGCGGTCGAGTTCAAGTAATGCTGAAAAATAAATTAAGCGTCCAATCTTTGGCCCCCCGTATACTTGAAAACGTTGATTGTTGAGTAAATTGGAACCGCCAAACTTAAAGGTCGTTTTAATTTTGGGTACGTATTTACTTACTTGAGCATCTACCATGTTATAGGAAGGCACCATACCTGTAAATTGGGGAGATCCGGTAAAATTATACCCTTCAACCCATTTAAAATTAACACTAAACCCAAAGTCATTTAATGCTATGTATCTAGGAACTTCTTTTGATTTTGAAGATACTCTTACTCTTAATCGGACATCACGCCCGCTAAAACCAATATTAAATTTGTTTTTAGGTGTGTTGAAAGCAGGAATGATAGGATCATCGGTTCCTTTTTTGTTTAGTTCATTATAGCTGTAATTTCCCATCACTGAAAAGTACCTTAATAGATAGTAGGTTGCGCCAATAGACAGACCTTGTGTGGTAACACTGCTTTTCGCATTTGCCGCTACCCGATAGAAAGTGATGTTTGAAATTTCATTGGGATTTCCCGGATTGAAGTTCACCGCTCCTCCCTGTTGGTAACCGAGAAAGTCTTTGTAAAGACTATAGTAGCAGCTGCCATCAATAAAGAGTGCATGAAATAAGGTAGTGCGGTAACCCAGTTCAATTGATTTCACCTTTTCGGGAACTATTTTGGCCACATTGAAATAAGACAATTTGTTACGGTCAACATACTTTTCATTATAATAATTTTGGATTGATTCGATGGTAACCAACGAATCGAAGCCGTTTAAATTACCCAACAAGATGGCATTACCTACATTATAGTAGAGGTATTGATCCTGCAACGTTGGGTTTCTGATTCCCGCTGAAAAAGAAAGACGGATAATATTATCTTTTGAGAGATTGTAGACTGCAGAAGCGGCAGGTGAGAAAATGAAATCAAAGTTCTTATTTTTGTCTATTCTCCCGGTTAAATTCAATTTCATTTTTTCCATCAAAATTTTCTTTTCCAATCCTGCGTAAAAACCGTATTCGTGGTTTGTAATTACCACATTTCCTGTATCGCTAAAGATGGTGCCTTCCGACTTAGGTTTGTACAATCTGTAATTTGCTCCCGTTTTAAGCTCAAATGGCCTTAAATTAAATTTGTATTCGCCATGAATATGGTACAATGCTGATCTGTCAATAAATTTAGAACCTCCTTTTCCCAAAGGTTTTGAGGTAATTTCATTAAAAGCGTCCGTATATGCCTGGCTCCCAGGAATTAAAAAAGGTACGCCAGAGCCATTGTCAGCAGCATTTCGGGCCTGGTTGTGCCATGTCTGCATTTGATTCGCATTTGCATTCATAACGGCGTCGGCGGCCGTGTAATCATAATAATAATTGTTGGGGTTACCGGGACCGATGTAGGGTCCTACAGTTGGGAAACCCGGAAGCTGTTTTACAAGGGGCACCACGTTTGTTGCATAATAATTTCGGTAAGCTTTATTACCCCATGCTGCGTTGGAGTTGGAAATATTTTGAAGCAGGTAAGCTGTGGTAACGGCATCGTAGGAGTTTCCGGCATCCTCATTGGTAGCGTAAGCCCTGATAAAATATTTATCGTGATTCTTTAGTTCAAGTCTGTTTTGAAAAAATCGAATGTCCTTTAAACTGTAACGGTTATCGCCCTGATACACAGTTGTTCCACTACCGTAATTGCCGGAATAGATCAATTCTGTTGTTGGTCTAATTTTGTAATGCAGGGCAGTAGCGAGCTTAAGATTTCTTGAGTCATAATTCACAATATCTTTCTCTTCGTAGCCTGTTCTGTAAAAATTTCCAAGACCGGGGAATTGCACTTTTTCTCCGTTAGAATTAGCGTGGTAAACGATTTCATCGCCATACCGGTTAACAGCGTTGTATCCACCCCAATTATTTTTGGCGTCGGCCGATCCGTATACAGGATCCATGTTTGTGGCCTGCCAATCGTTTGCGCGCATATAGGAGAAATTAAATTTGAAGGCGAATTTTTCTTCGCCCTTTTTGTTTTTAAAAACTTCCGCATAGCGACCGGCAGTTTCGAGCAGGTCCCTCTCCCCAACCTTAATAAGTATATTAAGTCCAGGTTTAATATATGGATTTTTAGTAGTCATGCTGATGACACCGTTAAACGCATTTGGGCCATAATATGCGGAGCTTGCCCCAACAATTATTTCAGCTTTTTGCACATCCAACTCCGAGGCTCCCAAGAAATTTCCCAACGAAAAATTCAATCCCGGTGATTGGTTATCTACCCCATCAATTAACTGCAGAGAGCGCACGGGAGAAGTGCTGTTGAAGCCGCGCGTATTTATTATTCTAAATCCGATACTGGCCGACGTAAGATCAACACCTTTTAGTTGCCCAAGACCTTCGTAAAAGTTGGCGGCAGACGTTGCTTTTATGGCAGTGGCATCGAGGGCCTCAACCGTCAATGGCGACTCTTTCTGTTTTTCGGTGAGACCACGGGCTACAATTTCCACTTCCGAGAGGTCGATTTCTTCTGATTTCATTTTTAAGTTAAACGGTTTTGCGAGGGAAGCAACCGCAAGCTCAAAAGGAATATAACCAATGTTAGAAATGGATAAGGTAAAAGGTAAGGCCGGAGAAGGTATTGAAAAGTTGCCATCGGCATCGGTAGAAGTACCTTGAGTGGTTCCTTTGATCAGGACCACCGCCCCAATAACGGGCTCTTTTGTTTTTGTATCCCTTATTTTACCAGATACATTTTGGGCAAACAGGTTATGACATGAACCAAGCACTATGCAGGTACTTACCAGTAAGTAAGTGACAGTTGATGTTACGTTCATTTACATTGATTTACTGTCAAATTTCACAAAAAAATTGAATTAATCCCGATTTTCGGAAAATAAACAGCTATTCAAGTAGCATGAGGAAGAACCACTTCCCCGTTTTTTTGAATTAATTTGGACCGGCATAAAAATACCGGAATTCTTAGAAGTCAGCAACGGTAAGCTTATGGTGAAGGAAGATATTGTGTACCGTTAAAAAAGGAGGATATTAATGTGACGCTAAAAACTCCTCAAAGCTCATGCCTTTCATAAATTCGGGAGAGTAAATAAATCGGTATACCTCATCGGCCCAGGCTTTGTGACTCTTGCTTGCATCAAACACCTCATAACTGAAAGGTTTGCCGTAGTGAATGCGGATTGTTTTTTTATTGGCCCTGAACATTTCGTCGGGCAAAAATAGCATCTCAATATTGGCCTTAATTCCCAGGCGCTTTCTCCATTGCGCAAAATTGTAGAAGAACTTTGAATTTTCGCCTTCAATAAATGTAGGAACAACAATACGTTTGTGATCGATGGCCTGAGTTACGAAACTCTTTTTCCAACTGAGGTCTCGCACCAAACCCTTTTGTTTACGCGACACCAGCCCGGCCGGAAAAATAAGCACCGCCCCACCCCGTCTAAAGATATCCTCCATTGTACGCAGAGAACCGGCGGAAGCGGCTCCAAGCTTATTAACTGCTACAAACACATCGCCGTAATTACTGATGTTTTTTAAGATGTCGTTTACGAAAAAATGCACATCCGGACGAATCTCTCCTACCGCTTTAATTAGAGCCATGCCATCGAGACCCCCCAAAGGATGATTGGATGCAACGGTAACATTTCCTGTAACCGGAACATTTTCGGGATGGACCGATTCCACTCTGGCGCCCAGAACATCAAGTCCTTTGCGGTTAAATTCAAGCCCATGATCATCTTTTAACAGATGCATGGCGTCATTAATATCTTGTTCGTGGAGTTTTTTCTTGAGCCAATTGATTGCAAAACGAGGCAACCAACGGTAGAGTCTATAGGCTTTTTCTTTTAGAACTTTTTCTATGTCGATAAACTTTTTGTGATCCATATTTTGGCGCTCAAAGATAATAGAATTGCCAAGATATTTGAAATTCGTTTCAGGAACAAAATAAATACCAGAGGGCCCTGCTCCTGAAAACGATCAAAGAAGCTCGTAAAAAACCCGGGGCAAACACCCCGGGCAAACCCTATTTAGACAAGGCTTCGTCGATTTTCATTTCCAGAGTAAGAGGATCCAATTTTACCTGAGTAGCTTCAATAAAGGTGTTTCTCCAAAAGATCATCATTTTAATTTTTTGCATATCGTTCTCTTTTCCACCTTCCATTCTGTCCCAAACTAGGGTAAAACGTTGCGTTTCGCCCTTTAACACGATATCGGATTTGCCCTGAATCTTAGAATTAGCCGCTTCCGTACCATTTGGAAGCCTTGCTCCTGCCCGACCGGAATTGATCACCCCAACTTTATCGCCATTATAGCGGCACTCGAATTTTGCGGTGGTTTTGTCTGTCTCTTTTTCAAACTTCATCAGGGTGCAGGAAAATGGTCCGGCTTTAAACTCATTTATAGAAGGAGGTAAAGCGAATTCGGGAGCTTCAATGACTTTTTCTATTTCCGAAACTTTGTAAATTCCTTCTACCTTGTAGGAATATTGGGGAATCATAAAATCGGGACCTGAAAAATTCACTACCCGGTAATTCGTCTCTCCCGGATACACCACCAGGTATTTCTCTTTTGGTGTGAATTCTTTACCACCGGGGAGGTTCAGTGTGCTTTCTTCGGGTTTGTAAATCATTATAAAATCAGTTTTGTTGGCGATCCTACACTGAAATTTTGTAAAAGCTTTGGTGGAAAATACGTCCTTTGTAGAAACGGTGACTTCCTTATCTTCTAATTTTGATTCTTTATAAGCTATTTTTTCATATTTCACTTGAGCGCTTGCTGGCAATAGCGATACCAACAGAGCTGAGAAAAGAAAAACTGTTTTTTTCATAATTGGAATAGTATTTATGTATGACAAATTTAATAAATGGATTGAATTTAAACGTTATTTTCAAAGAAAGATAAAAGGATTTTGCGGCCATTCATGTTGTTTAAGTGAAAACCTACTTGCCTCTAAAAGATTCTTGAAGGAAAGGGGGGGTAAGAGGTAAAGCTGGGGAGAAAGGTTTTGAGCCCGCTCCCTGAAGCGAAAAACTTACCAAGAAAACTTCCCGGTTTTTCTGATTTGGGCCTGCCCCCTGAAGCAGGGCAGCAAGCCAGTGGCTTGATGAGCCAGTCTGTGCGGTGGCTGGTGATTCTTACCAAGTCCTTAGCTTCAGGGGTCGCGCTTTCCGTTGCAAGTCCTCGCCACGCAAAGAGACAGGCGTGGCTGTGGGCTTTCCACTACAATCGCTCACGCAGCAAACAGTTTGTTTCCATTTATAAAAAAAATCCAAGGAAAAAATAGTATACATTTCCTCAACAAGTCCGATTGATCCGGAAAGGGCTTCAACTTTGCTGTGCTTGATGCCAACAAGAACTTGTTTTGTGAATTTGGAGTTACTTGGGCCTAAAAAAACAGCATCACTGACTTTTAAATCCGTTGAGTCCTAAAAACAGTTTTAGGTACTTGATGCCGATGGCAAGTTTGTTTCTTTCCCATTGTAATTTGTCGGTTTTTAATTTTTCGACATTGTATTGCTCGAGTAGTTTTGGTTTTGATTTCAAGAACTCAGGAAGCTGAACCATGTTGAGATTGTTTGAGTGGTCGATAAAATACATAAAGGTCATGCCTGCGGGTGAAGTTAATCCCAGCAGGTAGCCCTTTTTGTCGTAATTTGGTAAATACCCGTAAACCACGCAATAATAATCTTTTGTACCTCCGCCGAAGGTATAATAGGTAAAATTATGAGGATCCTTATCCGGTCTTATTTGGATTTCATCGCCGATCTCATAGGCGAAATAATACGAACAGGAATCCCCAAGATCGAGGGTTCTTTTTTTAGAATTTGTGGTTAGGTAGCGAATTACTTTTTTATCCTCTGAAGGAAGAATTTGGCCTCTGTAGGTTCTTTTTTTACTAAAAAAATCTTCTTCCGTTTTGCAGAGGTACAGGCAATGATCTTTGTAATCGGAAGAATCAATTTGGCCGGAGGCGATTTTAAAAAGTAAGCAGATGCTCAGGATGAGGACGTTTTTTTTCATTTTCGGAAATTTGTACAGAAAGTCTTAAGTCAAACTTACGGAATTATTAAGAATTGGCACACATGGATCTATTCGATAACTATTTAGAAATTAGGCATACTCGACGTTTAGGAAAAAGAGCCGTTCGACTGCTTTAAGCAAATAGGTAATGGGGATTTGCTGCTCTCGCAGTGAGTCCCGTTTCGGGTGTGCCGGAAATGCCAATTATCGAACTTTACACTGAATCATAACTCATTCCTCGTTCGCTTTAGTACCATAATGCAAAATCGAGGAATGATGTACTTGATAAATTACCTATTTATTTATTGCAGTTACAGAAGATTAATGCTATTCTAAAAAACATCGAAACGCTGAGGCGCTGGTTTAGTTTTTAGGAGATAAAAATCCTATCTTTGGGTTAGATCCAGATATTAAAAAAATTCATGAAAAAAGCATTCGTTTCGGTAATAGCATTATCATTTACGGCAACAGTTCTCGCAAAATCAACACCTGATTTTAAGCAACAAAATACAAATATTATCTTCACCGAAAACAAAGGACAGGTTTACGACCAAAATTACAAAACCCGTCCGGATGTATTGTATGGTGCCATGTCGGGCAATATGGCTGTGCATATAAAAAAAAATGGCGTGAGCTATCAATTGTATCGAGTTGAAAGTTATAAAGAGGTAGAAGACTTTAAAACAAAACAAAAGAGAAAAGAAATAGACAAACAAACCATTTACCGAATAGATATCAATTGGCTAAATGCTAATAAAAATTTTACTACAACTAAAGACCAAACCCTACCCGGTTACAACAATTATTATTTGGAAAGCTGCCCCAACGGTGCATTGAATGTAAAAAGCTACAAAGGCATTACGCTGCATAATTTGTACAACGGAATTAATTTGCATTACTATAAAAAAAATGGAGAATTAAAACACGATTACATTGTGGCGCCTCACATGGATTACAAACAAATTCAGATCCTGGTGGAAGGTGCCAGCGTTAGCCTGATGGATGATGGTTCATTATTATTAGAAACGCCTCTGGGCAAGGTACAAGAAGGTGCGCCTCTGGTTTTTCAAAATGGGAAACAGCTAAAAGCAAGGTGGGTAATTAATAACACGAAGGTTAGTTTTGAAATAGAAAACTACAACCCTGAATATGAATTACTGATAGATCCCGTTACAAGATCATGGGGAACCTATTATGGAGCATCAAGTGACGACAGGGGTAATGCTTGCACCACCGATGCGATTGGTAATGTTTACCTGTGCGGTATTACTTATAATGGAAGTGGCACAATCATTGCAACGTCCGGTAGCCACCAATCTACGATCGGGCCCGGGGGCGCAGGTTTTCTGGCTAAATTTAACGGCACCGGCACACGCTTATGGGGCACTTACTATGGAGGTAATGGAGATGCCGCTTACGGCTGTTGTACAGACGCCGGTAACAATGTTTATTTATCCGGTGGTACAGGCGCTGCTTCATCTACTTCTTTAATTGCCACTACCGGCTGTCATCAGCCACTATTTGGTGGAAGTGGCGATGCTTTTTTGGTGAAATTTAATGCAAGCGGTGTAAGGCAATGGAGTACCTATTATGGCGACACAGGTGCCGAGTGGGGATATAGCTGTGCAACAGATGGCAGCAATAATGTGTATATGGCTGGAATTACAGCTTCCGGCGCATCCACAATGATCGCGACACCTGGCAGTCATCAGTCAACTAACATGAGTGGGGCTAATAATTACGATGCCTTTTTAGTAAAGTTTAATTCAAGCGGTGTACGGCAATGGGGAACATTTTATGGAGGAACCAGCCTTGAATGGAACTCAGTTTGTTCAGCCGATATAGGCGGTAATGTGTATTTAGCCGGCTATACTGCATCAAGCGGTGGGACGTATATTGCAACTCCGGGAAGTCATCAGGCAGTTTACGGTTCAACCGCAACATGCTATAACGCTTATTTAGCTAAATTCAATTCTAATGGTATAAGATCATGGGGAACTTATTATGGAGGAATTTGTAGTTTGGGTTATGGATGCGCAACAGACTTGAACGGTGATGTTTATTTATCAGGATATTCAAATGCTACCAGCGGCACAATTATCGCCACAGCAAGCAGCCATCAACCTACCTGTGCAAGTACATTTGGAAGCGATGCCTTTTTAGCGAAATTCAACACAAATGGTGTGAGGCAATGGGCAACATGGTATGGAGGAACAGGAAGTGAAACTGATGGTCATTGTGCCACAGATGGATCTAACAATGTTTACTTAACAGCTGTGACCGCGTCTAATTCGACAACACAGACTTTTGCAGGAACCCCTGGCAGCTATCAATACAATTATGGTGGTGGACAAAGGGACGCTTTTTTAGTAAAATTCAACAGTAGCGGTGTAAGGCAATATGGCACCTACTATGGCGGTACCGGAGATGAGGGTGCAGACTCGCCCTTTTGTGCTGCTGACGTTTTTGGAGATGTTTATTTATCAGGTACAACAAGCTCATCTCTTACCAATCAAATTGCGACGTACAATGGTCATCAGAATACCTACGGTGGAAATCCATTCGATGCTTTTTTAGTAAAGTTCAAAGACTGCGCCCTTATCTATCCGCTTGCATCAAGCAATACCAGCGTGTGCAGCGGTGGCACGATCAATTTGAGTGTGACCACTTCGGGCACCATGGTTCCCTTGTATAATTGGTCTGGTCCAAATTCATTCAGTTCTAATTTGCAAAACCCAAGTGTTACAAACATTAGTACTCTCCAAGTTGGTGTTTATATGGTGTCCATCGATAATAATGGCTGTGTAGAAACAAATACAGTGCTTGTAAAAAGTGGCGATCCAACTATCACAGTGAATAGCGGATCCATTTGTCCCGGCAAATCCTTTACAATTAATCCCGGCGGTGCATCCACTTATACATATAGTTCAGGGTCATCTGTTGTTTCACCCTCTGCAACAATTTCCTATTCCATCACGGGCATAAATACACTAGGCTGTTCCAGTACCGTCGTTAATACGGTGACAGTGAGAGCAAGCCCAACTATTTCCGTGGTGAATGGAACCATTTGCAGTGGCCAATCCTTCACAATTACTCCAGTTGGCGCGGTAAGCTATACGTATAGCTCAGGCTCAGCCATTGTTTCACCAGGTACCACCAATTCCTATTCCGTTATCGGAACAAATTCGGCCGGCTGCGTCAGTTCGAATACCGCCATTAGCGTGGTTACTGTAATTCAAAGCCCTACAGTTTTGGTCAACAACGGTTCCATCTGCGTTGGTCAGAGTTTCACCATAAATGCAAGTGGTGCGAACAACTATTCTTACTCGAGCGGACCAATTGTTACGCCCAACATAACAAGTTCGTATACTGTTACAAGCACAAACACTTTGGGTTGTTCGGGCAAAGCTATATGTACTGTAACCGTTAACCCCATACCCGTTATCTCGGTAAATAGCGGAGCAGTTTGTATTGGTAAAACATTCAACTTGGTTGCAAGCGGTGCTAATACTTATGTTTATTCACAGGGGCCGGTGGTTTCACCTACCGTTACCAGCTCTTATTCTGTTACCGGAAGTTCTGCGGGTTGCGCCAGCTCTAATACTGCAATTTCAACTGTGACTGTAAATCCCTTGCCAACAGTTAGTATCGTTACAAGCAACACGTTGGTGTGTGCGGGTGAAAATGTCACCTTAACGGCAAGCGGCGCTTCCTCCTTTACATTTAACCCGGGTGGTTCCGGCATAAATAGCACTGTTTCTCCAACCGTAACATCTACATACACTGTTTCGGGTACCGATGCGAATGGCTGCGTGAATACCGCTGTTATTACACAAAGTGTGGATGCCTGCACAGGTCTTAAAGAAAATGACATGACCAGCTCCGGAATTAAATTATTTCCCAATCCGACTCACGGAATAATTAATTTAGACTTAGATGCAGATCAGGAGATCATCATTATTAATAGTATGGGGCAAATTGTTTATTGTTCCACATTCAGTGCAGGCAAACACAAAATTGATATAGGAGATTTTGCGCAAGGAATTTACATTGTAAAACCAGCTAATATTGCTACCTCAGAAAACCTTAAAATAATAAAAAATTAAGGGAAGCTAAGTCAGGTTTTTGATCATTGCATAAAGAATTCTAGCCAATCCGTCTGCCCCTGTTTATAGGAACCTCCGTCGACCTTTTTTATAAGAAATCACAACCTTATTCCTTTAACAGTTTGAAATGATCATTACGAACTTGTAAAAAATAGATCCCCGGGGATAATTTTGAAAGGTCCAGAACCTCTGTTTCCTTTATTTCGTACTGCTTGTGCACCGGTCTGCCCAGCTCATCGAAGATCTGCACGGCACAGCCCTTGCATCCTTCAATATTCAGCCTGTTGGAAAAAGGATTCGGATACACCTGGAATTTATCTCCGGTTAAAGCCGTTAACCCGGTGCATTGATCAACCACTACGGTAAGGGTTGTTTGATTTTTACAACCCATGGCATTTGTGCCAGTAACTGAATAGATACTTGTAACACTCGGCGTTACAACTATGCTGCTTCCTGTTCCGCCAGGAACCCAGGTGTAGGTGCTCGCGCCGCTTACGTTAAGCGTCACTGCTTCCAGAACGCCTTCACAAAGAAAGGTATTGGTTCCTGAAGCCGTTATGGCAGGCGGTGGTATTACCGATACTGCAAGCGTTGTATAATTCCTGCAGCCCATGGCATTTGTGCCCGTCACTGAATAAACGCTTGAAACACCCGGCGACACAACCATGATGCTTCCTGTTCCGGCAGGAATCCACGTATAGGTGTCGGCGCCGCTCGCGTTCAGCGTCACTGTTTCCAGTGCGTTGGAACAAAGAACGGTTTTGGATGCTGTGGCTGTTATTACAGGCAGGGGCATTACCGATACGGTAGCCACCGCAGTATTCGATCCCACACAGCCTGCCGCACTTCCTGTTACAGCGTATGTACTCGTAACCACGGGAGCTACCACACCCGAACCGCCGGAATACGTATAGGTAGAAGCGCCCGAGACGACGATGGTAAAAGAACTTCCGCTGCAAGTTGTGCCGCTGTTAGCCGTAATAACGGGAAGCGCACGGACAGTAACAGTGCTCACCGCCGTATTGGAGCTGGGGCAGCCTGCAGAACTAGTGCCTGTTACGCTGTAAGCGGCGGTATTGGCAGGCGTTACGATATTGCTGCCGCCCGGGTAAGTATAAGTGGCGGCACCGCTCGCTAAGATTGTGAATGACTGACCGGCGCATATACTTCCGCTGTTTACCGAAATCACAGGGTTCGGAAATACGCTTACAACAACCGCAGCCCGCGTCTGGCTCGCGCCACAGGTAAAGGCCCCGGCATATAAAGTCTGCACACCGGCACTTAAGGTTCCGGTTGTGTAGGCGGTGCCTGTTCCAAGGGCTGTTGCCGAGTAGTGCGCCGAAGCAAACCACTGAATGCTGCCTGTACCTGTCGTGGCAGTAACAGTTGCCGTACTGCCGGCGCATAAGCTCTGGTTTGGCCCTGCAAGCGGCGCAGATGGCGAAGTGCATTCTTCGAATTTCACGAGTAATGCGTCAGTCGAACCTCCAAAAACGGTTTGGTAGGCGCTGGCGCTTACAACGACAGTTCCTGTGGAGCCCCAGCTCGCACCTGCAAAAATAAGCTTGTCCTGAGGGTCGACGGTCATTCCGAAAACTTCCTCATAGTTAGGGCTTCCATAATAGCTCGACCACAAGCAGGTACCTCCCGCATTAAAACCTATTATAAATATGTCCCCTCCTCCGCCAGGGTTCACCTGCCAGGCGCCCGGGGTAGTGATGGCTGTGATCGTGTTATCTGTGGAGCCTCCCATAAACACATCACCATTACTTCGCGTGGAGCAGGCCCTGGACACTTCTGAACCGGTGCTTCCGTAATAGGTGCCCCACTGCCGCACCCCTGCCGGGTTAAATTTCGCAAGGTAAGCGTCGGAATTGCTGCTCGAGCTTGAGCCTTTGGTGGTTTGCCAGGCCCCTGGCGTAGCTATGCCGATTGTACTTTGTGTAGAACCACAGATGAAAACGTTGCCCTGAGCATCTACTGCGCAACTATTGGAGAATTCATTGGAGTTGCCGCCGTAGTAGGTACCCCACTGCCGTATACCATTGCCATTAAATTTAGCGAGGAAGGCCTTGAAGCTGCCCGTTCCCGGATAGGTGGTTTGATGCGCACCCGGTGTCGTCATCACCGCGCTTACGGTAGTGCTCGTCCAGCCTGTAATGAATACGTCGCCGGTTGTGGCTGTGCAAACGGCATAAATCTCTTCAGCGCCGGTGCCGCCATAATAAGTGCCCCACTGGCGAATGCCTCCGGCATCGAATTTTGCGAGGAAGCCATCGGCAATGCCTCCGCCGTTGGCGGGCTGGTGACCCGCCGAGGAGGCCAGCACTGTTCCGGTAGCCGTATTTGAACTTCCCACCATAAATACATCACCCAGGCTGTTGGTAGAGCAGGCAAATACCCATTCGTTACCTGCGTCGCCATAATAGGTGGCCCACTGGCGTACACCAGCCCCATCGAATTTTACCAGAAACCCATCCTGGGCGCCGCCCCCATATGAGGGCTGATGAGCACCTATGGTTGCTATGTTCAGGGTTGAGGAGGTCATTCCGGCAATGAATACATCGCCTTGCGCAGTGGCTGAACAACCAGTGGCATCGTCATAGCCTGCACCGCCATAGTAAGTGCACCATTGCAGCATACCCGCCGCGTTAAACTTCGATAGAAAAGCGTCGTAGGTACCCCCAGCGTAAGTACCCTGGTGAGCTCCGGAAGTAGCCATAACAGTGCCGGTGCTGGTTGTATAGCCTGCCATGAAGATGTCGCCAAGCGTGTTGGTGCTGCAGGCCCACGCTCTCTCTCCGCCCGTGCCTCCCAGGTAAGTGCCCCACACCCTTACACCGGGATCGATGATAAAAGGCAATGCTGTGTTTATTTTTTCAATGTCATAACTCACTCTATTCCCGTTCAGGATCCATTTTGATCTCAACGTTTTTCCAGCCTGTGTTACTACAGGTGCCTGTTCGATGATGTCACCAAACGGGGTTTTCATCACCAGGTCGCCCATGTAATTAATATAAATGTTTTCCGCTCCTTTAATTTCGAGTTGTATGTTATGATAATCGGCGCCGGCGGCTACCAGGTAATCGTATTTCAACTGCCCCTGTTTTTCATACCATTTCAGGTCTATTCCCGTGTAAATGTTCAGATAGGTCAGTTGTCCATAGCTCCTTACCTGCAGCACTCCATGCGGGCATTGCGGGAGGTAATAATTGTTGTATCCTTCACGGCGCTCTTCTTTTTTAATAGCTGCTTTTGTATTAGCATTCAGCCAGTTAAGATCGAGGCGGTAAATGCTGTACTGGTCAATGCTTTTTATTTTTGTCTTCAGCCTGGTGTCTTCTGTCACCTTCCAGGAATCAATGTGGCTGAGCTGGTAGCTGATCCCATCGTTGCGCAAATGATACACGAGGCCCTGCGCGCTGCCACTGAATAGTATATCGGGGCGCGGCTTGTGGTCCTGGTCGGAAACCTGTCCCTTGTTCTCTATAAAAAGGATCTGGTCTTTACTGACAGGCCCTGGTAATTCTGTAGAGCGGGTGGCAGGCGCAGCCAGGATAGTAGAGCCGAAGCTCAACACAAATAGTAGTAAGTTTGATCTCATGTTCCGTTTTTTATGGTAAGCGTCAGGTGTTAGAATCACCGGCTTTTATAAACAAATATTTTTCAAAGATAAAGATATAAACTTTTCCCAGTTAACTTAACTTTTCTATGTCTTTCAGTGAGTAGAAGTTAGGGGGAGCGCATTGTCCTTTCGTGAAGAGAGAAAATCAGAGTTTCGAGTGGGATTGCTCTCGCTCTCCACTCTTACTCTGTTGTAGTACCCTACGTAGAAATCATGAACATAAAATCAATTCATACCGAAGAAAAACCTGTAAGTGCTAAAAAAGTATTTTCTACTACAGAAGGAAACGTTACTGCTTTACAAATTAAAGCAGCAGGCGTTTTAAAAGAACACATCACAACTGTACCTGCTTTACTCATTTGCATTAATGGCAATGCGGTTTTTAAAAATGAAAACGGTATAACGGAAAATCTTTCAAGTGGCGATATGGTTAACATTGAGCCAAACGTAAAACATTGGGTAGAAGGAATTCAAGACACTCAATTACTATTAATCAAATAAAAAAATTTGCCTAATTATGTTAGTAAACATTCACTTATTAAAAATGAAATTATTAATGGTTCTCACCATTTTAATTTTCACAACCAATTCTGAGGCTCAAAATTGGTCACTAAAGCAATGTATTGATACAGCACTAGTGCATAATAAAACTTTAAAAATAGCACAAAGCGATATTGAAATTGCTAATGAAAGAAACAAGGAAGCAAAAGGCGGATTAGTGCCAAAATTGTATGGCAATGTAGACTATAGGTACTACACAGATCTTCCTTATCAGCTACTTCCTGCATCTGTTTTTGGTGGACCGGCAGGTGTTTACAAAGAAGCTCAATTTGGTACGCCTCACAATTTAAATGCAAATTTAACGCTTGATGTGCCTTTATACAACCCTCAAACTATTGGTGCAATTGCCGTTTCAAAAAGGGCAAAAGAATTAAATCAAATCCAGTTTCAACAAACCGAGGAGCAAGTGGTTTTTGATGTATCAAATTTATATTACAATGCTCAATTGATAGCGAACCAAATTTTGTTTATCAAAAATGGTTTGAGTAATAGCGAAAAACTACTAAGTAATATTCAATTGCTTTATTCGCAACAAATGGCGAAAGGAACCGATGTTGACAAAGTAAAACTTCAACAAAGTCAGCTTACTACTCAGCTTAGCAAAGCTACCGCCCAATATCAACAACTATTAAACTTGCTAAAACTTCAATTAGGAATATCGACTTCTCAATTAATTACAATTGAAGAAATGTTTACTGCTTCTTCAGAAGAAGTAAAGTATTCTAATAAACCAACTTCAGATATTACCTTGTTTAATACAAAGCAACTTCTTATAAATTCAGAGTTGAAAACATTAAAACTATCTCATTTGCCAACCTTTTCCCTTTATGGCACTTATGGAACAACAGGATACGGGAACTACAGTGGATCAAATGATTTTTTCAAAACATATCCTATTGGATTTGCTGGTGTAAAAATGTCGTGGATGATATTTTCAGGAACTTCTTTAGAGCATAAAATATTTCAAAAACGAGAGGAGTTAAAACAAAACACACTTAGAATAGAGTTGTTAAGTGACAAACAAAACGTACAAATTGAAAATGCACAAATGCAATACACGGTTGCGAAGTCTAATCTTTCAAATTCTAAATCGCAATTATCGTTAGCGGAAACAATTTATTCTAAAACACTTATTCAGCAAAAGGAGGGTATTGCTTCGTTAACAGACGTATTACTTTCCGATAACACCCAAAAAGAAGCTCAGCAAAATTATTTGTCGGCATTAGTGGATGTCATGAAGGCAGACTTAGAACTAAAAAAAGTATCAGGAAATATTTTAAAAACGAAATAAATTAATAATTAAAACAACAGATAATGAAAAAGGTTTTATACATCATCATACCATTGGCATTAATTGCAATTGTAGTCATAAAATTAAAAAGCAATAAAGAAATCGTAAAGGATAAAGTTTATCAATACGATAAAGAGCAAGCTATCCATGTTCAGATAGATACAATCAAATCGGAATTAATAGGAGCTGAATTCGCTTATTCAGGAACATTTGAACCTAACAAAGAAACTAAGCTTAGTGCTGAGATACAAGGCAAGATAAATGATGTTTTAGTTGATGTTGGAACTTTTGTAACAAAGGGGCAATCATTAATTCAGTTAGATAACTCACTATTGAAATTGCAATTACAATCAGCGGAGGTTCAAGTTGAAGGATTAGAAGCTGATGTAAAACGATTTACTGTTTTAGCGAATGCAGATGCTGTACAAGGGGTTCAACTAGAAAAAGCAGAGTTAGGTTTAAAATCTGCAAAAGTTCAAAGAGCAACTTTGTTTGAACAAATTAGTAAAACAACCATCAAAGCACCGTTTAATGGAGTGGTTACTGCTAAACTTACTGAAGAGGGAGCATTTGCTGCACCGGGTGTGCCATTGCTTCAAATTACAGATATTTCAGTTCTAAAATTTACAGTAAATGTATCTGAAAATGATTTGAGGTTATTTCAATTAAATCAAACCTTCTCAATTAACGCAGATACCTATTCGGATGTGCTATTGTCGGGTAAAGCAACAATGATAGGAAGTAAAGCCAATATAGGCAGTAGTTTTCCTGTTCAGTTTATCGTAAACAACACCTCCGATTTAAAAATCAAAGCGGGAATGTTCGGTAAAATAAATTTGAAAAGTGAAAATCAAAAAATGGGAATCATTATACCGGCTTCTGCTATTGTTGGCACGTCTAGTCAACCTCAAGTTTATAAAGTGAAGAACGGAAAGGCTGTTCTGAATGACATAACTATTGCACAAAAGATAAAAAATAAAACTGTTGTGGCAAAGGGATTAGAAGAAGGTGATGTGATTGTAACAAATGGATTTATTAATCTATTTGACAATGCGAATGTAACTGTTAAATAAAATTTGAATTATGAATATTACAGAAATATCAATAAAACGTCCATCGCTGATAATTGTTCTTTTCAGCGTACTTACCTTATTGGGAGTTATAGGATATAAAAATTTGAGTTACGAATTAATGCCTGATTTTAATCAACCCGTTGTGGTTATTAAAACTGTGTATCCCGGAGCAGAGCCCAACGAAGTGGAAACATCGGTATCACGAAAAATAGAGGATGCTTTATCTAACTTAGAAGGAGTGGATTATTTGGTAACTAAATCTTTACCAAACGCATCTATCATTATTGCAAATCTGAAATATGGAACTGATTTGGATAAAACTATGCAAGATGCACAACGCTACATTGACAACATTCGAAAAGATTTACCGCAGGATATTTTAAGTCCTGTAATGAGTAAAGTTTCTCCAAATGATTTACCAATCATGTCCATTAGCGCAACAAGTAATTTGCCTGCAACCGAGTTTTATCAAAAAATGAAAGATGACTATCTTCCGCAAATTCAACAAATAAAGGGAGTTGCAGAGCTAACGATTTTAGGAGGTGAAGAACGAGAAATACAAGTAAAAGCAAATCGAGATAAACTGAAATTATATAAGATTTCATTATATCAGGTTGTTGAGGCAATTAATCGTTCAGGCTTAGATTTACCTGCTGGAAAAGTACAAACAGATCAGGAAAATAATTCTGTTCGATTAACAGGAAAATTTACAACAATTGATGATATAAAAAATGTTCAAGTAGCTATGCCAATACCGGGTAGTCCTGTGTATGTGAAAGACGTAGCTCAGGTAGTAGATGGAATCAAAGAAACTACCTCTATCAGCAGATACAATGGCAAAGATGGCATAGGGATTTTACTTAAAAAGCAAGGAGATGCCAATGCTGTTGATGTTTCAAAAATGGTTCGTGCGAAATTTAAAAGTATTGAAGAACAAAACAGTAATTCATTAGTGAAATTTATCATTGCAGATGATAGCACTGACAATACCATTGCAGCTGTTAATTCAGTTGTATTTGATTTAGGTTTAGCTGTTGTATTAGTTTCTTTAGTAATGCTTTTGTTTTTAAGAAGTTTCAGAAACTCATTAATTGTTATCATTGCTATTCCAACTTCTTTGGTTACTGCATTTGCAGTTATGTGGCTATTGGGTTACACATTAAATTTAATGACTTTACTGGCTATGTCATTAATCATCGGCATCTTGGTTGATGACGCTACAGTGGTCTTGGAAAATATTCAAAGACATTTGGATATGGGTAAAGAAAAACGAACAGCTTCAATGGATGGGCGTATGGAAATTGGATTTTCCGCATTGTCAATCACATTGGTTGACGTGGTTGTGTTTTTACCGATATTATTTTTACAAGTATTTGTGGCGGATATGCTCAAGCAATTTTCGGTAGTTGTTGTAACATCTACGCTAACAAGTTTATTGGTAGGCTTTACGCTTACACCTTGGTTAGCTTCAAGAATAGGCAAAAAAGAGGATTTGCAACCTACCAACTTCTTCAATCGTTTTTTACTTGGCTTTGAACATCAATTAGAAAAATTCACTAATTGGTATGGTAAACAATTAGAATGGATACTTAGCCACAAGTTAATTTTTACCGGAATAGTTATTTTTCTTTTCGCAGCTACTTTAGGAATAATGAAACAAGGTATTATTGGCAAAGAACTAATCTCTACTGGCGATCAAGGTAAATTCCGTATGGCTTTGGAGTTTGACAAATCAACCTCTATTCATCAAAACAATTTAGTTGCAAAAAAAATCGAAGCATATATAATCAACCAAGCAGATGTGTCTACCGTATTCAGTAATATAGGTGGTCCGAGTACAGGCATCGGAAGTTTAGGAGTAGGCTCAGCCAATAAAACCGAATTTACTATTCAATTAAAATCTGCTAAAGAACGTAACAATACAAAAAATGTTGTAAAATATTAAAAGAAAAAATACAAGATGGTACATCAAAGGTAACCTTTAGTAATCTTCCTCAAGGCAGATATGCAGTAAATATACTTCATGATGAAAATGAAAATGGCGAAATAGATAAAGGATTTATTTTACCAATAGAGGGGATTGGCTTTTCAAATTACAATTCAATTGGGTTAACAAATCGCCCCAACTTTTCAAAGGCAAGTTTTGACTTAAATTGCAATAAGAAACTTGCGATCAAAATCATTTATCTTTAATAAATGGGCATATCAATCACTTAAGCTATTCGAATAAAATACCCGTGCAGTTCGCACGGGTATTTTATTTCTCTAGAATTCATTCCGAATGAAAGCTTCTTAAAAATTCTCAAAACCACCAAGAACAAATCAACAACGCTCAAGGCTCGCCAAAAATCCGTGAAAGCCTCCTAAAGCATTGGCATACTTTTGCCTTGTGTTTTGTTATACCCCATATCCCCATAAAATAGACGATTCTTAGTGCTTTTGCCATTGAGTATGGCACTTATATTTTGAACGTGCAAGTTTATTCCCTTGATTTTTTCCCCTCAAAAAAAGAAAGTCGAATTCGCTACCACGTTCCCAAAAGTGTACCGTACTTCAAATATAGCAAGTAGTTAATCGGAGTATGAAAATTGAAAATAACGTGAAGATGGAAGGTGTTAATGGAAATAAAAAACACAAAAGGTTGAGTGTTGCTGAATTGAGAAAATGCAAAGGCTTTGAAAATATTTCTGATGCGGAAGCAGAAGAAACAATAATTGCTTTGGAAAAATTATCAATCCTGTTTTATGAATTATACATGAAACAAAAACATAGCATACAAAAACTAACAATTATAAAAGGAGGTGATCTTGATGGAGAACAACGAGTCGCTGCTTAAAAAATTTGCTAAAGGCAAAGGAGCAGCAATAAAAGATGAGTCGATTCAAAATTGCGTTATTTACACAAGGGTGAGTTCCAAAGAACAAATGGACACCAATCAAAGTTTGGAGTGGCAGAAAAAATATTGCATCGACTACGCCATTAAAAACAAGTTGGACATTAAAGGTTATTTTGGAGGAACTTATGAAAGTGCGAAAAGCGATGAACGGAAAGAGTTTACTCGGATGCTCAAATTTGTAAAAGCGAGCAAAGAAAAAATCTCTTTCATTTTAGTTTACAGTTTAGATCGATTCAGTAGAACTGGAGATAGCGCAATTTTTATTGCGAGCGAATTAAAAAAGACTGGAGTAAATATCATGGCTGTTACACAGCCTATTGATACGAATTCTCATGCCGGAGCATTGCAACAAAACATCCAATTCATCTTTGGTAAATACGATAACGATTTACGAAGACAGAAAACGATTGATGGAATGCGAGAGAAATTATTGAGAGGAGAGTGGATTGGCAATGCACCTACAGGTTATGCATTTGTGAAAGGTGCGCCTACACAAACTATTATTTTTAGTGATAAAGGAGAAGCCATAAAGCAAGCTTTTATTTGGCGAGCTAATGGAATGACCTACGATCAAATAATTGAAAAATTAAAATGCTTGGGAATTAAAATGCCTAAGCAGACCCTTGGAGGCATTTTTTCGAACCCTTTTTATTGTGGGTTCATGTCGCACAACTTATTGAATGGTGAGGTAATTAAAGGAAAGCATCCTCCTTTAATTGATGAGGACTTATTTCTAAGGGCAAACGAACTCAAGAAAACGGATGGCTTTAAGGTAAACAAAGCCAATGATAACTTGCCATTGAAGGTATTTGTAAAAGATGCAGAAACAGGAGCCCCTTTCACCGGATATATTGTGAAGAAGAAGGGGCTTTATTATTATAAGGTAAATCGGATCGGAATTAAGGTAAACAGGAGCATTAAAATTATGCACGGAAAGTTTGAAGAATTGCTTTCAAATTATACGGTAAATTCTGCCCTTGTAGAGCCTTTAGAAAAACAACTGCGTTACACTTGGGAGAACCTAACAGAAACCAGCACGAGCGAGAAAAAAGCCCTTTCTTTGAAACTTAACGAGGTTGAGGAAGAGTTCTATAATTTGCGTAAAAGACACGCTATTGGGTCGGTAAGTTTGGACATTTATGAAGAATTTTCGACTGAAATGAAGAAGCGTAAAGAGGGTATTATGGAGTCACTTGAAAAGTTGGAACAGAAATTATCGAACCCTAAAGAATTGATAAATTTTACCTGCCGACTATCGGCAAACCTCGCACCTGTGTGGGCTTCGGGCGACTATTACCAAAAGCAAACTTTTCAAAATGTGGTATTTCCCTCCGGTTTGGTATATGATACGAAAATTGAGCATTATCGAACCCCTGAAATAAATCGAGTAGTTGCGTTAATTGCCGATTTATCAAAGGGTTTGGGGGAAATAAAAAAACCGGACTTCTCTAAATTTGAAGAGAAGTCCGGCTTAGTACCCGGAAGGGGACTTGAACCCCTACGCCTTACGGCACACGCCCCTCAAACGTGCTTGTCTACCAGTTCCAACACCCGGGCAATCTATAAAAAACAGAAAATAGGCTGTTTTTACGGTGCAAAAGTAGAAAAACCTGCTTAACTTTTGCATGTTTTGTTAAAATATTTGTATATTTGCGACCCTGTTTCGAAGCCGCTGTTTACACGTGGTAAAGTATGCTGGAAACATTAAAATTTAAAATAAAAAAAATGAGCACATTATTAGATTACGTAAAAACACAGCTGAGCGCTGAACACAAACACCCTAGTTTTAAGGCCGGTGACACCATCACTGTATCCTACAAAATTAAAGAAGGAGAAAAAGAACGGATCCAGCAATTTACCGGTGTGGTGATTCAACGTAAGAATGAAAGAGCGACCGCCTCCTTTACAGTTCGTAAAATGAGCAATGGTGTAGGAGTTGAACGTATTTTCCCTATTACATCTCCATTTATCGACAAAATTGAAGTCAACAAAAATGGTATAGTTCGTCGTGCTAAGTTATTCTACTTGCGCGATCGTACCGGAAAAGCAGCACGGATTCGTGAGAAAATTCAGGTTGGCAAAGCAGATTAATCACTTAGAATTCAACATACAGAAGCCATCCTGTTCAAAACGGATGGCTTTTTTTATTTACCTTAAAAGCATTTTTCAATAATTTTGCCCAAAATGGATGTCAAGAGAGAAATCATAAAGATCCTCGAAAAGGAAAATTACACGTATGCCCAGTTGGCGGAACACCTTCAAATGACGGAAGAAGGGTTAACCAAAGAACTAAGCGAAAAAACACTTCAACTGCGAAATCTCGAAACCATTTCGAAGGCCTTACGAGTACCTTTGTATAGCTTTTTTCGGACCGCCCCACTGTCCTTTGACCATAAACAGAAGCCCTACTATGTAAACAGATTATGGACGGGTGATGATGAACAGAAAAGCAGAGGACAGCTTGCGGATGAAATTAACCTACTCAGACAAATTATTGCACTGAAAGAGGAACAACTGAAGAAACTGGGCGCTTAGCGTTCAAATTACCATCTTCCTGCAAATTCTTATATTTGATATCATTTTCTATGGGCACCGATCTTTTTATCACTTTTTTACTAATTCTTATCAATGGCTTTTTTGTAGCGGCTGAATTTGCTATGGTTAAGGTGCGGGCATCGCAGCTGGATGTGAAAATTCAGGCGGGTAGTACCAGAGCCAAACTTGCCAAAACACTTATTGAAAAACTCGATGCTTACCTTTCTGCCACACAATTAGGCATTACTCTGGCTTCTTTGGCATTGGGAGCCATTGGTGAACAAGCGATCTCAGCCATTGTGCAAGGTTTTTTCAGTGACGCGGGTCACCCTTTATCGGAGGCCCACAAACATAGTATCTCCCTTCCTATTGCGCTCACCATGCTGACCTTCTTTCATGTTACGATTGGCGAACAAATTCCAAAAATGATTGGGATTAAATATTGTTTGCCTGCCATGATGTTCATTTCCTGGCCACTGAGAATCTTTTACTTAATCTGTTCTCCATTTATCTGGTTTCTGAATAAGACGTCTAATGTAGCGTTACGTATGATGGGCATTAAAAAATTAGGCGAAGACGAATTTCATTCGGAGGCTGAACTCCGCCTGATTCTTACCGAAAGTGAAGAAGGCGGAGCCATAAAGCCCAGTGAAAACGAGTTGATCCAAAATGTATTTGACTTCGATGACCGCATCGTAAAACAGGTAATGGTGCCGCAAAACCGTATGGTAGCATTGGATGTAGAACTAGGAAAACATGAAATCACCAAACGGGTGATTGAAGAAGGTTTTTCGAGATTACCCATTTATTTGGGGGACATTGATAACCTTATTGGTATTGTGCATAGCAAAGATCTTTTGAAAGCCCTCATCGACAATAAGTTCAGAAGTCTGAAAGAGATCATGAGGCCCATTCACTTTGTACCTGAAAGCATGAAGATCAACGAGCTGCTGCGTGATTTTCAAAAACACCATTACCAAATGGCTATTGTTACTAACGAATTTGGCGCTACGGCGGGCCTCGTCACGATGGAGGACATTATTGAAGAATTGGTTGGTGAAATTCAGGACGAACATGATGAGGAAAAACCAAATGTGGAAAAGAAAAGTGATACTGAATTTATTGTGAACGCCCAGGCGGCCATCACTGACGTTAATCAGGCGATTCCGATTGCATTGCCTGAAAATCCGCAATACGAAACTATTTCAGGATATATCAATTATATTTTTGGCCGCATTCCGGCGGTGAATGACCGCAGGAAAAAAGATGGCTACAACATCACCATTTTAACCCGGACCCGCCAAAGTGTAGATTCGGTAAAATTTGAAGTGCTAGAGGAAAAAAAATGAATTTAGATCTAAATGCAAAATATTGGAATGAGCGTTATCTCTCTGACAATTTTGGATGGGATGCCGGAAGTATTACAAGCCCCTTGAAGGAGTATTTTGATCAACTCAGCAACCTAAGTAGTTTTATTCTGATACCAGGCGCCGGAAATGCCTATGAGGCCGAATACCTCATTAAGAAAGGCTTTAAAAATGTATACGTATGCGATTTTGCCCCTACTCCCTTAAGGGCACTTAAAAAAAGATGTCCCGCCATTAAAGAAGAAAATTTATTGCTCGGCGATTTTTTTGAATTAGATCCCCATCAGATTCCCGGCCTCCTCGGAGGATTTGACCTTATTGTGGAACAGACTTTCTTTTGTGCCATCACGCCCACTTTGCGAAAAAAATATGCCGAAAAGATGACTCAATTGCTCAAACCAAAAGGTAGGTTGGTGGGCCTATTGTTTGACGACCCCTTGAATAAAGACCAGCCCCCTTTTGGCGGAAACAAGGAGGAATACCTGAGTTATTTTGTGCCGTTATTTGACATGAAAACTTTTGAAAGAGCACATAATTCTATAAAACCGAGAGAAGGGAGAGAGCTTTTTGTGAACATGCAGAAGAGGGACATGGGGAACCACTGAGACACTGAGGGAGGATTCAGTAGGCAGTGGGCAGGAGGCAGTGGCAGTAGGCAGGTGGCAGAAACCCCGCCCGACCAAAGTCAACATCCTTCTTGGTCGTTCGGGCGGGCGGGCACTTAGACACGAAGAACACGAAGAAGCACTAAGATAAGTTTTCAGTGGGCAGGAGGCAGTAGGCAGTAGGCAGGTGGCAGTGGGCAGTGGGCAGAAACCCCGCCCGACCAAAGGCAACATCTTCTTGGTCGTTCGGGCGGGCACTTAGACACGAAGAACACGAAGAAGCACTAAGATAAGTTTTCATTGGGCAGGAGGCAGTAGGCAGGTGGCAGAAACCCCGCCCGACCAAAGGCAACATCTTCTTG
>JAQSCW010000007.1:0-1359 GCA_029945625.1 bacterium
AAGTGGGGTCAGTTTGAAGTGATGAAGTGGGGCCTATTTAAGCGGAATTTCCAGTTACACCAAGTATTAACTCTACTTATACTGTTACAGGTAGTAACGTTTCAGGTTGCCTGGCCACAGCACTATCAAATGTAACGGTTAACAGTATACCGGTGATTACGGCAAACAGCGGTATTATCTGCAATGGCAGCTCATTTACAATTGTAGCAGCAGGTGCGGCCACCTACTCATATTCTGGAGGTTCGGCGGTCGTTTCTCCAACTGTTACAACGCCTTACGCAGTTTCAGGTACAAGTTCTGCAGGATGTGTGTCAGGCGCATCAGCCATCAGCATTGTTTTGGTGAATAGTTCCCCTTCTATCAGCGCCACTTCTGGCACACTCTGTGAAGGAAATACATTTAGCATTGTACCTACCGGCGCTATTTCCTATACTTATTCCGGAGGATCTGCTTTTGTTTCCCCCACTGTTTCCACTTCCTATTCTGTTTGGGGAACTAGTGCTCAAGGATGCATCTCAATGGCGCCGGCTATTTCAAACATAACGGTTACGGCGGCACCGCTTGTTTCGGTGAATAGTGGTACAATTTGTCAAGGGCTAACTTTCATGCTGAATCCAACGGGCGCGATTTCCTACAGTTTTTCGGGGGGTTCGGCAGTTGTATCACCAAGTTCCACAACCTCTTATTCGGTTATGGGAATTAATAGTCAGGGATGCATTTCCACCATTCCGGCTATAGCCAATGTGGTAGTTAATACTACTTTATCTATTGCTGTAAACAGTGGTTCTATATGCGAAGGAGGAACTTTTACAATTATCCCTTCCGGCGCCAGCACTTATACCTATTCAGGTGGATCCTCCATCGTTAGTCCAACCGTCACCACAAGTTATTCGGTGGTTGGTACAGCTACTGGAGGTTGTATTTCATTGCCCGCTTTGGCTACGGTGACGGTTTATAGTAAGCCTATCCTTGGCATAAACAGTGGTGCCATATGTTTGGGAAGTTCGTTTACCATGGTGCCCACCGGGGCACAAACCTATACGTTTTCGAGTGGATCTCCTGTTGTTTCGCCTTCAGTGAATACTACCTATTCTGTTACTGGAACAAGCTCTGCCGGTTGCCTTGCTAATAATGCGGTAGTTAGTTTGATTGTGGTTCATAGCTTACCGCTTATCACCGCCACTAGCGGCAGTATTTGTGAAGGAACTTCCTTTGCCATCGTACCATCGGGTGCCGCTACGTATACAATCAGCGGAGGCAGTTTAGTGGTGAGTCCAACGCTCACATCAACGTATTCCGTGTCAGGCACAAGTTCATTGGGATGTGTTTCATCAACACCTGCTCTATCAACTGTCACGG
>JAQSCW010000007.1:1459-49396 GCA_029945625.1 bacterium
TTCCTTCGCGGTGTCCAATGTAACCGTAAATTCACTGCCGGTAATTAGTGTGAACAGTGGCACAATTTGTTCGGGAAGTTCATTTTTAATAATTCCAACAGGGGCCCAGACCTATACATATACGGGAGGCACAGCACTTGTATCTCCAACTGTAAGCACAACTTATTCTGTGAGCGGAACGAGTTCAGCGGGATGCGTTGGTGCCACTTCCGCACTAAGTTCAGTAACGGTTCATAGCTTACCGCTTATCACCGCCACTAGCGGCAGCATTTGTGAAGGAACTTCCTTTGCCATCATACCATCGGGTGCCGCTACGTATACCGTCAGCGGAGGCAGTTTGGTGGTGAGTCCAACGCTCACATCAACGTATTCCGTGTCGGGCACAAGTTCATTGGGATGTGTTTCATCAACACCTGCTCTATCAACTGTCACGGTAAATCCCTATCCGACTGTAGGGGTGAATAGTGGTGTGATTTGTTCAGGTACTACCTTTACCATGACGGCAACGGGAGCGAGTTCGTACAGTTTTTCAGGGGGTTCAGCCATCGTGACGCCAAGTATTTCTTCTTCCTACACAGTAACCGGTATCAGTTCGGCGGGATGTTCTTCCTTCGCGGTGTCCAATGTAACCGTAAATTCACTGCCGGTAATTAGTGTGAACGGTGGAGGAGTTTGTTTGGGAAATTCCTTTACACTGAGTCCAACGGGCGCTAGTAGCTATACCTATTCAAGTGGAACTGCCATCGTCTCACCAAGCAGCACCAGCAGCTATTCAATTACCGGAACCAATTCATTTGGTTGTGTTTCACTTATTCCTGTTATTGCCACTGTTACTGTTAGTACTGTTTCAACAATAAGCGTGAACAGTGGCACCATGTGTAATGGAGATTCATTCACGTTTTCACCAACGGGTGCGAGTAGTTATTCGTACACCGGTGGCTCCGCCATTGTTTCTCCCACGGTCACTTCAACATATACCATTTCGGGGAGCACTGCAGGTTGTCAGGCATTGCCTGCCGTAAGCACACTAACGGTTCGGGCCCTTCCTTTGTTAAGTGTAACGAATGGTTCACTCTGTTCGGGAGATTTATTTACTATTAGTCCTAGCGGCGCCGCTACATACACGTATTCAGGCGGGTCTTCCGTGGTGAGTCCGTCTGTTTCAACCAGTTATTCTGTAATTGGTAAGGACGCACAGGGTTGCGTTTCATTGCCAACCTTAGTGACCGTAAGCGTTTTTGCACGACCTACCGTAATAGCAGTCAATGGCACAATTTGCGCCGGCGCATCTTTTACACTGAGTGCTTCAGGTGCGTCCTCCTACAGTTATTCAAGTGGATCTGCCGTAGTTTCTCCTTCAATTAATGCCACGTACAGTGTTATTGGAACAAGTTCTGCTGGCTGTGCATCTGCGCCTGCTTTTTGCACGGTGAGTGTAAATCTTATACCACAAATTGCGGTTAACAGCGGCACTTTATGTGCGGGTACTACATTTACGCTAGCGCCAAGCGGAGCATTCAGTTATTCATTTTCGGGAGGATCAGCGGTTGTTTCACCCACAAGTAGCACGAGTTTTTCTGTAACTGGCACCAGTTCGGCAGGATGTACTTCTAGTGCTGCGGCAATAAGCAGCGTGGTAGTGTATGGTGCTCCTTTAATTAGTGTTTCCGGTGGTACTTCTTGTGCGGGGAACACATTTACGATTTCTCCATCGGGTGCGGTTTCCTATACCTATTCTGGAGGCTCGGCAATTGTCGCCCCAACAGTGAGTAGCACGTACTCAGTTATAGGCACTGATGCATTAGGTTGCAAGTCTACAATTCCGGGTACCTTGCTTGTGAATGTGTATACCTTACCCGTTATTTCGGTAAATAGTGGTGCCATCTGCATGGGAAATTCATATACGCTTATTCCCGCAGGAGGAAATTCTTATACAGTTTCGGGCGGATCGACGGTTGTGAGTCCGACAACCACCTCCTCTTATTTTGTTCTTGGAACCAGTTCCGTAGGTTGTGTTTCGGCATCTCCAGCTATAGCTACTATGACGGTTAATGCATTACCTATCATTTCTGTTAACAGCGGATCAATCTGCGCAGGGAGCGTCTTCACTATGGTTCCCGGTGGAGCAAGTAGTTATACGTTCTCAGGTGGATCGGCTACAGTTTCCCCTGCATCCAATTCGCTTTATTCGGTATCCGGCACGAGTACGGCGGGATGTATTTCTTTTTCTGCGGCAACTTCAAGTGTAGTTGTTAAATCGCTTCCTGCAATTACCGTTAATAGTGGCTCTGTATGCATGGGTAGCAGTTTTACAATTAATCCTTCCGGTGCATTCTCATATACAATTTCAGGGGGCAATTCAATTGTTCAACCCAGCGTGAGTACTGTTTATTCGGTAACGGGCACCGGTACAAATGGCTGTTCTTCTTCTGCACCAGTTCTATCAAGTGTGAGTGCATTCTCTTTACCGGTAATAATTGTTACGAGTGGTTCTATTTGTGCAGGATCGAGTTTTGCCATTAATCCTACAGGAGCATTAACTTATACAATTACAGGTGGATCTGGCACCGTGAGTCCTCTTACCACAACAGCTTATAGCATCAGTGGAACGGATGCTCAGGGATGTGTCTCAGCTAATTTGGCCATTTCTACGGTAACGGTTAACAGTTTGCCACTAGTTTCCGTGAATAGCGGCACAGTTTGTTCAGGATCAGTATTCATCTTAATTCCGGCGGGAGCTAGTACCTATACTTTTTCGACCGGCTCAGCTACAGTGCAGCCGACAGTTAACACCGGCTATTCGGTAACCGGAACCAGCTCTGCAGGATGTGTGTCTGCTACTTCTGCTATTGCAAATGTCACCGTGGTACCTCTTCCCGTGTTAGCAGTGAATAACGGAAGTGTTTGTGCAGGGTCTTCTTTCACTCTGAATCCAAGCGGGGCCTTGACTTACTCATTTTCATCCGGATCATCTGTTGTAACACCAACTGCCAGCTCAATGTACACAGTTACCGGCAGTGGAGCAGGCGGCTGTGTGGCGTTTAATAGTGCTATTTCTCAGGTTTTTGTTCGACCAGTACCCACAATTTCCGTTTCTAATGGAACAGTATGTGCGGGAAATTCATTTACCTTAAGTCCAACAGGAGCATTTTCTTTTTCCTATTCTGGCGGGTCCGCGGTGGTTAGTCCCGCTATAACAAGTAACTATACTATTACCGGGAAAAATCAGTACAACTGCGCATCACAGTCTTTTGCTACCGTGTCTGTAATGCCTGTGCCATCATTAAGTATATTTGCGTCTCCGGAAGTTGTTTGCAGGGGAGAGAAGTCGACCTTAACGGTTTTTGGGGCTGATTCATATGTTTGGAATAATGCGTCAACAAGTTCCTCATTAATAGTGATACCGCTTTCTAACAACACGTATTCAGTGACAGGTTTTTACGTGAATGGGTGCAAATCAAGCTCTAGTCATACACTTACGGTAAATGAATGTTTAGGACTTCACTCGGTCCATCTTCCCGAACGCGATTTTGCTGTATATCCAAACCCTACTAGTGGAGAATTTGTGATAGAGGTCGACCGGGATTCAGAAATAGTCATTGTAAATATGATTGGCGAAGTTGTTTTGACACAATTTATTCAAAGAGGCCTCAATAGTTTTGAGTTGGGTACTCAGGATAAAGGCGTTTATTTTATTTATATTAAGGGTAAGGAACACTTATCGGTAATTAAAATGATTAAGCAGTAATTTATCCTAATCAATTTCGCCTTCCCTGTGTTAAACAAAGCAATGCTCAGGCTGTGCTTGCCATGAAAGCGTAAATACTCAAAAATTGGAACAGATGCTATCGTACCCACTAATCGTATCATTTAATAAAAACTTGTGTAGTTGAAGTGGTTTTGGTCTCACCTAAAAAACGAGAATCTTGGAATTACGAAGATTATTTATTATGCGCTTTTTACCTGCTTTTTGCTCATGGTTTCTTTCTGCCTGAAAAAGTATGATGATTCCCTTCGGTCTGTTCTTCTTTTTTTCTTGTATTTTTACAGGCTGGTAGTTACAAAAATTATAGGCCGGTCCACAGATGCGCTTCGTTTAAAGGTCATTCAATTAAAATATGTAATAAACGAGAATATGAATTCAACTAGTATAATTTATCTGATATCGGTTTTTCTTCTTTTTGCGTCATTTGAGCTCAAGTCACAAGCAGTAAAAGAACAAACTGCATCAAAAAATGACTTTTATAAACACCGCATCTCAGTCCTAATGGCTAATTCCCATATCCCCACCGCTACCAATAGCATTGGCGACAAGTCCTACTTGGTAGTGCCTACATGGGGACTGGATTATGATTATTCCTTCACACGAAATTTCGGTATGGGTATGCACAGTGATATTGTGCTGCAGCAATATAAAATAGAAGAGCAAGGTGATCACAAGATCATTGAAAGGTCCTTTCCTGTGGCGGTTAACCTTGTAGGATTATACAAACCCATAAAAAAGCTTTCCGTAGTTTTTGGTGGGGGCATGGAGTTTGAAAAGACAGAGAATTTTAAAATGCTTGTCCTCGGTTTGGAATATGGCATTGAGCTGCCAAATCAATGGGAATTGGGAATCAATCTGCTGTACGAAAGAAAAATAGAAATATACGATAGCTGGTTCTTTGGAATGGGATTCTCTAAATTATTCGGTCACAACTAAGCAAATAGTTGGTTAAGACTATAAGTGAACGTACCTTTTTCTTTTTTTGGATGAGTGGCATTGGTACAAAACATCTCTTAACCTTGCTTCTGATGAAATTTGATGAATTCTTAAATTTTCGTGAAAAAATCATGCTAATAAATGCACTTGGACATTATGAAGCTTTGTAAACTTTAATATATTTGTGCCATGAAAAAACTCAGCTATACCCTCATTGCCTTTTCTTTTTTGTTCACCTCCTTTAAATTGTCAGCTCAAAAAGTGGAATTGGTTCCACTGTGTGGATACATTTTTCAATCTACTTATTATGGTTACGACGGACGTATTGTTTTTTCTGATGGACTTGCCATGGGAGGTATGATAAATTTTAAACCGACTAAATTTTTGGATATAGGTTTGAACATTTTGAATCAAAGCACCTCTGCCAACCTTATTTACAGCGCAGCTTCGCTGGGTAAAAACCAAACCGTGGATGCTGGAATAATAAACTACCAATTGAGCTTGGTTCGCAATTACATAAGAGCGGAAGGGCAAAAAGTTGTTCCTTTCGCGGGAATTGACATTGGAGCTATTGAATATTACGGGAAAAACGAAAGTTCATCCTCCTATGTGAAGATGAGTATTGGGTTTAAAGGAGGAGTTAAGATCTACCTCAATGAAAAATTGAACATTCGTCTTCAGCCGCAACTCGAAATGCCTATTTCGGGGGTAGGACTTGGTATTGGCATCGGCACAGGTGGAGCTTCCGTAGGTGTGACCACTATGTCCAATTTCGTGCAATTTGGTATTATTGGCGGTTTGGGGTACACTATCATCAAGAAGAAACAAGAACCAGTTCCTCCGGTTGGCCAATAAATTGCGAGAAGCTTTTGGGGTAGATATATTCTGTAAACCGATGGTCTATTGTTATTATTTATCTGGCCGGCATACTTGCTAAAAATTACAGCTTATGAAATAAAAGTGCACTTTAATTCTATCCAATTTTAATTTCATTTTGTTTTCGTCATAACAACCTTAACTGGAATTTTCTGGAAGAAAGAGTAACTTAAAAAATACTGAACTTGTTGTATTATTTTTATACTAATAGAGTGGGGCTTCGACATTAGTATTTTTTGGATCGATTTTCCGAATAGAATGGAACAAGTTCAAGGCAATGTTTTTTGACTAAATGTAAAAGTCTTTCAAAAAAATTCAATTGAAAACTAAATATTAATATATTTCCGATTAAATGGAATACTCTTATTTCTGAAAATAAAATGATCATTAAGATGTTTAAATTTCGAATCGGAGCCCTATTATTTATTTTGGTTCATGCTCATTTTTTTTCGTTGGCTCAATCCGATTCGAGAGATGTGACCGACGTGATCAAAGAGATGAGGCACGATACTTCTTTTACACCTATGGCCGGCATTGAAGTGGGGAAAAATTACATTTCTGTATTGCCCTTTATCGGATATGCACCAGCCAATGGATTTATGATTGGTGGTGCAATCAGCATTTCACGCTTAATGGCAGCTCCTCCAACCAATTTATCATCGGGTATGCTTAATTTTCAAGTCACCACAAAAAATCAATTTATTATTAATGCGCGCTCAAAGGTATATCTGGCTAACAACAAGTGGTTCTTACAGGGCGATTGGCGCATCTTGCTCTTTACACAACCCACTTACGGTTTGGGAATAAATAATTCCGGTGGGAATAAGACTTTACTGGCTGTCAATAATTTGGAGGAAGCTGGACTCCCCAATGCAGAACCCATGAAGTTTAATTACCTCCGGATCTACGAAGATGTGGTTCACAAATTGGGGGAATCGAATTGGTATGTGGGAAGCGGGATGGCGGTTGACGGACATTTTGATATCAGAGACGAAAAACTAGATACCAGCACAACTAGTCCCGCATATTACATCACCAATCACTATGCCTACAGCAAAGTAAAGGGCTTTGATCCCACACATTATTATACCGCAGGTTTTGACTTGAATGTGCTAACCGACACCCGCGACAATATGTCCAATTCTTATAAAGGGTATTACGGTTCGCTAACCTTTCGCGTAAATCCAAAATGGACAAGAACCTCACAAGAAAGCATCATGATGTTATACGATGTGCGTTATTATATTGGTTTGAGTAAAAATCGTCCGCGGAAAGTACTAGCTCTTTGGTCGTTTGGAAATTTTGTGGTTGCCGGAAATGTGCCATATCTTGCTCTGCCATCAATAGGTTGGGATACCTATAATCGCAGCGGACGAGGATACATTCAGGGACGCTACCGCGGGTTGAGTATGCTGTATGCAGAGGCGGAATACCGCTATCCAATCTCATCTAACGGACTGTGGGGGGGTGTGCTTTTTGTCAACAACACGTTTGCGCAGGCAATTGATGGCGGACTATTTGATCATGCCGCTCCAGCTGCAGGAGCGGGCATTCGTTTGAAAATGGACAAACGCGCGCGGGTAAACCTTACTGTTGACCTAAGCTACGGATTAGATCATTCAAGCGGGGTGTACTTCAGTATGCAGGAAGCATTTTAACGAAAAGGTTCAGAGGATTCACTTTAACTATTTATAATGCGGGAATTTATTTCATATCAACAAACAGGTTTCCTTCCGATCCTGCTCTCTAAAAAAAAAAGTCAAGCGCAAACCTAAATATTGATTATGCATTTGGATTATAGGGAGCACAAGGATTTTATTTCGGCATCAATGAAGTGTTTTGAACCCCTTCATCGTTCTCAGTCATTTTTGAAACTATGCGCTGTTGGAACAAGGCTTTATATGTCCTTAAAAATTAAACACAAAGGCACAAGAGATACCAAGTTGCACGGAGCATTATGATATTAAACTGTTAATCTCCGTCCCGTCGTGTGTCTGATTTTATAAATACGAATTTCAATCTTTTGTCCACAAAACCAGTAAATATTCAGTCGCTATGGCTTCAGTTAGTTTATATTGTCACCTATATTTCATCAGATTATTTCACATACCTTTAAAAAAAAACTAATATGCGTCCTTTCTTTTTCACCGGAGGTCAATTTCGTCGGAACTTTCTGTATTTTTTCCTTTTTTTTGTAGGCATGGGGTTTGCCCAGGAAAACGATTGGCCGCACAGTATTCAAACGGAGCAAGGCGCAAAGATTATTTTATATCAACCTCAGATTGAGTCACTCAATGGGAATAAGCTGGAGGTCCGGGCAGCAGTTTCGGTTAAAACAAAAGAGGCAAAGGATCCTGTGTTTGGGGCCGTGTGGATGAGTTGTGTATTGCAAACCGACAGAGACTCCCGAATGGCTTCTCTCGAGTCGATAAAGATCATTGACGTGAGATTCCCCTCTAACCCCGATTCAAACAAAGTGAGAACATTCAAAAATATCTTAATGACTGAAATCCCAAAATGGAATTTAAAAATGGACCTCGACAGACTTGCAGCTTCCATGGAAGAAGACGCGGTGAATTCAGGTAAGTCTGAAAACCTGAAGAATGAGCCACCAAAAGTAATTTTCGAAAAAACAGTGGCGGTGCTGGTTCTAATTGATGGGGAAGCAAAATTGATGGACATTGAAAATACGGGCGTAAAACGCGTAACCAATACGGCCTTTATCATTCTTCATGAACCCGCATCCCGGAAATACTTCATGAATGGCAATGGGATCTGGTACAACTGTTCTTCACTGGAAGGAGTCTGGCAAAAATCCGGAAAATTACCGACATCCATTCAAAAAATAGCCGATGATCTGCTGAAAGCCGGCGCCATTGCTCATCCTGATTCGGTTGACAATAAAGTGATTCCTAAAATAATCCTATCGCAGGTGCCTTGCGAGTTGATTCAATCTGTAGGAGAGCCTCAATTAAATCCCATCAAAGGCACCAATTTATTGTACGTGAAGAATACCGATGACAATATTTTTATGGATATTTCTTCTCAACAGTATTTCATTGTAATCTCGGGAAGATGGTTCAAATCGTCTTCTCTTACTGCAGGGCCATGGACATTTGTACCCTCTGAAAAACTTCCTGCCGATTTTTCAAAAATTCCGGTAGGTTCTGAAAAAGATATTGTGTTGGCAAATGTTGCCGGTACCCCCCAAGCAAAGGATGCTATTCACGACGCACAGGTTCCACAAACAGCTACCGTTGACCGCAAAACTGCCAGCACCACCGTGACCTACGATGGAGAACCAAAATTTGAAGATGTGCCCGGTACTAAGGGTTTGCAGTATGCTGTTAATACATCAAATACGGTACTCAAATACAAAAATGCCTACTATTGTGTAGATAACGGCGTGTGGTTTATTGGCATTGATCCAAAAGGTCCATGGACAGTAAGTGATAAAAGACCTGAAGAGGTAGAGAACATTCCTGCAGAAAGTCCCGTGTACAATGTCAAGTATGTGTATATCTATGAGTCAACGCCTGAAGTGGTATATGTTGGCTATACACCCGGGTACATGGGTTGTTATGTTTATGGACCAACGGTAGTGTACGGTACGGGGTATTATTACTCTCCATGGTACGGGCCTTATTATTACCCGCATCCGGTTACGTATGGATATAGTATGCATTACAATCCATGGACAGGTTGGAGCGTTGGGATGTCGATGGCCATAGGTGGGCCGGCCGGCTGGATGATGATTGGTGTTCACCCATACCCGCCCTATTGGGGTCCACATTATGGAGGCTATTGGGGCCCCCCGCATCATTATCCGCCGCCCTATTATCACTGCAATCACCATTATGGAAACACTACCGTGATTGTGAATACTGGAAATAACAGAAATAATAACTACTACCGCACTAACAACAATGGTGGCAATATGTATAAAGACCGCGAAGGAGTTCAGAGAAATAATTCGATTAATACCAACGATGTAAAACGGGATAATTCACCAAGAAATAATTCGGGTGTTACTCCCAACGATGTGAAAAGAAATAACACATCGGGAAACCAAACAAACCAGGGAACGAAGAATGACAGGTATGCCGATCGTGAGGGCAATATACGTCAGGATGCCGGACGGGGAGAAAGGACTCAGAACCAGGCTGCGGACCGACAAAAGGTCGAAACAGCCGACAGGCAAAGAGAACAACGTGATGCAGGTGCGGTTAATAATAGAAATTCAAATCAATACCAGCATCAAACCCAGCCTTCCGGTGCAGGCGGTTATGGTGGACAGAGACCGAGTGGTGGCGGGAGTGGGAGAGGCCGACGATAGTTGGTTTTCTGACCCAAAAAAAGGAAAATCAGGGTTTAGGACTTTCTGGTATAACACAGATCATCCTTACTGTTTTGGGGATACTCTCCTTGTGTTACACAGAAAAAAACACGAATGCAATTTTTTTTCATAAGGCGCTATAAATAGGATGTTTAAAACTCAAATTGAGATGAAATCAAAGACTGACAGAATTACAAAAACTTTTAAAAAGTAGGCAGTGAAATACATATGCTCTGAATGCATTGCGTATTGCGCCCAGTTTTGTCCCGCCTTTCTGCTTTCAGAAAAAGATAAAAGAAGAAAATTTAAATTACAACGCCCGATAGTATGAATGATAGGCACAAATTGACGATATTTGTGCCACACAAAACCTCCTTTTTTTGATGGGCTTTTTCCCTTTTCGTGGCCTGAGGCAAAGATTATTTTTACCTAGCCGATCCTTCGGCGGTGCTCGTTTGATCCTGCTTCTAACGGGGGTTTCGTTATCTTACAATGCCCCTTCACAGACCACCTCCTACACGCAAATAGTGAACGATTTCACATTCACCCGACCTATTGCAGGCAAATGGGCAAGCGAAATCAATATAGGAAATACCTACAGTAATTCTCCGGTTAACAAGAATCCCTTTGCGTATGTCACTCAATATATGGCACGCTATTGGATGCACTACTACCTCAATGCACGGTGGAAACTGTCTTTGTTTTCGGCCTACTTCTATAATTACGACGTGCCCGAAGTAGGTCAGGTGCTCGCACCCGAGATTAGGATTGCACCTCAGGCGGTTTACTACATTCACAAAAGAGGATATACCCTGAGTACCGTGTCGCGGGTTGAAATACGCTTCAAAAACATGGAAAAAAAGGGATATACCGATTCGTACCGTTATTTTCAAAACCTTAAATACCTTCATCCCATAAATAGCAAGATCATCCGGCAAGGTGTGTGGTACAGTATTGCTGTTGAAGAGGCATTTATTAATCTGCCTTCGGGGAACGGAACAAAAATGAATTTTGACCGCAATCGATTTAATTTAGGAGCAGGATACTGTTTTACCGAAGGTCTTCTAATCGAACTGTGTTACGTGAATGAGTATGTTCCCCGCGCGGGTAACAATGAAATGTACCACCACATTTCTACCAGCATTGTCTTTAATAACTTCCGTTCAAATATTAAGAAGAGGTTTCCGACTAGGTTCGGTACTACAAAACCCGATGAGTAGGGGAGTAATTGAATTTTTGCCCGGAGTCACAAAAATGGTGTCAAGTAAGCGAAGAAATGCCGATTTCATCGTTCAAGCCCTAAAGGTTTATTTCGGGGACATTTGACTTTTGCCGGTTGAATTTCAAAACTAGTCCTTAAAAAAATAATTGATAGTAATTAAAGCACCTATTCCTTTTTAGGTTTCTTCTTTTTTTCCTCCAAAAAACAATTCATTTGAATCTGCAAAGCATCTTTGTGCAATTTGAGGTTGTAGGTGCGAACACCACTCGAATCACCTAAACTAATCATCACCTGATTGATCTCAGATCTGGTAAACGCCTTCACGTCCTTTTTGTCGATCAAATACATCAGCTGAAGTGAGGTATCGCCTTGATCATAGTCCGAATAATAATATTCCAGCTGATACAGGCTGTCGTTCGCCAATTTCACCTGCATATTTTCTTTGAGTTTCTGGGCGGCCGGCTTTTCAGGAAAAGGTTGCGGCCAGAGAACGAGGTAAAAGTATTCTTTGTCAGTAAAGATTCCACCCCTTAGTTTTTTTGCAGAAGACCAATAAAATTGTTCCGGTCCGAGATAATAATACAAATTGCCATCGCTGGCGATCTTACTTTTAATTTCGCACTGTGCATCATACTGGGCGCTTGTTGCCATGAGAATAAGAGTTCCCAGTAACCTGAAGATTTTTGTGTTCATAGACACTTTTTATTTGAGAGGCCCCTTGTGGCACTATTTATCCACTACAATACAAAGATAGATATTTCTCCGTATTGAAACGGGAAACTTGTGGATTTTTTCGTGGTATTCGCTAAACTATTTTTTACGACATTTAGGCCCACTAGTAATTTTTATGAATAAACTCCTGCTTGCGCCCGTATTTTTTATAATCATCATCTTCTTGCAGTTTTGCAAAGAAGAAAAAAAGGAAATAGCGCTCAGGGCTCCCGACTATGTGGGTTCTCATACATGCAAATCTTGCCACGTTAAGGAGTACGATAATTTCCTGCTGTCCGACCATTTCCATGCATTAGATAGCGCAAGTTCCAAATCAGTAAAGGGAAATTTTGAAAAGGCCTCTTTTGTTTATTTTGGGGATACTACTTTTTTTTATACTAGAAACGGAGATTATTTTGTAAGGACAATCGACTCAACTGGTCAGCATACAGAATTCAGAATCAGCTATACTCTTGGATGGCAGCCCCTGCAACAATACCTTGTAAGTTTTCCTAGCGGACGCCTCCAAACACTTCCATTTTGTTGGGACACACGTTCCAAAGAAAATGGAGGGCAACGCTGGTTTCATATTAATGACAAAGAGAAAATTTCACCCGGAGATGAATTATTTTGGACAGATATAAATATGAATTGGAACACGATGTGTGCCGATTGTCATACCACCGATTTCTATAAAAATTACGATGTAACAACGAATGAATTTCACAGCACATGGAAAGAAGATCGGGTATCGTGTGAATCCTGTCATGGGCCGGCTTCCAATCACCTGGCCTGGGTTAATGAAAAGAAAACCAAGAAAGATAGTCTGAAAGGATTTTCAATCGACCTCAAAGGCGAAAAACCCCAGTGGGTGATGAATTCTGAAAAAGGAATTGCCATGCCCGATCGAAAAACTGAAAATGGCATTCTGCTGGAAACCTGTGCACGTTGCCACTCAAGGTCAACGCGATTATCTGACGAATACCGGCACGGAAAATCTTTGTTGCAAACCCATATGCCTGCTACTATTGATACCACTAACTATTACCTGGACGGACAGATAAAGAATGAAGATTATGAGTACGGATCTTTTCTTCAAAGTAAAATGTACGCAGCAGGAGTAACTTGTATCAATTGTCATGAGGCACATTCGATGAAAATAAAGGAAAAGGGAAATTTGCTCTGCAGTTCCTGTCATCTACCATCAAAATACGATGTTGCTGATCATACCCATCACACGCCGCAGAGTAAAGGATCGCAGTGCGTGAACTGTCACATGCCTGTTACAACCTTCATGGTGGTTGATAACCGGCTTGATCACAGTATTCGGATTCCTCGTCCCGACTTATCACTTCAGCAAGGCACGCCAAATGCCTGCAATACATGTCATACCGATAAAAGTACAACCTGGGCAGCAAACGCTTTTTCAAATTGGTTTGCTACTAAACTTCCCACAAAAAAAACGTACGGTGAGCTCTTGCATCTCATATCAAAAAATGGGGTGGAGAGCCAATTCTGGTGGAATGAACTCATGAAATCGGAGTATCCCGACATCATTAAAGCAAGTGCATTGCGTCAAAATAATAGGTTCTACAATAAAGAAAGCATTAATCAAATTTTGACACACCTCGAAAGCAGAGATCCTAATTTGCGATTAAATGCCTTGAATGCCATGTCAGGCTTTCCCGATGAATTAGCAGTTAGTACACTTAGTAAAATGATAAAAGATCCGGTTCTGGCACTGCGTTTGGAAGTAATTTCAAAACTGGCACCTTTTTACTCAAAATTAGAAGGACGTGATAGAAGTGCATTCGAATTGGGTTTAAATGAATACCTCTTGGTGGAAGAGAAATTGAGTGATCGACCTGAAGGCTACCTGAATCGGGGTATTATTCTTGCTTCTGTAGGCAGAGTGGGCGAAGCTGAAAAGGTGTATTTGCAAGGCATTACGCGTCACCCTATTTTCATAGGCTCTTACCTTAATTTGGCCGACCTTTATCGAACTCAAAAGAGGGATGACCTGGCAAAAATATACATGGAAAAAGGATTACGTCTTCAACCTTCCAATGCAGCGCTTCACTTTTCACTAGGACTATGGCATATCAGAATGAAGGACAAAGTAAGTGGGTTTAAAGAAATTGACAAAGCTCACCAGCTAGCTCCTTCCGATGCCTATTACACATACACCTATGCAGTCACAGTGCAGGAAAGCGGCGCGAAGGTTAAATCTCTCCAAATTCTTGAGAACTACTTGGCCCAATTTGGCAATGACCCGCTTATTCTGGATGCCCTGATCACTTTTTATCGTGATTTCGGAAATAACACAAAGGCAGTGTACTATAGTGATCTTAGAAGTAAGGTTTTTGGTTCTTAAAGATTTTGTATGGAATTGGAAATGAATAAATATTAAAAAGAATCAGAGCTCGCCTTCTCTTCAAAATGAATCCTTTTCGAATGTTTATTTGCTGGCTATTTTCCTTCGGAAGGGCCTGATTTGAGCCGCCGGACAGCTTTAAACGAAACTAAATAATGTCTCATCTCATTGTTAGAGGTGGCAGGACTCATTTTCATTGTTCTATAATGTGTCTTTCTTTGTCCGACAAAGTTTGCGAAACATGGAAGTGTCACACCTTATTCCTATTGGTTTGCTGGCTTACATGACCAAGGACTTTTCAAATGTAATGAGTAATGCCGCTACTTGTAAGGTGATGGTCCCCTTTGGCAAGGCCATTCTCGTTTTTGTTAAATCAGAGTTGTCAATTATCAGTAGCTTGCTTTCATCAAAGCCGTATTTCTTCCCGTTTCTATGCTTCCCACAGGATTGATTGAACAGTAAGACTTTCGGCTTGGCGGACTTTTGATAGGATTGTTGGGACCACTATTGGCCATGCTGATCCTATTTCCTATGAGCTAAACTACTTTTTTTGATGAAAATGACATCATTTCTTTTCATTACCAAGATACTTATCTAAGTTTTTGTTAGATCACCAAAAAAACTTCATAAGAAGATAAATGAAGGAACTGTTAGTAAGATTCTAAATTCAACATCTAAAAATTTAGGAGGACAACAGATTAGGTAATTGAATCGATTGAAAAAAGGTAGGAAATGAGTTGAAAAATGGGAACTAGTAAGGTTTAAAATGGAGCGTAACACAAATGAAACTAACTAGTCGTTGCTGAACTAGCGGTGGTTTTTAGCGGTGTTACAAAAGTGATAACAATCATCAATAGCCATAATAAATGGCATCTCCACTTAAACAAAAAACACATTTCTTTGTTGTTCTTAATAATTCAAATTATATTTAACCAAAATCTATCTAGCTATGAAAAAGAACGTACTTGTATTGTTTGCTGTAGTGTGCAGCATCGTTGGTGCAAAAGCCCAACAAGAGAAAGATGAAATTCAAATGATCCAATCCATGTGGGGGATGGAAAAACGAACTATGGTAACTGATTACATGAAGTTTACAGCCGCTGAAGCAACTGCTTTTTGGCCATTGTACGATGCATTTCAGACTGATCTTAGAAAACTTGGAAGTGATCGGATTATGATCATCAACGATTATGCCAAAAAACTTATCCTCACTCTCCAATGAGAAAGCCGATGAGTTAATCACAAAGGTACTGAAGAATAATGTGGAGACGGATAAGTTGATGGACCGCTATTATGTTAAAATGAAAAAGGCCATCACGCCGCTTCGGGCCGGGTCATACATGCAATTGGAGTTTTACATTCTCACGATGATCCGTGCTGAAATTCAAAGTAATATTCCGATGATAGGAGAATTAGATAAAAAAGTAAAATAGTTATCGAATGAAAAACAGAAAACACTTTTCAAGAGGGACGAGATTTCTTAAATTGATGTCTGTCCTGACTGTTGCAGCCCTGCTGTTGCCCGGTTGTTACAAAGTCCCAACCACGTATGTTAATGATGATGTATTGGTGGTTACCTTGCATGACATGGCTGGAGACTTTAAACAATTAGCTACTTTTGCAATTAGCGATACCATTGGGATGGTTTCAGATGATAATTCTGACAAACCTATTTACACGAGCGATTCAAAGAACGTGGTTAATAATATTGCTTCAAATTTTACTTCCAGAGGCTTTAAGCGGGTTAACAAAAATCAAGTACCTGATTTTGCAGTGAATGTCACAGCCATCAAGGTACTGAACGTAACAACCTATTATCCCGGCTATTATTATGGCTATGGTGGATATTATGGAGGTTCTTATTGGGGTTACCCCGGGTACTCGTATTATTATCCATGGGCCTACACCTATACTTATGCCACCGGGAGCCTGTTTATTGAAGTTATTGACCTCAAACACAAAAACGTTCAGGCCAACAAACTTAACGTGATTTGGTTCTGTTTGCTTAACGGGTACCTTGACAGCGGCGGAAACTCTGCAACGGTTAACACCTATGTAAATAAAGGATTTAAACAATCGCCTTATATACAGGCTAATTAAAATTTTAAACTATGAAATCATCTAAGATAAAAATTAGTTTACTTCTTTTAACCTTCTTGGTAGGGGTTAACAGTTTGAAAAGTCAGTCCGAAGAAGGTACAGGTCGCTACTCAATTTTATGGCAACCCACCATTCCCCTGGCAGGTACCAAAGAATGGATCGACGTTGGTACATGGAGCGGTGTGAGCTTTGAGGGTCTTGGTTTTTTGCAAGATGGCATAGCCATTGGCGGTGAGATCTCTCATAACTGGACCTATAAGCGTTTTGACGAAGCCACTTACAATTTTAGCGCCACAGGCTTTGAGGGGGCAGTTACAGGAGTTACGTACCGATCAAGCAGAATGGTACCAATTCTTTTAAAGGCTTTTTATTACATTGACGCCGGAGGACCACTTCAGCCCTATGTAAGTATTGGCGCAGGTACTCTGTACAATGAAAACTCCTTCACCGTGGGGATGCACTATATGCAGGAAGATAATTGGGGGTTTTGTGCCAATGCTGAGCTGGGAGCAGACTATATTTTTCCGGGTTCAAACATTGGGACCCATCTAAGTGCCAAATACAATTATGCGAATATCAATTCCGTGTTAAATACCAACAACAATTTATCACGAATTAATTTTTGTCTGGGTATAACTTTTATTGTTGATTAATAGATACTCATAGAGTTTTGTTTGGGCTATTTTTTGTTGATTCTCACTCAATTGGGAATGCAAGAATTAAAGGTTCCAAAACAGACTAACCCAGATTTGATTGTCGTTAAGAACTAAGGAAATTATGTATAAACCCATTATTTGAAGCCGCAAAGATATATGAGCACTATTTGGCGACAATCAGGTACCTAAGAGCAGCCTTAATCACCGAATTTGTCAGATTTCGAAGCGTATTTAAATTCAGGATGAATGATTCAGTGGGCAATTGAAATTGATTTGTATGCAAGAACGCGCGAGCACGGAATGGAATTTCTCGAAATTGGAATGAACTTTTAATATCACAAGAAAAAAAAACACAAATTGAAATGAAATTAAAACTGGCACTTAGTTTAGTCTTTTTCACCGCTGTGGCAATTGCTCAGGATTATACACGGGACATCAAAATGGGCGCCAAAGCCGCCAAAGAAGTGGAAAAGGAAATGGGGGATTACCACCACGAAGCCCTTGAAAAAATGATCCGTGGAGTGGGGGAAAAATTGGTGGCTGCTCTCAAAAAGAAACCGGAGGGATTTCAATTTCAGTTTCATTTGGTGGAAGCGGAAGAACCTAATGCGTTTGCACTTCCCGGGGGCCATATTTATGTTACCAGAGGACTACTCCCATTAGTACAAACCGAAGACGAATTAGCCGGCATCATGGCTCATGAGGTTATTCATGTGATCAAGCGGCATTCAGTAAAACAATTTAATAGAGCGGCAATTCCGTTTGTATTGGAGTTGCCGGGAGAATTGGTGAATACGGTAAGTATGACAAACCTCACCAAACTCATTAACTTACCCATTGTTTTTGTTTCAGAAACGTATTTGGCACACTACAGTAGAAAACATGAAACTGAGGCGGATAAGCTCGGTATTCAATTAGCGGCGGATGCCGGTTACAATCCTAAAGTGTTGGCTACTGCCTTAACCCGTCTTTCAAAAGGGGTGGAAGCCATGACAGGAGAACTTGAAAAACGAAATTTTTTAAACGACCACCCATATACCCCAAAACGTGTAGAGACTATTTTAAAGCTCTCGACTAAAATGCCAGTTGCTAAAAGCCCCCATTTGTATGCATCTCAAGAAGCGTTCACAAAAAGTTTTAGCGGATTATATGTTGGTAATAATCCTGCGAATGGTGTTTTTTTGGATAATCTTTTCATTCATCCCGATCTTAATTTTTCAATGCTGATGCCGAGTGGTTGGAAAAATAGAAATGAACCCGATATGGTATCGGCTACTCCTTCGGACGGAGGCGCGGCAGTGACCTTAAGCATGGTGGATCAAAGTAAAACACCAAGGGAGTTGGGACTAGAGATGCAAAAGAAATTAACTCAATCCAAAACTGTACATCTTGAATTTGCAGGCGATACCACCATTAATACCCTTCCTGCTTTTATTCTGCGGGTGACCGGAAAAAGGAACGGAAAATCAGGGACTCTTGAGATGATCTGGATTTCTTTCGAACAACACGTCTATCAGCTCTCCGGTATTTCTGTTCCTGAAAAAAGAAAAGTTTGTGCTGAAGCCATCCGCAGTTTTAGTCAGGCCAAATCACTCGATCGCAGTCTGATCAGAACGCGGGAAATAGAAGTGGTGAAATCGCAGTCGGATGAAACGCTGGAAGCATTTTCAAAACGCAGCAATAATAAATTGAAACTTGAAATTACGCGGATCATCAACGATTTAGACAAGGATGCAAAATTACCTGCCGATAAGGACATAAAAATTGCGGTGGAAAAGGCCTATCAAAAATAAATAGAATTTCACCGGAATGTTGTTTTGGCTAATTCTGCTGTTGAAAGATGCTTGTCCTGCTGAACGAAAGGTTTAATTGAATTCTAAATTACGACGAATGAAACTTGCAGCATTTTTTCGACCCTGGTGGATGATATTAATTCAGGGAATTTTACTGATCGCCCTCAGCATATTTATTTTCGGTAATCCCGAAACCGTAATAACTGCTTTGGCGTTTTGGTTGGGATTCGCTGTTTTTTTTACCGGTGTGGTGGGAATCGTCGCCTACTTTATTAATAGAAAGGAAGGAGATGGTTTTTATTCATTATTGGGCAGTAGCGCCATCTCACTTATTGGTATTCTTATGATTTTAAAACTGTTTGCTACCATTAAGGCCATAACCGTGGTGTTTGGTATTCTGTTAGTTATTGTGGCAGTAATGCTCATCTCCGGCAGTGTTTCGATTAGGAAGCGTTGGCCTTACTGGTGGATCCTCACCATATTGGGTTGTGGCGCGCTGCTGACGGGATTTAAAAGCATCATGGATGTTTATTTGGGCGTAGAAAATTTGAGCATCATTATCGGTCTGTCAGTTCTGTTTTCGGGAATTGGGATGGTATGTTTAGCTTTTATTAAAAAAATTATCACCAAGGTTAGCAGTGAATCCCTTTCTTAATTGAGTTCTTTCATCTACTTTCTTGAAGTGTTTTTTTTTTCATTCAAAATGTGTTTATTTGTTGTGTTTTGAAAAAAAAAGTGAGATAGATGATAGCAATAAGGCATTTTAATTTGAAACGTATGAGACCTTTTTATAGTTTAAATTTTGGCAATTTATGAGAGCATTCAAATTAGCCTGTTTAATGCTTGCATTGAGCGTTTTATCCGGGCAGAGGATTAAAAGTCAATCAAACAATGATTTGGCCTTCGCATCTACTAAAATCACCGATTCTTTTCAAAAGGGGCAGACTGCGGTTTCAACTAGCATTCTTTCCCCAGCTGACACACTCGCGGTAAAAGATACCGCTAAAGTGGTTAAAAAGACAAGAAATCAGAAAATGGAACACCTTTTTAAGTATATTCCTATTCCCATGTATTCTTATTCCAGTGAAGGTGGTAATCTCGTTGGTTTGGCCAAATTCAATGCGTTTCAACTTTCCAAAAAGGATACTATTTCTAAACCTTCCATTGTATCAGGGGTGGCATCCATTACTTCCAAAGGAAGGATCAATGCGTCTTTGGCAACACAATTGGTGTTTAATAAAGACCGAACAATTATAATGGGGTACTTCAATTATAAAAAACAACCTGAGTACCTCACCAAAATCGGGAATACAATTTATAGAAACAAGGAAGGCAAAGTAGATAGTATTGAGGAAATCACGTATGAGCGCTTAAAATTTGGCGCTACAGGTTTGTTTCTTGCGGCCAAACATTTATATGCCGGTGCTGCATTTGAATACGCAAGCTATTTTGATATTGTCGACACCGGTGCAAATAATTTCCTCACCCGCTATGATGCTCAGGGTTTAAAGGGAGGTACAGATGTTGGGGCAGGTTTTGCGGGGGCCTTCGATTCCCGTGACAACCGGTATACGCCTTCTAAAGGGGGCTTTGTGCTTTCAACGCTCATTTTTTATCCCCAATTTTTAGGAAGTAGTTATCAGTTCACAAAGTTTATGTTAGATGCACGTAAATATTACCGCCCATGGTACAAACACGTCATCGCCCTTCAAGCCACTACAAACTATTCGAACCGCGACGTGCCATTTTATAATTTATCGTTATTAGGAGGCGATAATAAAATGAGAGGGTATTATCAGGGTGCCTTACGCGACAAAGTATTGGTGGATGCACAGGTGGAGTACCGTATGCCCGTTTACAAAATATTTGGTCTTACTGCCTGGGCAGGAGCCGGACGCACAGCGCCCGACTATAACAGTCTTTCTTTAAACGGGTTCCATTGGTCTTTTGGTGGGGGGTTCAGGGTAAGGGTGGATACAAAAAATAACATCAACATGCGTGTCGATTTTGGGTTCGGTCCGCATGGCATCGCGGGCACCTATATTAATTTTTCTGAGGCGTTTTAGTGCGCTTGCCACCCGGAATTCTTTTTATGGACGTACAGGCTTGCAGGAAGGCTAAACGGTTGACGCAATACTAAATAAATTTTAATCTTCTCACGGTGAAAAAAAAATACTCAAATTACTATTTGCCTATGTTTTATACCTATTTTTTATGTTGCGAACACATTCCGATTCTTTTAAGAACGTAGAAAATGAAGGTCAGGAAGAACAGAAGGAAAAATGGTCTTTGAGAAATTCACTTAACCTGCTCATTATTTCATCCACTGCAGTTGCTTTTTTGAGTGAATTATTGATAGGGGCGGCAGAGGCAATGGGCAATGCCATGGGAATGTCAACCGTATTTGTGGGTGTAATTTTTGTCGCCATTGTGGGTGCCGCCGGTAATATTCCGTCCGTTACCATGGCGTCAAATGGGAAAATGGACCTGAGTATCGGCATCGTGATGGGCAGTGCCATTCAACTTTCCCTATTTGTGGCCCCTCTATTGGCTCTTTTGAGTTTGATTGTCGGTCCACATCAGTTGACCCTTGAATTTTCAAGAATTCTACTCATCATCATTTTTTTAAGTGTGTTACCTGCTGCAGTCATAGCAGGAGACGGTCAATCTAATTGGTATAAGGGCGTGCAACTGATCATTATGTACATCATGATTGCTCTGATGTTTTTCTTTGTCCCGAATTAGAATTGGTTTGTTAATTGAGGATCAAAGAGAGACACACTGTTGATGTTGTAAATCACCGCACCGGATGATTATTTTCATGGCAATTGTTTTGATTTTTAGCGGTTGTGCCTTACTTTTGATTTGCAGAACGATAACAAGTAATTATTTTAAACCTTAATCTTAAAGCCTCGAACAATGAATTATTTAATCAGAAACAAAATTCCTCTACTTTTTGCTCTTTTAATAGTGATGATAGCATGTGGTCCTACCACCGTGTTAACAAGAACCTGGACCGACCCCTCTGTGACAGCGGCAACGTTTAAGCCCTTCACAAAGGTGCTGGTGATGGCGCGCTTAAAGGAGGAGACGGGAAATCGCATTGCCGAAGATAAACTGGTAAAACAATTTAAGCCCGGTGTAGCACTTGCTTCGTATGCTTTTCTGCTTCCCAGTGATACTCTGCAACGTGCGGTGGACGCGCGATTAAAAAAGGAGGGCTTTGATGGCTTGGTATTGATGCGACTCAAAAATGTGGAACAAAGTGTCACCGTTCAAAACAGTGGATACGGAGGCTATTATGGAAACAGATACAGCAGCACAAATGTATACGTGGATAATAATTATTTGGTGGAAACCTGCATCTTTTCGCTGGAGACAGGAAAAATGCTTTGGTCAGGAACTACTTCGAGTATGAATCCAAGCAGTCTTGAAACAACCTTAGATGAGATTATTGCCGCAGACAAGGCCCAGCTTATAAAACAGGGATTAATTAAACAATAAGTTCTAGCGAGAGGATAGGGAATCAAAATTACCAAGGGTGTAAAAGTGTGCCAGGTGGAATTTTTTTTGCTCCTGTAATTAGTTGGAACTAAATTTGGCATAGGTACCCAAAAAAAAAAGACCACGAAAATTCTTTTTAGGTGTTGCTTTGCTATTAGTTTCTTGATAGTAGAAGTGTAAAATTATCCTGCTAAATGTGAATTGACTCTATACAAAGAAGATGTTGAGAATATTTAAGGCACCAATTATTAATGAACAAAAACTCATTTTGGACAAGTCGCGTAAAAGAAAGTTCTGCATTTAATCCTGTCGATTGGATCGCGGAAGTTTTGTTCGGTTTGATTATGGTACTTTCCATCGCCGGAACATTAAGCGTTTCTAACACCGATAAACAAGAAGTACGTGAATTGTTGTGGGCAGCATTGGGTTGCAATGTAGCCTGGAGCTTGGTGGACGCGATTATGTATTTGATGAACATAGTCGTTGAAAGAGGACATGCACTGCAACTAATTTTTAAGATTAGAGATTCTAAATATGACGAGAATTCAAATGAAGTTTTAAAAGGAGAAATTCAACCACTTATCGCCGCGCTGCTTACCCAACAGGAATTCACTAATTTATGCGAACGCATCAAACAACTTCGGGCACCTACCAAAAAGAATTTAGTTACATTTTCGGATATCATCGCCGGCGGACAGATTTTTCTATTGGTCTTTTTATGCAGCCTTCCTGTTGCGCTTCCCTTTGCTTTTATGAAAGATGTGGGAGTGGCACGTAGGGCATTAAACGCTGTCGCGCTGGTCTTATTATTTATTGGCGGGTACATACTTGCAAAATACGCCAATTTCAGACCCTTCTTAACTGCTTTGGTATATTGTTTGATAGGAGTTTTGCTAGTGGGTTTAACAATGCCTTTAGAAGGATGAAAAAGATTGCTAGCCTAGTTATTATACTTTTTTTGAACTTGGTGATCGGTAATGCTCAATCGGGCGATACGCTTAAGACAAAACAATGGGAAATAAATGCAGAAATAAATCTCTATTTGATTCGAGATGATGTTTTTTTATTACCGGTTTTTCGGGCCAATAAAAATGTACTTCATCTTGAGGGCCGTTATAATTATGAAGACTATCAAACTTTTTCAGCCTGGGCCGGCTACAATTTCAGGGGCGGTAAAAAACTTGAATATGTTTTTACACCTATGCTCGGTGGCTTAATTGGGAACACCAAAGGGATGGCTGTGGCCCTTGAAATGAACTTGACATATAAGAAGTTTGATTTTTATTCAGAGATTGAATATTTGGCAGATGCAGAAGGCCGTGATAATGATTACCTGTATGATTGGACCGACTTTACCTATTCCCCTAAAGAATGGTTGTGGCTTGGTATAAGCGCTCAACGAACACGTTTGGTTCAAACTCCCTTGGAAATTCAGAGAGGTATACTCGTGGGAGCGGGCTTCAAGGGCTGGGAACTTAGTGCCTATGTTTTTGATCTGGGATTCCCCCAGCCCTATGGCGTGATCACTCTCTCATACAATCATTAAGAGTCGTGGAAAATCAACATCTAAAACCAAAGTGGCCCAAGTAACGGAAACTTAAGGTACTTGTTTTCATGCTCCCCGTTTTGTTGAATTCCTTTCGGTTCACTGCAAAATTATAAACAGGAATTTTCTCTGGCAGAGCATCCTTTATCGTTTTTTAATATAAACGGTTATCTGTTGAATTATGAAAGCACCGACCGCCAATGTTATTTCAGATTTCACTTCCTTAAGGAAAATCAAATTAGGCTTCCCGGTTCATTCTCCTTTGAAATAGAACTCAAAATCAGTAAATTTGAATATGTGTTATTATGTGGCCTCACATTTTAGCGGCAAAGAGATTTTTCAACTGGAGCACGATTTTGTAGTGCATTGGGAAGAAGAAGAGCGCGCCTCCTATTACGCCGTTTCTGGGTTTGCACATCCCAAATTACCGGTTATTACCTCGGAGGGGACCTTCAAAAATTACAGATGGGGTTTAATTCCTTCATGGGTTAAGGATTGGGAATCCGCCAAAAAGATCAGGGAGCAAACTCTCAATGCAATTGGCGACACTCTTACCGAACGGCCTTCCTACCGCCATGCTGTGAAAGCGGGCAGGTTTTGTGTGATTCCCGTGAACGGTTTTTTTGAATGGCACCATCATATAAATGGGGAAAATTACCCGCATTACATTTATCCTAAAAGCGAGTCGTATTTCTTACTCGCCGGTATTTATGAACAATGGATAAATAAGGAATTGGATGAGGTTTTCAACACGTTTACCATTATCACCACCCCTGCCAATCCTCGAATGGAATGGATTCACAATACGAAGAAACGAATGCCCGCCATTCTAACAAAAGAGGCGGCCAAAATGTGGTTGGATGGTAATATTCCCTTGTCAGAAAAAAAGGAATTGCTTTCGCCTTTCAGTGAACAACTAATGACGGATCATTCTATTGGAAAATTGATCACTTCACGCAGGGAAAATCCAAACCAACCTGCAGTGAGCGCTAAAGTGGAATATCCTGAATTGAGGGCATCGTCATCTTCGTAAAACAATTCGTATTTTGAACACGTTATTACCGTAGCCTGCAAGTTTTGTTTGCCAAATCAGGGAAACCCTCCCGCGAAATGATACGAATTTGACCCGATCATCTATTTTATGACAAAAATCATGCTTTTTTAATGACAATGTTCATTTTGAGTCAGGGACCATTGTGCTACCTTTGATAAGGCTCTTTTGTCCCCGTAACCGCCACTAAGATTTCCCAAAAAATTTGTGGTTCGATTCCTGAGAAAGAAGGTAGTACTTCAAAAACTATGAAATTTTGATTATTTCGTTAATTTTTTAAAAGCTTCTAAATAATAAAAATTTTCATCATGAAAACAATTTTGGTTCCTACCGATTTTTCAAAGAACGCAGAAAATGCACTTCGCTACGCAGTTGACATTGCAAAAAGAGAAAATGCACACATTGTACTTTTGCACGCCTGTCAAACAAATTATTCAAATACCGACATCCCTTATTTCGAAATTGGGGATGAGATCTCAAAGACAAGAAAAGATTCTGATAAGTATTTGCATGAACTCTCACGAAAATACATTCATGGCGAAAATGTGGCTTATGAAACTCTAAGTATGGACGAATTTCCTATCGATGCGGTATTGAGAATCGTACAAGAAAAGGAAGTGGACCTGATCGTGATGGGTACAAAAGGCGCATCAGGAATTATAGGCACCATTTTTGGAAGCAATACCGCTCTGGTGATTGAAAAAGTCAAATGCCCTGTTCTGGCAATTCCCGAAGCTTCTACATTTCACGAGATTAAAAAGATTACCTATGCCACCTCCTACATTAAAAGCGATTTTGAATGCCTGAGAAAAGTAATTGAAATTGCTGAACCGTTTAAAGCGCATCTTAACATTGTTCATATTACCGACCGACGGAATTCACATGAAGAGGAAAGAAGACGGATGGACCAGTTTATTGAAGAAGTGAAAGTAAAAGTGCCCTATTGGAATTTAACCTGTGAATTGATTTACGATGAAGACACCGAACAGGCATTAAAAAATTATATGGACAAAGACCCCAGCGGTTTACTGGTTATGTCGACCCATCACCGTGATTTTTTTGATAAAATTTTCGGGAAGAGTTATACTCAGCAGATGGCCTACCATACCAAAACGCCACTCTTGGCTTTTCATCATTAACCTACCGCCTTTTTTTTACACCGTTTTTGAAAACGATTTCTTTCTCCCTCAAAAGAGAACCGATTTCTAGTTACTTGCCTCTATAATAGTGGACTCTATAGCTAGTCGCAGGCTAAAAAGACAGAGGAGTAGTGTCAATGGTGAAAAAAACATTTTTTCGAAATTATTCTGAGAAAGAAGATTTCCAATAGTATTTACTAAAAAGAGGGCAAACATAAGCCAAAGAATTAGCGTTATAAATTTTGGATGTATTCGCACTTTCATGTAATCCATGCGCAACAGCACTATAACTAACATAAAGAGATTTAGAAGTAAAGATACTGTTTCCAAAAACTGCATACGTTCAGGGCCATCTATTCTTCCGCCCCAAACTAGGGAGTAGGGGATCAGCCCAACAAGTACCAGACTATGAAATAGCGCAGAAAGGGTAAGTAGCGCTAAAAGTCCGTTTCCCGCAAATTTAAGTTTAATCAGTTTTTTCACGCGTTCCGCTCACTTGTTAATAGATTGGAGGAGACACTATTTCTGTACAGTTACCCGAAGCAAGCTGAGATCAAAATCTTTTGCCCTTAGCCGCGTGAGTATTCCTTCGTAGATTTCCGAATTCATTTTGGCTGTCCTCGAAAGGATCCACAAATATTTTTTGCCGGGGTGACTCACCACCGCAAAACTATAGTCATCTGCCAGATCAATGATCCAATATTTTGCTCGGAAGGGCCAAAAAAATTGAACTTTTAATTTGGCATTGCCCGAATTGGCTTCCACAAATGCTTTGCCTTTTATGTAAGATTCCTTTCCGCTTATACTGTCGCGGTTACAACGGTTTTCAACAACTACGTAGTCCTTGTCGGTAATGGTATATTCGGCGGTTGTGCAGTGACACCCTTTTTGAAAAGATTGTGGAAAGGAAGCGATTTCGTACCACCTACCGGCATAACGTTTGAGATCAACCGATGGTACAGTTTGAAGGGTTTGTGAATGACTGCTTGAGCTTTGCATGGTTAAAAATACAATACAAAAAATGAGTAATTTTTTATACATGAAATAGGGTCTACGTCCAAAATAATAATCTTGTCTGTTATTTAATAGGTAACACAGGGCTGGCATTTCCGAAAATAATGGAAATGTTTTTATTGTCTTTAATTAGTTCCACTTTTTCTTTTTCAATTTCGAGATGACGCAATTGTAAATATTCTGACACGGTCATGCCCATTTGATTTTTATAAGCTTGATCGGCGATCGCTTTGTTGATCTCTGCTTGCTTTCGGGCTAATTCGGCGTTGGCACGAGCGCTTTGCGTAAGGATGCTCTGATTTTGCGCTGCGGTATTTTTTGTTTCAGTAAGCACCTGTTCGGGTGGAGTAATGGCGCCAATCGACACCTGTAAGAGGTCAACCGGCAAATGCAGTTTTGTGGCATACTCCAAAATATCCTTATAAATATCTTTTTCTAATTGAGCTGAAATTTCACGTTTGCTGGCCAGATCAAACATTTTAAACGCACTGGCTTTATCCCTAACCATGGTGCGAAAGGAGGCCTGCAAACTGTGTTCATACCAGTCGGCCGAAAAATCTTTATACAGCTGAGGCGTCTTTCCTTTTTGTACCTGGCATTTCAAATACACACTGAACGATACCGGCGTATTATCGGAAGGGATCATATTGGTGAAATCCTCCGTAATGGTTATGGGTGTGATTGGAAACTCTTTATGTTCTGTAGTAAATACACACCACGTGGCCCCTGTCGACACAGGTACATCATCCACCCCACCGTGTCCGAAAATAAAAGGTTTGTACACCAATACACTTTCTTCCCCCGGATTGGGTTGAACGCGGTAGCAACTAGTCATTCCTGCAGTTACAGAAATGAGCAAAAAGAAGGATGATAGTTTTTTCATGGATCTGAATTTAATACAACACGAAGGTATCAATTAGTTTTCTTAACCCTGAAACTAAATTTTGTCAAGGGCCTGTCCCAGATCCCAAATAATGTCCTCGTAATTTTCGACACCCACACTTAAACGTACTAATTTTTCGGTGATCGACATTTCTTTGCGATGCGCCGGGTCAACACCAATATGCGTCATGGTGGCGGGGTGCTCGGCAAGCGATTCGGTTCCACCCAAACTCACGGCCAACTTTATAAGTTTAAAGGAATTCAAAAGCTTGAACGCCTCCGCTTCTCCGCCTTTTACATCGAACGAGAGCATGGCACCCGGAGATGAATATTGCCTTTTGTAAATTTCGTGTTCTTTGCTTCCGGGTTTAATAAAACCTAAATAATATACTTTTTCTACTTTTGGATGTGTTTCTAAAAAAATAGCCACTTTTTCGGCATTAATCGCTTGTTGTTCCATGCGCACTTTCAGCGTTTCTAAACTCCTCATCAACAACCAGCCGGTATGAGGAGCCGCCATGTTTCCTAAAAACGTACGCAGTGTTTTAACACGGGTAATTACCTCTTTGCTGCCGCATACGGCACCCGCAATCACATCGCTATGTCCCCCAATATATTTGGTAGCCGAATACAGTGAAAAGTCTGCCCCGTGCTTCAAGGGGCGCTGCCACAAAGGACCCATATAGGTATTGTCAACGGCCACAAACACCTTTTTGGTACCAGTACTGTATTTTGCTGCAATGCGGCTGCAACTTTCAATATCAATGATCGAGTTGGTGGGATTGGCCGGAGTTTCGATGTAGATCATGGCCAAACGTTCTCCGTGACCGGTTGCATCTATTATTTTTTCAATATCCCCGCGCTCCTGTCCGGGTTTAAAAGAAACACTGTGCACGCCGATCTTAGTTAAAAAATCGTGAATAAAGTGGTCGGTTCCTCCATACAAGGGGGTACTGAATAATAGAAGGTCGCCCGGTTTCAAAAATTCGAGAAGCACTGTGGAGATGGCCGACATGCCACTTTCAAAAACAGCGCATTCTTCGGCCTCATCCCAAAGCGTGAGTCGATTTTCAAGGATCTCGAGGTCGGGATTATTAATGCGACTGTAAATCAAACCCAATTCTTCACTGGCCCGTTTTTCACGAATTCCGTAGGCGACTTCAAAAAACGCTTTTCCTTCTTCGGCACTCTTGAATACAAAGGTGGAGGTTTGAAAAATAGGTGATTTAATGGCGCCTTCCGATAACGCAGGTTTGTAGCCATACGACATCATAAGGCTCTCGGGCTTGAATTTGTGATCTGATGATTCCATACTAATTCTTAATTTTTAATTCTCAATTTTCAATTCTTAATTTTTAATTTTCAATTCACATTAACCTCCTCTCGGTCGCATCAATTGCCACATCATTAATGCTCGCGAAGCGTTTCTTCATAAAACCATTTTCGTCAAATTCCCAATTCTCGTTTCCATACGAACGGTACCATTGACCTTTGTCGCTGTGCCATTCGTATTCAAAGCGCACGGCAATTTTATTGCCCGTAAAGGCCCAGAGTTCTTTTTTTAGTTTGTAATCGAGTTCTTTTGCCCATTTGCTTTTTAAAAAGGTTTTTACTTCTTCGCGTCCGGTAATGAACTGATCACGATTCCGCCATTCGGTATCCATGGTGTAAGCCAGCGATACTTTTTCGGGATCTTTGCTATTCCATGCATTTTCTGCCATTTGCACTTTTTGTGTGGCGGTTTCAAAGTTAAATGGGGGGAGTGGTAATTTTTGTTCCATTTTATTTTCTTAGACTTTCTATGAAATTGTTAACGTTAGTGGGCATTCAAAACTAATGTAGGTTGGTTTGAAATGGAAAAGCAAAGGTAAGAATGTTTGTTTGTTAGCCGACAGAATCTAAATGACTTTTGACAGGTATTTTGAAAGATATTAACAGGCCTATCAAGGGATTGACGCAATTTCAAGCGATAAATGCTACTAAGCACTGATCGGCCTATTCCATTTTCACGCTCCCGAAGCTGTTTATTTTTGATGGCACCCACCTTTCTTCTTTTAACTGTGAATATCCTTTTTATAGGCATCGCATGATTACAAGAGTGTATGTGCGAACTAGCAAAAAATTGGAAGTTGGCAAACTGGTGCTGATTATAAAATCAAGTGTGGTTTGAGCTCGTGAAACTATCCTACATCATTATTTATATTAGAAACGCAGCCGGGTATTGCCGAAGCTTCCACCCTTTGCGATGTTTGTCTGTGTTGCCATTTCTGTGGGAGTCCTTTTTTCAAATTATGCATCAAGGTTAAACTCTTGGAAGGGTAACAAAGTAGAATGTTTGCTATTATCCCGGATAGAGGTTTTTTAGGAATTTGATGGAATGATCCACAAGTTTCATCATAATTTTCGTATCAATATCCTCGAGCTTTTTAATATAGATGCAACCGCCACCCAATTTGTATTTACCGAATTGTTTTAAAAGTTCCGTTTCATTTTTGACTCCCGATAAATAAAGACTGATTGCAGCCGCTCTGGGTGAAAGGCCAATTAAAGGAGCATTCCCCTCACGTCCGCTTTCATATTTATAAGAGTAAGTGCCAAAACCCATAATGGCACTTCCCCACATTTTGGGAGGCAATTTGGTGTGTTTTTCAATGGCAGCCACGAGGGTGGCACAATCTTCCCACTTTTTTTGGTCTTTTAGTGTTTTTAGAAATTCGGAGACTTTTTCTGTGGTTTCGGTTGTTTTGTTTTTTGCCATGCCTAATTTCTTGCAACACTAAAATTAGATAGTTATTTGTTTACAAAAAACCGACTCCGACCTAGGATTCTTCTAGAATAGGCTTGATAATAAGTATTTCTTCCAGAGAAACACGTTTTCTCTTTTTCAAAGCCTTGAAAAACATGGGGGAGAGGCCCGTCACTTTTTTAAATTGATTGGAGAAATGCGGTACACTACTGTAATGTAGTTTAAAACAAATTTCCTTTAAACTTAATTCATCATAAATGATCAGTTCCTTTGCCTTTTCAACTTTATGCTGGATAATGAACTGCTGAATGGTGGAACCCGTGACCTCAGAAAAAAGATTGGAAACGTAGGTATAATCACATTTTAACTTTTCGCTGATATATTCTGAATACTTAATTTCCAAAGGCTCATCCGAATAATGAATCATTTCGATGATGGCGTTTTTGATTTTTTCCACCTGAATTGATTTTTTGTCTTCCAGCACTTCATGACCATTTTTATGTAATGCGATTTTGATTTCATCAAATTGTTTTGGGGAGATATCCCCATCTACTTCCAATTCACCCAGTTCAATGCTGGTTACTTTTAGCCCCAATTTCTTAAATTCCTCTTTCACCATTAATTTACAACAATGGCTTACCATATACTTAATGTACACTTTCATATAATAGATACTTTTCTGTAAAGTTGAGGTTAAAAGCCTAAAATTACTTGCGAGATTATCTCAATAAGTTACACATTTTACAGGTCTCATGAGACGGTTTTCCATTTCTGATCATGCGCAAGTTTATTACGATGAATTACATGCATCATTTTTGTTTTGAGGGCTTATTGGATCAATCGGAATTGTTGGGGAAATGTATATTATTTATTCCTTGGATTTTTTTTTAAACAGAAACAACTAGTTTGCTGCGTGAGCGATTGTAGTGGAAAGCCCACAGCCACGCCTGTCTCTTTGCGTGGCGAGGACTTGGAACGGAAAGCGCGACCCCTGAAGCAGAAAAACCAGGAATTATTTTGGTAAGTTTTTTGCTTCAGGGGGCACGCCCTAAACAGAAAAACCAGGAATTGTTTCGGTAAGTTTTTCACTTCATTGGCGTGCTCATGAAGCGAAGTTCTCCCGTTTTTTGACAGGCTTCTGCTGCATGAGGGGCACGCCCAAAAACTTTCTCCCCAGCTTTTCCGCCTGACCCGGCTTATTCATAAACAGGTTTTGAGACATAATTAGTCGTGCCCGCAACCATCCAGTCCGTGGCATCCACGTGGTGAGATCAGTTGTAGCCTTATAAAAAAAAGATAGGGTTTTGGCCTCAGGTAAATGGCTGTCGTTTTCGACAGGTTCGCAAATGAAAGTTCTGGAAATAGCGATTAGTGGGCTCATCGCAAAAGTCCCTCAAAACACGGTCAGATCCAGTTCTTCTTTTTAAACGCGAGGAGCGCGATCCCGGAGATTAGAAACGAAATCAAAATAACGAGCCAAAAACCGTAATGGTTATCCTCAAATACATTGGGCACATTCATTCCGTAAAAACTGGCAATGAGCGTGGGGATCATCAAAAGAATGGAAATTGAGGTTAGTAATTTCAAGATCACATTCAAATTATTAGAGATCACCGAAGCATACGCATCCATCATCCCACTCAAAATATCACTGTAAATATTGGTGGTTTCAAGGGCCTGACGCAACTCGATTTCCACATCCTCCAATAGTTCTTCGTCAATATTTTCCTTCTTCCATCTCAAATTCTTGATCTTATGAATCAGAATATCATTTCCTTTGAGGGAGGTGGTGAAGTACACCATGCTTTTTTCAATTTGAATGAGGGTCTGAAGGTCTTCGTTCTGGATCGACTTCTCCAACTGCTTCTCGGCTAATTTGATCCGTTGGTTAATCTGTTTTAAATACTTGAGGAACCAGATGCTGGAAGAAAGCAAAAGACGCAGTACTAAGTCGAAATTATTTTTCTTAACGATGAGTTTTCGCTGTGTGTATTTAACGAAGTCGCTCAACATTTCAACACTGTGAAAACTAAGTGAAACGAAAACATCTTCTTTGAACATGATGCCCAGAGGTATAGTGGAGAAAGGCAAACTTTCTTCTGAGGTTTTGATCGGAACACGGATGATGATCAGCGACCATTCGTCTTCTATCTCAAAACGCGGTCGTTCGTCTATGTCATTGATGTCGTTGTAAAACGAGAGGGGAATGTTTAACTCATCGATGAGATGATTCTTGTCGCTTTCACTTGGATTCTCCACTTGAATCCAACAATTAGGTTCCCACTTTTCGGAAACCAGTAAGCCGTTTGTGCCGTTCTTAATATAGGTGATCATAAAAAGTACTCTTTGAAATGGAACCTGATTTGGCGGCAAAGGTAGGTATAAATTCGTTTTCAGTGGGTCTTAAACCAATTTCATGCTGCAATTAAACAGTAAATGGAATACAGCTCCGAAAATTGGGAAAAGTGGTTATGAGGTACCCTGGTGGAGATCTTGATTATTTAATTAACTTTGTTAGTACCAAAACCCTATCATCATGAAACAGCATATTTTTTACGTCTTGTTACTAATGTCAATATTTGGTTTCGCACAAAAAATCGCTGAACCTCGGCAGTTTTCAAAAGCTAAATTGTCGGAAATAAAACTGGTAAGTGAACTTTCGTCTGATCTGCCCCAGGATATGAGAAACGCTTCTGTTGAAATGGCGTATAAGGTGCAAGGGAGTATAAAGACGTTCAAATTTATAGGAGACACCCTTGGTTCAACAATTATAGCAGCCTTCAAAGCAGTAGACAATCGCTCGAAAGTTTATTTTGATTTACAGACTCCGGGGCCCGTTCCAAAAATTTACACCTTCGCTATCCTTGTGGCGGACTAGTTTTACGTGTAATCGGCACCCATAATTCTTCTTCTGAATCCGGATCTTCATGCCGGTATTTTTCAGTCATGATCTCAAAATGCGGCCTTTGATCTACGGTGTACTCAGAGGCCGGGATCCATTCTTTAAAAATAAAATCAAATAGTCGAGCACCATCCCTGGCAGGTCCCCTATGAATAAATACGGCATACAATCCTTCCTTTATAACGAGCGGTTCCATGCCTACCGGAATTGATAAATGGTTCGAAACTTCTACGGCGGCCCATTTTTCAAATTTGGTATGTTTGGTAAATTTTTCGAATTCGGATGCGGGATCGTATATTTCTACAGATAAGAAAGCTCCGTTAATTCTATTCGAGATTTCTTTTTGCTGTCGCATAAAGCCATTCCACAGCTCAAAAGTACTGTTTTGAACCAGCGCGGTAGTCAGGCGTTTGCCTACGAGCGTTCGGAGTGGAGACGTCATGATGCGTGGTGCCATAGATAGTTCAGTGGTGTTTTTCATCCCGCAAGGTGCTTTAAAGTTTGTTTGATCCAAATTTACGTCTCAACAGGGGCCCTAATTGTTTTAAAGGTGTTGATGAGAATAGCGTTTGCTCAGCCACTCCTGTTTTAACCAATCTCCCCGCCAGTCATTAGTTCTGCCTGTCCCTTCACATAGTCCTTTAGCCATTGCGTTTTAAAGGAAAACCATTTTTCGCGGTAGTCACCCGAGTTATCAATCACAAATTTAAATTTATTAAAGGGTTTGTTTTCTCTAAGTGCAGCCCTAAGGAGAGGCGCCAATACGTTCCCAGTTTCCAGCGATTCTACAAAGTCGCTCATGATCTCAAACGATTGATGTGAATCAAGACACTCAATTACGACGATGTTCTTTTTGTTCTTCTTAACTTTAGTAAGATCATCTTTCCAGACTTTTTCGATTTCGTGATCGTCATCTGGAAACCTATCGGGATCAGGAATAAAAACTAGATCATTATTGGTGATGTTCCAAAAACATTGAAAACCACTATCGAGCTCATCAGCAATTCTCCTGAGTTCATCCTCAGTAAAAGGCTTAATTTCCTGTTTTTTCATTGCTAATCATTTAAAAAAACTAACGGGAACAAATGTAAATATTTTCATGAATGGAAAAAAGCTGAGCTATTCTTAAATTTAACATTAGTCCTCATAGATTATATTATTTTTAACCACTAGTAATCAAAAAAAAAAGGAGGAAAAAATGTCAACCATTCACATCAGCATGCTTGCGATTATTGTTGCAGTAGTCGCGCATTTTATTCTAGGATTTATTTGGTACACCCCATTATTTGGAAAAATTTGGGCGAAAGAATTGGGACTTAACATGGACCAAAAGCCGCCTAAAGGCGCAATGGCAAAAGGGATGATTGCCATGCTGATAGGAAATTTTTTAATGGCCTGGGTGTTGGCTCATAATATGGGAGCATGGGCAATTGCCTCAGTGGGAACACCTATGGCAGATACGCCACCAGCCGTAAATGCATTTATGGCAGCCATGTTCACCTGGATGGGTTTCTTTTTACCCGTAGATATTGGAACAGTAACGTGGGAGATGAAATCCTGGAAATTATTTTGGATCAATACCGGGTATCACTTTGCCTCTTTATTACTGGTATCGATGATCCTCGTGCATATGTGAACCTCGGGAGTTGACCTCTTTTTCAGGTGCTAATGGCGCATTGTTTGCCAATTAGTAATTTGCCGCTTGTTGGCGTATTCTAGTTTAGATGAAGATGTTTTCGACCTATTATTACCGAAAGGTTTTGTGACTCGGCATAAGCTCTGAAATTGGTGAGGATCGCTTGCCAGCCCAGTACTTGTAATTCATGCGTGTTTTCAGTTTCAGCATCAAATTGCTCCGTAATTTGCGTTGTAATACCTTCACTCGCAAATAGTACACGGGCGGTTCTTCCATCATCCATCGTATAAGCGATCATTTTGTGTTTAAGCACCTCTGTGTAGATGCCGCTGAAATCAAAACTCATACTCCCATCTTTGGCAGCCATTGTAAAAACAAATCGTCCGCCTTTCTTAAGCTCATTGTTAGCTTTGGGAGCATGCCAGTCGATGGAAGCAAAGTTCCATTTGACAATATGTTCCGGATTGGTCCATAATTCCCACACTTTTTCTATTGGCGCCTTAATACTGGTTTGAACGCTGAGTCTATTATTTTTTTTTGCCTCCATTTATTTTTTTTAATGCAATTCAACTGGTAGTTATTCCAAATTTATCAGCACATTGCCCTAGTTGTCTCCCAAAAACACTTCCTGAAGATCCACACGAAGTTCTTATCCTCCTCTGCCAAAGGACTAAAGTACGGTGAGTGGGGAATGCCGCTGAATCGTGCCACACCTCCGCCGGTATACTCACCATTTAACTCTCATCAGATAAATTTATAAATAGTTTATGAAATGGTGAAATAATTCAATTTTTTTTGGCTATCGGGTTTTTATTTCCTAGGAATAGTAGTACCGATCTTGTAAGATTCTATCGAATTTTTTTAAGGAATAGCCAACTCAAAGGATGCGGCAAGTGCTTGTCCATTTTTAGTGATGGTGATGGTCAATCACGCTTTCCGATGCGGCCTTCTCAAAGCACTCGCGGCCCTCTTGAAACGAGAAATAGGCCAAGAGGATGGCTCCAATGCTATCCAGATAGGGTAGTTTTGTAAAATAGTACAGACCGCTGCTCGCCAACAATACAAGCGACATGTAGATGCAAACGCGTGTGCATTCGGCATCTGCTAAAATCGCCTGAGAGTTCAAGTCCCTTCCTACGTTCGTTTTTTGTTTTAACAAAATCACCATTATGGCAATCGAGATGAGCGAAATGATGATCCCATAGAGTGAAGGATCCGGTCGTTGATCAGTTACAATATTATAACTACTTGAAACTACCAAACCCGCAACTAAGAAATAAAAAGACCATCCTGTTATCTTTAACGCCTTGCGCTCAAATACATCAGGCGAACTTTCCGGGTTCGCTTTGATGCGAATTACCATGTGCAAAATGCCTAACCCCGAAATTGTTTCAATAAAACTATCTATGCCAAACCCAAATAAGGTAAGACTTTCGTCTGCATACCCTAGTAGGGTGGCCACAAGTCCTTCCGCAATGTTATATACAACCGTGAACACGGCGAGTCCAAAGGCGAGTTGGTAAAGTTGAGAGCTTGGTTTCTTCAAGATCCTTCTAAGTTAATGAGTGTTTTATCACTAAACTACAAATTTGTTTGCGCTGTTCCTTAGCAAAAACAAGTGTTATAAAGGTACGAAAGTTTAAAATTAAAAAGGGATCATTTAATATGCCTGTCAATCAGGTGGTAAATTTAGAGGAACTGCTTCAGCCATTCTCTGGCTTCACCATCATCAGTAAACGAACGCATTGGAATGGGTGGCTTCTGAAAACGAAAGAGTAGCTTCATAATGATTTGCGCCAGTCCCGGTTTGGATACCATTGCCATGGCGGTGTACATGTTTGGCAATTGTTCAGTGGAATACTTGCGGGTTTTTTTATCAGGTGCGGGAGAGTCGCAAAGATAAATGAGTAGGGGTACTTTTTTGTTTCCGGTGATTTGTTTGACCAATGCTATGTTTCTACTTATATTCTCAATAGTGCGTTTGGGATTTTTTGAATAGGAATACAGAATACCCGCCGTGTCATATCTGTAATCCGCTATTTCTCCGGTAATAAGTGGAATCTGTTCTAGTGCGATCATCTTCTTGCCCGGCGATGTAGTGAGCCTATAAAACTTACTTGAGAGTGAATTTGAGATCTTTTTTGAGTTCGTTATTAATATAAATTTTTATTTTCCAATTGCCCCTTGGTGCCAACTTGTCTTCAAGTGTAATAAAGTGCCAGGTGTACCAGGTTGGTTCTTTGGCGGTAAATAAATAATCATTCTGTTCAAATAGTTCATCGTTTGGTGAAATCCATTTTATTTTCACATAATATTTCTGGGGGGTGCTCAACTCGAACCAGGTGAGATATATAATGGGCTTTACACTTTCTCCCACCGTATATTCCTTCACCTCGTCAATTGGATCATTAGTTTCGTCGAGTTTGGAAGTGAGTACTGCCTTCACCGAAATTAAGAGTTGCTCCTTGGCTGTTAAAGCAAAAGCGCCGTAATCAACACCCTTTTTGAGAGAGGAACAACTAGCTAATAGTGTAGCAAATGTGAAAAGTACAAAATGTTTCATCTTTTTTAGAGAATTTATAGAAATGCTTGTTAATATGTTTCAAATTTCGAAATAAAAAGCTTTTTTAATGCGCTTTTAAATAGAGAGAAATTTGGATGCGAATTTAATTCATTTTATTTGAATTTACCTTGACTAAACAAGAATTGCAAAAATGGCCCAATTCTAAACAAATACCAGGCACAACAAAGCGGAATTCAGAGTGTTTTGTTTTATATGCTAACATGAAAGTTTACTACTGCGCATCTTAAATAAATAAAATCTGTTCTACCTTACTAGCCCCTTTAAACACAATTTCCATCAGTACCAGAAACATGAAGCCAATGAAGCAACCAAGCGAAGGCTGCGAAATATATAACTAAATCACTAAATTCACGTGTATTTCAGGCCTTTACTAAAGTTTTCTCAACAGTGTTACCCAAAGTCAACCCCAAGTTCATCGTGTAATTCAGTCTTGTATTCGGTGGGGCAAAAAAACACCCTAAAAATTGTTGCATCAAACAACCATCTGTTTGAAAAAAAGTTTATAACTTCATAAACACTAAAACGTATGATAGTACCTTTGCTTCTCATCTTTACATTCTGCATTTTTATTCTTGTCCGCTGCTTTGAAATTCAAATCAAATTCAAGTGCGGGAATGGGTAAAAGGCAGTATAAATAAATTTAGCAGACATAAAATTTCAATGAGATACAGTTATCCAGGTATTGTTTTTTCGTGTTGTGTTATCACCATTCTATGTAAAGTTTTGGTTCATAAGCTAAACAACCATACCCCTAATATTATATTATAAAATATGCAGCAAGTAAGTAAACTCTGTAAGAATTGCGATCATGCCCTCACCGGGAAATTTTGTAGTAATTGCGGGCAAAAGGCCAACATACACAGAATAGATTTGAAGCACCTGATTCATGAATTTTTCCATGCCCTCACTCATTTTGACCGGGGGTTTTTTTATACTGCCAAAGAGATGATCATACGGCCCGGGAATGCCATTCGCGAATACTTGGAAGGAAAACGAATAAGTCATCCCAGCCCCATAGTAATGCTGCTTATCGTAGGTGGTTTATGTTCGTTAGTGTATTATCAATTCGAACTAAAATTGATTACTTTATTTAAAATAAGCGAATTGGATGCCGGCTTTAAGGGAATTGACTCCAAATTTTTTGCCGCACTTTATATTGTTTACAGTTTGATCTTTTCTTTGTGTGATTCCATTATATTTAGGTACAAGAACTATAGATTCGGCGAATATTTTATCCTCAATGTGTTTATTTCTAATCAGGTTTGTTTGTTTCAGATATGCCTTGTTCCCCTGTGGTTGGTAGGAAGAGAATATGGGATCAATAATTATTTTCGAATCCTTATTGGGATAGGATACATAGTCTATTTCATTTTCGTGAGATATCAATTTTTTGAAGTAAAGAACGACAACTTATCGAAACGCAAATTGATACTGGAGGGAATTGTTTTCTTTTTGCTTTTCTTCGCTTTTAGTTGGAAGACTATCAGCCAATTTTTATAATCGTAAGGTCAGGGCTATTGTAGATAGTACTTCTAGGGGACCCTTGTGCTGTTTTTTTGACCAATTCGTCCTGCCAGATATGCCATGGGAAGATAGGCACCCACCGCGTCCAAAATACTGAACCAAAGGGGAGAAGGCAGCATAATGATATTAGCAAGCCCTCCCGCTAAAAATAATACTCCTATGCCTAGGGCAAATTTCATGTGATGGCTTAAAGCCATTTTTGTGGTGAGAAATGCCCCAGCAAACGTTCCCAGAGCATGCGCTAAAAATGGCATAATAAAATGCTGCGGCCCAAATAAATGCATGGAGGCTTTTAATCCTTCAAGAGTTGTAACATCCGCGTCGATGGGGGGTGGAATGATAGAACTGCTAACCATGATGATGGCCATGTTTACCATACTTCCCACAAGGGCACCGGCCACAAAGGCCAAAAAGTTTCTGAGAATTAGGTTCATTTTTACTGAATATTAGTTTATACCAATGGTCTGTGACCACCTTTCCTTCGACATGGCAATTTCGCGATATTTTTCATACGATACTGCGCAGGCTCCTACTAAATTAATCATTTTTTTAGTATCAGGTGACGTTGACCTTGACTACCCACCTCCGCCCCCTAGTAAAGAAGGGTTTGTTTTCAAAGCTCTAGTGCGTCGTATCAGGGTTAGAATGCAGAGGTAACGAAGAACCGGACAATGTGCCGTGAAACGTAATCAGTAGGCGGGGACTGAGAAATATCAAGCTTTTTGCTGATGGAAGTCAGTCCCTTGTGCTTGCCTGCAAGCTTTTTGATCGCGACCTTTGTAAGTGATTAAAACGACTCGCTTTAGCTAATCGATTTCGACGTAAAGATGGGGATACCAATATCGCCGTCTTTAGTTCAATCGGTTGTTGATGTTGAAATTTTTAAGACAAAACTATGAAAAAAATTGCCCTCCTTTTCTGCTTGTTCATCTTGATTGTGTCGTGCCGGCAGGCACCCAAAGTAGAACCACCGGTTGTTAATGCGGTACCCGCCGAATGGGAATTACCAAAGCTGCCCGCCAATGAGGAATTTGTGATTCGCAAAACCTTCAAAGGAGCCATGCGCACCTGTGAATTTTCGGCCATTATTTTACATTACTTAGAGGTAAAATATAAAATCCCGAAAGACAAAGTATTAATGGGTGTTTCCACCTGTGTAGATGATATTATCTACACCAAAAATTTCCATTCCAATCCCAATATTAAAGGACTGTTTCATTTGGGTGGTTTGGCGGGATTACCGTTTACCGGTGTTTCCGGTTTAGGTGCCCTTTCGCATCACATTCCAGAGGGCGGCACCATGTTGTTGTTGCTGGAACCTCATATTGGTTATTCGGCCGATAAAGGATGGGGGTATATTTTGAGATACGATCAGCACGCACCCAGCACCTGTTGTGGTGCTTTGATGGGAACTCTTTCTAAACTCAAAGACAATAAACTCACCGGCAAAGTGAGCGATGAGGACTATCAAGCCGATAAAATTGGTCAGTTCGCGTTGGAACACAAAGATCAAATCTTGAAGGCCGATATTCCCATCGTGGAATTTACTAAGATGATCTCCCGTGAATCTGAAAAGCAAATTAGAGAACACGTGATGCAAGTGGACATGGAACACATGAATTATATTGTGATCCTAACAGGGGTACTGATCAATACCGACTACAACTACTCGGATTACCAGGTAATCAAACACATTGTGATTTACGATGTAAAAAAGAAGACCTTTACAGAAGAAATCTTGATTCCCTGATTAATTGGCACTCTCAATTACCACACAGGCATTTATTTTACAATAAAACTCGTGTTAACATCAGGAGTGGTCGTCGGGAAACCAATGAAAATAGTAAATTTTCTGTCATAAAATCACCCTTTAAATTTGCGTTTGTTCTCAATATGTGCGTTGCGAGGTCAGTAAGCGATTTGGTGCAGGTACTTATACCGCAACTGGCCAATTCGTGGAAAGCACATTTTTTGTTTGGGGTTAAACTTTTGAGTGAGAGCAATGGCAATTGGGAATTTAGAATGCTTTTTGTTACAATTTTTTTAGAACTTATGTAAACAAATTAGTAAAGTCGATATTGCGCTAAAAAAACAAATCGGCAAATTGCCCTCCGAGTGTTTGCCATACCAAGGAAAATCTGAACATCCACAGAATTTGAAAGAAGAATAGGAAAAACAAGCTGATGAGATAGGGTTTAGGGGAAGTTCCATTTTTTAGATCATAGAGGAGAAGTAGCACTGTGATGATTTCACTTATAAAGACGGAGGCGATGACGGATTGTGAAAATGATAATCCGCCATAGTTTTCTAAAATCCTACCAATACCCGGTCCAAATAGGAGTAGGGCAGCGGCTATTATGAAACGGATGTGATAGGCTGCATTTTTTCGGTAATAGATGGCTAAAGCAAACAAGGCTATAAAATAAAACATGCCACTTACGTTTAACGCAAGCTCTCCTATGTTTTCCTCTCTGGAAATGCGTGGGGCCATTCGGTTAAATTTGTCTTTTGAAACCAAAAAAATGGAAATAAAGATCAGTGGAACCAAACTAGCGGAGAATCGTCCCAATAGTTTGTGAGCTTTTTGCTTGCCCGATTGTATTAAGAAGGGTTGAACGGTAAGCAGGATAAACCACATAAATAAAACGATGCCATGAAAGTGTTTGATTGCATTAATTCCTGCGAAATGGGGGAATAAGCTCCAATAGGGGCGATAGAAGCCTAAACACAATAAGAGGATGAGGATCACGAAAAGATAGCCGATATTTCTATATTCTTTTTCTAAATGTTTTAGTGGCATATAAAGAATCTGCTATTTTGAATTTTTGTTTCATATTTGATCTGCATAAATTTAAGCAAAGATTTTTAAGTACAAACTGCTAGTTAATGGGATTCGGATGTTATTCTGCTTTGTGCTCCTTTTCTTCCTCCCTCATCTTATACCTCGGCAATCCTATCTCCGCCTCACACTGGTAAGGCGTCCTCTGCGCTGTGCTTCCACACCATCATTCCTGTTTTGCAGCAGGCTGGTCATTTGGCCCAATCATCGTCCTGCCCTCCGGGTTGATTTCAAAATTCTTGCTTTAGCTATTAGGGACTTGCGGCGAAAGTCTCTTTTTATGATTTCAAATTAAGTTCATTTATTTCGCTGAAGGAGATCCCCAGGAAATCGTCATCTCTTAATCACAAGTTTTTTTCTTCCGATTACCGTTCCAAGGGCGGTGCTAACTTGAAGGATATAGACACCTTCAGAGATACCCGCTATATCAATTGTAGAGATTCCCTCCTGTTTTAGTTCATTCAGTATAATCCTTCCTGCAAGATCTATGATCTGCACATTGTGTTCATATAATCCATGACCTTGATAGCGGAGCACTAAAGTTTCATGCGCGGGATTTTGAAAGTCAAAACCAATATTCCCATTTCCCATAGGGAATTTTGTAGGATCGTTGTAAACTGCCAAAGATCTGTTAATAACTGGGGGATTATTTGGATTATAATACGTTGGATTAGTGGATGATGTCACAGATAATATATGCCAATGCATACCGGGGCTGTACCATTCCCAGCTTTCACTATTAAGATATGGCCGAAGGCCGGAACCATAAATTGCGCGGTACCAGTAGTATGTGGAACGATATATACGAATTGTATTTGTGTAAATGCCGCATGGGGTTACTAATGTACCTGTTGCATCTGCCTTTAATTGGGTTCCTATTTCCCATTCACCCCCCGTCATCAATGCATCTGCAAATGTCAAAAAATGGCAGCCTTGTTCATATGTGTCTTTAATATGAAAGGGAAATTTTAGAATGGGTATTTCTGGAGGATCAAGCGAAGTAATCCGATATCTGTTGCCGTCTCCCAGTTCAAAGAGTCCTGTAGTATCAGATCGGTAGTAATCTGAACCTAAAATCAAGTTTGCTGTATAAATGGAACTGTACGTGGCCGTTGGGAGTCCGCTGGGAGCATTGTACTTGTAAATGTGGTCGACACCATCTGTAATAATATTGCTGAAATCCCAGAGCTGGCCTTCCCCCGAAGGTCCCGGTTCAAGGGAGGTGGTGCCAAATTGAAAAGCAAAGGAATCACCCGGTACCGGTGCGCAATTCGCCGATGTTAGCGTCTGAGAAATGAGAGATGTTTCAAAGCAAACCAACAAAATCGTCAAATAAATTGTAACCTTTAGTTTTGAAACTCTGTTTGGCATGAGTCGGGTATTTAGAACTAAGTTACAAAGAAAATTGATGCACCCTGGATAAAGACTAAGTAAAATGGCTTCTAATCTCAGATCAATCAGGTCTAGCTTTTTTCCTCCCTCATCTTATACCTCGGCAATCCTATCTCCGCCTCACTTGGATAAGGCGCTCTGTGTGTCACACTCACATCTTCTTTCATGTTTTGCTGGGTGCGGTATTTTCTGTCTTTGTCATCCGCGTATCGGGGATCAGGCACAAAGGGCAGCTTGGCCATTTTCTCTACCGTAAGGGTGGCAAATCCATGATCCACATCCACCTTGCCTAACAACAAATAACAGCCTCCACCCAAAAAGGGATACTGTTGCAAACACCTCGCAAAATGCGTGGAATCAAAATACTCTCCTTCCGAATCAATCCAGGTACCAAAATTCATCAGTCCCTGTTTGGTGGGCACATGTTTCCTGCAAATTAAATAACCCAGCATGCGCACGGTCTGTCCGGCATAACTTACCAGATCTTTTGTTTTTACATCGCCCCGGTAGTTGGTCTCCAGCAAATCAAAGGGTGAAGACGATACCGGAAATCCCAATAACTCAATTTCATCAAAAGCATCTTCAAAAGGTGAACGGAGCAGGGGAGGAAGTCGGTAATCGCGCGGTGGCTCCGCAAGCAACAATAAGCCTCTGTATTCGGGTTTAAAGTTGGCGAGCATCATACGGGCTTTTAATACCAATTCGTTTTTGGATTGCTTCGTAAATCGAAAAGCCCCAATATAGATCAATAATTGTATGGTTTCAATACCCGCCGGTACACGTTCAATAAAATTTTCCAACGAAGTATATAGTCCATTCTTGATGCGCTCTTCGGGAATGAACTGCGCAATGCGTTCTTCCAGATTTTGAATGTGTACAAAACCAATAAAAATTTCTTTTCCGTACAAGGTGGTATTGAAGTCACTTTTATTCACACAGGGCTGCGAGATGGTGGCACCGGCCATTCGGGCCTCATGAAAATAAACTTCCGTACGATAAAACCCCCCAAAGTTATTAATCACCGCCACCATAAATTCAATGGGGTAATAGGCCTTTAAATACAAACTTTGGTAACTCTCCACTGCATACGAGGCCGAATGTGCCTTACAAAACGAATACCCCGCAAAGGATTCAATTTGCCGGTACACTTCCAGCGAGAGTTGTTCAGGATAACCTTTCGCTTTACAGTTCTCAAAAAAATGATTCCGCACGCCTTCAAATTCTTTGAGTGAACGAGTCTTACCACTCATGGCTCTGCGCAAAATATCGGCATCGGCCAAATCGAGTCCCGCAAAATGATGCGCAATCTTGATCACATCTTCCTGGTACACCATCACGCCGTAGGTCTCTCCTAACTGTTGTTCAAATACAGGATGAAAATACTCGAAACTCTTAGGGTTATTATGCCTGAAAATATATTCGCGCAACATACCGCTCTTGGCCACACCGGGCCTTATCACCGAACTGGCCGCCACCAGTACTTTATACGAATCGCATTTTAACCGTCGCAACAATCCCCGCATGGCGGGACTCTCCACATAAAAACAACCCAGGGTTTTACCGGTCTTTAAATACTCATTGGCCCGAGCCTCATCTTTACAAATACGCACATCGCGAATGTTCACCTTTTCGCCGCGGTTCTGCTCAATGAGTTTTACGGTGTCGTTAATGTGCCCAATGCCACGCTGACTCAAAATATCGAACTTCTCAAAACCAATGGCCTCCGTAATGTGCATGTCAATTTGCGCGGTGGGAAAGCCTTTGGGCGGTAGCTCCAGCGCCATGTAATTGGTGATGGGTTCCTCCGAAATTAAAATGCCGCAGGAATGCATGCTGCGTTGATTGGGATATTTTTCCAGCATCAATCCGTATTCATGCACGTATTTGGTAACCGAATTTTTTTGATGTGAAGCCATTGAACTCGTAGCCAAAGCATCCAATTCTTCTTTCGGCAAACCAAATACCTTGCCCAGCTCGCGAATAATGGAGCGGTACTTAAACATGGCGATGGTGCCGGTAAAGGCGGTATGCGCGGCATCAAATCGTTTAAAAATATAATTCAGAATATCGTCGCGCTCTTTCCAACTCCAGTCAATATCAAAATCGGGGGGACTGGTACGGCTGGGATTTAAAAAACGTTCGAAATACAAATTCAGTTCAATGGGACAAATATCGGTAATGCCCAAACAATAACTCACAATGCTATTGGCACCGCTGCCGCGGCCAATGTGCAAAAACCCGCGACTGTTGCTGTAGCGAATAATATCCCAGGTAATTAAAAAATATCCCGAAAAAGCCAAACGGTCTATCACTTCCAGCTCTTTGTTCACGCGTGCCAGAGCTTCTTTGTTAGTTGCACCGTAACGTTTTTTTAAACCTTCGTAGGCCAGACTTTCTAATAATAATTTATCACTGTAGCGGCTCTTGGTATAGTACTTTTTGTTTTTGGGAGTTTTAAAATCAAAATCAAACGAGCAGGCATCTAAAAGGTATTCGGTGTTTTTAATAATAACAGGGTACTCCTTATAGTAGCTTAATAGCTCATCAATGGGCAGCATTTTTTCTGTGGTGGCACAATAGTCTTCCTCTGTGAGTTTGGAGAGAATCACATTTTTTTCAACCGCCCGTAAAATGCGGTGTAGGTTATGTTCTTTTTTTACGCGAAAGGTTACGGGTTGTAAAATAACCATGCGCTGGCGTTTATCGCTCAGAGGCGAACGAATGAGTTTGCTGAGTTGTTCGGGACGAATACCGATATACTCATACTCGCGCAAGATCTGCGGCACATTGTGCAAAGGATAGATCACAAAACAATTTTGAAGATCGAAAGGGCAGGGGGGAAGCGGTGTTTTTTCGAGATGGTGTTTTGTTAACAAACGGCAGAGTTCTCCAAAGCCTTTTACATTTTTAGCGAGACCTATAAAAAGCAATTGATGATCCTGTCTGAATTCAATACCCACAATGGGTTTAATGCCGGCAGCAATGCAGTCGAGCGCAAAATCATACACCCCGGTGCTGCAATTAATATCGGTTAATGCCAGAGCCTGCACCCCGTTTTCTTTGGCGAGCTGCACCAGATCTTCTACGGGAATGGTGCCGTATCTGAGACTATGATATGAGTGGCAATTGAGGTACATAGAAGAAATTCAACGTTCAATAGTTCAAAGTTCAAGAGGAACCAAGACAAAAAAGAGTCAAGAATCAAGACAGAGAACAAAATAAACCACATAGAAACATAGGAACATGGTTTTTTGTTTAGGACAGAATACATAGTATACTCGCTACGCTCGTATCTTTCCTGAGAGATTTTACCCTTGGTGTTTCCCATCGAGCGCAGCATCGATTGCTCTCGAAGCCCGGTGGCTGAGTGGGCCCTGAGCTTGTCGAATGGTCGAAGCCACTATGTGTCCTTGTCTTTTTATTTTCTTCCTATGTCCCTATGTACCCGCCCGTCTGACCGGCAATGAAATGTATTTAATTGGTCGGGCAGATTTTATCTTTTTGACGAAACCCTGTAGCCTATTTGTTTTCGGGTTTTTTTGCTTTCTCTCCTTTCCAGTAATTCATCAAAGTACCTAAACACGATCTCAATATTTTTATCCTGCTTGTCTACTTTATTTTTTATCTTTTCGATTTCTAATTTCAATTCGCTATCCGTAACAAGGCTTTTACGAAGTTTTACAAATAATTCTATGATCTTGATACTCACTTGAACAGCCCGCTCACTCTTTAAAACGTTTGCCAGCATTAATATGCCGTGTTCGGTAAATGCATAGGGTAAGGTTCCCCCAAGGTGACCTTTAGAAGGTATCGCATTTTGCGATACCATTATTTCTACCTCAGGTTCTGTTAATTGAAACATAAAATGCTTCGGGAATCTGCTGCTATTCCGCTTCACCTGTTCACGCAATCTTATGGCTTTAACGCCATACAATACAGCCAGATCTCTATCCAGCATTACTTTTTCATCTCTTATTAAAAAGATCTTACTCATTAAAACTTCTTGAGGTACCACAGCTAAATTCATTTCCCTGTTTTTATAACTGTTTCTTTTTTTTAAGAGTGATCCTATCTGCCTACTACTAAGTGTTCCTTAGTGACCTGAGTGCCTTAGTGGTTACCGCCCACTGCCTACCGCCTACTGCCCACTGTCCACTGTCCACTGCCCACTACTAAGTGTTCCTTAGTGACCTCAGTGCCTTAGTGGTTACCGCCCACTGCCCACTGCCCACTGCCCACTGCCCACTGCCTACTACTAAGTGTTCCTTAGTGACCTCAGTGCCTTAGTGGTTATCGCCCACTGCCCACTGCCTACTACTAAGTGTTCCTTAGTGACCTCAGTGCCTTAGTGGTTACCGCCCACTGCCTACTACTAAGTGTTCCTTAGTGACCTCAGTGCCTTAGTGGT
>JAQSCW010000007.1:49496-51194 GCA_029945625.1 bacterium
TACCGCCCACTGCCTACTACTAAGTGTTCCTTAGTGACCTCAGTGCCTTAGTGGTTCCAACCCCCCACACCTCATAACTGCCCCTCCTCCAAATCTGTTTTTCATTTTATCAATGGCCTGATATAAATTCATCATCTCGGTAGTGTCTTCAAATAAATTGATCTGATACGTGCCCCTTACAAAACCGCTGAAGCGCACGCCAATCAACCGAATGCGCATGCGGCGCTCATACAGTTTATCAAACAAACCTTTTACTTTCTCAATTAAAATATGATCGCAGGAGGTATAGGCAATTTTACATTGTTGTGTATGTGTGTCCATATTATTATAGCGGATCTTCACCGTTACCACCGAGCAAAGCCATTCTTCGCTGCGCATCTGGTAACCCAACTTCTCCACCATGCCAATGAGCCGCGATTTTATGTTGCCTATATCAATGGTATCCTGCTCAAAGGTTTGTTCGGTAGAGAGTGATTTTTTTTCCGAATAAGGTTCTACCGGTGTCTCATCAATGCCGTTCGCTTTTTTCCAGATCACTTTTCCGTTTTGTCCCAGCAGTTCCTGCAGCATGTCTACCGGCATTTGCGAGAGTGTTTCTATTTTACGAATGCCCAAACGCGACAATAATTGAAAAGCCGAATCGCCCACCATGGGAATTTTACGAATAGAAAGCGGATTTAAAAAGGGACGCACCTGATCCTTCTGTACCTCTATCTTCCCTTTAGGTTTGGCCTCTCCCGTAGCAATTTTAGAAACCGTTTTGTTGACCGATACACCAAAGCTGATGGGCAGTCCCGTTTCTCTAGTGATCTTTTGCGCCAATTCGGTCGACCATTTGAAACACCCAAAAAAACGATCGAGCCCCGAAATGTCTAAATAAAATTCATCAATACTTGCTTTCTCCATCACCGGCGCATTCTCACGAATAATATCGGTCACCATGTGCGAGTACTGCGAATACTGTTCCATATCGCCGCGCAATACCTTGGCCTGGGGACACAAACGCAGCGCCATATACATGGGCATGGCAGAACGTACTCCGAATTTCCGCGCTTCATAATTACACGAGGCCACCACACCTCTGTCGCTGCCCCCGCCAATGATGAGGGCCTTGTTCAACAAACTCGAATCTTTTACACATTCTACCGACGCAAAAAAACTATCTAAATCCAAATGCACTACCACACGTTCCATAAAAATTCTCCCCGTATTATTCGAATATAAAGATACTATAAAATAAAGCAATAGTTTGCTATAAATTGTAGCTAATATTCTAATTCATTTTTGTCACAGGGATAAAGATTGGGTCTGAATTATTATTGTTTTGGACCGTCTCCGGCACAACTAGCACTATGGCTGTCGCACCATCTCGCTCAAATGTGCACCGCACATTTGCCGTCACTAACGCGCAAGCTCCACACCTCCCTCACGCATAAGGTTCATACATCCCTCCACGAGCGCCAAAATGTCGAAAAGCTTTCTCCAACAATTTTTTATTTCGGCTCCCGCCTCATAAAAGGAGCACAAACTCCCGATAGCAATTGTATAATAGTGAAACTATTGTTTGTTTTTGAATCTCTATGACAGATTCTTCGGCCGCCTCCACTATTTTTCTTTAAACGGCCTCTGAATGACGGTCCAAAAAAAAAACGTCATTCAGAGCGCTTTGCACTGTGACTCTGCAGCGCGAAGAATCTC
>JAQSCW010000008.1 GCA_029945625.1 bacterium
CTGAATGACGATTTTCCCAAACCGTCATTCAGAGGCCGCTTAAAGAAAAATAGGGGAGGCGGCCGAAGAATCTGTCACTGAAATTTGTATACAAACATCAGCAGCACTGCTAGATAACAGATTCATCGCGCTGCAGAGTCACAGTGCAAAGCGCTCTGAATGACGATTTTCCCAAACCGTCATTCAGAGGCCGCTTAAAGAAAAATAGGGGAGGCGGCCGAAGAATCTGTCACTGAAATTTGTATACAAACATCAGCAGCACTGCTAGATAACAGATTCATCGCGCTGCAGAGTCACAGTGCAAAGCGCTCTGAATGACGATTTTCCCAAACCGTCATTCAGAGGCCGCTTAAAGAAAAATAGGGGAGGCGGCCGAAGAATCTGTCACTGAAATTTGTATACAAACATCAGCAGCACTGCTAGATAACAGATTCATCGCGCTGCAGAGTCACAGTGCAAAGCGCTCTGAATGACGATTTTCCCAAACCGTCATTCAGAGGCCGCTTAAAGAAAAATAAAGGAGGCGGCCGAAGAATCTTTCACTGGGATTTGAATATAAACCCGCTGGCCCCCTATCGCGCGGATTTGCGCGTAAGCATTTGCGCCTGCAAATCCCTGCGTGGATAATTAAAGTATTTTTTTTCATTTCTCCTAAACATTACTCTTCAAATCATTTGTTCTTCTCACACTTCTGCTAAAAAATAATATTATTGAAAACAATAATTTAGTGGAACCCAATCAAGGTAAAACACTAGCCCTCGTTTAATATGAAACGATTACCTAAATTCTTAGTGTCTCTTTCGAGGTTCATGCGTTTGCCATCCGTGACCTAAGCGTATGCTAAGCGTAGATTTGCGTATTATTGCGTAGTTTTCTCGTATAACATACGTAAAAGTGCGTAAAACAACGCACTCTCATTTTTTTCTCCTCCGAATTGAATCTTAAATTTTAAACTAAGAACTGTGAAGCTTTGAACCTTTTAAACCCTTTAAACTTTGAAATCTTTTGCAAAGCAGTTCTGAAGAAATGGATTAGCTCACCTAAAGCAGAACTCGCCGGTGATTTTTTACGTTTGCTCGTTCGCTTCAGGTTTCGCTGATCCTGAGGGGAGTTAATGCCATGAAGCAGAACTCCTGCGTCGTTCGCTTCATGGCAGGATCAACAAAACCTATTTTGCTGCGCAAAATGGTTTTTTGATTTTTCATCTAGCCTTCAAGTTTCGCTTGAGGATCGCCAGCACGAAATGGTTAATTGGAATTGGATTAGCTTTGCTACGCGACGCTGATCCCGAGGGGAGTTAATGCTCAACAAAACCTATTTTGCTGCGCAAAATGGTTTTTTGATTTTTCATGCGCGTTTACAAGCTTCGCTTGCAACTTGCAGAAAAATCAAAAAACCCTTTCAAGCTCTGCTTGAAAGGGTTTTGTTGTTGCCCGAGCTGGATTCGAACCAACATAGTCGGTACCAAAAACCGAAGTCCTGCCATTAGACGATCGGGCATTTTATTTTAAGACTGCAAAAATACTAAATTTTTAATTTAATCAAATACTTTTTGATAAAAATCGGCCTTATTCTGCTTTTCAGCCCGAAAATGAAGCAAGTAAAATGTATCTTCGCAAGCATTACCGTATTTTATGATGACACACGATTTTAAGAAATTAAATAACCTAATTGGATGGCTGATTTGGGCTATTGCAAGCGTTACCTATTGTTTAACGATTGAGCCTACTGCCAGTTTTTGGGATTGTGGCGAATACATTGCCTGTGCTTATAAATTAGAAGTGGGTCATCCCCCCGGAGCTCCTTTCTTCCTCATCATCGGTCGCTTCTTTTCTTTGTTTGCCGGCGGTGATCCCGCCCTGGCAGCCATGATGGTTAATATCATGAGCGCCCTGTCCACATCATTTTCTATCCTCTTCCTGTTTTGGACCATCACCCGTTTGGGAATTAAAGTGTATGGCAAAAAAGTAGCCGATCTCAGCAAAGGCCAACAATGGGCCATTCTGGGTGCCGGCATGGTTGGTAGTTTGGCCTGTACCTTCAGTGATACTTTCTGGTTCAGTGCGGTTGAAGGGGAAGTGTATGCTATGTCCTCTTTGTTTACTGCGGTTGCCTTTTGGGCCATTTTAAAATGGGACGAAGAAGATTCTGTCAATCCTACCGGCGCCCTGCGCTGGCTGGTACTCATCAGTTATTTAATCGGCCTTTCCATTGGTGTGCATCTCCTCAGCCTCCTCACCATCCCCTCCATTTGTTTTATCATTTACTACAAAAAATACAAATTCAGCTGGAAAGGATTTATTGTCGCGGGTGTGGTGTCGGTGCTCGTGCTCGCCTTTGTGCAAAATCTCATCATCCCCAAAATCGTAAAATTTATCAGCGACTACGAAGTGTTCTTCACCAATAAATTGCATCTGGGATTCAGCACCGGAACCATATTATTCTTTGTGCTCCTCTCTTTTTCACTCACCGCCTTTATTGCTTACACCGCTACTAAAAAAGAACAATACTTCAAAGCCGGCTATTATTCGGCAATTGTTTTGTCGGTTTTTGCAGTGCTTACTGCCCCCAGCGGAATGGGCATGTTCACACGCCTGCTTACTCTGGGCGCAATTTTGTATGCCATACAGAAATTTAAAAGCAAAACCAATACGCTCAATGCCATCTTTCTGAGTTTCGCCACTTTATTGATCGGTTATTCCACTTTTTTCATACTGGTCATTCGTTCTCAGGCAAATCCTCCTATGGATGAAAACGATCCCGAAAATGCACCCAATATGTTATCGTATTTGCTGCGTGAACAATATGGCGACTGGCCACTTTTATACGGCCAATATTACAACGCGCCTTCACGTCCCCGCAACGATTACGCCAGCGGTGATCCCATTTACGCCAAAGACAAAATCAATAATAACTATAAGGTTATCGATTCACGAAAACACTCAATCCCTACTTATGAAAAAGAATTTTGCACGGTGTTCCCTCGCATGTACAGCGGCCAACAGCATCACGAAGCCGGTTATAAATATTGGGGCAATGTAACCGACCATCATAAAAATAAAGTAGTGCAAAACCGGGAGGGAGAAGAGGAAACCGTGGAAATTCCTACCATGGCAGCAAACCTCACCTTTTTTAAAAATTACCAAATTGGGTATATGTACCTGCGTTATTTTGCCTGGAACTTTATTGGTCGTCAAAATGATGTGCAGGGTTCAACCGGCAATAACATGGATGGTAACTGGATTACAGGCATCAAAGCGTTTGATGATTTCAGACTGGATTATGATACCTCCAATCCCATCTACCGCGATAAACATAATTTTGCAAATAACAGTTTGTATGCACTCCCTTTTTTATTGGGAATTTTAGGTTTGTTTTTCCATTACAAACGTCAGAAAAACGATGCCTGGGTAGTGCTTTCCTTTTTCCTTTTCACCGGGTTGGCCATTGTGGTGTTTCTCAATCAAACGCCTTATCAACCAAGAGAACGTGATTATGCGTATCCGGGAAGTTTCTACGCATTTTGTATCTGGATAGGTTTAGGAGTTTTGTTTATTTACGATAAACTTAGCAAAAAAAGTCCTTCCATGAGTATTGCCCTTGGTTCTACTGCGCTGGGCCTCATTGTGCCCTTTATTATGGCGAAAGAAGGCTGGAACGATCACGACCGTTCTTTAAGAACTTTGTCACGCGATTGCGCCATTAATTATTTGCAAAGTTGCGCCCCCAATGCCATCTTATTTACAAATGGTGATAACGACACCTTCCCACTATGGTATGCACAAGAGGTAGAAGGCATTCGTACCGACGTGCGCGTGGTGAACCTAAGTCTCCTCAACACCGATTGGTATATTCGCCAAATGCGCCGGGCTGCATACGACAGTCCTCCTGTGCCTTTTACAATTCCCGAAGAAAAACTGGAAGCCGAAAAATTATCGTATTTAGTGATCGATAGTCGCGAGGCACGACCCATGCGCTTAAAGGATGCGCTCGACATGGGAATCAGCGATGATCCCGCAACCAAGATCGACAATGGGGGAGATCTGCTCGATGTTCTTCCTACCAACCAATTGTATGTTGATGTGGATAGTTTAAAGGTGATGCGAAACAAAGTGATCAGCGTGAAAGATACCAACCGCTTGGTGAAACGTATTTCATGGAATCTGGGTGGAAGAAATTACATTCAGAAAAACGATGTGCTGGTACTGGATCTCGTGGCGCATAACGATTGGAAACGTCCCATCTATTTTGCGGTTACTACCGGCGATGAAGCCTATGTTGGTTTGAAAAAATATTTCCAACTCGAAGGATTGGCCTATCGTTTTGTTCCCATCAAACAAACAGATAATGAAGAAGCACAAGGCGGACGTGTGAATACCGCCGTGATGTATGATAACATTATGAATAAATTTTTGTGGGGAGGTATGGACAAAGCCGGTGTGAATCTGGATGAGAATTGTGTGCGGATGACCAGCAACTTAAGAATGCAAATGAGTATTCTGGCAGGCGCCCTTATCACCGAAGGAAAAAACAGCAAGGCTGAGAAAGTTCTGGATAAGAGTCTGCAAGTAATGCCCGATGAAAATATTCCTTTCGATGCCACGGTGTTTACCATGTGTGGGGCCTATTACGAAATTGGTAAGTTCGAAAAAGCCAACAAACTCACTAAGAAATTATTTGAGATGTACGAGCACGATCTTCGAATATACAATGCTCAGAAACCAAATCGCAGGAATGCTTACAGCCGTGATATGAATCAGGCCAAAGAGATCCTTAAACGTTTGGTAGGACTTACGCAACAGTACAAACAGGAGGCCTTGTCGAAGGAATTAATGGGAAGGATCAGTAGTGTGATTTCTCAGGAAGACCTTCAGCCCGCAGCACCGGAGCCGCAGTTACCCTAGTGGTGGCAGCGCTATTTCCGAAAGGCGGGTGTTTCTTGGAAATTCGTGGAGTTTGAACGAGTGCTAGTGTTGCTCACTATTAAATGAAGCATTTACTTCTTATACAGCCTAATTCCCTGTTGAGGAAATTCTATCCCCAAGCGATTTGGCATCTTGATAGGAGCGAAAAAAGCCTTTACCTCACCTTTGATGATGGTCCCATTGCCGGCCTGAGCGAGTGGGTGCTCGACGAATTGGACAAGTTTAATGCAAAAGCCACATTTTTTTGTGTGGGTGAAAATATCAAGAAACATTTCAGCATTTTCGACAGGATCAAAGCAGAAGGGCATGCGGTGGCAAATCATACTATGACACACAGTAAGGGATTCAGAACCTCTGTTCCGGCTTATCTGGACGAGATTAAGGAATGTGAGAAATTGGTGGACACAAATTTATTCAGACCCCCCTATGGGCAAATGAAACCGGGGCAATACAAGGCCCTGATAGAAGGGGGTTACAAGGTGGTGCTGTGGGATGTAATCAGTTATGATTATGAAAAAATCTCTCAGAAGAAGTGCGCCAGTAATGTGATCCGAAACGCCAAAAACGGAAGCATTGTATTGTTTCACGATAATATTAAAGCTGAAAAGAATCTGAAATATGCCCTACCTCTTTTTTTAAAACACTTTTCACGTGAAGGCTATCGTTTTAAGGCTCTTGTTCCCTAATCAATCTCAGATCTTTGCCTTGTAAAGAGGCACCGTGCTGCAAGGTTCCCCATACATGATGCTTTTGGCATAAGGTTTTAGGAGCCGGGTTAAATGAACAAACGCGTTAGTTGGAATGTTTTTTTCGCCACAGCCCTTGATTACAATCCGTGCGTCTTTATAAATACTTGGGTCGATAGCTGCGAGTTTTTCGGTAAACAGAGAATTCTCAAGCTCATCCAGCCCGCCAAACACTATTTTGGCGGCAAATGGTTCAAGGGCAAGGGTTAGAAGCATATAGGCCCAGGTAGGGACAATGGCATCGGCACTGCAAATGATGCCCACCAATTTGCCATCATACACGCTCCAATCATTGGACTTAATGAATTCCCTAAAGTCCTTTTCACGCAAAATCAGTTCTTGAAACAAATGGGGCTTAAGATCAAAAATTACCCGTTCGCCGGGAACGTAAAACTCTTCCAAATCAAGGCTGGTAATCCCGCTATTTGCTACTTTATTAATTAGCTCACTCATTTTTAACCCGGGCAACCTAATTTTCCCTGTCCTAATTTACGCATAAATTAGTCCCAGCCTGCGATACAAGGCATAAAAAAAGCAAAATCGGCAACAATATCTTAACGGTACAATGTTAAAATATAAATTGAAAAAGAAAAATATATGCCCTATCTTCGCCGTTTAGAAACCGTATAAACAGAATACCCAATTGCATTGAAAAAAATCCTCATCATAGCGCTCTTCAGCTTTTGTTTTCTTTTTGCTCATAGCCAAAATGGCGACACCTTACGTGTCAATTATTTTGTTCAAAGTCCCTTTGCCTTTACCGAAAATAATTCGCTAAAAGGGATCGAAATAGAAGTATTGAACGAGTATGTTTTTTGGCTGAAGTCTAAAAAGAAAATGAACATTAACATTAAGTATAAGCCTTATAATAGTCTTTCTGATTTGATGGAGGCTATCAAAAAGGCCGGCAATAATAATTTGGGACTTGGCTCTGTGCAAGTAACTCCGGAGAGAGCAAAAGATGTGGATTTTACATGTCCCTATTTAAAGAAAGTTGCTTTTTGTGTTACCAATGGTCACGCACCCGACATAAAAATTGAAAGTAAAGATGAAATCATGCGGGCTTTGGGAAGTATGGAGGCCTTAACAATCAACAATACCACCCTGAACAAATACGCGATGGATTTGAAGAAGAAATACCTCCCTGAACTTAAGATTTCCTATCATTCGGATGAGAAGAAGATCTTGGATGAGATCTCTAAAAATGTGCTGTTCTTCGGTTTTGTGGATGCCGTTGGGTTTTATACCTATTTAAAAAACAATCCCAGCAAATTTATTAAGATGCAAAAAGTGCTTAACCAGAATAAGGAGGAGATCGCGTTTATCATTCCTAAAGGAAGCACACACAAACAATTATTTAATGAGTTCTTTAACGGACCGGGTGGATTCAAAAGCAGTCAAAACTACCGCTTCATTCTTGAAAAATATCTGGGAACCTACATGACGTCGATTCTGGCAGTCAATTAAGTAATTTCATGTGAGTACGCAGATCAACCTTATTCGACACGAAATATGATTGCCATCGATAACACCATAGTGAGCACTGATCTTCTCGAGAAAAAATTTGTATGCGACCTCAATGCTTGCAAAGGAGCTTGCTGCGTGGCAGGTGATAGCGGGGCACCCCTCGATAAAGATGAATTGGAAGTTCTGGAGTCGGTGCTTGAAAAGGTAAAACCCTATATGGTAAAGAAGGGCATAAAGGCCATTGAAAAGTACGGGGCTTATGTAATTGATAGCGACGGCGATTATACCACCACCCTGGTGAGTGAAAAAGCAGAATGTGCCTTTGTGTATTTTGACGAGTCCAAAATTGCCAAATGTGCCATCGAAAAAGCTTATCTCGAAGGTAAGATTGATTGGAAAAAACCAATAAGCTGCCACCTCTATCCTGTTCGAATTACCAAACACAAAAATTACGATGCCGTAAATTATAGCAAATGGGATGTGTGCAAACCGGCTTGCGAATGCGGTGCAAAGCTGGATGTGCCGGTATATAAATTTTTAAAAGAACCACTCATCCGCAAATATGGAAAGGCCTGGTTCAAACAATTGGAACAAAGCGCTCAATTGCATTTGAAGGAGTAGAATGGCCAATCTTGGTTCTCGGACAACATTCCTTTTTGATGCGGCAATTCAACTCACAGAACGAAACAACGAATCATGAAAATATTAATCACCGGATCGAACGGTTTATTAGGTCAGAAACTCGTTTACAAACTTCGTCACAAAACGGGCATTACCTGCATTGCCACTGCACGGGGCGAAAACCGACTCATTCATACCGAAGGCTATCTTTACGACTCACTGGATATCACGAATAAACAAAACGTGGAAGAAATTTTTGCCAAACACTTGCCCGACGTGATCATCAACACTGCTGCTATGACCAATGTGGATGCCTGTGAAACGGATAAAGAAAATGCTCTTTTGATGAATGCCACATCGGTTCAATACCAGGTGAACGCGCTCGAAGCATTACATCAGGACAATCCCAATTATCAGCCACATTTTATTCATCTGAGCACCGATTTTATTTTCGATGGAACTCATGGGCCTCTTGATGAATCTGAAAAACCTAATCCTTTGAGTTATTACGCCGAAACAAAACTGGAGGCCGAACGCATCGTGATGGCATCTACTTTAAACTGGGCCATTGCCCGCACAGTTTTGGTGTTTGGCATTGTCGACAATATGAGTCGCAGCAATATTGTGCTTTGGGTAAAATCGAATTTAGAATTGGGAAAAACCATCAATGTAGTAGACGATCAGTTCCGAACTCCTACGTTGGCCGAAGACTTGGCCGATGGCTGTATCTTAATGGCCGAAAAAAGAGCCACCGGAATTTATAATATCTCAGGAAAGGATTTTTACAGCATACTCGAACTTGCACGGGTCGTTGCCGACTATTACGGATTAAATAAAGACCTAATTAAACCCAGCAAGAGCGCCGACATTAAGCAGCCTGCCAAACGTCCGCCAATTACCGGGTTTATCATCGAAAAAGCCAGAAGAGAACTGGGCTACGAACCACATAGTTTTGTGGAAGGCATTCGTTTGCTTGAAGATCAGATCAAAGAAATGGGAAAGTCATAGTTCCACGATTATTTTCCTATTTGCCCTCCATTTTAGATTTTCTTCTCACTGTCTTGCTGAGTCTGTCTACAACAACAGGTTGATATCTTACACGTACAAAAAAACAAACTGAAGAGATAATCCCTATTTTTAGTACCTAATTCAAAGGCTTGTCAAATTCTTTAAAAAATTTAGCGGGACAAACGGTGGTATACGGACTCGGAACCATTCTTCCGCGCTTGTTGAATTATTTACTCACCCCGCTTCTCACTTATACTTTTAAACCGGCCGAATTTGGTATCAACAGTGAGATCTTCGCCTACATCGCATTTTTGAATATTATTTTCATTTACGGAATGGAAACCACCTTTTTTAATTTTAATTCTAAAAATGAAAACAAAGAAGAAGTGTTCAATACCTCCTTCTCCTCACTAATCACAACCACCGTTATTTTAAGTCTGCCCTTTTTACTGTTTGCCCCACAGATTGCCGAACTCATGTCGACCCCGAATGCTAGGTATCTTCCTGTATTTATTGTGTGGAGCGTGTTGATCATTGCCAGCGATGCTTTTGCGGCTATCCCCTATGCACGCTTGCGATCAGAAAATAAGGCGCTTAAATTTTCGCTCTTAAAACTCACCAACATTGTGGTGAATCTCCTCATTACTGTTTTCTTTTTAGTGGTGTGTAAAACAAGTTACGATAAGGAGGAAACAAATTTTTACGCCCTCCTTTACAATCCTGAGATTGGCATAGGGTATGTGTTTCTCGCCACCTTGATTGCGAACCTCATTTCTATTTTACTCCTGAGCAAACAAATAGCCCGTTTTAAATTTGGTTTCAACATGGAACTATTTAAAGAAATGTTGAGGTACACCTGGCCTTTAATCATTTTAGGACTAGCAGGTAACATTAACGATACGGCCGACCGTGTGATGATTAAATGGTTGGTGCCCGACAAAGTGGAAGCTCAGAACGCCCAGGGAGTCTATGGCGCGTGTTACAAAATTGCCATTTTGATGAATATTTTTATTCAGGCTTTTCGGTTTGCGGCCGAACCTTTTTTCTTTAATAAGGCAAAAGATAAGGACTCAAAAATCATGTACGCCGTGGTGATGAAGTATTTTGTCATATTTTGTCTGCTCCTATTTTTGGGAACCGTATTGAATCTCGATTGGATCAAATATTTTGTGGATGTGGAATACCGGGTGGGATTAAAAGTGGTTCCAATACTTCTCATCGCTTATTTGTGCCTTGGTGTGATGATCAATTTATCCATTTGGTTTAAATTGAGCGGGCAAACAAAATTTGGGGCGGTGATTTCTATTTTCGGAGCGGTGATCACCGTTGCCATCAATTTTATTTTTGTACCTGAGTATTCTTACATGGCCTGTGCCTGGGCAACACTCCTAGCGTATTCAAGCATGATGGTATTGTCTTATGTGTTAGGACAAAGGTATTTTCCCATTAAATACAACGTGAGGGCCATTGGTGTTTATGCAGGAATTACCGTAGTTCTATACCTGATCACGCTATCTTATTCGGAGATGGATAATGTGGTGATCAAGGTCATCCTTAATAATTTGTTGATACTGGTGTTTGTTTGGACGGTGTATAAACTTGAGATTTCTAACTTTAATAAATTAAGTACCAATGTCGCTGCTCCAACTAAAAGTAATTAATCACAGCAAACACCCACTGCCCGAGTATGCTACTGCTCTAGCGGCCGGACTCGATCTCAAAGCCAATTTGACTGAGGCAATCACTTTAAAACCTCTGCAACGGCAATTGATCCCCACGGGATTGTTCATTGAATTGCCAGCCGGGTTTGAAGCGCAGATCAGACCCAGAAGCGGATTGGCATTTAAGAACGGGATCACGGTTCTGAATTCACCGGGCACTATTGATGCCGATTACAGAGGTGAAGTAAAAGTTTTATTGGTGAATTTATCGGAAACAGATTTTATTATTCAAGATGGGGAGCGCATTGCGCAATTGGTAGTGGCCAAACACGAACAAATAGCGTGGGTCTCGGTTGAGGAATTGGGGAGTTCTGATCGTGGTGCAGGAGGCTTTGGTAGTACGGGGAAGAAGTAGGAAGAGAATATCCTGCGTATGTGCACTATGAAAATGCTACCATAAAAAACATTAAGGGCACTACTTAGAAAAACAAATATTAGGAGTGACCGCGTGAGGGATTGTAGCGGAAAGCCCGGAGGCCACGACTCTTCGTCGTGGCCGAGGACTTGGAGCGAAAAGCCCGACCGCCATGAAGAGAAGCTCTCCGTTTTATTGAAAGGCTTCTACTTCATGGGGGGCACGCCCAAGAAAAATAAAAAGCACTGCCTCCCTATATTAGATAGGATATTTGTATCAATGCAAAGAAATGATCCCCCACATACGGCCGGTGAGTCCTTTATCGCGCCGGTAACTGAAAAAATCATCTTCAAACGTACAACGATTCATCTTCCAGATGTTTTTTGTGGGAATATGGTTTTGGGCAAGAACAAATTCGTTGCATTTTATCAAATCTATTTTATTTTCATGCCAGCAAGTTTCAGGAAATCCTGCATCCTGAAATTGTTTGATCACGTCGTTTCCTACTTCAAAGTTTTTTTGTGAGATGCCTTGTCCAATCGCCACTTGAATTGAGTCGAGGTGCGCACCCAGCTTAAGCATTTCTGAGATAGTGGAACTTACAATTTTGGCGCAAGTTCCCCGCCACCCAGCGTGTGCAGCACCAATCACCGCATGGGTCTTGTCGTAAAATAAAATGGGATAACAATCGGCAACACTCACGGCAAGCACCCGATTTTTTTTATTTGTAACAAGTGCATCGCCGGTTTGGGATCCTTTTTCAGCCTGGCAAACCGTGGTTCCATGTACTTGTTTAAGAGTGCATAAATTATCGGCAGAGAGGCGTAATTGTTGCAGGGCTTTTTCGCGGTTGTGTTCGATATTAATTTTTAGATCTGCGGTGCCGCCCAGATTCATAGATTCAAACGGCGAAGAGGAGACGCCCAGATGACGGGTGGAAAACCCATGACTACATGATATGTTATCGGCTTTGAGCCACATCAGTTAATATAACTTAACTTCATCATATTGGTTCTTCCTTTCTCATTCATGGGCATACTGGCAATATTAATCACAAGGTCATCGTCTTTCACCAATCCCGCTTTCTTAATAATATTTTTAAGATCGTTGATGGTTTGATCGGTGCTTTCATATTTATCATAATAGTAACCACGCACGCCCCATACTAAACTCAAGGTGGTGAGCAAAGAACGGTTATCGGTAAAGATTAGAATGGGTGCTTTAGGACGGTGACTCGATAGTTTAAAGGCTGTATACCCGCTATTGGTCATGCTCACCAGGGCCATAGCACCTGCATGGTGTGCCAATGCACAGGCATTAAAACAAATACTGTCGGTAATGTAGGTGATTGTTTTTATTTGAGGCGTGTGTTCTTTGTAATAAATAGTATCGAGTTCCTCCACTTCGGTAATAATTTTGCGCATCATTTCAATTACTTTCACCGGAAATTTTCCGACAGACGTTTCTGCACTCAACATCACCGCATCGGCTCCGTCCATCACTGCGTTGGCCACATCGTTAACTTCGGCGCGGGTGGGGGTATAACTCGTGATCATGCTTTCCATCATTTGGGTAGCAATAATTACCGGTTTGCCAATTTGAATGCATTTGTTCACAATCATTTTTTGCAACAGCGGAACGCGCTCCATTGGCAATTCTACGCCCAGGTCGCCGCGGGCCACCATAATGCCGTCGGTAACGTCAATGATATTATCAATTTCATTAATGGCTTCCGGTTTTTCAATTTTGGCGATCACGCGGGCGCGTTTGCCCTTGCTGCGAATGATGTCTTTCAACTCCACAATGTCGGTGACACTTCTTACAAACGATAATCCTATCCAGTCAAAATCATGTTCCAGGGCAAAATCAAGATCGCGCAGATCTTTTACGGTTAAACAGGGAAGAGAAATTTTTGTATTGGGTAAATTCACTCCTTTTTTGGAGGATAAATGTCCGCCAACCTTAATAAGGCATCTCACATTATCTTTCCCGTTGGTCTCCAGTACTTCCAACTGAATCTTTCCATCATCAATCAAAACAATCTCGCCAACTTTTACATCTTGTGGAAATTGAGGATAGGTAATGTAAATGACTTTTTCGTCGCCTTCCATTTCCTTGGTGGTGATGTTGATGGTTTCACCGTTCGCTAATTCGGCGCTGTTATTTTTTACCAGCCCTATTCGGAGTTTCGGTCCCTGTAAGTCAGCGAGAATTCCCACGTGACGGTTGAGTTTCAAGTTGAGTTCGCGAATATTAGCGGTGGTTTTTAAAACGGCATCGTAGTCGCCATGTGAGAAATTGATGCGACAGATATCGAGACCCTGGTTAAACATTTGTTCGAGCACAGCGATATCGGCTGTAGCAGGACCCATTGTAGCTACTATCTTGGTATGATTAAATATTCTTTTCATAAGAACCTTGCTAATTGATTGCCTAAGGTAAAGATTTGACGCGAGGATTGGAAGTTAAATGAGGTGAAATGTATTGTTCTGTTTTTAAAAAAGATAAACCTGTTTTGGAAAACCGTAAAATGGGCCGGAAGCCGGAAAAAAAGATGAAGCGAGGAGCTTTGCATAGCGCGGCGCAAGTAGACTGAGGAATGGAGTTTATTTGTTTTGAATTGGCCGCAGTAGTACAAATGCTGCGGAGCCGGGAATAGCTATGGGTAAACATCCCTATTTTATTTCTGAAGTATTATCTTATTTGAGTAGATCCTGATACCTGAATGATAGATATTAAGCAGGTAAATACCGTTCTTAAAGTCTGTGAGATTAATGTTTGATTCTGCGTCCAAGAGGGGGGCTTCGGTCATGTTCTCTCCTAAACTATTTTGAACGGTCATCCTGGTGTTGTCTCCAAAATGCAGCCCATCAATGCTGAGATGCACTATGCCCTGACTTGGGTTGGGCCAAAGTTTAATTGCATAATTTTCCTTTGCCCAGGAGGGAATTCCTGTGGCATAACAACCTATCGCATTGGGGTCACAGTAATTGGTATCGGTTTTGTAGAAAGTGAAGTAAACTGGGGCATTACTCGCCTCGTATGAAACTGAAGTAAAGGCTATCTGATTGTTCGAAGTGAGTATCATTCCATTTGGCTCCTCAACATTATTGCTGTCATTTCTATTATTGAAATACTTCTTCCACAACAAATTTCCATCCTTATCAACCTTCATTATTCGAATGAATCCATTTTTACCGTAATAGTGGTTCATTAAAAAATCTATCTCTCCCGATACAATGAAGTTGCCATCTGCTAATTCTACTACATGAGTGTTTGCATTGTATACATCAAGGGTATCATATGTTTTACTAAAGATAATAGTGCCGTATCCGTCGAACTTAACTAATGAAGCAAGAGATTTCTTATAACTAGAATACAATATTTGGTCGCTAACCAAAACTCCTGCAGCAAGATAATTGTGGTCTCGCGTGCGTATCACTTCAACCAAATCGGAAAACAGTGGTCTGGTCTGGGGTGATCCAAACTTATTTATCAAAGTACCCAAACTATCCAAGATAAACAAAATGCCAAATGTATATGGGTTCCCTGTTTCATAACCGGTAACAAAAATATTCTTGGTCACAGAATCTTGCAAAATACCCACGCCAATATTAACATAATCAAGGTTCGTAGTAGCAAATGCCTTGCTCCAAATCTCATTTCCATTCGCATTTTTCTTCCTGACATTAACCGAGACCGTAGGATGATTATTATAACTGGGAGTATTCGTCTGGATTGCCCCGCAGATCAAAAAACCGTTGTCTTCTGAAGGAGTCGCAGAAAAAAATGAAACATCTTGCCCATTGTTTCCATAACTTTTTCTTTGCCACAATGTATCCCCATTTAAATTAAACTTAATAAAAACTCCTGCTTGTCTATTATTACTATCAACCACACTTAGAGCACTGTATAAATACCCCTTTGATTTGAGTAGCATCTGATACGAGCCAATCATCGGAAGATAATTGAACTTATTGTTTCCATAACTTTTATGCCACAAATAATTTCCATTTGCATCAATACTTGCAACTGTTAACCTATTATGCAATTCGCCTCCGATGTATGCAGTTGCGGACCCTATCAATAGGAAGTTATTTGAATTAAGTTCAACAAGATCACGGCTAAAGCCATTTGTTGTACCAGGTAATGGAATATTCTTTTGAACGAAGGTGGACTGCCCATCGAGATAATGGGAAAGAATTAGTGTGTGTATAAAAAAAATAATTCTTGAATATTTCATTCCTTTGAAATTACGATTATCTCTAATTGTGGCTTAAACGAAATCAGATTGTTTTCTTCGTCATCAACATACAAGACATTTGGAATTTGGTTATTTTCCATTTTGAATCATCGGGTAAAAGGAATGGATGCCGATGAACTAAGGTATGAAAAATATTAAGATGTAATAGTCCGGGAACCGGCGGCGAAGAAAATCATTTCCGTTTCAGAACTGCTTCAACGGCAGCCACAATATTCACAGTATCTAAGCCATATTTGGTCATCAACTCATCGGGTGTTCCGCTTTCGCCAAAAGAATCATTTACGGCTACATACTCCTGAGGGCAAGGCAAGCGGCGCACCAATAACTGCGCAACACTGTCGCCCAAACCACCGTTCATTTGATGTTCTTCGGCGGTGACCACACATTTGGTTTTTGACACTGATTTTAAAATGGCATTTTCGTCAAGCGGTTTAATAGTATGAATATTAATGATTTCTGCGCTGATGCCTTTTTCAGCTAATTTCTCTCCTGCTTCAATGGCTTTCCAAACCAAATGTCCAGTTGCTACAATGGTAACATCTGATCCTTCGTTTAAAAGAACGGCTTTTCCTATTTCAAAATTCTGGTCTGCCGGTGTAAAATTAGGAACTGCCGGGCGGCCGAAACGTAAATAGACAGGGCCCACATATTTTGCAATGGCAATGGTAGCGGCTTTGGTTTGGTTATAATCGCAGGGATTTATGACCACCATGTGTGGTAACATTTTCATGAGACCAAGATCTTCCAGAATTTGATGTGTCGCGCCATCTTCACCCAGAGTAAGTCCGGCATGTGAGGCACAGATCTTTACATTTTTTCCTGAATAGGCGATGCTCTGACGAATTTGATCGTACACTCTGCCCGTGCTGAAATTAGCAAAGGTACCGGTGAAGGGAATTTTGCCTCCAATGGTCAGTCCTGCTGCAATTCCCATCATATTGGCTTCGGCAATTCCTATTTGAAAAAAACGATCAGGATAATCCTTTTGAAAGGCATCCATCTTAAGCGAACCCGTAAGATCGGCGCAGAGTGCCACCACTTTGGGATTAGATTTTCCAAGTTCCGATAGACCGGCGCCAAAGCCCGAACGCGTATCTTTTTTTTCTGTGTAGGTGTATTTTTTCATAAAAAGCAGGACGAATTTTAAAGTGCTAAACTACTAAAAAGCCTCATGTTTTGGGAGGAAAAAAGACCTGAATTATCCATAAAAGCACAAGGTTTCAAACAATTTACGGGGAAGGACAGGGACGGTGTTTGAGAAATAAAGATTCTGCGCCTAAACGAAACAAGAAGTAGGCATGAACCTACAGTAACTTCACAGTTAGCGGCGTCCCCGTCTTTACCTCAAAATTTCGTTCCACCGATTTTAGGGTCTCTTTGGCAAAATCGAGACGGTAAACGGCCTTGTATTTGCCGGGTTGCAAGTAAATGATCTCATTTGGAAGTGTGGGGTCAAAATTACAGACCCACGTTACTGTTTTGCCATCGTCAACATAAATACTTCCAAAGCCGTTGCCCGGTTTATTAAATAAAACACTCCCGCTGGTTGGAATCTTAATGCTGTTTACACTGCTTTGTTTGATCTCAGCGTCTTTGATATAGATACGCGGAAGTGTAAGTACTTCGAGATCATATTTACCGACGATGTATTTCTCTGTTTTTCCGAAATCCTGTACGTTCAGTGTTTTCATGTCGTTGGCCTTACGCACAATGGTAGTGGGGAAATACTTATTAAATGTACCGTCAAGCTCCAATCGTAAAAAACCCTGAGGCGCATCGAGTGAAATAATATTGTGTCGGCCCTTTTCAATCAAAATATCTTTTTTTCCAACAGGCGGTATGGTGTGAACCGTTAGGTCGTACCTAAGATCGGGGTCAAGTACCAGCGTATCGGGATTACCACGATGATTGATAGTGTGCAGGTAATTGTATTTTACTTTGTTGGTTCCTGCTTCGTAAAAGGTCATATCCACATCGGTCTCACTGGCATTTTTTAGCAGATCCAATAAGTCCACCTGAACCGTTGTTTGTGAAATGGCCTCGGTGATCACGAGTTTGAGTACATCGGCAAAATTGGCCTCATTGCTTACGTCGTAATATTTTCCAACGCAGGAAAAGGCTTCTGCGAACTTCATGTCGAGGCCTACTCCTATCACAAAAGGACGAATAAAAATTCCTTTCTTCTGAAGTTCAGCGCTCACGGCACATGGATTTCCATTACACTCTTCAATACCATCGGTGATCAGAATCACAATGTTTCGGCAATTGTTACAAGGTGTAAAATCGTTCACCGATTGACCCAGAGAATAGGCAATGGGAGTGGTGCCCAGAGGCTCCAAACGCTGAATGCGTTGTTTTATTTTAAGCGAATTTGTTTTGGCCTCGGCAAAGGCGACTTCGAGTTTGGTGTCCTCACAATTGCGGTCGGGCTTAAAAAAGGTGGTGTGCCCGTAACAGCGAAGCGCTAGTTGAAGGTCGGGAACATTTTTAAGACTATCGAGAAAATCGCCCATCACTTTTTTAGCCACTTCAATTTTGATGTTGCTGTTCCAGGGAGCATACATGCTGTAGGAATCGTCGAAAATAAATAAGATGCGGTTGGTGACTTGTGAATTAGAAATTAGAAATGAAAAATTAAAAATGAGAAACAGGAGAGTGACCCTATGCAGCCCGGCGCCCTTAATTCTTAATTTTCCATTTTTCATTTTGAATTGCTGACCTAATAATCTCCGAGAGTCACCGGAAGCTGATCCAGCGCCTTTTTCAACTGCTCGTCGTTTGGAGCGGAACCGTGCCATTTATGGGTGCCCATCATAAAGTCAACCCCTGCGCCCATTTCGGTGTGCATAAGAATCATTACCGGTTTCCCCTTTCCGCTCAGGGTTTTGGCTTCTTGCAGTGAGGAGGTCACCGCCTCAAGATCATTCCCTTTTGGATTATCAATCACGGTCCAACCAAAGGCTTCAAATTTTGCTCTTAAATTTCCAAGAGGAAGTACTTTATCGACATCTCCGTCAATCTGTCTGCCGTTATAGTCAACTGTGGAAATCAGGTTATCCACCTTGTTTCCGGCCGCGTACATAGCAGCTTCCCAAATCTGTCCCTCTTGTAATTCGCCATCTCCGTGTAAACTGTAAACGATAGAGGCATCTTTGTTTAGTTTTTTTGCCAAAGCAGCACCAATGGCCACACTCATGCCTTGTCCCAGTGAACCACTGGCAATGCGCACGCCGGGCAGGTTTTCGTGCGTGGTGGGGTGACCTTGTAAACGAGAATTGAGTTTGCGAAAGGTTCTTAATTCCTCTACGGGAAAAAAGCCGTTGTGAGCCAGAACGCTGTAAAAAACGGGGCTAATATGGCCATTACTTAAAAAGAAAAGATCTTCATTTTTCCCGTCCATGGTGAAATTCCGGGGATCGTATTTCATGATGCTGCCATATAGCGCCACCAAATATTCCACGCAACCCAAAGAGCCGCCCGGATGACCCGAACTCACGGCATGCACCATTCTTACAATATCTCTGCGTACTTGCGCGCATAGTTTTTTTAAATCCTCTGTTTGTGCCATGTTGTTGTGAAAATTGATAGCGGGAGTGCTTTTCTTGCCGCAAAATTAGCATTCGGGGGCGGCTTGGAGGCCCAATGTTGATAATAAAGAGAGGATGTTAAAAACTATGATTTTTAGATTTATTAGGTTTCAGAAGGATTTGAGTTTAGTATATTTGCCTTTCGAAAAAATGAAGAGAATTCTATTGTTGATGCTCAGTCTAGCGGTGTTTGTTTCCTGCAAAAAAAAGGAAGAAGCGGCCCCCGCTGCGCCCGAACCCGTGAAAACAGGAAGCATCACCTTGAATGTTCTTAGCTACGATTCGCTTGGAGATGTATTAGCCAATCATAGTGGGATCCGCGTGATCCTGAATTCATCCAATTCGGCTACCACCGGCGTGTCCGGCAGTGTCACCTTCAATAACATAGAATACGGCACTCAGTATCCTTCTTTACTCAAAGATGGCTACGATGGCCCTCCAACCGGGGTCACGCTAAACAGCGCTTCCACTTCAAGTACCCTTCCTTTTCCTAAGCGTTCGGCATTTAAAGTTCAGAATTATGCGGGACAAGCCTATAACAAGGATTCTATCATTATCACATTTAATTTGGACAGAGCCATGCCCGCAGGCAAATATTCAAAAATTGCTATTATAACCGGCACTGTAAGTGGGGTAAATGCTTCAAATTTTGAGGTAGTCGACATCGTTACTGCAAATTCGTCTTCAGGATTGAGGTATAACATCTCAAAACTACCCGCATTTAATACCTGGCTGGTAAAATTAGACAGCAATGCCTTGTTTTTTGTGAATGCCATTCCGCTGTCGTATGGCCTGTATGTAAGTAACCTAACAACAAAACCCGTATTGCTGGGGGAAAATCTGTTCGTCCCCGACAATTTAGTATTTAAAAAGAACTGGATTTAAAAATAATTTTATGGCGTTAAAATGTGGGATCGTTGGACTCCCGAATGTTGGAAAATCTACCTTATTTAATTGTTTAAGCAATGCGAAGGCACAGGCGGCAAATTTTCCGTTTTGCACCATCGACCCAAACGTGGGCACTATTACCGTGCCTGATGAGCGTTTGAATAAACTTTCCGAATTGGTAAAGCCAATCAATATTGTTCCAACTACCGTTGAGATCGTTGACATTGCCGGCCTGGTAAAAGGTGCCAGCAAAGGAGAAGGACTTGGTAATAAATTTTTGGGGAACATTCGTGAGTGTAATGCCATTTTGCATGTGCTCCGTTGTTTTGATGATGATAATGTGGTGCATGTGGATGGGAAGGTGAATCCCGTGAGCGACAAGGAAATCATTGATGCCGAATTACAATTGAAAGACCTTGAGAGCGTGGAAGGCAAAATGAAAAAGTTTGAGAAACTGGCAAAAACGGGTAACGACAAAGAAGCCGTTAAAACTTTTGCCACCTTAAACAAACTAAAAACTGCTTTGGAGAGCGGACAGAGTGCAAGAGCGGTGCATTTGGAAGAAAATGAATTGCCTTACATAGCAGATCTTTTTTTATTAACGATTAAACCTGTTATGTACGTGTGTAATGTGGATGAAGCTTCTGCTAAGACAGGAAACAAACACGTAGACGCAGTGCGAGAAGCGGTGAAAAATGAGGATGCTGAGATTTTGGTGATCACCGCGCAAATGGAAAGTGAAATCGCGGCCCTTGAAACGTATGAAGAAAAACAGATGTTTTTGGCCGACATGGGTCTGGATGAACCGGGCGTAAACAAACTTATTAAATCGGCTTATAAACTATTAAAGCTCGAAACTTATTTTACGGCAGGAGTAAAAGAAGTAAGGGCCTGGACCATCACCGAAGGCATGAAAGCCCCACAGGCGGCGGCAGTGATTCACACCGATTTTGAAAAGGGATTTATTAAAGCGGAGGTGATCGCCTACAATGATTTTATCACCTTAGGCTCTGAAGCGGCGTGCCGCGAGGTTGGAAAACTGAGAATTGAAGGAAAAGAATATGTGGTGAACGATGGCGACGTGATGCATTTTAGGTTTAATGTTTAGGCAAAGTGATTCTAATAAATTAAGAATTGAGAATTAAAAATTAGGGATATAAAAATCAAGACAGAAGGGAATCAAGACAGAAGGGAAACAAGCCAGAAGGGAATCAAGACAGAAGGGAAACAAGACGGAAGGGAATCAAGACAGAAGGGAATCAAGACGGAAGAGAAACAAGACAGAAGGGAATCAAGACAGAAGGGAATCAAGACGGAAGAGAAACAAGACAGAAGGGAAACAGGACAGAAGGGAATCAAGACAGAAGGGAAACAAGACGGAAGGGAATCAAGACAGAAGGGAATCAAGACAGAAGGGAATCAAGACAGAAGGGAAACAAGACGGAAGGGAAACAAGACAAACTTTTCTTTGCGATCTTAGCGTCTCTGCGCGACAAGAGGAAAACGGAAATTAACCAATAAACTCCAAATATGAACAACCATGAAATAGATTACAGATTGCAGGGGGAGGAAATGCAATGTGTTGAAATTGAACTCGACCCGCAAGAGGCTGTTATTGCCGAGCCGGGAAGTTTTATGATGATGACCGATGGCATTCAGATGCAAACGCTTTTTGGAGATGGAAAACAATCGGGATTTATGGATAAGTTATTTACTGCCGGAAAACGATTGCTCACCGGGGAGAATTTATTTCTGACCGTCTACACCAACACCTCGTCGCAAAAACGTCAGGTTACTTTTGCGGCACCCTATTCGGGTAAAATTATTCCCATGGATCTTTCAGGATTGGGAGGAAAAATCATTTGTCAGAAAGACAGTTTTTTGTGTGCCGCTAAAGGCGTGCAGGTGGGAATTGAATTCACCAAAAAAATGGGAACCGGTTTATTTGGGGGAGAGGGATTTATCATGCAAAAGCTCGAAGGTGATGGCATGGCTTTTGTGCACAGCGGAGGACATGTGATTGAACGAAATTTACACAGTGGTGAATTGCTGAAAGTGGATACCGGCTGTTTGGTTGCTTTTACACAAAGCGTTGACTATGATATTCAATTTGTTGGAGGCATCAAAAACACCCTATTTGGGGGAGAAGGCATGTTTTATGCCACCTTGCGCGGACCGGGCAAAGTGTGGATTCAAACCCTTCCAATTAGCCGTCTCGCCGGGCGAATCCTTTCTTATGGCTCGGGCAGAAGAAAAGAAGAAGGAAGTATTTTAGGTGGATTAGGCAATATTTTAGATGGCGATGGTTTGTAAATTCTTTTAAATTCGAAATCGAACTTCGCTAAAAGTCTTAGATTTAAGATCGGAATTTTTAAATAGGAGACATAAAAATTAGATCCTGTAAAACGAGGACGAGCACCCTGAAACCCATAAACGAAACAAAACTATGGCAAAGTCAAATTATAACGAAGACAGCATCAAATCACTCGATTGGAAAGAACACATTCGCACACGGCCGGGTATGTATATCGGCAAGTTGGGTGATGGCAGTGCTTTTGATGACGGCATTTATGTGTTGATAAAGGAAGTGATGGATAATTCCATCGACGAATTTATGATGGGTGAGGGAAGCCGAATTGATATTCAGGTAAAAGAAGGATTGGTTTCCATTCGTGACTATGGCCGCGGAATTCCACTCGGAAAAGTAGTAGAGGTAGTATCCAAAATTAATACGGGGGGAAAGTACGACAGCGAAGCATTTAAGAAATCGATCGGATTAAACGGCGTTGGAACGAAAGCGGTAAATGCCCTGGCAATTTATTTCAAGGTGACTTCTTTTCGCGATGGTCAAGCTAAAGCGGCCGAATTTTGCAAAGGCGAATTGGTGAAGGAATACAAACTCGCCGCAGCGCCGGGCGAAAAGAATGGCACACTGGTAGAATTCAGACCCGACGATACCATCTTTAAAAAATACCATTTTGTGCATGAGTACATCGATCGTATGATCTGGAACTATGCCTTTTTAAACACCGGCTTAAAACTATACCTCAATGGGGTGGAATATAAATCGGATAATGGGTTGAAGGACCTTCTTGAAAAAAACATCACCGGTGAGATTTTGTATCCGATCATTCATTTAAGAGGGGAAGACATTGAACTCGCGATGACCCATAGCAACGAGCATTTCAGTGAGGAGTATTACAGCTATGTGAATGGTCAGTTCACCACGCAGGGAGGCACGCATCAGTCGTCGTTCAGAGAAGCAGTGGTAAAAACGATCCGCGAATTCTTTAAAAAGGAATTTGATCCAACCGATGTTAGGAAGTCGATTGTAGCAGCCATTGCCGTAAAAATTCAGGAACCGGTGTTTGAATCGCAAACCAAAACAAAATTGGGTTCACAGGAAATTGCTCCGGGCGGCCAAAGCATTCGTAGTTTCATTAACGATTTCATTAAAGAGCAACTCGATAATTACCTGCACAAAAACACTGATGTCGCCAAAGCCATTGAAGCCAAAATTCTGGCCAATGAACGCGAACGCAAAGAACTTTCGGGAATTCAAAAATTAGCCAGAGAACGCGCTAAAAAGTCCTCTCTTCACAATAAAAAGTTGCGCGATTGCCGCACGCACTTAGATGACACGAAAGATATCCGTCGCCTCGAAACCACGCTGTTTATTTGTGAGGGAGACTCGGCGAGCGGTTCCATTACCAAAACGCGCGATGTAAATACGCAGGCGGTGTTTAGTTTAAAAGGAAAACCCCTGAATTGTTTTGGCCTGGGAAAAAAGGTAGTGTACGAAAACGAGGAATTTAATCTCTTGCAATCAGCCCTTAACATTGAAGATGGTCTGGATGATCTGCGTTATAATAATGTAGTGATTGCTACCGATGCCGATGTAGACGGGATGCACATTCGTTTGTTATTACTCACTTTCTTTTTACAATTCTTTCCCGATCTGGTTAAAAATGATCACGTGAAGATTTTGCAAACGCCGCTTTTTAGGGTAAGAAATAAAAAAGAGACGATTTATTGTTATAGCGATGAAGAACGCAAAGCCGCCATTGCCAAACTGGGACCAAAGCCCGAAATCACCCGCTTTAAAGGTTTGGGAGAAATTTCACCCGATGAATTCAAACATTTTATTGGCAAAGACATTCGTTTAGAACCTGTGCTCATTGATCAAAAGGCCAGCATCAACGAATTATTGAACTATTACATGGGCAAAAATACCCAGGGTCGTCAGGATTTTATTATTGACAACCTGCGCGTTGAGAAAGATGTGGAGAAAGAACTGGTTGGGTAGATTCTCCTGAGAATTTAGCAGGTTTGTCCCGGCCAAACGAAAACCTTTATTTTTCTAAGTAGGATCGGCTACCCAAAAATAGGTCATTAAGAGTAGTTCCATTGCCAAAGGCGTGTGGCCAAGCAGTTAAAATACGGCATTCGGTAAGTGTACTTATTTTGTTAAAGCAAGTTAATTTAATATTTTTGAATATCTTTGGCACAATACATGGATTTACTCAAGATAAGAAATTCAAAAATTATGAAACCAATAAAGAATCAATCGCTTAATTTAAAACCAAACGTTATGACAAAAACAGCCACACAATTACTGTTGATCCCGGCAATTGCTATGCTAACATTAGCAGGATGCAAAGGAAAAAAGCAAACTCCTGTTCAAAAAGACACCGGAGCCATTGAAATTTCGGTCCCATTCAGCACCAAGGAATTCCGCAGCGACGGAGATTATTTTAGAGCCAAACAAGTTGGAAAATCCCCTGATATGGCCACCGCCAAAAAAATCGCCTTCCAAAATGCCAAAGCCGAAATGGCCGGAAACATTAACAGTACTATTAAACGGGTAACCGATCAATACACGAATCAGCGTACCGTTGGTAATACTCAGGAATTCGAAAATAAGTTCGAAGAGCTGGCACGTGAAGTAGTAAACATGGAGATGTCGAACGTAAAAGAGATTGGTGAGAAGATCTTCAAGGAAACTGATGGGGCCTACAGTTATTGGATCGCCATTGAAGCCGGCAAAAAAGAAGTGTTTGACAAATTAGATGCACGGATTTCAAATGACGCCAAATTAAAGTTGGATTACGACAAACAGAAATTTCAACAAATTTTTGATGCCGAAATGAAAAAAATGGCCGACGAAGGCAAATAACCCTCAACAAAAAAAGGAGTGTCTTTCGTACAGATACTCCTTTTTTTTTTGCCCATCTTATTTTGAAACGCAACCCCTACATAATTATTCTTTTTTGTGCCGCAGTTCTGCTCTCTTGCAGCGGATCGCGAAAGTACTTTAAGGTAGCCGAGCGCCTTGAAAAACAGGGTTTGGTAAATGAGGCTGCCGAGTATTACCTTGAGGCGCTTCAACGTAAACCCACTAGCGCGCAAGCCAGAATTAAATTAAAGGAAGTGGGACAGAAACATGTGTCGAATATGGCTTCTGAATTTTTTAGGAATTTCAACACGCAACAACTCGATGCCTCATTGGAGTCGTATGAGAAAATGAAGGATTTTTATACCAAAGCCAATGCCATAAATGTGACCTTGGATTATCCCCGTGCTTACGACGAAGATTATCAAAAAGCGGTTGAGATGTACTGCTCAAAAAATTATAGCATGGGGTACCTGCTGGTGAATCAAAAGAAGTACAGCGAGGCTCTTACCTATATACGTAAAGTAGAGAAGTATAACAGCAATTATAAAAGCACTAAACAACTTTCCACCATTGCCTTCTGTGAACCTTTGTACCAAAGTGCCATCAATAATCTGCAAAGTAAAAATTATTCAGCCGCTCTCAATTTATTGGCGGAAGTAAAAGGAAAATCGGAGGACTACAAAGATTCGCGAGATTTGCTGGAACTTTCCACCTCACAGCAGCAACGAAGTTTTATTTTATTTGAACCAAAACCTTCGGGTGATCAGGCTTTGCAGCAAATTCAAGAATTTTTGTACACTAACTTTAGTCAGGCGGCCCAACAAAAATTCAACAATGTGCAGATCATCAATAACAGTCCTTTTCAAAATGCACCTAGCTCCACCGACCTCAATAACAGTAATAACCTCGACCTCGTGCAGGCCATTCGGAAGGCAACAGGGGCTGACTATTTTTACGTATTTGATGTATCGAATAAAAGAGAATACAATTCAGGGAACAGCAAAACAGGAGCCAGAGGTTTTGAAGAGGTGGTGACCCGAATAAATGATACCACTACAAAAACGGAATACAAGCCCTTTGATTATTATGTTGTAAAGTCGAGTCGTTCCTATTCTTACGATTTTAAATACAAGATCATCAATGCCTATTCGAACCAGTTTGTGGCCTCCCAGCTGCAGAACATGAAGGCAGCCGATGCTGTTGAATACAATGAATTTGCCAGAAGGTTTACCGGAAACATCAATAGTCTCTATCCTTATAATCCGCCAACTCTGAGCCCGATTGCCCGCTATAATCCCAAGAACTGGCGCAATCAGTTCAGTGCGCGAAGTGATCTCAAATCGTTTGAAGACTTAAAAACCGACGTATTGAATCAGAACATAAAGATATTTGTGAGTTCGGCCTACAATATGAAATAAAGTGAGGATCTTTAGAAATATAATCGTAACAGTTATTCTTTTGTTGGTTTCCTGCAAAAGCAAACAAACCACTGTTGTTCCTGCTGAAGTGGAAATAAAGGTGCCCATTTGGGTCAGCAGTCGTCCCAATAACGGATTCAAATACATTGGTGTGGGTTTCGCTGAAAAAGGAAAAGGAGGAAATTACCAGATAGAGGCTAAGAAAAATGCCTTATACGATCTGGCCTCTGAGATCAAAGTTGATATTTCGAGTAATTCGGTCTTATATACGGTACAGAACAATAACAATTTTAACGAGAATTTTAATTCACTCATTAAACTTTCGAACAGCGATAATATTGAAGGTTATACACTAGTTGATTCGTATGAAAACGAGAAACAATATTGGGTGTATTACCAACTCGACAAAGCGGAGTATGCGAATGCAAAGGCCCAGAAAAAGATTCAAACCATTGCAAAGGCGAGTAATTTAATCAATGCCAGTTTTTACGATGAGAAAAATAAGGATTTTTCTTCTTCCTTAAAAAAACGCATTCAGGCATTTGGTGTGCTGACGCCCTACCTAAGTGAAGAAATTAATTTCGATCCCCAGCAAACGAACGGTGTAAAAACCGTTTTTGATCTCACCAATCTCATCCAACAACAATTATCTTCCATTGCAGTGATGCAGCAAACCCTGCTACCGATGCTCAAGCCCTATCAGGCTTCTTACGCGCCAATCACCTATAGACTTGAGATTAAAAACAAAGTGCCTCTTCAAAACTTCCCGCTGCTGGTGAGTAGCGATGATGATAAAATAAACGTGAATGAACGCACGGTGAGTTCATCCAACGGAGAAGTTCAATTAAAAGTGAACACCGTAGAACCGGTGAATCAACAAGTAGCTTTCTCGTTGAGTCCCGATATTATTACCTTAATGGGCACCGACTCTATTGGCAGAGCAGGGGTAGGGCTTTTGAAACAATTTATTCAAACCGGCACTCTAAAAGTATACGCTAACGTAAGTAACATTACCTTGCTGGTAAATTCTATTGAAAAAAATCTTGGTAAACCAACCGGTCTCAATAGCATCGACATGTTCATAAAACAAAAATTTGCCGGGCAGGAGATTCGCATGGTTGAAAATCAAGCGGAGGCCGATTACATCATCGAATCCAGTGCCGATACACAGGAGGACATTAGTTCAACGGTTTTAGAAACCAATTACAATATTAAATTGGCATCCTTGATCATCACTGTGAGCCTGAAGAACCGGCTTACCAATGAAGTTTTATATAAAACGCAGGTAACCGACATTTATGGCTACGCCAATACCCTCGAAAAAGCAGGCCTGAATGCTTACGCAAGTCCGAAAATGACAACCAAACTGGCGGAAGCTATCTTCTTTTTAAAGAGGAAGATTCTGGTGTATTAACAAAACGAGGTGAATTAGCATAATTTTAGGGCGTTGAAGGGGGGTTAATTCGTATGATTATGGACCCCTAAAAAAGCTCAACTCTCAGGTTTTCAACATCTCAAAAACCCCTTCGGACGCCACTTTTGAGTCCATTTTGTGAATATTTCAGAAGGAATTGCTGCTCAGGAGGCTAAGTCGGTCTTTATTTTTGTATTCGTAATCTTATATTTGCATTTTTATTTAGTACAGAACCATGGCCGATAAAACAACTGATGATAAGGAGCGGGAAGATCACAACGAGGTAGACAGCATCACCCACGTAAGTGGTATGTTTAAAAACTGGTTCATTGATTATGCCTCCTATGTGATCCTCGAGCGCGCTGTTCCAGCCATGGAAGACGGTTTAAAGCCCGTTCAACGCCGCATACTTCACAGCATGTGGGAATTGGAAGACGGCCGTTATAACAAAGTAGCCAATCTTATTGGGAATACCATGAAATACCACCCCCATGGCGATGCCAGTATTGGTGACGCGTTGGTGGCCATGGGTCAGAAAGATCTATTAATTGACTGTCAGGGAAACTGGGGAAATACTCTCACCGGTGACAGTGCCGCGGCTCCCCGTTATATTGAAGCACGTTTATCCAAATTTGGTCAGGAAGTATCGTTTAACCCAAAAACCACCAACTGGGGATTGAGCTACGACGGCAGGAACAAGGAACCCATTTCCCTTCCAGTAAAATTTCCCTTGGTATTGGCGCAAGGCGTGGAAGGTATTGCGGTGGGATTGGCCTGTAAAATTCTGCCCCATAATTTTAACGAACTCATCGATGCCTCCATTCAAATCCTAAAAGGAAAAAAGGCCGCCATCTATCCCGATTTTATTACCGGAGGTGTGGCCGATTTTAGCGATTATAAAGATGGCTTGCGTGGCGGAAAAATAAAAGTGCGAGCCCGGGTAAAAGAACTGAATGCAAAAACCCTCATTATTTCTGAAATTCCTTTTGGAACCACTACCGGAACCCTCATCGATTCTATCCTCGCGGCAAATGATAAAGGGAAGATCAAAGTAAAAAAAGTAGAAGATAATACGTCCGAAAACGTAGAAATTTTGGTGCACTTGCAGCCGGGCATTTCACCCGACAAGACCATTGACGCTCTATATGCCTTCACCAATTGCGAGATGAGCATTTCGCCAAATGCTTGTATCATTGAAGGCGATAAACCCCGCTTCATCGGTGTGAGTGAGATCCTTCGAAAATCTACTCTTCAAACACTCGAACTCCTTCGGCGTGAATTGGAGATCGAACAAAAGGAATTGGAAGAAAAATGGCATTTCGCTTCTCTCGAAAAAGTATTTATTAAAGAAGAAATGTACATCGACTTTAAAAAATATGCGAATCGGGAAACCTTAAATGTGTATTTATACGATCGTTTTAAATCCTTCCGTAAAAAACTAATCCGCGAAATTACCGACGAAGACCTTCATCGTCTCACTCAAATACCCATGATCCGCATTACCCGCTTCGACAGTATAAAAGCCGAAGATTTTATGAAGGAGTTGGAAGAGAAAATCGCCATTGTGAAACACCATCTTGCCAACCTCACCGATTACGCTGTTGAGTATTTCAAAAACCTGAAAAAGAAATACGGAGTAGGTAAAGAACGTAAAACAGAAACCAAACAATTAGAGACCATCATTGCTACCGAAGTGGTAATGGCGAATCAAAAATTGTATATGGATCGTGCCGAAGGATTTATTGGCACCGGTTTAAAGAAAGACGAATTTATAACTGATTGTTCTGATATAGACGATATCATTGCCTTTACCAAAGAAGGGAAAATGAAAGTATTCAAAGTGAGTGAGAAAACCTTTGTGGGGAAAGATATCATTCATGTGGCCATCTTTAAAAAGAACGACGAGCGTACTACTTACAACATGATTTATAGGGACGGCCCCAAAGGCATCACTTTTATGAAACGATTTAATGTAAGCGGTGTCACCCGCGACAAAGAATACGATCTTACAAAGGGAACTGCAGGATCAAATGTGTTTTGGTTCACCGTAAATCCAAATGCTGAAAGTGAAAAAGTGATCGTGCATTTGAGGCAGGTGGCGGGACTCCGAAAATTAGAGATCGCCGTTGATTTCAGTGAAATGGAAGTGAAAGCCAGAGGAGCGGTAGGAAATATTGTGACCAAGTACACCGTGAATAAAGTAAGTCTGAAAGAAAAAGGTATTTCCACACTCGACGGTGAAGACTATTGGTTTGATGAAAAGACGCACCGATTAAGCAAGGAAGAAAAAGGAACTTACCTGGGTAAATTTGGAGGAGAAGATAAAATAATGGCGATTACTGCCAATGGTTATTACAAACTTTACACCTACGATCTTCTTAATCATTTCGACGATGACCTGGTGATGATTGAAAAATATTATCCCAATCAAACTTTAACTTGTATTTATTACGACGGCGTCAGTAAATCGTATTTCACCAAACGTTTTGATCCCGAGATGACCACCACTAAAACCTTAATCATCACCGAAGATGAGAATTCACGCATTGAGCTCATTACAACTCAGGTGAACCCGATAGTGGAAGTAAAATTTGCAAAAGAAAAAGGAGCTGATCTTCCTGAAGAAGTACTCAAGATGGTAAATTTTACGCCGGTGATGAACATGAAGGCCAAAGGCAAGAAACTGAGTAGTTATAAAGTGAAGGAAATCAATTTAAAAGAACCTGAAGAAATTAAGGCTGCACGAAAATTTTTGTCGAATCCCAATGATGAAAAAACCGGACTTTCTCCGATGGAACTGCACCGCCGCGCGATGGAAAAACTGAATAAAGGCAGCGCCAAAGATTTTTTTGATGGCGACGGGCAAATCACGTTTGAGTTTTAGTCCTCTTTTAGTGTATTACAATTTTCCTATCCTTAACACCAGATCTACCAAGCGGTTGCTGTAGCCCCATTCGTTATCATACCAACCTATGATTTTTACCAAGTTTCCTACAATGCTTGTGAATTCGGAATCATAGAGCACACTGTGCGGATTTCCGATTACGTCCACACTCACAATCGGATCTTCGGTATACGCCAAAATTCCTTTGAGGTGGGTTTGCGAGGCCGTTTTAAAGGCCGCATTAATAGCGATTACACTTGGCATTTTGGTGAGCACGCAGGTAATATCTGTTAACGAGCCATCGGGTACAGGTACCCGCATGCCACAACCACCAATCTTTCCTTCGAGGTGCGGAAAAATTTTAGTAATAGCTTTTGCAGCACCCGTGGAAGTGGGAATAATGCTCATGGCCGCTGCACGAGCTCTTCTCAGGTCTTTATGAGGGGCATCGTGAATGCGTTGATCGTTGGTATAAGAGTGTACAGTCGTGATATAGGCTTCTTCAATTCCAAATTGCTCGAGCACCTTTAACATGGGTGCGGCACAATTGGTGGTGCAGCTGGCATTGGAGATAATAAGATCCTCGTTGTTCAACAGGTGATCATTTACCCCAAGCACAATCGTTTTGATACCATCATCCTTTGCGGGAGCAGAGAGGATCACTTTTTTTGCACCGGCACTCAGATGTTTTCCCGCACCGGCCACATCAAGAAAAAGACCCGTACTTTCAATCACCATGTCAATATTATTTTCTTTCCAAGGGTTTTGAGCAGGATCTTTAAAGGAAACCGTTTTTATGGATTTATCATTTACAATCAAAGTACTTCCTTCAACACGTATTGTTCCGGGAAAAGCTCGGTGCACCGAATCGTATTTTAGTAAATGCGCCATGGTAACGGTATCGGCAACATCATTGATCATCACTAGGTCGATGGCAGGGTTATTGATGCAATTGCGCAAAAATACTCTGCCAATGCGACCAAAACCATTTATTGCTACACGGATCTTATTCATGCTTACTCTTTTTTTAATGGTTTTTTTTGATTACTCACCAGATCGTAAATGTACCACTCATTTTTGATCCGGATGGCTACTTCGTCGTGTTGGTAAACGATGAGTTCGTCGGCGATGAGGTTCTTTTCCTCTTTCGTAGTGAGGTTGTGGATCACATAATATTCCTTGGGTTCATACACCTTTAAAACGAGGTAATGGTGAGTTGCCAACACCACATGTTTGTAGCTGCTTTCTACTATCTTTCCTTCGTAATTATAAATATCATCGCCTGCGTTCCTTCGAACTCCGGCACTACAGGCAATAATGAGAGAATCCTGCGCATTTACCTGAATGTCGGAATACAAATAGGGCACAATGACTTCTTCCCTTCTATTCACCAATCCCGTAACCATTACCTCCGCTTCGTTCAAATTTTGAGTGATGTAAAAGGAAGGTTCATCGCAGAATCTGATATCGTGATAATCGTTAAAAGTAAGTTGTTTGAAATCCTTAGTAATCAGGTATTTTTTTCCCTTGGTAACGGCTTTAAAATAAGGTGTGTTTCCGGCATACTCCTCCACAATATTTTTTGAGACCGAGAATACACTGTTGGTATCACCCGCAGCATTTCTGATCACCAGCTTTTTACTATTACGATCAAGGTAATTGCAGGAGTAACTTGTTTTAATCACTTTTATGAACTTTGAGGCAGTGGCGCTTTTTGATTTGAAACAGACCAGACAGATCTTTGAAGTGGAATCGAAATTAAACACCGTATCGTACAGCGGTGCCACAAGCACTTGCTCCTGTTCTTTTATTCCCCATTTGTTATTTTCTCTAAAAAGCTCTGTCTGGGCCTGAACCAGACTGAAATAGAACAAAACTAAAAGCAGGGATATGTGGTTTCGGATACTCAAGGATGAATTGTAAATGTACTCAAATTCCCCTTTTTCTCATACAAAAAATGTGTTGGTAACAGACTTTAACACCACTCACCGCCTCAGAGGTAACGTTTACCGACTGCCGGCACAAACCGACCTATTGTCTCTTGTGGCGCGCTTAATTACCCCGTAATTTTACTGAAAAATAAAACATAACAATGGAAAATCAAGACGAATACAATGAACAATTAGCGCGAGAGTGGGACAAAAAACACCGTCGCGGTAAAATGATGGGAGGTTTGCTGGTGGTAGCTGCCGGTGTACTTTTTTTAGCCCGCGAACTGGGCGCAGAACTTCCTTATTGGATCTTCAGCTGGAAGATTTTTTTGATAGGAATAGGTTTGGTAATGATGGTAAAACATGGATTCAGCCGGGTGGGTTGGATAATTCCAATTCTTATTGGAGGCACATTTCTAATTTCTGATCTGTTTCCCGCTTTGGCGTTGAAACCAATTTTATGGCCTTCCTTGCTGATCGTGATCGGACTCTTTATCATGTTTAAACCCAGACGAAAGTTTAAACATATGCACTGGCAGAAATGGCAGTCCCGTTATGGTCGCCATCAGGACATGTGCCAACCACAAGGCAGTTCCACAACTGAAAATTTTCTTGATTCCACTTCCGTGATGGGTGGAGTTAAAAAGAATATCCTTTCCAAAAATTTTAAGGGAGGAAACATCACGAATGTGTTTGGAGGTGCTGAGATCAATTTAATGCAGGCCGATTTTGAAGGGAAGATTACACTCGAAGTCACACAACTATTCGGTGGAACAAAATTAATTATCCCCTCTAATTGGGTGATCCATACCACCGAAATGGTGGCGGTTTTTGGCAGTATTGAAGACAAACGTCCGATGCAACAGCAGGCATCTAGCGATCAAACCAAAATTCTGGTATTGAGTGGCGTCACCATCTTTGGGGGAATTAGTATTACTTCTTATTGATAAAAAAAATAAAATGAAAAGATACCTTGCAAAATTAATGTTCAATATAAGAATTGAAAATGGGAAGGAGAACTCCCAATTCGATGAACAGATCCGTCTCATTGAATCAACTAGTCTGGAGGATGCATTTTACAAAGCCCGCGGAATTGGAAAACGAGAGGAAGAAACGTTTTTAGACGATCAAAATAAACTGGTGAGCTGGAATTTTATTGATGTGGCGGAGGTATATCAAATCGAAGGTTTGCGCGATGGTGAACAAGTATATTCAAACACACATACGCAAACAGACGCCGCTTCTTACATTGGATACATTCGTCAAAAATCAATGGAAATTCAGGCTAAAAGCTTAACTTTTGCCTGATAATTCTGAGGACGCAAACCACATATTCGCAAAAAAAGTTCCTTCTCTTATATTCCTTGTGGTGGATCTTTTGGGCATTGGTGCAGGGTTTTGTACTGCACCGGCTGGACTTAAGCTGGGAGATTGCCTTTGTGGATTCCTTTGTTTCGAACATACTTTTGGGGATTCTGGCGCTCACTGCTTTGGTACTTTACAAATATTACCAACCCGGAAATCGAAACAGAGTCTATCGCTTCATTTATGCCATCGGCATCTCCATTCTGTTTTCGACCTTGTTGCGGTGGGTGCTTGAGCACTTGTATCCCAACAATGTTTCCTACCTGCAGTTTCTTGAACGCTCTATGCCCTTAAGAACGATCATGGCTCTAGTAATCCTTTCTTTTATTACCATGTTGAATTGGATGTGGAGCATTTTGCAAGAACAGCAAGAACGAGAGTTTCGGCATAATGAAGCCGAACAATTAGTGAAAGATGCAGAGTTGGTGAAATTACGACAGCAATTGCAGCCTCATTTTTTGTTCAATAGTTTAAATTCTATTAGCGCGCTGGCGGGTTCAAAACCCGAGGAAGCACGCAAAATGATTCAGCAACTTTCTGATTTTTTACGGGGCACCTTAAAAAAAGATGAACAAAAAACAGTATCCTTAAAGGAAGAGATTGATCACCTGAAATTATATTTAGAAATTGAAAAAGTAAGATTCGGTCACCGTCTGCAAGTGGCGATTGAATTACAGGAAGCGGCTCTCACGTGCACCATACCGCCACTGCTGCTCCAGCCCCTGCTTGAGAACGCCATTAAATTTGGTTTGTACGGAACCATAGAAGCCCTCACGGTGAGCATGAATGCCGATACCGAAAATGGATTTCTTAAAATCGTGATAAGGAATCCCTTCGACGAACAAACACAAAGCGGCAGACAAGGAACCGGTTTTGGTTTGAGTTCCATTCAGCGTCGTTTACAGTTGTTGTATGGAAGAACTGATCTCTTAAACACACGAAAAGAAAATTCCACATTTATTACTACCTTAGAAATACCACAGTGAAAAAAGTTGTAATCATAGACGATGAACCATTGGCACGCAGCCTGGTACTAGAGTATCTGGCAAACAGAAATGATTTGCAGGTGGTAGCAGAATGTAATAACGGGTACGAGGGAATCAAAGCCATTCAGCAACATCAGCCTGATCTTATTTTTTTGGACATTCAAATGCCTAAGATCAATGGCTTTGAAATGCTGGAACTGCTCGATGAACTACCCTCTGTTATTTTTGCCACCGCCTTTGATGAATATGCCATAAAGGCCTTTGAAGCCAATGCCGTTGATTATCTATTAAAACCTTTCAGTAAAGAACGTTTCGATTTGGCACTTCATAAATGGCAAAACAAATCGATGACCGCTACCGATCCCGAAAAAAGCATTGCAGAACTTCTGCAAACTTCCGAAAAGCAACCCGAAGAACGGCATCGTATTGTGGTACGCAACAATGCCGAGATTAGCATTATACCGGTTCAAAATATCCATTACATAGAAGCCTATGACGACTATTTGAAAATCTTCACAAAAGATTCTTATTTTTTGAAGAAAAAAACCATGAGCTACTATGAGCAAGTTTTAGATCCCTCCCTGTTTTTCAGAACGCATCGTTCGTTCATCATCAACTTAAATGAGCTTACGCGTATTGAACCTCTTGAAAAGAATACATACATCGCCTTGCTGCGGTCAGGAAAAAAAATCCCTTTGAGCCGCACCGGCTATCAAAAACTAAAAGAAAAATTAGGCATTTAAAAACAAGGACGTATTCTTAGATCCGCTTCCTAAATTTTACTCCCATCGGCTGAACCCTCAGTTCGTCGAGGTTTTTCTTCCAAAAAGCCTCTGAAAAGCCTGTTAATACTACAATCTAAAGAATTTAGTTGGGTAAAATGCCCGCTTTGTCTGCCGTTTAAGCCTCTTCATCTAATTTCTAAACCTTTTAGGAAGGGTCGCCGTAAACCATGGTAAGCAAAAGGCTTTAGCAGAGCGGTTACACAAAGAATCGCGAACTGAATTGGAGTCGCAGCAGAACTAATGTTATACTAAAAACACAAGCTCATGAAAACAACTACCTTAATTATGGCAGGACTCTGCTTAACCCTCCAAATGGGTGTAAGGGGTCAGGAACAGAACAAACAAATGGGGACTTCAACGGTGAAAGTGATTTCGGTGCCACATGCCGACTACGTTTCTGATCTCTTGAAAGAAGTAGATCTTCTAAACGACAAAGCAGATCATCTTCGCGCGGAAGCGAAAAAAGAAAGCGGGGAAAAACAAAAGAAGCTAAATAGAGAAGCCTCTGTTTTAGAGAACCGTTCATTGGAAAAGCAGATCGAAGTATTTGAAATTAATTATGCCAACAATGATAAATTGTACACTGATAATGAAAAAACAATCAGGCAGATGCAAAAGAAAACGAACTCAAAACAGAATGGCATGCACCTCGAATATCTTCTTACGGAAGCAGTGAAAAACATACGACTTGCCGACGAATTGGCGGAAGAAAGTAATTTTCAAAGTAATCTGGCCTTACGTATGGGTAATCTTGAAAATGCTGAAGAAAAAATGTTGACTGCCTTAAAACAACAAGGGGAGGCCCTTGAAATACTGAAGTCAAATTCGAAGATGGTAGCCCATCGCTAATTGGCTTTTACTCTTTTTTTCTGATCCCATACAGGGAAGAAGCTCCATCTCGCTTTTCGGGATAACTCTCTTGGAAAGCGAGATTTTTTTGAAGAAGCGGGTCCTGCCTGCTAATTCGCAATAAAGAGAAAATATTGAGTGACTGAAAAAGACTGATTTTAGAGGATTAGGTGATGGTTTAATGTAATTTTTTTTTACATTAGGGCTCCTTAAATTGAGCCGCTTTGCCCTCATAGTCGTTGTTTTGCTTGCCAGAATGCATTCGTATGGCCAATGGGATCTTACCATTAGCAGTAAAGTGGAAAAAGAAGGAAAGGGTTTAGGTGGCGCAAAAATAGAATTGATCCAAGGCACCAAAGTTGTTTCTGAAATGACAAGTGCTTCTAATGGCGAATTCAAAGTGGAAGTGCCTCCAAACGGAGAGTTCATAATTCAGGTGTCTTACCCAAATTGTAATACCAAAAAATTTCAGGTCTTTACCCGCGGAGTACCACCCGATGTGGCTGCCGACGATTTTAAGCCCAAATACAAAATTGGAGGGTTCACCATGAAAGAACCCTTGCCGGGCATTGATTATTCGGCATTAAAAAACCCCATGGTAAAAATTGTTTACTTCCCTGAAATAGGAAAATTTGACCATGTGGATGATCATACCGGTGCCATGCTCACGGCTCTCGATAAAATTAGAGCAGCCGAACAAGATCTGATTGACCGGCAGGAGCAAGCAGTGAAGGACGGTGATGAGGCACTCAAAAAGAATGATTGTGTGTTGGCAAAATCGAATTATGAAAAAGCCATCAAGTTAATTCCCCAAAAACCTTACGACGATCTTCCAAAAGCCCAGATCCTGAAATGTGATAAGTGTATTGCCGATAAGGACGAAGGAGGCAAAAAAGCCGCAGAAACGGCTGCAGCTGCAGCGGCTGCACAGAAATTGGCTCAGGAAAAGGCGGCCGCAGAAAAACTTGCCGCAGAAAAAGCAGCAGCCGACAAAATGCTTGCCGAGAAAGCAGCAGCAGAAAAGAAGGCCGCTGATGATCTTGCCAAAGCCCAACAGGAAAAAGCAGCGAAGGAACTAGCAGAAAAAACAAAAGCTGAATCGGAAAGACTGGCGAAAGAGAAAGCGACGGCAGATAAATTGACGAAAGAAAAAGCAGAAGCAGATAAGAAGGCAGCAGAGGAACAGGCCAAAGTTCAACAAGAAAAATTGGCAAAAGAAAAAAGCGAATCAGAACGTTTAGCCAAAGAAAAGGAAGCCGCAGATAAACTCGCTAAAGAAAAAGCGGAAGCAGATAAGAAAGCTGCCGAGGAATCGACGAAGAGTCAACAGGAAAAGTTGGTAAAAGAAAAAGCGGAAGCGGACCGCCTGGCGGCTGAGAAAGCGGCGGCGGATAAACTAGCAAAAGAAAAAGCAGAAGCGGATAAAAAAGCTGCCGCCGAACTTTCTAAACAAGAACAGGAAAAGCTGGCAAAGGAAAACGCTACTAAAGCAAAAGCAGAATCAGATCGTTTAGCAAAAGAAAAAGAAGTTACTGATAGGGCGGCAAAAGAAAAGGCGGAAGCTGATCGTCTTCAAGCGGAGCAGGAGAAACTGGCGAAAGAAAAAATTACGGTGCCTCCTCCTCCAAAACCTGATAATAGTAATGCCGAAGCCGCTCGTCTCGCAAAAGAAAAAGAAGCGGCCGATAAATTGGCGAAAGAAAAAGCGGCGGCAGATGAAAAGAAGTTGAAAGACCAAAAGAAAGCAGAATCGGAGCGCTTGGCAAAAGAGAAAGTTGAACAGGACGCGCGAAAAAAAGCTGAAGCAGAGAAACTTGCCAAAGAAACTGTTGCAAAAGAAAAACCAAAAGAGATTGCTAAAGAACAGAAGCCTGTGGCAGAAGAGAAAGTATATGTAAACCCGAAAAAAGAATCGGATCCAACTAATAATGCGGTGATCATTCCCAAAGATCAGAGTCCGGGCTCAACCAAGACCAAAGAAATTGGGTCATCAAAAGCGAAAATGGGAATCCCTATTGTTTTAGGCGCCGACAATTATAAATTGAGTATTAAAAAGGCGGACGACTATTATAAAATGAAACGCTACGACGAAGCCAAAATTGCTTATGAGGAGGCGCTTTCTTATAAGGCCAATGATGCTTATGCCAAAAGTAGATTGGAATTGATTGCAAACATCAATCAGGCTAAGAAATAATTGCGTGTCACCTCAAAAAAACCGGACTCAGGCCCATTGCATAAACCCGAGTCCGGCTGATAACCATGACAAATTTAGTGTCCTTTAGTACCCGTGTCCCACGTTTGCTCCTGCAATTGTGCCGGTTTATGGTTGCTAAGAATAAGGTAAAAGTAGAGGCCCGGTATTAGGGGAGTGTTATGGATTAATTAGGGCAATGTTGTGATTGTTCAGAATCCGGAAAATCTATAAACATTTTTGGAAGCTTGTTGATTTCTTTTAACCGACCGGTCACAGCTCTGCGCCGAAAACGTTCAGAAAACATTCTGCATGTGAGGTAGCAAAATAAAATTATGCCGTATACAATTGGGATTATTAATGAGTAATTTTACAAGTGTCTATGAACCTTCTCAGCAATTTTGTACTCGAGCATCTTCACAAAAAACCAATTCTTTTGGATGTATTTTACAACGCAAATAAACAAAAGAAGCCCCTGCTTATTTTTGCACACGGCTTTAAAGGGTTTAAAGACTGGGGCCATTTTAATGCTCTTGGTGCTCACTTAGCCACAAAGGATCTGGTATTTGTAAAATTTAATTTTTCGCATAATGGCACAACCGTTCAGCATCCCGATTCTTTTGAAGACCTTGAAGCTTTTGGAAACAATAACTACACCCTTGAGCTCGACGACCTAAAACGTGTGATGGATTGGGCGCTCTTGGAAGCTCCTTTGCAGGAGGAAATAGATCATGAGCGTTTGTATTTATTGGGACACAGCCGCGGCGGCGGTATTTGCATTATTAAGGCGGCTGAAGATCCGCGTGTAAAAAAATTGGTCACCTGGGCTTCGGTCTGTGATTTTCTGAACCGAAATAAAAAGAAAACCATTGAAACATGGCAGCGCGATGGTGTGGTGTATGCCACCAACGCCCGCACCAAACAAAAGATGCCTCTGTATTATCAATTCTTTGAAGACCAACAAAACAATAAAGAACGTTTTCACATTGTTCGTGCAGCCAAGTCATTAACAATCCCATTTTTGATTATTCATGGCACTGCCGATGAGGCAGTGGAAGTGGCGGAAGCACAACACCTACATCAGGCAGCAAAGCTAAGCGAGCTATTTTTGGTGGAAGGGGCCGGACATACATTTGATGTGAAGCACCCATTTCAAGAGTCGAATTTTCCTGCGCATGCCCAAAGGGTGATCGACAAAACTATCGAATTCCTTAAGGAATAATTGATCACCTCCATTATCTTTTTTTTGCGTCTAACAATTTATTACCTTTCCACCACTAAGCAAGACTATGGACAAGGACGCCTCATTACCGATATTAAGCCCCGAAGAAATTCGCGTTTTGGGTGCACTCATTGAGAAAAGCAAAACCACACCCGATTATTACCCAATGTCATTAAATGCGCTCACTGCCGCCTGCAATCAAAAGACGTCCCGTTATCCGGTGGTGGATTACGACGAAGAAACGGTGGTTCTGGCCCTGAACAGTCTTAAAGGACAAAGTCTGGTAGCTACTGCTATTGGCGGCGGTTCCAGAACCATGAAATACAAACACAATTTCACCACGGTGTTTGATGTATCGCCCGAAGAACTGGCGATTTTATGTCTATTAATGATCAGAGGTCCGCAAACTCCGGGAGAACTCAATACCAATTCCGCACGTTTGATTGAATTCAGATCATTGGAATCGGTACACGCTGCACTGTATAAGTTACAGCATTCAAATCCCCCTTTTGTGCTGGAGTTACCGAAACGGCCGGGACAAAAAGAAGCGCGTTTTGTTCATTTGCTCTCGGGCACTGTGAGCTTTGAGGATTACGATCAGGTGGAGGAGCCCGCGCGCAAAAATGTTTCTCATTTGGAGGAGCGGATGGAAAAATTGGAGAAGGAGCTCGCTGAGGTAAAGGAGAATCTCGATAAATTGATGAAACAACTTTCCTGATAATAACTATGTAATAGTACTTCCCACAACATGTGATAACCTTTAAAACAGTGATCATGGCAAAACAGAAAAAATCAGCAGGTAAAAAAAAGGCAGCCAAGTCTCCGATGAAGGCGGCGAAGAAAGGTGCAAAAAAGGTTGTCAAAAAAAAGGCCGCAAAAAAAGCCAAAAAAACTAAGCCTCGTAAAAAAAGAGAAGACCTGAATTGTTTTCTCACCACGGCCTGTGTGCGACATTTTGGATTGCGCGATAATGGTTACGAATTAAATACCCTCCGGAATTTTAGAGATACCTATCTAAGTTCCAATGCTTCGGGAAAAAAGTTGATACTTGAGTATTACCGCATCTCACCCTTGATTCTTGAGAGTATTGAAAAGGATCCGCAAAAAGAAAAAATCTTCCACTATATTCATGAACAAGTTCTTGAGGCGTGCAAAGAAATAGAACTAAAAAAACTTTCTGCGGCCAGAAATACCTATATGGTCTTAGTTCAAAACCTTAAACACCAGTATTTGTCTTAGTTATTCTAAAGGTTCATAAGCAGTTCATAAGCGGTGCATAAGCGGTTAATCCAATCTTAATAAGCTGTTCGCAAGTAGTTCACAAAGCGTTCACAAGCGGTTAATCACGTGTTAATACAAAAGGAATGGTTTGTGAAATACTGAAGATGAGCTCTTTAAAAATATTACTTTACCTTTGGCTCCTATGAAAAAAGCAGTCATTCAAGCCTCTAATCTCGAATTCCTTAAACTTCTTAAAAAAAACAATAACCGCGATTGGTTCAATGCGCATAAGGATCGTTATTTGACCGAACTCGATCACATCGTTCATTTTGCCGATGCCCTGCTCCTCGAAATGAACAAACACGATGTGATTGAAAATCCCAGTGGAAAAAAATCCCTGTTTCGTATTTACCGAGACGTGCGTTTTTCGAAAGACAAACAGCCATATAATAATTGGTTCAGTGGAGCATTTAAGCGGGCTACCAAAGCACGCAGAGGTTCTTATTATTTTCACATCGAACCCGGTAATTCTTTTGCCGGCGGGGGCTTTTGGGGTCCAGAACCGGCCGACCTTAAGCGGGTGCGTGATGAATTTGCAGCTGATCCGGCACCTTTCCGAAAAATAGTGAAGAGCAAAGGGTTTAAAGATAATTTTGGCAGCCTCGAGGGCGAACAGCTCAAAACGTCGCCAAAAGGCTTCAATGCAGATGATCCGGCCATTGACCTCATTCGTTACAAACAATACCTGGTGATGAAAAAATTTACCGATAAAGAAGTGATGAGTCCTGATTTTTTGAAAAAACTCAACGATACGTTTAAACAGATGCGTCCGTTTTTTAATTACATGAGTGAAGTGCTAACGACAGATGTGAATGGAGAATCGGTGTTGTAGAAAATGAGCAGTAGTATAAGGCCGAGAATTTTGTTCAGTTCTTACTGAGGCAAGGTTCAGTACCTTGGTGAATGACATTAGTGACGACCCGAAACTTTAATAAAATCAGTAGTTTGCAGGATCTCTTTTAATTCAGAATACAATCTATCCAGATCTTCCTGCGAATTAAAAGCATTGATCGAATACCGCATGTACACTTCTTTATCCTGCCGCATCACGGGAATTTCAATGCTGTAGGTATTGAATAAAAGTGCTTGCAGCTTCTCGGGCTCCCGGGTGTTTACCGGAATACTAAACATTTGCCCAAGAAATTCATCGTTGAGTGGACACAAGGGTGTTGTTCCAAGTAGTTCACAAAATCGAAGGGCATTGGCTTTCACCAAGTCCCTGCATTGTTTTGCTACCTCTTCCCAATGATTTTCTTTTAAGAATTGGATTGTTCGAGGCACCGTTAAAAAGGCGGAGAAATCGCGGGTGCCCTGCATTTGATGGTAGTCTATAAATTGAGAATAAGAAGGAGACGCACTTTCGTAACCCCAACTCACTACCAAGGGGTCGATCTTCTTTTGAAATTCTTTTTTTACATATAAAAATGAACAGCCTTTCGGACTCATCATCCATTTGTGACAAGCACCTATGTATATGTCGGCCCTTAAAGTGGCCAAATTTAGAGGAATATGACCGGGTACATGCGCGCCGTCAACAATGGTAAGCAGTCCCTTTTCTTTGGCGATGTCACAAATTTCTTTTACCGGTAATATAAGTGCAGTACTACTGGTAATTTGACTAATGTGAATGGCTTTTGTGTTTTTTCGCAAGCCCTTAAAAAAATCGTCTATGAATTTTTCCTTTGAACTCAGTGGGAGCTCAATAGTCTGACGAACATACCGAGCGTTTTTTTGTTTGCAGTAATAATTTAGTGCGCGATCGCTGGCGCCGTATTCAATATTGGTGCTTAATATTTCATCACCTGGTTTCAGATCTAGGCTCTTTAATACAATATTGAGACCATAAGAGGGATTGGTAACAAATACCAAATCGTCGCTGGGGCAATTGATATACGAAGCCAATGCTTCTCGCGATTCTTTCAGGTATTTAACTCCATTGACGGCAATAAATTGCACGGGTTCAAATTCCAGTTCGCGCTGCCATTTTTGATAATCGTCGAAGATGGGTTTAGGACAAGCGCCAAACGAGCCAAAATTCAAAAATGTAATGTCGGGATTGAGAAGAAATTGAGATGTTAAAGTTGAATCCATCATGAAAAAAAAAATCTAATATATGAATATTTTACACAGCAGGCTGTCGCAACAAATAGCAGGGCATTAGTGAAGGCTAAAAATAAACTTAATATTACCGGCCGTACTCCCCAAATAATAAGTTTTGGTATCAAAAGGTGCTGAGGGATCTTTTACCGGATACCTCTCAAATGTTTTTCGATTCACTAAAAAATGGGAGGGAGGCAGGTCGCTGTGTTTCTTAAATCCCGAGCGTATAAAAGAACTGCCATCCGATAATTGTTTGTCAACATAGGTCATAACATCGCCGGCTTGTTTTTCTATGACAAAATGTTTTAAAAGTTTGGTCAGTCCGCCGGCCACGGTGATTCCTGTTTTGCTACAAAATCGAATAAGTTCGTACGATCGTTCGTGTTCCAAAAGGCGATTCATTTTGCGTCCTTTCGAAAATGAAGCAAGTGCCAGGAGTTCTTCCTTATAATACAAACCATAATTGCCGGCGCTCGAAGTAGCGTTCATCAAATGGTAGCGATTCAAAAAATTTTCCGCCTCAGATTTTGTCACTTTTTTTAGCGCACAATTTCTCGCAAAAATTACCCGGTTTAATTTTAGTTTTGAACGAACAATCGAGACAATTTTTTCAGGAGCGGTCATGAGTAAATCGAGTGGCAACATGGCCTGATCTTGTATATCAGAGGGAAAAGTTTCTTCGCTTACTAAATAGACTGTAAATAAATTAGCGTGATTTGAAAAACTGAGGAGTTGATTGGAATAGGATGTGTGAACCGAATGTTTATTTAATTCAGTGCCCACAAATTGGATCTGCGCTTCGATGCTTTTCACCGGGTGAAGGTATGAAAATCATTTTAGTGAAAGGTTACAGCACGTAAGCTAAGCTCTGTTTTCGCGATTTGGAGGCACAGCCCCAATCAATCAGTATTTCCGTGGAGATAGAATGAAAATGGATTTTAATTTTGATAAGATGCCTGAATCCGCGTGAAGGATTGAGCCATTGTTTGAGCTCCTTTTTGCTCCAAAATTAGCCCTGGCAAAAAGAGCGAGTGGCGAAAGCCTGACCCCTGAAGCAGAAAAACCAGGAATTGTTTTGGTGCGTTTTTTGCTTCAGGGGACACGCCCAAAAAAACTTCTCCCCAAATTTCGGCTTGACTCTGATCCCGCATGATAAAAAAAATCCGCTCAAAAAAAAGCAAGCGGATCAGTTATACATTAAAATAAATTACGCGTTTACCGGCGACATGGCTTTTTGCACGCAAGCCGACATTTTTTCTGCCATCTCGGTCATGTACGCATCGGTCCAATTGCATTTAATGCCAAACGAAATCAAACGACCAATTACTTCCTGCGTTTTTGGAAGCTGCAAATTATTATAATCTTGCGGTGCACCTAATACCTGAACGGCCAGTTTTGAAGCGGTTTTCATGTTCTTGATATGATCCCACTGGTTGATGAAGTGGTACATGTTTTTGAACCAATAATCAAAGCCTGCGATGCCGGCCTTATTAAATTCGTCTACCACACGTTGCGCAATTTCGGTACTTGGTAATAACATATTAAGGAAAGTGGCAGAGTCCCCGTTTTCATCTCCGAGTTTCGCAAAACTAATTCCTTCGGTCTTCGCTAATTTGGATTGCAAAAATGATTTATGGTGGCGATTAATTTCGCGGATCGTTGGCACCTTGCGGGTTTGAGCCGCGCCCACAGCGGCGTGCAATTCAGAAATGCGGAAATTAAAACCAATGATGGGATGATTTTCCATACCGCGTTTATCGCCCACGTGATCGTGTCCGTGGTCGCAAAAACTATCGGCTAACTTGTAGGTAGGTTCGTCGTTGGTAACCATTATGCCACCTTCACCGGCGGTAGCAATCTTAAAAAAGTCGAATGAATAGGCGCCCGCTTTACCAAATAACCCGGTGTAGGTGCCTTTATACGAAGAAGCAAACGCCTGACCTGCATCTTCCACCAAAATTAAATTATGTTGTTTTACTACGGCCATAATCTCATCCATATTGGCATTGCCGCCGCACATGTGCACCAGACATACCGCTTTTGTTTTGGGACCGATGGCTTTTTTAATACCCTCTGCACTGAGGCACAGTGTTTCATCAATTTCAGCAAATACCGGGAGGCCGCCTAAAAAAAGAATAGCTTCAATGGTAGCAATGTAGGTAAAGGGAGGACAAATAACTTCGTCGCCCGCACCAATGCCTGAGGCAGCTAGGGCGGCGAGAATGGCGGCTGAACCGTTAGAAACAGCAAGCGCGTATTTTGCTTGGGTAATTTTTTTGGCTTCCGCTTCAAAATCTTTGGCTTTCCAAAAATTATTACGCAAAGCATCGTGGTTATAACGAAACATAATCCCCGTTGATAAAACATCTTCAATTTCTTTGCGCTCTTCGGCGCCAAACAATTCTGTTCCCGGCATGGTAATGGTTTTTTTGTGGCTTCAAAGGTACGGTTTATTGGGAATGTTGGCAAGTAGAACGGCGAAGATGACGTGCAGGATAGAACAGAGTTTAATTGTACTTTTATTAGGGCGCGTCCCCCTGAAGCAGAAAAACCGCGGTGCCTTTCTGCTTTGTTTTTCGCTTCAGGGGGTCGGGCTTTCCGTTGCAAGTCCTCGCCCCTCTGAAGGAGAGGGGCTCCGGGCTTTCCACTCCAATCCCTCGCGCGGCACCTTCCAATTGGTAGGCGGCATCGAAATAATCAAAATATTCAATTCGGAAAATACACGAAATTGGAATTGGTGTCGAGCACACCAAAATTTACCGAGACCAATTTATTATTCTCGAAATAGCAATCGAGGCCGGCTTCGTCGAAGCTCAGGCGTTTTTCGCCCCATTTGTGTACTTCTGAATCGGAGAGGGCAAAGCCTTGTTTTTTCATGAGATCAATAACTTCTTTTTCTTTGAGGGTAAAAATTTTGGTACCGAAGAGGATGGCATCTTTATTGTCCATTTCCACGCTGCAAAAGGCCTGATCTTTGTTGGTGTCGAAAAAAATAGAAACCCCTTCATTCCAGTAGTGGTATACCAGGGAGTTATTGTTGAGAATATCGTCGGTAAGGTTTTGAATCTCTTCGGGCTCGCCCAGTTCTTGCACCACAGTATCTTTGCTGGCACCGAATGGGAGGGTGCCAAAACCTTTCAGCAGGAGTATTTCGGGCGTTTCGAAGATCATTCCTCTAAAATAAAAATTGTGTCATAAGCCATGAAATTTTGACCCTAAAATATTTCTCAAAATTATTTGTAAACTGAGCAAAAGTCTGCTATATTTGCAGCCCGAATTAAGGAGATAATCCTTGTTTGGGCCCGCACACGAAATGTTCGGCTTTGGCTTCGACAAGCTCAGCCATCGCCAGAACGGTTCCTGCGAAAAAAGTGAATGATTCCGTAGCTCAGCTGGTAGAGCATTACACTTTTAATGTAGGGGTCCTGGGTTCGAATCCCAGCGGGATCACAGAATGAAGCTTGAAAGCCTTGTAAACCAACAGTTTACGAGGCTTTTTGCTTTTCTATCAACAATATATCAATAATTTTCAAATAGCCAATTCACAATAGAACTAGTTAATTTTAGTTAGAGTTCCGTGCGGAAGTAAATTGAAACTGCTATTGTTCCAATTACCTCCCTGTGCAAAAAGTTGTTAATTAAATAGAGATAGGTTTTTTAATATCGATCTTTATATTTGACTAATTTAGTCAGTACACTTTATTTAATGGAATCTCAAAGAGAATTATTTGCCAACAATAAGATTACTGAGGCTCTATGTCAAATTAGTTTTGATAGTTCTATCGATTTAACCAAATTAAATGGATTTTGGGAGGCCTTGAGTGAAAAGAAAATTTACATAGAAAAACAAGATCAACCATTACTTCAGTTTACTTTAAACGCAACAGATACTCTACCGACTCGCACAACTATTAATGGATTAAGGCTTCAAAATGAAGCTAAGGATAAGGTAATTCAAATATTTCCTGACAACATTTCAATTCACCAAGTTGGCAATTATACTAAATGGGAAGATTTTAGGAGTAATATTTATTCTGTTTTAGACATTTTTAAAAAATATTTTTCCGCTGAAATTATTAGAATTGACTTGAGAACCATAAATAATTATGACTTGGGTTTAAATGAAGATTTAAAGAAGTTTTTTAAAATACATTTGGAAGTGCCGACTAGCTTAACAAACCCGTACAATTTTAATTTTTCGATCGAACAATCTTACGAATCAAACAAGAGCTTTGGTGTAATTCGAGTAAACAGTATTAATCAAAATGACACCAAGAAAGTTACCTTCGATATAAGTTATGTGTTATTATGTAATGAATCTAAAATATCACTCAATGATTCTGACTCACTATCAAAAGAGCTTGAAAATGGTCATTCGAAATTAAACAGTATTTTTATGGATGCCATTACACAAGAAACTAAATCTTTAATTAAATAAGTATGGATGCACCAGTATTTGAAAAGCGGTATAATATTGAATACAATATTAATTGCGAATCGAAAAGTCTAAGTGCTAAATTAGGTTTAGCAGACAATGCGCTTACAAAAGCAATGCACACTCAAACGTCAAGACAGACCTTGAATGAAAGTATCACTGCGCCATCTCGACATAGCTTTTTACTAAATAGTTTTATTAAAGTGGCTCAAATATATAAGGAATTGAATTTGAATAATGAGAGAATTCTAAATACTTCAATCGAACTTTTGCAAAGTTGTGCCGTATTAGGAAAAACAAACTTGAATATTTCAAAGACATCTCAAGAAGAAATTTTAATTTATACTTCAAAAAATGGGAACTTTAATAATGTTTTAATTGATGAGGATGGAGACATCTCCCTCTTAAGAGTTGGCGATAAAAAGGAAAATAAATATACAGCCTTTTATTCCGCAAACGAAAAAATTGACTTCAATTCGATCGTGTCTTTTCTTTGATTTGATTATGGGGTATGGCTTGTTTAGATTCAAAAATCCCTAAATATTTACATTACAGCGAAAAGAAAAGACCTGTTTTAAGTCAATCAAGATTTAAAATAAATCAAATTCTTTTCAGGACAGGTTTTAAAGAAAAAGTAAACCCTATCGAATTACCCCCGTCTAATCCGACTTCGATTTCAGTTTGTTGGAATAAATTAATACAATTAAATCACGTACTATTTACAGTTAAATCTGGGGCTAAAAATCCAGATAATTTAGGTAATCGTGTTTTTTATGGATTTGTGGGGGAAGTTAAACGATTTAACTTGGAAAGAACTTGTTTATCTGGCATTTATACAGGACCTCACGTGATTAGTTTAACTATTAGACACGATCCCTTACCATGTAATTATTCTCATACAGAAATTTTAATAAGACATTCTTTTTATGAAAGTAATAAATTAAAAAGCGTAATAATCGAACACTCTGCTTGGAAAAGTTCGCTTTTTAAAATGGTCAAGGGTGAAGATAAAAAATTCTTTAAAGATTTGGAGTTGAATTTTAGAGCAGATGTGGTTCATCTTTTAAAACGAGATTCCGAAGCACTGAATAAAACATGGCTTTCAAGGTCGTTTATTAAAGTGGCAATTATTAGACTATTCTTACCATTGCAAATGTATTTAGTAAGTTTGAAAAAGAATTAATAATCTTTTCTACAATTAAAGTTGTTTGTTTTTTGAGAAAAACGTCCAAAACTATTTGTTGATGCCCCTTCTCCGTAAAGATGCAACATAAGCAATTAAACTCATCTTCAAACACAAAATTTCCACAAACTATTTGAACAGATGGTATTTGGGACTTGAGTTTGAACAGAGACTGACTGGAAATTCCGCTTAAATAGGCCCCACTTCATCACTTCAAACTGACCCCACTT
>JAQSCW010000009.1 GCA_029945625.1 bacterium
TGACAGATTCCTCGGCCGCCCCCACAATTTTTCATTAAGCGGCCTCTGAATGACGACGAAAACAAAACGTCATTCAGAGCGCTTTGCACTGTGACTCTGCAGCGCGATGAATCTCTTATAGTGCAGTGCCATTATTGTTTATTTTTAAATCCCAGTGACAGATTCTTCGGCCGCCTCCCTCATTTTTTTTAAGCGGCCTCTGAATGACGGTTTGGGAAAATCGTCATTCAGAGCGCTTTGCACTGTGACTCTCCAGCGCGATGAATCTGTTGTCTAATAAAGCCAAATTGTTTATTTTCAAATCTCGCTGACAGATTCTTCGGCCGCCTCCTTTATTTTTCTTTAAGCGGCCTCTGAATGTCGGTGTAAAAGAAACCGTGGCGCAGAGGTAGGTGGTATAGCACATTCTGTCTTGCATCCTGCCGTCTTGTTGTCTTGAATCCGACGGTAAAAATGCGCAGCACAAGGAATTTATTTACTCAAAATTCGAATTGGAAATGATAAGAAGGTAATAAAATTGGTGGTGGAGAGGTAGAATATCTTTCGGGTAGGAGCGGCCATTCCCTTGCGGCACTTTGTATTTTCTAAAACGTTTAACTGGCCTTAAAAATTCAAATCCGAGACCCTCAAAGTTAAGAGCGCAATATCATCCGGAAAATCATTATCACCTTTAAATTCTTCCGCGTAAAACAAAAGGGTTTCATTCAAAAATTCGGGACTGGAATGTGGATTTTTAGCAATAATCTCCTGTAAAGACTCCACACTGATGGACTCATTCAAATTATTCGCGGTATCAGTGAGTCCGTCGGTATAACACACCAAGGTGAATTCAGAAGTGTAATTAAAGGTCTCAACGTAGATCTGTGAAAGCGCCTCACTGATCCCCAAAATAGTGCAACCCTTATTTAATTCTCTGAATTTATTTTCGTAAAATAGAATAGGGGGGTTGTGGCCCGCATTGATATATGAAAATTGCTGGCTTTTGGTATTTAATTTGGCAAGAAAGAGGGAAACAAATTTCTCCAATTTCGTGTTGTCAATAACCCGTTTATTCAGTTCAATGATAATGTCTTTTAGGTTATGCGTATAATTAATGAGACTGTGTAAAGTGGCTTGCATATTGCTCATAAGTAAAGCGGCGGCAACACCTTTGCCACTCACATCGGCCATGCAAAAAATAAACTCGTGATTATTGAGTTGAATAAAATCATAATAATCACCCCCCACCTGTTGATGCGGAAGGTATTTGGCAGCCACCTGCAGTACGTCGGTATTCGGTAATTCCCGCGGAAAAAGCATCTGCTGCATGCTTTGTGCCAATTCTAGCTCCTTGCTTATTTGCGCCCTCTGAATATGCTCCTTATACAACTTCTTATTTTCAATGGCCACCACAATAATATTAGTGAGGGTTTGCACATAAGGTAAATGTTTGATAGCTGCGCTCAGTTCGAGTTTTTCCTGATTCACATCTCCCAATAGCACAAAAGCAAGCGGCGTCTTTTTATGAAACACCGGAATTACAATTTCAAAACTTTTACTCAGGGTGCCTTTACTAAAGGTGATGGTCTCAATTTCATGTATGGCTAAAAGCTCAGGCTCAAACACCACATGGTTAAATTCTTCACTGATGCCGTATTTAAGAATACATGTCCATTGCGTGTCAAAATGAAAAAGCACCAACTTACCAACACCAAGACGGTTTTCAAGTATGTCCTGAAACAAATCAAGCAACTGACCCGTAGAAAAATTATTATTAATGGCTTTGGTAACTTCGAGAAGTGCGTTCAGTTTGAGATCCTGAACACGTTTTTGTTTCGATATTTTTGTGTTTTGAATCACGCTAAGTAAGGTAAACTACTTCTTTTCCTTTTTTAGAAAAGTCGGCTTTAATGTGTTCTTGTAAGGTTGTGCTCAGGGTTAAGCCAACAAAATCAGCCTTTACCGGAAAACGCGCATGGCTTCTATCAACCAGAATTACTGTATTAAGTTTCTTTACCGGCTTGTCTAAAAATAACTTCACCGCATAAATAAGGGTTTTTCCACTGTTCAATACATCATCCACTAGTACAATGGTTTTATTTACAAAATCTTTTTCTTTAAAATCCATTACTGCTTCTGTTTTCCAGGGCTCGTCTTTATCAATGGTGATTTTTCCCAATTTGATTTTCAATGGAGAAATTTCCTTCAATTTTTCAAAAATTTGGGTGGCGATTGTATACCCGTTACCATCGATACCCACTACCAACAATTCTTTTTCTGAAAAATTATTTTCATATACCTGAAACGCTAGCCGGTTCATGATGTGCTGAATCTCAATGGTGGTAAGGATCTTAATAGGGCTCATTTTCCGTATAGTTTTATGAGATGGGCCAATGATTGTTTTACTTTATCGTTTGGTTCGCACAATGGAAGGCGAACATACGGGTCACATTTTTTTAGCAAATGTAGGGCGTATTTAATACCACCCGGATTTCCATCGGCAAACAATTGATCGGTAATGTCGATCAAAGCATAATGTAACTTTTGTGCCTCTTTCATTTTGTATTGTCTGGCCAGTCGCACCATTTCACTGTAATCGTGAGGGAAAGCCTGTGCTACTACTGAAATCACACCATCTCCACCCGCAGCTATAATGGGCAAAGTAAGATTATCATCCCCACTAATCACCATAAAATCTTTAGGTTTATTTTTGATCACTTTCATGATCTGCTCCATATTGCCACTTGCTTCCTTTGTGGCCACAATGTTTTTAAAGTCCTTCGCTATGCGCACTTGTGTTTCAGCAGTCACATTGCTTCCTGTACGTCCGGGCACATTGTATAAAATAATGTCCTTCTTGGTAGATTTTGATACGGCCTTATAATGTTGATAATACCCTTCTTGATTTGGTTTATTATAATAGGGAGCCACCGATAAAATGGCTTCAAATGGTTTTAAGTCCGTTTTTGAAATGGTGTCAGTTACTTCTTGCGTATTGTTTCCGCCTATGCCAAGCACCAGAGGCAATTTATTAGCATTGGTCTTAATGATGGTTTCAATCACTACTTTCTTTTCGTCCTTAGTTAGCGTCACGCTCTCGCCGGTAGTTCCCAGCACCACAATGTATTCTACTTTTCCATTGTGGAGATGTTTTACAATGGTTTTGAGGGAATCTGTATCCACTCTTCCTTTTTTGTCGAAGGGTGTAACAATGGCCACACCGGTTCCTATTAAGTTCTTATTGCTCATAAAATGTGATTATAAATATAGAAAATTCCTGTCTATTCTCATTTTTTAGCCGCAGATTTCGCAGATTACACAGAATAGTTTATAGAGGCCCACCACAAAAAATCTGCGCAATCAGCGTAATCTGTGGCTTTACTTTAGGCTGAAATACTCAGTAGCCATCAAGGCGATCTCATTCCCGTAAGCCAGACTTGCAGTAGCGGCAGGACTAGGGCTATTGATTACATGCATGGCATTACCATGTTTTTCAATCTTAAAATCGTCCAGCATCTCTCCTTCGGGTCCTAAGGCCATCGCCCTGATTCCGCAACGTGACGAAACAATATCATCCATTTGTAAATCGGGAATGAGTTTTCGTAAACGGTTCAAAAAATACGTTTTACTAAAGGCGCCACGGTATTCGTCGAGCCCAAATTTCCAGTGTTTGCCAAAGAATTTCCAGGTGCCCATATACGTAAAAGCAGCCGCCGTATCTTTCAAATTAAAAGCGGTTCTGCTATAGCCTTCACGGTCAAACACAAAAACGGCATTAGGTCCACATTCTGTGCCACCCTTAATCATACGAGTGAAATGTACTCCTAAAAATGGAAATTTAGGATTTGGAACAGGGTAGATCAGATTTTTTACCTTGGATAATCCTTTTTCGGTAAGGTCGTAGTAGTCACCTCTAAAGCCCACAATGGCAGAATCTGTAGAGGCTCCTTCTTGTTTGGTCACACGATCGGCCTGCAATCCCGCCGTGCTAATGATGTATTTTCCTGTGAATTTTGATGATTCGGTAATTACCGTTGTGAAGTCACTGCTTTTTTCAAACCCAATCACTTTTTGAGAAGTAAGTACTTTACTGCCATTGTTTTTTGCATGAATTAGTTCTACGTATTTTTTTGCCACATCCACATAATCAATAATGCCGGTACAACCCACCCATAAGCCTGAAATGCCTTCGCAGTGCGGCTCAATCTCTTTTATGCGTTTAGTATCAATTATCTCAATATCTTCCACGCCATTCGCTATACCGTTCTGATACACTTTATTCATATGTGCTAACTCCGACTCATGAGTGGCCACAATCACTTTGCCGCAGATGTCGTGCTGAATGTGATGATCTTTTGCAAACTGCACCAATTCGCGCCGTCCCAACACACAATTTTTTGCTTTGTACGAACCGGGTTTATAATAAATTCCGCTATGGATTACCCCGCTATTGTGCCCCGTTTGATGTGCAGCCACTTCTTTTTCCTTTTCCAACACCAACACTTTTATATTGGGAAGATGCGTAGTGAGTTTGAGCGCCGTAGCGAGTCCCACAATGCCGCCACCTACTATAATGATATCGAAATTTGTCTCCATAAATGAGGTACAAATCTACTAATTAAAGCTTGATTTTTTGTTTTATATTTAGGGCAAATCATCGGTTGTTTTCTCCTTTGCGGGGTAGCAACGGGTATACATAAAAAATTAAACATGAAAATAATTTGTATAGGCAGGAATTATAGTGAACATGCAAAAGAAATGAAATCGGAGGTGCCCACGGAACCTGTTTTTTTTATGAAACCCGACACGGCTTTATTAAAAGAAGACGTTTTTTATTATCCCGAGTTCACAAAAGATCTTCATCACGAAATTGAGTTGGTGTTAAAGATCAGCAAAGCGGGCAAACATATTGAAGAACAATTCGCACATAAATATTATCAGGAAATAAGTCTTGGCATAGACTTCACCGCCAGAGACCTCCAAACACAATGCAAAGAAAAAGGATTGCCCTGGGAAAAAGCTAAAGCCTTTGATAACAGTGCACCCATTGGCACTTTTGTGAAAAAAGAGGCGCTTGATCTGAGTACTATCAATTTTGAATTAAAAATTAACGGGGTGTCGCGTCAAATAGGCAACTCTCAAGACCTGATTTTTTCTTTTGATAAAGTGATTAGTTACGTTTCAAAGTTTGTGACGTTAAAAGTGGGTGACCTCATTTATACAGGAACTCCACAGGGCGTTGGTCCGGTGAAAATAGGGGATTCTCTTGAAGGTTTTCTGAATGGAAAAAGTAATTTTACCTTGCTCGTAAAATAGAAGAGGCCTCCCGTAGGAAGCCTCTTTCTTTATTCTTTAATCACCTTTTAATTAGGAATAAAACTGCTGTAAAGTAAGTTATTGGCATTTCTGATATTCGTATTAAACACGCCATTTTGATTTATAGTTTGACCCTGATAAACACCAGGTCTCCCTGTAATGATCTGGTTATTTAAATTTACAGTATCCCGAGAATGTTCGTAGTCAGCTACCCAAATATTGGCATTTTGAGAGAATCCCGGCGTGCCCGCAGCCACAGTTGATATCGTAAACATATAGGCGCCGGTGGCGTCGGTTTGGGTTTCATAAGTTCTTGTGGTGAGCGTTCCCGGATCGTTGCTAAAATTGAGATATACTTTACGACCACCCACGGGTACATTAGTAGTGGTTATTGACACAATAGTGCCTGTCATTACTTTCTTAAGATAATTGATTGCGAGGGATCCTGAAATGGTGGCTGTTCCCAATTTTAAGGCGGTACTGGTATTTGATGAAACGGCTGTACCTACAAATCCATAATCCAATTGAGAATTCTGACCCATAAATAATGTTCTGTTCAGAGAGGTTCCCGCATAAGTAGAATATAGTCCGGTCTTCTTTGAACCGAGTACAATGGTGTCAAGCGTACCCATGAATCCGTCGATAGTTATTTGAGCGGCCACGCCACTCGCATTACTGCGAATGTTGAGACTGTAGTTTCCAAGAGAGTCAGTCTTGGTTGAATACACGTCAGCTCCCTGAGCATTTGAATTTGGATAAAGGGAACTCTTGTTGACCTTTACCGAAACATTAACATTAGAGGCGGCAATTCTCGAGGTACTGGTCCATCCGCCTGACCCGTTGGGCGTCACAATATTCTTGTTTACATTCCCTTTTAAAAGTGTGCTGCCACTCACGTCGGTGGCAGTAAAAGTAGAACCGGTATCATCCTTTTTGCAGGTGGTGAGTGTAATTAGTGTTGCTATTGCTAGTATTGCTTTTTTCATGTGTGTGAATTTTATCTTATTAGTAATTAGTTTTTTTGAAATCAGAAATGAAATAAAATAGTGAGTGCTCCGGCTCCCCCGCTCAGGGAGGTGTTTCCGCCGAGAGTATTGTTCATCGAAAACACAGTGCCGTTGTTGTTATCAACCGAAAAACCTCTCTGACCTTCTCTCGCGTCTATATCTACCTCTTCTTTAAAAACTGCCGGCCCATTTTGACCGTTATTGTATACTTCCCGAGTGGAAGTAGCCGCCCGCGATCGGGTAATCGCATAACCCCAGCCGTATTCCGCCGCGATAGAAATTTTGGCAAAAATAAAATACTCTATTCCAATAAATCCTCTGATGCCGTAGCGCATGCCCCCGCCGTTCTTTGCTTCAAGTTCCCGTGTCACCCTGCCTGCTGATGTTGGCGTTTGAACTGCCACCGTGAGCGCGTTAAAATTGTCGGTATATTGAACCGGGTATAGGTCAGAGAAGGCATTCCCGTATTTGAAAGACTGAACTGAACCTGTTCGGCCAATTCCAAATTCGGCGCCATAATAGCCCTGAAGCCGGCGGTATCCTCGTCGTTTTTCATACCCCACCGAAAGTAACCAGTTATTTTTGGCAAAGGTGGCAATATCGTCAACCCTCAGCAAAGATGCCGCATTTCTGTCATCTTGGGTACCAAAGGACGCGGTGTACATGGCTTTGGCATCCTGCACCTGGTTGGTCATAGATCCGGACAACGTGTTAATGCCAAACCTCACTCTAATAGCAGCTTTGTCTTTCAAATAGTACTTACCAACGATTTGATTGTTTGAGTTCGCAGTGTATTGAACCATATTGCTCGACCCGGGATAGGGCGTGGCAAAATTGATGGTTCCAAACAAAACGTCGATAATGGGAAGACAATTAAAGCCCAATCCAATATCGCCTTTTCGGGGTAGGATCTCATTGCCCTTTTTATTCTTGGGGTAGAGATCTCGAAGCGAATCCTGTGCACTTGCCAGCATTACAGCCAGCAGGGCAGCAGTAATCATTATTTTTTTCTTCATGTGTTTGTGTTTAGTTGATCACAAATTTAATCCCTTAAGTGAATGATGGAGCATCAAAAAATCAACATAGCATTGTGTATATCAATCTCTTACCTTATGTCGGGGACGATAATGAGGAAAAATATTTTTGGTAAGTCGGTAGTTTGCAGGTTATTAGATCCTGTCAGTAAAACCTGGAATAACCCAGCTACTGGGTTGTAACCGTTAGTATCCGGAATCGTAATAAAAAAGAAACGGCCTGCTTTTTGTGCAGACCGTTCTAATGAAATTAACTATTTGTGATTAGGCTTCTTCACCCACTTCTTCTTTACTTGCCATCAAACGTTCGTATTCTTCTTTACTTCCAACCACTAGTTTTTCGTATTGACGTAAACCGGTACCGGCAGGAATCAAATGTCCAACAATTACGTTTTCTTTCAGTCCTAATAAAGTATCTACTTTTCCGTTTACTGCTGCTTCGTTCAATACTTTTGTAGTTTCCTGGAAAGATGCGGCGCTGATCCAGCTATTGGTTTGCAATGAGGCACGTGTGATACCCTGTAAGATAGGGTTCGCAGTAGCAGGCACAGCATCTCTGGCTTCAATCAGTTTTTTGTCTTTTCTTCTCAATACTGAATTCTCGTCACGTAATTTACGCGCAGTAATGATCTGACCACGTTTCAATTCAGCACTGTCGCCCGGCTCAATCACCACCTTCTTACCGAAAATGCTGTCGTTCTCAGTCATAAAGTCTCCTTTATTAATCAGTTGCTGTTCTAAGAACATGGTATCACCCGGATCAACAATCTCAACCTTACGCATCATTTGACGCACAATGGTTTCGAAATGTTTGTCGTTTAATTTCTGTCCTTGTAAACGGTACACCTCCTGAATTTCATTCACTAAGTATTCCTGCACTGAAGTTGGTCCTTTGATGGCCAAAATATCACCCGGACTAATAGCTCCGTCTGACAATGGGTCACCTGCTTTCACGAAGTCATTTTCCTGAACCAAAATGTGTTTACTTAAGTTCACTAAATAACGACGTTGTTCGCCTGTTTTTGCTTCAACCACTACTTCACGGTTACCACGTTTGATTTTTCCAAAGGTTACAATACCGTCAATTTCAGATACAACTGCAGGGTTACTCGGATTACGTGCTTCAAATAATTCAGTTACACGTGGTAAACCTCCTGTGATGTCTCCGGTTTTTCCGGTTACACGAGGAATTTTCACCAACACTTGTCCCGGTTCAATTTTTGCACTTTCATTCACAATGATGTGCGCACTAACAGGAATGTTATATGTTTTTAGTGATTCACCTTTTTTATCCACGATGCGAATCAATGGACTCATGGTTTTATCACGACTTTCAATAATCACTTTTTCACGGAAACCGGTTTGCTCATCGCTTTCTTCACGGAATGTCACATTTTCTTTGATATGTTCAAATTCAACATGGCCTCCAAATTCAGAAACGATTACCGCGTTATATGGATCCCAATCACAAATCAATTCACCTTTTTTCACTTTATGCCCCGGCTTCACATACAAGCTCGAGCCGTATGGTACATTACCGGTAGTTAAAGTAATACCTGTGTTTGAATCGGTGATACGCATTTCGGTAGAGCGTCCAATTACAACATTGGCTTTTACACCTTCGGCATTCAAACGTTCAACAGTACGCAATTCATCAATTTCAAGAATACCATCGTGTTTCGCGATCAAGCTACTGGAAGCTGCCACGTTAGAAGCAGTACCACCCACGTGGAATGTTCTTAATGTTAACTGTGTACCCGGCTCACCGATAGACTGTGCAGCAATTACGCCAACTGCCTCACCCAACTGAACTAAACGTCCGTTAGACAAGTTACGGCCGTAACATTTTGCACAAACTCCTGAACGTGATTCACACGTTAATACCGAACGAATGTCAATACTCTCGATTGGTGATTTTTCGATTAAGGCAGCAAGATCTTCTGTGATTACCTCGCCAACTCCTACAATCAACTCACCTGTAGTAGGATGATACACATCACTTACAGTAGTACGGCCAAGAATACGGTCATACAATACTTCTACCACATCATCGTTATTTTTCAGGGCAGTCATACTCAAACCACGCAAAGTGCCGCAATCGTATTCGTTAATAATAACGTCTTGAGCCACATCCACCAAACGACGGGTCAGGTAACCTGCATCCGCTGTTTTAAGTGCCGTATCGGCCAATCCTTTACGCGCACCGTGGGTTGAAATAAAGTACTCTAAAATAGATAATCCTTCACGGAAATTCGATAATACGGGATTCTCAATAATGGAAGTGGTTGTATCACCGGCTTTTTGAGGCTTGGCCATCAAACCACGCATTCCACTCAACTGTTTAATTTGCTCTTTAGAACCACGGGCTCCGGAGTCCAACATCATAAACACGGGGTTAAAGCCTTGACGATCGGCACTCAAACTGTCGAGTACTTTCTTTGTTACTTTAGAGTTGGTGTGCGTCCAAATGTCGATAATCTGATTGTAACGTTCGTTATTGGTAATGAAACCCATGTTGTAGTTACTGATCACTTCGTCTACCTGTACCTGTGCTTCTGCAATGATCTGCAATTTCTCGGCCGGTGTTTGAATGTCCCCTAAGTTAAATGACAAGCCTCCTTTGAACGCAGTGCGGAATCCCAGTTCTTTGATATCATCCAAGAACTTCGCAGTTTTTGCCATTCCGGTCTTTTTCACCACCATTCCAATGATATCACGTAGTGATTTCTTGGTCAATAGTTCGTTGATATAACCTACTTCATGCGGAACCACGATGTTAAACAAAACACGTCCGGCAGTGGTTTCAATTAGCTTGGTAACTAATTTCTCACCTTCCAGTGCATTTGTTATTTTGATCTTGATCTGTGCATGCAAGTCAACACTTTTCTCATTTGTTGCAATAACAACTTCTTCTGCACTGTAAAATATTTTACCTTCTCCCTTAACAACATCTCCCGGAAGATTCTTTTTAGACTTCGTTAAGTAATAAAGTCCAAGAACCATGTCCTGAGATGGCACTGCTACCGGTGCACCGTTAGAAGGATTCAAAATATTGTGAGAAGCCAACATCAAAATTTGTGCTTCCAAAATAGCAGCATGTCCCAGTGGAACGTGCACCGCCATTTGGTCACCGTCGAAGTCAGCATTAAACGCAGTACACACCAATGGGTGTAACTGGATCGCTTTTCCTTCAATTAGTTTTGGTTGGAATGCCTGAATTCCTAGTCTGTGCAAGGTTGGGGCACGGTTTAACATTACCGGATGTCCTTTTAATGCATTTTCTAAAATATCCCAAACAATGGGTTCTTTTTTATCTACAATTTTCTTGGCAGATTTTACCGTCTTTACAATTCCACGTTCAATCATTTTACGAATGATAAACGGTTTGAATAATTCAGCCGCCATTTCTTTTGGCAATCCGCACTCGTGTAATTTTAATTCAGGCCCAACAACAATTACCGAACGGGCAGAGTAGTCGACACGTTTACCAAGCAAGTTCTGACGGAAACGTCCTTGTTTACCTTTTAAGGAATCGGATAATGATTTTAGCGGACGGTTACTGTCTGTTTTTACAGCATTTGATTTACGTGAATTGTCGAATAAAGAATCTACTGATTCCTGCAACATACGTTTCTCATTACGCAAAATCACATCCGGCGCTTTGATCTCAATCAAACGCTTCAAACGGTTATTACGAATAATCACACGACGGTATAAATCATTTAAGTCGGAAGTAGCGAAACGACCTCCATCCAATGGAACCAGTGGACGCAATTCGGGTGGAATTACCGGAACTACTTTCACAATCATCCACTCAGGTTTGTTCACCACATTTTGGTTCGCCTGGCGAAATGCTTCAATTACTTGAAGACGTTTCAATGCTTCGTTTTTACGTTGCTGTGAAGTCTCTGTATTTGCTTTGTGACGAAGATCGTAAGAGAGATCATCTAAATTTAGACGTGATAAGAGGTCAGCAATCGCTTCCGCTCCCATTTTAGCCACAAATTTGTTTGGGTCTGCTTCGTCGAGCATCGCATTTTCTTTTGGAAGGGAGTCCAACACATTTAGGTATTCTTCTTCCGTTAAAAAATCAAGATACGAGGTGCCACCTTCTTGAGCTGCTCCGGCATTAATTACTACGTAACGCTCGTAATAAATAATCATATCTAATTTTTTGGTAGGTAGGCCCAGTAAATAACCAATTTTATTTGGCAAGGAACGGAAATACCAAATGTGAGCAACAGGCACCACTAAATTAATATGGCCCATACGCTCGCGACGAACTTTCTTCTCAGTTACTTCAACTCCACAACGGTCGCAAACAATACCTTTGTAACGAATACGTTTGTATTTACCACAATGACATTCGTAATCTTTTACCGGACCAAAAATACGCTCGCAAAACAAACCATCACGTTCAGGTTTGTAGGTACGGTAATTAATGGTTTCGGGTTTCAAAACCTCACCACTTGAGCGACGCAGTATAGTTTCGGGCGAAGCTAAACTAATGGTGATCTTCGAAAAATTTGATTTTTGTTTATTATCTCTTCTTAACGCCATGTTAATTTTATAATTTTCCGTTTGTGAATTTTTCTTTTTTTTGAAGCTCTTTTTTGCGCCCTGAGCTTGTAGAAGGGTGTGCGTGTTGTAGTATTTTGCCTTTCCGCACCCTGCTCCATAGGAGAGGGGCGGGGATTGGCAAATTAGTCCATCGTGATATCCAATGCCAGACCTCTGAGTTCGTGTAACAATACGTTAAACGATTCAGGTATGCCCGGTGTAGGGATGTTCTCGCCTTTTACAATTGCTTCATAAGCTTTTGCACGACCAGTTACATCATCCGATTTTACTGTCAATAATTCTTGCAACACGTTTGCAGCACCGTATGCTTCGAGTGCCCATACTTCCATCTCACCAAAACGCTGACCTCCAAACTGAGCTTTACCGCCCAATGGTTGTTGCGTGATTAATGAATATGGACCAATTGAACGGGCATGCATCTTATCATCCACCATGTGACCTAATTTCAACATGTAAATTATACCTACAGTTGCAGGCTGGTCAAAGCGTTCTCCGGTTCCACCGTCGTACAAGTAAGTACGACCAAATTGAGGTAAACCTGCTTTCTTCGTGTATTCATCAATCTGGTCAACTGTAGCACCGTCGAAAATAGGGGTTGAGAATTTTAATCCCAATTTATCACCGGCCCAAGCCAACACAGTTTCATAAATTTGTCCCAGATTCATACGTGAAGGCACACCCAGTGGGTTCAACACGATATCAACAGGAGTTCCATCTTCTAAGAAAGGCATGTCTTCTTCTTTCACAATACGGGCTACAATACCCTTATTACCGTGACGTCCGGCCATTTTATCGCCTACTTTCAATTTACGTTTTTGCGCAATATACACTTTCGCTAATTGAACAATTCCATTTGGTAATTCATCTCCTACGGTGATCTGGAATTTCTCGCGTTTGTATTTTCCTAAATAATCGTTAAACTGGATTAGGAAGTTATGCAACAAACGTTCAATCTGTTCGTTCTTGTCTTTGTCAGTAGTCCAGTTGCTGGGATTTACTTCGCTGTAGTCAACGCGCTCCAATAATTTTTGAGTAAACTTAGTACCGCGTGGCACTACTTCTTCTCCTAAAATATTAGTTACACCTTGCGACGTACGACCATTCACCAATACAAATAATTTGTCAACCAATTTCAATTTGAGGTTGTAATTATTTTTCTCGTGATCTGAATCCAACTTCTCCACCAGTGGTTTTTCTTCCGCTTTTGCTTTTTTATCTTTTATAACACGGGAGAATAACTTTTTGTCAACGATCACCCCTTTAATGGATGGGGAAACGCGTAATGATGCATCTTTAACATCACCGGCTTTGTCTCCAAAAATAGCGCGTAATAATTTTTCTTCCGGTGATGGATCAGTTTCTCCCTTAGGAGTGATCTTTCCGATCAAAATATCACCTTCTTTTACTTCCGCACCAATACGAATAATTCCTTTCTCGTCAAGATCTTTAGTAGCATCTTCACTTACGTTTGGAATATCCGGAGTTAATTCTTCCATACCACGTTTAGTATCGCGCACCTCAAGGGTGTACTCATCAATGTGAATGGAGGTAAAAATGTCTTCGCGAACAATCTTTTCGTTAATCACGATCGCATCCTCAAAGTTATACCCTTTCCAAGGCATGAAGGCTACCTTCAGGTTTCTACCCAAAGCTAGTTCTCCATCTTGTGTGGCATATCCTTCGCAAAGAACCTGACCTCTTTGTACCTTATCGCCTTTTTTAACGATTGGTTTTAAGTTGATACAAGTGCTTTGATTGGTTTTTTGGAACTTGGTTAATTTGTATGATTTAACGTCGCCTTCAAAGCTGATTAATTTTTCTTCGTCGTTGCGGTTGTAACGAATAGTAATGGATTGTGCATCCACGTATTCTACTACTCCTTCGCCTTCAGCGTTGATGAGCACGCGTGAATCTTCGGCCACACGGGCTTCAATACCGGTACCAACAATTGGCGCTTGCGGGCGCAACAGTGGAACAGCTTGACGTTGCATGTTTGAGCCCATCAAGGCACGGTTGGCATCATCATGCTCAAGGAACGGAATCAAGGACGCAGCAATTGAAGCGATTTGATTTGGAGCAATGTCCATCAAATGCACCTTCTCAGGCGTTAAAATAGGGAAGTCACCTTCGTAACGTGCAGTTACTTTTTTGGTGGTGATGTTTCCTTTATCATCCAGTTTTACGTTGGCTTGTGCAATGTTCTTTTGATCTTCCTCTTCAGCTGTTAAATAGATAATAGGCTTGTTAGAGTCTAGTTTACCATTGGTAACAGTACGATAAGGCGTTTCAATAAATCCAAGTTTGTTCACTTTTGCGTATACACACAAAGAAGAGATCAAACCAATATTCGGACCCTCCGGTGTTTCAATGGTACACAAACGACCGTAGTGCGTATAGTGAACGTCACGAACCTCAAAACCTGCACGCTCACGGCTCAAACCTCCCGGCCCGAGTGCCGATAAACGACGCTTATGAGTAATCTCGGATAAGGGATTTGTTTGATCCATGAACTGCGATAACTGATTGGTTCCAAAGAAAGAATTAATCACGGAACTCAATGTTTTTGCATTGATCAGGTCGGTTGGTGTAAACACCTCGTTGTCACGCACGTTCATACGCTCACGAATAGTACGCGCCATACGCGCCAAACCTACTCCGAACTGAGAGAACAATTGCTCACCTACAGTACGTACACGACGATTGGAAAGGTGGTCGATATCATCCACATCTGTTTTTGAGTTTATTAACTCAATCAGATATTTAATGATGAGGATCATGTCTTCCTTCGTTAATACACGAATCTCGGGCGGGATATTTAATCCTAATTTTTTGTTGATCCGGTAACGGCCAACTTCACCCAAATCGTAACGTTTGTCGGAAAAGAATAATTTATCAATCACTCCGCGAGCAGTTTCTTCATCAGGTGGTTCAGCATTACGCAATAAACGGTAGATGAATTCAATCGCTTCTTTTTCGGAGTTAGTTGAATCTTTTTGTAAGGTATTGTAAATGATTGCAAAATCGGCAGTATTCACTTCCTGCTTATGCAGAATGATCGATTTTACACCGGCATCAACAATCACATCAATTTGGTCATCTTCAAGGATGGTTTCGCGATCGAGAATAACTTCGTTCCGCTCAATGGAAACAACCTCTCCGGTATCTTCGTCCACGAAATCTTCTAACCAGGTTTTAAGCACGCGGGCAGCCAATTTACGACCTACTTCACGTTTTAAACCGGCTTTACTTACTTTCACTTCGTCAGCTAAACCAAAAATTTCTAAAATTTGTTTATCGCTTTCAAAACCGATGGCACGCAATAAGGTAGTTACCGGTAATTTTTTCTTACGATCGATATATGCATACATCACGTTGTTGATGTCTGTAGCAAATTCGATCCAGCTTCCTTTGAAAGGAATTACGCGGGCGCTGTATAATTTGGTGCCATTTGCGTGGCGACTTTGTCCAAAGAATACACCCGGCGAACGGTGCAGTTGTGATACAATCACACGCTCAGCACCATTTATAATAAATGAACCTTTTGGAGTCATGTAGGGAATTGTACCTAGGTACACATCCTGCATGATGGGTTCAAAATCTTCGTGTTCAGGGTCGGTACAATAAAGGTATAATTTTGCCTTTAATGGCACGGAGTAGGTGAGACCACGCTCAATACACTCATCAAGAGCGTAACGGGGAGGATCAATGTAATAGTCCTTAAATTCGAGCACGAAGTTGTTGCGTGCATCGGAGATAGGAAAGTTTTCGGCGAACACACGAAATAACCCTTCTTTTTTACGGTTTTCCGGCGTCGTTTCTAACTGAAAAAAATCCTGGAAGGATTTTACCTGAATATCTAAGAAATCCGGATATTCGATCGGGAATTTATTTGACGAGAAATTAACTCGTTTTTGAATTTTTGTACTTGCAGCCAATGTGATTTAAATATTAAAGATGAATACAATGATGACCCTTAAAGCTCAAGTTTTTCGTCGGAAAAACAGGAAATTGGTCCCGCCCATTGACGGGACCAATTTCTAGTAATAATCAGAATTACTTAATTTCTGCTTTAGCGCCGGCATCTTCCAAAGCTTTTTTAATAGCTTCAGCTTCTTCTTTGCCAACACCTTCTTTAACAGCTTTTGGAGCGCCGTCAACCAGATCTTTTGCTTCTTTCAAGCCAAGTCCTGTTAGGTCTTTTACAACCTTTACTACGCCTAATTTAGCGCCACCTGCTTCTAGCAACATTACGTCAAAAGATGTTTTTACAGCAGCAGCTTCGCCAGCTCCTGCGCCACCACCGGCTACTACAGTTGCAGCAGCTGGTTCGATGCCATGCTCATCTTTTAATACTTTTGCTAATTCTTGAACTTCTTTTACTGTTAAGCCAACTAATGTGTCGGCGAGTGATTTAATATCAGCCATTTTTATGGTTTTTTTACTTTGTTAATTATTTATTTTATTGTTTTTCTTTTGGTGAATGATGTTACATCTTTCACCGGATTGTTTTTCTAACAGTTTATGCAGCTTCTTCCTGGCCGCCTTTGTTTTCTAAAGCACCTAATACGCGACGAATTGGAGATTGTAATAAACCTATTACGTCACCAATTAATTCGTTCTTAGATTTTAATCCTACCAGTGCATCCAATTGGCTATCGCCGATGAAGATCATATCTTCAACATAAGCAGCTTTTAAAGCCGGCTTATCTTTGCCTTTACGGAAGTCCTTGATGATCTTTGCCGGTGTATTGGAAGTATCGGTGAACATCAAAGCGGTTTCGCCTTTTAGAGCGGGGATCAATTCAGCTAACTTGCTGTCATTTGCCCTTTCAATCGCTTTCTTAAGTAAGGTATTCTTAACCACTGTTACCGACACTTTTTTATCGAAACATTGTTTACGGAATGCATTTACTTTTTCTACGGTGAGGGACGAACAATCTGCTAAATAGATCTTGTTGTTGGCGTTTAATTTCTCAACCAACTGATCTATTACCTGTGTTTTTTCGGTTTTATTCATTTACTAGCAGTTTTTGATTAGGTGAATAATTTGGTGTCGATGGCCACGCCGGGACTCATTGTGCTGCTCAGGGTCACTGATTTCACATAGGTTCCTTTTGCGCTGGAAGGCTTCAGTTTCATAATAGTTTGAAGCAATTCATTGGCATTCTCAGATAATTTGGCAGCATCAAAAGATACTTTACCAACACCTGCATGAATGATTCCTGCTTTGTCTACTTTAAAATCAATTTTACCACCCTTTGATTCTGTAACCGCCTTGCCAATATCCATTGTAACAGTGCCGGTTTTAGGGTTTGGCATTAAACCGCGAGGGCCTAATACACGTCCTAAAGCACCAACTTTACCCATTACGGAAGGCATGGTGATGATCACATCCACATCGGTCCATCCACCTTTAATTTTTTCAATGTATTCGTCTAATCCAACGTAATCAGCACCTGCTGCTCTGGCTTCTGCTTCCTTATCAGGAGTAACAATGGCCAGAACGCGCATGGTTTTACCAGTACCGTGAGGTAAAGTAACAGTGCCGCGTACCATTTGATTAGCTTTGCGAGGGTCAACTCCTAAACGGATCGCAAGATCCACAGAGGCATCAAATTTAGTGGTTGTGATTTCTTTCACAATCTTTGATGCTTCAGCTACGGAGTAAGATTTGCCGGAATCGAATTTTCCAACAGCGATCTTTCTTTTTTTAGTCAACGTTGCCATTCTTAAGCTTTGTTTTTTTAATTGATGAAGCGATGTCCTATCTGCTTCTTCGGTTAATAATTAATTAATTTGCTGCAGGACGCTCACCGGTTACGGTTACTCCCATGCTGCGCGCTGTTCCAACAACCATGTTCATTGCCGACTCGATGGTAAAACAGTTCATGTCTACGATCTTGTCTTCTGCAATTTTGCGAACTTGTTCCCAGTTCAGAGAGCCTACTTTTTTTCGGTTACTTGTTGCTGAACCCGATTTGATTTTTGCAACCTCCAAAATTTGAATTGCAACAGGGGGACGTTTAATTACGAAATCAAACGACTTGTCGGTATACACATTGATAATAACAGGTAAAATCTTACCTGCGTTCTCCTGAGTTCTTGCATTAAATTGTTTGCAAAACTCCATGATGTTTACACCTTTGGCGCCCAGTGCAGGACCAATAGGAGGCGAGGGGTTAGCAGCTCCACCTTTAATTTGCAATTTTACAATTGCCGATAACTCTTTTGCCATTTTTTTATTTGTTTTATTTGTTTTTCATAAAGCAATGGTTCTCATTGACTTTATGTATTTATTGAGGCTTCTGGTTCAGAAATCAGTTACTTTGAGTTGGAAGCAGCAAAGCGCTCATTTCATTCTAAACTTTTCGGCCATCAATTCGTTTATATTATTCCAATTCTACTTCACCGAAATTAAGTTCTACCGGCGTTTTCCGTCCGAAGATCTTCACGGTTACTTTAATTTTCTTTTTGTCCTCCATTACTTCTTCAATTACCCCGTTAAAGCCATTGAATGGACCATTTATCACTTTCACAGATTCACCCACAGTGTATTTTGTAGACATAGTACCTTCACTTTCAACAAGTTCATCTACTTTCCCTAGAATACGGTTCACCTCGCTCAAGCGCATGGGAACAGGATTACCACCCTTGGTTTCTCCTAAAAATCCAATCACACCGGTAATGTTCTTAATTACGTGTGGCACTTCTCCCGCTAAAACAGCTTCAATGAGCACATATCCGGGATAAAAAGAACGCTCCTTGGTGGATTTTTTACCATTACGGATCTGGATCACTTTTTCAGTAGGGATCAATACCTGAGAAACATAATCGTTTAGTTTTAAACGCGTAATTTCCACTTCAATATATTGTTTTACCTTTTTCTCTTGTCCACTAATAGCACGCACCACGTACCATTTTTTCTGAGAGAGATCGGTTTTTACTACTTCAGCCATTTGTAATTTTTTTAGTACTTAAGGATTATTTAAGAATTTCGTATGCCTGTTTCATTAACAATTCGAAAACAAAATCCATCCCAAACACAACCAGTGCAATAATCACAGAGGAGATCATCACCACTATTGCGCTGCTTTGAAGCTCGGGCCATGTTGGCCAGCTTACTTTGTTCACCAATTCATTCCTAGTTTCCGAAAAATAAGTTCCTATTTTGCTCATTCTTTTTTAATTTTAGATTTAAGATCTAAGATTTAAGAAGTAAAAAATTCTAACTTCTGAAATCTACTTTCCAACTTCCTTCTGCACGGGTGGAGAGATTCGAACTCCCATCAACGGTTTTGGAGACCGGTATGCTACCATTGCACCACACCCGTTTTTTGTGGTATTTTAACAATTTTTTAGGCCCGGATAAAAATGGCAAAATGGCTTCCCATTGCTGGGAGCCATTTTGCCTATATTTATGACTATGGCTTAGTCTAAAATTTCAGTTACCTGACCAGCTCCCACAGTACGGCCACCTTCGCGAATCGCAAAACGTAAACCTTTATCCATGGCAATTGGGTTAATCAAATTAACAGTGATGGTTACATTGTCTCCCGGAAGAACCATTTCGCGACCTGCTTCCAATTCAATTTCTCCGGTAACATCTGTTGTACGGAAATAGAACTGAGGGCGGTATTTGTTTTGGAATGGCGTATGACGGCCACCTTCTTCTTTTTTCAGGATATACACCTCTGCTTTAAATTTAGTATGCGGTTTAACTGAACCTGGTTTACAGATTACCATTCCACGTTTGATATCTTTTTTTTCGATACCACGCAGTAATAATCCCACGTTATCTCCAGCCTCACCGTAATCTAGGATCTTACGAAACATTTCAACACCTGTTACGGTAGAAGTTAATTTTTCGGCACCCATACCAATAATTTCAACGTTATCGGCAGAGTTGATCACACCTGTTTCGATACGTCCTGTAGCCACTGTACCACGACCAGTAATCGTGAACACGTCTTCAACCGGCATCAAAAACGGCTTATCTTTATCACGTGGAGGAATTGGAATAAAGGTATCCACTGCATCCATCAATTCAAGAATCTTCGGAACCCATTTTGGATCGCTATTTAAACCACCCAATGCTGAACCACGAATAATTGGCGTGTTATCACCGTCAAATTTATAGAACGTTAATAACTCACGAATTTCCATTTCTACTAAGTCTAATAACTCAGCATCTTCTACCATGTCCACTTTGTTCATGAACACAACAATTTTAGGTACACCAACCTGGCGAGCTAAAAGGATATGCTCACGGGTTTGTGGCATTGGTCCATCGGTGGCAGCAACTACTAAAATTGCGCCATCCATTTGAGCAGCACCTGTAACCATGTTTTTTACATAGTCGGCGTGACCCGGACAGTCAACGTGCGCGTAGTGACGAATTGCGGTCGAATACTCAACGTGTGAAGTATTGATAGTAATACCACGCTCTTTTTCTTCAGGAGCATTATCAATTGAGGAGAAGTCACGAACTTCAGCCCAACCTTTTGCCGCCAATACAGTTGTAATCGCTGCGGTTAAAGTAGTTTTACCGTGATCTACGTGACCTATGGTTCCAATGTTTACGTGTGGTTTGGAACGGTCGAATTTTTCTTTTGCCATAGTTGTTATTTTTTACGTGTTGTTGTTTATATTTTTTATACTATTAATCTCATCTTATTGAGCTGTTGAGCAGGATTGAACTGCCGACCTCCTCCTTACCAAGGAGGTGCTCTACCACTGAGCTACAACAGCTTATTACGTAGCCTCCAAAGAGTCAAGCCGCGTTAATTTTCCAGCTTTTTAAAGAACAATCCACTTCACATGCCAAAAGTCCCTCTTTTTGGGACTTTCAAAAACACGCGAGCCGATTAGTCAAGCCCTTTGTGTTTTTGTCGCCTCTAAAGCCTAGGCGTATTTTAACTCATATCCTCTCTCACACTCAGAATGCCAAAGCACTCATCTTCTTTCCGGGTTATTAGCCCTTTTTGGAGCGAAAGACGGGTCTCGAACCCGCAACCTCCAGCTTGGAAGGCTGGAGCTCTACCAATTGAGCTACTTTCGCTTTTATTCTGATCTGCCACTTAACCAGTGGGGACAGGAGGATTCGAACCTCCGAAGTCGAAACAACAGATTTACAGTCTGTCCCATTTGGCCACTCTGGTATATCCCCTTTTTAACAATCAGAGCCGAAGAAGGGACTCGAACCCCCGACCTACTGATTACAAATCAGTGGCTCTACCAGCTGAGCTACTTCGGCTTTTTTCCATAATTTAAAGAACTACCCCTCAAAAAGGGATTGCAAATGTACACAAACTTTTTAACCATACAAACTAATAATGAAATAATTTATGAGTTTTTTGGAAAAAAAATGAGCCGGGCTCACTTCAAAATTCGAAGTTCATTTGGAAGGTAATTATTGACCCGATTGGGTAGTATTTTCGCCCAACCCAAACCCTGATGTTTGTATCTCATTAAGGAAAATCCTTTTTGATTTTCGCCGACAGAAAAGGTTTCTTTTCTTAAAAATTTTAACGCATTTTCTTTGTCTAATTCCACGTAATTTATTTCGGGACTTATCTCCAAAGCCATTGCTAACTCATGGTTTGGGACCACATCATTGCCTTTAATTTCACCAATTGCAATGCCTGCCTTCTTGAAATAAAACTGCTTGGCGAAGGAATAAATGAACTCCGCTGCCGCTACACTCATGGCATGATACCGTTCATTTATTTTGATGGTAAATTCTGCATGGAGCGGAATGAAGGGACGAAGAATTGCCTTTTCATTCCCGGTAACTTCTAGCCCTGTTTTTTTTCTTGTGCGAATCGCGTGCGTTTTATCGGCCTGCTTTCTCAACAGAGCACAAAAAAATCCTTCACTTTTGGTGAGATGAGGGTAAAATCTGTATCCATAGGGCGTTTCCACAATTCCCCAATCCGCATCTATGGGCAAACTGAGATACTCCATGCAGTGCTCTTCTACTAGGCAGCGAACAATATCCTCATTTTCTTGGTGAGAGTACGAGCAGGTGCTGTAAAATAGGATGCCACCTTCTTTGAGCGAAGGCAAAACATCTTCAATAATTTTTCGCTGCCTGATACTGCACACCTCAACATTACTTTCACTCCATTGGTCGATGGCCTCAGGTTGTTTTCGGAAGAGTCCGCTACCACTGCAGGGCGCATCCAGCACGAGGACATCAAAAAAGGAGCTCAACTCACTGAAACGCGAAGGCTCGCTGTTGGTAACCATCGTATTGCAGGTGCCCCATTTACTGAGGTTCTGAGCCAATATTTCTGCCCTGGTTTTCACAATTTCGTTCGCTACCAAAAGGCTTCCGGCACTCATAAGGGAATTAATTAAGGTGCTTTTCCCGCCCGGAGCAGCGCTGATATCCAGTATGCGCAGGTCTTCTTCAAAATTTACATACTGCTTGAGTGCAAATTCCAAAAACATACTCCCTGCCTCTTGTACATAATAGCATCCCGCATGAAATAACGGATCGAGGGTAAAAGACGGACGGGTGTCAAGATAATATCCCAGAGAATTCCATGGAACAGGCTCGCCGAGCGCGAGGTCGAGGTCCACTTTTTTAAAAGGATTTAAACGCAGCGAGGTTATTTTATGTTCATCGCTGTGTACCGCCACAAAAGCAACCTCGTTGAAATGATCAAATGAATTAAGGCTGTTTAAAAGTTGTGGCGGGAGACTTGGCATTTTAAGAGAATAAACAGTTTCTTTGCTTGCTTTAATTTAGGGGCACAAAGTACGCAATTGGGAGTAGATTAGGTTAAGAATGTCACAAATTTGCGAATTTCCTAAACCGAATAAAGGTGTTGAACGATTACATGAAAACTAAATTTTCAGCAGAAGTAGCCCTTCTAAAAGCTCAAAACTGGTGCGCCTATCAGGAGCGCTCGCAGGATGAAACCCGAAGGAAGTTACGGAGCCTGGGATTGCCTGCCTCAGAGGCCGACGAAGTGATTGCAACACTTATTGAGGAGAACTATATAAATGAGGAGCGTTTTGCCATTGCTTTCGCCGGTGGGAAGTTTAGGATTAAATCATGGGGGAGGAACAAAATCAAGGCAGAACTCCGCACGCACAAGGTATCGGAATACTGCATAAACAAGGCGCTTAAGAGTATAGATGAAAATGATTACCGAATTACGCTGAGGAGATTGATTGAAAAAAAAAGGGATACTCTTGCCACGGCAGATAAGCGAAAAGTACATTATTCAGTACTGAACTACCTTGTGGCCCGAGGGTTTGAAAGCGATTTGGTGAGTGAACAACTATTAAGATTAACGAATGATAATGATTAAACCATGAATTTAGATCTGAAGAATAAACGCGCCTTAGTTTGTGGCAGTACGCAAGGGATAGGAAAGGCCGCTGCAATGGAATTAGCTGCATTGGGCGCCCATGTGACGCTCGTTGCCCGAAATGAACAAAGTCTTAAACAAACCAAAGCAGAGTTAAAAGACAATGGTTCGCAACTGCATTCTTATTTGTGCGTTGATTTTAGTAATCCCACAAAGCTGAAAGAATTGGTGGATCAGTTTATTCAGCGAACAGGACCAGTTAATATTTTGGTCAACAATACGGGGGGGCCTCCTGCAGGGCCCGTTTCCTCTGCTAAAGTGGAAGATTTTGTAAGCGCCTTCAACAACCACTTAATTTGTAATCATATACTGGTTCAAGCCTGCTTGGAGGGTATGAAGAACAGTGGTTATGGCAGGATCATTAATGTGATCTCCACTTCTGTAAAGCAGCCCCTGCCTAATTTGGGCGTAAGCAATACGATTCGGGCCGCAGTTGGAAACTGGGCAAAAACATTGGCCAATGAAGTGGGTGAATTTGGAATAACGGTCAATAATATACTTCCGGGAGCCACAGCAACTCAACGTTTGGAGGGAATAATCCAAAACAAAGCATTAAAATCGAACGTGCATAGCGAGGACGTGAAGCGTGAAATGCTTCATGAGATCCCTATGCGACGATTTGCCGAGGCTTCTGAAATCGCCAACGCGATTGCTTTTCTGGCATCGCCCGCTGCTTCCTATGTAAATGGAATAAATCTCCCGGTTGATGGAGGACGCACATCTTCTCTCTAGAAGTTAACATTATAGTGTTACTAAAACTATGTTTCAATAAAGATTCGTTGCGCTTTATTGGCCTATTTTAGACGCATGATTAAATACTTATTTATTGTAATTAATTCTATTGTACTTTTTTTTTACGGCCTCTTTAGTGGTGATAACGGAATAAGTGTTACGGGTAAAATCCCGGCTAGCATGATCGCAGGGGAGCCGGTAGCGATTGAGATTGTGGTGAATAAAGGCGCGATGAATGGATTTGGAAAACTTCAACTTGATTTGCCGGAAGGATTTGAGGTGAAGGAGGCCGATGAAAAAGGTGCTACGTATTCGTATTCAAATGGCATTGCAAAATGGTTGTGGGCTGTTTTACCTATGGAAAGTGAAATTAGCATACACTTAACAATTGTGCCCTCGGCTGAAAATTTGGGAAACAAAACAATAGGCGCCAAATATTCCTATGTTGAAAATAATGTGAAGCAAGTAGTTGAAATGAATTCGGCAGAAGTAACGGTATTGGCCCCCGGTTCACAATTATTAAGTTCGGTAACTCCCACCGAAGCAGGAACGCCCGTAACAGCCACCAAAGACAGTTTGCTGGCTCAAACCACCGTGTCGGTAGAGAGTAATAATGAACCCCCGGGTGATATTACAGCAACCAGAAAAATAGAAACAGGAAATTCTTCCGCTGAACAAGTAGTGACCGTGAACATTAGAAAAGGCATAACCCGAGGGTTTGCAAGATACAGCGACGACTTGCCTGCCGGCGTGATTGTAAAAGGAGCCAAAACGGATGGCGCTTCATTTTCAGTGGCGGATGGTAAAATAAAATTTGTGTGGGTGAGTGTTCCGGAAAAGGAGAACCTCGAAATATCCTACTCGATTAGTAGCTCAACCAATCAAACAATTACCCTTCAGGGAGAGTATTCTTATTTGGAAGACAACCAAAGCAAAAAATATAAGCTAGTGGCGGAGACGCTCGGATTTGAAACACCGATTGATCTTGTTGAAAAAACTCAGGAACCTAAAGAGCCCGCAAAACCTCAGGGGCAACCTGTTGTGGCGAAAGTGGAAACTGTATCTACAGGTGTCGCCAATTCAAAAAAGAGACCCGCTACAGTGATTGAAAAGAAAGAAGGTAATCTTGAGTTTCTGGTACAGGTCGGCGCTTTTTCCCGAATAAAAGTAACTACGAAGCGGCTCGAAAAAAAATTCAAGATCAGCGAGACTATAAAGAGCGAGATGATGGGTGGGTACACGAAATTTATGGTGGGGTCACATAATGACTATAAAACTGCAAGAGAGCATAGAACAAGCATGGTAGATGAGAACGGAGTAAAGACTGCATTTGTAGTGGCTTACAACCAAGGAAAAAGAGTTACCGTACAGGAAGCATTAATGATTACGAATCAAAAGTGGTTCAGATAAAAAAAAAAGCTATTTTTACAGATAATTAATTTATGAAGAGCCTTCTTCTGTTTCTTTTATGCAGTATTTCCCTGTCTGTTTGCGCACAGACGGATACTACCAAACAACTCACGGCGATTGATTCGCTGATGATGTCCAACCTGGACTCACTTGCCCATACGCCTATTATCCAGGACACCACCAAAGCTAAAGTGGCAAAAAAAGATTCTGTGAAACAAGCGGTGATCGTAGCCGATACCTCTAAGAAGTTCACTGCAACAAAAGACTCCATTAAACCGGCGGTTGTACTAAAGGATTCGATCCAGCCCCCTGCTGCGGTAAAGGATTCAATAAAACCAGTGGTTCTTTCTCCGGATTCTATTAAACCCCCATTGGCAGTGAAAGACTCTATTAGTCCGGTAAAACCGCTGCAGGACAGTATTAAACCTATAGTGGCCCGAATGGATTCCGTTGCGGCGCCCCCTCTGGAAAAGGACACGGTGAAGCCCATGTATATTCTGGTAGATGACAGCCTCCGATATCAATCGATTCGATTAAGTAAAGATTCTATCAAATATGCGCGACTCGACAGTTTGACCGAAGAACAACTATTGGCCTATTATCTCACCGAACCCGAACCGGCGGTGTCTTCAAAAGGCAGTATTAAGGGGGACTCGCTGTATTTTGTTTTAAATCCCCTTACTATTCCTACCACTACCGTTAACGGGAGCACTATGTTCCGGGAAATTTCGGAGGAGCAGCAGGTGCTTCCTGATACGTCCAAGGCTGCAATGGAGCAGCAAATGAGACCCAAAATTTCCATAGGTATCGGCAGACTAGGTTTTCACGGAGATTTGAATAACAAACAGTATCAGCCCACACTGGGAGGAAGACCAGCCTTTGATCTTGCTATTTCACAGCGACTAACTCCTTTTTTACAACTTGATTTCAATATGTTATTTGGGAGGATAGCTGTTAATGAAAACACTGCCGCAAGACAAGCCAATATTAGAACTGATATTAGGGCAGGAGGCGTAAATCTTCTTTACGACTTTGGCAACTTTATTCCTGATAACTACCGAATTCGTCCGTTTGTAAGTTTTGGGGTATACGGCTTTGAGTTTTTGAGTAAAACAGACCTGAAAGACAAGAACGGAAACACGTATTTCTATTGGAGCGATGGCTCAGTAAAGGATAAAGCAGAAGGTACTGCCGATGCGCAATACGCCAATACCCTGACGCGCGACTACATCTACGAAAGTGACGTGAGGGAGCAGAACCTCGACGGATTTGGAAAATACCGCGAATCAGCCTGGTCTTTTCCTATTGGAGCAGGGGTGGTCATGAAAATTCACGACAGAATAGACATGAAAATTAATTACCAATATTATCTGTCGACTACTGACTATATTGACGGTATTACAGAGAATAGTGTTGGCGCTAGAAAAGGGAACAAACGAAATGATAATTTTTCGTATGCTTCCATTTCACTTCAATACGATCTGATTGCGAAGAAACCGCAACGTGAGCGCAAATTAAATGATACTGTTGATTTCAACGATGCTTATTTGATGGCGTTATTTAATAAAGATTCTGATAATGACAGTATCATCGATGTGAACGACGCTTGTCAGGGTACACCGGAAGGCGTTATAGTAGACCTTAAAGGGTGCCCGCTTGATGGGGACAATGACGGGGTGCCCGATTTTAAAGACGATGAATTACAATCGCCGCAAGGAATTGGCGTTAATCTGAAAGGTGTGGCACGTACCGATGAATACTGGCAAAACTGGTACGATCAATACATGAATGACTCGCTAGGTGGAGACAGGATCACCGAATACACCGGAAACATTTATGCGATCGCAAAAAAGAAGGAACTAAAGAAAGATCCATTCACAGTTGAGTTGATGAGATACAACGGAGCGATTCCTTCCGATGAATTGGCATTCTTATTGAGCATTGGTGACATTAACTCAACCACTCTTGAAGATGGCACTACAGTGGTGTATACGAGCGGTAACTACGACAAACTTGGTAAGGCCATTAAACGACGTGATGAATTCAGAGAAGAAGGGAATAAGAAGGCAGGCGTTTCTATGTTTAAAGACAAGGATGTGGTGCAGCTTCCTGAAGATGAATTGGAAAGTTTGTTGAAGAATGAAATTGAAGACTTGTTAAAATTAAGCATTGGTGATAGTAATACTGCGGTAGCAACCAATCCGGACGAAGCATTTAACAAAAATGAGATTGTTTACAGGGTGCAATTGGGCGCATTTAGCAGAAAAATATCTACCAGTTTATTTGGAACTACTACCGGTGTATTAGAATTAAAAACAGGCGATAAGATTTACAAATACGTGACAAAGGGTTACCCAACTATTGAGGAAGCAGCGGCGGTGAGAGCTGATTTGGTTTTGCAGGGCTTCAATGACGCATTTGTAACCGCTTATCGCGGAGGAAGAAGAATTCCAATGAGTGAAACCAAAGCTACCGTTGACAAGAACTACAAGGAAGATCTCAGTGAGGATAAGACCTTTAACTCAATTGATAAGTCTTTACTTGTTTTCAAAGTCCAGCTAGGTCAATTGAAGAAAAAAGTACAGGAGGCATCCATGGACGAACGTGTGAAGGACCTGAAAGATTCGGAAAAGAAAATCACCAATTCTGGTTCTATCAGATATACCAGCGGAAACTTCCCGGGACTGGAATTAGCGGAAGAGTACCGGAAAGCGCTTGAAGAAAAAGGATGGTCGGATGCGTTTGTGATCGCCACATTTAAGGATGAGCTCATCTCCATGCAGGAAGCCATGGAGCTCTTGAAATAGCGAAACTATTCTTCGTAATAGTCAATTACAAGTCCGTCTAGGGGACTAATAGAAACGATTCGTTTTTCTTTGTCAAATTCAAGTAGGAGGGAACCCGCTTTGTGGTACTCTCCTTCTTTTACAATCTTTACTTGTTGCAAAGTTTGTCCAATTACCTCAGTCCACATTTCGGTTTCAGAGGCGTTAATAGCATATAGCCTGATTTTTCCTTCAAATTCTTTTTCCAGCTCCTTCGCCGCTTTTGGGTAATCGAATACAATTGCGTCGAGCGCTTCACCTGTGGTATTGCACGAAATTGTCAGTTTCTGCTTATCAGCAAAATACAGTTCAACATTATCTATGAGCTCAACTGTAGCGCCCTTAGCAATGGTATTTTGCCAGAGGTGACACACCACTTTTTCAACAGTTCTTCCCTGCGCTTGCACAAACCGTGCAAGAGCTTCGTCACTGAAATACGTATTTAGATCCATATTACGAAGGTAAGGATGTTCTATTGCCCAATTCAATAATTGACAGATTTTTTATTTCGCGGCCCTCGATTTCAAACGTAAGCGCTGTTCGTACTGTATGAAAGCCTTGCAAACCAATGGCTCCGGGGTTCATGTGTAAGAGATGATGTTCCTTATCGTTCATCACTTTTAAAATGTGGGAATGGCCGCAAATAAAAAGGTCGGGTTGGTGTTCACGCAGGAGGTCCTTGATTTTTGAGGGATATTTTCCCGGGTATCCACCAATGTGAGTCATTACTACTTTCACTTCCTCACAAAAAAAAATCTGATCTTCGGGGAAGGAGGCTCTGATGTCGGCACCATCAATGTTCCCATAAACGGCTTTTAAGGGCTTTAATTTGCTAATCCCAGTGCAAACCTGCAGCGCGCCAATATCGCCCCCATGCCAAACTTCATCTACAGCGTTGATGTATTTGAATAGTTTAGGATCGAGATAACCATGCGTATCGGATAGGACAAGTATTTTCCTCACACGGGCCAATTATTTAAAAGTAGAACCGATCTCCGCCGGCTTAAAGTCCAAAAAAGGAGATAATGTGCTGCAGCTCCTCGTCGTTACTAAACCCAAGAGAAATACTACCGCCCCCTTTCGAATTTCGTTTAAATGAGTAGGATTTATTAAAAATCTTATCCAATTCTTTAGTAATTACTTTGTCTTCAATCGACAATGGTTTTTCGATACGAATCACTTTTGGGGTCACCTTTACCTTTTCGCCGCGCGCTAAGTCTTCAATCTGCCTTACTGAAAAGTCTTGCTCCAGTGCAAGGGCAAAAATGGCTAATTGTCGGTCTTCGTTGTCGATATTAATTAGCGCCTTGGCATGGCCCATGGTGATGTCACCATCTCTGAGCGCTTTTTGAATGGCGGCAGGAAGTTTCAACAAACGCAGGAAATTAGTAACTGTGCTGCGCTGTTTCCCCACTTTATCGCTCAGTTGCTCCTGTGTTAAATTGCATTCATCTATTAAGCGCTTGTAGGAAAGAGAAACTTCAATGGGATCGAGGTCTTCACGTTGAATGTTTTCAACGAGTGCCATCTCAAGCATCTCTTGATCATCGGCAATACGAATGTACGCAGGCACATCGGTGAGACCTGCCATTTGGGAGGCTCTGAAACGCCGTTCGCCTGAAATGAGCTGATACCTCTCATAACCCAGTTTCCTAACGGTAATGGGTTGAATAATGCCATGCTGTTTGATACTATCACTTAGCTCCTGCAAGGCGTTTTCTTCAAAATTGGTGCGGGGCTGAAACGGGTTGGTTTCAATAGACTTAATTCTAATAACGGAAACAGAATTTACAACCGGCGCATTCTCGCCAATTCCTTTTGTGGTGATGTCTGTTCTCGCATTTTCTAACAGCGCGCTCAATCCTCTTCCTAGTGCGGGTTTTTTACTCATTGTCTTTTTTTTGTCTTTGCTAATGTAATAGGGTTCCTGGTTCGTTTCGTTTGTTCATTCTTACTCATGAGAAAAAAATTATCTAAACGTCCTCGCTTAATTCTTGTTCTGATTCCTGAATATTGATCACCCGGTTACTGTCACTGATCTTGGTTAAACCATTGCGTTGAAGTAATTCACGGGCCAGGTTCAAATAACTGGTGGAAGCTTTGCCAATAGCGTCGTGCATAATAATTGTTTTTCCAAAACTAGGTGCTTCTGCCAACTTGGTATTTCGCTGAATAAGCGTATCAAATACCATGTCCTGGAAATGAGTTTTAACTTCTTCCACCACCTGGTTTGCCAGTCTTAATCTTCCATCATACATGGTTAATAATACGCCTTCAATGTCCAGATTCGTGTTTAAGTGCGCCTGTACGATCTTAATGGTTTGCAATAGTTTTCCCATTCCCTCAAGCGCAAAATATTCACATTGAACAGGAATGATAACGCTGTCGGCCGCTGACAGTGCGTTAATAACAGTAAGTCCTAACGAAGGACAACAATCTAAAATAATAAAATCGTATTTATCTTTTATTTTGTCGAGCGCTTTTTTCATCATGTACTCACGATTGGTGAGATTCACGAGTTCGAGTTCAACACCAACCAAATCGGCATTTGTAGGTAAAAGCCAGAGGTTTGGTGTTTCTGTTTTGAGAATCACATCTTTTGGATGCACGCTGTCGATAATGCACTCATAAAGGCCTGCTTTTACGTTTGAGGGATCGATGCCCACGCCCGACGTTGCGTTAGATTGGGGATCGGCATCTACCAGCAAGGTTTTATATTCAAGTACCGCCAAACTTGCTGCCAAGTTGATGGCTGTTGTAGTTTTACCAACTCCGCCTTTTTGATTTGCTATGGCTATTATTTTTCCCATTCTTTTGCTTTTTTTAGTGTAAGATCGAGGTGCTTCGTTTCACCAATTTCCATTAAGGTGAGCTTTTTTCCGGCACGTTCAAATTTATGTTTCGCTTCTTCTTTGTCAATTTTTATGGCATCAAACGTATCGTAATGCATCCCGATCACCTCCCAGCACCGAATAAAATCACATGCAATGAGGGCATTATCAACCCCCATGGTAAACACATCTCCTATCGGCAAAAATGCAAAATCAATGGTTCTGTAGTCGCCAATCAATTTCATGTCATACGTCAGGGCCGTATCTCCTGCATAATAAAAACTTCCTTTGTCACTCTCCACCACAAACCCCATCGGGTTTCCACCATACGAGCCATCCGGTAAACTGCTGCTGTGTTGAGCTGCCACACATTTAACATTACAAAAATCCAACTTCACTTTCCCTCCAACATTCATTGCAATCATGTTTTTAATCCCTTTTTTCGACAACCACTCCTGAATCTCAAAATTACAAATTACCCTTGCATTTGTTTGTTTGGCAAGCATTTCGGCGTCGGCTAGATGATCTTTGTGACCATGTGAAATCAAAATATAGTCTGCACGCAGTGTTTTCAAATCAATGTTTTTTGCTAACTTATTGGGGCTAATAAATGGATCAAAAAGTATTTTCTTTCCATTTATTTCTACGCCAAAACAGGAGTGCCCATAATAAGTTATGTTCATAAAAAACAAACAATTGAACGAAATTGCTGTTTGTAAAATTAAATTAATTACGGACTTTTCAGGCCCTTAGTTTTTAACAAAAGCGAGAAAGAATAACACATTGTGTTGATAAATTTATATGAACGAAATAGTTGTTGTAAGCTGCACCAATCGCCCAAATAGTAACACCTTAAAGGTGAGTAGAATATACCAAAACATCCTGATCAGCAAAAAAATCAGCAGTAAACTTTTAGATTTTCGTGAACTCCCCGAGAACTTAGCGTTTGGGGAAACTTTTGGAAAAAAAAGCGAAAAATACACGAAATTGATAGCCGATTATGTGACCGCCCATAATAAGTTCATCTTCATTGTTCCCGAATACAATGGGAGTTTCCCGGGAATTCTGAAATCCTTTCTCGACAGCATGCATCCCCGTGAATGGGCCGATAAAGACGTGTGTTTAGTGGGGCTGTCCGACGGGAGGGCAGGTAACTTACGTGGAATGGAACACTTAACAGGCATTTTCCAATATTTGAAAATGCATGTGTACCATAATAAACTGCCTATTTCGATTGTGAACCAACTGCTTGATGAAGAAGGAAATTTTAACAGCGAAAGTCAGTATAAGGCCTCGGAAGCCCAAATAGAAGGGTTTGCAGCGTTCTAGACTTTTACGAGGTGTTTTTTGAGCCAGGTTGATTTGAGAGGTTGTTCCCATGATTCCAGTTCTTCTCCGGTATACACCGCGGTATCAAATACCATCGTATTCTCTGAGATCTTGTTTTCAAGTAGAAGTTGCGGAATTTTTGAGGAATGTACTACTTGCACTTGGCCCTCTCCGCGATAGGCTACCAGGAGACGATTCAGCAATTCTAGGCCGAATTTTTTTTCAGTTTCTTTCATAAAATGCTGAAGTTTGTCAATGCTGCAGCCACTGGCCGATGCAACTTCTTCGTTCACGCGAATAACAATAATCCGTTTCTCGAAGATGTCGAAACTTGCCTCCAATCTGTTTTCATGAGCGGTCCAGCCCGATACAAATGCCGTTCCAAGATCTCTCAATACGCGAAGTTCCGGTTCTTGAAGTTCTTTGCTGATGATATAGGTCCATACCTTTTTCATAATTTTAATTCGGGATTAGTGCCGGTGTAATTATGGGGACTTATTTTTTTTAGTTCCGCTTTCAAGCCCTCCGTAATGGCCAATTCATCAATAAAACTAAGAATTGACTGTTCGGTAATGCTTGTATTGGTACGGGTCAAATTTTTAAGTGCCTCGTAAGGTTTTGGAAAACCTTCCCTTCGAAGAATGGTTTGAATAGCTTCTGCTACCACCGCCCAATTATCTTCCAGGTCATTGTGCAACACGTGTTCGTTAAGAATGAGTTTATGTAGACCCCTCATGATACTGGTGTAAGAAATGAGTGAGTGCGCAAGGGGTACGCCAAGATTTCGCAACACCGTGCTATCGGTGAGATCACGTTGTAAACGCGAAATGGGGAGTTTTGACGAAAGGTGTTCCAGTTGAGCATTGGCAATACCTAAATTACCTTCGGCGTTCTCAAAATCAATGGGATTGACTTTGTGAGGCATTGCCGACGAGCCCACTTCCCCCGCTTTTAGTTTCTGCTTAAAATAATCCATACTCACATACGTCCAAATGTCGCGCGAAAGATCCACTAAAATGGTGTTAATTCGTTTGAGCGCATCGCAATACGCGGCAAGATTATCGTAGTGTTCAATCTGAGTGGTGAATTGTGAGCGGTTTAGTCCTAATTTTCCATTTACGAAATCATTGCCAAACGAAATCCAGTTCTTTTCAGGATAGGCAACATAATGGGCATTGAAGTTACCGGTAGCCCCGCCAAACTTGGCAGAAAAGGGAACGCTGTTCAGTTGATTAAGTTGTGCCGAAAGTCGCTCTACATAAACAAAAAACTCCTTGCCTAACCGTGTTGGCGAAGCAGGTTGACCATGTGTTCTGGCCAAAAGGGCCACATTTTTCCAGTCATGACTCAGCGCAGTTAATTTGATCACAATTTCTTTGATGGCCGGAACAAGTGTATGGATGCTGGCATCTTTTAATGATAGCGGAATGCTTGTATTATTAATATCCTGTGAGGTGAGACCGAAGTGAACGAATTCAGAGTACTTAGAAAGTCCTAGTTTTGCGAGTTTATCTTTCACAAAATACTCCACCGCCTTCACATCATGGTTAGTAGTTTTTTCAGTTTCTTTAATTTCGAGCGCATCGTTGAGCGAAAAGTTGCTGTAAACCAAACGAAGCGCCTCTATTTGAGAGGAGTTTACTTTTGGCAATTGTGGCAATCCGAATTCCGATAACGAAATAAAGTACTCTATTTCTACCTGAACACGGTAGCGCATAAGGCCAAACTCCGAAAAATAATTTGCCAGCGTTTCCGTTGTTTTACGGTAGCGACCATCAATTGGTGATATGGCAGTTAAAGCACTTAGTTCCATAATTTTGGTAAGCTACAAATGTACTACAAAAACAAGGCATTGCAAAACCTGATAATTCGGTGACTCATCATGCATTGAAAGGGTAGGGGATGTGCTGAAGAGAACAATACATAAGCTGTTTTCTTTCCAAAAAAGGCAATAAATGATTACCTTTGCCGCCACATAAATGGCAAAAACCGTCGCATTTCATACCTTGGGTTGCAAACTCAATTTTTCCGAAACTTCTACTATTGCAAGAATGTTTCAGGAAAAGGGATATCAGAAAAAGAACTTTTCTGAAGCAGCTGACGTGTATGTGATTAATACCTGTTCGGTAACAGAAAATGCCGATCGCGAATGTAAATCCATTGTGAAATCGGCTCTGGCCGCCAATCCTGATGCTTTTATAGCGGTGGTAGGCTGTTATGCCCAATTGAAGCCTAATGCAATTTCCGAGATTGAAGGAGTGGACGTGGTATTAGGTGCTACCGAAAAATTCAAATTACTCAACTACATCAATTTATCGGGTAAACATACCCATGCTCAGATTCACAATTGCGAAATTTCGGAAGCCGATTTTTTTGTGGGCGCTTACAGTGTGGGTGACCGCACCCGTTCTTTCTTGAAAGTTCAGGATGGGTGTGATTATTCCTGCACGTTTTGCACCATTCCCTTGGCAAGAGGGAAAAGCAGAAGTGATACAGTGGCCAATGTGATCGCCAATGCAAATAAGATTGCCGAGAGTGGGGTGAAAGAAATTGTGCTTACGGGGGTGAATATCGGTGATTTTGGGTACGGTGAACGTATCGATGGGGATTCTAAAAAGAACAAGTCTTTTGATTTTCTTGATTTGCTGAATGAACTCGACCTAATTGAAGGAATAGAACGATTCCGCATTTCGTCCATCGAACCCAATTTATTAAAGGACGAGATTATTGATTTTGTTTCACAATCCAACAGGTTTGTGCCGCACTTCCACATTCCACTGCAGAGTGGAAGCAATGCCATTCTTAAGCTCATGAAACGCCGTTACAATCGCGAATTGTATAAAGAGCGGGTGCTGAGTATAAAAAACAACATGCCCGATTGCTGTATTGGCGTGGATGTGATTGTTGGGTTTCCGGGTGAAACCGAAGAGCATTTTAAAGAGACGTATGATTTTTTAAATCAACTTGATATTTCGTACCTCCATGTTTTTACATACAGCGAACGCGATAACACGGAGGCTATTTTGATGGAAGGCGTGGTTCCCATCGCGGAACGCAAACGGAGAAATAAAATGTTACGCATCTTGTCGGCCAAAAAACTGAGGGCGTTTTATGACAAACAACGCGGTAGTTCAAGAACGGCCATTTTTGAATATGAAAATAAGAATGGCTTCATGTACGGATTCACCGAAAACTATATTAAGGTAAAATCTGTTTTTAATTCTGAACTCTGCAACCGTCCTCTGGGTGTGATCATTGATGATTTTGATGAGGAAGGAAATATGAATTGCAATATCAGGCAATTCGAATTAGCCTAAAAAAAGTTCCTGTTCGGGAACCTTTTGATACTGATTTATGAAGGTTTATAGTATTTTTTCGCTTCAGGCATAAAGGCCTCAAGGTCTTTAATACGTGTGGCATCGCTTGGATGTGTGCTGAGCAGTTGAGGCGGTTTTTCTCCCCCCATAGAAGCCATACGCTGCCAAAAACCAATGGCCACTTCAGGGTCATAGCCGGCCATCGCCGCAAAGATGAGCCCCATTTTATCAGCTTCTGTTTCATGATTACGGCTGTATTTCAGCGTGCCCAAAGTAGTACCAATGCCGTATGATTGTTCAAATATATTTCGCACCATGGCGGGTTGCGTTTGTATGGCCACTGATAAGGCCGTGCCTCCAAATTGTAACACAAGGGCCTGACTCATGCGCTGGTTTCCGTGCCTGGCAACAGCATGTGCAATTTCGTGTCCCAATACCACTGCCAAACTCTGCTCATCTTTTGTGATTGGTAACAAGCCTGTATACACCACCACTTTTCCACCTGGCATACACCAGGCGTTTATGGTATTTTCATCCACCACATTAAATGCCCAATTAAATCCATCCAGATCTCGGGTGGCTTTTTTATCTGCGTAAAACTGTTCTACTGCTTTTTGGATCTTGGTGCCGCATCGTTTAACCAATTGCACGCGCTCGTCGGAAGCCGGCAGGGGAGGGTGTTCGGAAAGAAATTTATCGTATTCTGTAAAACTCATGGCCATCATTTCACTTTCGGGCAACATGGTAAAGGCCCGCTTGCCCGTTACCACATTTTTATGACAGGAAAGTAAAAAAATAGAAAAAAGGAGAGCGGTATAAACTGTTTTTTTCATAAGGTGCATTAAATTAAATAGTGAGCTAAAATTAAAAAATAAAACGGATCATTTGGAAGTAAACTGGAAACTTAATTTTCGATTTTGGCCGAAAGGCCCCGCTCCAATAAGGCCTCGCACTGTGGTTTTAGCTGCACGAAGGTACCGTTCTTTACCACGCATTTACCGGTGTAGTGAATGAGGTAGGTGCATTGTTCGGCCTGAATTGAATCGTGCCCACATATTTTAATGAGGCATTCCGTTACAAAATCGAAGGTATTCACATCGTCATTATACAAAAGCAAGGCCTTTGTATTCTCCGTCTTCAAGCGAACATCAACGAGTTCTTGCTCCAGAATATCGGGATTTTTAAAAGTAATCATCTGTGATACAAAGGTAAAAAAACCCCGGAAAAGATCCGGGGTCTTGATTTAGGCTTTATCTTCTTTTTTACTTCGTTTACTTTTTGGCTTGTGGGCACTTACCACAATTTCATCTTTCTCTTTATTGTAGTCCACTTCTATTTCATCTCCTTCCGTAAGGCTGTTTTTGATGATCTCTTCGGCCATTGGGTCTTCCAAATACTTCTGTATGGCGCGTTTTAATGGACGGGCACCGTAATTGGCATCGTAGCCCTTCTCAACGATATAATCTTTCGCTGCATCCGTAATTTTGATAATGAATCCCAAACCGTTTACACGTCCAAATAAATTTGCTAACTCAATGTCAATAATCTTGTGAATATCATCTTTCTGTAAAGCATTAAAGATGATTACGTCGTCGATCCTGTTCAGGAACTCAGGCGCAAAGGCTTTTTTCAAAGCGCTTTCAATGATTCCCTTTGAGGCTTCATCCACACCTTCTTTGCGGGTTGCAGTGCCAAAACCAACTCCTACTCCAAAGTCCTTTAGTTGACGCGCTCCAATATTGCTGGTCATGATGATGATGGTATTTTTGAAGTCGATCTTTCTCCCCAAACTATCTGTTAACTGCCCATCATCGAGTACTTGCAGTAACATGTTAAACACATCGGGATGCGCTTTTTCAATTTCATCTAATAAAATAACGGAATAGGGGTGACGGCGTACTTTTTCGGTTAACTGTCCACCTTCTTCATAACCCACATATCCGGGAGGCGCCCCAATTAAACGAGTTGTAGCGAATTTCTCCATGTACTCACTCATATCGATCCTAATTAAGGCATCGTCGTTATCAAAGAGATGACGCGCCAATACTTTGGCCAATTGTGTTTTTCCAACTCCTGTGGGACCTAAAAAGATGAAGGAACCAATGGGTTTGTTAGGATCCTTTAAACCGGCACGGTTCCGTTGAATGGCTTTCACCACTTTTGCCAGAGCAGCATCTTGTCCAATGACTTTGCCTCTCAGCAATTCGTTCATCTTCACCAGTTTTTCACCTTCATTTTGATTCACACGCTGCACAGGAACGCCACTCATCATGCTCACGACTTCGGCCACATTTTCGTCCGATACCGTCACCCGATTTTGTTTGGTTTCTTCTTCCCATGATTTTTTTGCAGCTTCTAATTGTGCGTGAAGTTGTTTTTCTGTGTCTCTGAGCCGGGCAGCTTCTTCGTATTTCTGACTGCGCACCACCTGGTTCTTTAATTCTTTAATTTCTTCAATTTTTCCTTCAATATCAACAATGTTTTGAGGCACATTGATGTTGGTGATATGTACGCGACTTCCAGCTTCATCCAGGGCATCAATAGCTTTGTCGGGAAGATGGCGGTCGGTGATATACCTTGATGTAAGCGTTACGCAAGCTTTAATGGCTTCGTCTGTATACGTCACATTATGATGGTCTTCGTATTTGCTTTTAATATTATTCAGGATCTGAAGAGTTTCTTCAGGAGTGGCCGGTTCAATAATTACTTTTTGGAACCGACGCTCTAAAGCACCGTCTTTTTCAATGTACTGACGGTACTCGTCGAGAGTAGTAGCTCCGATACATTGGATCTCTCCACGTGCCAATGCCGGTTTAAACATATTACTGGCATCGAGGCTTCCACTGGCACCACCGGCACCAATGATGGTGTGAATTTCATCGATAAAGAGAATCACATCGGGACTTTTCTCCAGTTCGTTCATCACCGCTTTCATGCGTTCTTCAAATTGACCGCGGTATTTAGTACCTGCAACCAAGGACGCCAAATCAAGCGTCACCACACGTTTTCCAAACAGCACGCGACTCACTTTACGCTGTACAATGCGAAGAGCAAGTCCTTCAGCGATACTGGATTTACCCACACCGGGTTCACCAATAAGAATGGGATTATTTTTTTTGCGACGTGATAAGATTTGCGAAACACGTTCTATCTCTTTTTCTCTTCCAACTACAGGATCTAACTTCCCATCTTCGGCCATTTTGGTGAGATCTCTTCCGAAATTATCAAGCACCGGGGTTTTTGATTTGCTTTCTCCTTGTTTTTTCTGACCGGCTGCACCGCTGCTTCCGCCACCAAACGCGCTTTCTTCGGGATCATCTTCATCTCCCCCGGCTGCTGAATTCTCGATCTTTCCCGGATTCTCCATGAATCCCTCTAGTTCAGCTCTGGTAGCATCGTAATCTACTCCGTATTTAAGAAGCGTCTTAGTAACAACATTATCGTGTTCTTTCAATATACAAAGCAAAAGATGTTCGGTGCCAATTTGCACCGACTTAAAAGTTTTTGCTTCGAGGTAAGTGAGTTTTAAAGTTTTTTCGGCCTGTTTCACCAATGGAATATTGGCCAGGTTATTTGATTTACGTAAGCCCGGTGTGAGACTTTGTTCGATGCTTCGCCGGAGCTCAGCAGAATCAATGCCAAGATTCTTCAGTAATCGCATGCCGACACCGTCCCCATCTCTGATCATTCCCAACATCAAGTGTTCAATTCCGATATAGTCGTGCCCCAAACGTAAAGCCTCTTCTCGGCTATAAGTGATTACGTCTTTTACACGGGGCGAAAATTTTGCTTCCATATAGATAAGGTTCTTTCTTTTTAGGTTAATTACACATTTGGTGCCAAAACCAAAAATACTCCATATAATTCAAAAGATAAGCCACAGAGGTGGAATTTTTAACAAATATTTTGTTCATAAGTTTTAGGTGTATATGCTGATTTTTCGGTACTTTCATCGGTTCATACGAAAAAAAATGTTTGCGTTTTTGAAGCAGATTTTTCGAAGACAGAGAACTGACAAAAGAGCATAAAACACACAAAAAACAAAAAAATATCAAATTAATAAAACAACATGGCAGACGGAGAAAGAATAATTCCTATTAACATTGAAGATGAAATGAAAACGGCCTATATCGATTATTCGATGTCGGTAATTGTATCACGTGCTTTGCCTGATGTAAGGGATGGGTTAAAACCGGTGCACCGCAGGGTGTTGTACGGTATGTTGGATTTAGGTGTCCTTCACAACCGTCCGTATAAAAAATCGGCGCGTATTGTAGGAGAGGTTTTAGGAAAGTATCACCCACATGGTGATGCGTCGGTATATGACACCATGGTTAGAATGGCGCAGGATTGGAGCCTGCGGTACATGTTGGTGGACGGGCAGGGGAACTTTGGTTCAGTTGACGGTGATCCACCTGCAGCGATGCGTTATACGGAGGTTCGTTTCCGGAAGATCGCAGAAGAAATGATTGCCGATATTGAAAAAGATACGGTTGACTTCCGTCCTAATTTTGACGATTCATTGACCGAACCCACCGTTTTACCTTCACGGATCCCAAACCTATTGATGAATGGAGCTTCGGGAATAGCGGTAGGAATGGCCACTAACATGGCACCCCATAACCTTTCAGAAGCCATAAATGCCATTTTAGCATACATTGACAACAAGGAGATAGATATTGATGGTTTGATGAAACACATAAAAGCTCCTGATTTTCCTACAGGTGGTACTATTTATGGTTTTGAAGGCGTGCGCGATGCGTTTCATACAGGGCGCGGTCGTGTGGTATTGCGTGCAAGAGCGAGCGTAGAGCCCATTCATGATCGCGAACGCATCATTGTTACAGAAATTCCCTATCAGATCAATAAAGCAGAAATGATTAAGCGGCAATGGGAGCTTTGTAATGAAAAGAAAATTGAAGGGATCTCAGAGATCCGCGATGAGAGCAGCAGAGAAGGGATGCGCATTGTTTACGAATTACGCCGTGATGCCATTTCCAATGTAGTGCTTAACAATCTTTATAAATATTCCGCGCTGCAAACCTCTTTTTCGATCAATAATGTGGTGCTGGTGAAAGGCCGTCCGCAAACGTTGAACCTCAAAGACATGATTCACTATTTTGTGGAGCACCGTCACGATGTAGTTGTTCGCCGTACAAAATACGAATTAGCTCAAGCCGAAAAACGCGCACATATTTTACAGGGTTTGCTCATTGCAATCGATCACCTCGATGAAGTCATTAAGATTATTCGCGAAAGTGAGAGTCCCGATGTTGCTCGCGACGAATTGATAACCAAGTTCACGCTTTCTGAAATTCAGGCCCGTGCTATTTTGGACATGCGTTTAAGAACCTTAACCGGACTGGAGCGCGATAAGATTAAGGCCGAGTATGAAGAGTTGATGAAGACCATTGCACATTTGACCGATATCTTAAATAACGAACCATTACGTTTTAAAATCATTCGCGAAGAATTAGCGGAGATCAAAGAAAAGTATGGTGATGAGAGAAGAACTGATATTGTGTATGCCGGAGATGATCTGAGAATTGAAGACATTATTGCCGATGAAAATGTGGTGATTACAATCTCGCACATGGGGTATATGAAACGCACCAATCTGGCGGAGTACCGCGCTCAGAACAGAGGAGGACGAGGCAGCAAAGGTACGGCTACACGTGAAGAAGATTTTGTTGAGCATATGTTTATTGCGTCCACCCATAATTATATTTTGTTGTTCACCGAAAAGGGTCAGGTATATTGGATCAGGGCCTATGAGGTACCGGAAGGAAATAAACAAAGTAAAGGAAGAGCCATTCAAAATTTGATCAGCATTGCCCCTGATGACAAAGTGAAAGCTTTTATTAATATTAAAGATCTTAATGATGAAGAATACATTCAGAACAATTTTATCATTCTCTGCACTAAGGATGGTATTATTAAGAAAACATCTGTAGAAGCTTATTCGCGTCCGCGTGCCAATGGCATCAATGCCATCACGATTCGTGAAGGAGACGTGTTGTTGGAAGCCGCATTAACAAACGGCACAAATGAGATCATGCTGGCGACTAAGCTGGGAAAAGTTTGTCGTTTTAACGAATCAAAAGTGAGACCGATGGGACGGAATGCCAGTGGGGTGATTGGAATTGACTTAAACGACGACGAAGGTGGAAATAATGAAGTAATTGGAATGATCTGTATTGCCGATATGAAAGCCAATGTATTGGTGGCCTCAGAAAAAGGATACGGCAAACGATCAGATATTGATGAATACCGTGTTACCAATCGTGGTGGAAAAGGTGTAAAGACCATTAATATTACCGAAAAAACCGGAAATTTGGTGGCCATCAAATCTGTGACCGATGCCAATGACTTGATGATTATAACCAAGAACGGTATTACTATTCGGATGAATGTGTCGGATCTACGTGTGATGGGCCGAGCCACTCAAGGGGTGAGGTTGATTAACATTCAGGAAAACGACAGCATTGCTGCGGTTACAAAAGTGGATCATGAGGAGGATATTGAAGTTGCCGCTGAGAACTTAACAACTGAAACAAACGAACCAACCGGTGATGGTTCTGAACCTACCCTTGATGGAGGAACTACACCAACGGACGATAACGCTTAGAGAAGGAGTACTTGAAATAGTTTATAAGTTTAACTTTATAAAAAAATTGTATGACTAAGAAAACGATTGTTACAGGTATGTTGAGTCTTTTCGGCTTAACAACATTGGTGGCACAACCCACTTTGATTGAAAAGGTGGAAGCGCAAGCAGGTAAAATGGTAATTCCTTACGAACGTTGGAAGTTACCTAACGGACTTACAGTTCTGCTGCACGAAGACCATTCCGATCCGGTTGTGAATGTTATGGTGACCTACAAAGTAGGTTCCGATCGCGAGAGCCTTGGAAAGTCAGGCTTTGCGCACTTTTTCGAACACATGATGTTTCAAGGTTCTAAGCACGTGGCCGATGAAGAACATTTTAAGATGGTATCAACTGCGGGGGGTGAAATGAATGGATTCACCGAGCGCGACAAAACCGTGTATTACGAAACATTGCCTTCTAATTATTTAGAATTGGCACTTTGGTTAGAGTCCGATAGAATGGGGTTTTTACTGGATTCTCTCACCCCAAAAAAATTCGAGAATCAGCGTGATGCCGTAAAGAATGAAAAGTCGCAAAACGTGGAAAATCAACCTTATGCCATGGCGTTTGTAGAGGAGATTAACAAGACGTTATATCCTCCGGGACATCCTTATAGCTGGCCGGTGATTGGGTATGTGGACGACCTAAATAGAGCAAATCTGGACGATGTGAAGAATTTCTTTTTGCGTTGGTACGGCCCCAATAATGCCATTGTAAGTATTGCCGGCGACATTAATCCAACGGAAGCACTTGCCATGGTGGACAAGTATTTTGGTAATCTCAAACCTTGTCCTGAAGTTAAAAAATTAAGAACCGCTCCGGTGACTATCGCCACCGATGTGTACACTGCTTATAAGGACAATATTATCATGCCCCTTAACTTGAGGGTGTTTCCCACTGTAGCGCAATATAACAGAGATGAGCCGGCTTTAGATCTTCTGGCATCGATGATGGGCAATGGAAATAATTCGGTGTTTTACAAAAACTTTGTAAAATCTAAATTAGCGGTTGCAGCTCAGGTTGATCATGCGTCGAATGAACTTTCCGGAGAATTTTCCATCGCTATTTTCGCCTATCCGCCTGAAGATTTTAACCTGGAGAAATTATTCACAGATTTGGATGCGAAAGTAAAAAGCACCATTGAGGAGTTTGGAACGTCCGGGATCACCGATGAAGCTTTGGCAAGAGCAAAAGGGCAAATTGAATCAAGCGCCTACGGCCAAATTAACTCGGTGTGGGGTAAAAATGCGACCATTTCAGAATGGGAGCGCTTATTAGGTAAGTCAACCACCATTACAGAAGAATTAGATCGCTATACTAAAGTCACAAAAGAAGATATTAGCAGAGTGTATAATAAGTACTTAAAAGGATCGGGGGCTGCGGTGCTAAACACGTACCCGATAATGAATCAAACCGACTCTGTAAAAAGTGTAAATCCGTATGCAGGACGGACCTTTCCTGCAAATCCCGAGTACAGTGGATTAACGTATTCGCCAATAGCCGATAAATTTAACAGGGCAAACCAACCGCTTGCTGGACCCGATAAAACTGCAAAAGTTCCTGAGTATTTTACTACAAAATTAAACAACGGCCTCACGATTGCGGGAACGCGCAATTCGGAGACTCCCGAAATTACCATGGTTATGACAATGGAGGGTGGTAGTTTGGTATTACCTCCTGAAAAATTCAAGAAATTAGGTGTGGCCGAGCTCACCGCAAATATGCTCAATGAAGGGACCAAGAACTTCAGTACCGAACAAATAAGTTCGCAGTTAGATTTATTGGGAAGCAGCATTGGATTTTTTGCAGGAAAATCAGCTACTACGATACGAGTTAATTGCCTCAAGAAAAATTTGGATGCTACGCTAAAAATATTGGAAGAAAAACTATTGAATCCCGGCTTTAAGGAGGAAGATTTTAAGTTAGCCAAGAAACAATACAAGGCCAATGTAAGAAACGAAGAAACTAGCCCGGAAACGATGGCCGGCAAGATGTTCAGTTATTCCATTTACGGCAATACCATTATGGGGATTGCTCCATCGCTTAAGAGTATCGACAATGTTGAGTTAGCTGACACAAAAGAGTATTACGCAAATTATTATTCACCCTCAGTAACCAACTTGGTAATAGTGGGTGACTTCGACGAAAAGGATATCATTACTAAACTTGATTTCTTAAACAAATGGCAAGCCAAGCCGGTTACCATTCAACCAATTCCTGAACCCATTCCGACCACGGAACCGCGTTTTTTTATCTATAACAAATCGCTCGCTCCTTCTTCGGTTATCACCATGGGCTACCCTTCGGTTAAATTCGACGCTACCGGCGATTATTACAAGAACAGGATCGCTAATTTTGTATTTGGAGGCGCTTTTAACAGCCGACTAAATCTTAATTTGAGAGAAGAAAAAGGGTACACCTACGGCATCTACTCAAATTTTGCAGGTGGAAAATATGCCGGAAATTTCTCTATTTTTAGTTCTGTAAAACGCAGTTCAACGGCACTTTCGTTAGCTGAGATCATTCGCGAATTTAAGAAATATGAGACGCAGGGCATCACAGATGCGGAATTGGCCTATACCAAGAGCGCTTTGTTAAACACAGAAGCTATTAGTTATGAAGACCCTTACCAGAAGGCCGACTTTTTGAACACCATCACAAGGTATAATCTCGATAAGGATTATACCACTAAACAGAACCAAATCCTGAAGAGCATGACAAAAGAAGATGTGAATCAACAAATTAAGAAATATTTTGACTCGAATAAGCTTACCACGGTAGTTGTAGGCGATAAATGGATCATTGAATCGCAACTTGATAAGGCTTCCAAGGAGTCAAAAAACAAAGAAGTGTTAGATAAGGTTAAATTAAAGAAAATTTCGATCGATTAATTATGTAAAAGTTTGATATTTGCGTCTGTATTAAAAGATGCAGATCCTATAGGAAATAAACCACTAAGTCATACCTTACTGGTTTTTTTTCTGTTATAACAAGAACTAAAACCTATGAAAAACCTAATTGCAGTGCTGTTTATCTCCTGTTCCACGTTAATGTTTGGGCAAAATATTCAGGTTCAGAACATGATCAATTACCTACGGAACAAAGATTATGTAAAGGCTAAAGCGGCAGCTGATGCGGCCGCGGAGCATGAAACTACCAAAACCAGTTCAAAAATGTGGATGAACCGGGGTCATGTTTACCGAGCCATCTACAGTGATACTTCAAAGGCGGTGCGCGACATTGATTTGGAATCTGAAGAAAAAGCGCTGGATGCGTATATAAAGTGTTTGAAATTTGATCAAAATACAGTGTACAAAGATGATGTTAAGGGACCAATCGTTATGGCCAGTTCGGCCACCAACCGCAAGGCAAATTTTTACGTGGCCAATAAAGAATACGATAAAGCCTTAGCTTGTTACGACTTGCTTGAGGCAGCATTACCCTATGATTACGATCAAGGAATGAAGCGTCAGAATATCACCAAAGAAAAGATTATGTTTAACAAGTTCGACATGTATAAATATGCCGGCAACAAGGTTAAAACAAAAGAATTGGCTGACAAATTGATCGAGATCAAATACAAGGATCCTAAGATTTATACCGATATGGTGAAAATCTCCTTGTTGGACAAGGATACCGCGGCCGCTCTTGCCTACATCGACAAAGGTAAATTGTTATTTGAAGACAACATGGATTTGATCACTACTGAGCTTAATATTTATATTGCCCGAAAGCAAACCGATATATTAAAAGACAAACTGAAGGCCGCCATTGAGGTGTCGCCCGATAACGAGGTGCTCCATTTTGTTCTCGCTAATCTCTATAAAGGCACTAATCAGTTTAAGGAAGCCGAAGCCGAGTACCTCAAGGTGTTGGAACTAAAGCCCGACTATGAACCCGGGAATTATAACCTTGCGGTGCTCTATTACTCAGCAGGAAAGGAATGGAATGATAAGTTAAGCGAGCTCCCATACAAAGACCCAAAGACGAAAGAATATGAAGCAAAATCAAATGAGTACTTTAAAAAATCGATCGGATATTTTGAAACATCGTACGAACTCACGAAGGACAAAAAGACAAAACAGATCCTCCGTCAAATCTGCCTAAGGGTCGGTGAAACTGAAAAAGCAGAAAAATACAAATAACATTAAAACCGAAAACAATGGTAAACAAGGTAATTTGGAGTTTGATTCTCATTTCGTTTTGGTCTGTAACGCAAGCCCAAAAAGCAAAAGTGCAAACTGCATGGAGGTCGCTAAGTGATTATGAAGAGACCCTAAAAGACGGCAAACCAACTATTGCTTACCTCGTCAAGGCAAAAGAAGCTATTGATCTTGCTTTAGCTAACGAAGACACAAAAAAACAAGGAAAGACCCACGCCTATAAATTGCGAATCAGTTATGCCTTCTTTCAATATAATTTAAACGCAGAGATCAGCAAACTTGAGGCCTCTATTCCCGATAGAAACGAACGAATTTTAAAAGCTTATGGCAACACAAGTTTAGAGGATTTCGAGTCGGCAGTTGATGAACTCAACCAGATTAAGGAACTTGACCCCAAATTTTTAGAGACCATTCAGCAAGGTTTGGTAAACTCATCCAAACCCATGGATGATGATGAAATGAAATTTGCACTCGTTGTGCAGCAGATGAAAATTGAGGCTGCCAATATTGCTTCCGGAAAATATCAGGTAAAAAAATACAATGAGGCCGCTGATTACTTCTATAAAACGGCGATCATGAATACCATCCTTTACAAAACCACCGATACCGTTAATTTTTACAACGCCTGTATCTCCTCTGCCAAGGCCGAAAACACCGACAAGATTATTGAATACAATAAAAAAATGATCGATGCAAAGATATCCTCTCCACTCAATTATGAAGAGCTCTATGCCGCTTTATTGAGTAAGGGAGACTCTGCTGCAGCCTATGAAATGCTGAGAAAAGGGAGACAGGCATTTCCAAATGATGGAGGTTTGTTAACGCAGGAAACCAATCTGTTTCTGGCACAAGGCAAACAGGAAGATGCACTTAGGAATTTGAAAATTTCTATAGAGAAAGACCCCACAAATGCTTTGTATTATTTTATTATTGGTAATATTTACGACAACATGGCCAATCCCAAAGACAAGGTTACGGGAAAAGAACTGGAACGGCCTGCCAATTTTAAAGAGCTATTTAAAAATGCGGAAGATAATTACCAAAAGGCCATCGACCTAAACCCGAAGAATCAGGAATATCTTTACAACTCCTTATATAACCTGGGCGCCATGTATAATAACTACGGGGGTAGCATTGCTAATTCGACATCCGAAAAAGGCGGATATGCAGCAAAGGCACAAAAAGAAAACGAAGCAAAAGCGCAGGAATAT
>JAQSCW010000010.1 GCA_029945625.1 bacterium
TATTTCGCTCGAACGACCGAACAAAAAATTACTCTCTCGTTCGGTCGGGCGGGCATTCAACTACGGTGCCTAGGATAATAAAAAATCAGATTGCGAAAATACGAAATTTCTAAGAATTTATTCCCTTATTATTTTCTGGCTACATCGCTCCTTGTCGGCAGAATCCAGGATTCGCAAGAGATAGAAGCCGGATACAAGTTCTTTTAGATTAAGATAATTTTCGGAACAGAGCGCCTTCTCTTCCAGTAATTTGCCTGTGACGTCAAATAATTGCAGTTTTCCGGAGGCGTGGAGTGGATTAGTGATGTATAACGCCTCTTTCGTTGGATTTGGCCCAATACGAATGGCCTCGTAATTTTGATTCGTTTCCTCTATGCCGGCAGTATTTGGAGGAGCCGTTGGCGTGGGCAATACCCCCAGCGTAAAATCGCGACTTGGCCCCACCGCCTTATTGATAATCCAGTTATTTGGGTCGCAAACAATTTGTGTGATGGTGCCGGTTAATGGAAATTTATAGCTGTCGAGTGCCGTGTTTTGGTTGAGCCTCACCGTTGTATCAGCCTTACTTATTCTGCTAATCTTGTATTGCATTGGTGTAATAAAAAGTGGCGTTACACTCGGCAGACTCACCGTCTCGGTGCTTTTCATGAAACAAGTATCCCGCAAAAAATTATACTTCACCGAAAAAGTAGGATACCCCTCGCCGTAATACCATTGACTAAAAAACTGCGTGGCATTGATACCGGTTTGTGCCTGATAATAATTTTTAAAGTCTTGCGCCGATGCCGTGCTATTCTTATACATACTTTGAAATCCACGAAGGGTATTGAACCAAAGCGAATCATTATTCGTTAAAAAACGAAGCGAATGAATAATGGCCCCGCCCTTGTCATACGTGAGACGAGAACTGAAAATTCTTGCCGTATTAAGGGTGTCGGAATTGGTGAAATAAATACTTCCTCCGGGCTGAGACATCACATTTTGATGGGCCGCATCTAAATTGGTTGCAAAATTGGGATTGTCGAGATACTGCGCTACCAGATGCTCGGTATAAGAAGCAAAACCTTCGTTGATCCAAATATCACCCCAGGTTTTGCAGGTTACTTGATCGCCCCACCATTGATGTCCCAGTTCGTGTGCATCTACATAATAATCGAAGAAGCCGAGTGTGGTCATGGTTTGGTGCTCCATGCCTCCGCCTAATGGCGCCATACAGTGTCCGTACTTTTCCTTCCTGAAGGGATACATGCCATACATGTTGGATAAAAATTCCAACACCTTCGGTAGTTTATTCAGAGTTTGTTTCTGACCATTGATCCAGTTGGTATTATTGATCGCGCCATCGTAAATATAATTTTGAATCAAAATAGAGTCGTTCACTAAATACTGTGGTTTGGCATATAAATTATACTCCTTGTATTTGGCAACAGCAACCGAAATCAGGTAATAATCAATAGGCGTTTTTGATTTCCACTCATACCGTTTTTTGTTTCCAACAATCACCACATTTTTAAGCAAACCGTTTGAGCCCACTTTGTTGGTAGAATCTGTGGTAACAAATACCCAGCTCGAATCAATTTTATCGGTTAAGGCCTGTTTGCAGGGCCACCAATGATAGGCCACAAAGCTCTCGCTTAAACTCCAGGTGGCCTGATTTCCCCATGAAGGTGAACTCGCATTGCTGTATCCGCTTCCTATTGCAGAACCTCCGGTGGGAGCAATTCCGTTATAATACACTTGAGAAGTAAATGTGGAACCGCCCGGTAATGGAACAGGAATGCCAACTTTGATCATACTGTCCTGACGCAGAGAAGGTAAAATCACCCCATTAAATCGAACCGAATCAATGGTGTAATTTTGATGCAGCAAGGTCATAAACGTATCGAGCACTGCAGATGTTACAGTGGCAATGGTTTTTACATTCCCGCTTACCGCCTTATTCGTGCGTTCACATTTTAAATCGAGGTGCACAAATTTTACATCGTATTTCATATCATGCGAAATTTGTGGCGAGGCAGCAGCTGGTTTGGCTTGTTGATTGAAATAATTTGCCATTGAGGCCTGCTTTACTTTTGCACAGGCATGTTCTTGCGCAGAAAGGGTCCATGTTAGGACGAACAAAGTAGTACTGAGAATAAATTTCATTTCTTTTAATGCAGCTAGTTGGCCCTTTCAGCAGCGAAGGAGCGAAATGCGTGACGAACCTAAAGGTAAGGATTTTAAGCCGAAGCTAATTCTCCTGCCTAAAAAATGAGGAGAATGCGCTTCCACTAAGGGGTATTATTGACAAATCAGTTTTTGTGACTCCATTTCAATTCCGTTTTCATCTACTACTTTTACTAAATACACTCCTGCCGCCAAAGAACGCAAGTCGAGTTGTGTTTCACTCAAAAGTTCCTTCTTAAACATAAGTTTACCGGCAAGATCGTATACACTTGCTAGGGCTTTACTGCTGCCGCTGCATGTAATGGTCACAAAATCGTGGCTGGGATTAGGACTTATCGTAATAATCGGTTCGTTTTTCTGATCTACAGCAATGCCCAGTATGTTGACACCAAGTGTTTGATCTCTCACCGAATTGGTGGCCTTGTTTATAATCCAGTTATTGGGGTCACAGGTAAGGCTGGTAACAGCGCCTTTTAAGGGGAACTTATATATCTCAGTGGGAATGCTGTGCATCACCCTTATGGTGGTATCAGGTTTGCCGGTCCTTCCGATCTTGTATTCAATTGGTGTGATAAAGAGGGGTGTCTTTGAAGGCATGCTCACCGTTTGCACCACCTTAATGATGCAGGTATCGCCCGTGTAATTATATTTTGGTGTGAAGATCGGATACCCTTCCCCATAATACCACTGATTAAAAAAGATGCCGGGATTGATGCCCGTTTGCGCCTGGTAATAATTTTGGAAGTCAAGTGCAGAAGCTGTGCTGTGCTTATACGCAGTTTGAAATCCACGAAGTGTATTAAACCACACCGAATCGTTGTTGGTGAGAAAACGCAAAGAGTGAATAATGGCCCCTCCCTTATCGTAAGTCAAGCGCGAATCAAAAATCCTGTTCGAATTTAGTGTGTCGTTTCCTGTAAAATAAATACTGCCCCCCGCACCTGCAATCACGTTTTGATGTGCCGCATTTAAATTCGCGGCAAAATTAGCGGGATCCAAATATTCAGCTACTAAATGTTCGGTATAAGAGGCAAAGCCTTCGTTGATCCAAATATCGCCCCAGGTCTTACACGTTACCTGGTCGCCCCACCATTGATGTCCCAATTCATGTGCGTCTATGTAATAATCAAAAAATCCGATGGTGGTCATGGTATTGTGCTCCATGCCTCCTCCCAGTGGTACCATGCAATGGCCGTACTTCTCTTTGTAAAAAGGATACATGCCGTACATATTGGATAAGAAATTAAGAACCGATGGCATTTTGTCTAATTCAACTTTGTCATTTGCGATCCAAAATGGGTCTACATAGGCACTGGCATCAATATAGTTCTGAATAAGGATGGAGTCGCCCCCTAAATACTGTGGTTTTGCATACAAATTATATTCTTTAAAGCGACTCACTGCAACAGAAATGAGATAATAATCAATCGGTTTGTGTGACTTCCATTCGTAACGTTTTTTAATCCCCAGGTTTACTACATTTTTTAAGACCCCGTTTGACCCGGCTTTGTTAGTAGAATCGGTGGTAATAAATACCCAACTTGAATCAATTTTATCGGTTAATGCCTGTTTGCAGGGCCACCAATGATACGCCACAAAACTCTCACTTAAACTCCAGGTGGCATTATTACCCCCATACCAACTGGCCTGTGTGCTAAAGCCACTGCCAATAGCAGAACCCCCCGCGGGAGGCATTCCTTTGTAATACACCATGGCGGTAAAAGTTGCGCCACCAGGCAAAGGACTAGGGATCCCTGCTTTAATCATACTGTCCTGCCTAAAATACGTCAATAGGGCGCCATTGAAACGGATGGAGTCAACAGTATGATTTTGATGCAACAAGGTCATGAACGTATCTAAAACCGCCGATGTAACCGTGGCCACCGTTTTTACATAGCCGCTGATGTATTTTGTGTTACGTTCCACATTCAGATTTAAATGCACAAATTTTACATCGTATTTCATTTCATGGGTAATTTGTACTGAGCTCGAACTTGATTTGGCCAGCACATTAAATTGAACGGCAGAGCTGTTCTGCTTAATTTTAGAGCAAACATGTTGCTGAGCTGCCGAAATTAGGACACAAAACGAGACGATAAGAGTAAAAAAATGCTTCATTGGTTTATGTTTAGGTGATGTGGAAATAATACAGTAAGGAAATCCCCGGAGATCTACGAATAAATATAGCCAAATAATTTAACCGCAACAAACCTCAAAACATGTTATGAAATATAGATTTTGAGCGTAACTTTGCCGAATGTTAAAAAATGACCTGCTGCTTAGAGCGGCAAGAGGAGAAAATGTTGAACGTGCGCCCGTTTGGCTCATGCGTCAGGCCGGGAGGGTATTGCCGGAGTACAAGGCCACCCGCGCACGCGCCAAAAATTTTGTGGAGTTTGTGAAAAATCCCGAACTGGCCTGCGAGGTAAGCATTCAGCCGGTTGATATTTTAGGAGTGGATGCCGCCATTATTTTCAGCGACATTTTAGTGATTCCCGAAGCCATGGGTTTGCCTTATCAAATGATAGAGGCAAAAGGGCCCTGGTTCGAAAAAACCATAAAGAATCTTGCCGATGTGGAGCAATTAAAAATTGCGCAGGCCGATGATCTCGACTATGTGATGAAAGCTTTGCAGCTTACCAAAAAAGAACTGAACGGACGAGTGCCCTTGATTGGCTTTGCCGGTGCACCATGGACTCTTTTCGCTTACATGATTGAAGGCAGCGGCAGTAAAACATTTAGCAAGGCCAAACAATTTTTATATGCTCAACCCCAGGTGGCACATGCTCTCTTAGAAAAAATCACACAAAGTACTATCAACTATTTAAAAGGTCAGGTTAATTCAGGTGCCGACCTTTTGCAAATTTTCGATTCCTGGGCAGGTGTGCTCAGCGAACCCATGTATTACGAATTTTCTTTACACTACATTTCAAAGATCTGTGATGCCCTATCGCCATTGGTGCCCGTAACCGTTTTTGCGAAGGATGCACATTTTGCAATTCAAAAAATTTCGGAAACCAACTGCAGTGCCATTGGTTTAGATTGGACCTTGGATCCCCTAAAATCGCGTGGGCAGGCCGGTAATAAAACCTTACAGGGCAATGCTGACCCTTGCTTGCTGTATGCCGATGAAAAAAAAATAATTTCCGACACACAACACATGCTTCGGGCTTTTGGCAAACAGCGCTACATATGCAATCTGGGGCACGGTTTGTATCCCGACCTCGATAAAGAGAAAGTGAAACTGTTTGTAAATGTGGTGAAGGAATATAAGTGGGAGTAATCGAATTACAAGATCTTCACAATTTTTTTCGTTAACCCCTAAAAGCAAAATAACTCAGAGCACGAGTCAAGCGGAAATTTGGAGAGAAATTATTTGGGCGTGCCCCCTGAAGCGAAAAACGTTTCAAAAAATATTCCTGGTTTTTCGCTTCAGGGGTCAGGCTTTCGCCACTCGCTCTTTTTGCCAGAGTTAATTTTGGAGCAAAAAGGAGCTCAAACAATGGCTCTATCCTTCACGCAATATCAAACATCTTCTCAAAATCACATTCCCTTTTTTCATTCCATCTCCCAAAAAAAACAACTTGATCCTAGAATATATTGACAAGTAAGGAATGTGCTAATCAATAAAAATTTATTTCTGCACCCCGATTGTCATTTGGCTTGAAACTTGATATTCTCTTCCTAAAATTTACTTCGGGTTCTCTTCCAGCATTTTCCGAGCTTGGGCCATATCAATACGCAGTCCGTTTTTAAATGCTACCACAAAACAATCTTTAAATCCTTTCTCGCGAAGCGCCGCCTGATGTGCAGAGGCATCTTTCACGTTAACAAATTTTCCCGAAGTATATTTAAGAACAGGTCCGACTTTGTAAAAATCCACGTCGCTGAGCGCTTCAAATTTTTCTTGTTTCAAATCTAAACTAATATCACTGCTTGCAAATTGTACTTTAAAAAACAGTTCTTCCTTTTTCAATGGCACTTTTGCGCTTGTTGCCTTTGCCACCTCTTCGGTCCGATTATCTTTTATAAATTTTGCCGCAATTTCTTTCGCCGAAACAGCACTGTCTGTTTTAGGCTTCATAGTATTCTTATAGTCCGGTCCTTTGGGATCAACCAAAATAACTTTGTTTTCCTGAACATTTTCTTTTGGCGGCAAAATTTTGTTCTCCCTCGTTTGAATTTCAAGTGTTTTACTTCCAATTGCAGGAAGTTCTTTTTTGAAAGCAGCAGCTCCGCTGTCTTTTGGCAAGTCAGGCTCAGCGGGACTTTCAATCAACTTTAACGTGTCTTCTTCGTCCTCTTCCGTTTTTTTAGTCACCGGACTATTTCCTGCTTTAATATTTTCATTTTCGATGGGTGCCTGATTTTCAAATTCGTCGTTGTACTCTTTCTTTCGGCCTTCCACCTCATCTTTATACTTTCGAAGTCCTCTAAATAATGCTTTGGCCAGGTAGTCCTGACCGGCAGTACTCGAAAGAAAATCTTCTTCAAGCGGGTTCGTTAAGTACCCAATCTCAGTAAGAATGCTTGGCATGGAGGTGCGCCATAGCACCCAGATGCTCTGACGATGAACCCCTTTATCCACGCGGCCTGCTTTGTTACTGTATTCTTCCTGAATTTTCATGGCCAAACTGGCACTCTGAATCACATAAGCGCTGGTATAATTGCTCATGATGATGTAACTCTCTTCGCTTTCAGGATCAAACCCCCCATATTTGCTTTCGTAATCATCTTCGTAAAAAATAGCCGAATTTTCACGTTGGGCCACTTTCATTTTTCCTTCTTCATTTTTTAATCCCATCACATAGGTTTCTGTTCCAAACGGTATGGGATTGCCGGTTTCCACCACCACGAGTTTCCCCTTTTTGTTACGGTATACTTTTGCTCTTTTTTTCCCTGTTTTCGGGTCTTTAATCATTACGGGCTTTCCTGCCGCATTGCAATGTATCGAAATAAAAAGATCGGCCTTTGCTTTGTTGGCAAGGAGTGCGCGATCTTCCAATTCCACAAACACATCGGTTGTACGTGTGTAGATTACCTTTACATCTTTAAAATTATCCTCCAAATATTTTCCAAGTTTTAACGCTACCGCCAAGGCCACGTCCTTCTCTTTACTTTTACTTCCCAAGCAGCCCGGGTCTTTGCCGCCATGCCCGGCATCAATTACAATTGTTTTTACCAGTTTTGCGGGAGGGAACGCAACAGTAGTAAAGGCCATTAGCAATAGCGCAAAGGGGAATAGGACAATAAAATATTGTAAATTTTTAACCATGCGCGCTAATAAATTGGCCAACAATACGTTAAAGTATTGTAGCTTTGTGTGCCACCGTAAACTGAATAAAATTATCTAATTCGGCTTGACATTCCCTCAACATACTAAAGTAGTTTTCTTCGCTATTGTGTTAATATCTTTAAGTTTCAATCACTTAAACGCACAAACACAAGGTAACGATACGTTAAAAAAGGTTAGCGCCGATACGCTTGTGCAGGAGGAAGAGTCAAAAGAACTGGAGGAACAGATCGTTTATACGGCCGAAGACAGTGTGGTGGCCCTTCCCGGCAAAGGAAAAGTATTGCTGTATGGAAAATCCAAAGTCACCTACGGAACCATGGACATGCAGGCGGAATACATTGAGATCAATTATACGCGCAACATTATTTCAGCGTACGGGAAAAAAGACAGTTTGGGTAAGAATGTGGGAACGCCTGTTTTTAAAGACGGATCAGACACTCCCATGGAGGCCGAAAAAATAATGTACAATTTAAGGACCAAAAAGGGTAAGATCTACAATGCCCTCACGCACCAGGGCGAATTGCTGGTGATTGGAAATGAAATAAAAAAAGATAGTACCAATGTGATTTACATGAAAGACATGCGTTGCATCCCGTGTGGAGAAGAAGACGCGCGCACGGTGTTTAGAGCAAGCAAGGCCAAAATAATTCCCAACGATAAAATTGTGACAGGCCCCATGTACCTCGAAATTGGTGGCGTGCCAACACCTTTGGGACTTCCTTTCGGCTATTTCCCCAATACTAAAAAACAACATAACGGAATCTTGCTCCCTACATTCGGTGCCTCTGCCAATCAGGGTTACTTTTTGAAACAGGGAGGTTATTACTGGGGCATAAATGATAAAACCGAGATGTTCATCCGCGGCGATATTTATACCAACGGTAGCTACCGCATCAATACCGAGAACAATTATAATGTTCTGTATAAAGCCAGAGGCGCCCTCTTGTTATCGTTTACAAAATTTAATTCGGGTGATAAGGATATTCCTACTCAGTATTTCACCCAAAAATCATACGACGTGCAGTGGCGTCACAGTCAGGATAATAAAAGCAACCCCAGTGTGCGATTCAGTGCCGATGTAAACTATCACTCCAACCAATCGCTCAACCGTTTGAACGGACAAAACTCGCAGCAATTTTTGCAGAACCAATTCCAGTCGAACGTGAGTTTCTCCAAGACATTCAAATTAAGTTCGCTGAGTATTAATGCGCTCCAGAATCAAAATTCACAAACGCGTCAAATGAGTATCGTTTTTCCTTCACTCACCTTCAACGTAAACAGCTTTTTTCCTTTCAAAAATGAAACACGCGCAAAACAAAATGTGATTGATAAAATTCGTGTGTATTATTTGTTGGAGGCCAGTAACAAACTCAATGGTGCCGATACCAGTATCTTTAAAGGCAATTTTTTGGATAGCTTAAACTACGGAGTCAGTCAGAAGCTTCCCATTTCCACCTGTTTTAATATTTTAAAGTACATCACCGCAACACCTGCACTCAACTTATCTTCGGTAATGTACACAAAGAGCATTGAAAAGGAATTCTACCTCGATAACATAGGAAGTAAGGATAAAGAAAGAGACAGTTCGATTGGAAAGGTGAGAACCAATACGGTGAAAGGATTTGAAGCCGCTTACGAAGCCTCGTTCAGTACCGCCTTAAAGACGCAGGTTTATTTTGATTACATGTTCAGGAAGGGAAAAATAAAACAGATCCGGCATTTGTTGATCCCTAGTTTAAACTACCTCTACCGTCCCGATTTTGGTGAACCAAAATATGGCTATTGGAAGAAGGTGCAAACAGATACCGCGCATCATATGGCCAACTATTCCATATTTGAAAAAAGCATTTACGGTGGTCCCGGCATTGGAAAACAGAATTCACTTGGCATAGACTTAAACAATAACCTCGAGGCTAAAATAAAACACACTTCCGATACCGGAACTACGTATAAAAAGGTCGTGTTGCTGCAAAATCTGGGTCTGTCGGGCAATTACAACTTCGCTGCCGATAGTTTTAAAACAAGCCAAATTAGTTTAACGGCGAGAACAAAGGTGCTCAAGTATTTTGACATTGTGGCGGGCTCCAGCTTCGATCCATATCACTATAACAAAGAATTGGGAAGAAGAGTGAGTGTTTACGCCGTGAGCGAAGGTGGACCGGTTGCAAGGATGGTGAATGCAAACTTTTCGATAAACACCACCATAGGAAGTAATATGCTGAAAGCGCTCAGCAAAACACGGGAAGCGCCAAAAATGTCGAGCGGGGCCGAACGGGGCATTGAAAGCGATTTGGAGAGTAAAGAGAAATTGCCCTGGAACCTAAGTATATATTATACGCTCGGCCTTACCAATCCCGATGCCTCTAAATTCAGGACTAACAATAACCTGCGTTTTAGCGGGGATATTAAGCCCACCAAATATTGGAAAGTGGGTGTGAGCAGCGGTTTCGATTTCCTCACACAGCGCCTGAGTTACACGCGCTTTTCCGTTTACCGCGATCTGAAGTGCTGGCAGGCCCAGATTGACTGGGTACCCTTTGGCGTAAGTAAAATGTACATGATCACCCTTAACATGAAAACCTCTATGTTGAGCGAGTTCAAAATTCCCCGCACACGCCAGTGGTACGACACGTTTTAATGCGGTAAGGTTGGATAGACAAATGAGATTTATCCGTTTATTTTTTTGATCAGGGCCGTGGTGGAGTATCCGTCTAACATTGGAATTGTAATTACGGCTCCTCCGCGGGCTTTAACCACATCATAGCCTACAATGGTTTCAACAGCATAATCATTGCCTTTCACCAATACGTCCGGTTGCAGATACTTAATGAGTTCATAGGGCGTTACTTCATCAAACCACACAATGGCATCAACACAGGCCAATCCTGCCAGCACCAAGGCTCTCGTTTGTTCGCTGTTAATTGGGCGATTGGGGGCTTTTTCCAGTTTCTTTACAGAACGGTCGGTGTTTAAACCAAGCACCAAAAAATCGCCCAGGTCGCGGGCCTGACTCAGATAATCTACGTGGCCGGGATGCAAAATATCAAAACATCCGTTGGTGAACACAATTTTTTTTCCGGCCTTTCGTAAGGCATTCAGGCGCTTTGCAGCTACTTCTTTGGTGATGATCTTATCACGAAGCTGTTTGTGAAACGACATGTCGGTTACGATTATAAACGGGTAAGAATATAAGAGAGATAATTCCGAGTACTACAATCAACACGAACTGGCTGGTCCACGATAACCAAGGAAGCGCAAATGACGATGCGGTATCGATGTGAAAAGTATACAACAGAATTCCTCCCACAATTGCCGGGTAAGCCCCCAGTCCGCCGGGCGAAAAAATAACGCCAAAGGTGCCAAACAGTAACAATGTCAGGCATTCTTTCTGTCCAAGATGAGAAGTGCCATCCAACGCAAAGAAACACACGTAGAGCGAATAAAAATAGCAGGCCCATATCAGTAAACTTAGAAGAATGAATTGCAAGGGTTTTTCCATTTTTCGGATAGAGCCAATGCCTTCGGCCATGCCTTTTAAGATTCCACCAAGCTTTCCTTTCAACAAGGCGCTGAATTTCTTTCTAAGAAGAAAAAACACAGCTATAAGTGCAAAAGCACCTCCAACTAGCAACAACATTTTTACCGGGCTCTTTCCAAGGCCCGCAACTAATGCCCCTACTTTGTCGAAGATGAGTTCATTAGCAAGCCCTATTAATTCGCTAAATTGAAAGGCAAGGGTGAGCACAAAGATCAACAGGAAAAGAAAAAAATCGACGATCCGTTCGGTGATCACCGTTCCAAAGCCGGCTTCAAATGGCACCTTGTCGTAACGCGCTGCCAGCGTGCACCGTGTCACCTCGCCCATTCTGGGAATGCCGTAGTTGGCGAAATAACCCACCAAAACATAACAGGTGGCATTTGCCAGATTCACTTTGTAACCCAAGGGTTTCAATAAGTGATTCCAACGGTAAGCTCTCAAAAAATGACTCATAAATGAGATGGCCATGCCGGCAAAGATCCAGAAATAATTAGCGTTCTTAAAGGCCTCGTAAATATTGTCCTTCTGAGGAGCTACCTGCTTAACAGAAAGCCAGATGAGTAAAATACCAATACCTAATAAAACAACAAATTGTATAATGGATCTGGCATTTTTACCGGCCATGTTTATTTTTTTAAGGTATTGGTGGCTGTGTCGGGAAATACCACCCAAGGTCTGAATTTTTTGGCAGCCTCAAATTCCATCGTTGCAAATGACATGATGATCACAACATCTCCCAAATTAACAAGTAAAGCGGCAGGTCCATTCAAACAAATTACGCCCGATCCCCTTTCTCCTCGTAACACATATGTAACAAAGCGCTGGCCGTTATTCTTATTCAAAATATGAACCTGCTCGTTTTCTATAAGGTTAGCGGCATCCATCAAATCTTCATCGATGGTAACGCTTCCAATGTAATCCAATTCAGCCTGCGTAACAGTTACATAGTGCAGTTTGGACTTCAAAACCTGAATTTCCATAAGGGCACAAATTTAGGGTTTTTTATTAGTTTTTAAAGCCTATTAAGCCCAACAAAATCAATAACTTTGCACAATTTAACCGTGTTAAAAACGTTATTTACATTCTGAAAAGAATAGTTGTAATACTAACTGTTGTATTGTTCTCAGGGCTTGGTTTTTCTCAGGAAAGTGACGGGTACGGGGTACATCTTCCTCGTTTTTACAAACAGAAAATCCATTTTGGTTTTACCATCGCCGGAAACAACAGTGACTTTAGATTGAATCTGGTCCCAAATTCCGCCTTCCCCGACACCGTTATTGGCGTTTCGCGCTACCGTGTAAATACCGTGTATTCTCAAGCTGCTAAAGGATTTGCCATTGGTTTGGTGGCAGACACCCGACTGGCACAATACATCCGCTTGCGCTTTACGCCCAACATTAGTTTCGGTACACGAAAAATAGAATACACGCTGGCCACGGCCGATCGCGATAGTTTTAAAGTATTTCAAAAAACAGTGGAATCGGTCTTCCTCATCTTCCCACTCGAAATGAAGATCCAAAGCAAACGGCAAGGAAATTTCAGCGCCTACGTGATTGGTGGAGGGGGTTATTCGCTCGACCTTTCGGCCAGAAAAAAGGCCGGCTCCGCCATTACTCCGGGCCCTAATCAGCTGGATGATAATGTGAAATTAATGCGCGACGATTTTTATTACAGTGCCGGCCTCGGTACCGATTTTTACCTGCAATATTTTAAACTGGGATTTGAATTGAAATTGCAAGTTGGCACTAAGAACCTCCTCAAAAAAGAAAATAGCGTATTCACGAATAGCATCGACCAGATCCGTTCACGCATGGTCGTCTTTAGTATTACCTTTGAAGGATAGTGCCGGATTCACTCTCGGGATTATGTTTCTGCAAAAATATTCGAGACCTTCGCCATTAATCTGAAGAATAAACATCTTCCACACATGCAAACAAAACTACAATTTCAAACCTCCCCACAAATTGCTGCAAATGATGCATTACTTAAAGAGGAGGTCCGCGAACAACTTTTACTCAAAGAAGATTCCACCCTTCAATTTAAAATCTTAAAGCGCAGTATCGACGCGCGTGGCCGTGCCATCCGAATTAATCTGAGTATTCTGGCTGCCGTAAACGAAGAACTCCCCATCGAAAAAATAGTTTTTGAGTATCTCCACGTGTCTGCCTCAACAAGAACATGTCACATCATTGGTGGTGGTCCTGCCGGGCTCTTCGCCGCTTTGCGTTGTTTAGAAACCGGTATTAAACCCATTGTGATTGAAAGGGGAAAAGATGTAAAAGCACGCCGACGAGACTTGGCGGCTATTAATAAAGATCAGATCGTGAATCCCGAAAGTAATTATTGTTTTGGGGAAGGCGGGGCAGGTACATACAGCGATGGCAAACTCTACACCCGATCGAACAAACGTGGCGATGTGGAGAAAGTTCTGAAAACATTGGTATTTCACGGTGCCAGCCGCGACATAATGATAGACGCCCATCCGCATATTGGCACCAATAAATTGCCCCAACTCATTCAACAAATCCGCGAAACTATTTTATCACACGGCGGCGAAGTGTGGTTCAATACTAAAATGATCGACTTCACGATTAAAGAAGAAAAGATCGTTTCTCTTCTTCTCGAAAACGAGTCAAACACCAAAGAAGTTCCAATTTCTAATCTCATTCTTGCAACCGGTCATTCGGCACGCGATATTTATGAATTGCTGCATACAAAACAACTTATTTTGGAAGCCAAGCCCTTCGCCATTGGGGTAAGGGCCGAGCACCCTCAGGAACTCATCGACAGTATTCAATACCATTGCAGCACCGGGGCCGAGGTGCATGACAAGCGTCAATATCTTCCGGCAGCAAGTTATAGTCTCGTGCAACAAATTGGCGGAAGAGGGGTGTATTCATTTTGTATGTGTCCGGGCGGCATCATTGCCCCATGTGCCACTGCTCAGGAGGAAATCGTCACTAACGGCTGGAGTCCCAGTAAACGTAATAACCCATACGCCAACAGCGGCATCGTGGTAGGATTAGAGCTTAAGGACTTTGAGCCCTATAAAGAATTTGGTCCCTTGGCAGGATTAGAACTTCAAAAGAAACTTGAAAAACTGGCCTGGCATCATGGCGGTAAAACACAAACTGCACCCGCACAACGATTGGCTGATTTTACAAACGGAAAAATAAGCAGTTCACTTCCGGCATGCAGTTATCAACCCGGATTACGATCGGTTGACCTGCGGCATGTATTGGGTCCCATGATTGGTGAGGCACTCAAGGCGGGATTAAAATCCTTTGGCGGCAAAATGCGTGGTTACCTCACGAATGAAGCGGTAGTTGTGGGAGTTGAATCACGTACCTCAACACCGGTGCGCATCCCGCGTGATAAAGATCTACTTCATCATCCTCAATTAACCAACCTTTTTCCTTGCGGAGAAGGCGCCGGTTACGCAGGTGGCATCATGAGCGCGGCCATGGATGGAGAAAGATGCGCAAACAGCATTAAGTTTTAAAAGTATTACATTTGTTTTTTTTATTTATGTCACGAATTTTAACCGGAATACAAAGTACCAATGTGCCTCACCTGGGTAATATTTTAGGTGCCATCCTTCCCGCCATTGAACTGAGTAAAAAACCTGAAAACGACAGCCTGTTTTTTATTGCTGATTTGCACACTTTAACAAGTATCAAAGATGCTGCATTTATAAGGCACAGCACAAACGCTGCTGCATCTGCCTGGCTGGCATTCGGACTTGATCCGCAGCGAACTATTTTTTACCGTCAGAGCCGCGTGCCCCAGGTTACTGAATTGACATGGTATTTAAATTGTTTTACACCTTTTCCCATGTTGGCCAACGCGCATTCATTTAAAGACAAAAGCGAACGCCTAAGCGATGTGAATGCCGGCTTATTTACTTATCCTGTTTTAATGGCGGCAGATATTTTATTGTACGACGCTCATTTTGTTCCGGTAGGTAAAGATCAGATGCAACATTTGGAAATGGCCGCAGATATTGCAAAGAGTTTTAATCATAAAGTGGGACAAGAACTTTTTGTAGTGCCGGAAGTATTGGTTGATGAACGTGTGATGATTGTGCCCGGAATCGATGGACAAAAAATGAGTAAATCCTACAATAATTTCATCAATATATTCCTTCCTGAAAAAGAACTCAAGAAAGTAGTGATGAGCATTGTGAGTGATAGTAAAACGCTGGAAGAACCAAAAGATCCTGCAACAGACAATACGTTTAAGCTATATGCACTTTTGGGAAACCCTGTTCAGGTGGAAACCATGCACCTAAATTATGTAAAGGGAGGATTTGGTTATGGCCATGCTAAAACAGCTTTGTTTGAATTAATTCTGGATAAATTTAAGGAGCCCCGTCGCAGCTTTGATCACCTCATGAACAACACGGCTCTGCTTGAAAAAGAACTGGCCATAGGGGAAGCAAAAGCTGCGAAACTCGCAAATCAAAAATTGCAGCAGGTCCGCGAAACATTGGGTTATTTATAATGCCGTACTGTCTTAGTGCTGTTAATCCCGATTCAGTGTTTGTTAGGGTTTCGAATCTTGTAATTTCAATGAAACTCTTACAAACACTTACATCGCAGACAGTTGCTTATTCAATGCATGTTTAGGGTTAATACGGCATCAACTATTCAAATAAGTATTTCCGACCATTTTCTAATTCCTGAAATAAAGATGTAACTACTCCACCCAACTTTTATAATACTTGCCATCATCAATGCCCATGGCCTCTTCAGTTACCATCAATGGTTTGAAGGTATCGATCATCACGGCCAATTCTTGTGTTTCTTTCTGACCAATACTGCGCTCCATGGCCCCGGGTGCCGGCCCGTGTGGAATACCTTTCGGGTGTAAAGTAATGTGACCTTGCTCAATATTATTACGACTCATAAAATCACCGGCCACATAATACAGCATTTCGTCGCTGTCAATATTGCTATGATTATAGGGAGCAGGAATTGCCAGCGGATGGTAGTCGTATAAACGCGGACAAAAACTACATACCACAAACGTGGCGGTTTCAAACATCTGATGCACCGGCGGCGGCTGATGCACTCTGCCGGTTAGGGGTTCAAAATTATGAATGGAAATGCCCCATGGGAAATTGTACCCATCCCAACCTACTACCCCAAAAGGATGTGCAGCAAACACCAATTCATGCATCATTCCTTCCTTTTTCACCTTCATTAAAAAATCTCCTTTTTCGTCGTGCGTTTCCAATACAGTTGGCAATTTATAATCGCGCTCACAAAACGGAGAGTGTTCTAATAATTGTCCTTGTGAATTTTTATACCGTTTCGGTGTATAATAAGGCGAGTGACTTTCACAATACAACAAACGATTATCGGCCGCGTCAAAATGCATTTGATAAATCATCCCCCGCGGAATAATCAAATAATCACCGGGCTCAAAAGCTATATTGCCCATAAAAGTTTTTAGAGTGCCTGTACCTCTATGTATAAAGAGCATTTCGTCAGCATCGGCATTTTTGTAAAAATAGTCGGTCTGACTTTTTGTGGGAGCCGCCAATCCAATGGCGCAATCGCTGTTTACCAAAAGAGTTTTTCGGCTTTCTAAATAATCGGCAGCCGGTTTTATATCAAATCCCTTTAGTAAAAGTGCTTTGATGTTTTTGTCGATCGCAATTTTAGGAGCCACCGAATAACTCTTAAGAATTTCTTTCACTTGGGTAGGACGGTGTACATGATACAAGAGCGAATCCATGCCGCTGAAACCTTCGGTGCCATAAAGCTCCTCGTAATAGTGGTTTCCTTTTTTGTCTTTAAAAACGGTATGTCTCTTTTGCGGGATCTGCCCCAGCTTATGGTAAATTGGCATTTTTTTCTGGTTTAACTATTTTATTTTCTTTCCCTTTACGGTAACTGTTTGGTCGATCTTTAACGATTGATCTGCCGTTAGGCCGGTGGTAATGGTCACTGTAACCCTGAACTGAATATTATCTTTAAAAATATAATCTTTGATATTAGCCCCGCTAAGGTCGGCAGCAACTGACGTAGCGCCTTGAGGAATATTAGTTTTAGTGGCTACCTGCACGTCAGGAAGTCCTGCTGTTTTAATAAAAATAGTAATCGATTTGAGAAAATTTAAATTCCCGTTTGGATTTGACAGGTTAAAGGTGGTCATCTTAATTTCGTCAATCAATTCTTGCGTTGTTTTTTCAGCCGCAAACCGACTCGATGAGGTGGTGGGAATTTGAGGCGAAGTAAAGTCTGCAGGAGCCGTTACCGAAATGCTGCTCGAAGGAATTGCAACAGTGGTGGTGTAATTGATCGTAAACTCAGTGGCCTCGTTGATGCTGTTTTTGGTCTTTTGGCACGAAGAGATTCCCATCCAAATAACAGCGGATACTATTATTATCAATTTATGCTTCATCTTTTTTATTTAAAGATACTTTATTTTTCAGTATTTCTTTCAAATTGGGGCGTAGGCGACTTTTATATACCGATAAACATTCGGGCCCGTTCTTCATCCGTCCTTTTCGTAATTCTCGTTGTTCCTCAATGGGTAAGGCGGCAATGCGCATACATTCGGGGGTACAGCACCCCTTCATGTTTTCGGCACAGGATGGACATTGTATAAAAAGGAGATGACAGTCGTCGTTTTTGCAGTTCACATGTACGTCGCAGGGAGCACCGCATTGGTGACATTCAGATAATATGTCCTTAGTAATTCGTTCCCCAATCCGCTCATCAAATACAAAATTAACCCCCCTGAATTTACTTTCGAGCTCTTGTTCCTTTATTTCTTTGGCATACTGAATAATTCCTCCACGTAGGTGGTGTACATCCTTAAACCCTTTGTGTTTAAAATAGGCGCTGGCTTTCTCGCAGCGAATTCCTCCCGTGCAATACATCACCACTTTTTTATCTTCCTGCCCCTTTAAATGATCGATCACTAGGGGTAGTTCTTCACGAAAGGTATCGGCATCGGGACAAAACGCGCGATCAAATCTGCCCACTTCGCTTTCGTAGTGATTGCGCATATCAATTACAATGGTATTCTCGTCTTCTATTGCTTCGTTAAATTCCTTTGCGCTCAAATAGGTGCCTGTGTCGGAAGGATCAAACGCGAGTTCCTTGATGCCATCGGCCACTATTTTTTCACGAACTCTAACTATGAGTTTGTAAAATGATTTACTGTTGTTTTCAACGGCATGTTTAATAGGCACCCCGGCGAAATAAGAAATGGTATTGAGATGCTCCTCGAATTTCTCCCAGGACTCTTCTGGCACATTCATTTGTGCATTGATTCCTTCATGCGCCAGGTAAATTCTACCAAAACAGTTTAGTTCAGTCCAAACACTGTACAGGGTGTCCCGAAGTTCTTTTGGGTCTTCAATGTTAACGTAACGGTAAAACGAAATGGTTTTTCGAACAATGTTTTCTTCCTTCAGCCGTTGCTTCAGAATATTTTTGTCTGTTCTGTTTGATAATAGTGCCATGCGGGAGGTATAATTGCAGGTTATACTTTAGTATTGCTCGTTAAGGAAGATTTTCAAGATCATTTAGATCTTTATGTCTTCCACTTTGTTGTTTGTTTTGCTTTAGGTGCTCAAGATTAATTATTTTCACCGAAACGCCTTCCAGTTCTGCACTCACAGCCGCAGTATACACTTCACCAAAGCTTAATCCTGTAATTTCTTTCAAAATCTCAATTGAGACCGGGGGACGGCCAAATGAAAATACATTTAAGTTGCTATTTTCTAAAAAATTGTTTTTGGTCATGTCAAAAACGGGCATTCCAAAGGCCAGAAACGCCTCAGTGATGTGCTCGTAATTTTGTTCACTCACTTCTACAAAAAGATCAAGGTCACCGGTAGTCCGGGGGAAGCCATGGTAAATAACACTATATCCTCCAACCAACACATATTTTACCTGCGCTTTATTAAAGGCCAGTAAAAAATCTTGAAAGTCTTCATTAAGAATGTTGGCCATTTTTTCTGCTCGAATGTAGGGTTTTATCCATTTTTGGATAGTTCCCAAATTTAAGACCATATGCTACTTGCTGCAAATAATGAAAAACTTTCCATAATTCTAAATTTGGGTGCTTCGCATAATATTCCCTTTCAGAAACCTGATCTTTAAAATGATACGCTCTATATGCTGTTCTGTCTAATTTCAATTCTCGACGATTTATTCCGTGATTTTCAAATCAGCGCATTTTTAAGTACGTTTGCAAAGGTACAAATTGTTACCGCATTTAGCGAAAAGGCCATGATCAAGACACAGGAAAAAGTACTCATAATTGGCGCCGGAGGGCAGATAGGACTTGAATTAACACAAAACTTATCGACCATTTACGGAAACGAGAACATAGTTCCCTCCGATCTAAAAGACGGCGGCCTGTTTCCTGAAAACCCATTTGAAATCCTCGATGCCCTCGACAAAAATGCATTGCTGACTATTGTAAAGAAGCATGGCATTACTCAAATCTATCATTTGGCCGCTATGCTCTCGGCCACCGGCGAACTTAACCCCATGTTTGCCTGGAAACTCAACATGGAAAGTTTGTTTCACGTATTGGATCTGGCAAAAGAAAAACACATTCAAAAAGTTTACTGGCCAAGTTCCATTGCGGTTTTTGGTCCTACTACCCCCCGCCAAAACACGCCCCAGTACACGGTGATGGAGCCTTCCACCATCTATGGTATCAGCAAACAAGCGGGAGAACGCTGGTGTGAATGGTACCATAAAAAACATGGTGTGGATGTGAGAAGTTTGAGGTACCCGGGACTCATAGGCTGGAAAAGCGCACCCGGCGGCGGCACCACCGATTACGCCGTGCACATTTTTCATGAAGCCTTGAAAAAAGGAAGCTACGAATGTTTCTTAGCCGAGAACACAGCCTTGCCCATGATGCACATGGAGGACGCGATTCGTGCTACCCTTGAGATTATGCATGCCCCGGCAGATCACATCAAGATTAGAGGAAGTTATAATTTATCGGGCATTAGTTTTAGTCCGAAAGACATTGCTGCGGAAATCAAAAAACATATTCCCGATTTCGCTATTTCTTACAAACCCGATTTCCGTCAAGCCATCGCCGAAAGCTGGCCACAAAGCATCAACGATGCCGAAGCCCGAAAAGACTGGGGCTGGAAGGAGAAATACGATCTGCCTAAATTGGTAGAGAACATGCTGGTAAATTTAAAGAAACACGACCTCGTGAAGTAGTCAAGATCTTCGTGGAATCAAAATTAAAACTGAGCGGAGTATAAACAGATTTGTCCTGCCTCCCTTTGGTCTTGTCTCTTGCGTCTTTTCCCGAATAAACCGGATCTACACCTCCGCAGGCTGCTCCACATTCTTAATCGAAACTTGCTGCGCCACCGTTTGACACATTTCCATAAAAGCAAGGGCTTGCGGGGTATTTTCCTGCATCACCGCCGGTCTCCCGGCATCAGATGATTCACGAATACTTTGTACCAAGGGGATTTGCGCCAGCAAGGGCACGTTTAATTCTTCGGCCAAATGTTTCACGCCGTCTTTTCCGAAAATATAATATTTGTTTTCAGGTAACTCTGCAGGAGTGAACCACGACATGTTTTCGATCAGACCAAGAATGGGCACTTTGACTTGTTCCAATTGAAACAAGGCGATTCCTTTTCGCGCGTCTGAAATGGCAACGTCTTGCGGGGTACACACCACTAAAGCCCCCGTGAGCTTCACAGTGCTGCATAAACCAATTTGAATATCCCCCGTTCCGGGAGGAAGGTCAACAATAAGATAATCTAATTCGCCCCAAACAGTTTCATAAAATAATTGCGTAAGTGCTTTGGATGCCATGGGTCCTCGCAGTGCAATTACTTGATTGGGCCCCGATAAAAATCCAATAGACATTATTTTTACACCATAACTTTCAACGGGTGACATTTTCTTTTCCCCGTTAAAATCGGCCGAACCGGGACCTTCTCCAATAGCGCCAAACATAATGTGTTGTGAAGGACCGTATATATCCGCGTCAATAAGTCCCACTTTTGCCCCAAGTTTTGTAAGTCCCAGTGCAAGATTAGCAGCTATCGTACTTTTCCCGACCCCTCCTTTTCCGCTGGCCACGGCAATGATGTTTTTCACATCGCGCAAGGTTGTTTCATCCTTAGTTTTTTTGGTGGTCACGTTCGACGACATATTGATTTTCACCTTCGCCTCCTTATCCACATAATGCAAAATCGCATTCATGCAGGCATTGTGAATCATGTCCTTCATAGGACAGGCCGGGGTGGTGAGCATCACCGTAAAGGAGATGTTCTTTCCATCAACCTTTACATCGTGAATCATATTGAGGGTTACCAGATCTTTTTTTAGATCGGGATCATCCACGTATTTTAATGCGTCAAGAACGCTTTGAACGGTAATTTCCATACTATTACTAAAGATAAATTAAGATGATAAATAACTGCTATTTCACGGTGGTGTTCGCAGCGGCAGCAGCCCTGGCATTAATTCCTGCCAAGGTAGTGTCCAACACCTGAACGGGGGCTGTGTTTGGCATTTCTGCTTCTGCCATCGATGTTCTAATGGCGTTTGCAATAGAATCCTGAAATACTTTTGCGCGGGCATGCATTTTTTCACGATCCTCTGCTGCAGGTCCACATGCAGCGAGCATGCCAACAACAGCGAGAGTAAGAAGGACGATACTTTTTTTCATAATTACCAAATGAGACTATTTTAGTGGGTAACAAAGCTAATGAAAAAACGGAAAAGCCCCAAAGCAATGCTTTGAGGCTTTTCCAGAATAAACGTTAAGTTCTTAGTGAGCTTTAGGAGCTTCTGCAGCTGGAGCTTCTGCCGGAGCAGCAGCTGGAGCAGTTGAATCAGCAGTAGCTTCTGGAGTAGCCATTGACTCACTGATTGAAGCAGCGATAGAATCCTGAATTTGTTTTGCTCTTTCTTCCATTTTAGCTTTTTCTTCAGCTGAAGGACCACAAGCAACGAATGCAGTAGCTAATAACGCTACAACGGCAATTGATAATACTTTTTTCATGTTTTGATTTTAAATTGTTGTTTAATTTTACATTTATACCCAAACTTGAGAATGGTAACCCCCTTTTTTAGAAAATAATTTGATTTACTTGTAACCAATTGTTTATCAGCACAATAAAAATATGTCGGCTGCAATTTTCCATCACCCATCCGGTAACAAATCTCTATTATTACCCTTCAACGTGTCATCCTATTTACTCCTTGCCCCTTTTCCAACATTCTAAAGAAGATTAAATCTTTCTCAAAAACAGGTTACCTTTGAAAAAATAGCGTATTAACTAAAGCCGACGCATATGTCAAGAACCAACGTGCAATTTACCGACAATGAATTTATTGAAGGCTTGCGCAGCGGCGATAACATTGTGTTGAGCGCTTTGTATAAGAAGTATTATAACATCGTTCTTAAATTTATTGTAAACAACAGCGGTACTGAAGAAGCTGCCAGGGATATTTATCAGGAAGCAGTGATTGTGCTGTATGAAAAGGCACAGCAACCCGATTTCAACTTGACCTGTCAATTGCAAACCTATATCTATTCAGTAGTAAAAAGATTATGGTTAAAGCAGTTGAAGAATAATGGCAAAACCTTTTTATTCAAAGATGATGATGAAAATGAAGTGGTAGATGTGACCGCCGATTTTTCGGAGTATCAAGAGAAAGAAAAGGAGATAGAAAAAATGAATAAAAGTCTGATGCAGCTGGGAGAACCCTGCAGCTCGCTGATTAAGGACTTTTATGTTTTAAAACTGAACATGGAAGAACTGGCCGAGAAATACGGCTATACAAATGCAGATAATGCAAAGAACCAGAAGTACAAATGTTTACAGCGCCTGAAAAGGCATTTTTTTGAAAAAAGTAGTATTGAGCAAGATCTAAAATTATGAGAGTAACTGACCTATTTGACGATTATTTGAATAACCAGCTGAGCGCGGCTGATAAGAAGGGCTTTGAGGAGCAACTGCGCCACGATGAAATTCTAGCGCAGGCGTTTGCGGAACATAAATCCCTTCTCAACACCTTGAGTCTGCAAGCTGGCAAAACAAATCTGAAGAAAAAGCTTAATGAAATTCACGACCGAGAATTTGGAGTAAACTCAAGAATAATTTCATTGTATAAGGAAAAAACCTTTGCCAGCAAACATGGCCGTACCATTGCTTTTGCGGCCAGTACCGCCTTCGTGGCAGTGCTTACCACTGTGTCTGTTTTAAGCATGGGAGGATATTTATTTAAGCAACAAAGTAACCAAATTACCGATCTCAACAGAGTGGTGATGGAATTACGCGCCTCCAGTGACGGCATTGTTGAGGGAATCACAAAAACCAGCAAAAAAGCAGTGTATGCCCCGGCCAATCTTGAGGGAAGTGCATTTGCAATTAATAACAAAGGGTATATCCTCACCAGCTTTCACATGGTGCAAGGTGCCGATAGCATCTTTGTAATGAACACCAGTACCGAACGAACCCTAGCCCGGTTAATCCTTAGCGATCCTAAAATTGACCTTGCTATTTTGAAGATTGATGATGCCGCAGTAGTAAAAAGTTGGCAGGTTCCATTCTCCTTAAAAGAGAAAGACACCGATGTGGGGGAGAAGGTCTTTACCCTTGGTTATCCACGTAAGGATGTGGTGTATGGTGAGGGCTCCCTCAGCTCTTTAAGCGGGTACTCAAACGATACCAGCATGTATCAGATTTCTATTCCCGTTAACCCGGGCAATAGCGGCGGACCATTACTGGATGAAAATGGCAACGTGATTGGTGTGATTAGAGGAAAAATAACTGGCGCAGAAGCTACCGGTTTTGCTATTAAGGCCCATGAGATCTTGAACTCCATTGAACTTACTGCCCCCGATACCACCCGCAAAGAACTCCTCTCTTCCGGCAGTAAGAAATCAAGTTTGAAGAGCTTAAAACGCTCAGAACAGATTAAACGCATAAACCCCTATGTTTTTAACATATTGGTTTATAAAAGGGATCTCTAAACCCCTTTCTCCAACCCGCATCTTAAAAATAGTTTTACACTTTCATAATCATCTGATTAAGAGCGTATTAACTTCTTACAAACGTGATATGAACCGCTTACAAACAAGAAATAAAACCCGCTTAAATATTATTAACTTTTTCAATTTCGACTTATCTAAGTTATTAACAATATAATAGTTAACTTCGTCTTCTATACCATCACACATGTTCGAAATTTTAAAACACTTTGAGTCAAAATACGGAACTTTGAAAAAGAAAGGTTTGCGTATTGAGGGTTTGTCGATGATCGACCCCAAGAGGAAGAAGCATGTGATCATGGTTTCTAAACCTTTTATGTTTGATAATAGGCAACTGCCCAAAACGTATGAGGGTTTAGACATTAAATCTAAAATTGAAGGCATTCTTCCAAAAGAATTTGCTTTTAAAAAAGATGCTGTAAAAAAGGAATACGTGTGGGCCCCCATGAAATTTGAAAAGTATGTAGACCGCTGCTCGGAAGAGATTCGTAAACAGTTTAATAATCCGGATATGAGCCGCCAGGAAATGCTGGATGCCTTGGCCTTCGGAAATTTTGAAGAACATAAAAGAAAAAGTTTGCAGTTAATGAAAGACGGTAAAATCCCACCGTTCAAAATGAATTAGTTGTTTCTTTGTTTTAGAGAGAGTAAGTAACAAAATTGTCATAATTAAGGGTTAAACAATTAGTTGCTTTATTTCAGAAAAGTCGGTTGGTTACCGACTTTTTTGTTTTTGGTCCCTCCAAAATCTATTTTCGTCGACAATTTTTGATCATTCGTCTAAAATGCTAAATTTGACTTATGGGAAAGACAAGTCTCACCTTCGATTTCGGAAGTATGGTCTTTGAGGATCGAATCTTAATCGTGACCCTAAACGAAGATCTGGAAATTACGGAATCCATTCTGGAAAAAATATTTACAGAGGGCGCCGCTCTTTCCCGTGGCGTACCCTACAGTATTTTGGCCGACGTCCGAAAGAATGTTTCTTCCACTTCATCTGCCAGAAAATATGGGGCGCATCACCCCTTCATGAAACAACTGGTTGCGCAAGCTTTAATTGCTGACACCTCTGCGGTGATTATTCTGGCAAATTTTTTTATTAAGGTTAATAAACCGGAAATCCCTACCAGACTATTTAAAAAAAAGGAAGATGCTATTGCTTGGCTGCGAAGCACTCTGTAATTATTCCACATGTTGGAGAATGGTACGAAATGCGGTATACCGGTCACCGAATTTCGCCTTGTGTTCTGCCTGCAATTTGGCAGCATACTGCTTTTGGTAAGTTTCAATATCGGCCATTTCTAAGAACTTGTATTGCACGGAGTAAGTATGCCCTTCGTCTTCCACATACAATACTTTTAATAGCTGACTGTCAATAAAACACCCGGTCTTCATTACATCCGGCACATGCGTCTCTTTCATCCAACTGAGCCATTCCTGATGAACAGCCTCCTCAATATTTACTGTCACATTGTATACAAACATGAAGGCGAAGATAAAAATAATATCTCTGAACCTCGACTTCAATTGGGCACGAAGCTTAGCATAATATTTGTAATTTTACCCTATATGAAATCTGATTTTGTTGAAGAATTACGTTGGCGCGGCCTGTTGCAGGACATTATGCCCGGCACCGAAGAGTTGCTGAAAAAAGAAATCGTGACAGGCTATATTGGATTTGACCCTACTGCCGATTCGTTGCACATAGGCCATCTCACGCAAATATTTACCCTGCTTCGTTTTCAAAAAGCAGGCCATAAGCCCATTGCCCTAGTGGGCGGAGCAACGGGTATGGTGGGCGATCCCAGCGGCAAATCGGCTGAGCGCAACCTACTTAATGAAGAGGTGTTGACTACCAACATACAAGGCATTAAAACACAACTGGAAAAATTTCTGGATTTTGGGGCCGGGGTTACCGGTGCCGAAATGGTGAATAATTACGATTGGATGAAGGATCAATCTTTTTTGAACTTTATCCGTGATGTGGGCAAACACATCACCATTAGTTATATGTTGGCCAAAGACTCGGTGAAGAATCGTCTCGAAACCGGCATGAGTTTTACCGAATTCAGTTACCAATTATTACAAGCCAACGATTTTTATACCCTATACAAAGAAAAAAACTGCAAACTTCAAATGGGGGGCTCCGACCAATGGGGCAATATTACCAGTGGCACCGAATTGATTCGCAGGAAAGCCGGCGGAGAAGCTTTTGCGCTCACTACGCAGTTAATAAAAAAAGCAGATGGCACTAAGTTTGGAAAAACAGAAGGCGGAAGTATCTGGCTGGATAAGAACAAAACTTCTCCCTACCGGTTTTACCAATTTTGGATCAACACTTCCGATGCCGATGCAAAAAACTGGATTAAGATTTTTACTTTTTTTAGCCGATCTGAAACCGAGAACATGATCCAGGAACATGAAAAGAACCCGGGAACACGGATCCTTCAAAAAACACTGGCCAAAGAATTAACCTGCCTGGTGCACAGCGATACAGATTATCAATTGGCAGTGGAAGCCAGTGCGGTGTTGTTTAGCGGAGGCATTAAGGAACTCTCGGCGCTCGATGAAAATACCTTTATGGAAGTGTTTGAAGGCGTTCCGCAATTTTCAATATCACAATCCGATCTCTTAAGCGGTACGGGCTTGCTCGAACTGCTTACTGAAAAAACCACCGTGTTTCCGAGCAAAAGCGAAGCTCGAAAAATGATCCTCGGGGGAGGCGTGAGCATCAATAAAGAAAAAGTGGAGGCTCCTGATTTGATTATCAATGCCAGTCATCTGATCAGAGATAAATACCTCATCCTTCAAAAAGGAAAAAAAAATTATTACTTGTGTAGAATCAACTAATTATGGCGCTCAAACACACCCAAAATCTGAAGCTCGCACAAAAATTATTGCCTCAGCAAATCTTGCTGATGAAACTCCTTCAATTACCTACCCTGGCACTGGAGGAACGGATCAAAGAAGAGTTGGAAGTGAATCCTGCGCTGGAAGAAGACCCAGAACAAACTGCAACAGAAGAGGACCTATACAGTAACGAAGAGGATGCGGATTCACAAACCGAAGATGAAATAGAAGATCTTGGGGAGTACAAAGAGGAAGAAATGAAAACCTCAGCAAGCGATGTGGAATTAGAAGATTATATGGATGCCGAAGAATTAGATTCCTATAAATACGAAGTGGTGAATAAGGGGCCCGATGAAGAGTCGCGTGATTTTGTCGTAGTAGAAGGAATCGGCTTTCAGGAATTGTTGGAACAGCAACTGGGTTTAAAAGACATCTCTGAAAGAGAATATACAATCGGTATTTACTTAATCGGTTGCATCGACGAAGATGGTTACGTAAGAAGAGAGTTGGATCTAATCGTGGATGATCTGGCCTTCAACTATAATTTGACCACCGATGCCGTGGAGGTCGAAAACGTGTTAAAATTGATTCAGGGCTTTGATCCTCCGGGAGTGGGCGCCCGAAATCTTCAGGAGTGTTTACTCATTCAACTCGAACGCAAATTGGATAAAACCAAAGAGGTAGTATTGGCCATGGACGTGATCAAAAATCACATGGAAGAGTTTTCTAAAAAACACTATGATAAGATTGAAAAACGTTTGGAAATAGACAGTGAAGAACTAAAGGACATTATTATTGAGATCACGCATCTTAATCCCAGACCGGGCAACAGCGACTCCAAAGAAAGTAATTTCAGTGCAGTGGTGCCCGATTTTATTATTGCGGTAAATGACGGTGTTCCCGAATTGAGCATCAACGGGCGTAACCTGCCGGACCTGAAGATCAGCAAAGATTACCAGGAAATGTTGAAGGAATACAACCGTAGTAAAGATAAAAGCAGCAAAGAAGCCTCGGGCTTCATAAAAAATAAAATAGAAAGCGCGGGCTGGTTCATTGAAGCGCTACAACAACGTTATGCTACCATGTCGCTTGTCATGAAATGCTTGCTCGAATACCAGGAAGAGTATTTTGCCACCGGCGACGAAAGTAAAATAAGACCCATGATATTGAAAGACATTGCCAACCGCGTTGGGCTTGACTTGTCGACTATTTCAAGAACGGCAAACAGTAAATATGTGCAAACCCCTTACGGCACCTTTTTATTAAAAACATTTTTTAGTGAAAGTATGAGCACCGATAGCGGTGAAGATGTGAGCAGTCGCGAAATAAAAAACATATTAAAAGGACATATCGATCAGGAAGATAAAAAACACCCACTTACCGACGATGAACTTTGCACCAAACTCAACGAAAAGGGCTATAACATTGCCCGAAGAACGGTGGCTAAGTACCGCGAGCAGTTGGATATTCCGGTTGGCAGAATGCGAAAAGAACTGTAGCGGCGTCTTTATATCAAGCCACACGAGTTACCGTTATTTTGAGGGTTACCAAACTTCTTGTCGTCTTGTAATAACTCACTCAAAAAAGGCCTAAGCTTCCATCTTTAATTCGGCTAACAAAGAATTTACGAAAATGGCATGACTTACTAAATTCATGGCAATACCATTTATTCCAGAATTAATTTTTTGGTGATCTCCCCGTCTCCCGTTTTGATTCTGGCAAAATAGATCCCCTTCTTTAAATGTTTAAGATCAATTTCTGAGCCGCTTTTTAAGTTTTCTTCATAAATTACTTCTTTACCCTCGGAACTGACAATGCTTAGATTTATCTCTGCAGAAGAAGGGGCGGTGAGTTTGATCATACCATGCGAAGGGTTAGGAAATAATTCAATGTTACTTTCATTACTAAAAGAAGCAATACCAACCTGCAGTATGTTTACTGTTTGATAAACTGTGTCGCTGTAACAGGTGTTGTTGGCAACCAGCATCACCGTATAGCTGCCGTTGGCTGTATACGTTGTTTGTGCAGTGAGAGAAGTACTCGTAACTCCGTTTCCAAAATTCCACCAGTAGCTTTGCGCATTTGTTGAGGTGTTTATGACATTGAGTGTTGCCCCCACAATATTGCTGCTAAAGGAGGCAATTGAACGCATGTCATTTGAATTAAAAGCTGTATCGGCAATGCCCTCACTCATATTATAATACGTACCGCTGGGTGTGTTTTCTAGTTTTAGAGTTCGCACCATATAGGTGTAAATGCCCTTATAGAGCAAACAATTATCGGTATAGGTAGTTCCTGTTATGGGAAGTAAATTAAGTTTTACATAGGAGCGATTGGTATCATTCTTCATGTAAATATTATATCCTACTAGAGTTGTTTCAGTAGAAGCAGTCCAAGAGATAGTGCAGTTAACCCCATTTTTAGTGGCCACAATATTAGAGATCGGTGCCACTACATCATTTCGCAATGTGGGGTCTCCCATTAAGGCATTGTGAATCCATTTACCGGTAATGCCGGTGGGACTGGCAAAATATAAATTGCCGGGATTATTTTGAGTGATCAATAACCCGTACCCAATATTCTCCCCCAAGCCCATGTGATGAAATTGATAATGGGGCCTTCCGGACCAAACATTTGTTAACACGCGCCCTTGAGCAAGCGCGGCGCGCAAAAAATTATTGGGCGCATCCCAGTCCCCAAAATAGGAACCAAAGAGCATGGTAAATACTCCTTGCAAATTGGAAGCTGCGAAATTTGCCGTGCTTCCAATGCCACTGGCACCGGTATAGTTGCCACCACCGCAACCGTATGACCAAGAATAACTATTTCCAGTCATGCTCGTGAAATAATCGGCTGCAGTAATATTTGCAGGATCCACCAAAGGCCCAAGATTCTTGTATCCGCTCGCGGCAAAGGCCTCTCCCGAAAAATATCCAAAGTTGTCGTCAATGACGCCGCGTTTTTGCGGAGAGAATATTTTTTTGCGATACTCGTGATCTTTATCCAAATAATTTTTTAAAAGTTGTTGCTCGGTGAGCGTAAATGTAGACATGGCACTAAAATCAACTCGGCCTACTTGTAATTCCAAATTCCCTGGCACTAAGCTCTGATCAAACTTGCCGTCGCCGGGAACATTTTGTGTGCGAGCGGGAGAAGCCATGGTACTGGTCACCGTATTATCCGTCCAAACTCCATCAATATCGCCATAATAACAATCAGCCGGCCAGGCCCCTAAATGATCGGGGTGACCGTCGGGATTAATGTTTCCACTATAAGGAACGGGCACATGCCCAACACTAAAAACAGCTTTGATCTCCGTGCTGTCAATCAAATAATCGGCCAGAATCAAATCCTTAATATGATAGACTGTTCCAGTTCGTAATACGTCGTGACGAATCACTTCCCAACCATCGCCTTCAATATCTTTCACCAAACGATTTACCTCGAGAGCGAGCGTGGAAATAAAGGAACTATCCACCAGCAAAATTAGTTTTCCGCGGTAGTCCGTCTCCGGCACTTCAATGCCTGAGTTAATATATCCATAACCCGTGTAACCGCTGCCCACGCGAACCACGCGGTATTCGTAATTTACCCCGGGTGCAGGTGTCACATCTATAAATAAATTGGTTGTTCCGCCGGCAACACCCATGATGGCGCCCCACTGGGTATCCGCTTTTAATTTTCTGTAGATCTGATATTGGGTGGTGGTGGCATTACCGGGCCAACTCAAGGTTATTTGCGCCGGACTGTTTTGCGCAACCGCTTTAAGTTGCACGGCAGGGTCGGAAACAGACTGACTGAAAAGAGAACCGCTAATTAGTACCCAAATAAAAATTGGTAGAAAATGTTTCATCTGCAAAAAGTTTATAGTATAAAAGTAATCACAATTGTGATTGTATCAACCTTTTTAACACTCGAGGAATATTGAAAGGAGCCGCCATTCATGCAGGGGCTTGGGAAATGAATATTAAGATCGCCAATTCACCCGCAGACCCAACTCTGCACTGAGCCCATATTTAAAGGACGTACCCAGATAACGATCAGAAGAATAGGAGACGAGTGGGTTGATTGTGGCGCTGAAATTGAGATTCTTTAAGATGGCTACTCGTTTGGCAAAACGTGCATTCAGCGAAAATGGTAAGGAAGAATACATAGCAAAACCGATTCCCGGATGTTTCTCCTCACCGTAATTCCTTCGTGAAAACAAAAGCAAAATCTAATGCGCTTCCAGCCAATTTTCTCCGGAGCCCATTCCTACCTCCACTGGCACATTAAGAGGAAGTGCCTCGCACATCAATTTTTCGATAATGGGTTTTACCATTTCCAATTCGGGTTTATACACATCAAAAACCAGTTCATCATGAACCTGAAGTAGCATTTTGGTTTTAAATTTATTTCGTTCAAGTTCCTTGTAAATATTGATCATGGCCACTTTGATCATATCTGCCGCGCTGCCCTGAATGGGAGCATTGATTGCATTGCGTTCAGCAAAACTCCGCACGGTACCATTCGCCGAATTAATGTCGCGTAACCAGCGTTTGCGGCCCATTAATGTTTGCACATATCCTTTCTCTCGTGCAAAAGCAATTTGATCATCCATGTATTTACGAATAGCGGTGTATTCCTTAAAATAATTATCAATCAGTTCTTTTGCCTCAGCTCTTGGAATATTCAAATTGTCGGCCAAGCCAAAAGCTCCTTGTCCATAAATCAAACCAAAGTTCACACTCTTGCTTTTATAGCGCATTTCTTTGGTCACGTCGCTTTCGGCCACAGCAAAAACTTTGGCAGCCGTGGCGGTATGAATGTCTTTTCCTAGTTGAAATGCTTCACACATGTTTTTGTCGCCACTCATGCTGGCAACAATTCGTAACTCAATTTGAGAATAATCAGCGCTAAGTAAGACGTGGTCTTTATCTCTCGGAATAAAGGCTTTTCGGATTTGTCGTCCGCGTTCTGTTCGAATAGGGATATTTTGAAGATTGGGATTGTCACTGCTCAACCTTCCGGTTACTGCCACCACCTGATTATACGAAGTATGAATGCGGTGTGAATGGGGATTCACCAAAAGCGGCAAGGTATCTACATAAGTATTTTTGAGTTTAACCAATTCACGGTAATCGAGAATCTTCGACACAATGGGATGCGCATTTTCGAGTTTACTCAACACCTCTTCACCTGTAGCATATTGACCGGTTTTGGTCTTCTTAGGTTTGTCAACTATTTTTAAATACTCAAATAGGATCTCTCCCACTTGTTTGGGAGAAGATACATTAAATTTAGTTCCACCGAGTTCCTGAATTTCAGTATCAACGGCGGTGATGTCGGACTGTAATTGCGCTGAAAAATCTTTCAGGGTATTCACATCCAGATTTATTCCTTCACGTTCAATCTCCGCTAATACCTTAATAAGCGGCACTTCAACCTCATGGAATAATTTCTCGAGTCCGTTCGTTTTGAGCTCAGGGGCAAATTTCTCTTTTAGCTGCAAGGTTACATCGGCATCTTCTGCGGCATAGTCGGTGATTTTTTCCGGCTCCACATCACGCATACTGAGCTGTTCTTTTCCTTTTTTACCAATAAGGGTGCTGATGCTCACCGGCGTATAATTCAAATACGTTTCGGCCAATGTGTCCATATTATGTCGCATATCGGGCATGATAAGGAAATGCGCCACCATGGTATCAAATAATTTATTTTTTATGTCGATGCCGTAATTTTTAAGCACCTGATAGTCGTATTTAATGTTTTGCCCGATAAGTATTTTGTTCTCATCTGAAAACAAGGGAACGAACAAATTCAACATGCGTTGGGCTTCAACTCTATCGGCCGAAATTGGCACATAGTAGGCCTCATGGGCTTTCACTGCAAACGACAGACCCACCACCTCCGCTTCCATCGTGTTTAAAGAAGTGGTTTCACTGTCGAAACAAAACTCTGAGTGCTTGCCAAGCAAAGAGAGCAATGCACTCACCTTTTCAGATGTATCAACAGCACTATAGCTGTGTGGTACCTCATTTATGGTGGTGAAATTTTTTACAACCTCCGGTCTTTCTGTTTGAGTTTCGTATAGGCTCACTTCTTCTGAACTAAAGAGATCCTGCTGTGTTGAATCGGACTTCGCCGCGGGCGTCGCAATTTTTTCTGATCCGCCAATATCTTCGCCCACTACAATTTGCGCAATTCTCCTAAACTCGAGCTCTCTAAATATTTCAACTAGGGCCGGTTTGTTTACCTCTTTGATGGTGAGCAATTCTTCGTCCAGTTCAATGGGACAATCGAGAATGATAGTCGCCAATCGTTTAGATTGAATGGCCATTTCTCGGTTGTTCTCAACCTTTTCTTTAAGCTTACCTTTTAGTTTGTCGGTATTCTCTAAGAGGTTTTCAATACTTCCAAAGTCTTTGATCAATTGAATAGCCGTCTTTTCACCTACTCCGGGAATCCCCGGAATATTATCCACCTTATCCCCCATCAACCCTAATATGTCGATCAATTCAGATACATTTCGGATCTCCCACTTTTTGCAGATCTCGGCCGGCCCTAATATTTCTGCCCCATTTCCTAAACGTGCCGGCTTATAAATAAAGGTGTTTTCGTCCACCAATTGTCCGTAGTCTTTGTCGGGCGTCATCATATAGGTGGTAAAGCCCGCTTTCTCGGCCTTTATGGCTAGAGTTCCGATGAGATCATCTGCTTCGTAACCTTCAATGCCCATCACAGGAATATTAAACCCTTTTATCAAGTTGATGATGATGGGGATTGATTTGCGAAGATCTTCCGGCATTTCTTCCCGGTTAGCTTTGTAAGTTTCAAACTCTATGTGCCGGGTGGTTGGCCCCTCCATGTCAAACACAACAGCAATGTGACTTGGTTTTTCCTTGTTCAGGATTTCAAGAAGCGTATTGGTAAAGCCAAATATTGCGGAGGTATTAAATCCTTTCGAGTTAATTCGCGGATTGTTGCTGAATGCAAAATAAGCACGGTAAATAAGCGCAAAGGCGTCCAGTAAAAATAATTTTTTTTCGGTTTTTTTAGTAATCATCTGCGTTTCTATTTCCCTGCTTTCCAGAGATTATAATTGTTTATCATTTGGGTGGCTTTTTCAGCATCAAATTTTTTTGTGTCCTCATAATCTCTCATAAATTCCATATTATCTTTCATCCAATAACTCAATTGTTTTTTGAATTTATTCTGCTATACTGTTTCCATTTCTTTGTTTCCGGGCTCTGCCAAATAATACTCCGGTTCAAACGAAATCTCATTCATGCGCACCGTTTCAAATAATACAACGTAGAAATTTATGGCTCCTTGTGCCAGCACCTTATAAAAACGGGGTTCCCCATCAGTGTCCAAAGAAATAAATCGATCACCGCCAATTCCGTATTCCAGCAATTTAGCCGCTTTATATGTTTTCTGCCCTCCATTCTGGTCCTTAAAATAGATCTTCTCATAGGCCTCACTTTCTTTTTTTGGATTCAGTTTCACTTCGCCCTTGATGGTGTCCTTTTTCGAGGTTACAATGTATCCTTTCACAAATGTTCCTTGTGCACTCGCGCAAATAGCCAGTGTTGTCACGAATAGGGCAGTTAAAAAATACTTCATTACAGATCTACTTTAAAGAAAATAAAGTTAACGATTTCATCAAGAATTACAGGCCAATTCGATAAAATGACTGCTTTTTTTTCCGCTCAATGCGGAAAGCTGATCTCATATAGGTCGGGCCACATTTTTCCGGTGATGAGAATCCTATCCTTGATGGAATCATAGGCGATCCCATTCAGTTCATTCAGGTCCCGGTGACGTGTTTTCGATTCTTCCTGAAGGGCGCTGAGATCAAGGCTCCCCACCACTTGCCCGGTATTCGGGTCGATCTTCACAATCCGATTCGTCATCCACACATTAGCATAGATGTATCCCTTTATATATTCCAACTCATTTATAGCAGGGAGTTCGTAGCCATTCTCAATCACCGGCAGGGTGCGAACTACTCTAAAATCAGTTGGATCAAGATATGTGAGATTACAGGTGCCATCGCTAAAAATGAGGTGTTTACCTTCAGTAGTCATGCCCCATCCTTCTTTATTTTGATAGCCAAATTGCCCTAATCTGTTAAACGTTTTTAAATCGTAAATAAACCCTGTTTGATTTTGGTAGGTGAGTTGATACACTTTATTATTGAGAATAAGGAGTCCTTCACCAAAATAAATCTTTTTGTCGAGCTCCGTTTTCTTTTCAAATTTTCCGGTTTTTAAATCAGCAATGCCAATGGCAGAGCGCGTTTGAGGCAAGTAATTTGGAGCGCCGGTACTTTCGTATAAGGTGTTGTTGTGAAACAATAAGCCTTCGGTAAATGAGGTGGTATCGTGTGGATGTCTTGCCACCACCGTATAATGGATCAGGGGTGTGGTTGAAGGAGGCGTTACTTTAGCGAGCGGCGGTGCCGGATCATTTCGTTCGGTACCACAAGAAAACAGAACCAATAAAATGAGCGTCTTATAAAAATATATCAGTTGCTTTCTATCGATCATTGCGATTAAATCTTCCAGGAGCTCCCCTCCTTCGTGTCTTTTACCTGTATCCCCGCATGATTTAGTTTATCTCTGATCTCGTCGCTCAGCTTAAAATCTTTGCCTGTTTTTGCTTTAGACCTGATATCCAACACCAATTCCATTACAGTGGCAAGGGCTGAGTCAAGTTTCTCACTTTCCTGTTCTACCATCAATCCCAATATGTCAACTACAAAATCATGAAATAATTTCTGTAATAAAGTAATGTCTTCTTTGGTAAGTTTTGTCTTTTTATCATTTGCCGAATTAATAATGCGTGAAGCGTCAAACAATTGAGCAATCAACACCGAGGTATTAAAGTCATCGTTCATCGCCTCGTAACACCGGTCTTGAATACCCTTAACATCCTCGTCGGAACTTGAGTCGGGTTGTAGGGTTTGCAGTGTTTTAAAGCTATCCATCAAACGCTCAAATCCTTTTTCGCTGGCTTGCAATGCTTCATTGCTAAAGTCCAATGTACTACGGTAATGTGTTTGAAGCATAAAAAAACGCACGGCCATTGGTTTGTAACCCTTCTCCAGCAATGGATGGTTGCCACTAAACAATTCACCGGGCAAAAAACCATTTCCTGCGCTTTTGCTCATGCGCACACCATTCACTGTAAGCATATTGGTATGCATCCAGTAATTTACAGGTGTTTTATGATAACAGGCTTGCGACTGCGCAATTTCGTTGGTATGGTGCGTGGCCTGAAGGTCCATTCCACCGCCGTGTATGTCAAATGTTTCACCCAGATATTTTCTGCTCATGGCCGAACATTCGATGTGCCACCCGGGAAAGCCCCATCCCCAGGGCGAAGGCCAGCGCATGATCGTCTCCGGTTTTGCTTTGATCCAAAGTGCAAAATCGAGCCTTCCTTTTTTTTCTTCTTGCCCGCTTAATTCACGGGTGCCTTCCAGCAACTCTTCTAATTTGCGATTGGTTAACTGTCCGTAATTAAATTCCTTACTGTATTTTTCTACATCAAAGTATACAGTGCCTTCTTTTTCGTATGCCAAGCCATTTTCAAGAATCTCTTTGATCATTTCAATCTGCTCGCAAATATGCCCGGTGGCAGTAGGCTCTATGCTTGGAGGAAGAGTATTGAATTCGCGCATCACATCACGAAACCCAACCGTATACTTCTGCACAATCTCCATTGGCTCAAGTTGTTCCAGTCTGGCTTTTTTAGCAAATTTATCGTCCCCTTCATCACGGTCTCCTTCAAGGTGACCGGCATCTGTAATGTTGCGTACATAACGCACTTTATATCCCACATGCGAGAGATAACGGTAAATAAGATCAAAGGAAATAAACGTGCGGCAATTCCCCAGATGCACATCGCTGTATACTGTTGGTCCGCATACATACAATCCTACGAAGGGAGCGTTTATGGGCTTAAACTCTTCTTTTTTACGGGATAATGTGTTGTATAAAGAAATTGTATGCATAGAGATGTAAATTACGGCAAAAAAAAGGACTGAAAAAAATTCTGAGTTAAACCTCGTTCATAAAATTCAAATTCCCAACAGCAGTGCAGATCGGTGAACGAGATTTTATGTGTTTGTAATTTACCCGGCCTTACGTCTGACTGACTCCTAATAACTCAAAACTCTCAGTCATTGAAGTTTCCTTTGAATTGAAGCACAAAAAACACCCGCGTAACAGCGGGGAGATTTAGAGATTATTTTCCTTTTGGGGCAGGAACCGGTGTTTTTGTAGGGGTCGGCGAAGGACTGGCGGGAGCCCCCGGCACTATCGCTGCAGGCATGCTGTCCAACTTCTTCTTCACGGTTAAAATAACATCGTCAGATGCTTCACTAAACAAGACAGAGGTTCTCCCCGGACTTGTATCCAATACGTATTTGTAACTTCCTTCTTTCGCTACCAGGTCGATCCCCTTTTTGGCTTTCTCCATAATAGGTGCGGTTAATTCAGTTTGTTTCTGCCTAAAGTCTATTTCTGCCTTGCGTTGAAAGTCCTGGATTCTGGTTTGCAACTGCTGTAGGTCTTCTTGTTTGTTTTTTTTCAGCAAGTCATTCATTCCAGCTTCATTTTTTTGATACTCTTTGTATTTGGCTTCAAACTCAGAGTTCATGGCAACCAATTCTTGTTCGAGACCTTTCAGGTAATTATTAGCAACTTCTGTGGCGACCTTTGTTTCGGGCATCAACGAAATAAGTGAATCGAGGTTCAGGTGTGCAATCTTTTGTGCCTGAACGAAAGTAAAACAGCAAAAAAGAGCTGCTGTAACTATTGTTTGTTTGATCATCTGGTGACTGGATTTTTTTATTGGGCCTAAAGATAGTCTTTAAATCCCTTCTAAACTAAGCCTACTTTTAAATTTGAAACAAAACCAAAAAAAGACCCTCGTTTAAGAGGGTCTCAAGTCGGTTATTTACCGGGTTTTTGCATTGGTGGCTTTGCTCCGCCCGGACTTGGAGGAGATTTTATGCCGCCTGTTCCCTGAGGCGAAGTTCCGGGAACTTCAGCCAATGGCATGGCGTCTAATTTCTTTTTCACCAGAAGCAGAACATCATCTGAGGACTCGCTGTAAAGAACGGAAGTGCTTTGAACGCTCGTGTCAAGAATGTATTTATAGCCCCCTTCTTTTGCCACTGCCTCTATTCCCTTCTTAGCTTTTTGGTAAATAGGGGCGGTTAATTCGGCTTGTTTCTTACGATATTCTTGCTCTGCTTGGCGTTGAAAATCCTGGATGCGGGTTTGTAACTGTTGAAGATCTTCCTGCTTATTCTTCTTTAACAGCTCACTCATTCCTGCTTCTTTTTCCATATAGTCCTTATACTTGCTTTCAAACTCGGTTTGCATCGCAATGCTCTCCTGTTCCAGGCCTTTAAAATAAATTTGAGCTGCCTCAGTGGCAGTTTTAGTTTCAGGCATTAGTGTAATTAATGAGTCCAAACTCAAATGCGCTATCTTCTGCGCGTTTACAAATCCGAAACAGGTTACCGCAGCAATCAACAAAGCCGCTTTTTTAGTGTTGATGTTCATTTCTCTTTTTGTTAATTTATATATTCTATTTTTTATATCCCAAATAAACCAATACATCGTCGCTTCGGTCGTACTTGCTATTTGCGTAGAGCAAAGATACCTGACCGCTTTTGTCCATAACGAAGCCCAAACCATTTTTTTCAGCTACTGCCTTAATGGCGTTGTAAACTTTGTCCTGAAGCGGCTTCACAAGTTCCTGTCGTTTTTTAAATAGCTCTCCATCTACTCCGAAACGCTGTTTTTGGAGTTCCTTCACTTCCTTTTCCCTATTCACAATTTCATTTTCGCGTTTCTTCTTCATGTCATCCGTCAAGAGTATGGCGTCCGCCTGATATGCTTTGTACAATTTATCAACCTCTGCATATTTGGTGTCAATTTCTTTTTGCCATTGCACGCTCGTTTTGTCCAGTTCACTTTGAGCGGCTTTGTATTCCGGAATCTGGCTCATAATGTAATCGGTATCTACATAGCCGAATTTTGCACCACCCGACTGTGAAAATGAAAAAAAGGAAGCGAAAAAAAATAAGAGTAATGCTCGTTGTTTCATGTTTTTTGCGTTTCTAAAATTAATCATAAAACGTGCCATTCTGTAATTTATGACTTAATTAACATTTTTTTTAAAGCTCCCCAAGGGTTCCACCAATGGTAAAGTGAAATTGTCCTTTTCCATTTCCGTTTCCTGTATTTGGGCCATTGATGTTATCAAAGCCCCAGCCGTAATCAATTCCCAATAATCCAAACATAGGCAAGAAAACACGGAGACCCACACCTGCGCTGCGTTTAACCTGGAATGGATTGTAGGTTTTAAAACTGGCCCAGGTATTTCCTGCTTCCGCAAACCCCAAAATAAAAATAGTGGCTTGAGGATTAAGTGTAACCGGATAACGTAATTCCATGGTGTACCTCGAAACAATGGGGTCGCCCACAGGAGAAGAAACCGAATTGTCCTGATAGCCACGCAAACCAATAATCTCTCTGGCTACAAAATTTTGAAATCCACTGATGCCGCTTCCTCCCATGTAAAACCTCTCAAAAGGAGAATAGCCCACATCTTTATTATAATAGGCCAAATACCCAAATCCAACTTTTGTGCGAAGCACCAAGTTTCTCGCCTCAGCTCCTTCTGCTTTCTTTTTATTGGTGAGTTGCGTGAACCACTCGGCGGTGATCTTGTATTTTTGATACTCAATGTATTTGTATTTTTCTGTGGGTGGAAGGTACTTGTAATCTTTCCCGTTCATGAGGGAATACGGCGGGGTAAATTGGCCGCTAAAAACAAAGTTAGATCCTTGTTTAGGATAGATCGGTGCATCTACCGAGTTTCGCGAAAGGTTCAAATGAAGATTGAGGTCATTTGCATATCCGGTACTGAAAATAAAGGCTCCGTAATTAATCAGTTCATAATACTGATAATTTAAGCTGGTAAACATGCTAAAATAATTGTCGGGCCATTTAAGCCTTCTTCCAAGACCAAGAGATCCTCCAAGGATACTCATGCTGGAGCGTGCCGGGTTACTTACTTTAACCCCATTTTCATCTACAATGTATTTTGATTGCGCAGTATTGTTGAAAAGGGTATGAAACGCCGATACTGATAAGGAATTCGGTTTCTTCCCTCCCAACCAAGGTTCTGTGAAAGAGCAATTATACGATTGGTAATACACTCCATTGGTTTGAGCGCGAATACTCAGGCGCTGCCCGTCACCGGTTGGTAGAGGTCTCCAGGCCTCCTTCTTAAACATGTTTTTGGTAGAAAAATTATTGAACGTGACCCCTAACGTAAAAATAATTCCCAAGCCCCTTTGTGTTCCGGGCGTGCTGTTGTAAACTGATCTTCCGCCCCAACCACCGCTTAATTCGATCTGATCACTCGGCTTCTCTTCTACAATGTACTCAATATCAACAGTACCATCAGCCGCATTAGGTGTAGGAATTACATTCATTTTCTCGGGGTCGAAATACCCCAACTGAGCTAATTCGCGATTAGTACGGATGATATCGGATCTCCTGAAAAGCTGACCGGGTTTAGTTCGGATCTCTCGGTAAATTACATGGTCGTTTGTTTTGTCATTTCCCTTGATGGTTATCTTATTAATGGTAGCCTGCTTTCCCTCATACATCATGATGTCGAAATCTATGGTGTCGTTGTGAATATTACTTTCCTGCTCGTGTGCCTGAAAAAACAAATACCCATCATCAAGATAAAGACTGGATATATCAAACCCATTTGGGTTCATATATAATTTTTGTTCGAGTTTACTTTGATCATAAACTTCTCCTGCCTGGATGCCAAGAATCGTGTCGAGTTGGCCCCCTCTATATTTAGTATTGCCGAACCATTTAAAGTCGCCGAAAAAATATTTGTGCCCTTCTTCTATATAAATATCAACTGCTACTCTGTTAGGACTCACAAAATGAACTGAGTCTTTTACCACTCGTGCATCGCGATATCCCTTCGAACTATATTTGGTCGCTATGGCCGGTAAATCCTTTTGCAAATTTTCTTCAAGGTATTTGCCCGAATTAAAGGGGTTATACCAGCGTACTTGTTTGCTGTCTTCCAAACTGCGTCGCAATTTCCAGGAATCAATCACGGTATTGCCAATGAAATTAACGTCCGCAATCTTTACCTTTCTTCCTTTTGTAACTTTAATAACGAGAGAAATGTGAGGGCTTTTGGCGACCGTGTCTCTTACCTGAGTTATGTCCACCTTATTAAAATAGTACCCCTTGTCAATGTAAAAATCGCGCACTGTGTTTTTGATGGTTCCAATCATGTAATCGGTTACCACGCGTTCTTTCAGCAAATGAATCTTTGTTCGAAGGTCATCCGCATCACTCTTTTTCACATCACCTTTAAATTTAAAATTGCTAAGGCGAGGGCGCTCTATCACTTTAATGGTTAAGTAAATATCAGAGCCCACCACTTTGTCCTGCAACACCTGAATGTCTTCAAACATGGCCTGCTTCCAAAGCTTCTTTATTACATCACTGATTTTGTCTCCGGGCACAGAAATCTCCTCTCCTTTCGTGAGGCCCGAAAGAAGACTGATCACGCCTTTGTCAGTATTATTAGCTCCTTCTATTTTTATAGCCGCGATGCGGTACTTTTTTTTGTTTTTTAAAGCATCCACAAAGAGGCTATCACTATTCTGCGAGAAAAAAGGTGAGCACAAGACTAGAAGAATAAAGATGGAATGCAGCCTCTTAGTCATAATTAGTTGCTTCTTAATTGCTCGCTGGTTTTTCCAAACCTGCGTTCGCGATTCTGATAGGAGATGATGGCTTTAAAAAACTCGTCCTTCCTAAAATCGGGCCAAAGCACATCGGTGAAATAGAACTCCGCATAAGCCAACTGCCATAGCAGAAAATTGCTGATCCGATGCTCTCCACTGGTACGGATCATCAATTCAGGATCCGGAAATTTCTTAGTGTTCAGGTTTTCTTGTATCAATCGGGAGTTGATGGCGCTTGATTTAATTTTACCTTCTTCAACGTCCCTACCAATCTTTTTCACGGCTTCGGTAATCTCCCATTTGCTCGAATAACTCAAGGCAAGTATAAGTGTAACTTTACTATTACCGGCTGTTAGGTCAATGGACTCCTGCAACTCCTTCTGACATGTTGGCGGCAAACTATGAATGTCGCCGATCACTGCCAGTTTCACCCCCTTTTTGTGGAGATTTGGTGTTTCCAGACTGATGGTGGACACGAGTAACTCCATCAGAGCGTCCACTTCATCTTTTGGTCTGTTCCAATTCTCAGTGCTAAATGCATACAGGGTCAAATACTTCACTCCAATCTCCCCACAAGCCTCCACTATTTCTCTCACTGAGTTTACCCCCTCATGATGCCCAAAAATACGGTCCTCCCCATGTTGTTTCGCCCAACGGCCATTACCATCCATGATAATAGCCACATGAGCAGGGATGTTATTTACATTGATAGATTCTTTTAAATCCATAGTTTAAAAACGGGGTGGGCAAAGATAGTAAAATAGTAAAAATCAGCTAATTAATTTGTCCTTTTTTAGTTTTTTAACAGGGCTGTGTTGCTTGAAAATACTGAATTCTCAAAGGTGTAAATCCACTTTTTTGAGCTCCCTACTCACTCTCCTAAAATTTTTTAATCGGCCCCAAATTGTAAAGACGCGTGAACCTGCCTTAAAGTTACAAAAATAGACTGGCTTTTTTATCCCCGCGCGTAAAGAGGCGAAACACTTTAAAATTGCATAATTGGAAGGGTACGTTGATTTACGAATGATTCCCCGCCATTCCGGCTCTTTTTGTGGGTATAGTCCTGTCCTCTTTTAAAGCTCATTTCTGCGTTTTTTTTAACTCGTATGATCAGTCACAATTCTCCAGTTTCCATTTTTCTTCTTCCACAGCAACGAAAAATGGCCTCCAGCAGGTTTGTCTTTAATCAATTCCCATTTGCCCACAATAAAAATGCTGTTAGTGCAAAGTTGCGAGGCCTCCATCACAGTAAATTTTAGTGTCCCCATGGCTTCTCGGTTGGGATAGTTTTTAAGATAATTTCCAAAGGTTGTTTGCCATCCATAATTAACCCCGGTTCTTCCAATAAATTTAAGACTGTCACTTTTCCAGTAATAGTCCATAAATCCCGGAATATCTCCCCGGTTCCAAAACGTTTCCTGAGATTTCATGTAACTCAAAACGGTGTCCAAGTCTGAATGCTGTGTTTGTGCAAAGAGTCGAATTGCACCAAACAATGCAAGAAATAATAATGCTTTTCTCATTTTGTGAAATTAATAAAATGTAATACCTTTACGACTCGTTCTTTTAAAACACTTATTAAGAAAAGCAGAGGGAAACGCCCTGTGAAGCTTTACCAACCCTTATTGAAATGTTAACTAATGAATTATAAATGTTAAATGAACTCATTTAAAATTTATCATTCCCAATTTATCATCTCTAAAGAAGGTGGGAATTCGTTCCCGACAGATGTCGGGAAAAAATAAGTCGGAGACAATTAGTATAAATTTTAAGAATATAAACAATACACTAATCCCTTCCGATATAATACGGAAGGGATTTTTTTTATTATGAGCAACATCTACAAAGAACTTGAAAAACGCGTATTAGTGATTGATGGGGCCATGGGCACCATGATTCAGCAATATAAACTGGATGAAAAAGATTACCGGGGCAAACGCTTTGCCGATTGGCCTAAAGACCTCAAGGGCAACAACGACCTTTTGTCAATCACACAGCCTCACATCATTAAAGCCATTCATAAAGAATATCTGAAGGCCGGCGCCGACATCATCGAAACTAATACATTCAGCGGCACCACCATTGCCATGGCCGATTATGAGATGGAAGGCCTTGTATATGAATTGAATTTTGAATCGGCAAAAATTGCAAGAGAAGCAATAGCAGAATTTAGAACTGAAAACCCCGAATTTGCAGACGTCGCCAAATTTGTGGCCGGTTCCATGGGGCCCACTACCAAACTGGCTTCAATGTCGCCCAACGTGAACGATCCCGGATACAGAGCAGTTACATTCAACGACTTGGTCACTGCCTATTCTGAACAAATTCGCGGGCTAATAGATGGGGGTGCGGATGTGCTGTTGTTTGAAACTATTACCGACACGCTGAATGTAAAGGCTGCGCTTTTTGCCGCGCAAAACTATTGCCAAAAGATCAACAAAAAAATACCGCTGATGGTATCGGGCACTATAACCGATGCCAGCGGAAGAACTTTGTCGGGACAAACCACCGAAGCATTCCTCAATTCGGTATCGCACGTCGATCTGCTTAGTATTGGTTTAAATTGTGCTATGGGTGCAAAAGACCTTCGTCCCTATCTGGAAGAACTCTCTGACAAGGCCCCCTTTTATGTGAGTGCTTATCCAAACGCGGGTTTGCCAAATCAATTCGGGGAATACGATCAAGATGCTCACGAGATGGGACATCAAATCGAGGAATTCCTGAAAGCAGGATTTATCAATATTGTAGGAGGATGTTGTGGTACTACCCCCGCTCACATTAAGCGAATCGCCGAATTGGCAAAACTGGCAAAACCGCGCAAAAAACCTGAGGCCGATACGCTCATGCATTTGAGCGGACTTGAACCCCTCACGCTCAGGCCCGAAAGTAATTTTCTGAATGTGGGAGAACGTACAAACGTTACCGGTTCCAAAAAATTTCTTCGTTTAATCAAAGAAGGACAGTACGAAGAGGCCTTAACTGTTGCCAAAGACCAAGTGGATGGCGGCGCGCAGGTAATTGATGTGAATATGGACGAGGGGATGCTCGATAGTGAATCTGCCATGACCACTTTCCTCAACCTCATCGCATCAGAGCCTGATATTTCGAGAGTTCCCATTATGATCGACTCCTCAAAATGGAGCGTGATAGAAGCAGGTTTAAAATGTGTACAAGGCAAAGCCATCGTAAATTCAATTTCCTTAAAAGAAGGAGAGGAAAAATTTATTGAACAGGCGCACAAAGTAAAACTATACGGCGCGGCTGTTATTATTATGGCCTTTGATGAAACCGGGCAAGCTGATACCTATCAGAGAAGAATCGACATTTGTAAACGCGCTTACGACCTTTTGGTGAATACCGTGGACTTCCCCCCACAAGATATTATTTTTGACCCTAACATTTTTCCGGTGGCCACGGGCATGGAAGAACACCGCTTAAATGCCCTAGACTTTTTTAATGCTACCAAATGGATCAAACATAATTTGCCCCATGCAAAAGTGAGCGGCGGTGTAAGCAATGTGTCATTTTCATTTAGAGGAAACGATCATGTACGCGAGGCCATTCACTCGGCATTTTTGTTTCATGCAATTAAACACGGCATGGATATGGGCATTGTAAATCCAGCCCAATTAGTTGTATACGACACCATTGAAAAAGAACTTCTGCAATTGGTAGAAGATGTTTTGCTTAATCGACGTGATGACGCCACAGAAAGACTGGTGAACCATGCCGAAACGTTAAAAGGGGTATCACTCGACAAGGCCGAAAAAGATGAAGCCTGGCGAAAAGGAACCGTAGAGGAACGATTGAGTTACGCGCTGGTAAAAGGTCTGGTGGAGTATATTGATGCGGACACGGAAGAAGCTCGCCTAAAACTGGGCAGGCCCTTGCATGTAATTGAAGGGCCACTTATGGATGGAATGAATGTGGTGGGAGATCTGTTTGGTAGCGGCAAGATGTTTTTGCCGCAAGTAGTAAAAAGTGCCAGGGTAATGAAAAAAGCAGTAGCCTATTTAGAACCATATCTTCAGGCCGAAAAAGAGGCCAATAAGCTGGCAGGCATTGTGGGCGATGGCCGACAGAATGCAGGAAAAATATTAATGGCCACGGTAAAAGGAGATGTTCATGATATTGGAAAAAATATTGTGGGGGTGGTGTTGGCCTGCAATAACTACGAGATCATCGATTTGGGCGTAATGGTTTCGTGCGATAGAATTTTGGAGGAAGCCAAAAAACACGGCGTCGATGTGATTGGGTTGAGTGGACTCATTACTCCTTCGCTCGACGAAATGGTACATGTGGCCAAAGAAATGGAACGACTCAACTTTAAACTCCCCTTACTAATTGGTGGTGCTACCACTTCAAAAGTTCATACTGCCGTTAAAATTGCCCCGCATTATTCGGGACCTGTTGTGCACGTGAACGACGCCAGTAAATCGGTACCGGTGGCCAGTAGTTTAATCTCAAATGAACTCCGCCCTGCTTTTATGGATGAGGTGAACAAAGATTATGTGCGGGTACGCGAACAGAATAAAAACGCACAACAACAAAATAAATTCATCAGTCTGGAAGAAGCCAGAAAAAATAAATACCCCATCGATTGGAACAAAACGGAAATTACAAAACCTTCCTTTTTGGGAAATAGAATATTTACAAATTACGATCTCAAAGAAATTTCTGAATACATCGACTGGACTCCCTTTTTTCACAGTTGGGAAATGAAAGGCTCTTACCCCAAAATATTCAATGATGCTGCACGTGGAGAGGAAGCTAAGAAATTATTTGACGATGCTCATAAAATGCTCAACAAGATCATCTCAGAAAAATGGCTGAGTGCCAATGCGGTGATTGGCATTTATCCGGCTCATGTTGTGAATGACGATGATATAGAAGTGATGGCAGAACCCGGCAAGCCCGCCACGCATCTGTTTCACTCCATCCGGCAGCAAACAAAAAAACCGGCAGGACAGTATAATGTAGCCCTTTCCGATTTTATTAAGCCTAAAAATAATTCGGGGAATGCTTCTGTTGGGGATCCTCTGGATTACATTGGGGCATTCGCTCTTACAACAGGCATTGGGATTGATGAACATGTTGCGCGCTTTGAGAAAGATCATGATGATTACAGCGCTATTATGTTGAAGGCTGTCGCCGATCGCTTAGCGGAAGCCTTTGCCGAATTGATGCACAAAAAAGTACGCCGCGAATTTTGGGGCTATGCTAAAAACGAAAATTTCACAAATGCTGAATTAATTAAGGAAGAATATGCCGGTATCCGACCCGCGCCTGGTTATCCCGCGCAGCCCGACCATACTGAGAAATTAACAATTTGGAATTTGCTGGATGTTGAAAAAAGTACCGGAATTATTCTTACCGAAAGTCTGGCCATGGTGCCTACGGCAGCCGTTAGCGGTTTGTATTTTGGTCACCCCGACTCACATTATTTTGGTATAGGAAAGATTACCAAAGAACAAGTGGCAGATTACGCAAAACGTAAACGCATGGAGTTTTCGGATGCTGAAAGATGGCTTGGTCCTGCTTTAGGATACTAATCTCTTTTGAACACAAAGCTTAGCCTTCATTATTGGCCTGCTCGTCGAAATTTGTTTTTTTATCAGATTCTTGAATTACCTTTGAAAGGCGAAAAGCAATATGAAAGAATTTGACACTCCTGCCTTTAGAATGATCGTTCATGATAATTTACTAAAAGAAGTAAAGGTAAAGCGCGGCGTGACATACTCTGAAAAGGATGTGTGGGAATCAAGAGATCTTTCTTTGGCGTATATACCCGGGGCTAAATTTTTTGTATTATTTGAGGGTGAAGAAAACAGCTCCGTGTCTGCCGCCGCCAGAAGTGCCGCTGCTACTGAAGAATACTACCAATACGTGGCGGCTCTGGCCCTTTTTGGCAACCGAATGCTAGAGTCCATTATGGGCAATCTATTCTTGAAAATTAACAAGCCCAAGGTTCCCACGCGTTTTTTTGATAACCGGGAGCAGGCCATCGAATGGCTAAAACAGAAAATGATCTCCTTGAAATAAAAGGGCTACCGCTTCTCTCTACCTCCTAAATTTCCACCTTTTTTAAACAATTTAGTTGAATTTAAGTTCTTAAGGTATCTTTGCGTTTTACATAAAAATGCAAAATTCAAAATCCATCAATAGCGCGCTCATCTCTGTTTACTACAAAGATCATTTAGAGCCCATCATTCAAAAATTACACTCCCTAGGCGTAAAATTGTACAGCACCGGGGGCACTTTTTCGTTTATTGAGAAATTAAACATTCCGGTTACCAGTGTTGATTCAGTAACCAAGTACCCCGAAATTTTTGGTGGAAGAGTGAAGACCCTGCATCCTGCCATATTTGGGGGGATTCTGAACAGAAGGGACAATCCTTCGGACAAAAAAGAAAAAGAGCAACACCGTATTCCTGACATCGATTTGGTGATTGTGGATCTCTACCCCTTTGAAGAAACCGTTGCGGCCAAAGCATCTGAAGAAAACACCATCGAAAAAATAGACATTGGGGGAATTTCTCTGATACGTGCGGCCGCAAAAAACTTTAATGACGTAGTAATTGTTTCCTCACGCGACCATTATTCAGAATTACTTCATTTGTTGGAATCTAAAAACGGTAAGTCAGACTTAGCCGATCGCAAACACTTTGCTGCCAAGGCTTTTGCTACCTCATCGCATTATGACGCTGCCATTTTTAATTATTTTAATCAAACCGAAAATATTGCAGAATTTAAGCAGAGCGTTCAAAAAAGTCAGACGCTTCGCTACGGAGAAAATCCTCATCAAAAAGGGATCTTTTACGGAGACCTGGATAAAATGTTCACAAAACTCAATGGCAAAGAACTTTCTTATAATAATTTGCTGGATGTGGACGCCGCGGTAGCGTTGATGTCGGATTTCACTGAGCCCACTTTTGCGATCTTAAAACACAATAATGCGTGTGGTGTGGCTTCAAGAGCCACTATTCATAAGGCTTATGTGGACGCATTGGCGGCAGATCCCGTTTCTGCTTTCGGAGGAATTTTAATTGCCAACCGTGAAATTGATCTGGCAACAGCGGGTGAAGTGAACAAATTGTTTTGCGAAGTAGTCATTGCTCCTTCCTTCTCTGCCGATGCCTTGAATCTGCTGAAATCAAAACCAAACCGTATTCTTTTAATCCAAAACAAAGTTGAACTAAGCAAGACCTCTTTCAGAACGCTCCTCAATGGTGTGATTGAACAAGACAAAGATCTTAAAACAGAATCGGCCTTAGACATAAAACCAGCCACAACTTTAACGCCTAGCGACTCTGAAATCAAAGATCTTTTGTTTGCAAACAAATTAGTAAAGCATACAAAATCGAACACCATTGTGTTCGCCAAAAACGGTCAATTATTGGCAAGTGGAACGGGACAAACTTCCCGTGTTGACGCATTAAAACAAGCCATCACCAAAGCACAAAGTTTTGGGTTCGATCTTAAAGGTGCGGTAATGGCCAGTGATGCATTTTTTCCTTTTCCCGATTGTGTAGAGATAGCGCACGGGGTGGGAATTACAGCGGTTATCCAGCCCGGGGGTTCAATAAAAGACAAAGAAAGTATTGAATACTGCAATGCTCACAACATGAGTATGGTGATGACGGGGGTTAGACATTTTAAGCACTAGCGCTTTTGAAAAAGACAACAAGCGTTTTATTACTTCTGTTTAAAACAAGTTTGTTTTTTTCTCAAACTACTCAACTTATTAACGAATCTGGTTTTAAACACAACTATGTTGTTGGACCACTTCAATTCATAGAAGATGCAAAAGATACTGCCAGACTCAAATACATTGCCACACTGAAGGTAAGTGACAAACAATCAAATTTGCAAAGTCCGGCTGCCTGGTTCGATCTCATTAAAGGGAAGGCCAAGGAAAGTGGCGCCAATAGTTATTTGGTTTCTGAATTTCTGGAAGATGATAATTCTATGTCTGTTATACTCAAATTCTATTTTGCAGGGCAAAAATTTTTAGAGCAAAATAAACAGAGGGCAAAGTTTGATTCTGTAATTCTTTTTAACCAAACACGGCATCTAAAAGATACCGCCAGCTTTTATTTAAATGATAAACAAATACTTTTTGATCCTTTGACCTACTTTGTTTTTGAAACAAAACCTTATGTGCCATATTATGTGGCTACGAGTGTCAGCAACGTAACTGCTAAGAAGATTTTGATAAAAAAAGTCCAAAAAGCACGCTTCTTCATAATCCCTTCTAACAAAAGTTCTTTTGTATTGAACCGAAGCTCACTCGAACCAAACAGTGTGGGTATAGGCATAGGCGGCATAATTGTAACTTTTGGGAGAAACGCGGCTTACGAATTAGGGTATGATGTGGGGAGATTTTTGTTTGCGCTCTATTCCCTCAATAAAGTAGAATAATTGTTTTCTAACGGCTTTTTGTCTCATGATTCCTTCGTGTGTTCCACACCTTAGCAAATTGACCGCGGGCAAAATTAAATTGAAACGAAAAATTTTGTTCTTACGCTATCCGTTTTAAATTGATGGCCTTGGGAGGACTTATTACCATTGGAAATTTTTCTACTTTCACCGAACTGCTGTCCAATCCGAATGCTTTAGACTCGCTTAAACTAAGTTGTTTTAATAGGAAGTACACATTCAAAATCACTTTTTCGAAAAGTGGGAGGTCGTTTTCGTAGGACAGGAATTTTTCGAGCACCACAAATTTAAAGTCACCAATCACATTGTTCTTATTTAAGGATTCGTAACGGCTCGTAATATCCACCTCTCCGTTCTTAACGAGGTCAGAAACCACTTTTCTAAACATAAGATTGATACGCGGAGGGATTCGGAAACCGATTTTAAAATCAACTCGAATAATATCGTCTTCGGCAATATGAGTTACTTTATAATCCATGCGATAGGGCTCATCCATCACATCAACATGCACAAACCAATAAATATCGGCTTTTTTTGGTCGTTTTTGCAGGATCGAATATATTACCTTAGATTCTATTTCCAAAGGATTGTTAGCGCTGGTCATGTACACCAAATGTGTGGCATATTTCTGAATACTCGCGTCGCGACTCAAATCACAGAGCATGTCTTTATAGGTTTCAAGGGGCACCACATCGGTATAGCGGCGTCTGATTAGTTTAGCCAAGTACCAGCATCCCATTATTCCCGCCAAAAACAGAGCAATACAAAATGTGATGTAGCCTCCCTTTGGAAATTTCTCCAAAAGGGCGATCAAAAAAGAACCTTCGATGATGATATACGAGAACGCAAAGATGCCAACAAACCAGGCAGGGTACTTTTTTAGCTGCATAAAGAATGCGAGCAATCGCGACGACATCAGCATCCCCAAAATGATGGTTAAACCATAGGCTGCCTCCATGTTTGATGATTCTTTGAAATACAGCACCACAAAAACACAGCCCGCATAAAGTAACCAATTAATGGATGAAATATACATCTGCCCTTTGAGCTCGGTGGGATATTTGATCTTTACTTTCGGCCAAAAATCAAGTCGGATGGCTTCATTGATGAGTGTAAAAGAACCGCTAATAAGAGCTTGTGAAGCCACAACGGTGGCCACGGTGGCGATCGCAATCCCAAACGGAAGGAACCATTGGGGCATAATGGCATAAAATGGATTCCCCCCATTCAAGGTCTTTCCATCCATAGACACTAACCAGGAAGTTTGACCCATATAGTTTAAAACCAACATCGACTTTACGAAAATCCAACTGATGCGAATGTTGTTTCTTCCACAGTGACCCATATCAGAGTATAGTGCTTCTGCTCCGGTGGTACAAAGGAAAACTGCTCCCAAAAGCCAAAATGCACCGGGGTGCGTGATCAGTAAGTTAATGCCGTAGTAGGGATTAAGGGCTTTTAGAACGTGATAATTTTGAGAGATCCCTACAACTCCCACCGCGCCAAGTGTAATGAACCATACGAGCATAATGGGTCCAAAAAATCGACCAATAAACTTTGTGCCAAATTGCTGAATAAAAAATAAACCGGTAATGATGGCGATCACAATGGGAATTGTATGCAGTTCACTAAACCGTGGAATTAATTTTAGACCTTCCACTGCCGACGCAACCGAAATGGGAGGAGTAATGATGCCCTCTCCAAGAATACAACATCCGCCAATAATTGCAGGAAAAATAAGCCATCTGCGCTTTGCCTTCTTAATAAGGGCATACAATGAAAAAATACCGCCTTCGCCATTGTTGTCGGCCCGCAACGTAAAAATCACATATTTGATGGTAGTTTGAAATGTGAGTGTCCAAAACACCAGCGACATGGCCCCAACAATGACGTCAGCATGTATGGTACCTGTGCCAACAACCGACTTCATCACGTAAAGCGGTGATGTGCCAATATCACCATAGATGATTCCCAGTGTGACAATTAAACCTCCTAAAGTAATTTTGTGGAGGTGACCGGTATGATGATTGCCCATGTAAGGGATATTTTAAAAAACGTCAAAATTATGAGAAAATAGCACGTGAGGTCCATAATTTTGATAATTATTTAACGGGCCGCTCCCTTCCTCTCTCCGTTCCCTTTTTACTGAATCCGCGTTAAATAAGCTAAAAAACCCTGTTTTCCGCATTTTTTTTAATACATTTATTTCTCTTAAATTCTGCCTATGAGATTGTCTAACTGTTCCTTTCTTTTTTTTGTCTCCTTCGCCTTTCTTTTTGATTATTCGAATTATGCGCAAACAGTTTCTGGCAATTCGCCTGGGCAAAAGAAAAATAATTTGCTGTCCACAAAAGGATACCATTCGAACAACGATGCCCAAACGAGTCGTAAAACTAATTTCACATTTTACAAACAAGGAACTTTTAATTTTGAAAACGCCCACGATGATTTTCAGGCCGCTCTAATGGTCCGGGAAATGCCAAAGCAAGGCAGCTCTAAGATGGAACCCTACAACTACCCGTCTGCCAAAGAAATACCTCAACCCGGGGCTTCTCAAAAACCTGCTACGCTGCCCGACCTCATAAAAGGGCAAAGTTTTGTTGGAAATCCTTTTGGTCTCAGCACTCCTTGCGATAATGATCTTGCAATTTCTGACTCGGGTTTTGTAGTGTCGGTGATGAACACTAATATTTTTGTGAAGAATATTGCCACCGGCACTAATTATCCCGTAAAAACTCTGGCAGCGTTTACGCTACCCATTAACAACAAACATCAGGAATTCGACCCTAAAGTGATGTATGATCCATTGTATGACCGATTTGTGCTTATGTGTATGGTAGGAAATGTAGACACCACCAGCAAAATGATCGTTGGGTTTTCGCAAACTAGTAATCCTACCGGCAGCTGGAATTTATACACACTCCCCGGAAACGCTCTCAATAATGGCCTTTGGTCAGATTACCCAATGATTGCGATGACAGAAAAAGAATTATTTCTGAGTGTAAATCTGTTATACAATGATAGCTCATGGCAAACAGGTTTTGTTGAAACAATTGTTTGGCAAATGGATAAGAAGAAGGGTTACGCGGGCCAACCCCTATCTTCCACCCTACACTCTAACATTAAATTTAACGGTAAGGCTGTTCGCAATTTATGTCCTGCAAAAGGGGGAAGCAAATTGTATAAACCAAACATGTATTTTGTTTCAAACAGAAATTTAGCGTCGCAAAATGACACTGTGTTTTTGGTGAACATAACCGACACCATTAATGCCCCAACAAATACTGTAACAGTAAAAGCGCTCACCACTAATCAATCTTATTTTTTTCCTCCAAATGGACGACAAACTACACCAACTCAATCTTTGGCCACAAACGACTGTCGCAATCTGGGCGCCTTTTATGAAAACAACAAAATACAATATGTTCACAATACGAAGAACCCGGCAAACAATCACGTGACCATCTACTACGGGGTCATTGATAACCCCCAATCAGTCGCCCCTTTGGTAAGCGGTTACTTACTTCCCAACGACACTATGGACTTTGCTTACCCTAATATTTCCTATGCCGGAAGATCCACCACAGACCAAACATCTATTATTACCTTCGACCACTCGTCTAATAAGATAAACCCCGGCGTTTCTGCCATGCAGGCCGACGGGGCAGGCAATTTTTCAAAAGTGCTGCGAATCCAAAATGGGTATACCTACGTTAACTTATTAACGAATAACCTTGAGCGATGGGGAGACTATTCGGGATCACAGCGGCGTTATAATAAGCCGGGTGAAGTATGGATGAGTGGCTATTACGGATATTACTACAGTGGTAGTTTTCCATGGACGCATGCGGCCTGGATTGCTCAATTAACAACCTCCGTTACCATTGTCGATACCACCGGTATTTCATCTGAAAAAGAAAAAGAGATCTCCCGCGTGAGTGTATATCCTAACCCGGCTTCCGACGTGTTTAGCGTTTCTTTTGCGATTCCAAAACCCGAGTACCTCAGTTTCGAACTTTTTAATTCGCAAGGTAGTTTAGTAGCAGTTCTCTTGCGCGATTGGGTAAAATTTAACGAGAACGTATTTAGTTTTAAAACCGGTACATTGCCAAAAGGAGTGTATCTTTTAAAGATCTCCGGAAATTATGGCTCTATTATAACTAAGAATATAATTATTAATTAATCTCAACTCGCATGTTTCGCCGCTGCGCCCGTTTTCTATTTTTGTTTTGTTTGACCTTTTTATTTTTGTTCAAGGCAAACGCTACGCATAACCGTGCAGGCGAGATCACCTACAAACGCATTGATCCATTTTTCGGAGTGGTGGGCGGTGTTACGGTTCCTGTATACAACTACCTCATCATTGTGACCAAGTACACCAACGATGGTTCTCAAATTGCCGACCGCTGCGTAGATACCATCTATTTTGGTGATGGTCAGCGGGGAATTGCTGCACGAATTAACGGAAGCGCGTGCGGCAGCTGCCTCCCCATCGGGACTCAAACAGTGGGGTGCGGAGTTTTGCTCAATACCGGCGACCCTAACTACAGAGTTAAATTAAATACCTATACCCTCACTCATACTTACCCCGGCGCAGGCACCTATATTATCAGAACCCTTGACCCCAACAGAAATGCTGATGTAGAGAACATTCCTAATTCTGTTAATTTGCCGTTTTATATAGAATCGCAACTTGTTATTGATAATTTTACAGGAGCAAATACGTCTCCGGTTTTTTCATTTCCCCCTATTGATAAAGCTTGTCTGGGAATCTGTTTCGAACACAATCCTGGAGCATATGATCCCGACGGCGATAGTTTAAGTTTTGAAATTACCACCTCCAGAGGGGCAAACGGCCAAACCGTGCAGGGCTATTTTTACCCCGCCAGTCCACCTGATTTCGGAATAAACTCACGCACAGGTTTGGTCACCTGGTGTAGCCCGGCAAAAACAGCAGAATACAACATTGCATTTATCGTGAGGGAATGGCGTAAGAACACGAGCGGAACGTATAAACAAATTGGATATGTATTAAGAGACATGCAGGTTATTGTAAACCCTTGTCCGAATGCGCATCCGCCACAAATAGCGGCCATGGCGGCAATTTGCGTGGAAGCAGGTAAACAAGTAAACCAAACCCTTACCATCTCCGATCAAGATAATGGCTCGGTGACCGTGGCGGGTGGTGGAGGTGCTTTTTCCTGTATAAGTCCCATTGCCACAGTGAGCCCCACTATTGGTGTCACCTCCACAGCAAATGGGTTCACCTTTAACAGTTTTTTTAAGTGGCAAACCACCTGTGACCATATCAGGAGTCAGGAATATCTTACCACGTTTAAGGCTCAGGATAATGGGTCTCCGGTAAAACTGGTGACTTTCCAGTCGTTAAGCATTAAAGTTGTTCCCCCTTCTGTAAAAAACGTAACTGCCACCCCACTCGGGAGCGCTATTAAAGTAACCTGGTCGCCCAGCACCTGCAATCCTACATCGAATAAATTGTTGGCTTATAAAATCTATCGCAAAGAAGGTTGCGTTTTATATGTTGCGCCTCCATGCGTAACAGGCTTACCTGCCGGAAGTGGCTTTGAACTATTGGGTCAAACAACTTCTTCGCAATATTCGTTTATTGACGACAACAAAGGTGATGGTTTAATTGTGGGAAAAAACTACAGTTACGTGGTAGTGGCTGAATACGAAGATGGTATTCAAACATTCGGAAGTTCGCAAGTTTGCGCCGAATTAAAACGAGATGTTCCCATACTATTGAATGCAGACGTTTTGTCAACCTCAAGCAGTTCGGGTTCAGTTCAAATTAAGTGGGCTCTGCCTTTAACCACAGCGGGAAATCTTGATCTCACAAAGTTTAAAGGACCCTACCGCTTCGAACTAAAACACCGTACAAGTTCTGCAAGTTCTTATTCCATTGTGTTTTCAACAACAAAAACAATCTTTGCAGATCTGGACACGCAATATGTTCAAACGACACTTAATACTGTTGACAAAGGACACGAGTATATTATCGATTTTTATTCTGATACCACATTTATTGGTTCGTCACAAAGAGCAACCTGCATATTTTTGATCACAACTCCCTCCGACCGCAGGGTAGATCTGCAATGGGCTTCCAGGACTCCATGGAATAACTATAAATATACGGTCTTAAGAAAATCCCCGGGCACCAATACTTTTGTAGCAATTGGCACTACTTCTGCCACTGTTTTTAGTGACCGACAAAATGTACTCAATGGAGAATCCTATTGTTATTTTATACGTAGTGCGGGGGCCTATTCCGACTCAACCATCTTTCACCCTCTGATCAATAATTCCCAGGAATCATGTGCAACCGCAAAAGATCTTACGCCTCCTGTTACCCCTACTCTTACAATGGACGCGAATTGCCCTTCGGGCCTCATAGAGCTCTCGTGGACCGACATATCCCCACTAAGTGATGACGTCGATTATTATCTGATATTTTTTAAACCTACTGTTAACGAGCCTTACGTACAAAAAGATAAAATTAAGGGGTCTCTTTCACTTATTATTAGTCCAACACCCGAAGGGCTTCGGCCTATCCCCGGCTGTTACGCAATCAAAGCGGTGGATATCAATAATAATATCGGTGAATTGGGTCCCGATTTTTGTGTTGATAATTGCCCTGAATTCGAATTGCCAAATATTTTCAGTCCTAATGGAGACAGCATCAACGATCACTTTAAGGCGGTAAAAGTTTTTCAAATAAAACTGATCGATCTCACCGTAACTGATCGCTGGGGGAATTTGGTTTACAAGACCGACGATCCCTATTTTAAATGGAATGGAATTAGTCAAATCACAAAACAACCTGTGAGCGAAGGAACTTTCTTCTATGTGTGCGATGTGTATGAACCACGACTTAAAGGCACCGTGAAAAGGACGCTGCACGGGTATGTACAGGTAGTTAGGTAGTGCATTTTATATTTCAACAATTTTATGAAACTTTACAAAAACCTGGTTAATTCAATTGCATTAACCCTTCAGGAGATTTTTACCAAAAACCGGTATGCAGACAAAGCACTCGAAAAGCTATTTAAACAAAACCCTCAGTGGGGCAGTAGAGATCGACGATTTGTGGCCGAAGGCGTTTACGATGTGGTACGCAATTTCCGACTCTACAGCACGCTCGCGGAGTCAAAAAATAATTTCTGGTTCATAACGGCTGTGTGGTTGGTTGTTAAAGAAATTCCACTTCCCGAATGGCCTGAATTCAAACATGTGAATCCCGATTTTATTCGTGGTTCCGCGGAAAAATTGAAGGACTCGCTCCCCACCTATCAATCATACCCCGACTGGCTTTGGGAATACGGAGTTGCAGAATTAGGCCGCGAAATCTGGGAGCGCGAAGCCCTGGCACTAAATGAGCAAGCCCCAGTCTTTTTGCGCGCCAATACATTAAAAACAAGTCGTGAGAAACTCGCTGAAAGTTTCAAAAACGATAAGATCGAAACTAGTGCGATACCGGGGGTTCTAGATGGGCTGCAACTCAGCAAGCGAGAGAACGTTTTCCGAAGTAAATTATTCAAAGAAGGTGGGTTTGAAGTACAAGACGCGGGATCACAGCTCATCAGTGTTTTTCTTGCGCCTAACCCTAACGACGTGGTGATTGACGCCTGCGCCGGTGCCGGCGGTAAAAGCCTTCATCTTGCGGCGCTTATGAAGAATAAGGGGAAGATCATCAGTTTGGATGTGGAGGCTTGGAAGCTTGAAGAACTTAAGAAAAGGGCTAAACGAGCCGGCGCTTTCAATATCGAAACGCGGTTAATTGAAGGCAAACAAACCATTAACTCATTGGCGGGTAAGGCCGATAAACTGCTCCTCGATGTGCCCTGCAGTGGTATGGGAGTATTGAAGCGAAATCCGGATGCCAAATGGAAATTGAGTGCCGAAGTAATGGAAAGAACAAAACAACTGCAAAAAGAAATTATTTCCGACTATTCCAACATGGTAAAAATAAATGGAAAAATGATGTACAGCACCTGCAGTATTTTTCCCGGTGAAAACCAATTGCAAGTCCGTAATTTTCTATCAACAAATCACAACTTTCAACTTCTGGAAGACAAAACCCTTTTTCCGAGTGAGGGTTTCGATGGTTTTTACATGGCCTTGTTGCAAAGAACAAGCTAAACTTTGGTGTGGCACGCAGAACAAAGTCATACACCAACGCGCTTCTGCTTTTGCAACCAATCCGGTTCATAACCTCTCATTTTTTTTTCGATAGTGTCATCAATAGAATTAAATTTGTGTAAATATTAGAACCAATGAAACGATTTCTGACATTACTATTTTTCACCTCCTGTTTTATTGCCCCGGCCCAAACCGCATTAAGGAACGTTGACGCGCTTACATTCAAAAAGTACATTGACGAACAGAAATCCATTTTAATAGATTTGAGAACAGATGATGAACTCTCTAAAAAGGGAATGATAAAGGGCGCGAAACAAATTGACTTTTTCGCCAAAGATGCAGAATCGCAAATTGCAAAATTAGACAAGAAGAAAACATATCTGATTTATTGTGCTGGCGGTGGTCGTAGTGGTGATTGCGCTGAGCTTATGCAAAAACTGGGATTTAAAGAGGTTGTCAATCTCGAAAAAGGATTTGATGACTGGAAGCGCAAGGGATTGGAGGTAGTTGCAAAATAAGTTGATCTTTTTTGGGTCGGCATTTATAGAATTTGGAACTGTTCTCGTACCTCCTTTTTATTTCGCCTTGTTTTCCGCATCTAAAGGGGTCTGACGCCAAAATTACTTAAAATAGACCATTGAAAGTTAAGCACTGTTAGACGCTCGTATTAATGAACAATAAACAACTTCTAGAACTCGCAGTGCATGCCGCATTTAAGGCCGGTGAAGAAATATTAAAAATTTATGCTACCGATTTTTATGTGGAAACAAAATCAGATAACACACCTGTTACGCTTGCTGACCGAACTTCGGGGCGCACCATTGCAAAAATACTTGCCGAATCAACTATTCCAATCATCAGTGAAGAGGAGGAAGTAATGGCTTTTCACATACGAAAAGATTGGCCGAGAGTTTGGATCGTGGACCCGCTCGACGGAACCAAAGAATATGTGAAAAGAAACGGTGAATTTGCAGTGAACATTGCACTTGTTGAACACGGCAAACCCATAATTGGCGTTATATATGCTCCCGTACTACAGGATCTGTATTTTGGCTGCCATCACCTGGGGAGTTATAGAATCAATCGCAGTGAAATTGCGGGCGATGCAAATCCAACGGCAGATGCTCTCTTTGACTTGGCAGTTAGATTGCCTTCACAAAAAGTGCCCGCCACTTATACAATGATAGCCAGCCGCTCTCACATTAGCCGCGAAATTTACGTGCACATTGAAGATCTAAAGAAAATTTATGATGTAGTGAATGTGATTAGTGTGGGAAGCAGTATTAAACAATGCTGGGTGGCGGAAGGTAGGGCGCACGAATACCCGAGGTATGGGCCTACCATGGAATGGGATACTGCGGCAGGCCAATGTATTTTGGAGGAATCAGGAAACCAACTTATTGATTTGAATACCGAATTGCCAATGGTGTATAATCGTGAAAACATGCGAAATTCGTATTTCATTGCCAAAAATAGTTTTCGAAATACCCTTTGAATGCCATCTACATTGAAGTTCTTATCAATTTCGAAATCACATACTGCCCATCAATCACCAATTGTTTAAAGTTCTTTTTTCGTTTGATGATCAGTTGATTGGTGGTATACTTATTAATTTCAAAATCAAACTCAATAGCTTCTCTTCCTTTTTTTTCTAAAGCCAAAAAAACATTGAGCTCCCTCTCATTCGGTTGAAGGGAAGCAACTTGTTTAAACGCCCAATAAGCCTTTTCTCTGATTTTAAGTCCCGAGAACTTCCTGTTCGGAAATGCATTGAGCGAGGAGGTGTAATAATTCATCGCGATAAAATTTTCTCTTTTAATAAGAACATATTTTTCGGTGATGGAGTATTTTTGCGGCGTCCCGCTGAGTGTTTGACCCGAGGCGGTGTTCAGTTGCTGAATAGCCTCTTCCACGTGGCATTGATAAAACACCACCGAATCGCCGATGGGCAGGTTGTACAATAAACTGGAAGGAGGGATGGTGCCGGCAGGGCTTTCCTGTGAATGGATTACAATACTAATTCCAAGAAAGAAGAAAAAAAATGTTTTGCTCATGATGTATTTGTTTCTTATGAGTTCTCGGTTCCTATTATTTACTCACACCAATATTTGCCGATTCGGGGTAATATTGATGAAAAATGGCGTATAGGCCATAACCCGCAATTAGTCCAATTGTTCCCCCCAATAAGGATCTTGTTTTTAATTTCTGCCGCGCTACGCGTTCATATCCCAAAATATAGACTTCGCTTTTCAAATAAGCCACATTGCTCACCGTACTATGTTTAATCTTAATCTTTGGGATTCCGCTCAATGCCATAAACCCATAAGGCGCAATAGGAGCCCAAAATGTGCCTGTCATTCCCCCTAACAGTCCCACAAGAGCAGCGCCATAAAGCGCACCCTTTGCTTTGAATCCCTTTCGCGCATCTCTTTCTCCTTTCATAAACATCCACATTTCATTTTGCGTAAACCAGTTATTGATGGTAGAATCTTGAAAATAATAGTAGCGTTTGAAACCGTTTGAAAATTTCACCATGTACAATTGGTCCCATTCATACTGTAAGCGTTTGTCCGGCTTTTCAATGTCGGAGGCGTTTAGTATGCCGGGCAGTGTGTCAATTACCTTTGCTGCGATTTGATGACCATTCATCAAGAAGATAGAGTCCTGAAATTTTGTTTGGGTATAGCCTAAATTTGAAGACACAAGTAATCCCGTTAGAATTATGAGTTTTAATGGCTTCAAAGGCTAAGATTGTTACTGTAAGATTGAATGTCTAATACACAATTACCTGTTCTTCAATGGTGGCTGGAATGTCTCTGTAGTCATATTGTTGGTTCCGAAGTTGCGGTTCAAATCCCGCATCTCTGATACTCTCCTGAATCTGTTTATAGGTAAAGCGGTGAGGGGCGCCTGCTGCACTTACCACATTCTCTTCTATCATAATGCTTCCAAAGTCGTTTGCGCCGGCGTGCAGACAAATTTGCGCAGTTGCTTTGCCAACCGTAAGCCAGCTGGCCTGGATGTTCTCAATATTTGGAAGCATGATCCTGCAAAGAGCCAACATACGTATGTACTCATCGGAAGACACGTTATTTTTTATTCCCTTTAACCTGTTTAGTAAAGTCCCATCATCCTGAAACGGCCATGGAATAAATGCCAAGAAGCCTTTTGCATGGGCAGGTTTCTGAGCCTGCACTTCCCGCAACCACACCAAATGTTCAAAACGTTCATAAATGGTTTCAACATGCCCAAACATCATGGTGGCGCTGGTAGTGATGTTAAGTTGATGGGCCGCCTTCATCACTTCAAGCCACTCTCTGCCTGTACATTTGCCTTTGCTTATCAGGCGCCTAACCCGATCGTTCAAAATCTCGGCCCCTGCCCCGGGTAAACTATCTAAGCCGGCATCCACGAGGGCTTTTAGTACTTCCGTGTGTGTGCTTTTTTCCAGTTTGGTGATGTGCGCGATTTCGGGCGGACCCAGGGCATGCAGTTTCAGGTTGGGGTAAAGAGCTTTAAGTTCCTTAAATAAATTCACATAATATGACAATCCCAAATCAGGATGATGTCCGCCTTGCAGAAGAAGTTGTTCTCCGCCATATTTAAACGTTTCCTCAATTTTTACTTTATAGGAATCGATGCTGGTTATGTATGCCTCGCTATGCCCGGGAATTCGATAGAAATTGCAGAACTTACAATTGGCGATGCACACATTGGTGGTGTTGAGATTTCGGTCAATGATCCAAGTCACTTTATTGGAATTCTTTTTCTTGATCTTTCGCAATTCATTTGCTACAAAAATGAGCTCGGCACTAGGAGCATGTTCAAATAGAAAAACACCCTCTTCAATGGTTAAGAAATCGAATTTTAGAGCGCGGCTTAATAAGGAGTCAATCGTCATGTGTAGGAATAAGCTACAAAGTTACCAAAATACTGTTTTAAAGGCATTAAAAAGCAAAAAAACCCGTGCTTGGGGTCCGGCTCGGTGTTAGGATGAATGGGAATGAGCCGCTATTTGGTCCTTTTGGGAACCTCAGCGAATGGCCCTCTTCATTGACTTTGTGTCGTGCTTCTGAACAAAAAGCCGGGGGAGTTACACCAAACGCCCAGTTAAATTGATTTCTGTTCCAGTTCTTCTATTCTTATTCGCTCCCTTCTGGGAAGCGAATTAACCACCAGCCTGTAAGAATCATCGATCCAAGATTGTAGTAATTTTCTAGAAACGGTACCATCGATTAGGATTGTATTCCAATGGTTCTTGTTCATGTGATAACCCGGAACTACCGAAGAATGGCTCTCTCGGAGCTGAAGGGCGCGGGATGGTTCGCACTTTGCGTTAAACTGCAAAGGGGCCGAATCCAAACTCACTAATAGAAATATTTTTCCACACACTTTAAAAACCAGCGTTGCCTCGTCAAATGGAAAACTCTCCTCCGTCATCGCCTTTTTAATACAATATTCTCTGATTTCCTCAGCATTCATCCGTAACAATTTCTTAATATTGCCCCAAATATCTTCAATTATTAGCCACTTGTAAAACTTCCCCCTTATTTATTCCAAATCTTTGAAATATTTGCCCACAATGCGACGTTAAAACAACTAAAATACTTTGAAAATTGATTTTTTTTCAAGACAATTTTAGTTAAGTTTGGCGTTCTAAATTTTTACAACTATTTCTTAATTCACAAAATAAAAACAAACATGAGCACAAAAAAAACATCGGGAGGTTTCCCACTAATTGTTTCAGCACTGGCCATCTTAATTTGTATTGGTATCGGCGTTTTCATTTACTTAGGTATTTTAGGGGCGGCATCCAATTTTGAAGGCGGAGATCCGGATAAAGGGCATCCCCACAACATTTTAGGAACCATGTATAAAGGTGGTTTTATTGTGCCAATTCTCATAGGCTTTTTATTGACCGTGTTTACTTTTGCCATTGAGCGCTTCATTACAATTATGAAAGCCAGCGGCAAAGGTCAAACCGATAAATTTGTGTCTCGTGTTAAAACACTTATCTCAACACATGACTTTGACGGCGCAATTACTGAGTGTGACAAACAAAAAGGTTCATTGGCAAATGTGGTGCATGAGGGGATTTTGAAATACCGTTTTGTTCAAGGTGATACCTCCATGGATAAAGAGGGAAAAGTTCATGCTATTCAAAAAGCACTGGAAGAAGCCACGGCGCTGGAGTTGCCCATGTTGTCTAAAAACATGGTGGTGATTTCAACTATGGCATCAATTGGAACGTTGGCCGGTTTAATTGGAACGGTTGTGGGGATGATCCGTGCGTTTGCAGCATTATCTGCCGCTGGCGCCCCTGACACATCAGCTCTGGCAACAGGTATCTCCGAAGCACTTGTAAACACGTTAGTGGGAATTTTAACCTCAGCGTTTGCAATTATTTTCTACAATTATTTCAGCAACCGTATCGACCAGATCACCTACGCGATGGACGAAGCGGGATTCTCCATCATTCAGGAATTTCAGGCTACCGGAAAATAGCGGAATTCAAATTATGGAAATTCAACAAAGTATTCATCTGAATTAAAAAGAACTGAAATGTCGAAAAAACCATCAAAAGGCGGAGCGCCGGCACTAGACATGACACCCATGGTGGATCTGGCTTTTCTTCTGGTTACATTTTTTATGTTAACAGCTTCCTTTCGCATGGCTGAGCCTGTAACTGTTGATCCACCCTCTTCCATAGGGCAAGTGGATTTGCCTGACAATAACATCCTCGTAACCGTTGATGATAAGGGGCGTGCTTTTTTTGGAATCAGCAATCCAACTGCGAAAATGGCGGCCCTTCGTGAAATGAGTGCAAAATACAAGGTGCCTTTTACAGAAGAGCAAATCAAGAAATTTAGTGGATTGCCGAGTATCGGCGTCGATCTAAAAGACTTACCGCGTTACATTGACGCAAAAGAAGAACAACGCAAAACCTTCCAGCCTCAGAAGGGAATTCCTTTAGACACCATCATTCCAAATAATCAACTAAAGGACTGGATTGCCTTGGGAGGTAAGAACGCAGTATTAGTGTACAATGATGCCAAAAAGAAAGTGGAAGATCTCAACCAGGATTTTAAGGGTGAAAAGCCTCGGTACGCCATAAAGGCTTCTTCCAAAACAAAATACATTTATGTAAAAGATGTGGTGAAGAACTTCACTGATCTCAAGATCTACCAATTTAATCTCATCACCAGTTTAGAGGGAGGAGGAACCGTGATTAACCCCGGTCCTTCCAAATAAAATAGTAACACTGCGCAGGCAGAAAAATAAAATTTAGAAAATGGCAGAGATACAAGAAGGCGGCGGCGGCGGGCATAAAGGCGGTAAAAAGAGAGCCAAAAAGCAGTCGACTCGCGTAGATATGACACCGATGGTGGACTTAGCGTTTTTGCTGCTTACATTTTTCGTACTTACAGCAACATTCAGCAAGCCTAAATCCATGGAATTAACTTTCCCGGCTCCTCCTCCACCCGACCAAAAGCCGGATGAAATAAAGAATGGTATTACTTTTTTACTCACTCAGGACGATCGGATTTTTTATTATGAAGGTCAGTTTAGAGCCGCCGATGACGATAAAGGTAAAAAAACCTCCTTGTCAGAACTGAATTTTTCTCAAGAGAGTTTGCACAAATATTTGCTTGAAAAAAACAAGACAATGCATGATCAGATAAGAGCACTGGATGATAAACATAAAAAAAATCTATTGCCTGACACTACTTTCAAACGACTTGTGAAGCAGGCTAAATCAGACAAGGAGTCCTACACCTTTTTAATAAAAACCGACGATCAGGCAACTTACAAAAATGTGATTGACGTGATTGATGAATTAAATATTAACGTGGTTGGGAAGTATGTCATGGTAGATATTATGAAACCGGAATTGGACATGGTGAAAGAAAAGTTAGGGACACAATAGGAGGTAAAAGATGCTAAAAAACTGGAACGATGTTACCCTTGTAGAACGTAATGACATTGTCTTTAGGGGCAGGAATCAAAACTATGGGGCCTATGAATTAAGGAATACCTATAATCGCCGCGTAACATTCATTATTGGCGGCGTAGTGGTCTTTGCGATACTGTTGTTGAGCTTAAAGAAATTTATTGACAGGCCACAGGAAGCGGTAGTTGAAGATACGCTTAAGGTTGAACAAATAGATCTTACCCCACCACCGCCAATTGAAGAACAACCACCACCGCCACCACCGCCACCACCGCCACCAATGGTTGAAATGGTAAAATTTACACCTCCCGTTATTAAGGATGATGCGGTAGAAGAGGAACCTCAAAAACTGCAGGAAGACGTAAAGGAAACTACTGTGGGCACAAAGGATCAGGAAGGTGAAAAAGACCTTGTTGCCCCTCCGGCCGACAATAGCGGTCCGGGTGAAGCGGCTCCCGAGATCTTTACAATTGTAGAGGAGCAGGCTGAATTTCCGGGTGGTACTACTGCCATGATGAAATACATTCAGAGCAATATTCAGTACCCATCTATGGCTCGTGAAGCCGGAATTAGTGGAAAGTGCTTTTTGAAATTTGTAGTAAACGAAACCGGCTCCATCAGTAATGTAGAGATTCTCAAGGGCGTTCCCGGTTGTCCCGATTGCGACAAAGAAGCAATTCGTGTGATTAAGTCGATGCCGGGTTGGAAGCCTGCAAAAATGACCGGTCGCGCCGTTAAGTGTTATTTCAATTTGCCAATCAACTTTAAAATTCAATAATTGTTGATGTACTTTTTAATAGGCCATAACACAACGTTATGGCTTTTTTTTTAAAAAAATACGAACTTAATTATGAAAAGTGGCCTAAATATGATCCCCATTTGGTTTGGATCAATAATGATTCTGGTAGTGGTATCAGGGGCAATTGCCTTTGCATTTACTGATTTTATGGATGACCGTTTGTATGGAAACAAAAGAATGTTCTTTGTTTTTCTATTGCTCTCCTACGCGGTGTATCGGGGCTTCCGTCTTTATAGTGCCCTTAAAGATCTAAAAAATAATGAACAATAAGGTGAGTCACAAATCTAGAGTGGTTTGTTCTGTTCTGCTTTTTAGTGGGCTTATAATAAGTTCATGTTCCAATAATTTCAAAAACGATTACCGTGATACTTCACCAACATCGGGGAGGCTAAAAGTATATTACGACGAGGGCCTCACTCTTCACGTTCGTAATCAGGTGAGCACGTTCGAATCACAATACGAAAACGCTTCCATAGAACTTTACCAGACGTCCGAAAACGAAGCGGTGCAGGCGCTGTATAACGACAGCTGCGAACTCATCGTTATCTCAAGGAATCTTGGCGAAGTAGAAAAGAAGGCGTTTGCCTCAAAAAGCTATACCCCGGCTTTCTCAGCCATTGCCAAAAGTGGCGTAGCTATCATCACCAATGTTCAAACTCCTCTTTCCATTTTGTCTTACGAATCACTTCTGGATTTGCTCTCCGGTTCGCAAACGATCAAGGACAGTAATGGTGTTCAAATTTCACTCAGGGTGCTTTTTGACAAAAATAATTCGGCCATATTACACTACATGCTAGATTCGGTGTTGAAGGGAAAAAACCTCTCTCCCAATTCGGGCATACTGAATTCAACACTTGAAAGCATTAATTACGTGGCAAAAAACAAGAATACGCTAGCTTTTATTGATTTTGCTTGGATTAGCGACGCCGATGACTCGCTGGTAAAAGCCAACAAATCGAGGATAAAGGTTTTGGCAATGAGTAAAAGAAACAGTAGCCGCTATGAATTTCCTGATCAAAGTAGTTTTAAGCTCAATAACTATCCTCTTATTCGAACTGTATTTGCAATTAGAAAAACAGGGGATTTTACTCTCGCAAAAGGTTTCGAAAGTTACTTAGCAGGCCCTAAGGGGCAGCTCACCTTCCTGAAACAAGGGCTTTTGCCGACGCGCCAGGGCGAGCGAAGCATCAAGGCAATCATCAACACAAAAAGCGAAAATGAAACTCCTTAATACTCATAAAATACCTTAAAAACCCCTATACATTGCATGCTGGCATTGGCTTTGCAAATACATTATCGTTATTTTTAACTTTTAAAGCGTAGACATGAAGAAGCAAATTATTACTCTGGCCGCGGGCCTGATCATAATCCCGGGATTTTCACAGAGTTTACAGGAAATCATCACCAAAACCGATAACGAGAACTTTGAGGTGGCGGCAGCCAACTACAGAAGTCTTATTGCAAAAGAATCCTCAAAAGGCGACAATTACTTTTATTATGCGGAGAACTTTTTCAAAAGTGGAGATCTTGACAGCGCAACTATTTACTATTCAAAAGGAGCAGAAGTAAATGCCACCAACCCACTTAATTATGTTGGGCTTGGCAAGATTTTATTATCGCAAACAAAAGTGAATGACGCTAAGACGTTGTTCTTTAAAGCCATAACACTGGGTGCGGGTAAAAATGCGGAATTGCTGCGAAAAAATGCAGAGGCCTGGTTAGTGACCGAAAATAAAGATGCCGATGAAGCTATTAAACTAGCGACCACAGCAATTAAACTTGATCCTAAAAACCCTGAAAATTATATTATCCTCGGAGACGCCCAATTGGAGAAGAACCCAACCGAAGGCAGCGCACCGGTAAAAAGTTATCAAATGGCCTCCACCCTTAATCCAAAGAGCACCAAGGGTATTTTAAGAGAAGGAAAATTATATCAACGGGGGAGGAACTATCAGCTAGCGCTTGAATATTATAAAAAAGCAATTGGCATCGATCCAAACTTCGCTCCTGCTTACAGAGAAATTGCAGAACTCTATTCTTTGGCGGGACAACCTGCCAAATCGATTGAAAACTGGAAGAAGTACCTTGAAATTAATAACAGTAATTATGCCCGCTATCGCTTTATGAGTGCCCTTTTTGCCAACAAACAATACAGCGAAGCCACTTCAGAATATGAAAGTCTCAAAAAATCGAATTTCAGCAACCTCTATCTTGAGCGCCTTGCAGGATATAGTTATGCGGAAATGGGTGCCAAAACCGATACACTGGCCTATGCAAAAGGCCTTAAAGCCATGAACACATTTTTTGAAATGGCCGGCCCTTCTTTTAAATTTATTGTAAATGATTATAAATACAAAGGTTTGTTAATGGCAAAAACCGGAAAAGATTCTTTGGGTATCATAGAAATGCAAAAGGCAATAACTATTGACTCTTCTTCAAGCGGAGAGATCTATAGTATCATTTCGGGCCTCTGTATGAAGAATAAGCGGTACGACCAGGTTATTTATTTTCAGGAAAAGAAAATGCGTGGTGATTACAAAAAACTAGTGATTAGCGATTGTTTTGATTTAGGGAAGGCCTGTTATTTTTCCGCAGTAGCTTGTCAAAAACAATCAAACGAAATGAAAGAGAGTTTGGCAAAAAAGAAGAAGCCTACCAATACACCTGAGGTTGCCGCCAAAGAAGCAGAGTCTAAAAATTTATTCCAGAAGGCCGACCTAGCTTTTATAAGAATGGGCGAACTTAACCCGGCTTGGCCATGGGCTTATACCTGGAGAGGGCGAGTGAATGCATCATTAGACCCTATGGCGTTGAGCGACACCACCAAAGTACAATATGAAAAAGTACTTAGCCTTATTAAGCCTGAAGAAAGAACAGGTATCTATAAGCCGAGTGTTATTGAAGCGTACGAGTACCTCGGATACTATTATGTCACTAAAAAAGAGGACGCCAAAGCAAAAGAACAGTGGCTGATTGTAAAGGAGTTGGACCCAACAAACGAAAAAGCAAATAACTATCTGAATCCTAAAAAGCCTCAGCCCACCGCTCCCAAACCTCCCGGAACTAAATAACAAACGCTTCTGGGTCATTCAAATCTGGAACGTTAGTTGCTTTCTAGCGCTCATTTTTCTTTTCAAATCGCCTATTTGGTCACAATTGCTATGAAATAGAGCAAGGTGCGGAAGGATAAGAATGTAACTTTGTGTGGTGAGTAATCTTTATCTTTGACCTCCGGAATGACCCAAGATCTGCTGTATCAAATAGGCCTTACATTAATTGAAGGTGTGGGTGACGTGAATGCAAAGTCTCTACTTGCCTATTGCGGCAGCGCACAGGAGGTGTTCGTGCAAAAAAAATCACATCTTCAAAAAATACCCGGCATTGGCGAAATTGTCGCACGCTCCGTCACTTCAAGTAAAGCTGTTTTGGTGCGAGCAGAAAAAGAAGTTGAATTCATCCACAAATACAATATTAAACCCTTGTTTTTTGGATCGGCAGATTATCCAAGGCGCCTGAAGTATTGTAGTGATAGTCCCGTATTATTATATTATAAAGGAACCGCCAATTTAAATGCCGAAAAAATTATCGCCATCGTGGGCACTCGGCGCCCTAGTAAATATGGCATTGAAAAAACAATTGAATTAGTTAATGGGCTTGAAAACACGGGAGCCCTTATCATTAGTGGCTTGGCATATGGCGTTGACGTTTTGGCTCATAAAACAGCCCTGGAAAACGGGCTGGAGACCGTTGGTGTTGTTGGTCATGGTCTCGATCGAATTTACCCGCAGTTACATGATAAGATCGCAAAAAAAATGCTGAAGCAAGGGGGCCTTCTAAGCGATTTTATGAGTGGCACTGCTCCGGACGCTGTGAATTTTCCTAAACGCAACCGAATTGTTGCCGGACTGTGCGACGCGCTGGTGGTAGTAGAAAGTAAACGTACCGGGGGTAGTTTAATAACCGCAACTATCGCTAATAGCTATAATAAAGACGTATTTTCTCTTCCCGGCAGGGCGGGTGATGTTCTTGCAGAAGGGGGCAATGGCCTGATAAAACGAAACAGGGCGGCGCTTATCGAAAATGCGGAAGACCTTCTCTACGCCATGCAATGGCAAGAAACTGTTAAAAAATCAACCAGAACACCTCAAATACCACTTCTCTTAAATCTCAGCGAGGAAGAGAAACCCGTGATGGCTCTTTTCGAGGCTAAGCCTTCCCTTCATATTGATGAAATTTGTCAGGCCACTCAATTTCCCGTAAGCAAGGTTTCGGCCATCTTACTACAATTGGAATTTAGTAATTTACTCAGAAGTAAACCGGGAAAACTTTATGAATTAACCTGATAACTCAATCCTGGGAGTTGGGCGCAGCTATTCGGTGAAATATGATGGCTTCCCTGTACCATTTGGTTCTTATCTCAGCAAACACTTCCATTTTTTTCTCATAAAAAGGCTTTGGGTACAATGGGTTCATATACACAAAAACTAGGCCGCGCGAAGAACTTTGACAAACTCTATTTAAAACCCCCCGTAACACCGTCTCACAAAACGGGTTAAATAAAAAATAAACAGTGGGTTCATTTCTATACTCAGCATCAAGCGCATTCACCTGCACAAATTCGATCTGCGACTCTTTGTGTTTGGGTGTCCACAAGGCCACATTCTCTTTTGCGCAAAGAAATAACTCTTCATCCAGCTCTATGCCCCTTAACCGAGTGTAGCCGCAGTATTCCGCCACAAAAACAACTCTTCCTTTTCCGCAACCAATATCTACAAAATTATACGCTTTGGTTTCTGTTTCAAGTTCCTTAAAGATCTTGAATAAAACAAGATAAGAAGCCCCTTGGTAATGAAAAAACTCCTTTGACGCGCTCCTTTTTAGTGCCGATGTTCTAATTCCAAACTGTTTCTCAAACGTCACTTCCGCTTTCAGCAGCCGAATGGTGTTAAGCAACCCGCGCAAAAGAACAGAACGAAAGAAATAGTATAAGGAGAGTAAGATTTGCACAATATTGTATTTTAAATATTCTCTAAAATTAATACCTTCATAAGCACATTCCAAGAATGAGACCTTTTGTATGCAAATTGACATAGAAGCTGAAAGAAAAGAGATATTACACCGATACAAACTTCTTATTAAAGCTTGTAAACGCCGCTTAGAGAAGGGTGATCAGGAAATAATCCGGAAGGCATTTGGTGTTGCCGTTGAGTCGCACAAAGAGATGCGGCGAAAAAGTGGTGAACCCTATATCTATCATCCTATTGCTGTGGCTCAAATTTGTGCCGAAGAAATTGGACTTGGAAGAGTTGGAATTGTTTGTGCGCTCTTGCACGATACCGTTGAGGATACAGATCTCACGCTTGATGACATAAAAGGTTTGTTTGGAGAGAAAGTAGCGCAAATCATTGACGGACTCACCAAGATCTCAGGCGTTATTGACAACACCTCTTCCATTCAGGCTGAAAACTTCAGAAAAGTGTTGCTTACCATGAGCGAGGACATTCGGGTGATCCTCATCAAACTGGCCGACCGACTTCACAACATGCGTACCCTGGAGCATATGAAGCGCGATAAGCAAATAAAGATTGCCAGCGAAACTCTCTTTCTCTATGCGCCTCTCGCTCACCGCTTAGGGCTTAACACGATTAAAACAGAACTTGAAAACCTAGGCCTTAAATATACCGACACCGAAGCCTATAACGAAATTGGCACGAAATTGTCAGAAAGTGAGCCTGAAAGGAAAAAATTCATTCAGAAGTTTATTGAACCACTTAAAGACATTCTTGCGGAACAAGGTCTTAAGTTCAAAATTTTTGGTCGGGCCAAGTCTATTTATGGCATCTACAACAAAATGAAGACGAAGCGCGTTTCATTTGAAGAAATTTATGACCTCTTTGCTATCAGGATTGTAATTGATTCCCCTCACGATCAGGAAAAGTCAGATTGTTGGAAAGTCTATTCCATCATCACCGATTTTTATCATCCAAGTCCCGAGCGATTAAGAGACTGGATCAGCACCCCAAAAAGCAATGGTTATGAAAGTTTGCATACTACCGTGATGGGCCCTTCAGGTAAATGGGTGGAAGTCCAGATTCGCACTACACGCATGGACGACCTCGCCGAAAATGGGTACGCGGCGCACTGGAAATATAAAGACAGTGCTGCTGATAAGGAAAGCAAATTAGAAAGCTGGTTGCTCAAGATCAAAGAAATGCTTGAGAATCCCGATCCCAATGCGCTTGAATTTATTGATGATTTTAAGCTCAATTTGTTTAGTGATGAAATGTTTGTGTTCACTCCGAAAGGAGACATGAAAACAATGCCGGTAAATGCCACGGCGCTCGATTTTGCCTTTGAGATCCACACCAAAGTTGGAGAGCATTGCATTGGGGCAAAAGTAAATCACAAGTTGGTGCCACTTAGTCATGAGCTCTCAAGCGGCGACCAAGTTGAGATCCTTACCAGTACCAAACAATCGCCAAAAGACGACTGGCTTAGCTTTGTGATTACGGCTAAGGCCAAGTCGAAGATCAAAAATTCGCTGAAAGATCAGCGCAAGAAGATAGCGGAAGAAGGAAAGGACATTGTGCAGCGCAAGTTTGAGCGGCAGAAGCTTGAATTCACAAACAAAAACATTAACGCTTTTTGTAGTTTTTTGAAACTGAATTCCTCGCAGGAACTCTATTACAGAGCAGCGCTTGGCAATGTGGAACTTAAAGAAATAAAAGAATTCGTTAAGCACCAAGAAAACCCTATTAAAAAGAAAAAGAAAACTGAAACTGCGAATATTGAGCAACTTGTAACAACCGCTCGCGGAAACACCGACATGCTGGTGATTGGCGATGACCTTCAGAAGCTTGATTATAAGTTGGCTCCATGCTGTAATCCCATTCCGGGAGATGATGTTTTTGGTTTCATCACGGTGGGTGAGGGCATAAAAATTCATCGTGTAAATTGTCCAAATGCCATCAAACTTCTATCAAACTACGCATACAGGGTTGTTAATGCGAAATGGGTAAATGATCAACTGATCTCCTTTTTGGCAGGCGTTAAGATCATTGGTACCGATGAGTTGGGAATCGTAAATAACATCACCAAAGTTATTTCGAACGAGAATAACATCAATATGCGATCAATAAATTTTGACACACATGATGGTTTGTTTGAGGGAACAATCATGATCTTTGTTCACGACACCAAACACTTAAATCACCTAATTACCAATCTTAAAAAGGTTAAAGGAGTGACCAAAGTAGAGAGGATTGATGAAAAGCACTAACTTTTGATTTCTCTTATTTTCACTTTTTTTGCGGGATTGCCCTGATAGATCCAGTTTGCCTCAATGCTTGCAGTAGCAACGCTACCAACAGTAAGTAAACTATTACTGCCAAGCCGCACGCCCGGACAAATAACCGTTTTTGCCCCTACCCATGCCCCTTCCTCCAGTGTTATTTCACCTACCAAAAGATCAAACGTTGATTTTCTATAATTGTGATTCCCGCACAGCAACAGGGCACCCTGAGAAATGCAGGAATGACTTTTTAATGTCACTTTTGCAAGATTGTCGATCCACACCTCTTCGCCAATCCAAACGTGGTCACCTATAACAAGCAACCAGGGATATTTTATAGAAACATGCGGCTTTATAATCAGGCCTTTGCCAATTTTGGCTCCAAAAAGTCTTAACAAAAATCGTTTAGGACCATACCAGGGCAATGGCGATCTGAAAAATCCAAGATTGATCGCATACCACAGAGCCCTTATAAATAAAGGTTTTCCTGGCTTATACCAGTCGTTGTTGAAGGTTGAAAGATCAGTTTTTAATGCTGTCATTAAACATATTTTTGTATTGAGAGACAATCTCAATTATATTTATTTTTTGGCTTATGTACTTATTTGCGTTCTTACTCATAAGCGAGAATTCTTCTTGGTTTAGATCTGCAATGTCGGAAATTGCTTTCAAGAATTTTTCTGGATTATCGAGACTTATGGCATAACCAGCTCCGTTTTTCTCAACATCATTCCAGGGCGTTTGATCACTTATGATTACAGGACAACCGCTCAGTAAACTCTCCACGATGGAATGACCAAAGTTCTCGTTAAGTGTTGGTAAAAAAAGTGCGTGATAGTTTGAAATTGTCGACTGCACTTCATTAAATTGGAGCTCGCGCTTATAAGTTACTTTTATGTTTGATGGCATCGTTTTAATTAGATTTTGACATTCAAGCCAATAAGCGAGATCTTCCAAATTCCCATAGATGTCATATTGAATAGTAAATTCTCTATCAACTTCTTTCAGGATGTTTAGAGCAAATTTTAGATTCTTTACCGGAGAGATTCGTGACAGATAAAATAATTTAAGGTGGTCTTTAGATTTTGGACAACTATTTATAATTTCCTCCCCCGCACTTATGTTTGGCGCAATCCAGATCTTGTTTTGCGGAAACAGTGCACTTATGTCCCTCCTTTCTTGCTGCTGCGTTGCGTGAAAGCAAATTTCCTTATACCATCCTAAAAGTTTGGCAACTGACAAAAACAATTTCTTTTTGGCGGATTTAATGCCCAAAGCGCCTTTTCCCAGCATGCCACGTGGAGCCAATAGAACAGGACAAGCGATTGCATTCTTACTTCTCAGCCTCACAATCTTAATAGATAAATCATAGGACCAAAAACTATTTAAATAAATTAGATCCGGTTTTATGTCCGCTAATAACTTCAGAATTTCATTTGATTGCTTTTTTTCTTTACTAAAATAAAAGTAGTGTACATTTTCCTCAAAAATTAGTGAATCTGGAATAATTGCATCATACGGCTTTTGATTTCCCAAATCACAATTTGTTGTGATTACATAGAAGTCATAATGTTTTTTCATAGCACTCAGCAAAGAAAACACACTCCTAACTGGACCCCCAGCTTTGGTTCCCGGTAAATACCAATCTATCATCAGTACAATTCTTGCCAATTTTCTTATCTTATATCTAACTTGTTTTGATCCAACCAGTTGTTTAGCACTATGAGATGCCAAAGGCGAGACCAAACAATCGTCTTATCTCCTTTTATATAACTTCCCCACAATTTACTGATAGCGCCCGGCCTATAAAGACCCTTTTGTTCCAACCCTTCTACATTATACTCACAAAATGATTTCAGTTCATTTTTCAACCAGTGTTGCCAAGGCAAAGTAAAGCCCATCTTAGGTCGATCAACAATTTCTTTTGGCAGCAAATCCCCCACACTATCCACTAATAATTTCTTAGGAGTATGCGGGTACTTATAGTGATCCTTGATTCCCAGAACGAATTCAAGTAATCTATAATCTAAAAAGGGTTCGCGAATTTCAAGCGCGACCGCCATCCCCATTTGGTCCGTGTCTCTGAGTAAAATATTTTGAAGATACGTGTTGATCTCTGCGCAACTCACGGCGCTCAAAAGGTAATTTTCTTCCTGGGGTACTAGCTTCAAGATGGCGCGAATTGTATCAAAGGTCTTCTCGTTTTTCACCAATATGTTCAATTCTTTTTCTGTAAACAAACTTCGATTAAGGGGGTAAGCCGAACTAAAATCGATCCTCTCCAAGCCCAATAATTCTTCAATCTTATTGCCGCTTACGCCACCCTTCCTTTTCTTAATGAGATAGCCGGCAGCCTTTCTGGCGAGCACAGGCACAGTATTTATCCAGGCTTTACTTTGCAACGTGGCCATGCGCTTAAACACATCATACCCCGCGAATAACTCATCTCCTCCTACACCGCTTAAAGCCATGGTGACGCCGGATTGTTTGGTTGCCTTCGCTACAATATAGGTGTTTGGACCGTCGCCACCGGGGTGGTCCATTGCGGCAAGCGCTTCTGGGAGATCTACCAGAAAATCGCGAGGCGTCAATTTGATCTCGTGGTGATTGGTGTTAAACCTTTTTGCTATGATACGCGCATAACGGGATTCTGAAAACTCACCTTCATCAAAACTCACATTAAAAGTCTGCACTCTTTCATTGCTAACCTTACTCATCAAGCCCACCACAATGCTCGAATCGATGCCGCCGGAAAGAAACGCACCAAATGGAACGTCGGCTTCCATTCTTCGCTGAACTGCAAGACTTAATAAATCATTGATTTTATGACACGTTTCGGAATAAGAAAGGTCATCTCCTGATTTTGATAATTTGTTTACAGAATAATACTGTGTTACCAACACCTTTCCTTCTTCCACGCTCATATAGTGGCCCGGCATGAGTACTTTAATGCCCTTAACAATAGTATTTGGCGCCAACACCGTTTGATACATTGTATATTCAGAAAGCACCTCCCTATTTAATATGAACTTTTTTAAGCCCGCTCGCAAGATTGGCCTAATCTCACTCGAAAATATGAACCCCTCATCGCTAAAGGAATAATATAGGGGCTTCACTCCCAAACGATCACGCATCACAACCAACTTCTTCGTTTCTTTGTCGTAAATCGCCATGGCATACATGCCATTAAATAGTTCCAAGCACTTTATCCCCCAACGCAGGTACGCCGCCAAAATCACTTCGGTGTCGGAATTAGTTCTAAAAATATAGGGTTGATCCGCTGTGCCATGAGCTGCACGCTGAAGTTCAAGCTTTAGTTCTTTGTAGTTGTATAATTCGCCATTGTAAACGATTACATAGCGCTTGTCATGAGAGAAGAAGGGTTGATTACTTTCCGCGCTCAAATCGATAATCGAAAGCCGTCGATGACCCAAAGTTATCGCCGCGTCGCTCCAAATACCATCATTGTCGGGACCACGGTGCGCAAGCGTTAAGTTCATGCGCTCAACAATTTCTTGTCTTTGGGATAAAGATAAGTTTGCTGAAATTAGACCGTTAATACCGCACATTTCTACAAATTGTCTTGAATTGACTTTAAGAAACGATCGTCCCTCATCATTAACTTAATTCCCTCTTCTATCCCAATGAGTCCTTTGTCGAGAATTTCCCGCATTTTGGTGTTATCCGGTTGCCGCCTGGTCATGTCTCCTTCTTTAAGCGGTGGGGCATAAACGATTTTTGAAGTAGAATTGGTGAGTTTAATGGTGAGCTCAGCAAGTGTCTTAACAGACATTACTTCATCATTTCCTATATTGATCACATCATTTACCAGAAGTTTATTTTCAAAAATTCTACTGCAAACGTTTACGGTGTCATCCACATATGTAAAAGTTCGGGTCTGAGAGCCGTCACCATATACAATAATGTCTTTGTTTTTCAGAGCTGAGGCCAGAAATTTGGCTACCACAAAATCGGTACTTTGATTGGGGCCATACGTGTTGAAAAATCTGAAAATGGTATAGGGTAATCTGTAGGCCTGCCAGTAACTTCTAAAAAAACACTCCCCCACATTCTTTACTACTGCGTAAGGCACCCTCGAATTCAGAGGTGTGCTATGTTCATTTTGAGGCAATTCTACCGGTTCGCCATATACCTCTGAACTTGACGAAAAGTACACGTGCTTAACCGACGAGTTCTTTGATAAATTCAGGATATTCTTAAAGCCCTCTATATCATTTAAAACATCCATCGGGTTTTCTTGCGTGCGGCTAACTCCTACAACGGCGGCAAAGTGAAATACATAATCAAATTTGTAAGACAACATAACGGACGAGATGTCTTCCATTTGATTAACGTTGGCCCTAATAAACTTCCAATTTGTGTACTCCTCGCTTGGCAACTTGCTCAAGAGTCCGGTAGATAGATTATCAACAATGACCACAGAATTGGCGGAGTTCTCAATCAGTTTTTCAACCAAGGCGCTCCCAATATTTCCTGCCCCTCCCGTTACAAGAATCTTATTTTTTTTCATAGTTTAGTTCTTTCACTGTATTTGCCCAAAGTTCCGGACTTATTTGTTGTGCGAGCACATGACTTCTTTGTGACATTGAAATTAACTCTTTAGAACTTAAGTTGACCATCTTTTTTAATTTGGCTTTTAACTCTTCTACCTTTCCCGCTTTGAAACCATAGCCGTTTTTGCCCTCTTCTAAAAATATTTCTCCGGCTCCCACTTCCTCACTAAGGATCAAGGGAAACCCCGAAGCGGCATATTCTTGCACTACTACGCCCCAAGGCTCAAATTTGCTGGGTAATATAAAGACTGAGCACTTATCAATAATGGGTTCAAGATCTTTGGGCTGCACGAATCCAAGGTGTTTAATCTTGGTATGTTGTACCGGCTCTAAATCACCAATACCAAGACACCAAAGCTCCCAGTCATTCGGCTCTTCCAATTGCAATTGAATGAATGCGTTCCATAAATCCTGTATGCCCTTAAATTCGTAATACCTTCCCACATAAAGGAACCTCTTTGGTAAAGCATTTTGCTTCCTAATTCCTTGATGTTTGTAATACGAATTGAACTTTTCTAGGTCACAACTGTAAAAACCTTCTCTAGTATTTTCTTTTCTAAACCCTAATTTTCGTACATATCTTAGCTGCGCTTTTCCCGGAACCCACGCATGACTAAACGTGTTCAATAAAAACAAACGGCTTAGTATTGTCGCCAGAATCTGTTTTGCGGAACCTTTCCAGTGTGTGTCACACGTCATTACGGTTGGGATTTTTCCAAAATAATTACGGGTCAATTTCAAATAGTCCTTATCCACCCAACCACTGCAAATAATAATTGAGGGGTCAATGTCGGCAATCCTTTTCTTGAGCTCTGCCGGTGAGTGATCGATCTTATCGTAAACTTTAATGTTACTTCCATATGTGAACTCAAATGGCGCCTCTTTGTTTACCGGCCATCTAATAATGTGCACTTCTCCATACTCGGAAAGCTTTTCACAACACTTTAGAAAGTATTCGGCTAATTCGGTATATAAGAATAGGGCCTTCATGCCACAACATTCACCTCTCGTTCCAGCCTGACCTCAAATTTTTCAAATACTTTCTTGATTACGATCTCCGAAAGCTCCAAAACATCCTTTCCTTTGCAATTATTTTTGTTCACAAGAACAAGCGCCTGTTTTACATGAACCGCCGCCCCATGCCATTCAAAGCCCTTCATTCCCGCTTGCTCAATCATCCAACCCGCTGCTAATTTGAAATTACCATTCGCCAAGGGATACGCAACCATTCCCTCATAACTCGATTTGAGTTTGTTATAGGTAACCGCCGTCACTTCCGGATTCTTGAAAAAACTTCCCGCATTTCCCATTAAAGAAGGGTCCGGCAATTTGCTGCGCCGAATATTTATTACAGCTTCCGAAACTTCTTTTATTCCGGGACGAACAATTTTCATCGCTTGCAACTCAGCGTTTATTGCGCCATAACTCGTATTAAGAATAGGTTTCTTGGAAAGTCGAAACGTGACGGAAACAATTAAAAATTGATCCTTGAATTCATTCTTAAATACACTTTCTCGGTATCCAAATTTGCACTCTTCCCGGTTAAACAACCTTCGTTCTGCCGAATAAATTCCAATGGCATCCAAGCTTACAAATACATCCTTTAACTCGACACCATACGCGCCAATATTTTGCATGGGCCCGGCCCCTACGCAGCCTGGAATCAGCGACAAGTTTTCTACTCCGGCAAACTCTCTCCCGATGCACCATTGCACAAATTCATGCCATACTTCTCCGGCCGCAACCTTCACCAAAACATTTTCTTCGTCTTCCGAAACTATCTTAATTCCTCTAATACTATTTTTGATTACAAGTCCCTTGAAATCCCCCGTTAGCAGAAGATTGCTCCCCCCTCCCACAATCAACTTTTTATTGTTCTTATAAACGGTTGATTGTATGAGCTCCAAAAACTCTTCCTCCGACCTGATCTCCGCAAAAAAATCGCATCTTGCTTCTATCCCAAATGTGTTGTAGGGTTTGAGATCTACTTTCTCTTTAATGAGGCTCATTCTAGGGCAAAAATAAATAATAAATTAGGTGTAATATTTCTATCTTTAAGCCAATATCAACAAATTATTTGTTTACAACAAAAAAGATAGCCATTGTCAGTGTGATCAATGATCTAGCCACTGATCACCGGGTGTACAAGTCCTGCCTCGCGCTCCTCGAATGTGACTATGATGTGCTTTTGATTGGAAGAAAATTACCTAACTCTCCCGAACTGCCATTGTGGCCCCACAGAAGTAGTAGAATGACTTTAATTTTTCGGAAAGGCCCTCTGTTCTATTTCTTCTTCAATGTGCGATTATTTTTTTTATTGCTGTTCAGGAAAGCAGACCTTTTGTATGCGAACGACTTAGACACGCTTTTGCCTAATTTTATTGTTTCGAGACTAAAAAAAATTCCGCTTATTTATGACAGTCATGAATTATATACAGAGGTTCCCGAACTTCAGCATCATCCTTTGAAGAGAAAGATTTGGAAGCAACTCGAACGGTGGATCGTTCCTCAACTCAAACACTGCGTAACGGTTAATGAGAGCATTGCGCGTGTTTTTGAAAATGAATACCATGTGCCTTTTTGTGTTGTAAGAAACATACCCGACATGCCTGAGAATTTTGTTCCAAAGTCAAAAACGGAATTGGGGCTTCCCTTAAATAAGAAACTAATTTTGCTGCAGGGCACCGGTATTAATGTTCAGCGGGGCGCTGAAGAATTAGTAGATGCCATGATGATGCTTGAAGGCTGCCTATTACTAATTATTGGAAGCGGCGATGTTTGGCCGGTTCTAAAAGAGAAAATAAAGGGCCCATATGCCGATAGGGTGCGTTTAATAGATCGATTGTCGAAATCAGAGCTCATGCATTTTACCCATCATGCGGATATCGGCATCAGTATTGATAAAGACACTAATCTAAATTATTTATACAGCCTGCCTAACAAGGTCTTTGATTACATACAGGCCGGTATTCCAATTCTGGCGAGCAGGTTACCGGAAATTGAAAAGATAATAAACACCTTTGGCGTGGGTGATTTTATTCCCGATCATGTACCTCAACACATAGCGAACAAAATTCATCAACTGCTTAATTCTTCCGAATTAGCTCTTTACAAACAAAACACCTCAAAAGCCCGTCTCGAGTTGAATTGGGGCTTTGAAAAACAAAAACTTATTGCCGTGATTCGAAACATCTGAAGTTTTAGCGCTTTAGGTCGCTCAAAATTGCTATTTTTAAGGACAATTTATTTATGGAATTTTCTGCTCAGCAAATTGCTGCACTCTTAAACGGAAGCGTAGAGGGCGATGAGAACATAACCGTTAGCAATCTTTCAAAGATTGAAGAAGGGTTGCCCAGAACTCTTTCTTTCCTGGCCAACCCTGCTTATACCAATTACATCTATACCACCGACGCAAGCATTGTCATCGTCAACAATTCCCTCGTGCTCGACAGACCAATAAAGTCGGGTTGCACTTTAATCAGAGTAGAAAACGCCTACGAATCTTTCGCGAAAATTTTGGAATTATACGGACAGATTAGAGGAAGCAAAACCGGAATAGAACAACCCTGTTTCATTTCTCCCAGTGCCGAAATTGGTGCCGATTGTTATATTGGCGCGTTCAGCTACATCGGTCAACATGTGAAAATTGGGAACAACGTGAAAATTAGTCCGCACGTTTTTCTCGGCGACAATTCTGCAGTGGGAGACAATACCATTTTGCATTCGGGGGTAAAGGTTTACCACGAATGTAAAATCGGCGCCAACTGCACTATTCACGCCAGTACCGTGGTGGGAAGCGATGGATTTGGATTTGCGCCAAATTCAGAAGGACAGGCGTTTGCTAAAGTACCTCAAATTGGAAATGTGATTATTGAAGATAACGTTGAAATTGGGTCAAACACCTCCATTGATCGTGCCACGCTAGGTTCAACGATCTTGCGAAAGGGCGTTAAACTTGATAATCTTGTACAAATCGCACACAATGTTGAAATTGGTGAAAACACTGTAATTGCCGGACTGTCGGGTGTAGCGGGCTCAACTAAGGTTGGTAAAAATTGTATGATCGGTGCCCAGGTGGGCATAGCAGGACATCTTAGAATTGCAAACAGTGTTAAGATCGCGGGCCAATCGGGAGTCGGCGCCAGTATCGAAAAAGAAGGCGAAATCGTTCAGGGTTCCCCCGCCTTTCATATGGGTGATTTTAAGCGCAGCTATGTTCTTTTTCGAAGTCTGCCAAAACTCAATGATCGCATTTCCGATCTCACCAAAAAATTAAATACAAAACCATAACATGAAGGTCGACATCCTTGCAATTGGCGTTCATCCCGATGATGTAGAACTAAGCTGTAGCGGAACTATTGCAAAACATATTGCATTAGGGAAGAAAGTCGGTGTTCTCGACCTTACTCTAGGTGAGCTGGGAACAAGGGGCAGTGCAGAACTTCGGGTAAAAGAGGCGGCTTTATCTTCAGAAATTCTGGGGCTATCGTTCAGAAATCACCTGCATATGAAAGATGGTTTTTTTGCAAACGACGAATTACATCAACGAAAGATCATTGAACAAATACGCGACTGCCGGCCTGAAATTGTTTTATGCAACGCCATTAGCGACCGCCATCCTGATCACGGAAGAGCCGCCAAGTTAGTTGCAGATGCCTGTTTTTACAGCGGCCTGGTGAAAATAGAAACTAGCCTTCGTGAAATGCCTCAAAATGTCTGGCGACCCAAAGCAGTCTATCACTATATTCAGGATCACTTTTTACATCCTGACTTTGTGATTGATATTTCTGAACATATTGAAACGAAACATAAGTCCATCATGGCATTTTCCTCTCAGTTTTACAGCCCAAATTCTAATGAACCGCAAACGCCTATCTCCGGCAAAGAGTTTTTAGAAAGTCTCAACAGCAAAATGTCTATCTGGGGCCGATCGATTGGGGTAAAATATGCCGAAGGTTTTACGGTGAATCGTTATCCGGGAATTAATTCGCTATTCGATCTTATTTAAGAAATCATTAATGTGTTTGCATACCTCCGGAACATGTTCCAAATTGAGCGTGTGACCTGCATTTCTTACAACAATAAGTTTTGAGTTTTTGATAGCAAGATGAACTTCATTGGCGAGATGAACCGGCAGCAAATGATCTTGCTCTCCCTGAATGATTAAGGTTGCAGCGGTAATCTGCTCAAGATCTTTTCTGTAATCCTTTCTTTCCTTGGTGGCTTGCATCAAACTAAAAATGGCTTCAGCGCTCTGACTGCGATCTTTCCTCGCTTCTTTCATTTTTTGAATTGGCACAAGTGGGTTTGAAAAATAATTCTCACTCAATACGGACGGCAACATAATGTCTATCATTAAGTTATATCCGCCTGTCTCCAGAGCCCGCCACCAGGCCAGCTCCACCGCTTCGTAATATGGTGTTTTATGAGCAAATGTCGAAACCAATACTAGTTTATCCACGCGCAAAGGGTGCAGCACAGCGAGATGTTGAGCCACCAAGCTACCGTATGAAAGACCAACGATGTGTGCTCTTTTTATATTTTCCTTATCTAACAGTGAAACCACGTCTGCGGCATGCTGATTAAAGTCGCGCCAGTTACCGGTCTTATCACTTTGTCCCTGAAAAATGAAATCCAATAACAGGATGCGGTATTTAGCTGCAAAAAAAGGTACCACCAGTGCCCACGAGATGGTCGCTTGAGTAAGTCCGTTTAGAAAAACAAGGGTTTTGGTCGATTGCGCATTGCCGTGTACCTCATAATACAGGTCTCGTTGATCGGTGGTTTTACAAACCATAATTCAGGTAACTAAATTTAACTCCCAGTGGACTCACCTGTAGATTCGCTTTGCACCCCAGGTACAGAGCTATATTCGTTTCAATATGGCCCGCTGGAAATTCGAAGCAAACCGGGTAGCCATATTCTTTCACTGCGTCCCAAATAATCTCCTGGGCCGTCATTCCAAAAGGAACACTGTTGTCTTTCATCTCTGTCATTCCACCCACAACCAGAGCCGCTAGTTGAGTAAGTTTGTTGCTGCGTTTCAGGTGAATCATCATGCGGTCGATGTGATACAACTGCTCATCCAGATCTTCGATGAATAAGATTTTGTTTTTGGTGTTTATCTCATCTCTGCTTCCGCTTAACGCATATAAGAGTGAAAGATTTCCGCCTACCACCTCGGCTTGAGTTATCCCAGGACGGTTCAAGGCGTGCGGTTTGATGTCATAATCAGATCCCTCCCCAAACAGCAATTTCTTAACAGAGTGCGTTGCGTGTTCGTTTTTTCCAAACTGAAAAGCCATTGTTCCGTGAATACAAGCAATTCCCATTTTCGTCAATCGGCTGTGAAGTACCGTGGTGTCGCTGTATCCTACAACCCATTTAGGATGTTTTAATATTGGCAGAAAATTAGCCGCGTCAATGATCCTTAAACTGCCATACCCTCCCCCACTTAGGAGGATCGCTTTTGCCGTGGGATGATTAATGGCCCACTGAAGGTCTTGAGTGCGTTCTTCGTCAGTGCCGGCAAATTGATGGTAGGTCTTATATGCGTTTCTTCCCACTTCAACGCGCAGGCCCCAGGCGTTAAGAATTTCAATTGCCGGCGCAATTGCCGGCTCGCTTCGGGCTCTCGCTGTGGAAATAATTAGTACGGTGTCTCCTTCTTCTAAGTACGGTGGCAAAAATGTCATTTAACGCTTTCCTTTACCGGATTTTTTAGAAACAGAACGTACTTTGCGATTCCTGCTTTTGCCGGTATTCCTTCCCTTTGTGCTTTTTGTTGTCTTTAGTTTTTTTGCGCGAGCAGCATCTCGTGATTTTTTTTGTGCTGCTACTTCTTTCAGGGCTTTCTTTTCCTGGAAAGCGAGATTGCTCAAATTCTTTTTATACTTAGCATTAATTGGCTCGTTTTCCACGCGCACGTGGTACCAAAATTCGCCGGTTTTAATTCGGTAAATCTGCATTTCCGAAACGCCAAACTTATCGGCAATCAGTTTGAATGGCAATTTACGTTTTGGATCCCAGATCATCTTCTTAAGCGCCGTAACCTTTTTTTCATCCAACACCTTCGAGTGCACACTTGTGCTAATGGCCTTACGTTCTCTAGCCTGAATTGAGTTAGGGCTCAATGCCGTGTGCGCACGATGCTCTTTCTGAGTCGCCCACTCAAGATTGTTAACGTGGTCATTCAAATAATCATGATCTTTGTGAATGATAAAGGCATGCTTAGAAGAAGGTTTTTTAAGAAAAGCTTTAGCTACTTCTTTATATAAAAAAATAGCTTTGTTCTTTCCGCGTTGTCTTGTATTATAACGGTAGTTTCCGGCGGTAGGCTTAAATTGTCTAACTTCCACTTTGCCCTCCACCGATACTCCAAACCTGCCATGGTTTGAAATTAGATATGGCACAGTAGGTTTTCTGCCATCAATGGTAATAGGTTTCCAGATTTCTTTTTTACTGCTCATAATAGATTTATTTTAATATATGGTTACCTTTGTATAAAAGTAACAATTTATACCAGAAAAAGAAATAGGGGTGCCAGATTTTTCGATCGAGGCCGGCCTCAAAATTATATGAATCCCGATTTTAAGAGAACATTAGTAACTGCTGCCTTGCCTTATGCAAATGGACCTGTACATATAGGTCATCTAGCAGGCTGCTACCTCCCTTCCGACATCTACGTGAGATACCTCCGCAGTATTGGACACGACGTAAAGTTCATCTGTGGTAGCGATGAACACGGGGTACCCATCACCATCAAAGCTAAAAATGAAGGTGTAAGTCCGCAGGCCGTTGTAGATAAATACCACAAAATAATGGGGGATGCCTTCAAGGAGTTCGGCATTTCATTTGATATATACTCACGCACCTCCTCAAAAATTCACCACCAAACTGCCTCTGATATCTTCAGAGTGCTTTACGATAAAAAGGTGTTCACCGAACAGGTCACCGAACAATATTATGACGAAACAGCACAACAATTCCTTGCCGATCGCTACATAATTGGCACTTGCCCTAATTGCAAGAACCCAAATGCCTACGGCGATCAATGCGAAAAATGCGGAAGCACCCTAAATCCCCTCGATCTCATTGATCCAAAATCAACTTTGTCTGGAAACAAACCTGTGCTTCGGAAAACAAAGAACTGGTTCTTGCCCCTAGATAAACTTCAGCCCAAAATTAAGGAGTACATTGATAAACACAGCGACTGGAGGCCTACTGTGTATGGGCAGTGCAAAAGTTGGTTAAATAGTGGCGACGGGCTTCAACCACGAGCCATGACGCGCGATCTCGATTGGGGCATCCCCGTTCCGGTAGAAGGCGCTGAAGGCAAAGTGTTGTATGTTTGGTTTGACGCGCCAATAGGTTACATATCGGCCACCAAAGAATTACTGCCCGATACCTGGGAGAATTATTGGAAGAAAAAAGATACGCGACTCATTCATTTTATTGGCAAAGACAACATTGTTTTTCATTGCATCATTTTTCCGGCAGTACTTATGGAACATGGCGAATTCATTTTGCCCGACAATGTTCCGGCCAATGAATTTTTGAATCTCGAAGGCGACAAGATCTCTACCTCAAGAAACTGGGCTGTTTGGTTGCACGAGTATTTATTGGATTTTAAAGGGAAACAAGATGTTCTGCGATATACGCTTTGTGCCAATGCCCCCGAAACCAAAGACAATGATTTTACCTGGAAGGATTTCCAAACAAAAAACAATAGTGAGCTGGTAGCAATATTCGGAAATTTTGTTAATCGCACGCTTGTTCTAACACACAAGTATTACAATGGGGTGGTGCCTGATCCAACCCGGTACACAAAAGAAGATCTGTTGCTTTTGGAAGAGCTGGCCGCTGCGCCCGATAAGATCGCAAAAGCCATAGAGCAATTTAAATTCAGGGAGGCGCTTTCAGAATGGATGAACTTAGCCCGAATTGGAAATAAATACCTTGCCGAAACGGAACCCTGGAAGCTAATTAAGACGAATGAGGAGAGGGTAAAAACCATCATGAACATCGCGTTACAAATAACGTGTAATTTGGCCATTCTCGCCGAACCATTTTTGCCCTTTACTTCCGCAAAACTGTTTGCGATGCTCAACTTGCCGGTTCTAAAATGGCCTTCGGCAAAACAAACTTCAAATTTGGCGAGCGCGCACGTAATCAATAAAGACGAACTACTTTTTTCAAAAGTGGAAGATGCCGATATTCTGCCGCAACTCGAAAGATTAGCAAATAGCAAACTACATAATTCTATTCCTGCCATGGCTGCTGAAATAAAACCGGAAACCAGTTTTGATGATTTTTCAAAAATGGACATCCGAACCGCCACCATTCTCGAAGCGGAGGCCGTTCCTAAAACCGATAAATTATTAAAACTCTTGTTAGACACGGGGCTCGACAAGCGCATAGTAGTAAGTGGTATCGCCGCATATTACAAACCAGAGGAAATTATTGGTCAAAAGGTTTGTCTCTTGGCAAATCTTGCCCCCCGTAAGATTAAAGGAATTGAAAGTCAGGGAATGATTTTAATGGCCGAAAACGCAAAAGGAGAACTAAGCTTTGTGTCTCCAACAAAAAATGAAACCGATAATGGCTCTGTTGTTAAATAGATCCACCCGATTCCTTTTTATCGGTATTTTTGCTTGGACAATTTCTTTTGCTCAGGAAGATCCTGGATCGGTTTCTCGAAACACTAAGGACTATAAGGATTCAAAAGAACACGAAAAATTCAACAAACGCTGCAAAATAGTTGGCGCCTGGCAGATCAATAAGTTGAAAGAGGGCGCGCTGGTGGTGCGTTTAAAAACAAACAAGTTACTAATTGACGCCCTTCACGCTTCGGGTCAGGAAAAACTCGCCAAACAAACCGAACTTGTTACCTATGCAGTTAATAAGAACACTATGTTCGCCTATATGGACAAATTTTCTTTTTGCAACGTGTACTTTGTATATAGCAATTTGAGCGACAGTCTTCTTCACGGTGCCAGGCAAGGAATTTTCCTAGACACGAATCTCACCATTAATCCGAGCATTATCATGGGTGAAAACTTTTACATTCTTGCCGAAAGGGACTATAGTTATAACTCTTCCATTGGTCTCGTTCCGGAGGATTCCGCAACCAAATGCGTGGAGGCCGGCAATGCAACAAGGATGATGGCAGTAGTTTTGAAAAATAAATACGGCCATCAACTAAAGAGTCCGATGCCTTGGCGAATACTTGAGAAAAGTTCCAACGCCTCTTTTTCATTTCCGATAACTGCCATCGAAAACGCTGAAGGCCCTCCCAACATATTTTTTTACGTGAATAAAAATTACCTCGTGGATTACTATGATAAGAGCAAAACTGGAAAGGGGTATTCTGCAGGAGGACACGGAAACTACAGAATAGAATTAAAAAAACAGGAAACTTACGAAAAAATTTCGGCCGCAATAGAACAACTTAACGAGAACCTACGAGAATATCTGCAAAGAACTCCGCCTCCTAAAGCATCTGAAATCACTAGTGAAATCAGGCCCTTCCTATATTAACACCTCAAACTCTGATCCCTATTACGCTGATATCATCCACTTGCTCATAGTGCATTTTCCAATCCGTTAAAGCAGTTTCGAGTAAGCGCGTTTGGGTGGCCATGTCCTCTGCCTGTATGTTTATCAAAAGGTCCATCATTGGCTTATATTTGAATTTCTTTCCCTTGGGCCCGCCAAACTGGTCCGCAAAGCCATCGGTGGTCAAATAAATAAGATCTCCTTGTTGCAGCTGGATCGTTTCGCTGCTAAATCCTCGAGTCTCGTCTACATAAGCCCCTATAGGCATTTTATCTCCTTTATATTCAGTAATCACGTTGTTTCGCAGCAACCACAAAGCGTTATTTGCCCCCGAAAATTCGAGGGTATTGTCGATCTTATTCCACACGCACAGCGATAGGTCCATGCCATCTTTCTGATCCATGCCTCCTTCCTGACTTAACGCGCTAATTATCTTCTCCCGCAATCTGTTGAGAATCTCGTTAGATTTAAATAATTTGTTTTCGACTATCAATTCATTTAAAAAACTATTTCCGAGCATACTCATAAATCCCCCGGGAACACCATGCCCGGTGCAGTCGGCCATCGCAAAAATAGCCCGGTTGTTTTGAGTAACGTGGGCCCAGTAAAAGTCTCCACTTACAATATCTTTAGGTTGAAAGAGAATAAAGTGCTCCTTAGATACTTTTTTCCAAACATCATTCCCGGTTAATACAGCCCGCTGGATGAGGCGTGCGTAAGTAATACTGTCGATGATTTCTCTTTGCTTCTGCTCCACAGCGAGCTTTTGTATCGAAATTTCTTCTTTTTGAAGTTCCACCTGAAATTTTTGATTCTGAATTGTGACTGCTGCCCTCTTTGCTTTTCTATAATTTAGAAACGCCATCAACGCAAAAGCTGTAATCACCAACAGTGCAAAAAATGTAAGCATCATCACCCGTTCTTCTTCCTTCCTTTCTGCTTCTCGAACAGCATCTTTCTTTTCCTCTTCTGCTTTCAGTAGCATTTCCTTTTTACTGTAGTCCAATTTGAATTGTTGTTTTAATAATGTGTTTTTAAATTTATCGTTATAGATGCTATCATTCATGGTATAGGCTTCCAGGAGGTATTGATAGGCCCTCTCGTGTTTCCCGTTTTTATGAAATAACTCGCTAAGCTTTTTTGCCGCATTTAAAATAAGGTCCGGATAACCAACTTGTTTTGCAAACAAATAGGCGGAATCGGAATAGATAAGTGCTTTTGAATTATTTTTTGACTTAAGATAGAAAAATGCTACATAGTCATACACTTTGGATTTTACCTGTAAGTCATTTGAAAGCCTTGCGTTTCTGGCGCTATTGAGAAATTTCCTTTCTGCCAATACTCCTTGCTTGTTTACATCAAGCTGGTTTGCGCTCGACAACTCCGAAAGCGCCATCCGGCTATAGTTCTCGTATTTCGTGTAGATTTCCAATGATTTTTCAAAATAATAAATTGCTTTTAGGGTGTCTTTTTTGCGCGCGTTGATGGCGCCTAACTGATTGTACACATTGGCTATAATTTGTTCGTTTTTTGTGGCCTGAGCAAACACCAGCGCTTTCTTGAAATAATCCTCAGCTGTTTCGGTCTCATTGTTATTATAATAGATGTCCCCCAAATTTATCATGGCAGACGTTTGGCCGAGTGGGTTGTCTAGCTTGCGAAAAATTGCTTCAACCTTCGAAAACAAATCGATGCTCTTTTCCATGTTGCCTTGATGCTGATAAATATACGCTAAGTTATTTAGCTCAACCGCCATGCCACTTTCAAACTTCAGTTTTTCGAAAACAGCATAGGATTGCTCATAATATTCAAGCGCCTTTTCAATATTGTTCTTCAGGTACTGACATTCAAAACCTAAATTATTGAGCGCGTTTCCGTAAAAGACCATTCCTAAACTGTCGGTGCGCGCCTTAGTCATGTTCAATAATAAATTATTGTATTTTGGCCATAACACCTGATCGTTCAGGCTTTCCGATAGCCCCTTTATAGCGTTAAGCCGAATGGTATCATTCGTTGTCGAGTGGTATGAGGTGAGTAGGGAATCGAGTAGGTAATTATCGTATTCGTTATACTTGGAGGGTTCAACGCTGTCGATCAAATAGAACGATCTTCCTCCTTTGTGAACTTGTGACTTTCCTGTAAAAGCAATTACAAAAAATAGTAGTGTTGTTAGGTGGGTAATTAATTTTACATTCATGGGAAGCGTTTAGTTACAATGGTTATTTCTATATGGAACCGGTATCTACAATTTCCTGTTGCTTTATTCAAATAATTTGCTGAAAGCCTCTTCCATTTTTGAAACCGCAACAATCTCAATGTGGAGTCCTTTCAGGTTAAGACCTTTTAAATTAAACGACGAAATAAATATTTTTTCGAAGCCCAGTTTCTGTGCTTCCGAAATACGTTGTTCTATTCGGTTTACGGGTCTTATTTCTCCTGTAAGTCCAACCTCTGCCGCAAAGCATGTGGTTTGCGGAATTGGCAGGTCTTCATTGCTGCTCAAAATTGCACAAACCAAGGCCAGGTCAATTCCGGGATCTTCCACCCTAATTCCTCCTGCGATGTTAATAAACACATCTTTTGCGCCTAATTTAAACCCACAGCGTTTCTCCAAAACCGCCAGCAACATAGAAAGTCTCCGCAGGTCGAAGCCAGTGGAAGAGCGTTGCGGTAGGCCGTAAGCGGCTGAACTCACAAGGGCTTGTGTTTCAATCAGCATGGGCCGGTTTCCCTCCATGGTAGCAGAAATTGCCACCCCGCTGGTGGCGCTTTCTCTATTGGTGATCAGTATTTCCGAAGGATTTGTTACTTCCCTCAAGCCCTCGCCATTCATTTCATAAATTCCCATTTCATTGGTGTTCCCAAAACGATTCTTTGTGGCCCTTAACAGTCTGTAAATATGATTACGGTCTCCCTCAAACTGCAGCACGGTGTCTACCATATGCTCCAGCACTTTAGGACCCGCTAAACTTCCTTCCTTAGTAATATGGCCGATCATAAAAACCGGCGTGTTTGTTTCTTTGGCAAATCGTAAAAACTCTGCCGCACACTCCCTCACCTGACTTACGCTGCCGGGACTGCTGTCGATGTAACTGGTGTGAAGGGTTTGGATGGAATCAATCACAACAAGTTGCGGCGAAATTTCACTGATTTGTTTAAAAATATTCTGAGTATTGGTTTCTTGTAGAATAAAACAGTTCGCGGTGGTGATGCCAATTCGTTCGGCCCGCATTTTGATCTGCTGTTCGCTTTCTTCTCCGCTCACATAAAGCACCTTGAGGTTTTTTAAGCGCAAAGCCAGTTGCAGCATGAGTGTAGATTTACCAATGCCCGGCTCTCCGCCAAATAACACGAGACTTCCCGGTACTATTCCTCCTCCCAACACCCTTGTAAGTTCCTTACCGGGCACTGCAATTCTTGGAAAATCGTGAAGCCCCACATCCTGAAGTAATATGGACTTGTTTCCTTCGTTTTTTGGATGTTTTGCTGCGGAAAATAACAGCAGCCTGTCGTTTTTGGATTCCTTGTGCACAACCTCTTCCACGTAGGTGTTCCATTCATCACAACTTGGGCACTTGCCAATCCACTTTCCGGATTGTGCCCCGCAGTTCTGACAAAAAAAAGTTGTTTTGGTTTTAGACATATCTACCCCACCATAGTATATTGGATCACCTTCAATTACAAAGAATCGGTGTTACAGCAGATTCAACTTCTGCATCAATTCCTCTCTGTAAGATCCACCAACAGGGATCACCTTTTTTTCATGTTCCAGTACCACGTTTTGGTTATCAATGCTCTGGATCTTGTCAAGCCTAGCAATAAATGAGCGATGCACCCTGGCAAACTCTACGTTTCCAAGTTTTTTGTCAAGATCCTTCATGGTACTGTGTACTGTAAAACGTGCGTTCTCGGTATTAATGATCACGTAGTCTTTTAGTGCTTCCACAAAATAAATGTCCTTAAGATAAACCTTTACTAACTTACTGTTTGATTTAACAAACAAAATGTCATTCGTCTTTTCGTCCTTGTTTTCAACTAACGAATACAAGAAGTCTCTCTCTTTAAGTAGAGCCGAATCCTTTTGGTGCTTGTAAACGGCCATCTCGATAGTTGAGTGTAGGTCTATTTCCTTGAACGGCTTCAGAATATATCCATAGGGCTCGGTTATTTTGGCTCTCGAAAGGGTTCCCTCGTCAGCGTATGCCGTTAGAAATATTACGGGAACATTCATTTTTTCTTTGATCTTCTCGCTCACGTCTATTCCTGTTAGTCCGCCTTTTATCATGATGTCCATCAATACAAGATCGGGGGCCAGTTCAATAATTTTCTCAATAGCGTCTTTCCCATTATTGGCAAAACCAACAACATTGTATCCCAATTTTGTGAGGCTGTTTTGAATATCTTTAGCAACAATGCTTTCGTCCTCCACAATAAAAATGTTCAGTTTCTCCATATTTCAAATTACATTTTAAACTTAACCGTCACCTCGGTGCCTTTGTCTTTCTCCGATGTGTATTTTAACTCCCCTTCTATTTGTTCAATTAGGGTGTTCACTAGTTGCAGCCCCAACGTGTGACTGTTTTCAAAATCTAAACCGGGAGCAAAGCCCACCCCGTCATCTTTTAACTCTAAAATTACAAAATTATTCTCGCTTCGTAAACTAAAACTAATAATCCCCTTTTTGGCTCCCGGAAAGGCGTGCTTTATTGCATTTGTGATCAATTCGTTAATGATCAATCCGGCCGGTATCGAACTATCAAGTGATAAGGTCAAGTCCTGAATGTTCAGTTCAAGCCCTATCTTGTCGCTTGAATAGGAATACGATTGAACAATATTTTTCACGAGGGTATGAACATACTCTGAAAAATTAACGGATGTAAACGATTTATTTTGATATAAACTCTCATGAATATACGCCATTGTCTTGATCCTATTCTGAGTCTCTTTCAAAAGTGTTAAAGCATAATCATCCGAAACATAAGAAGACTGAAGGTTCAAAATGCTGCTAATCACCTGCATGTTGTTCTTTACGCGGTGATGTACTTCGCGCAACAATACTTCTTTTTCTTTTAAAGACTGCTCCATTCTTTGCTGCACATATTTTTTTTCGGTTACATTATGAGCAATACCACTAACTTCCACAACTTTATCATTTTCAAAAATAGGGTTCAAGAAAATTTCCAGATACACCTTCATGTTGTCTTTGTCGCGGGTTTCAATCTCAAAACTGGTTGCCAAACCAACAAATGCTTTATCATAATGAAACTGCAGGAGTTCACTATATTCTTTATCGTTAGCAAGAACCCCCCGGTTTAAAACAAGCCCCAAAAAAGGTTTTGTGTTGTATAGGGCCGTAACCAAATCGTAATAATTCTTGTTGAAGGACGTGAGTTTGCCGTCTCCATCAATGGTCCAAATATAGTGGTGACTGCTATCAAAAATAGCGCTTAACTTCCCCGTTTGATTCAACAGCTTCTGTTCATAAATTTTTGAATCTGTAATGTCGTTTGCGATGCAGCTAATTTCTTTTACCTCTCGCCGTTCATTGTAAATAGGATTAATGAAAATTTTTCTAAATACGCTTCCGTTATAAAAATCTTCCTTAACAAATTCCAGCTTCTTTCCGGCAAACGCTTCTCTGTATTTTGTGTACCACAAATTTACATAATCCTCTCTGCCACTTAATAATAATTCATCAATCTTGTCGCCCGGTTTAATGCTCACTTTGTGTTGGAGCATGACCACATTGTGAAAATTTTGATTGTAAGAAGTGATCTCATACTTTTCGTTTACTGTCCAAATGAGATGAGTAGAATTTTCAAGAATCGAAGAAAGATGGGCGGTCTTTTCCGTTAAGCTTTTTTCCGCTTCTTGTCTTTCCTTAATTTCCTTCTGCAGCTGCTTGTTGGCTGTTTCAGTAATCAGCGTTTTGATCTTTTCCTTTTCGCGTTGCCGCCGATCGTTTAGATTATTTACTAGTGATAATATGCAATCTTTGTTGTTATACTTGAGGGGTACCGATTTTATTTCTACCTCTAAAGCAATTCCTTCGGCGTCTTTGATGCTATAATTATTATACTTGTTCTTTGATCGCTTGTTTTCATAAATAGAGTGAATTCGCTCTGCGGCTTTCTTTCTTTCGGATCCGTCAAACAAATCCAAAACAAACTTGCCCAGCATCTGATTTTTGCTCTTGAGCCTTAATAATGTTCCCATGGCATTGTTTAAAAAAACGCAAACACCGTGGTCGTGTATCATGTATGCAACCGGAGAGTTATCAAGTAAGTTCCTGTAGTTGTTGTTTTGATTTTCTACCTCCAGCTCACTCTCCTTCTGCTCCGTTATGTCTCTCAAAATGTTGATGAAGAAAGATATTTTTCCTTTGTCATTTGTAATTGGAACAAGACTGTTTTCAAGCCATACTTCTTCTTTTTTGCTATTTAGTATTTTAAAGGAATAATGAAGGTTTTTTATACTATTCCTCTTTTGGTGTTCCCGGATCATCTGTTCAAATTTCACAAATTCTTCATTCTTTCCCGACAGTTTTTTTGAAAGAAAAGAGTTGTCATTTAAGAGGTCTTCCGGATTATATCCCAATATCCTTTTTATGTTTGGACTAACGTATAAATATTTGCCTTTAGGATAGTAGGTGTCAAAGGCAATAATATCATTTGCGTTATTTGTAATCAGATCAAATTTATTTTTAGTTTCAATCAATAATTCTTCCGTCAAAATACGCTCCGTAACATCATGAATAATCCCCACAAGCCCTGTGGTATTGGTGATTTTGCTGGACTCAGAGATTAAGGTAATTTCAAAATGTTTATTTTCTCCATTTGCTCTTCTAAGATGGGTCAAAAATTTTTGTTCTTCTGTTCTTTTCCCTTTTAGCCCCGGTTTTGATGCCTCTAACAGAGGTTCACAAAATGGCTTGATAATTGAAAAGAGAATGTTTGGCTTGTTGTACACTTCTTCCGGGTAGTGCCCCAAAATCTTCTTTGAAGCAGCTGAAATAAATCTTAATTGCATTCCTTTTTCTACAGTAATATAGAAAATAAGGTCCCTGCTGTTAGTGCTTACTTTATCAAGCAATAGCTCACTGTTTAAGTTTTCTTGCCGTTTTTCATCTTGCTCCAGCTTCTTGTTTAGTGTGCATTGAAATGCGCCGGTGCTCTTAAAAATTAAACGATTGTATAACAACTGGAACAAAACCACTTTTTTTCCTGGAATTCTTAAATTCAAAATAAAATCATCTGTTTCGTTTTCTTCAATATTCTTACTTGATTTCTTCTTTTGGTTTACCGAAATCGAGGGCTTTTTAAAAAACTGTGCCAAGAGCTGCTTTTCGAATTGCGACTTGTTTATTTTAGAGAGTTGTAATACGCGTTTGAATTTGCTATTAATAAATAGGACGTTTTCTGTGTTAAACACAATTACTGGAACCGGCAACTGATCAAGTGTCTTTTCATCTATTTTATTATTCTTTTTAACCAATTTCATAGCGCTACATTGATTTTCTATCTCCTTATCACTTGTGTTTTATTTTCATCTATTTTGATACTATAAGAACGCAAACCCTCTTCATACGTAGGTCTTATTTTCTCCCCTTGCCATTTTATTTCAATATCGTTCTTATACGTGATCGTTAGGTAATTAACATCTGATTCATCGTAGTATTTCCAGTCACCATCTTTCATGCCATTTACATAGTCGCCCACATATTTTTTTGCCCCATTTGGATGGTAAGCCAGATGAGTGCCTTCCGGTACTCCCGACTGGAATCTACCTTCAAAGCACTTTATTTTATTAGGCATATAATAACTTTTCCACAAACTATCCGGCTCGTCGTTCACGTAGTTGCCGTATTCTACATAATCTTTTGTTTCATAGATCCATCTTCCTTCTTTTTTATTATCTATATAATTTCCCTGTAAAAGTATATTTCCTTCTTCGTCATAATCTGTTAATAAGCCCTGTCTTCCTCCATTGTAATAATTTTCTTCTCTCCATATTTTACCATTTTCATAATACCAGTTCCATACGCCTTGTTCTCTACCCTTCTGATCGTATTTTCCTTTTTGCTCAATGCTACCTGAAGCATAGTAAAATTCCCAATTACCAACTCTCTTATCTTTCTTATACATTCCTTTACCTTTGAATTCGCCGGTATTATGAAATTCATTCCATATTCCTATTCTATTTCTTACACTATCAACCGCTCCTTTTGCCACCACAACTCCATCAAAATATTCAATAGCACTATCGGGTATAGGCACATTTCTACACACCAATCTACGTACAAAAACATCTGTTGTATCATCTCTTCTAAACAAACTACTATCACACCTTCTTTTTTGGATGTATTTATAATGTGTACCAATAGCCAACCCATCACTGTACACTCCTTCATATTTTAGAGTTCCGTCCTCAAAAACCTCTCGGTACACTTCCACATTTGCAATTTCGGGAGCGTTGTAAATCCTTCTTCCATTATTATATTTCTTTGTGCTCAGTAGATTACCGGTTCGGTCATATTCCTTCGTATAGCCATCTAAAGAATCATCATTAAACTGCTGAATTTTTTTTACCTCCTTATTATCATAAAATTCCTTCCATAGGCCTTGTTTTCTGTATAGTCCGTCTTTTTGATTTATTTTTTCATAACTCTGCATAATTCCTCCTTTAAACAGTGTGATTGCAGTAACTACTGAATCGGTGCTGAATTCATACATAGTTCCTTCCTGTCGGCCTTTTTTAAATGGTACAATGCTTTTTGTTTGTCCCGACTTATAAAAGGACCTTGAATACCCTTCTTTCTCATCATTAACATAATCGTCGCTATTTGTTATTTTACCAAGCGTATCATAAACCGTTGTACTGCCGTTCTTTTTTCCTATTGAGTAATTTATTGATTTTGTTATTCTGCCTTTTTCATCATAAAATTTCCATAAGCTGTCTAGAATAAAATTTTTTCTATTTCCTTCAATTTTTATCTTCCCATTCTTATAATAATTTTTCCAATACCCTTCCGGCTTTCCATCTTTCATATTACCTTCGCTACTCAATTTACCGTTTTCGTAGTAAAATTTGTTTAAGCCATTTGGATTAGTAGTTTGGGAGGTTAAATAGAAACTATTTAAAGTAATAAAAATAGTAGATAGGAATAAGAGGAAACTGTGTTTCATTGGTGCGAACATAAATGTAATTTAAATTCCAACATAAATCAATGTTCAGAATAGCAGCAATTTTTTAAAGCTTATATAATACATATACTTTCTTTTTTTTAAAATTTAAAAATTACTATATGTATTATAAGGTGTTAGTTCTGTTAATTAATAAGGCTGATAAATTTGGTTATAATGGTTATTAGAGTTAGTGAACGTGTACTAAACAAAGTTAGTGATTTAAGAGCTTGATAATGAGGAGTGTTTATACCTATTAACAATCGTTAGTAGTTATTAGTACTGATAACTTTTGGGAAGCACACTCTGTTAACAGTGGAGTTTATCGTTTGAAAAGTGATGGTGGTTTTTTGGAATAGTAGTTGGAAAGACAGGATAATTATATAAGGCGGAATTGAAATGAACGCGAGGGGATTTAATTTTGGCTAGTTATACAGGTTTAATAATTCTACTAACAGGCCTTCTGTTGATTACTTGATACCTATAGAGGTTCATTATCAGTTAGTTATTTTATTAGTGTTAATTGCTGTTGATTAGTATTTTTAAGGAATAATTGTAATAGTTAGAAAGGACGGTATTTTATGAGTATAAAGGTGTGTATTGGTTCTGACCACGCAGGATTTGTTCTGAAGAAAGAGCTGATCGATTGGATGAAATCAAATAGTATTAATGTAGATGATAGAGGGTGCTTTTCAGATGATAGGGCCGATTATCCTGATTATGCACATTTGGTTGCGTTGGATGTTGTTAATAAGAAGTGCGAGTTTGGTGTCTTGATTTGTGGTAGCGGTAATGGTATTGCCATGTCGGCCAATAAGCACAAGGGCATTAGGGCCGCACTTTGTTGGAATGAGGAAATTGCAATACTGGCGCGTCAACATAATGATGCTAATATTCTTGTATTACCCGCAAGATATATCAACACAGAGGAAGCCCACAAGTGCGTGAATCGTTTTATAAGCGAAAAGTTTGAGGGTGGTCGACACGAGGCACGCGTGAAGAAGATAGATGTATAAATTAATTAGACACTTATGAGAACCCTTTGTTTTATTTACTTGGTGACCTCACTCAGCCTGAGTTTGTTTTCGCAAAAAGGAAGCACTTTCCCTACAATTAGCGGTAAGGGACTTGATGATAAGGATATTACTGTGCCGTTTAAGAATGGAAAATATACGGTTCTTGCGATTGCCTTTAACAGAGGAGCAGAAGACGATCTTAAAAAATGGCTTAATCCATTGTTCAACGCGTTTATTAAAAGCGAAAAGCAGTCTAGTACCGATATGGAACTAGCGGAAGTGTATGATGTTAATTTTGTGTTCATACCGGTTATTGCAGGTTTTAAGAGAATTGCGGATGATTTTAGGCAGGGCACCGATAAACAGTTTTGGGGCTATGTGATGGACACAGAGAAGACCGACGTGAAGGGACTGGAAAGAAAGCTGAACGTGCAAGACAGCAAGATCCCGTATTTTTATGTGTTAGATGCCGCAGGCAAAATTATAGAATTTGAGAGCGGGAAATTTAACAGCTCTAAACTAGATCGGCTGGAAGAGGCAATTGAATAAGGCACGGTATTTACCCCTGGCAGGGATCTTAGCAGCCGCTTGGAGGCTTTAGAGTCGGCACGTTTTTTCGTTAGATCATTTAGTGTTAGGGCGTATTCTTAATTGTCGCTTACAGCAATGAGCCGGAAATAGAAGACTAAGTATTAATTACAATGGACGCGCTAGTGTTTATGAATTTTGCCCTTTTCAAAGGAAGTCGCCTATCTTTCAAGTGAAAAAGCACCAAACACAGGTGCTAAAAAGGCCGCGTAAAAGTTGAGTTTTTAAACCGTGGTTTCTCCCTTCATTACGCTGTTTTGCTGAATTATAAACTAACTTAATAAGTTCATGAATGGTTATTTTCAGTTTGCCTTTATCGGTGTGAGCCATTTTGCAGCAAAGACAATCAGCCAAGGGTGTACGAAGAATTAATACTTATCTTTGCAAAAAAAATTTAGTGCAGGAATCTTACGACATAATTGTAGTTGGTGCTGGTCACGCTGGTTGTGAAGCCGCCGCCGCAGCCGCCAATCTTGGTTCAAGAGTTCTGTTGATTACAATGAACATGCAAACCATCGCCCAAATGAGTTGCAATCCGGCAATGGGCGGTATTGCTAAAGGACAAATTGTTCGGGAAATTGATGCCATGGGGGGCTATAGCGGAATTATTTCTGATAGGAGTTCGATCCAATTCAGGATGCTGAACCGAAGCAAGGGCCCCGCCATGTGGAGCCCTCGCAGTCAGAATGATAGAATGCTGTTTGCAGGATTGTGGCGGGAAATGCTGGAACAAACACCAAATGTGGATTTTTGGCAAGACATGGTGCGACAGTTACTAATATCATCTGACGGCAAACGAGTGGAAGGTGTTGTAACCGGCATGGGGAAGGAATTTCGATCCAAGGCAGTGGTCCTAACAAATGGTACATTTTTAAATGGAATAATACACATTGGTGAAAAGCAATTAGGTGGAGGAAGGACAGGAGAGTCGGCAAGTTACGGAATAACGGAACAATTAGTCCAAATAGGATTTGAGAGTGGGAGGATGAAAACGGGAACCCCGCCGAGGATTGACGGAAGGTCTCTTGATTATTCTAAGATGGAAGTACAAGGGGGAGATGAGCTGGTAGACAAGTTTTCATATCTGGCAGGGACCTCTCCGTTTTTGGGGAAAGAAGCCAAAAAGCAGATTCCTTGTCATGTAACTTATACAAATCAAAAGGTCCACGACATTTTAAAAACAGGTTTTGAAAAGTCTCCGATGTTTCAGGGTCGGATTCAGGGCTTGGGGCCACGGTATTGTCCTAGTATTGAGGATAAGATCACGCGGTTTAGCGAGCGCGAACGCCATCAATTATTTGTTGAGCCCGAGGGATGGAATACAGTGGAGATTTATTTGAATGGTTTCTCTTCCTCCTTACCGGAAGACGTGCAATTGAAGGCCCTACGATTAATTCCGGGTTTGGAAAAAGCAAAAATGTTTCGACCCGGCTACGCGATTGAATACGACTATTTCCCTCCTACGCAGTTACGACTTACCCTTGAAACCCAATTGGTGGAGAACCTCTATTTTGCAGGCCAAATAAACGGAACTACCGGATACGAAGAGGCGGCAAGTCAAGGTTTAATGGCAGGGATAAATGCACACCAAAAAATCAGCGAAAAAAAGGCGATCGTGCTTAATCGTTATGAAGCCTATATAGGTGTGCTTATCGACGACCTTGTGACCAAGGGAACCGATGAGCCCTATCGCATGTTTACCAGCAGGGCCGAGTATCGTTTGCTCTTGCGTCAGGACAATGCAGACGTTAGGCTTACCCCAATATCGCATGCTATTGGATTGGCCAGCAAGGAACGATTTGACACCGTAAATACTAAAATTAAAAATTACAACTCTATAATTTCTCATTTTAAGAATACCAGCGCAGAACCCGAAAGAGTAAACCCCTTCTTGGAGTCCATTCAGTCATCGGTTCTAACACAAAAAACGAGATACATTAACGTATTAGTGAGGCCTAATTTGGGAATTTCAAATCTTGAAATGGCAGATGAGGAGCTAAGCCGGAAACTGCAGGGATTTGACAATGAAACCAAAGAACAGGCTGAGATATTAATGAAGTATGAAGGCTATATTGACAGGGAGAGAGAAAATGCAGAGAAGCTCAAACGACTAGAGGATTATAAAATTGATGCCGCCTTTAATTTTGAAAGTATCAATGGTTTAGGCGCAGAAGCAAAAGAAAAATTGAAAAAATTTAAACCCGCCACTATTGGCCAGGCTAGCAGAATCTCCGGCATAAATCCCGCCGACGTGTCGGTTCTGCTAATTCATTTGGGCCGTTAATGTTTCACGTGGAACCAAATTATTATGTATAACTACACCAATTGTCCCGTTTGCAAAAGCCAAACGTTTAGCGACTTTCTTAATTGCGAGGACTACACCGTCAGCCATGAAAAATTCAACATTGTGAGTTGTGATGCCTGTGGTTTCAAATTCACTAACCCTCTCCCAGATATAGAAAAATTAGGATCCTATTATAAATCCGAAGAATATATTTCACATTCTGACACTACGAAGGGATTAATTTCAAAACTGTATCATCTGGTTCGAAAGAGGACAATAAAAGCTAAACTTGAAATTGTCTCTTCCCATGTTTCACGTGGAACACTATTGGATTATGGCTGCGGAACAGGGGCCTTTTTGGACGCCGCTCGTCAAAGTGGTTGGAAAACCTTTGGTTTAGAACCAGATTCCGGGGCGCGGAAAATGGCCTTTGAATCAGGACTTAACGTGTCGGGTGATAAGGAAGTACTACAGCAAAAGACCAGAGACCATAAATTTAACGCTATTACCCTGTGGCATGTTTTGGAGCACGTTACCGATTTAGAGGAGACTCTTAGCTTCTTTAAGAATAAACTTAATAGGGAAGGGGCGCTTATTGTGGCTGTACCTAATCACAAAAGTTTTGATGCGCTGCATTATGGTAATAATTGGGCAGCTTATGATGTGCCTCGGCACCTCTATCATTTCGATAAAGACAGTCTTGAAAAGCTAATGTCAACAGCGGGTTTCAGATTGGTTAAAATGTATCCCATGAAATACGACAGCTTTTATGTGAGCATGCTCAGCGAGAAGCATAAGAACGGATCCATTAACTATTTAAAGGCCTTTTTTATTGGCCTTCGATCAAATATGAAGGCAAAGCAGGCATCAGAGTATTCCAGCGTGATATACGTGTTCCAATAGATCCTGAGGGTGGCTGAAGGGCCCCTTCCTACCTAACAACCTTACCTCCCGGTGTTTCATGTTCCACGTGCAACACGTATTCTTCTTTTCAGCGACCTTATTCCCACCTTCTAGACGAATCCAGCAAGTAGCAACCTGCTGCAATTCTATGGGCATGCTGCCACTAATTCAGCCTCTAATTTTGCTCAGTGCTTTTGGAGCCCTATTCCAATGTGGGTAATACTTGTTCAAGTTAGCCAGATTGATTAACCGGACCAGTAGCCAACAACTATTATTTTGTTAGAATTGTTAGTAGTTAAAGAATAGAAATGCTTTATATCAGGGCATCAGGAGATAAATCTATTTATCTACTAAACACAATTATCGTCCATTGTGATTTGAACACCAACTTGTAATAATGCACGGCAAGCACCTCTTCGAGAGCAAAACCTCGGCTCAAAAGTCGGTTCGATTCCTGGCCATCTTGAGGCACTAAACTGGAAATATAGCACAACCAGAAATGGGGTTCCGCGTTTGGCACTGCATAATCTACTTGGCGGAATACAAATAAAGTGCTCTTCTGTAAGTTTCCCTAACAAGTTAGGAGCCCTCCGCGCAATTGTGCGATCGTCTGTTTCACAAAATTTTTTAGTCGCCGCACCGTGATGGCCGCACCTAAAATGTTAGCGTTTGCATACATTTAAAAGCTCCGGAATAGGGCTCTAATCCCTTTTTGTAAACATCAAACAGTAATAGAATAGGTCAAGCGTATAATAGCGGCTGAGGATTCAATGCGGAAGTCCGGATGCATCTAAAGATGGAAGCAAATTAAAGGAACTTGTTGTTCCACGTGAAACATTCCATAGGGCTCCTTCGTCCTTGAAAGTGGGCATTTTCGGTGCAAGATGTTTCGTCTCCCTAAAAATAAAACGCAGATCGTGACAAGAGATGCCGAGCCGAACAAATCAAAATAATACAAAACAGCGAATCTCTGTTCCTTTGAACGCTGTGTTTTAATTTAGGAATTTCATTCTCTTGTTCATTAAACCTATCGACGTTCAGTTAATCGTAGTTTTAGTACCTATGAAAAGCTGCATCAGCTGCTCTCAATGGAATCCAATAGTAGAAGAACAATATTGACAAAGATAGAATCTCCCCGGTAAATCGACGGAACCAAATAGGATTGAAAACCGGACAGAAATAACGAAACAGGTTTGGTAATAGGAGGCAAAGCGTTGGTTTGGTAGGGCGAAATGATCTCAAGGTATTTCTACTACCGCAAGTGTATTTCACAACAATTTCACCAATGCATCGGCCTCTGAGTGAATTCGCGTTCCGAATCTCGTCATCTGCAGTCTGCCTCTTTCCGACAATGATAAAAAATTGAAACAGGATTATCTTGCGTATTTTGGAAAACAGCTCTGGCCGTTAGTTCGGCATTGTTGGCCGATGGGGAATTATTTCGAAAGGATTTTAAATTCTGTTCTCCGGTTCTTTTGCCTGCCGGCTTCCGTATCATTCGTAGAGATAGGTTTGCTTTCACCATAACCCTTTCCTGTAAGACGAGAAGCCTCAATGCCTTTTGAGGTAAGGTAATTTACAACCGACTTTGAGCGCTCGTTGCTGAGCTTGATGTTGTATTCTTCTGTGCCCTGGGAGTCAGTGAAGCTGGCAATTTCTATGCCCGTAGAGCTATTATCTTTTAAAAATTTTACCAGCCTTTCGAGTTCGTTTGCAGACTCGGACTTGATCTCGTATTTGTCGGAATCAAAAAAGATATTGCGCAAGACCACTGAGCTACCTACCTCTACTTTTTCTAAAGCCACATCTTGGTTAAACTCTTGAAAATCAGCAGCTTCTGGAAGTAAAAAGTTCTCAGAGTGGAAAAGGTAGCCCGGACTTTTAACCGAAATGCCATAGTTCTTTCCGCTTGGCAGCGTTACAAGATACTTTCCGGTGATACTGTTCGATTTGAAGCTGGCCAACACCACGTTTTTCTCATTATCAATTAAGTCCACCGTGGCTTCCAGGGGTTTTCCTGATTTTTTGTCTTGTACAAGTCCCTTCAAAATAGTTACTTTTGCCGACCGCACTTCCACGGCCTCCTCTGCTTTTAAATTGCTAACCGGATTCGCCCTCAAACTTATCAATTGATCTTGTGTATTGAGCATGGGCTGTTTTTCAGATCCAAGGAAAGTAATTTTGTAAAGGTCATAATCTCCCATACCTCCCTCTTTTGTGGAGCTGAAATAGGCATGATTACCGCTGCCACTTACTACGAAGAAAACATCATCGTCAGGACCATTTATGGGGTATCCAAGGTTAACAGGAGTTTGCCATTTATCGTTGATTAAGGTGGTTTTGAAAATATCATATCCACCCATTGTTCCGTGGCCTTTACTACTAAAATACATGGTCATTCCATCAGGATGCATAAAAACCGCCTCTTCGCCATACTTTGTGTTAATGGCAGGACCAATGTTGGTGGAGTGCCCCCATTCCCCATTCACATCCATGTCGCAAAAGTAAATATCAGAGTCACCAAAGCCGGCCGGCTTCTTGCTCACATAAAAAAGGCGCTTCCCGTCAAAACTTAAACTTACTGTTGATTCATGGTATCTGGTATTTATGTATTTGTTCATTCGAACGGGCGGTTCCCAATCGAGACCAAATAAAATGCTTTCATAAAGATCTCCGCCATCGCTGGAGGTGAAGCGATAAACATACAATTTGCTGCCATCGGGCGACAAACCTGCTACGGCATCATGATCTTCGGTGTTAACGTTTTTGCTCAGTGCTTTTGCGGGCTGCCACTTACCTTCCAGTTTCATCGAAGAATACAAATCTTCATAATAACCGTTGTCGGAAATATCACGTTCACCGCCAACAGAATTAGACCTTCTTGAAGTAAAGTAGATCGTTTCTTCATCGGTTGAAATGGAGGGGCCATATTCGGGAAATGAGGTATTGATAGCGGGACCCAAATTGTCGACAAACACGCGCTCGGGTTTAGCGCTTAAAACGGCACCAACGCCGCACTCAGAGATTTTCTTCGACACGTCTTCCATAGCCACGGCATTCGCCTTAGCCTTTAGCGCTAATCCGCCCAGATATAACTTATAATAGGCAATTGCTTTATCCCACTTGGCATTTAAGTGATAGGCCCAAGCCAACCAATAGTTTATATCAGGATTAATCTCGCCCTCAAGGTCGGCAGCCATTTGCAGATAAGTAATTGTTTCGGGATTTAAAGGATCGCTGAAAAGATATATAAACCCTAACATATAGTTCAAGTCAGCGTTTTTCGGATTAAATCGGTTGGCTTCGAGCAAATAGGGTTTTGCCGAAACAAAGGATCGGTAACCCGCTTTTTGGTAGTCGTGTAAGCTAACCGGCAGATACTTGTGTTCGCTGACGAACGCGCGCTTTTGTTCCTCAAACTCTCTTCTGCCCATCATAAAAAGCTCAATACCCTGATCGAGCTTTCTCAAGGCGTCCTTTAATTCGTCCTTTTTACCGGGGAAATTAGCCTTATCAAACTTTACGTTTTGAGAGTGACTTGTTGCGGAAATAAGGGTAAGTAACAGAAGGCAGAATAATTTCTTCATCAGTGAAATTAGTTAGTGCAGGTTGCGTTAATAAACATTTTGGCGCCTGTTACACCCAGCTCATAGGCTTTCTTCCAATCCACACAACAATCGGTATCGAGACGAAGCATTTGATTGGCAATTCCTCTGTTGTAGTATGCCGGACCATTTTTTGCATCCAGCGTAATGGCTTTTGTGGCAAACGTTTTAGCCTTTTGATAATCTTTGTTCTTTATGCAAATGGAGGCCATATTGTTATAGGCGAATGAATTTTTTGGGTCAATCTTAAGAACAGATTCAAAGTCGGTTTGGCCGGCCAGTAAATTCCCATTTTCTACGTGGGCAGCGCCACGATTGTTTAGCGCCGTGAGATAATTAGGATCTAGTTTCAGAGCCTTATTATACGCCTGAATGGCTTTATTGTAACTCCGATTGGTGCGGTAAGCAGACCCCAGATTGTTATGAAGGAACGCAATGGAACTGTCGAGAATAATTGCTTTTTCATAATCGGCCACGGCCCCGGTATAATCTCCCTTCATCCTTTTAGCACTTCCCCGGTCATTGTATGCATACACGTAATTCCTATTTATAACAATGGCCATGCTGTAATAACCAATCGCCTTGTCATTTTCCCCACTTTCAAAGGCCATCATACCCTTGTAATAAAGAGCTTCCGGGTGGTCGGCGTTTAAATGCAGGCATTGATCCAGGGCCACCGCCTGACTGTCTTTGGCGTTAATTTTGTAAAAAATAAGGCTTTTATTAAAATAGTTATCGGCGCGTTGTGGATTTATTTGTATTGCAAAATTGATGTCGGCAAGGGCCTCCGGAAATTTATTGAGCTGCGTGTAGGTAATTGCCCGGTTCGACAGAGCTTTATCGTATCGCGGATTTATGGCCAGACTTTTTGTGAAGAGATCGCGCGCCAATGTATAGTTGCCTTTTTTTAAAGCCGCGATGCCCTCATTATAACTTTGTTCCACTAGTTGTTCGGGGCTTACCGCCTGAATTACTTTCACGGTGTCTTGCGCACCAACAAAATAATATGAAAAAAAACAAGCAAAAAATAACGCAGAGCTAATTGAAAAACGCATTACTAAATTTAACATGCAAAAACACTCCCCTACAGCCCAACAAAAAATCTTCTAAACAAAGTGTTTTTAATAAAGAATTCTAGTTACTTTTAGTAGAGAAATATTCCCATATATGCGCGTTGTGTTCATTATTGTTTATTTATTGTGTGCTGTCTGTTCCACGTCACAGGTAGATGTTGGTGGATTTGCGAAAGACCGCGCCAATGAGGCCAAGGATCGCGCGAAAGATAAAGCGCGCGACAAAGCCATGGAAAGTCTGGAAAAACAACGAAAGGACTACGACGAAAGTAATTTCAATTATGCCATTAGTTTCCTCGACAACAGCGGCACCTTTGAAGCGGAAGAAAAAGGCAACGCGTTTAGCAGCGCACTAATTAACGGAGCCAAGTTTGTGAACAACGAAGAGAAAAGTGCAGAAGACCGGGCCTACACTAATTTAAAGAATGGGGAGATTTTGATGGCTAGCAATAAAACCCGCATGGCCGAACAGAGCTTGTTATTAGCGAAAGTGTTGTATGAACAAGACGGCAAAGCCAAATCTACAAACTATTTTCAGACGATAAGCGACCTGGGCCTTCTTTACCAATCGCGCGGCCGGTTTACCAAAGCCCGACCATTTACTGAAAAAGCCCTGGCCCTTCGAATGGAGGGGGACAATAAAGGGATGTTGTTGGTGTCGGAAAATAATCTCGCGGTTTTAAAAAAGGAAACAGGCTCTTATACTGACGCTGAAGCGGATCTTAAGAAGGCCTTGCTGTTGGCATCTGAATTGAAAGATAAACTGGCAACGGCGTTGCTAAATAACAATTTAGCGATGACCTACCTCGACATGAATAAATTAAAGCAGGCAGAAGATCTCATGCACTCAAGTCTTTCTGAAGCATCTACAGTACTTAAGGAGAATTCCTCTAACTATATTAAACTTCAAATCAACCTCGCAAATGTGTACCGCTTCGAAAAAAAATACACTAACGCAGAGGAAATATACCAGAGAGCGATTGTGGTAAAAGAAAAAAAACTAGGCACCCACCCCGATCTGGCTCATCTTAAAAAGGGCCTTGCCCAACTTTACATGGAGATGGGAAAAACCTCAGAGGTGGAGAAACTATTACAAAGTGCGTATGATATTGATAAAAAGAAATTGGGGGAAGCCAACCCGGCAACCGTTGCAATACAGCAGGAGCTTGCCAACTACTACCGTTTCACGGGCAACACCAAAAAATCGTTGGATCTGATTATTAAAGTGGTAGCCAAAAAGAAAGAGTTGTATGGGGAAAAACATCCAAATTACATTCAGGCGCTCGAAGACCTTGCGCTCACGCAGTGGGAAGACAAAAGACTTGAAGATAGTAAGGCAAATTACAAGATCGTAATTGATAATACGCTGAATTACATTACCACGTTCTTTAAAAGCTTGAATGAGAATGAGAAAACCTTGTATTGGGAGAAAACAAACAGTCGGTTGCAGCGCTACTATTCCTTTCTCAATGAAAACTACAGAAACGACGGGGCACAAGTAAAATTGTTTTACAGCACGATTATTAATACAAAGGGCTTTCTATTAAATAATTCATCAAAGATTAGGATGACCATATTTGAAAGCACCGACGAATCCCTGAAGAGAGACTATGCACAATGGCTTGAGACGAAAGAAAATATTAATCAGGCCTATCAGCTAAGTAAAGAGGAATTGGCAGAGGAAAAAACGAATCTCGATAGCTTAATAAAAAGGTCAGAGGAACTGGAACGGGAATTATCCAAAAAAAGCTCACTTTTTAAAGTCGAAGCATCAGAAAAGAAAATCTTACCGGAGAGCATTCAAGTACAGTTGAAGCCAAACGAATGTGCCGTTGAGATTGTTGAATTGAATGATTACAAGAATGGGTTCACCGGCGAAAACTCTTATATCGCCCTGCTTCTTAAGCCGGGCTCCGTGAAATTGATCAGTCTTGGTTCTGGAAAAGTGATACACCCTGCAATTGAAGCCTTCAGAGACAAAACAATCAATTTAAAACCTGAAAATGAGGCCTACGCCTTAACCTGGAAGGCACTTGACGAGGAGCTTGCCGGAATTTCAAAAATCTACCTTTCACTCGATGGGGCGTATCATCAATTGAGCATTAATGCACTGAAAGAGGGCAGCGGAAAATATATGGCCGATAAGTACCTTATTCAATTTGCCGGAAACACGAGCGACGTACTCGATATTAAGAAGGCCGAACTTTCTGCTGTTAAGCCCTCCACTGCACTATTGATCGGAAACCCCCTCTATGGAAAAGGGGGTGTAATTGAGCAACTTCCTGGCACGGAAGCAGAAGTTAAAAATATAGCAAAATTGTTAACGGCAAATAAGGTCAAAACAACAGCTTTATATGGCGACAAAGCCACAGAGGCCAAGGTGAAAGAAGTGAGTTCGCCCAGTATTTTGCACATTGCCACCCATGGTTATTTTTTAGCTGATTTGAGCCAAATGGAAACCAATAAAGTATTGGGTGTTGATATTACAGCAGCCAAAGAAAATCCGCTTCTGCGCTGTGGCGTATTGCTAGCAGGCTGCGAGAACGTGTTTGATGAAAACTTTAGACCACCCCATAACAGCGAGAATGGCGTGCTAACGGCGTATGAAGCCATGAGTCTGGATCTCGACAAAACCGACCTGGTGGTGTTAAGCGCTTGCGAAACGGGACTTGGCAGTGTTAAACAGGGAGAAGGGGTATATGGTTTGCAGCGCGCGTTTTTGATTGCGGGGGCACAAAGCATCATCATGAGTTTGTGGAGCGTAAGCGATGATGCCACCATGCAATTGATGACGCTTTTTTATACGAACTATGCTAAAACAGGAAATAAGAGTCAAGCCTTTGCGCAGGCTATTAAACAACTTAAAACGAAGTATAAGGAACCATTTTACTGGAGTGCGTTTATTATGCTGAGTAAGTAATAGGTCGGCAGTAGGGCCATGATCCCAACATGAAGAAAGGGAAAATCAACCTAAATACGCTTTTAACAATCTGCTTCTGGACCCATGTTTTAAACGGCGCACAGCTTTTTCTTTAACTTGGCGTACGCGTTCACGGGTAAGAGAGAATTTTTCACCAATTTCTTCCAAAGAGTGTGGGCGCTTGCCGTTGAGACCAAAGAAGAGTTTCACAATGTCTGCTTCGCGCTCCGTTAGTGTAGAGAGTGATCTGCAAATTTCCAGTTGAAGGCTCTCGGTTAATAAATATTTATCGGGATTTTGTGAGGCTTCGTTTTGCATCAAATCGTATAAGCTCCCCCCTTCGTCGTTGGCACTGAGTGGAGCATCCATGCTCATGTGCCGACTGTGGTTACGCATGGTATCCATAATGTCTTGCGGAACCATATCTAGTATTGTTCCAATTTCGTCGTAACTGGGTTCGCGCTCCAAATCCTGCTCCAATTTCGAACTGGTTTTATTGATCTTATTGATAGCGCCAATTTTATTTAAAGGTAGGCGCACAATGCGACTTTGTTCGGCAAGGGCCTGCAAGATACTCTGACGGATCCACCAAACGGCGTAAGAAATAAACTTAAATCCACGGGTTTCATCAAACCGCTGGGCCGCCTTAATTAGTCCGAAGTTTCCTTCGTTAATAAGGTCCGGCAAACTTAATCCCTGATTTTGGTATTGTTTGCTCACCGAAACTACAAATCGCAAATTGGCCCTTACGAGTTTATCTAACGCCAATTGGTCACCCAACCGGATGCGTTGCGCAAGCACCACCTCATCTTGCGCTGTGATCAGCTCAACCCGGCCAATGTCCTGTAAATACATATCCAAAGAAGCGGTTTCCCGGTTAGTGATTTGCTTGGTTATTTTTAACTGTCTCATGTTCTTTTTGAGTTACGTGAAATGTTCCTTATTAGATTTATTACGCACAGAACCCTTTTTCGGTTGGGTAGAATCAGAGCAAATGATTAAATGGTCGTTTTTTGGCGATAAGTGGCTGTTTTGAGCGAGGGAACTTGGCGCATTTGTTGAAAATATGGAAGTGAAAAGGCCCAAATAGGTTTTCAAACCTCTGTAATTTGTGCGAAATTGGGCAAATGCTTAAACGACTTTATATAAGCAATTTTGCACTCATTGAAGAAATGGATGTTTCTTTTCCGGGCAACCTAACCGTGGTTACCGGAGAAACAGGAGCCGGAAAATCCATTTTCCTGGAAGCCTTAGGCCTTGCTCTGGGCAGAAGAGCCGACCTGGAATCTGCCAAAAACAAAACAAAAAAATGTATTGTTGAAGCCGAATTTAACACCGAAGGACTCGATCTGAAGGCCTTTTTTGATGAAAACGATTTGGATTTTGAATCTCATATTACGTTAAGAAGAGAAATTAATTCTGAAGGAAAATCACGCAGCTTCTTAAACGACAGCGTGGTGAGTTTAAGTGCCCTGAAAACTCTTTCCGAAAAACTCATTGATATTCATTCACAGCATCAAACCTTACTCTTAAATCAAGCCAACTTTCAGCTAGAAGTAGTTGATGCTTTTGCCGGAAGTATGGCCCACTACAAAGCATACAAAGCCGAGTACGCCAAACTCTGCAAAAATCAAACCAGCCTTTCCCTTCTTATGAAACAGGAAGCTCAGGCCAAAAAAGAATTGGACTACTTTCAATTTATGTTTGCTGAATTGGAGGAAGCCCAATTAAAACCCGGGATCCTTAAACAACTAGAAGATGAAAGCGCCACCCTCGAAAATGCGGAAATGATAAAAACGGCCCTGATAGTGGCCGGAACACAATTGAATGGCGGAGAAACAAACCTTTTGATGACTTTAGCTCAAATCAAACAATCTCTAAATACGATTGGAAAATTCAATAGCCGCTACCTGCAACTATATGAACGCGCCAACTCCACATTTATTGAACTTAAAGAACTGGCCTCCGAATTAGAGGATGCGGGTGAAGCGATTAGCGTGAACGATACGGCATTAAACGAAGTCAACTCAAAACTAGACAAACTCAATAGGTTACTCAACAAACATGGCGTAAAAACCGAAGAAAGTTTGCTCCAGATCAAAGCAGAGATTGAACGTAAATTGTTAGGGTTTAGTTCGCTTGAAAAGGAGATTGAGAAGACCAAAAATGAGATCGCCAGCCGAACAGACTCCTGCACCAAACAGGCGAATGAATTGAGTCGGACGCGGAAAAAATCTTTGCCCTTCCTCGAAAAGCAGGTGGTTGACTTATTGCGCGACTTGTCGATGGGAAACGCCAATTTTAAAATCGAGCTGACGCCTCTCACTGAATTGAGCAGTGCGGGATTTGATATGGTAAAATTTCTGTTTTCAGCAAATAAAGGGATCGCCTTGAGCGAACTTCAAAAAGTGGCTAGCGGAGGGGAATTGTCGCGACTCATGTTAAGCCTCAAAGCTTTGTTGGCTACAAAAAAACAATTGCCAACCATTATTTTTGATGAGATTGATACCGGTGTAAGTGGCGAAGTGGCCGATAAGATTGGCACAATCTTATCACGAATGGGGGAGGGCATGCAGGTTATTGCCATCACACATCTTCCTCAAATGGCAAGCAAAGGAGACCACCATCTATTTGTATACAAAAAAGACAACACCGACAAAACAGTTTCTTATATTAAAGAACTTACTAAAGAAGACCGCGTTACTGAAATTGCAAAAATGCTGAGTACCGGTAATCCTACGCAATCGGCCCTTAAAAACGCCAAGGAATTATTAAGCCTTAATTGATGAAAGGCGGTTTCCCTTTTGGCACAGGTTTTTTAGCGGTTATTCTAAAACTTCTTGTTTTTTTTGCACTGAGCCTTTTCTTCATAAGACTATTTTTTTGTGCAATAAATCTTCCACCAAACAATCATGAGCCATTGACCGACTACCTGAAGGCGTTTGTACTTGGCCTACGATTCGACCTGATTATTGTCTCCTACCTGTTAATGCTACCACTATTGATCCTATTTATACATGAAACTTTTTTTAGATCCAGTTCCTTCTTGGTTAGATTTTCCAAGATATTCCTTGGCGTCTTGGGTGGCTTAATTCTATTTATGGGTTTTGCCAACATTCCCTATTTCGGACAGTTTGGAAGTCATTTGAACAAAAGCATGATGCTGTGGCGAACCAGTCCGGGATATACACTGCAACTAATATTAAGCAGCATAAATTATTGGGGCTTTTTATTGGTGTTTATTCTGTTCCTTCTGGGTTTTCTTTTTGCGCTCAAAAAAATTTTTCTTAGCTATTCGGCACAAATCGCTTTGAGTTCCAAACAGAAAGGGCAGCGATTTTTGATTTTCCTGTTCATAGCGTTTGTATTAGTTGCTCTGGCAAGAGGAAGGTTATCGTCCAAGAGTACGATGCATGAAGGAATGGCCATAGTAAGCCAAAACGCTTTTATGAATCACATCGCTTTAAATCCTGTATTCACGATGATAAAAAGCCTTCAAAGAAAAGAAGGCAATACGGCGTATTTAGAGAACATTGGACGCGATCTTCAAGTTTGTAAGGCCTATTATGATGGCAATTTTTTCCCCCCCGATGGAGTTCTTGCAGAGCCAATTGTGGCAGTTAATGGGTCCGATTCAATTAAAAAGTTGAACGTAATCCTTGTGTTGATGGAGAGTATGACCATGGCCAAAATGGGGTATTACGGAAACAAAAATATGTCTCCTTTTTTACTTGAGCTCAGCAAAGAGTCCGTATTTTTTGATCGGTTCTTTTCTTCAGGAATTCACACATTTAACGGTTTATTTTCTTCTGCCACCGGGTTTCCTTCCATCTATGCCGAGCAAGGTTTGCGTCAATACACCAAACAACCTTTTGTGACCCTAGCGAGTTTGTTGAAACCTTTTGGGTATCGCACCTATTTCTGCACAACACATGATCCTGTTTTTGATAACATGGAAGGTTTTTTCAAATTAAATGGGTATGACGAATTCATCAGCGACCATGATTTTGATAACTCACAAAGCCTTGGTGTTACGGGCGTACCCGATCACGTACTTTACCTCAAACTCGTTGAATCGATTAATGCAAGAAAAAACGCAAAGCCATTTCTGGCAATGGTGATGACCGGAACCGATCATGGTCCCTGGAAGATTCCCTCTAATATAACGTTTGAACCAAAAGGGCTTAACGTAAAAGAAAATGCAAGCCTGTATGCCGATTGGTCGGTGAGGCAATTGATCAACGAATCGAAAAAGTACGATTGGTATAAAAACACTGTGTTTGTTTTTCTGGGCGATCATGGCCAGATTATGAACGACGTGTACGATATGCCCATTACCTATCACCATACGCCACTAATTATCCACTGTCCGGCAAGTCTGGCTCCCGAGGTGAATCATAATTTGGGAACTCAGCAAGATTTGGTGAAGACGATCAGTTCGCTGTTGGGTCTAAGTTATCCGAATTTTAGCTTTGGAGTGAATATTCTAAATGAGAAGAGGTCTTTCGTATCATTTAGTGCAGACGACAAATTGGGATATGTAACTGATGACGATTTTTTCTACTACCAATTGTTAAGTACAAAAGAGAAGAGATTTGTAAAATATAAACTGATGGACGTAACAGACTACTATCAGAAAAATAGGCGCAGGGCTGATTCCTTGTTTGAACTTAATATGAGTTTATACAATGCGGCTCAATATTATATCAGGGAAAACTACTTCAACTTTTAAATCACTTACCTCCGCCGTATTGTTTTTTCATTTCTTCAATATATTTTGCTCTTTCTTCCGGCGTCATGTTCATCAGTTCTTGTTGTGATTTTACGCCACCAACAGACGATCCGCTGCTTGCCGATTTTGTAAAACCTGCAGGAATTTCGAAGTCAGCTTTTGCATATGTTCTTTTCTCAAGTTTAACTAATTCCATGGTCATGTCACCTTCCTGCTTATTTCCTTTGTGTACCATCTTTACCGGGAGGCCTTCACAACCGGCATCTTTGAGAGCCTGATCGCGTTTTGCCGAGCCCATTTTTTTAGTTGCCGCAAATACTTCAGAATATTTTGAGTAGTCAGCGAAGTCCTTTGTGTTCCATACTTCGTGCGTTTCAGTACCTTCCGTAATAAGAGCATGAACGCACTTGTAACCATTCACTGTTTCCGAGCCCAGTTTTTTTACAGAATAAGTCTTGCTGTCCTGCCCTGAGGCTTCTGAAGGAGTGATTTCAGAATAAGATTTATTTTTATCGTTGATGGAATAAATTATGCCCGGATGACTTTTCTGGATAAGGCTTTTTGTGATCATCCCCCCTCCGGGCATTTGAGGAATCACCATGCTGAACTCCGACAAACTGCCGTATTCAGAAGCGTTCATTTTGATACTTCCGCCATGGCCTGTGCCGGAGGATATTTTATATTCTAAATAGGTTCCGTTTTGAGACTGGAGGTGGGCGCTCATAAACAATGAAAAGAGGAGAATAAGTGTAGTTTTCATGGTCATATTTTTAAGGTTAAGGAAGACCCCTTCAAATAATGGCTAATCCTATGAGCCATGCCGCAAAAAGGATATTCGGCACGAAATTAAGCATATTCTTGCAATGCCTGGATGATTAGTTTGTCGCGATAATCTTATATTTGCACAATTAAAAGATCAATATGGCTTATAATTTATTAAAAGGAAAAAGGGGAATTATTACGGGAGCACTTGATGAGAACTCCATAGCCTGGAAAGTAGCCTTGAGGGCACATGAAGAAGGGGCCTCCTTTGTATTAACCAATGCTCCTATCGCGATGCGCATGGGCGAGATCAACAAGCTGGCCGAAATCACGGGCGCTAAGATAATTCCGGCAGACGCGACCAGCGTGGAAGACCTTGAAAAATTATATACCGAATCGATGACCCATTTGGGAGGGAAAATTGACTTTGTTCTGCATTCTATCGGAATGAGCGTGAATATCCGCAAAAATATCCCATATACTGAATTGAACTATGAGTTCTTTCAAAAAGGAATCGACGTGTCTGCTCTCACCCTTCACAAAATGTTGGCGGTTGCCCATAAGTTAGACGCGCTCAATGAATATGCTTCAGTTGTTGCCCTTTCCTATATTGCCGCACAAAAAGTATATCCTTTTTACACTGATATGGCTGATATTAAGGCCATGCTCGAAAGTATAGCGCGAACATTTGGGTATCACTATGGAAAGCACAAAAAAGTGCGTATTAACACTGTTTCCCAGTCACCCACCAAAACAACAGCAGGCGGCGGCATAAAAGGGTTTACTGATTTTTATGAATTTGCGAACACGCAATCGCCTTTGGGAAATGCCAGTGCAGATGATTGTGCCAAATATTGCATTACATTATTTAGCGATTTAACCCGCATGGTAACAATGCAAAACTTGTTCCACGATGGAGGATATTCCTCCACCGGCGTGAGTACGGAACAATTGACAAACGATAAAAAATAAGACATAAAATTTAGGAAAAAAGCAGAGATTCCTCTGCTTTTTTCTTTTTCACCAAGGCTTCGGCACATTATCTGCATATAAAATGGCACTCATCAGTATTGCAAATGAAAAGAACATAAAAAGGATCATTTATGGTGTCACGGTGGCAATCTGTGTAGTAGTATCCTTGTTAAATCAAAAAATACTGCCTCAACCCGATTTAATTCCTGCATTCATTTATAAACTGCCCATGCTCAATGCACTATTGAACGGTACCTGCAGCGTATTACTGTTATTTTCTTTGTGGGCAATAAAGAAAAAAAACATTCAAGTGCACAAGAAACTCAATCTCACGGCCTTTGTGTTAAGTTCGCTTTTTTTGATCAGCTATGTGACCGCTCATTATTTTATTGCCGATACAAAATACGGCGACGCAGATCATAACGGATTAATGTCGGCAGATGAAATAACTGCAGTGAGCAGCTTAAAACCGGTTTACCTCATTGTTCTTTTAACACATATTTTTTTGGCAATTGTGGTATTGCCCATGGTACTTTTGTCGTTTTACTACGGGCTTACCGACCAGCGTCAAAAACACCGTGCCCTCACGCGATTCAGTTTTCCTATTTGGCTTTATGTAACGGTGAGCGGAGTGTTGGTGTACCTAATGATTTCACCGTACTATAATTATTAGTTCAGAATTTTGCATGAACAAAAGATTGCTCTGCCTGTTTGTGGTAATTATTTCGTTTTCATGCGAACAAGATAAGGGACCTAAACAAAAGCAACACCAAATTAAGTCTGCGACCTGGAGCGCTGAAGTTGCCCCCATTATTTTAAAGAACTGTACGCCCTGTCATCGACCCGGAGAGAGTGGCGCCTTTGATCTTCTCAATTACCGGGATGCCTTTCGGAAAGGGAAGCTCATCAAATTTGTAACGCAAACAAAATACATGCCGCCCTGGCCGGCCGATCCAAGTTACAGTCATTTTGTGGGTGAGCGGGCACTTAGCGACTCTGATATTGAGCTCATAAAGCTTTGGGTTGATGGCGGAATGCCCCGTGGAGACAGCACTTCGGAGCCACAAGCGCCGAAGTTTTACAAAGGTTCGTATTTTAGAAAACCTGATCTGGTAATAAAGCCACAGAAGGCGGTTGAGATTAGAGGAAATGGCCAGGACGTGTTTCTCATTATGAAGTTTCCTTACGAGATTCCCCGCGACACCATAATTGACTTTGTTGAATTTGTTCCGCACCATCGCAAACTAGTGCATCATGTAAATGGACATTTGGTAAGCTACGACAGCAAACGAACATTTAATTATTTTTCGGGAGAAGTGATCCATAGCGATACCCGTTCGCAATTGGTGGAGGTATATTCAGGCATGCATGTGCCTTATACCGACAAAATGGAGCCGCATTTTCCCACGCTTACGCCCAATGTAGTGTATTATTTGCCCGGCTATTTACCACCATCCTACCCGCCCGAACTGGGTGGGTACCGTATGAGAAAGAACGGGATGTTTTTGCTCAACAACATTCATTACGGACCCAGTAATTCTGATTTAAGAGACAGTAGTTACATCAATGTGTTTTATCGTAAACAACCGGTGCAAAGAGTGATTACCGAAGTACAAATGGGCACCTTCGGCATCTCGCCCATCGAACCTGAATTTGTTATCCCTGCTAATGAGATAAAGACGTTTCACACACAATCACAATTACCCAAAACCATTTCGCTACTTTCTGTTAATCCGCACATGCATTTAATTGGAAAGTCGTTTTGGGCATTTGTATTAAAAGCAAATGGAGACACTATTCCTTTGATAGAGATTAAAAAATGGGATTTCAGGTGGCAGTATTATTATACGTTTAAGCATCCTGTTAAACTCGAAAGGGGAAGTATTATTCATGTATACGGAACCTATGATAACACCAATAAAAATCCAAATAATCCTTTTCATCCTCCCCAATCTATTACACAAGGCAATGGTGTTGAAAGCATGAAAACCAGCGAAGAGATGTTTCAGTTTATTTTTACTTATGTTAATTATAAAAAGGGAGATGAGGAGATTGATTTGGAAGGAAAATAAGTTTCAACCAATTCTTTAAATATTTACTTATTAACAAGAAGCTTAATTGTTCCGGTTTGACCCTGGCATTCATAAATTAGAAAGTAGACGCCGTTGCTTAAATCTAAGGTTTTTACTTCAGTTTGGGTCACAAAATCACCTTCCAATACTTTCCTGCCGGTGAGATCATAAATTCCATAAAAAGTGACTTCCTTTCCTGCATTACTTAAAACAAACAAATCCGAAGCCGGATTTGGGAACAATTTGATGTTGCTTATTTTTTGTTGAGTTGCAAGATACAAGGCATTGGAATTGACCGTGAGGGAAATCGTATTAACACTAAGCGAACCAATTGAACCATTAGACTGTAAGTAAACAGATTGTGAAATACCAAAATTAATAATAGACCCCTCTTGCAATGTGGACTTAGGTTTAAAATAAAAGCGTGCAATTTCTCCGCTACCACTTACTAGTATATTATTTGTTTTCACATCTGCTACATGCAGTTTCTGATTGGAGAAGGCTGTTTTTCTAAATTGAATATTTTTCGCATCGCTATTTAAGAAAGAAGAAGAATAATTAAGATATACTGAATTAGTTTCAATTGCCGAACTCAAATAGTCGACATCAAACACCAGGCCTAATAAAGAGATGGGACTAAGGGAATCTGCAATAAGCACTTTCAACATATTCCATTGCCCGGGAATAATAAAATTGGGGTATTCAGGAACCAATTTAAGTTCATGAGTAGGTTTGTTTTCTGCCGGGCGAAAACTATGAGGCAAAGAAAAATTATTAAATATGGCTAATGTATCAGAATTGTTTACCACCCCATCGCCATCACAATCGGCATTACATTTATTTTTGCCGCTGCTAACGGTACCCGTCCAGTTGGCACAGTATTGACTAAAATATGAATTGCTTGCTCCTGAGCGAACTGGTCCTGAATTAAGGTATGAAAGGCCAAGTTCCAAAACATCCAAGCCATTCACAATGCCATCACTGTTTGCATCGCCCGGCCAAACATCGGAACAGCTTGTGTTAACTTGCAAGGAGAATACGCCCATGCCAATGCATCCATTTGAATCAGTGCCGATAACGCTGTAGGTAGAATTGGCAATAGGTAATACATTTATCGAAGGAGTTGTCACACCGTTTGACCAGGTATATGTATTTGCACCATTCACATTGAGGTTCGCTGAAGAACCCGCACAAACGGAATTGGGTCCAGAAATAGAAAGCGATGGCAATGGATAAACAAGTATGCAAGAAATTGTTGAAGAGGTACATCCAACTACATTTGTTCCCATCACGGTATAACAGGTATTTGCAATTGGCGTAAAATTTTGTGCACTTGCAGTTGACCCATTGCTCCAAGTATATGTGTTTGCTCCGCTTGCAGACAAAGTGACAATTCCACTTCCACATAAAGAAAGTGAACTGGCAGTAATTACCACAATAGGATTGGAATATACAGTAATTGCAATGGTATTACTGGAAATACAGCCTGTGGTATTTGTGCCACTCGCTGTATAGATCGTGCTGACGCTGGGGCTCACGGCAATGCTCGCAGAACCGGATCCCGTGTTCCAAGAATAAGTAGAGGCTCCGGAGACGCTTATCGTTGCTGGGGCACCAGGACAAATAGAATTGCTGGAAACGATTAACTGCAAAATCGGCGTGTTGATCAATACAGCAATAGTCTTGGTTGATATACAACCAACTGTGTTTGAAGAGGAAACGCTGTAGATAGTGCTTACGGAAGAGCTAACCAAAACGCTGCTGCTATTGCCGCCAACGCTCCAGGTATAATTGTTTACACTACTGAATGCTGTTAAAGTACTCGCTAAAGTATTGCAGCTAATGCTGGGGCTGGCGGAGGCCGAAAACAGAAAGCTATTGTTAAGATAAATTTGAACGGCAGAGCCCAAACCATCTCCTGCAGCCAAGTCTTGTTCCCCATCTCCATTAAAATCACCACGAATTATTTCGGCACCAAACGCGATGGATGGGATTGCAGTTTGGGCGCCGAAATTTCCGCTCCCTAAACCGGGAAGAAAAATCAACGTGTTTGAGGAGCTATTGATTGCCAGATCAGCATTTCCGTCAAGATCATAATCTGCGGCAGCAAGGCCCCAGCCGCCTGAAATGTTATAATTACCCGCGATGGAAAATGTGCCGCTACTGCTTCCTAACAAAACGCCACGAACCGAAGCAATATCCCTATAGGGATCATTATTAAAATTACCGGATGTGATGAAGAAAGGCCCGCTTAATCCACTATACGTATAGGTGCCCGCGGGAGTAAATGATCCGGAAGCACTTCCCAATAATACTGATATGTTGGATCCGTTTGATATTGCTAAATCATCGTAACCATCGCTGTTAAAATTATCTGAAATCATATAAACGCCAGCGGAGCTCAAGGTGTAGTTCGAACATGGCGTAAAAGTACCGGTGCCATTACCTAAAAAAACAGAAAGCCCCGCTCCATTGCCGTTTATTATGGCTATATCGGCTGCCCCGTCATTATTAAAGTCATTGCTTGCAAGGTGCTGAGGCTGATTTAATCCCGGAAGAGTTCCGGCGGTATAGCTACTCACTGGTCCGAAAGCCCCCGTACCGGTATTAAGTCGAATGGCCAATTCAGGGCTACAACACGAGCCTTCGTTAGCCGTGGCGATGTCCATAAATCCGTCATTATTAAAGTCACCTTTTGTTACCCTTGGATTAGTTCCCATAGTGTAAGTTGTTGGAGATCCAAATGTCCCGTTGCCAGTGCCCATATATACCCGCACATCATTGCTTTGAAGATCACAAACAACGATGTCTAAAAACGCATCTGCATTAAAATAATCAGTAACTAAACTTCTGGGCTGCAATGCAGTAGTCAATGTACTAGCTGGAGTCAGGCAGATGCCGGATTGGCTACGTGAAAATAGTGAGCCTAATACAAATGCTAAACTTAGGATAATGGATTTCATGGGCGAAGAATTTCTCAAAAGTAAAAATATTTTCGAAATAACGAAAGAATACCGCTGTCCTCCAGCGTGCTCAGCTGGTCGGGATATATATCTCGACCCACCCCACGGACGTGGACGAATATCCTGTCAGCCTGAAGAATAAAGACAATAGTTACTTCTTCGTGCTCCTTCCTTTCGCCACAGCCACGGCCGTCCATGGGTCATCGGGCCAGGCATGTTTTGGATATCGTCGCTGCAATTCTTTTTTTACTTCAAAATATAAATTGTTCCAAAAACTTTTTAGGTCTGAGGTAACTTGAACAGGCTTGTATCCCGGCGAAAGCAAATGCATTACCAATTTTGTTTTCCCGGCATTGATCTCCGGAGTATCGGCCAATCCAAACACCTCCTGCAGACGCACCGATAACACCGGCGCAGCACCTGAACTGAAATATTCTATTATTAATTGCGAACCACTTGGCACTTCAATTTTGGAAGGCGTTAATTTATTCAGAGCTTGTTGTTTTTCATGATCCAATGAAAACAAGAGCGCTTCCGCAAGGTCTATTTTTTTGAGTTCATCTGCTTTTTTGATGCCATTCAAATACGGACCCAGCCAAAGCTGATTCGTTTCCAGTAAATGCGTCGTGCTTACATCGGGCCATTCTTCTTCGGGATTCCAAATTCTTAAACTGCTGATTCTATTTTGCAATTGCAGCATCTTTTCATCAAAATTTAAGAGTGTTTCTCCTTCATTTTTTATTGCATGTGAAACAGCTTTCAATACTTGTTGCTCATTGGGGGAAGAAAGTGGTTTTGATTGAAGCACAATGCTCCCAATACGAAGATCCTTGTTGGCGATGAGACCACCTTTGCGGGAATCCCAGATAATGGTTTCTGTTTCTTTCACCAGTGATACTAAATCCTTTGGATTCAGTTGGGCTGCTAAAAATATTTTCCCCAGTCCTTCACGCATATCCATTTGTGCAACAGCCAGCCAGGGTTCGTGTGAGAGATCATCTTTATGTCCCACCATGGCATATTTACCATTTGCCAATTGGAATTGCGCATTATTTCCCGGGCGCGCTGAGGCAATGCGCTCGGGATACACGTATGCCAGTAATAAGCCGGTATCAAAAGGATCAAACACTTCGTTAGTTAATTCAACATGGAGCATTTTTCGGTAAGAGGCCGCCACTTTTTCGATGCGGGCAAACCTACCGGCATTGCCATTTTTTCGTGCTTTTCTTAATGCTTCTATGCGCAGGTTAATATCAATTCCTGAATCTCTTGGAAGGGGATCACGTTCTTCCAAAATGGCGGCCACATCGGTTCCCAATTGTTTCATGGCGGTTCCTTCCGCAAGCAGCAGCATATGAGCAATGCGTGGATGACAGGCCAAACGATGTATTTGTTTTCCGTGTTCGGTGATTTTATTTCCCTCAAGGGCGCCAATTTGTTCAAGAGTTTCTTTCGCTTGTTGTATCGAATTTTTTGGTGGAGGCGTTAACCAGGTCAAGGAATAAATGTCAGTTACTCCCCATTGCGCGAGGTCAAGCACCAAGTCGCATAAATCGGCTTCATGAATTTCGGGAATACGATGTTCATTTAAACGCGAATGCGTGGCGGCGCTCCACATACGATAACACACGCCACTGCTTAATCGCCCTGCGCGGCCCGCACGTTGGTCAGCTGAGTCTTTAGAAACTCTGATGGTTTCCAAGCGTGAGAGTCCCGATTTGGGGTCGAAACGTGAAGTCCGCGCAAATCCGCTGTCAATCACTATTCGAACACCTTCAATGGTTAAACTCGTTTCGGCAATAGAAGTAGCAAGTACTACTTTTCGTTTTCCTTGTTTGTTGGGCATGATGGCCAGAAACTGTTCCTGAAAAGTAAGTTGCCCGTATAAAGGATGAATCATCAAACCCTCTACCTGACCGAGAAGTAACTGTTCGCACTTTCTGATCTCTGCTTCTCCCGGTAAAAAAACCAAAATATCACCCGCATGTTCTTCTGCGGCTTTGAATACCTGTCTGGCCGCTAATTCAGGAAGAAGCATGGGGTCAGCATCGGAGGCGTAAATCACCTCAACCGGATATTGTTTTCCTTCGCTAACAATAACCGGACAGCGCAGTAATGATTGTAATTGCGGCATATTTAAGGTGGCCGACATGATGAGAATGCGAAGATCAGGACGCAAGACCTGCTGTGCTTCGCGACAGAGAGCCAGAGCCAAATCGGCATTTAAACTGCGCTCGTGGAACTCATCAAAAACAACAAGACCCACATTTTCGAGGGCATTATCATTTTGTAATTGCCGAGTCAAAATGCCTTCTGTTACGACTTCAATATTTGTGTTTTTACCAATTTTGTTTTCAAATCGAATGCGATAACCCACGGTTTCTCCTAAATCTTCGTCCAACAATTGAGCCATGCGGGCCGCTACACTGCGGGCTGCCAGACGGCGGGGTTCGAGCATAATAATCTTTTTTCCCTCCAACCATTTCTCATCCATCAAAGCAAGTGGAAGCAAAGTACTTTTTCCGGCACCCGGAGGAGCATTTACAATAAGTGTGTTTTGATTTTGCAATTTTTCCCGAACATCCGAAATAATGTCGGTGATGGGGAGTTTTATGAGGAAGGGATTGAATGACAAAAAGAAATTGTTTAGCGGATTAAAGGCTGTAAAATTAGGAAAACCTTAACGTGTATGCTAAAGAATGACTAATTTTTTGATGTAGGTTTTTTTACTGAGAGTTGCGAATTGAACCAAAAAAGATGGGGTCGGGATAAATATCCCGACCAGCGGGGAAATTGAATGCGCCTTGGGTGCAAATAGAAAAGTCCTGAATTTTCAGAGATTTAAACGTATATAAAAAATCTTTTAAAATTTCTTCTTTTTAGGATGCTGTCTGGCATCATAAAAAACCAGTAAGTCGATTTGATTTTTCTTTAGTCGGTAAATCAATAAATTATGTTTTGTAATTAAAACTTCGTGAATATCTATCTTACCGGAGCTTTTGAATTTTATTGATCCCGATTCTATTTGTTGTAAGACTTTTTGTGTATTTGAAATTAATTTTTCTATCTCCTTTCGCGTCCACTCTTTTTCAAGATATTTTATTATTCTATCGAAACTGGCAGTTGCTCTTGTAGACCAAATTATTTTTTTAGCCATTTCTCATACTTTTTCATGACCTGATCGTTTGGAATACCTCCACCATTATCCAGTTCCTTTACTGCTGTTTCAACATCCGCTTTTACATCATCATGCAGCTCATCCCAAAGATCAGCATCCTCAGTTTTAATAAGGTTCTTTATTTTTTCAATCAAATGCTTACTCTCGATATTTAAAATCATTTGAGTAAGCTTTACTTTTTCAGCATACAGGCTCATAAAATTTCATTTTTACAATATTCAAAAATACAAATTTTCAATAGTATAAACAATCTGTTTCTATCCAAATGGGAACCATCAGTTCATCATTTCCGCCGGTCGGGATTTCCATCCCGTCCTATTTAAAATCAAACACTTCTATTTAAACAAAGCACGCATTAGATAAATATTTTCTACGAAATTACCTGAATTGAATTTTTGTTGGATATGTTGCGAATTGAATCAAAAAAATGAGGTCGGGATAAATATTCCGACCAGCGGAGCAGCGCGGAATAAGGCAAAGCACATAAATTGTCAAAAAATTGACCCAATACGTGGTTAATGAACAGATGAAAGGGATTTTGAAGCCCAAATCCCCACCGTTTTACTATATTTGTAGCCCTCTAAAAACCAGTAAAAAACTCAAGGAATTGAGACGTACTAAGTTTTAGGCTTAGTGCAGCTTAGTGTCCTTAATGTCTTAGTGGTAAAAATAACGAGGAAGAAATAAATGAAGAACATCCGTAACTTTTGTATTATTGCTCATATCGATCACGGTAAAAGCACGCTGGCCGATCGCCTTTTAGAATATACCGGCACCATCAACAAACGCGACATGCAGGCGCAGGTGCTCGACGACATGGATCTTGAAAAGGAACGTGGTATCACCATCAAAAGTCACGCCATTCAAATGGAGTATACTTACAAGGGGGAGAAGTATATACTTAACCTCATCGATACTCCCGGCCATGTGGATTTTAGTTATGAAGTATCTCGGTCCATCGCCGCTTGCGAAGGGGCTTTACTTATTGTAGATGCAGCTCAGGGAATTCAAGCACAAACTATTTCAAATTTGTATTTAGCACTTGAACACGATCTCACCATTATTCCCGTGCTAAATAAAATGGATCTTCCCAGTGCGGAGCCCGAGACGGTAACTGACCAAATTGTAGATCTCATTGGCTGCGACGCCAGTGAAGTGATCCCCGCCAGTGGAAAATCGGGAATGGGCATTGAAGAAATTTTGCAAGCCATCATTGAACGAATTCACTGTCCGGTTGGTGACCCAACTGCACCTTTGCAGGCCCTCATTTTTGATTCAGTGTTTAATTCCTTCAGAGGAATTGTGGCGTATTTCAAAATCGTAAACGGCACCATCAAAAAAGGAGACAAAGTAATGTTTGTTAACACCGGCGCCATATACAATGCCGATGAAATTGGTGTGTTAAAATTAAAACAAGAAGCACGTCAGCAATTAAGTAGCGGCGACGTGGGATATATCATTTCAGGAATTAAAGAAGCCAAAGAAGTGAAAGTGGGAGATACGATCACGCATTTTGATCGTCCCTGTGAAGCTGGAATTCAGGGCTTTGAAGATGTAAAGCCCATGGTATTTGCCGGAATCTATCCTATTGATACCGATGATTTCGAAGAATTGCGTTACAGCATGGAGAAACTCCAACTCAATGATGCCTCGCTCACCTGGGAGCCCGAAAGCTCTGCAGCGCTGGGCTTTGGATTTCGTTGCGGTTTTCTGGGGATGCTGCACATGGAAATTATTCAGGAGCGTTTAGAGCGTGAGTTTAACATGACTGTTATTACCACGGTACCAAACGTTTCATATAAAGCGCATAAAACGGATGGAGAAATTGTAACCGTAAATAATCCGACCGATCTTCCTGATCCCGGACGGATCGATTTTATTGAAGAGCCTTATATCAAAGCAAACATTATTACCAAGGCCGATTTTATTGGTCCGGTAATGAGTCTCTGCATTGAAAAACGCGGACAAATCGTAAATCAAAATTACCTTACCGCCGATCGTGTGGAACTGGTATTTGAAATGCCTTTGGGAGAAGTGGTTTTTGATTTTTTTGATCGTTTAAAATCTATTTCTAAAGGTTATGCTTCTTTCGACTATCATCCTATTGGGATGCGTCAGTCAGATCTTGTAAAACTTGATATTTTGCTCAATGGCGAACAAGTAGATGCACTTTCTGCTTTGATTCACCGCAGTAATGCCTATGATTTTGGAAAGAAGATCTGCGAAAAACTCAAAGAATTGATTCCGCGCCAGCAATTCGAAATACCTATTCAGGCCGCGATTGGTGCAAAAATAATTGCACGCGAAACCATTCGGGCCATGCGTAAGGACGTTACTGCAAAGTGCTACGGTGGCGACATCAGTCGTAAACGTAAACTCCTTGAAAAGCAAAAGGAGGGAAAAAAGAAAATGAAGCAGGTAGGAAGTGTCGAAATTCCTCAAAGCGCATTTATGGCTGTATTGAAGCTTAACGACTAAAACTGATTTCTAATAAATGACTTGATGATTAAGGGCTCTATCTCTTGTCGAATTTAGTTCGAAGGCTTACCTTAGAGTTTTCCATTTAGTATGATTAATTGTTTTCTAACCAAGCGCTTGATCCTTTTCATTTTTTGTTTGATGCAACTTTCAGGTTCATCACAAACTACATGGACTGTACTTTCTACGCCCTCTCCTGATTCCTCCGGCTGTTTGATGCTGCAGCTTTCAGATGGATCTATTCTTTGCAAATCTTCATACGGGGGCGGGGATCGTATTGGCAATATGTGGAACAAACTCAGTCCTGACATTAACGGAAGTTATATTAATGGTACCTGGTCGCGTGCTTGTCCGATGAAGGATACGCGCTTGTATTTTTCATCACAAATTCTTAAAAGTGGTAAGATCTATGTTGCAGGAGGGGAATATGGTTCGGGTGGGGGGTTCGGAGAAATTTATGATCCTCTTTCGAATAGCTGGACGCAGCTTCCCGCAACCAATAATTATTTGGGGGATGCCTGTTCGGCCATTTTACCGGATGGAAGAATTTTACAAGCCTCCTTATCCTCTTTCAACAAAACGCTGCTTTTTAATCCCACAAGCGGTCTGTTTTCAAACGGACCTAATACTCTTGGCGGCCACAACGAATCAACCTGGTTGAAGTTGGCCGATGGAAGTATTCTTTTTGTGGATATTTTCAGCACCAATTCCGAAAGGTATATTCCTTCATTAAATCAATGGGTTGCTGATGCCGCTGTTCCCACCAACTTGTACGATCCTTGGGGATATGAAACAGGCCCCGGATTTTTATTACCCGATGGCCGCGCCATATTTTTGGGTTCCCTGGGCAATACGGCTATTTATACGCCTTCGGGCAACAACAGTCCGGGTTCATGGATAACCGGTCCCAACATCCCTAATAATCACGGCTTACCCGATGCCGCCGGGGCGATGATGGTTGACGGCAAAATAATTTTCTCTGCGGGACCGAAACCAACTTCGTCAAGTTCCATTTTTGTAGCCCCTACCTATTATTATGAATTTGATTACTCAAACAATTCGTTCACTCCGTTAGGTGCGCCGGGGGGTGGAACATTTTTGGCGGATACCGCATTTAACGGCGTCATGCTGAATTTGCCCGACGGCACGGTAATGTTATCTCGTCAAGGATCAAAGAATTACTTTGTTCACAAACCAAATGGGGCGCCTCTGGCTATTGGTAAACCCACCATTACAACCGTAACACAAAATGGCTGCACGCCCACCTGCACACTTACCGGCTTACTTTTTAACGGCATTTGCGAAGGCGCGTGTTACGGAGATGATTGGCAAATGAATACCAATTTTCCACTTGTGCGTTTAAGTATTGGCTCGAGTGTTTATTACGCGCGATCATACAATTGGAATAGAACAGGCGTGAGGACCGGCTTGCTGCCCGATACAACTTTATTTGATCTTCCTGCCAATCTTCCAAATGGTACTTATTCTTTATGTGTAATTGCAAACGGAAACAGTTCTGATCCCATCCCGTTTACGTTTGCTCCATTTCCCGCCTTAACAAGCGCCTTGTCGGCTCCTGACCAGTGTTCGGGTACAAACTTTAGTTATAGTGCCGCTGCCAATATGAGTAATACCTCGGTGATTTGGACCCGTGCCGCCGTAGCAGGCATTTCTAATGCCGCCATAACAGTGCCGCAAACAAGCAACCCGAATGAAACCTTAATTAATACGGGCAGTATCTCCAAAACAGCGGTCTACTCCTATACGCTGAGTAACGGAGCCTGCCTGGGTAAATATTTTGTGAGTGTGGTGGTGCATCCCGTTTCTACTCTCACTATTACAGGCAACACCATCATCTGCGAAAACGCATCTACCGTCTTGAATGCAAAAGGCGCAATTACTTATTCCTGGAATACAGGAGCTTCAACAAGCAGTGTGAGTCTGAGTCCTACTGCCACTGCTGCATACAGTGTGAGTGGGTTAAATTACAATAGCTGTTTGGCTTCTCAGCAAGTAACAGTCTTTGTGAAACCGGCACCGGCTATGAGTATTTTGGGAAGTACCTTTGTTTGCCGGGGCGAGGCTACTACCCTAAATGTAGTTGGAAACGGAACAGCTTATTTATGGAGTACCGGCAACGTTGGAAATTCTATTATTGTATCGCCTACGGTTAATACAACTTACACCGCTACTATGGTTGGACTAAATGGTTGCAGCGCAAAGGCAGTGGCCTCAGTTAGCGTACAAACATGTGACAAAATCTCTTTTTTTGAAGCCCGGTCTTCGGGAATACGAATTTCTCCAAATCCTTTTGAAGACGAATTGACTATCCAATTTACTGTTGTAGATGATGGAAAATATGATCTTCTGATCATTGATGTTTTAGGTAGAGTGGCAGTAGAATCAACCATTTCACTTATAGCGGGCCCAAACAACAGGATGTATAATTTAAAAGACAATCCGCCGGGCATTTATGTTGTCGTTCTCCGTAGCGGCTCGAATGTTTTTCAATCAAAAGTGATTAAGCAATAAGTGAAAAGTTGATCCTCTCTGGTTTTATTAGTTCTAAGTCGAAATAAGTAGCTTTAGGCATGAATCGTAAAAGGACATTTTTCTTTTTCCTGCTACCTGTACTTTTAAGTTTCTTATTGCATTTGCATGTTTTCGAGATGGACCTTGTTGGTTACCATGTGTGGCGACAAACACAAACTCAAACTGTGATTTACAAGTTCTCGTTTGCCGATAATTTCATTTTACACCCTCAACGGTTTGATATAGGAAGCAACAATGGAGCCCTTTTATATGAATTTCCTTTGTATCAATGGCTCATTGCACAAGTTAATCATATAGTTGGGTATTCGGTTAGTAACACGCGTTTTATAACCTTCTTCTTTTTTCTGCTCTTATTAGGGGGCTTCTATTTTCTTCTCACAAAATTTGTGAGCAAACAAGTTGCTTTGCTCAGCAACTGGTGTCTTTGTTTTTCACCGGTATTGTATTATTACTGCGTGAACCCTTTGCCTGATATATTGGCGCTTTGTTTTGGAATTTGGTGTCTTAATTTTTTCTTTGATTTCCTTCGCAGGCCCGGCATTCAAAATTTCATTTTATTTTGTGTGACGTTGTGTTTGGCAACACTCGTAAAATTGCCTTACGTTTTATTTGGCGCCGGGTTCGCGGTATTTGTGGTTAATCAACTAAAAAGTAAGAATTATGGAAAGGCCATTTTTTACTCAGCCATTTATTCCCTTTTTCTTATACCGCCAGTGTTATGGTATTTACACGCCTTTCCAACCTGGCAATCAAATAAAATTGGTTTGGGCATCAGTGCCAATACAAAAACCGCGATGGAACTTCTAGATTTTCTTCAATCGAACCTCATTTCTTCTTTGCCCGAATTGCTTGTAAATTATGGCGCCTTTCCCTTTTTTATGGTAGGAGTCTATTTGTTTTTCAAACAAAAAAAATGGAAGGGCAGGGCCTATTTTGTTTTTCCTTTCCTAGTGTGTTGTATCTACTTTTTGTACGAACTCAACATGATTGAAAAAACGCACGATTATTACTTAATGCCTTTTTTACCTTTTGTTTTTCTAGTTATTGCCTTAGGCATTAACACCGCGTACCTGGGAAAATACAGAAAGCTCAGCTTCGCCTTAATTTGCCTGATTCCTTTACTCGCCTGGCTCCGAATTAACCAACGATGGGACCTTGACAAACCGGGATTTAATAAAGATTACCTACAGTATCAACATCAAATCACGTTGCTGATTCCGGAAAAGGAGCGTGTTGTTGTGGATTTTGATGACTCAAAATTCATCGCACTGTATTATTTGAAACGACAAGGGTATAGTCTTTATGAGAATGAAATGAACCCTCAACTTTTAGATCAATTCTATTTAAATGGAGCAAAGTACCTAATTACCGAAAACAAAAAATTTGACCCCTTACAATACAAAGGTCTCTCTTTTGAGTTGTTGTTCGACAAGGGATTGAAGTTATATAAACTAAAGACGCCATAAAATTCGGGTTCGTTTTCTTTATTAATTCAAGGAAGTTTCCTCGCAGGTTACATTAGAGATAAGTCCGGACTTCGTCTTTTCTCCCGTACAGGTGAAATTGTAAAGGTACAGCAGTTATTATCTATCCTGCATGAGAATACGTTAACCGCTGAAGCGAGATGAAAAGGCAGCGCCATCGCGCAATAAATTCTTGACAATTCAACGCGATTTCCTCAGCATACAACATCGGCTGTAGCGAAAAAGAAAGGCTTTTTTTCTTGCACAGCAGATCTCACACCCCATGAAGGCGCAATCAACTTTAATCTTCCGAAAAGCACCAAGGCACCCTTAAGTGATGATCTTTGTAGGAAAGTCGTGGGGTTGACTTTGATCCGCGAGACAACGAACTGCTCTTTGAATATAGCTTGGGGACCAGGGGTTTTAGGTATAGCCCAAACATAGAATAGACCCCCTTTTCAATAAGAAATTGTTCACAAAAGCGGTAACTAAAGTCAACCATTCGTATTATGCTGCTTAACTTTATCACATGCGTTTATTACTTGCAATTCCTTTTATTTTCGTCAGCACAACTTTTTTTTGCCAACCAAAAAAAGAATATTACGACGCCAAACAAACACAAGTGAAGTCTGAAACGGACTATTACAAGGGGATGCCTCATGGCCTCCACAAAGAGTACTATGCCTCCGGGACAATTAGTCGACAGGGTTTTTACGATTACGGGAAAGAAGATAGTAGTTGGACGTTTTACTACGAGAACGGAAGAAAGAAAGCGATAGAGCAGTATGTGAAAGGCAAAAAATGGGGAACCAATCAGTATTTCTATAAATCGGGAAAATTGTCGCAGATTACCCGTTACGAAAACGATCTTGCAGACAGCGTCTGGACCTCCTATCACGAGAATGGAAAAGTGAAAAGCCGCGAAAGTTTCGATAAGGGAAAAAAAGAAGGTGAATGGGAATATTATTACGAGTCGGGCCAACCCGAAAGCAAGGGAACTTTTGAAAAGGACAAACGCAAGGGTCGGGCCGAAAACTATTTTAAGTCCGGCAAATTGGCATTGGTGACAAATTACTGCGATGATTTGCCCTGCGGAAGATGGGAAGAATATCATGAAAACGGGGATATTAAATTCGCAAAGGAGTACAAAGATTCTGTTCTCTATTTATGGGAGCTGCACGACGAAAAAGGCAAGGTGCTGGTTTCGAATGGAAATGGAAGTTTAACGGCGAGTTATGATAATGGCGTTGTAAAAGCAATGGGAGCCTACAAAGGCGGCCTTCAAGATGGTATCTGGCGGTTCTTTCATCCCAACGGCGAATTAGATTATGAGGCCACTTATGAGGGTGGAATCCTAAACGGATATTACTCTTCATATTACAAAAACCACAACATTAAAAGCGAGGGAAATTTTTCGGCGAATAAAAAGAATGGTATTTGGAAGTTCTATACCCCTGAGGGAGCCCTGGAAATGAAGGGAACGTTGAAAGAGAATAGTCGTGAAGAAAAATGGGAATACTTTTATTCAAATGCAAAGATTCAAAGTGAAGGTAATTTTTTAAACGACAAACAAAATGGTACTTGGCACTATTATTATAAAACAGGAGAAAAATGGAAACAAGGAGATTTTGACAATGGATTGAAAACAGGCGTCTGGACCACCTGGTGGGAAAACGGCAGCAAATTACAGGAGGGCCCTTATACAAATGGGATTGAAAATGGTTTGTGGACCAGTTGGTGGGATAATGGCGCCAGGAAAGACGAAGGAACCATTAAGGGGACCACGCTCACAGGGAAATGGGAAGGATGGTACAGCAATGGAAATAAAAATTATGCCGGAGAATACAACGAAAAGGGAGCCCGTGAAGGCGCTTGGAATTACTATTATGAAAAAGGAGCTCCAAAAGAATTAAGCACCTATGTAAATGGAATCAAACACGGAGAGTATATTCAGTGGTTTGAGAAGGGCGGATTTACCGATACAAAAGGAACTTACAAAAAGGGACATCAGAGCGGGGAGTGGACTTATTATTTTGAAACAGGTGGAATTAGCAAGGTGCAGAATTTTAAAGACGGGAAATTGGACGGCAAGGCCATCAGTTATTATTCAAATGGCAAAACACAAAGTATTTGCAATTATACAATCGTAAATGACAGGCGTAAGGGTAAAGTGCAGAGTGTGCCCGACGGAGACTGGATTTTTTTCGACAAAAACGGGAATGAAATAAACCGGATGCAATACGACAAAGGAGTCAGAAAATAGATAATATTATGTTATATTTGTATGGAAGAATCATGATTATAAAATTATACAAACCATTTTTTTTAACTCTATTTCTTGCGCTATGCTCATGCAGCGGTGGCCAAAAAGCAGAGGAAATCATTTCTGATGAAGAAAAAAGCGTCCCTTCCATTGAAGCCAGTAAATTTAATGCGCAAAACGTGTTCACCTCTTTGCCCGACCGACACATGATTATGCGTCTGATAGAAGAAAATAAGATCGAGTACAATCCCGATTATGCCAATGACCCCAAATTAGTGACCAAGTATTCCGTTGAGCTTGCAAAGGCAATAAATCTGGGTATTTATGGATCGGATCTCAGCATTGCCAGTTCTTTTGATCAAACTCAAGAGAGTATGGTGTTTCTAAAATGCGTAAATGTATTAGCAGGCTACCTGGGCGTGAACAGTGCTTTTGACCACCGCATGTTTGAACGCATTGATGCGAATGAAAACAACAAAGATTCCATTCTTGAAATTGTTACCGGTGCTTTTCGAAAAGTAGATGAAATCCTAAAATATAATAATCGTCCTGCAACTTCCGCTGTTATTTTATCGGGTTGCTGGATTGAAGGTCTCTATGTTTCTTGCCAGATCGCACAAAAGATAGACACGGAAAGTATTGTGAAAACCATCCTTCAGCAGAAGGAATCTTTAAAGAATCTCATCGTGATGCTGGAAGGCGTAAAGCTCGAAGAGAATGCCAAATTTATTTTAACCGATCTAAAAGCGTTGCACGAATCATTTCTAATTGCAGAAACGAACACCAAGTACGACAAGACCACCATTGCAGGGATTAACCAAAAGATAAGTGATCTTCGAAATAAAGTCACCAAGGCCTGAGATAATTTTAACCTTTTTTTTGGCTTCGATCTGAAACCGAAAGCACTTTTTCTCTAAATTAGTTGTACCAATGAAAATCCTGTATTTCTTTGTGTTTCTTATTTTGATTGCCCCGCGGCTTTTCGGGTCATCTATCCTAATTCCTATGGATGAGTCCCAGAAAAATCATTTAAAAGCATACGGCTTGGCTTACTGGGCATTAAAAGGCGAATTAGAAATTCAATGGTTGCTAAATTACAGAGGCGGCAGTTTTTTAATACCAAACGCCAAAGCTGTATCCAATGAGTGTGTGATAAGAGGAATTAGTTATGAGATCATATCCGATGCGCAAAAGAGTTCAATTATAGGAGACATTTCGAACCCTGAAGTGAATCAGGACGTGATCAAACTCGAAAAGGCGCCCCGAATTGCTGTATACTCCCCCAAGGGAAAACAACCCTGGGACGACGCGGTAACCCTGGTGCTCAAATATGCCGAAATTCCCTATGATGTACTTTACGATGAGGAGATCTTTCTCGAACGGTTAAAAGATTACGATTGGCTGCATTTACATCATGAAGATTTTACGGGTCAATACGGCAAATTTTATGGCTCCTTCCAAAATGCTGCCTGGTATCAGGCAGAAGTAAGGGAAAACGAAGCCATGGCAAAGAAGTTGGGGTTTACGAAAGTGTCTCTGATGAAATTATACACCGCAAAGCGGATCAAGGATTTTGTTTTTAACGGCGGGTTTTTGTTTGCCATGTGCAGCGCCACCGATAGTTACGATATTGCCCTGGCCGCCGAAGGAGTGGATATTTGCGAAACGATGTTCGACCATGATCCGGCCGATAAAAATGCCAATTCAAAAATTGATTTCAGTAAGGAATTTGCTTTTGAGAATTACAAACTAAGCATGAATCCTTACGAATACGAGTATTCAACAATTGACACCTACGGCACACGTAAGCAAAACGGCCTCACCCAAAAAACAGATCTGTTCACTCTTTTCGAATTCTCTGCAAAGTGGGATCCTGTTCCCACCATGTTGTGTCAAAACCACAGCAGCACCATTCAAGGATTTTGGGGCCAAACGGCAGGATTTAGCAAACAATACATAAAAAAAGGCGTGTTGATTATGGGAGAAGCAAAAGCTCTCAACGAAGCGCGTTACATTCACGGCGAATTAGGCAAGGGCACCTGGACATATTACAGTGGGCATGATCCGGAAGACTATGAACACCGCGTGGAAGATCCTCCCACTGATCTATCGCTGCATCCCAATTCGCCGGGATATCGACTGATCCTGAATAACATTCTATTTCCGGCTGCCAAAAAGAAGAAACAAAAAACCTAAATTAGCCCATCAATTTTTTACTCAAAATAATTACCTCCGCTCTGGCCGTATTTTTGGTAGCCAAAATCGTTCCCGGTGTGCATGTGGATGATTATTTGGCAGCCCTGATGGTAGCGGTGGTTCTGGCCTTCTTAAATGCAATTGTAAAGCCAATTCTTACTATTCTAACAATTCCCATTACCATCTTTACGCTTGGATTTTTTCTTCTAGCAATAAATGCCTTTATTATCATTTTTGCAGAAAAACTGGTGCAAGGTTTTTACGTGGCCGGCTTCTGGTACGCTTTGTTGTTTAGTCTGGTATTATCGGTGTGCACCGGAATTTTGAACGCGCTGCTTGGTGTGAACAAAGAACAGAACTAGAGAAATTTTAGTCCTAAAAAAACAAGTCTAAAATCCTTTATTGATCAAGTTTGCTGTATCCTGCGGGGATCTCAAAGGTGGAAGCATCCGGCACCACAGTAGAAATCTTGATCACCTCCAGGCGGGTTAACAATTTTCCGTCCGTGAGTTGTTTCTCTTCGCTTAACATAGGCATGGCGCCTTGTCCAACGATCTTGATCTGCGAGAAATAAACACTTTGTTTATCTTTTCTGTTCCATAATTTCACCAGTGCCGGAAAAAAATCATATTTACTGTCGCTAATCCAATAAGTGATCACTGTATTTTCGGCAGAGTTCTTCACCACATATTCGTTACATTTTATACCGGCAATTGTTTTTATGCCGTTTCCTTTCGACACCACGCACTGTCCCCTGATCACTTGAGGCGTCTCGCTTTTTTGCGAACCCCAAATTTTTCTTTTTGGATTGAGGAACTTAACCTCCGCTCCATCCAGATCAAAAAGGAAACTTCCCTCCACTGTTTTAGTCTTTTTGTTGTATTGGTCGAGACGCACTTTTTTCCCCTTCACGCTGTATGTATTCAACGTAGTGTCGTTTTGATTGGTGTAGCGAAATTCAATTACACCGTTGAAATTCTGAGCCATAAGAAATGAGCCCAAAACTAAAGCTGCCAAAAATGTGAAAAGTCTTTTCATTTTTTTAGGGTTTAAAGACTCTAATTTATGTATTTTAGTGATACTTCAAAAACGAAAAGTGAAAAATAGTTCAAAACAATTGGGTTTGGAAGGAGAAGCACAGGCCAAAAAGCATCTCGAAGAAAAGGGATATACTATTCTTGAGAAGAACTGGAGGTTCAAAAAATATGAGGTAGACCTCATTGCCCGCAAAGACGATCTTATCGTATTTATTGAGGTTAAGACGCGGAAAAACAATACCTTTGGCGAACCGGAAGTGTTTGTCACAAGGAAAAAACAGAACTTTTTGATTGCAGCCGCCAACCAGTATTTGATGGAACGAAACATCGACCTTTCTTCGAGGTTTGATGTGGTTTCTCTCGTTGGCATTGGCACCGAATTGTCTGTTAACCATTTAGAAGAGGCATTCCATCCGACTATTATAAAATAAAAAAACAAAACATGTCAAAATTCAGAAATAGTAAAGAGGGCGACGATAAAGGAAGGTCGGATAAACCACGTGGCGGAAGAGCCGCGAGCAGAGCAGGCAAGGAGACCGAAGGGGATAAAAAGAAGAAAGACGGCTACAAAGCAAAACGATCGTTTAGCAAAAACAAAGTATTTAGAGAGATTGGAGAGAGTAGAGGGGGAGACCGACCAAGACGTCCTTTTGGCCCGGATAAGCGCCGTCCTTTTAGAAAAGACGGGGATAAAGACGAGAAAAGAAGCAGCGCCCCAAAAAGGGAATTTAAGAGTTCTGAAGAATCAAAACCTTTTAGAGAAGACCGTGAAAAAAGAAGCACCGCCGGCGGCAGTCGTCCGGAAAGAAAATTTGGCGAAAAACCTGACCGGGATTCGCCACGCAGGGAAGTTCGTGAACGGGACGAACGAAAACCATTTAAAAAGGAGTTCCGGAAAGAAGGAAAATTTGAAGGCTTTAAGAAAGCCGGCACAGGTTTTGGGGAAAGTTCCTCATCAAAACGCGAAGGCCCTGATCCTAAAAAAAGAAGATTCAGCAAGCCTCGCAAAAACGACGAAACGGAAGGCTCAAGACGCGTAAATTATGAGGAGTTTGAGGAAGGAAGAGCCTTTTCACCGAAGAACGCCGAAGACATCAAAAACGCACCAAAAACCCCTGTGAAAGCAAAAGCAGCAGGAGGAGAAGAATTAATACGATTGAATAAGTATTTATCGAATGCCGGAATTGCCTCGCGCAGAGAAGCAGACACCTTGATTCAAAGCGGGGTGGTGAAAGTAAATGGTGTGGTGGTGGATCAGCTGGGATACAAGATCAAAGCGGGAGATAAAGTGACCTATGGGGATTCGGCCGTTAGAACTGAACGTAAAGCGTACTTGCTTCTTAATAAACCTAAGGATTATATTACCACCATGGACGATCCGCGTGAACGCAAAACCGTGATGGAGTTAATTGCCGGCGCATGCAAAGAAAGAGTGTACCCGGTGGGGCGGCTCGACAGAAATACCACAGGGCTTTTATTGTTTACAAACGATGGGGAAATGACCACTAAATTAACGCACCCCAAATTCGGAGTTAAAAAAGTGTATCACGTGAGCTTAAACAAAGGCTTGAGGCCCGAAGATTTTAAGGCCATTATTGAAGGGGTTGAACTGGAAGACGGCACTGTAAAAGCCGACGATCTGGCCTTTGTGGGCGAAGGAAAAAAAGAGGTGGGCATTGAGATTCACAGTGGCAAGAACCGCGTGGTGCGAAGGCTCTTTGAACACCTTGGTTACGATGTAATTAAACTCGACAGAGTGGTTTTTGCGGGCCTTACCAAAAAAGATCTGCCAAGGGGCAAACATCGGTTCCTGACGGCAAAAGAAATAAGTTTTTTGCAAATGATAGGCTAAAAAAAGGTATCTTTAAAGGTAAAATTAAAATCTCAAACACGATTGTATGTGTGGAATTGTAGCATATATTGGAAAAAGGGAGGCCTATCCTATTTTGGTGAAAGGCCTACAACGGTTAGAGTACCGTGGCTATGACAGCGCCGGTGTGGCCATGATCAACGCAAAGGGTACGCTGAATGTTTACAAGAAAAAAGGAAAAGTAGCAGAACTGGTTGATTTTGCCAAAGACAAAGACATTAGCGGTAATATTGGCATTGGCCACACGCGTTGGGCCACCCATGGTGAGCCAAATGATGTAAATTCGCACCCACATTATTCCGAAACCAAAGACATGGTGCTGATTCATAATGGCATCATCGAAAATTACGCGGCTATAAAAGCCGGTTTAATTAAGAGGGGACATAAATTTCTTTCGCAAACAGATACTGAAGTTCTTGCGCACTTGATCGAAGACATTCAGCTTCATGAGAACATAAAAATGGGTCACGCGGTGCAAGCTGCCTTGCGACAAGTAATCGGCGCTTATGCCATTGTAGTGATCGACAAGAACGATCCCGATACCTTGGTGGCAGCCAAAAAAGGAAGTCCCATGGTAATTGGAATAGGAAAGGACGATTTTTTTGTTGCGTCCGATGCCTCTCCCATTATTGAATACACAAAAAACGTGGTGTATTTGGAAGATGAACAAGTAGCCATCCTACGCCGTGACAAAGACATCAAGATCCGCAACTTGAAAGACAAAGAGATCACGCCCTATGTGCAAGAATTGACGCTAGAACTAGAGTCGATTGAAAAAGGGGGTTACGATCATTTTATGTTGAAAGAAATTTATGAGCAACCTCGTTCGGTGAAGGACAGTATGCGCGGCCGACTTATCGCAAGCGAAGGTTACATCAAAATGGGAGGGATAGAAGATCATGAACGGAAATTTGAAAAAGCCAAACGTATTATTTTTATAGCCTGCGGCACTTCGTGGCACGCCGGGTTGGTGGGCGAATATTTGTTCGAAGAGCTGGCGAGAGTTCCTGTTGAGGTAGAGTATGCTTCGGAATTCAGATACAGAAATCCGGTTATTTATCCTGAAGACATTGTGATTGCAATCTCACAAAGTGGTGAAACTGCCGACACGCTCGCCGCTGTTGAAATGGCTAAATCAAAAGGAGCAACCGTGCTGGGCGTGTGTAATGTGGTAGGTTCTTCAATTGCTCGGGCAACTGATGGGGGAAGTTATACTCATGCCGGTCCCGAAATTGGTGTGGCCAGCACCAAGGCATTTACAGCACAAGTTACTGTTCTAACCTTAATGGCATTGCATATGGCGAAGGTGAGGGGGACTCTCAAAGAAAGTCGCTACCGACAACTGCTTTATGAAATGGAAGCCATCCCCGAAAAAATTGAGGAGGTGCTCAAACTTAATGATCAGCTCAGAGAAATTGCTTATAAATATAAAGACAGCCGCAATGCCCTTTATTTGGGGCGTGGTGTTTCTTTTCCAGTTGCTTTAGAAGGGGCATTAAAACTTAAGGAGATTTCTTATATCCACGCCGAAGGCTATCCGGCAGCAGAAATGAAACACGGCCCCATTGCCTTAATAGATGAAGAGATGCCGGTGTTTGTAATAGCCACCAAAGGTGCCAATTACGAAAAAGTGGTGAGCAACATCCAAGAAGTAAAAGCAAGAAAGGGAAAAATAACCGCCGTGGTCACTCAGGGGGATACCGAAGTGAAAGGCATGGCAGATGATGTTATTGAGATTCCTGAAACCGATGAATTGTTGGTTCCACTTATTGCGGTGATCCCTTTGCAATTATTGTCTTATCACATCGCAGTTATGCGGGGATGTAATGTGGATCAGCCACGAAACCTAGCAAAAAGCGTTACTGTTGAGTAAATCAAATGCTGCGTCTCGCACTAATTATCTCTTTGGTAAGTTATTGTGTCCCGGTATTCTCTCAAACCACAACCATCAGTAGAATTTTCCCCGGAAACAGAAAAAGTATTCCGCTTGAAATCATTAACAATCACCCCAATTATTTTTTCTTACTCCGTTACAACAAAGAAATTCACGACCTCACTATCGAACGAAGGGCAAAGCCGGATGCCGAGATTCTGAGTTTTTGTGCCCTGCGACTGGACAGCGTGAATGCAACCTGGTTTGATTATGAGAAACTTGATCACCTGTTTTTCGAATACAATAACCGTGTCTACTTTTTTTTCGAGAAGATCTTAAATTCCAAACGTTCTGTTTTTCTTAAAGCCATCGATACAACCGGACGATCGACAGGGTTTTTGGAATTGCTAACTCTTGAAAAAGACAAGAATACACTTGAAGTACATTTCGAATATCTGTTGACGGCAGGGAAAAACCTGCTCATTATAGCCAAACAAGAATTTGTGAATGGGTCCATAAAGAAAACGGCTTTCCTCTTTAATTTGGAAACACGACAAATAATCTGGTCGAAAAAATTGCCGATAGAAAACGCGTATACCGGCTACGCAACAGCTTATGAATGCAATGCAGAAGGCGATTTGTTTTTTGTATTTATTAAATCGCGTATCAGTTCCTTCAAGAGGAAATACATAGATCATGCGCAGATGCAGGTACCTGTATTTTTTTACGAGTCGGTTACCCTGTGCAGTATTTTGGGCACCGGCAATGAATTGCACGAAGTGGTTCTACCCCTACAGAATTTTACCGGACTACACAGTATTTCTCTTCTTCCAATTTTTGACGATCTCATTTGCACAGCACACTATAACGAAATGGATACGCTGGATAGGGAGCAAGTTTATTTTTTTACCGAACGTTTCGCAAAAGATCTGTCGATGAGCAGGTATGTTTCTTATTTCCCTTTGCTCGACAAATTAGCAACTCAACTCACTTATTATGACGGAACAGATCAGGCCAGTGCTTCCGACAAAGATTTTACGTTATATCATCGCGTGTACCGCGGTGGTTATTTGTACAATTTTGCGGAGCGAAAAGACGACACCTTCTATAAAGAGATTTTGTTTTGGAAAATCAACACAACTACCGGCGCAGTTGCTGATCAGGCCATTATTCCGCGAAAGATTTTCTTTTTTGGAGATCGTACACGTTTCAAAAGTATTGGTGAAGTTGCCCATATTTTCTGTGGAGCGGCCCTCTACTCTCTTGTTTTAGAAAACAGGGATAACCAACAGCAAAAGCCGGGGGAGTACCGATTTAAGTCTTTCGCCAAACAGCGGCAATTGGATGGCGGAAACCTTACCCTGTATAGCCTTGAGCCCAACGGCACCCTCCAAAAGAAAGGCAACTACACGAATGCAGATTTCGACTTTGTGCCACTTAAGTACCAGTCTGATCAGAGTGATTTTGTATTTTATCTTAGCAAAGGAAGAGCCGAAAAATTCGCTATTTTGAGATGGAATCCACTTTAGACATATTCCGCATGGCTTTGTATTCGCTCAAAATCACTAATACGGAATCGTATACCTCTTTATATAATACAGGATGATTCGCGTAGAATAGAAGCGTGGAATCGTACTGTGAGGTTCGGACATGATTTTCACGAAGCGGGTCGAAGGCGTACACAGAGTCAATTTTCTGAATGGGCGTATTTTTAATGTTCATGTTTGCAGAGACCTCCGCAAGAGCAAAATCAGAAAGGAGCTTGGCCATGGTACGAGGGCTTAATATTCCCGGAGGGATCGTAGAATCTTCCTGCCCCCTCTTGCCACATGAACTTGTCATTAGGAGAAGGGATAAAAATAAAAAGAGGACGTGTCGTGGATTCATCGCAAAGCCGAATTTAAAACATATTCTCCAAGTTTGTTCACCGAAATAAGAGGTAAACGGTGATTCGTTTCAAAATACTCAAATGCGGGTTGCAAGGTTTTCCAAAACTGTATTGTTTCAGCATTCGCCGGGGCAAAATCGGCGGTAAACTTAAATGGAAAAATATAGACCGGGATGGCACAACCTTGATTTTTGGCTTCCACAGCCAAAACATAGAGCTCTTCAATTGGATCATCCTGAATAGGAATGCAGCCAATGGTCACACAATTGCCATGGATCATTATATCACCTCCCGGATTTTTGCCTTTCGCGTTTAAAATATCGCTTTTGTTGGGATAACTCACTTTTAAGGCGAGGTGATAATTGCTGAAGGGCTGAAACACGGCTATGTCATAAAATCCTTCAGGTACCTGATAATCGCCTTGCCGGCGTTTGGGGCCTAAAACGCCGCTTCTTGAGCAAATAGCAAAGCTCTTAAGTAATCCATAGTCCTTGTCCCGGTGTCTCTTGCCCCAAGCTTCCAGAACCCCTTCCTTCTTAAATATTCTTAGGAACAAATCGAGTTCACCTTCGGGAATGCCTTTTGTTTCAAGAAGGTGTTTTAGCCCCGGCCACTTTTGCTGATAGGCTACTTTTACTCGCGAGTTCTTGAGTTGCGCATTCTTAAAGGAGGAAGTCTGAAAAGAAAACAAACCCAGCACAAAAGCTAACAAGGCAGTATTGATAATCTTCCCGGTCCTCATCGCCTAGAATTTCTAAATTGTTTAATTTTGAAAAATTGCCACTACTAAAAGTACGGTGTTTATATGAAGATCATCAAAAATAAATATTTTTTAACGCTGGTGGGTCTGGTGGTATGGCTTACTTTTTTTGACAAGAACGATGTGTTCACGCAATACGAACTAATTCAGAAATGCCATAAATTGGACAAGGATAAAGATTATTACCAATCTGAAATAGAAAGTAACAAAACAAATTTGGAAGAATTGAGGACCAATAAAAAAAGCCTTGAGACCTTTTCGAGAGAAAAGTATTTGATGAAAAAAGAAAACGAAGACGTTTATGTCTTCGTTGCAAAATAGATTATTGCGGTTTCTTTTTTGCCTGTTCGTTGGCAGCCGCCTCATTACTCATTGTTTCAAGGTCACGGTCGAAGAAGTACAATCCTCCCTTATCGCTGCCAATCAGCTTCAACTTGTCAACAATTTGACGGGCTAATGCTTCTTCTTCAATTTGTTCGCTTACATACCATTGAAGAAAATTATGAGTGGTATAATCTTTCTCTTTTAAAGTGGCATCTACCAAATGGTTAATTTCTGCAGTCACCGACATTTCGTGTTTAAGAATTTCTTCAAACACTGCTTTTACCGACTTAAACGTCACCGGCGGCTGTTTTAAAGTTGGCACCACACCGTGTCCCCCGCGTTCGTTTACAAATTTGATCAGCTTTAACATGTGTAAACGTTCTTCGTCGGAGTGATGGTAGAGGAATGCTGACACACCGTTGAGGCCTTGAGTTTCGGCCCAGCTGGCCATAGCGAGATAATATTGAGAAGAAAAACCTTCCAGTTCTATTTGTTTGTTGAGCGACTTACTTAGTTGTGGTGATAACATACCTGAATTTTTTTTGTAAATATAAGAATTTCTAGGGCTTTTTATTTTTGAATGTGTTGATTCCTTCATCCATCCATTTGCCGTAAGCCGCAATGTCGGGATCATATCCTCTTACCCCGCTTAGTGGTTTTTCGTTGTGGTCGAGCAGCACATAAAGAGGTTGAGTGCTTTGACCATACAGTTTCTCTTCCATGTATTTGAACTTATCACCAATATCGGTGATTTCCCGTTCTTTTCCATACCACACCACCTTCATGTAATCCTCAGGAGCCAACGAACGTTTATCGTCAACATACAATGACACGAGAACTACTTCATTATTCAGTCGTTTTGTAATTTCCTGATCAGTCCAAACATTATCTTCTGTTTTCCGGCAATTGGCACAAGCGTGACCCGTAAAGTCTACCATTAAAGGTTTCCCAACTTTTTTGGCGTAAGCTAGCGCGTTTTTATAATCGTTCTTAAAGTGCACGATGCCATTTTTGTTTACCTCCATAAACTTTCCAAACTCCGCGTCTGAGTTCAATGCTGAATTTGTTGAACCGGAGGAATTGCTAGAACCGCCGAAGCCGTGAGGGGATTCAGAATACTCCGTAGGCGGGAGAATACCACTAAAGAGTTTAAGCGGTGCGCCCCATAAACCCGGAATTAAATAAAAAGTGATGGAGAAAGAAATGATGGCAAAAAATAATCGCGTTACCGACAGGTGTTTTAAGTCACTGTCGTGAGCGGTTTTAAAGGCTCCTAACAAATAGAGAGACTGCAATCCAAAAATAACGACCCAAAGCGTGATAAACACTTCACGGGTGAGAATGCCCGCTTCATACACCAGGTCGGCATTCGATGCAAATTTAAGCGCTAAAGCAAGTTCCAGAAAACCCAACACTACTTTAACTGAGTTTAACCAGCCGCCCGATTTTGGCAAAGAATTGAGCCAGCCCGGGAAGGCGGCAAATAGTCCAAATGGCAACGCCAGGGCGAGTGAAAAGCCGAACATACCCCAGAAAGGTCCCGCAATTCCACCTCCTGCGGCAGCCTCCACTAGAAGGGTACCAATAATAGGACCAGTACAGCTAAACGAAACGAGCGCAAGCGTAAAAGCCATAAAGAAAATCCCAATCAATCCACCCTGATCAGATTTGGAATCCATCTTATTTACAAATGAGCTGGGAAGGACAATTTCGAAGGCCCCCAAAAAGGAAATCGCGAAAACCAACAGCAAAAGAAAGAAAGCAAGGTTAAACCAAACATTGGTAGATAAGCTATGTAAGGCCCCCGCGCCAAAAACAAGCGTGACACCCAATCCTAATCCAACATATAATAGAATGAGAAACACGGCGTAGATCACGGCGTTTTTAAGACCTTGTTTTTTGGTTTTAGATTGTTTGGTGAAAAAACTTACATTCATGGGAATCATTGGGAACACGCAAGGGGTGAGCAGGGCCGCGAATCCACCCACAAAGCCCGCCAAAAAAATGGCCCACCAACTCATGTGTGAATTAGCTTCGGTAGAAGTTTGTTCAGAAGATGGAGACGCTTCGGAACTTTTTTGTACAGGTTCTCCTTTTACAACTTCAGGTTTAGCGCTCGCTGCTTTTACAATGGCATCGGTATCACACACACATACATTGCTGGAAGTGTTCATGCCAAAGGTGGCGTTGTCGCCGGGGCAGGAGGCGGAGCCCTGAAGTTCAAATACAAAGGGATCGGCAGGAGGAAACACACATTTTTCTTCGGTGCAGGCCTGCGATTCGTAAGTGCCCTTGATCTTTACGAGAGAAGAGGCGTGTAATTTCACCCTTTGGATAAAGGTGGCCGATTTGGAGTGAAAGGCGACATTTATTTCAAATACTTTGTCAAATTCTTTGGTGGGTGCGCTTTCTTTCATAGCGCCTACCAATTCGTAATCTTTTGATTTCTTAAAAATAAAGGCAGTAGGATTGGGCCCGTCTTCTCCACCCCTAATCACCGAATAAATATGCCATGGCGCTTCAATGGTGGCTTTAAAAATCAAATCGTACTCACAATCGGTGATCTTTTTTGTTTCAAACGTCCAACTCGCAGGGTTTTGTTGGGAAAAAAGGTGGAAGCCCAAAAAAATAAATAGCAGAAGTGTCTTTTTCATCATGTAGAAAGCCTGAGTGGTAAATTTACTATTATTTCTTTATTGAATTTTAACCGGGAGTTCTATTGTTTTCGGAGGAAGACACATCATGTCATTACAAGTCATGTATTCGAGCTTTACTGCTACTATAAAACCCGGTTTCCCGGTTAATTTGATCTTTTGTCTGAATTCAGCGACATCTTTAAACACAAAAATCTTAGCCTCAAAGGCCGGGACAAATTCTTCGTGGGCTTCTGTTTCTTCTGTTTTTCCCACTAATTGATAGGATCGCGAGGGTGTAAACGTAAAAGAGGTGGGAATTGGTCCCGCATCAGTTGGGCGCTGCGAGTACATGTGCCAATTTTTATCGATTGCGGCATAAAAAATTAGTTCCCCTTCTGAAGCGGAAATTGCGGTGTAGCGCGCTTTCCAGGTAACGGGGTTTTGAACTTGAGCCGGAAGGCAAAAATTGGCGCTTAAAAATAGGAGGAACGTGAGGGTGTTTTTCATGCTTTAGGATATTAGATACTAAAGTTGAAACTATTATTTGAGCTCTACAAAGTCCTAAACATAGTTTAACAATTACTGACCAAGCTCAGGGAGGCGTCGAAAAATAATTTTGAGATCATTTTCCACTTGATAGTCCTTAGAATAGTTTAACAAGATTTTGTTTTTGCGTTCTTCGTTGCTTGCCCCGGGGGCGTCCGCAGGACTCAATACCGAAGGCCGCAGGGAAGGAAGGTCTTTTCTTGGAGATTTACCGTACCCTACCCAGGAATAAACACCAAAAAGAACTTTAAAGATATTGGCGATAAAATTTGCCTTATGATCCTGAAACCAAATAAAGATCCAAAAGAAGGCCAAGAGAAAGAGACTTACTACTATATCAACGAGTCGTTTGTTTCTTTTGTTTTCGGGACGGCCAACGTTGTTTATATCGATCACATAAAGGTCGCCGGCCGTATCAATGCTGTTGCTCCCAATAATTGAAAGGCTCTCGGGAGGAGCTATTTTAAATTCCACTCCTTTTGTAACAAGGGTAATCATTTGATCAATTATTTCGCCAGAGGAAATATCGCGGGCACAAAAAATTATTTCGTTCAATTCATGCACATCAATCACTTCATTAATTTGTTCGAAACGACCAATATACGAGAGGTTTGCGCTGCCATTTTTTTCGTTGCTCACAAAACCAATGTATTCGTATTTTACGTGAGTGCTGCTGAGGAGTGCATTTACGCGTTCAAATTCCGCTTCACTTCCTATCACGCCAATTCGTGCGTTAGCTTTGTGTCCGAAAAGCCTAAATCGTTTTATCTTTAGACCGTTGTACACCAGCCGTGTGGCGAGAAACAGCATTAAGGTATAACCGGAACCGATGAGAATAAGAGCTCTTGAGAACCGATAATATTCGGGCAGCAAAGAATAAACAATCAAAATAAAAGCTGATCCGGCTAAAACACCCCGTGAAATTTTTCTTAAGCTGGTGGGAGTATCGTAGCCGCCACTAAAGTACACGAAGCACATCCAAACAAGGGTGTACAGGGGAAAAAAGAGCCCAATGATCTCTTTCGAATAGAAATTCGGATACAGCTTAAATTTTATTTCATAAACATCTTTGCAAAAATAGAGCCCGGCTAAAATCAATACAAAATCGATGGCGGGAAAAAACAGAGTCTTCATGAAACGCACCAAAATAGCTACGCTGGCCCGAAGATAAATGGCAAGGTGGATTAGTAAATTAAAGAGTCTCGCGTTTTTTTGGCTGAAATGTTTTTTGGCAAAAATGGCCATGGCCTTATAAAAAACAATCACATAGTTGACACTACTTTTTTTGGTGCTCTCACCTTTGTAATGAATGATGCTGCTCCCTGCAAAATAATAGTTTTTATATCCGGCCTGCGTAATGCGGTACGAAAGATCGATGTCTTCGCCGTACATAAAAAAGGTCTCATCCAGCAAACCAATTTTATCGAGCGTCTCTTTTCGAATGAGCATAAAGGCGCCGCTCAGCACATCCACCTCATGATTAGCGTTTTTGTTGAGGTAGGTCAGGTGGTATTGGCCAAATTTTTTAGATGCAGGAAACAGTTTTGCCAGACCGAAGATCTTGTAAAATGCCACTTCGGGGGTGGGTAAACCTCGTTTACTTTCCGGTAAAAAGGCTCCTTTTCCATCCAGCATTTTGATGCCGAGTCCGCCCGCATCGGGATGGCTGTCCATAAACGCGAGCGTTTGACTAAATGTGTCTTCCTGAACAACTGTATCGGGATTTAATAACAGGACATATTTACCCGTAGCCAGTCGAATGGCCTGATTATTGGCTCTGGAGAAGCCGAGATTTTGATTATTTGAAATAATTTTTACTTGAGCAAATTTCTCCCGAAGCAGAGCCAGTGAGCCATCAACAGAATTATTGTCTACTACAAACACTTCTGAATCAATGCCTTTAAGTGCCTTGAAAACCGAAAAAAGGCACTGTTCCAAAAAGTGCTTCACATTGTAATTAACTATGATTACCGAGAGTTTCAGGGGCATTTAGCTGATTGGCTAAAATAATTATAATTGTTAAGATAATTTCTTTTTTTACCTTTGCATACTTTAAAAAATAGCGGTAAAACGTCGTTTTTGAAGTGTAATGGTCCCATAGCTCAGCTGGATAGAGCACCGGTTTTCTAAACCGGCGGTCCTTGGTTCGAATCCAAGTGGGGCTACAAGGAGAGCAAAATTGCGCCGCGTGAGCGGCGCTTTTATTTTTGTGGCTGACGAATGTAAGCTTGCTTTCCATGAGGCGGGCACAAAAACAAAACCCTCTGAAAGATGGAATTTTGCTATTTCAACAGGAGACCTTCTTTGGATCAGCGCCAGCTAATCCAATTCATCCCAAGCTCAACTAATACCAATTGTAACGAAAGAGGGCGTTTTGCTATTTCAAGAGGAGACCTTCTTTGCATGAACATTTGTTAATTCATTTGAGTTACATACAGGGAACAATCAAGATTCACATACTATATTCCGTAGTTTGTATTCCCAAAATCATTTGCTTTGGGGCGATCCAAAGAAACACTGAATTGCATTTCCCGGGCCAAATCATCTCCAAGTTTTAGGTAGAATCACCCTCATTTCCTAACTTGCCAAATTCTTATTTCACATGAATTCATTGCTCCCCATATTAACCAAAGACAAAACAGGCAGACTGGTCTTTTTCATATTTTTCCTTTCGGGAATTAGTGGCCTCATCTACGAAACTGTTTGGCTGCGAATGCTTTCGCGGGTACTGGGAAGTACAGTATATGCTACTTCTATTGTACTTTCTGCATTTATGTTGGGCCTTACTTTAGGAAGTTATTATATTGGAAAAAAGGTTGACAAAGTCCGCAGCCCAATTCGCCTCTACGCTCTGCTGGAGCTCGGAATTGCAGCATCTGCACTTCTCGTTTTTTTTCTACTTAATGGTCTCATTCCAACATACCGGTTTTTTCACGCCATTTCGGGCGAGCAGCACGTGGTGTACCGATTATTGCAATCACTAACAGTATTTATCCTTTTGGTTGTTCCAACATTTTTAATGGGGGGAACATTACCGGTTTTAAGTGCTGAAGCAAAAAAAAGAAGCGCCCTTCTTGCCGGAGGAGTAAGCAAATTATATGGCATTAATACGCTTGGGGCAGTAATTGGGGTCATCTTCAGCGGCTTTTTTGCTATTGGTTTTCTGGGCGAATTCAATACCGTTTTAGTGAGTAGTACGATTAACCTTTTGATTGGAGCCTTCGCTTTGTTTTTTATCGGCAAGCATCAAATTTACGATTCTGAAATTCCAAAAACTTCTGACGCGCATACACAAGAGGCTCTTCCCTCGAAAACCTTTACTCATAGTGAGAAAACGGCGGTGCTTTTAACGTATTCACTTATTGGATTTACGGCATTTGCCATTGAATTGGTTTGGACGAGGTTGTTTCAAATCCAGCTTGGCACCTCCATTTATGCTTTTAGCATGGTGTTGTGTGTGTATTTGCTGGGCTCCGCAACGGGAAGTTTAACGGGAGGGAAGTATTTTAAAAAAATGAAAGATCCTATGGGAACCCTTTCGCTTTCTCTCGGATTCATAGCTCTGTATAGTATTGCGGGAATTTTTATTTTCTGCCAACATATTCCGGTTGAGGGGGCTCTTTCTTACGGATTTTCCAGCATTTATATCCCTCTTCTGGTAGTTTTTCCCATCACTTTTTCGGTGGGACTTATTTTTCCAATTGTCACAAAAATTTACGTGGAACAAATAGAAAATCTTGGTGGCGGAGTTGGCAGATTATATGCCATGAATACCTTTGGGTGCATCTTGGGCTCTCTTATTGGCGGATATATCCTAATCCCCTATTTAGGCACCAGAAATACCATACTTTTTCTGGCTCTTCTTAATTTCGGAGCAGCTCTTTTTCTACTTCTGAAAAGTACACTATTTGAAAAACGGAAGTTTAATTGGATCATCCTGCTGATGATAGGAGGTTTTGGAATAATCATGTCATTAAATTCTCCCGATCCGTTTTTTACGGTGATTAAAGAAATAGTATTGAAAGATCCCGACAAAGAGATCTTTTACCATAAAGAAGGCGTGGCGGCCACCACCACCTCGTTCGGTTCCAAAAAAGACCCACTCGATAGACAAATTCTGATTAACGGCATTGGAATGACCGCATTGGTGCCTGAAACAAAAATCATGTCGCATCTTCCCATTCTCTTGCATAAAGATCCGCATGATATGCTGGTGATTTGTTTTGGCATGGGTACAGCATTGAGGTCGGCGATTACTCATACGGAAATTACCTGCGATGTAGTGGAACTTGTGGCGGAAGAATATGAAACATTTAAATATTACCACAAGGATGCGGGGGCAGTTCTTTCCAATAAAAGGGTGCATCCTTTTGTAGATGATGGCAGAAACTTTTTGTTGATGCGCGAAAAGAAATACGATGTAATTGTACTTGATCCCGCTCCCCCTCTTTGGAGTGCGGGTACCGTGAATTTATACACCGTGAATTTTTTTGATTTATGCAGGAAGCGCCTTAATACCCACGGAATTATGTGTCTTTGGATCCCGCCTGATTCAAAAACTGAAATTAAGATGATCATGCGGTCCTTTTATGAAATATTTCCAAAAACAATAGTTTTCGGCGGTCCCTCCTATCCCGGATTTTTTCTACTGGGCTCAGACAGTGACCTGGAGGCCGACCCCGCGCGATTTGCATCTGCCGACCGAGATTCGTTGATTATGCATGATCTAAATGAATGGAGCCACCTATTTAATTCTTCCATCGGCCTCCTTGATCTGCAAATTATGACAGCAGCACAATTGTGGGACAATGTGAAGGATTCGCCGGTTATTACCGATAACTTTCCTTATACTGAATTTCCATTGTGGCGGTCTAAATTTGTTCCGGACTATACCGTGTTTTACAATGCGGGAATGTTTCAAAAGAGGCATTCCAAATAATGCCCTATGGGAGACGAACTTCCTAATGGAATAGTTTGTTAGTCAGAATTAACCTTACATTTTTATCATCTTTCCTAGTGCGCGGATCTGCACTTTCGCCTGTGCGGCAGCCAATTTGGGCTTACACAATTATTATTTAATTATTTTCATTACCCCTCTACATTGAGTTTTACATTCTTTTGTTTTTCTCTGTGCCCTGTCTGGTTAAAGAGGCAGAAACCCCGCCTGAACGACCAAATATATTCAAATAAGTCGGGCAGGGTTAAAAAGAATCCGGCGAACCCCCCTCCCTTTTTGGCAAGAATTATAAAAAACCAATTGTTCAATTATAATTGAAAGACCCGAATTATGATTGCCGCAATTCCTGAACTTTAAGGCTTGGATACTCCTCAAGTCATAAGCATCGCCAAAAAGCGCTCTTTTTACAAAAGGCTGTTACGCTTTTTATTTATTCTGCTCCTTTTCTTACTTCTCGCAATCCTTTCCTTACTAGCTCTGCTTTTTATTTACGAAAAGGACGTGAAAGCCGCTATTCTCGCCGAACTTAATAAACACCTTAAGGTGGAAGTAAAAGTAGATCCCCAAAACATCGACCTCACCATCATCAAAACCTTCCCTTTTTGTTCCATCGAATTTAAGAATGTTTTAATGCTGGAAGCGCTGCCAATTAAAAACAGAGACACACTTTTGTATGCGGGTAAGTTGAACTTGTTTTTTAATGTGAGGGACTTGCTCAACAAAAAATACGAGGTCAAAAGAATCAAACTCCAAAATGGCACAATAAAACTGAAGATTTTAAAAGATGGCCGGGCCAATTACGTGTTTTGGGACGATACACCTAATGTAGCGGGGCAAACAAAAACAAAATTTGATCTCAATTTAATCACGATCGACAATTGTCGCTTGAGCTATAAAGATCAAGATGCTTTGTTTAAAACTGCGGTACTGATTCAAGATCTCTCTTTCAAAGGACATTTTAATGCAGAGAGTTATGATCTGGCAACCGAGGGCCACGTGTATGTACAGAGCATGACGAGCGGTAAAAATAGCTTCCTTAAAAAGAAATCGTGTAAACTCGAATTGGAACTAAGGGTGAGTGAAGATGAGTATGTATTTAAAAAAGCAAATCTGCACATCAACAAAATGGCCATCATGCTCTGGGGAAAATTTCGCTACGGCAAAAAGCTTGAAAGTCTGGATGTAAAGTTTAATGCTCCCGACCCCGATATCGCCGCACTTATTTCGTTGCTTCCTCAAAAATACAGATCAAAAATAAACGATTATGAAAGCTCCGGAAGCATTTATGCCAGGGGCTCTTTTGAGTATACAGCAAATGGGTCGTACTCACTGCAAACCAACTTTGGTATTAAACAGGCTACCATCACATACAAACCACTGGCAACTAGCGCCGAACATGTAAATATTGAGGGACATATAGATGTGACTGATCAAGCAAGCTCGCTGAACTTAAGGAAGATTTACCTTAAACTGAAAGACGACGAAATTAAAGGCAGTTGTTTTATAGATAATTTTTCTGATCCCTATTTAAATGTGGTGGCTGAAGTAAAACTCGATTTAGAGAACCTTCAAAATTTCTGGCCCATCGATACGCTTTCCAAACTTTCAGGTAAACTAAACGTGAAGGCTGAAATTGACGGCTTGTTGCGGGAAATAGAAGACAAGAGCCTTTCGGCCAAAGTGAACCTCACTTTAAGTGCCTCCATTGTTTCATTGCAGGCGCAGTTCAAAAAAGACGACCGACTTATTGCGATAGAGAGAGGTCAATTGCAAGTTAAAAACAGAGACATCGAAGTGAAAGACTTGGAACTATTAAGGGGAAGTTCTGATTTGACCCTTAACGGAAAAGTGTCCGGAATTTTTAATTACATGACCGATAAAACCGCGGCGCTCTGGCTGGATGGCACATTAAAATCATCGTACATTAAGATGGAAGACTTTATGATGAAATCAGGCAGCGAAACTCAAACAAATGATAGCCCTATAATTCCTGCAAATGTTTATTTTAATCTCGATGCAGGCATCTCAAAATTCACCTTGGGAAAATTTGAAGCGGGCGCACTTTCGGGCCACATCGAAATAAAAAGTCAGAAATTAATTGCCACCGATGTAAAATTGGAAACCATGGATGGCAAGGCCCTCATCAATGCTTTTGCCGATAATTCGAAGGGAAAATTGGATGTGGTACTGGAAAGTCGGCTCGAGAATCTGGATATCCAAAAACTTTTTGTGCAGCTCAATAACTTCGGTCAAACTACCCTTATGGATAAGAACATAAAAGGAAGAGGCACCGCCACGGTAGATTTTTCGGGGAGCTGGAACAATAAATTGGAATCTGATCCCGCCTCTATTCGTGTAAACAGTAATTTGATGATTACTAACGGAGAATTAATTGACTTTGAACCTTTGCTGGCACTTTCAAAATTTGTAGAAGTGGAAGAACTGAAACGCATTAAGTTTTCAACGCTTCAAAGTACTTTGCAAATTAAGAATAGCATCATTAGTATTCCCAAAACTTCGGTTAAAAATTCAGCCTTAAATATTGAGGTATGGGGCACCCATACGTTTAACAACGACATTGATTATCACATTCAACTTTTGATTAACGAATTGCTTGCCAAGAAAAGAAAGAAGAAAGATTCCGAGTTTGGGCCTATTGAAAGGGATGCTGAAAACCGCAGAAGCGCTTATATTCTTATGACCGGAAACATTGATAATCCTGTGATTAAATACGACAAGCAAGGCATGAAATTGAAAGTGAAGGAAGACATAAAGCAGGAAAAACAAACTGTGAAGCGAATTTTAAAAGAAGAATTCGGGTTCTATAAAAAAGACACGCTTTTAAAAAAACAAACTAAACCTGAGCCAATATTCGAACTCGAAAAGCCTGAAACAAAAACTCCTAAGAAGACCCTTGAGCCAAAAAAGAAAAAAGAGGATGAGGATTTTTAATTGAAGATTAATAGGAATATGGCTTATCTTTAACCAAGAAAAATAGGCATTTGAATATCTACGCACAAAAGCAACGCTGGAAATTAGGACTTGCAGCTGCGGCATTCGCCATCGTAATGGTGTCTTTCTGGTACACGCAGAATTTGGCTCAGCGTATTGCTCAAGATGAGCGCAACAAAGCAAAAGTTTGGGCCAAGGCTGTTCAAAACAGAGCGCGTCTAATAAAGTTCACCAACCAGTTGTTTAGTCAAATCAAAGGCGAAGAACGCAAAAAGGCGGAGCTGGTAGCAGAGGCCTTCAAACAACTCAACCGGTTCGACAATACTGCCGATAATAGTTTTGTATTAAAGGTATTGCAGGAAAACACGACCATTCCCGTGATCTTAAAGAACGACAATGGGGAGATCACTTCCAGAAATCTTGACCCAACGTTATCGAAAGACACGGCCTACCTGCGAAGAGAATTGAATTTAATGAAGGAGAAATATGATCCGGTGGTAATCAATTATTATAAGAAGTTTAACATGTACCTATATTACAACGACAGTAAAGTATTTGCCGACCTGCAAGTGGTGTTTGATGACCTCATACGCTCCTTTAAAGAGTTTGCCGAAACCTCTGATGCCAAAGTGATTTTTACGGATGCCTCCAAGCGTCGTGTGATTGCTAATAGTGAGAAGGTAGATTTAATATCAATTGACACACCCGAGCATCTGCGGAATACGCTAAAGGAACTAAGCAGTGAAAATCAACCCATTCCAATTGATCTGGGGCAAGGGGAGACCAATTATATTTTTTATGGCGAATCAGCACTCTTAACCAAACTTAGATACTATCCATACATTCAGTTCGGCGTTATCGGTTTGTTTCTAATCATTGCCTACATCTTATTCAGCACCGCACGCAAAGCCGAGCAAGATCAGGTATGGGTGGGAATGAGTAAAGAAACGGCTCATCAATTAGGAACACCCTTGTCTTCCTTAATGGCCTGGAACGAACACCTTTTAGCTCAGGGAGTTGACGAGTCAGTTATCTCGGAGATGCAACAGGACGTGCGTCGCCTCAACACCATCACCGATCGATTCAGCAAAATTGGATCGCAGCCTACCCTCATCCAGGAAAATGTGAATGCCATATTAGAGGATTCTATCGAGTATCTAAAAAAACGCACCTCAAGAAATGTGATCTATACACTCGTGTTGCCGGAAGAAACTCTTTGCGCCAATTTGAGCAAACCACTTTTTGAATGGGTGATCGAAAATCTCTGCAAAAACGCAGTAGATGCCATGGAAGGTAAAGGGAAGATTGATGTAACACTGACAGATATTCCGGAGGGCCTAATTATTGATATTTGTGACACGGGGAAAGGAATTCCAAAATCAAAGTTCAGCACCGTATTTGAACCCGGATACACCACCAAAAATAGGGGCTGGGGACTAGGCTTAAGTCTTTGTAAACGAATTATTGAAACTTATCATAAAGGAAGAATTTACGTTTTGAAAAGTGAACCAAATAAGGGGACGACATTTAGGATAGAATTAAAGCGAGATTGAGATTCACACTATCATTCTAGTAACAAACAAAAAAACCGCCCTTTTTCAAAGGCGGTTCACAATAGATCAAATTTAATTGGCAACTAGGTCAGTGTTGCACTAAGGTATTCTCTATTCATCCGCGCAATATTTTCGAGCGAAATGCTCTTAGGGCACTCTGCTTCACAGGCGCCCGTATTGGTGCAGGATCCAAATCCTTCTTCGTCCATTTGTTTCACCATATTAAGTACCCGGTCTTTTCTTTCTACCTTACCTTGTGGTAACAAAGCTAGCTGAGACACTTTAGCTGAGACAAATAACATGGCACTGCTGTTTTTGCAGGCAGCCACACAGGCGCCACAACCAATGCAAGCAGCGGCGTTGAAGGCCGTGTCGGCATCATCTTTAGGAATGAGAATATTATTGGCGTCGTTGGCACTTCCGGTATTGATGGACACAAACCCGCCGGCAGACATTATTCTATCAAAGGAAGAACGATCTACCACTAAATCCTTAATCACAGGAAAGGCAGCACTTCTCCAGGGCTCTACTACTATGGTATCGCCATCCTTAAAACTGCGCATATGCAATTGACAGGTAGTAATGCCTTCTTTTGGTCCGTGAGGACGACCGTTAATATACATGCTACACATGCCGCAAATGCCTTCACGACAGTCATGATCAAACACAATGGGTTCTTTTCCATCACTGATCAACTTTTCGTTTACCACGTCAAACATTTCTAAAAAACTCATGTCGGGTGAAATGCCCTTGGCATCAAAGGTTTCAAAACGTCCTCTTTCTGCTTTGTTTTTTTGTTTCCACACTTTTAAGGTGAGGTTCATATTACCGTGACTCATATGCTTTTTTTAATTAATTCGTTAAATATTCTGTAAGGCCTTTAATTACTTGTAACTTCTGGCGGCAATCTTAATATTCTCGTACGCCAGTTCTTCTTTGTGCAATTCAAAGTTCCCGTCCGACTTATATTCCCACGCCGCTACGTAGGCAAAATTCTTGTCGTCGCGTAATGCTTCTCCTTCTTCTGTTTGAAATTCTTCACGGAAATGACCTCCACAACTTTCGTCCCGATTTAGGGCGTCCTTACACATGAGCTCTCCCAATTCGAGGAAGTCTGCCACGCGGTGTGCTTTTTCAAGTTCGGGATTAATCTCATTTGCTTCGCCGGGAACACGCACCTCTTTCCAAAAGTCTTCTCTTAATTTTTGAATTTCAGAAATGGCGGAGGTTAATCCTTCTTTATTACGGGCCATGCCGCATTTATCCCACATTATTTTTCCCAAGCGTTTGTGAAAATGGTCAACGGTTTTAGAACCTTTTACCGTCATGAGTTTGTTAATGCGATCCTGTATTTCGGCCTCTGCTTTTGCAAAAGCTTCATGATCGGTTGAAATGGATTTTGTGCGAATTTCTTCCGACAAATAGTCGCCAACGGTATATGGAATCACAAAATAACCATCGGCCAAACCCTGCATGAGAGCCGAAGCCCCTAAGCGATTAGCACCATGATCACTGAAGTTTGCTTCACCCAAAGCATAAAGTCCAGGCACCGTGGTCATCAAATTATAATCTACCCATAAACCGCCCATGGTGTAGTGCACAGCAGGATAAATGCGCATAGGTAATTCATAAGGATCTTCGCCGGTTATTTGTTTGTACATATCAAAGAGATTGCCGTATTTTTCTTTAATGACCTCTTTACCTAAACGAACTATTTCTTCTTTACTTGGACTATGAAGATTTTTTTTGCTCGCTTCAATTTTACCGTATCGTTCTGTGTTGGCTGCAAAATCAAGGTAAACTGCCATTTTACTGCTGCCTACGCCATAACCGGCATCACAACGTTCTTTTGCGGCACGGCTGGCCACATCACGCGGCACCAAATTTCCAAATGCCGGGTAACGTCTTTCTAAATAATAATCTCTTTCTTCTTCCGGGATATCAGTTGCCTTCCTTGTCTCGCCTTGTTTTTTAGGAACCCAAATACGGCCGTCATTTCGAAGCGATTCGGACATCAAGGTTAATTTGGATTGATGATCTCCCGAAACAGGAATACAAGTTGGATGAATTTGTGTATAACACGGATTGCCAAAAAATGCGCCTTTGCGGTGTGCTTTCCAAACCGCAGTTGCGTTGCAGCCCATCGCGTTGGTAGACAGGTAAAATACATTGCCGTATCCACCGGTACATAACAAAACAGCATGACCAAAATGTCTTTCCAGTTTTCCGGTCACCATGTCACGGCAAATAATGCCCCTACATTTTCCGTCAATGTTTACGATGTCCATCATTTCATGGCGGGCAAGTAATTGAACGGCCCCCATTCCTACCTGGCGTTGCAAAGCACTGTAAGCACCCAATAACAACTGCTGACCGGTTTGTCCCGCCGCATAAAAAGTTCTTTGCACTTGGGTTCCACCAAATGAACGGTTACTTAAGGTTCCGCCATATTCGCGCGCAAAAGGCACGCCTTGTGCCACACATTGGTCAATAATGTTTCCGGATACTTCGGCCAGCCGGTGAACATTTGCCTCACGTGAACGGTAGTCGCCACCTTTAATAGTATCGTAAAATAAACGGTAAACGCTATCCCCGTCATTTTGATAGTTTTTTGAAGCATTTACCCCACCTTGTGCGGCAATACTATGAGCGCGACGCGGCGAATCCTGATAATACAGAACTTTCACTTTGTAGCCCATTTCTGCGAGAGAAGCTGCAGCAGATGCCCCTGCCAGACCGGAACCTACAACAATCACTTCCAGACTGCGTTTGTTGGATGGATTTACAAGATGCACCGTGGAGCGGTACTTGGTCCATTTCTCGGCCAACTGTCCTTCAGGTACTCTTGCGTTTAGTTTTGGTGATGAAGCCATAATAGTGTGTTTACAATTTTTTATTTAACGATTATAAAATTACTTTACCAGTCCAAAGTGCATGGCGAGAGGCATGGCAGCGAAAATAAGAGGAATGATTATTGAAAAACATATACCAACTTGTTTAATTAATGGGGTGTATTTCTTATGATTTAATCCCAAGGTTTGAAACGCACTTTGAAATCCATGCAGAAGGTGATACGCCAATGAAATCATTGAAAGGCAATACAGCACTACTACCCATGTAATGTTAAAGGTTTCCTTCATTACGGCGTATAAATTTTCATGACCATTTGCGTCTTCACCTGGGAGTCCAGTGAAACGCGACTTCACCCAGAAATGGGCCAAATGTACGATCAGGAAAATAAGCAACAATGTGCCCAATAAACCCATGGAACGGCTGTACCAAGAGGAGCTGGCAGCGCCATTGTATTGATCATACCCAATGGGGCGCGACTTGCGATTATCGAGACTTAATCGCAGGGCCTGCACAATATGCAAAATCAAACCCAGAAATAACACGATCTCAAAAACCCGAATGATCCAGTTGGTGGCCATAATATGTCCCCCTTCGTTAAAAGTCAAACCCCCGTCGTTGAAGAAAATGAGGGAGTTAAGAAAACAGTGAACCACCAAAAAGGTGATCAGGAAAAGGCCGGTTAAACCCATTAACACTTTCTTCCCGATGGATGAATTTAAAAACCCACTTTTATTACTCATAATACTTTATACTTTTTTTGCGTGAAAATTGCAAGGCAAATGTATTAAGCAAAACACTTACAATCAAGTTTTGTTTGTTCAATTCCTAAAATTGCTGGCAAGAAACGCCGAATATGCCCTATGACCCCATTGGGATAAGGGAACTGCTATTTAGAACAGGTTTAAATACAACACATGATAAAAATCACACGAAAAATTAATACTTCTGGTTAAGTTGGAAAATCACAAAGTACCTCCCAGGTCTTTTCCAGCTTGAGTAACGAAAACCCTTTGTAGTCAAAGGTCCCAACAAATTCTTTCCCTCTAAATTCGGATTGTAGAGTATAAAAAAGGGGCTTTTTAAGATCTCTGAAGGCCACCGTTACATGAGGATGGAAGCCCCGCAGATCATTTATTTCATTCAGTAGCTTGAGTTCTTTTTGTGCAAAACGCGCCAGCTCATTGTGAAGAAGAGAAATTGACTCATTGCCTACAACATTAACGTAAATAACACGCGGCTCAAAAAAAGCAAATCCTTTTAACTCAACAAAAAATTTTCCACTGTTTTTAAATTCGCCTAATTTTTCAATCAAGAGCTTTTCCTTTTCCTCTTTCCATTCAAAAGGACGATGAAGTGTAATGTGCGCGGGACTTCGGAGTGCCCCCTTCAAGCCATGACTTTCTAAAAGAGAGTGCTTCACTTCTTCAACTTTGGTAAACAAAGGCTCGGGAATGACTATGGCTAGGAAGTACTTCTTGTTAGGCATTTTTTGAAGGCAAACATCCACTAAATTATGTTATTTTTGCGGGACATTAAAAGTAGTTTATGCAAATCATTATTCCTATGGCCGGCAAAGGCAAGCGTATGCGTCCGCATACTCTCACAACCGCCAAACCCCTCATACCGGTTGCCGGAAAACCTATTGTGCAGCGCCTTGTAGAAGACATCACCAAAGTATGCGGCCAAAAGGTTAACGAGATCGCATTTGTGATTGGTCCCGATTTTGGGGCTGAGGTGGAGAACGACCTTATAAAAGTAGCCGAAAGTCAGGGCGCCAAAGGAAGCATTTATTACCAGGAAAAAGCCCTTGGAACGGCCCATGCCATTATGTGTGCTAAAGATGCGATTAGAGGCAAAACCGTGGTGGCATTTGCCGATACTCTCTTTAAGGCCGACTTTGTGATGGACACCGAGCAGGAAGGCGTGATTTGGGTTCAAAAAATAGAAGACCCAAGCCAGTTTGGCGTCGTAAAATTAAATTCAAACGGCATCATTACCGATTTTGTCGAGAAACCAAAAGACTTTGTGAGTGATCTGGCCATTATAGGAATCTATTATTTCAAAGACGGAGAGTACCTGAAGAAAGAACTTCAGTATTTACTCGACAATAATATTACCGACAAAGGGGAATACCAATTAACAAACGCGCTTGAGAACATGAAGAGCAAGGGCACCCGTTATAAGCCCGGACAAGTTACCGAATGGTTGGACTGCGGAAACAAGAACGCAACAGTTTACACCAATCAACGGGTTCTCGAGTTTGATAAAGGAAAACCTGAACTAAAAGGAAAGAACATTAAAAACATAAATTCTATCATCATTGAACCATGTTTTATTGGAGATCAGGTGGAATTGGTTGATTCTATAATTGGCCCGCACGTAAGCGTGGGCGCCAATAGCAAAATTACCCGTAGCATTGTGAGCAACTCCATTATTCAAAAGGAAACAAAGCTCTCACATACCATCATTGACAATAGTTTATTGGGAATCGCATCTGAAGTGAGCGGAAAAGCGAACGACTTGAGCATAAGTGACTATACTCAGCTAATTGTGTAGAGCAATCACATATCCTGCATTTTTTTTACTTGCTTTTGTGAGCACAATGGCGTTGTCGTCCTGCAAAGCGAAACAAATTACTTCGTCAATTAACAACCCTGCGGCAAATGAAACAGCAGGGAACAGTAGTCAGGATCAAGTAAAATTTGGGTATTTTTATGTAGAAGGCTGTGCTGAAAGAATGAAGGGAAACTTGCAACAAGCTTTGAAGTTGTTTGAAGAGTGCGAGAAGATAGACGCCGGCAATGCCCCGGTGCAGTATGAAATGGGCACCATTTATAAATTGCTTGGCAGCGACGATCAGGCGCTCGCCAGGGCAAAGTTCTGCGCGGGCGCCGATGTAAAAAATGAGTATTATCAATTGTTGCTGATCGATTGCCTGATTACCGACAAACAGTACACTCAGGCAATTAAAGTGAGAGAAACGCTGATCAAAAATTTCCCCGCGAAAAGCGAATTTAAAGAGGATCTTGCCATTGAGTATGCCATTATGGGCCACTACGACAAGTCGTTTAAAATTTACGATGAGTTGGAACACACCTATGGAATAAGCGAGCAGCTAACGCTCAATAAAATAAAGCTTCTTAAAAGCCAGAAAAAAAATGCAGAAGTGGAAGCAGAACTTATTAGACTTTCTGCCTCCGATAAAGGAGAAGTGCGCTACTATGCCTATTTGGCTGAATTTTATGTTGATCAGCATGATCTGGAGAAAGCAAAAATTATGTATGATAAGATTTTGGAACTAGATCCAAATGAGCCCACCGTTAATTTAGCCCTGCACGACTATTACTCGGCAAAGGGAATGGATCAAGAAGCATTTGTGCATTTAAAAATGGCTTTTCAAAATCCTGATCTGGATGTAAGCACGAAAGCAAACATCGTAGGGGCATATTTTCAACATGCGGAATCAAAAAACGAGGTGGCCTTGCAAAGGGGATTAGAACTCACACAGATCATGCTGGAAGTCCACCCCAACGCAACAGAGTCCAATGCCCTTTACGGCGATTTTCTGAGACTACAAAACAAGTTAAGTGAGGCCTCTGTCTATTTTTACAGAGCAGCTATTAATGAGCACCGCGATGCCAGGGTATGGGACAATTTACTTTTTGTAGATAACGAACTAAGCCGCTACGATTCACTGGAACATCACAGCAAGGTAGCCATTGAATTGTTTCCAAGTCAACCGGTGTATTATCTCTACAATGGCGTGGCGAATAACCAATTAAAAGATTATTCCAAAGCCACCCGGTCCTTAAAAGCCGGAATTGATTTTGTGATCGACAATAAAACGTTGGTAATCCAGTTTTTAAGTGCGCTTGGAGATGCATACAATTCAATGAAGGACTACCCAAATTCAGACAAGGCCTTTGAAGATGCACTTAAGATAGATTCTGACAACACTTACGTGCTCAATAACTATGCGTACTATCTCTCATTGAGAGCAGACAATCTCACAAGAGCTGAAAAACTTTCAAAACGAACGATTGAATTGCAGCCAAACAATCGAAATTATATGGATACGTATGGTTGGATTTTATACCAACAAAAAAAATACGGAGAGGCCGAAGTATGGTTAGGGTCTGCTTCAAAAAAGGGAGAAAAAAATCCAACGATTCTGGAGCACTATGGGGATGCATTATTTAAACTCGGCAAACAAAACGAGGCGATGGATCAATGGGAAGCCGCAAAATTGGCGGGTGGAAATTCGGAAGCTCTCTTGAAAAAAATTAAAGAAAAGAAACTAAATGACGAGTAACCTGATGCGATCCCTCATGATCTTACTGCTGGCGAGCAACCTGTTGCTTATTGGAACTTCCTGTAAGCACAGAAAAAAGATTAACAAAACCGAAGACGTGGCAGCGAACAATATTGAGGACACCCTGAATGGACGCTGCAAACTTGATTTTAAGAGCGCAAAAACACTTAGTAAGCATTTGCACGAAAATGAATTTGATTTTACGTGGATTAATGCAAAGGCCAACGTAACATCGATAATTGACAGCACCGAAGAGAATTTCGACATCCGCGTGAACATGAAAAAAGACAGCGCCATGTTAATCACCATTCAATACCTTCTAGGCCTTCAGGTTGCAAAGGTGCTTATTACGCGCGATACGGTGAAGTTTGTGAACTACATTCAAAAAACGTATTTCAAAGGAGATTTTGTATATATCAGTGAACTTCTGAATGCCGATATCGATTATGATCTACTTCAGGCTGTACTCTTTGGGAATAGCGCGGAATTTCAGGATGACGAAACTAAACTGAAACCCACAGCCGACAGAACAAATTGCCACTATTTATTGAGTACCGAGCGAAAACGTCGCTTACGGAAGATCCAATCAGGATCCTCAGAGGCAAAAGATGCGCTTCAAACTTTGACGTTAAACCCCGATAACTATAAGATCCTTACCAATGAATTTATTGATCCAACCACGAACAGAAGGTTTATCGCAAACTATTCTAATTTTACACAGAAGGACAGTGTTTATGCACCGTACCATGTTGATATCGCTATAGTGGCAGAGAAGAAAGCCACCATAAAAATTGACTATGTTCGCATAGAGAAAAACACGCCTCAAAAACTTTCTTTGAGCATTCCTCATAAATATGATCCTATTAAAATACAAAAGAAATAGAATAGGGCTCCTTATTGCAATCATCTGTTCTTTAGTATTTGTTTCTCCGGTTTCTTCGCAGCATTCTCAAAAAAATTCCAAAAAAGATCTGGAATCTAAGAAGCGACGCATCAACGATGAGATCAAGGAAATAAATTCCATGTTGAGAGAAACCAAAGCCAACAAAAAATCATCCATTGGGGCACTCGTAAACATTAACATGAAGCTCGAAAAGCGTCTCGAACTCATCAGAACCATAAATGCAGAGATTCGCGAAATTGATAAAGAGGCAAAAAAAAATGAGCAAAGCATCGATCAGCTAAAGAACAATCTCGAAAAATTAAAAAAAGAATACGCGCGCATGATTGTATTTGCGCAACGCAACCAGGACTCCTACAGCGTTTTGATGTTCATTTTTGCAGCCGAGAATTTTAGTCAGGCCTACCAGCGCTTAAAATATATCCAACAGTATTCGGAGTTCAGAAAAAAACAAGCCCTCGAAATTATTTCTACTCAAACACAACTCATCTCAAAACTGAAAGAACTCAAAGATCAGAGGGATGAAAAAAATGCCTTATTGGGAGTAGAGCAGCAAGAAAAAAAGACCCTGAGCACCGAGAAGGTGGAGCAGGAGCAGGTTCTCACCGAATTGCAAAAGAAAGAGAAGGCACTTAAAAATGAGTTGGAAAAGAAAAAAGAAGATGCCATTGAGTTGCAAGCCGAAATCAGACGATTGATTGCTGCAGAAATAAAACGCAAGGCGGAAGAAGCTGCCAAAGCTGAACAAACACGGTTGTTGGCTGCAAAAAATGCGAAGGAAGCTAAAGCAAAGGAAGAGCGTTCAAAACGTGACAAGGGAAAAGTGCCCGATAAAACGGAGAGCAAGTCTGAGATCAAAACAGAAAAACCGGAAACCCCATTGATCCCGGAACTCAGCGACGAAGCCGCAGCATTGAGTGAAGATTTTTCGAACAACCGCGGAAAATTGCCATGGCCCGTTGCAAGAGGCGTGATCTGCGAAACCTATGGCGAACATGAACACCCGGCCATAAAAGGATTTATGATGTTTAATAACGGACTCGAGATTTGTTCTACTAAGGGCACACAGGCACGGGCCGTTTTTGCAGGTGAGGTAACCAGCATCGCTATTTCTCCTACCGGAGGAAAATTAGTGATTATCCGGCATGGAGAATACCTCAGCGTGTATTGTAATTTGGAGGACATTCTTGTAAAAACAGGGCAGAAAGTAAGCGTGAAACAAGCCATTGGTTCAATTATGTATAATGAAGATGAGGGAAAAACCTCAATGAACCTTCAGATCTGGAAAGGACAAAAAACCATGGATCCGGGCGGTTGGTTGTATAATTCTCACTAAAAGAAAGCGCACAAAAAAGCCCGCTGCGAAACACGAAGCGGGCTTTTTATTTTCATTTTAGTTTAGTTCTTAAAAAAGTCATCGTAACTCACTTCGGTAGTTTGAAGCGTGCATTTTTCCTTGATAAGATCTAATACTTTTTTGCTGTAAAGATTTTCAAAAATGCGCTGAGCTTCTTTTTCTTTACTTAAAAGGTCTTTCGAAATCTTCTCCAGATCTTCTTCAGCAGGAGCTTGTCCGTAGCGGGCATATTCACCTTTGATAAAATTTTTGGCCTCTTCTTTTGCTTCTTCTTCCGATACTTTCAGGTTATTATCTTTAATCAGCTTATTTTCAATCAGGCGCCATTGCATGGCTTTGGCGTAGTTTGGATAATCCTTTTCAATCTCCTCCGCACTCACAGGTTTTTCATTGGCTACCGCTAACCAGCGTTTTAAGAAGGAATCGGGCAATTGAAGATTTACTTTTTCAATTAATTTCTTTTCCACTTCGGTTTTCAAAAATTTCTCGGCATCGGCATTGAACATAAGTCCCAATTCGCTGCGGATCTTTTCTCTGAAAGCCGTTTCACCGTCAACGGTTCCGGGGCCATAAATCTTATCAAACAATTCCTGATTCAATTCAGCTTCTTCCATACGGGAAATATTCTTAACAGTTAATTGCAGGTTGCAACTAATTGTTTCTGCTTTTTCTTTTTCTACACCCAGCGAAACGCTAATATCAATAGGGGTATCGTACAATTCGTTGATTTTAATCACCACTTTGTCGTCCTTTTTCAGTCCCACTAATTTTGATTTTGCCGATTCATTCTTCACGCGCTCATAACTCACGCTTGTGCTTTTAAATACGCCACCTGCGGCAATGTTACCACTTTCATCGAGTTCGTTGATGTCAACAAACACAACATCTTTCTCGCCCGATATTTCTGGGTTCACAGGGGTTCCGTAATTGCGACGGATATCCTTGAGGTATTTTTCAATAAGTTCATCGTCAACCTTCACCATTTTGTAGGTAAAGACATTGTTGTTGTCAAGTGTTACGTCAAAATGCGGTGCCAGTCCCAATTGATACACAAATTCAAAGTCCTTTTGGTGAGCGAAATCTACCGATGTCTGATCCTTTGGCAGTGGGTTTCCTAAAATCTCGATCTTATTTTCTTCTATGTATTTGTAAATGGAATCGTTCAATAATTTATTGATCTCATCCACAAGTATTTGTGTTCCGTACTGCTTTTTAATAAGTCCTGCCGGAACTTTTCCCGGCCTAAAACCCGGCATATTTGCCTGCTTTTGCGCTTTCTTTATTCCTTCGTTAACTTTAGTTTCATAGTCAACAGGTGAAACAGAGATCTTAATTTCAGCGTTGAGACTGTCAATATCGTTCTTCGTGATAATCATATCTTTAAATTTAGGAGCGCAAAAATACATATTTTTTCCTGTTATTTACGCCAATTAACCCCCTGAAATAGAGAAAATTAACAAAAGTTCAATGGAACGTGAGCGAATAGCTGCACAAATGCTCTTCCCCGGCAGGGAGTACGATAATTCCCTCTTTTTTGGCGAGATTTCCCTCACTTGAAGTTTGATCAGCAATGCCGTACCAGGGCTCCATACAAACAAATTGGCGGCATGCTTTTTTCGACCACAGTCCAAAGTAAGGCCATCCTGCACAATCAAGCCGAATGGAATGGTGAGACGTTAACGAACGTAAGGTGACCGAATTTAGCTGATGGCCCTCAAACACTAACGCGTCCTTGTCGAAAAGAGAGGAAGAGAGAAACAATTTAGTGTGCGGTGCTGAAAGTGTTTTCTTATTCGGTAACCTAAGACCATTATCGAGTTCCCGTATTTCATACGACGATTTTTCCAAGTCAAAAAAATAGTCTTCAAACGATTCGCCGGGCAAAAGCGGACAGTTGAAGCCTGGATGAGCGCCTACACTAAAGAGCATATTTTGCGGGGAAAGATTCACCACTCGGAACTCAGTACTTAACGTGTTTTCTTCGAGGAGATAAGCGATCTGAAAAAGGAATTCAAAGGGGTAATTTCTTTTTGTATCGGGATTCGATCTTAATTCAAAGGTGCAGGAGTTCGCAGCGTGTTGAACAAGATCAAAATCAAGATCGCGCGCAAATCCATGCTGGGTCATTCTATATTCCTTAGAAAGATAGGAATACGCATCGTTTCTTAGTTTCCCCACTATCGGAAAAAGGACGGGGGAATGCCGGGGCCACACGTCTTTATTTGCAGTCCAGATATATTCCAGTAAAGATTTGTTTTTAACGCTGCACAGCTCGGCTCCCCGATGGTTCACTAGCACCGTCAAATTCTCCGATTCAATTTGTACGTTCATTGGTCTCAATCGTTATCTAAAAAAATGAGGCTTCAGGGCAAGAATTCTTTTCTATAAAAATTAAACACAGAGGCACAATAGATACTGTTTACAGGGAACATATTAAAATAAACTCTGTGAATTTCTGTCCCTCAGCGTCTCTGTGTTTATAAATAAAATGTTCATTCTTTTGTTCTTCAAACCCATAGCCTTTCAGTCGATTTGGTTTACGATGTGCCGGAGTAAAAGCGAGCCCACGTTATTTTCAAAACCAATGCCATTCTTCCAAAAACAGCGTCAGAGGAAAATGATTCCCTTGATTTCAGATGCCTTTCTGTAAATCTCAAGGATTTCTTCCACCGTCATTACCACTTGTTTTACTGTTATACTGGTGTACTTGCCATTGCTACTGCCTCTGCTATTAATAATCGTTTCGGCTTCGAATAAATTCTGCACTAAGGCAATGTTGCGGTGTTCGCTTGTAACAATAAATTTAAACATGTACACACCCGGAAAGGACATGCTCTCAATCAATTTCTGCTTGAAATTATTCAGCTCTTCCTCGGTCATTATTATTTTTCGAAGTAGTAGTTATAAATTAGAACCAATCCAAAAATTACAAGTAAGCCACCGGTGATCACGTTAATAACATACATGATACGGGGGGTGAGCACGCGGTTTAATTTTTCAGAGGCCGATACTTTGGCCAGTTCTACAAGCAATACCAGGCCCAATGTAATACTGAAATAAACTACCATATTAAATATGGAATAATTAAGTGATTTACTCACGGCGGTAACGTTTCCAAGCCAAAGTAACCATACCGCGGGGTTAAAAGAATTCAGCAAAAAACCTTTCACTAGCATATAGGCCCCCGAAGGAACAATAATGTCAATTACATCATGGGGCTTAGGCAAGGGTTGTTTAAAATGCACGGCCCCAAATACAATCAACACGATTCCGGCCAAAATACCCATGAAGCGCTGGCTTTTTTCATCCTGAATAAAATTGGAGGCGCCGAAGTGAACCAAGGTTATGATGAGGATGCACACCACAAAGTCGCTTGCAACTACACCAACCGCCAATAGCGAGCCGGTTTTATAGCCGTGTTTAATACCCGTATTGATTAATGCAAAAAAAGCGGGACCAAACGAAAATGTAAGAAGGAGAACAATGACGATGGTTTGGTATATCAGACTTAAGATCAAGAATTCCCGGATTGGTAGGTTTTCAAAAAGGCGAGCCAGTCGTTGAGCTGCTTTCCTTTTAATACTCTCGGGAACTTACTTTGACCGCCCAATTTATTTTTACTCGCCAAAAAATCAATAAACGTTTGGTTAGGTAATACTTTTACAAAAACCTCCTTCAAGGCATGCTTGCGCTCCACGGCATAATCGTCATTTAGCACTTTTAAATGGGCGTCAAGTGTTTCCTTAATTTGATTTTCATCAATCTGTTTGTCTGTACCTACATACCATTGATGTGCAAAAAGGCCCCCGTGAGGTACTCCGTGCACACAAAACTCATTGATCATCACGTTGAGCTCAAGCGCTGTTAACTTAATAGCATGATTCATATTATCAACACTCAAATGTTCTCCGCAGAGACTCAAAAAGTGTTTAGTTCTTCCGGTGATGATGACTTCGCAACGCTTGAGGTCTGTAAATTTAACGGTGTCGCCAATAAGATACCGCCAGGCGCCGGCACAGTTACTAATGAGGATCGCATATTCTGTATCCAATTTAACTTCTTTAATGGTGAGTGTGTCGGAATGTGGTTTTACATTTCCGTCCTGGTCAAAATTCTCATCCGTGAAGGGAACAAACTCAAAAAAGATCTTATTATCGGTGAGCAGTTTCATGCCTTGTTGTTCGTTGGGCCGCTCCTGGTAAGCCAAAAACCCTTCGGAGGCCATGTAGGTATCGAGGTAAATGAGAGGCTTGCTGCACAAGGCATCGATGCTGTTTTTATAAGGATGAATTGCCACGCCGCCATGCACAAACACAGCCAAATTAGGCCATATATCGTGAATGGTTTTTACATGATAATGGGCGATAATTCGCTCAAACAAGATCTGAATCCAGGCGGGAACACCACAAATAAAACCAACATTCCATTGACGCGCTTTTTCAACAATTTCCTGAAGTTTATTTTCCCAGTTGGTGAGGGAACGAATGCTTGGCCCTGGCAGCGTGAAGTTTTGGAACCATCTTGGTTGCGTGCCGGTGGTTATTCCACTCAGGTCGCCACTAAAATAAGTGCCATTGTAGTTGAGGTTGGTGCTTCCCCCAACAAATAAGATTTCGGTTTCGTATTGTTCTCTGCTAAAATCAAAATACCTGGTGGCTAAAATCTGTTTTAAGGTTCCCCGCTGAATACTTTTAATCATGTCGCGGGTCACCGGAATGTGTTTGCTGGAAGTTTCGGAAGTACCTGAACTTAAGGCAAAGTACTTAATCTTCCCGGGCCAGCAAACGTCTCTTTCCCCTTTAAGGGCGCGGTGCCACCAGGCGTCGAAGATACTTTGGTAATCATAAACAGGAACCTTGTTTTGAAAAGATTTAATGGGATCTTCGAGGAGGGAAAGTTCACTAAAATTATGAGCCACGCCAAAATCAGTAAACTGGGCTTTGGTAATCAACTTCCGCAATTGGGCATATTGTTGTTTATACACATTTGTTCGACGGGGAATCCGCGAGCGTATGCCTATGGCGCCTTTAATAATTGAACCTAATATGGGCATCTGGTATTTTTGATTTAAGATGGATTATTTGAAATACCTGAAATCTTGATCGTTTTTAAGGGATTTTAAAGTGTGGTAGATCAGTCGAATTACCTCTTCCACATCTTGTTTATGCACTGTTTCTACAGTGGTATGCATATAACGCAAAGGCAGGGAGATTAAGGCCGAAGCAATTCCGTCGGTAGCATAAGCAAAGGCATCGGTATCTGTTCCTGTGGCCCTCGAGGCAGCTTGTCTTTGAAAACTGATCTTATTTTTCTTTGCGGCATCAAGCACAACTTTGAGCAAATTGTTTTGTACCGCAGGCGCATAACTCAGCACCGGACCTTTACCGCATGAAAGATCTCCGCTGGTAATTTTGTTCATCATGGGACTCTGAGTGTCGTGGCAAACATCTGTAACAATGGCCACATTGGGTTTTATTTTTCGGGCAATCATGGTGGCGCCATTCAATCCAACCTCTTCCTGCACGGAATTAACAATATACAAACCAAAAGGCAACTTATCTTTATTCTCTTTCAAAAGTCGGGCCACCTCCGCAATCATAAATCCACCAATCCTGTTGTCGAGTGCTCGCCCAACATAAAACCGATCGTTGAGCTCCATTAATTGGTCCTGATAAGTAACCACGCACCCAACATGTACACCAAGGGCTTCCACTTCTTTTTCTGATTTACAACCAATATCTAAAAAAATGTTCTTTAAACTTGGGGATTCTTCTTTTGCGGCATCACGCACATGGATGGCCGGCCAGCCAAACACTCCATTTACAATTCCTTTATCAGTATGAATGTTTACGCGCATCGACGGCGCAATTTGATGGTCGCTTCCCCCATTCCGTCTCAAATAGATAAAACCATCTTTGGTGATGTAATGAATAAACCAACTGATCTCATCGGCATGGGCCTCTATCACCACTTTATAAGACGCTTTGGGGTTGATAACTCCCACTGCTGTACCATAAGTATCAACAAAATACTCGTCAATATAGGGTTTAATGTAATTGAGCCATATTTTTTGGCCACTGCTTTCGAAGCCCGTTGGCGAAGGATTATTGAGGTACTGATAAAGAAACTTGGTAGAATTTGCGTTTAATATCGATTTACTTTTAGCCATTATTTTTGCCTTTTCAGAACTCTAAATTAACAAAAAATTAATGGAAATAGAAAGAGAAAAAGCAGAGTTTAACAGCCCCGGCAAGAAATTGCGCGGGTGACTCCAAAGATTGGTCGTTGCAAAACGTGTGGTTTTTTACAAAGCAGGACCGGATTCTTTTATTGTTTTTTTTTAGAGGAAGCAGGTTTGGATTTCTGCCAGGTTTTATATTCGTCTTGCGGCGTGGGACGATATGCGGGGACCCGACGAAGCGGCTCACAAGCTTTTAGACCATCACGACAAGCTTTTGGTAATTGCTGGTACAATTCTGTTCCCTTTGTTTTCCAGGCAATCATTTCATCATTTACATCTTTGATCGCCTTTGCAGGATTGCCAACTATTACTTTTCGTTTTTCAAACACCATATCGGCCGCCACAAAACAAAGGGCACCTACAATACACTCATCACCAATCACCACATTGTCCATAATCACGCTGTTCATTCCTACCATGGCGTTTTTGCCAATGGTGGCCCCGTGAATGATGGCGCCATGCCCAATGTGTGCCGACTCCTTTAACAGCACGGTAGTTCCCGGAAACATGTGAATGGTGCAGTTTTCCTGTATGTTGCAACCATCTTCAATAATGATGGTGCCCCAATCGCCTCTAATTGCAGCGCCCGGACCAATGTATACATTTCTTCCAATAATTACGTTGCCGGTTACTGTTGCGTTAGGATGAATAAATGAAGAGGGATGCGCAACAGGTTTGTAGCCGTTAAATTCAAATACGTTAGGCATAAGATTAGTTTTAAGTAAAAGTAGAAGTTTCCATGCAATGCGCGAAGAAAAACAATCCTGCCGAAAGTTAGAGAAGAGAGGCCAAGGGTTGGCTCACAAATTTATAATACCGACCGTCATTCCCCCCAAAATGGATAGAAGCCATAACGGCACTGGGCGCAAGCCACAAGCACCTATTTACTGAAATACTACAATATGTAGCAATACAATACTATTATTCGTAGTAATTTTGTAGTATAAAAATAGTAGAAGTATGAGCACTCTATCTCTATCCAACCGCCAATCGACCTTCCAGGAACTGGCAAATTTCCTAACCGTGTTAAACGGGAATAAAAATTCGAAGGAATCTCTCTTAAAAAGGGCGGACTCCTCAAGTCGTGTTATTCTGAGTCTCGAGCGTCAATTTTCGAAGACGCATCAGGAACCCGTTTTTCGCCGATTAGGGAAACACCGGCAGTTGGCATTAAATTTTGCACAAGCATCTTAAACCGCAATTAGACAGTGGGAGCCTTCTTTAAGGCGATTAACTGTCTTAGTGCGGTTAATCCCGATTTAGTGTTTGTTAGGGTTTCGAATCTTTTAATATCAAGTAAACCCTTACAAACACTTACATCGCAGGCAGATACTTTTTCAAAGCATGTTTAGGGTTAAACAAAAAAGCCCCCGGGTTACCAGAGGCTTTATGTTTTATGGAGATAGGACTTAGACAACAATTTCGTCCATGTCCTTATTAAAAAATTTGAATTCCAATATTCCCTGGCTAGCCATTCCTTGCACTTTCACCCATTGTTTATGATCGAAGTACCATTTCCACTGTCGGCTTCTGAATAAACCGCCTCGTTTGATAAATGCTTCCACATAGGGGTGAACATTCAGAGTAATGTGTTTTTGATTTTGTTCTTTAATCACAAAGCCCAGCGTGTTTTCGATTTGGTCAACAAATAAAATACTAGGTTGAACGGTGCCTGTACCACCACAGCTAGGGCAGGTTTCGATCACTTCAATGTTAACTTCCGGACGAAGTCGCTGGCGCGTGATTTGGATCAAACCAAATTTACTGGGAGGAAGAATATTATGTTTAGCGCGATCGCTCTTCATTTCTTCTTTCAGTTTATCATAAAGAAGTTTGCGATTTTCGGGACTATGCAGATCGATAAAATCAACCACAATAATGCCTCCCATGTCGCGAACTTTCAACTGGCGGGCAACTTCAACGGCTGCTTCCAGATTCACATCCAGAGCATTTTGTTCCTGCGTATTTTCACTTTTTGCGCGATTGCCGCTGTTCACATCAAAAACGTGTAAGGCCTCTGTATGCTCAATTACGAGATAGGCGCCACTTTTCATGTGCACGGTTTTGCCAAAAAGACTTTTGATCTGTTTCTCTATACCATAAGCGTCAAAAATCGGCACTTTTCCATTGTACAATTTGAGAATATCAACCTTATCGGGAGAGATCGTCTTAATATAGGCCTTTAAGTCTTCGTAAATTGTTGGATCATTAACATGGATCGCGTTGAAGGAAGCATTTAAGAAGTCGCGAAGAATGGCGCTGGTGCGGTCTACTTCTCCCAGCACACGCATAGGGGGTTGTGATGTTTTTAAAGCTTGATAACAATCGTCCCAACGTTTCGTGAGATCGTTAAGATCTCCTTCAAGGTCGGCAACCGATTTGCTTTCTGCCACGGTGCGAACGATCACGCCAAAATTCTTAGGTTTGATCTTTTGCATCAATGCCTTCAACCGATTTTTTTCCTCAAAGTTTCTGATCTTGGATGAGACTGAAATTTTGTCGGAAAAAGGAATGAGCACCAGATAGCGTCCCGCCAAACTGATTTCGGTCGTAATGCGAGGTCCCTTTGCACTAATTGGTTCTTTGGCAACTTGTACCAATAAATGTTGGCCCGATTTTACAATGTCGTTAATCTTCCCGTCTTTTTTAATTTCGGGGGAAGGCTTAAAGTACATTAGATTGCTCACGTTTTGTTTGCCGGTCTTGATGTCTTCAAGGTATTTTATAAGAGACTGGGCCTGCGCACCCAAGTCAAGGTAATGCAGAAAGGCATCTTTTTCATACCCCACATCTACAAACGCGGCATTAAGGCCCGTCATTACTTTCTTTGCCCTGCCCAGATAAATATCGCCTACCGAAAATTTAGAATTGTCTTTTTCGCGGTGGAGCTCTACTAAACGCTTGTCGTGTAATAAAGCTATAACAACTTCGCTAGGCGTGGAATTAATCACTAATTCTTGATTCACACGCAAATATTTTTAAGTTAATGTAGTCAACAAATCACTTGTAAACTTCCAAAATAAAAAATTGCTAACCCTATGGTTATTCAAACTTCTCAAAGAATCCTTTGGTTGTTTACATCAACAAATAACTATACGCAGAAAGAGCAATAAGCCCTTCTGCGATAGACATTATGAATAATAATCACTTAGGATTATTTCTTCTTGTGGCGATTCTTTCTCAAACGTTTTTTGCGTTTGTGAGTTGCCATTTTATGTCTTTTTCTTTTCTTTCCGCTTGGCATAATTTAAATTTTAAAGGTTATTATTTTATTTCTTTTAATTGCTTAATATAATTGTTCACTTCTAATTTGGAAGTAATATCAGGTGTTCTGGCCGCATACTTCTCCAGCATGTGTATTGTTTCTGCCTTATTGCCTGTTTGCTCATACGCATCAGCCAAATGCAAATAGGCCTCAATGTAAGTGCTGTCAATATCTAGCACCTTCTTAAAACGTCTGATCGCTTTTTCATACTGTCCGCTCTTCACCGAAAACGACGCAAATGTGATCTGTAATTTCACATTGTTACTGTCGGTTTTTTCAATTTCTCTCAGTCTGGAAATTCCTTGCATAGGATCGGCCGAACCATCCACATAACAAGATGCCAGCATAATTCCCGCGTCCACATTTTTCGGATCCTTCCGAAGTCCGCTCTTAAAGCAGCGAATGGCACTTTGATAGAGCACGGGTACTTCGCTTTTATCCTGAGTAAATTGCACTGAATAGTAAAAACGGTTTCCGGCCGTAAACCAGTCTTCCGCTTTTTGACTTTGTCGCGCTTTTTCCTCAGCAAAATAAGAAGCTAAGTCGGGTCGTCTCACTCTGGTCCAAAACACAGAAAGGCTGTCGAACGAGTTAGAATCAAGGAGTTTATCAAATTTGAGTTTTTGAGAAGGTTCAATTGATTTCAACGCCATTTTCAGAAACACGTCCAACGTTGCATTTTCAGCCACAACTTCCTTGCCTGCAACAGGGGGAGGCGCAGCTTCAGCTGAAGCACTTTTTGGGGCATTAAATAAAAGAACGAATAGAACCAGGGCGCCCGCAATCAAAAACAAGGAGATTTTCTTTGCGCCCATGGAGCTTAATCAATATTTTTTGGCAGAGGTTCAGCGGTCTTCACGTTGCGCTTCACCCTGTCGGAGAATGTTTTAGCTGCCTTAAAAGCAGGGATATAATGGGCTGGAATCACCACCGTGGTGTTCTTTGATATATTACGTCCGATCTTTTCGGCACGTTTCTTTACCACAAAGGTCCCAAATCCTCTCAAATACACATTTTTTCCTTCTACCATTGAGTTGCGAATGGTTTTCATAAATGCTTCAACTGTGGCCTGAACAGCCATCTTTTCAATGCCTGTTTTTTCCGAAATTTCATTAACGATATCTGCCTTGGTCATTTTTACAAACTATTTAAAATCAATTAATTGTATTTTAAAACGGGCAGCAAAGATACTACTATTATTCTCAATTGAAAATATTTTTTTGATATTTAGCGCTTTGCAACAGAAACGAGACAAAAATCATACTTTTAGAGATTATGGATAGGTGGTTTAGCAGGAGCCTGATTGACTGGTACAAGAGTAACAAAAGAGATCTTCCCTGGCGAAACGAAAAGGATCCCTACAAGATCTGGCTATCGGAGGTAATCTTGCAGCAAACTCAGGTGGCCCAGGGCCTAAACTATTACCTTAAATTTGTACAAAAATACCCTACTGTTAAGCATTTGGCCCAAGCCAGCGAAGATGAAGTGTTAAAATTGTGGCAAGGCCTAGGCTATTATTCACGAGCCCGAAACCTGCATGGAACGGCAAAAGTAATTGACACACAGTTTAAAGGGCAATTTCCGGACACTTACGCGCAAATAAGGGATTTAAAGGGAATTGGCGACTATACTGCGGCTGCCATTGCCAGTTTTGCGTATGATTTGCCGCATGCAGTAATTGATGGCAACGTGTATAGGGTGCTGAGCAGGGTGTTTGGCATAAAAACGCCCATTGATTCAGGGGAAGGCAAAAAGGAGTTTCAGAAACTGGCAACTCAACTTCTTAATAAAAAGCTCGTGGCCGAGCACAACCAAGCCATCATGGAGTTTGGGGCCTTAAATTGCCGTCCAACAAACCCCGCTTGTGTGGTTTGCGTTTTTAAGACCAGATGTTATGCTCTTCAGACTTCCACGGTGAGTGAGTTTCCGATAAAAGCTAAAAAAAACAAGATCCGCCTGCGCTATTTCAATTACCTCGTCATTTTCGACCAAAAGGGAAGACTGTTGCTGAACAGGCGCGCAGAAAATGATATTTGGCAAGGACTATACGAGTTTGAACTTATTGAAAGCACTAAGGAGATCGCATTCCAACAGCTTAGCACGATGACCAAGTTTAAAAATGCCTGTCCGGGTCACTTTCAGCTTCTTACCACCTCTAAAAAGTACAAACATGTTCTGAGCCACCAACATTTGTTTTCGATATTTTATGTAATAAGGCTGGAAACCAATCATAGCAACAAGAGGAAAAAAACCACGATCAAGAACCTGGATCAATTTGCAATGCCCCGACTGATAGAAAAGTTTCTCGATGATTGCGAATTAAAGGAAATAATCTAAATTTGATAAAATTATTCCAGTATGAAAAACACATTGATTGCAGTCTTTTTCCTTTTTGCGGCAAACATTCATGCCCAGATCTTTATGGCAAAATCGGGAGCCACGTCCATTTCATTTTTTTCAGCAGCGCCCCTCGAAAACATCGCAGGCGAAAATAAAGGGGCCATTATTGTACTTAAAGCGTCAACAGGCGAAATTCAAGTAAAAATCACCATGCGAAATTTCAAATTTAAAAATGCCTTAATGGAAGAGCATTTTAATGAAAACTACATGGAAACAGATAAAAAAGTGGAGGTGGAAGGCGCCGCAACTTACCCTAATAAATATGGTGAATTTAGGGGGAAAATCAATGAACCCATTGATTACGGAAAAGAAGGCGAGAATAATGTTACAATCGCCGGAAAAATGACTATTCATGGGGTAACGAAAGATGTAATTTTGGCCGGCACCCTGGTGAAAAAAGGCACTGAGCTCACTATTTCAAGCAAATTCAAGGTAAAGGTGGCAGACTACAACATTCAGGTGCCTTCCATGTATGTAAAAAACATTGCCGAAGAAGTTGAAGTAACTATTAGCAGTATTTTGGAGCCCTACGTAAAAAAATAAAAAAAAGGTCATGAAAAAAATAATGCGATCATTTTTCACAGCAATTAGCTGTTTGAGCCCTTTGTTTTTTTATTCTCAAGACGATTTGTTAAGTTTGGTAGATGCCGATACCGACGCGGGTCCGAGAAAAGTTTACGCCACCTTTAAAACAGTGAAGATTGGAAATGCTCAAACCATCGAAACCGTTAAGAAAAACCACCTCGATTTTAGGATAGCTCACCGTTTTGGGAACATTTACGATTCTAATAATGAAAACCCGATCAATGAAACGTTTCAGACTTTTTTTGGTTTTGATAACGCCACTGATATTCGTTTTGCACTTGATTATGGAATAACCGATAACATTTCTATTGGGATAGGGCGAAGCAAAATGAATAAATTGATTGACGGTACCCTTAAGTGGCGCATATTACAGCAGACCACCGATTTTAGAATGCCCATTTCGCTCACTTTTTTTTCCAGCACCGGGTATTCGCATGCTCCCACTTCCACTATATATAGCGGCATCGTACAGGATTTCCCAACCAATGAATTGCACCGCTTCAATTTTTTTAATCAAGTGATTATCGCCAGTAAGCTGAGTGACTGGCTTTCTCTTGAGATTCTGCCGAGCTATATGTATCGTAATTTTATAAAGGAAAGTGTAAACAGTAATAATCAGGCAGAAGATCAAAATGGCTTTTTTACTCTAGGATTTGGAGGAAGAATAAAACTCACCAAACGACTGAGTTTTATCGGCGATTATTTTTACAATTTCCCCGAATATTATCATAACAACGACAAGGTGCATAATCCTTTATCTCTTGGTTTTGAAATTGAAACCGGGGGACATGTATTTAGTTTGTTTTACACGAACGCGAGCGGACTTATAGAAAACAACTTTATACCTTATACAACGGATAGTTGGGCCAAAGGCCAAATAAAATTCGGGTTTTGCATTTCCAGAACTTTTGCCTTATAAAGGTGAGCATTGTTGAGTACCAACATATTTTCTCCAACCATTTACTTAAGCAATTTCATGCTGCACCCGAAGTAAAGAATTCGCATGAATTAATTTGGCCTTCTGTTTTTTTAATTTTCTGCCTCTGCCTGCTTGCACTGGTGAAAGGGCGGGCCTTGCCGCGATTGATACGAATTGTACAATCTACTTTCAGCAACCAGATACTGCAACAATTAGAACGTGAAGAGCTTAATTCGCTGAAGTTCTATGCCACTGCTTTAAATACTTTTTTTGTTCTTAATTTGTCATTCTTAATCTACAAAGTGAATTCAATTTACCACATTGTATTGGTTGACTTTACTTCATTTGTGCAATTCTGCTTTTTTTTGTTTGCCGTTGTGCTTCTGCTGAGTTTCAAACGAGTTGTGAATATAGTCCTGGCCGCCTTTACAGATAGCCGAAGGCTGATATCGGACTATACCACAAATTCTACTCTCGTAAATCAAACCTTTGGCTTGTTTTTGTTTCCGTGGATCATTTTACTGGAGTTCACTACGTTTAACCCCTTGCTCTTTATTTCGGGAGGAGTTATCATTCTCTCCGGTGCAGTTTTGTTGAAATGGTACAGAGGAATCATCATGGGATTGCTTGTAGAAAGAATAGGAATATTGCAAATTTTCTCGTACTTTTGCGGTTTGGAAATTCTACCTCTTTTTGTGATGGTAAAATACATAATTGTAACTTTTTAAACAGAAACGGCATTAATGTCACTTAGAAAAAGCTCAGCCACCAAAAAAGTAAAGAAGAAGGAAACTGGCAAATCGGCGAAAATCCCGAAGTCAGGCACATTATCCTCAAAAAAGCCGACCTCAAAAAAACCATCTGTAAAGATTGTTCCCAAACCTGCTAAAGCAAAGGTCAAAAAACCCATTAAAGCTGTTTCAAAACCTGTTCTTAAAGCATCCGCTTCTGTTCCAAAAGAGAAAAAGGTAATCACCAATTATGATGAGAAAGAGAAGATAGAGAAAGCACTCTCAGTAAAAAGGGTAAGAAAGTCCTCAAAAAAACCTATAATTACCTTACCAACACCCCCTCCAATTGAGGTGAGTAATCATCCCAAAACCAAAGCACGAAATATTTTGGTATCACAACCAAAACCGGTGGAAACAGAAAAAAACCCCTATTTTGAGTTGGCAAAAAAATACCATCTGGGAGTCACCTTCCGTCAATTTATTAAGGTGGAAGGTCTCACGTCACAAGAATTTCGGGCACAGAGAATTGATATATTGGAACATGGTGCGGTTATTCTTACCAGTAAATTAGCGGTAGATCATTATTTCAGGATATGTAACGAAATGCGCATTTCTGTACCTGAATCCATGAAGTATTTTTGCATTAACGAACAAACCGCCTACTACCTTCAAAAATACATTCAGTACCGAAAACGGAAGATCTTCTTTGGACACGGAACCATTCTCGATCTGGTAGATGTGATTCGCAAAAACAGAGCTGAAAAATTTCTGTTGCCCGCTAGCGACGTTCACAAGGAGCAGATTGTCGATTTTCTGGAAGAAGTGAAGATCACATTCACCAAAGCAACTTTTTACAAAACAGTGAGTGCCGATTTGAGCGATATGAAGTCGTTAGCTGATTTTGATATTCTGGTGTTCTTTACGCCGGTAGGAATCAAATCGCTCAAACATAATTTCCCGGGATTCAAGCAAGGTAATACACGCATTGCGGCGTTCGGACATGCTACTGCTCACACTGTAAAGAATTTGGGTTTCAGACTTGATATTTTTGCGCCTAACCCTAAAAACCCAAGTATGACAGGGGCTTTGGATACTTATTTGAAAGAGGCGAACAAGAAATAAACGAAATCAGTGTGGTTTAAAACCGTTCATGAGTTTGTGAACTGCAGCTTCAATCGCTGAATAATCTTCCTTCTTTTTTCCGGTATAAATAAAAGCCATAAGTACTTTAATCTTTTTCGCTTCCAGTATGCTATAGAGATTCTGCTTGTTCAGGCGGTATACCTCCCGCATTCTCCTCTTTAATACATTGCGATCGGGCGAACTCTTAAAAGTTCTTTTTGGCACCACAAACATAACTTGCGCAGGGTAAATTAGATCAACAGGCGTTTCAACAAAAACCAATTTTACAGGATAAGCCACGCGGGAACCCCCTTTGTTAAAAAGCAATTCCATTTGCTTTTTACTGCACAAACGTTCTTGTTTATTAAATGAGTTTTTGATTGGCTAAAAATTAATGAAGTTCAGAATCTCATTTGTTGTCACTATTCAACCGGAATAGCTGTTTCAAATTTTTGTTTGGTAAAGATAATTTTTTACTTTTACACAAAACTAAAACTTTATTTATGGGAAAAGGGGATAAAAGAACTAAACGTGGCAAAATACATATTGGATCAACCGGCGTGAGTCGTCTAAAAAAGAAAAAAGTGGTAAAAAAGGCCGCCAGCAAAGCCCCGGCAAAAAAGGCCCCGGCAAAAAAAGCCGCCGCAAAGAAAGCCGCAAAGAAAGCCGAATAATTTTGAGGGAGCTGTCACCAAATGACAGCTTTTTTATTTGATGAATATATCCGATTTCAATAAACGCGCACAGTTTCTAAAAAAAGCCAATCACATTTTTTTTAAGCGTTTGCAAAACAAGACTCCAAAAAACTTGGATGATCTGTTTGAAGCGGCACATAACGAAGTGTTCGAGCACACCGACTGCCTTGCCTGCGGAAACTGCTGCAGAACAACCTCGCCCGTGTTTAATCAGCGCGACGTGGAAAAGGCCGCAAAAGGGTTAAAGATAAAACCCGGACAATTTGTAGAGAATTTTTTGAGAGTAGATGAAGACAACGACCTGGTATTAAAGGGTGCTCCCTGCCCGTTTCTTGAAGAAGACAACCGCTGCAGGATTTACGATTACCGGCCTACCGCCTGCCGAGAGTACCCACATACTAATAGAAAGAAAATGCGTCAGATCCTTGATCTAACTTTTAAGAATTCGCTGGTGTGCCCGGCCGTACTCAGCATCACTGAAAAACTAAAGATTCAACTCGAGAAACTTTAGGCCTTATTTTCGGGCCAAAATCTTAGCAACGTATTTTCCGATCACGTCAAATTCCAGATTTACAGTACTGCCCTGCTTAATTTGTTTAAAGTTGGTGTTCTCAAAGGTATAGGGGATTATATGCACTGAAAAGGTAGTGTCGCCGGAACTCACTACGGTTAAACTCACTCCATTGATGGTAATGCTGCCTTTTTCAACCGTGAGATTGTCCTGAGTTTTTTCGTGTTCAAACACAAACTCCCAGCTTCCACTGTGTTCAATCACATGAGCACATACTGCAGTGGCATCCACGTGGCCTTGCACAATATGTCCGTCAAAACGCCCATCTGCCGGCATACAACGTTCGAGGTTGACGCGATCACCAAGTTGAAGCAAACCCAAATTACTTCGCTTAAGCGTTTCTTCTATGGCTGTTACCTGATAAGTGGAATTCGTAATTTTAACCACCGTCAAACAAACCCCGTTGTGAGCAAGACTTTGATCAACCCGCAGTTCGGGGGTGATACTGCTTGAAAATGTAAAATGAACATTTCGGCGATCCTTTTCGATCTTCTCAAGCCTTGCTTGTGTTTCAATAATACCTGTAAACATTAGTCTCTAATTAAAACGTTGATGAGATTTTCGGTGCGTTCTTTGTACTTAACATATTCCTGTCCGGTTGCCGGTCCGCTAAAACCCGTATGGATTTTCACTACTTGATGCTGTTTGTTAAGAAAGAAGGCGGTTGGAAAAGCAGAAACTTCGTTTATGAAGGGAAAGATGGCAGCGGCTTTATCTTTTCCCGTGCGTGAAGTAACAAGCAAGGTATAGTCAATTGTGAGCCGTTCCTTTAATCGCAGCACCTGTTTTCGCGCCTTCTCGGCATCTTCTGTTTTTTCGAATGCAAGGGCAATGATCTCCAAACCATCTTTGTGATAATGGCTGAACAGTTCTGAAAAGTACCTGCTTTCATCCAAACAATTGGGACACCAAGTCCCCATAAGTTGTATGATGACCGGCTTTCCTTTAAAAGCAGCATCACTCAGCGAGACCATCTTATTGTTCAAATCAGGAAAGGTGAAGTCTATGGGTTCATCGTTGTTCTTTAAATAGGTGATTTCTTCCGCGTCACGAAGTTTGTACTCATCGTTTCGAATGCCCTTCCATTTTTCGCTGTAGTGCGCGCCCGAATAAAATGTGCCCTCCAACATGTCATTTATTAATTCAGCTTCAAAAAGATAGGCATGGCTTCCATCAAAACAAGAAAGAAATAATTTATTACCCGACCGCATGCCCTCCAGATAGCGATAATCGCCCGTTTCGGTAAGGAAGGTGCCCGTGACATAATCGGTTTGTTCGAGATGCTTGAATATGCCAATGGCTTTTGAACTATCCTTGAGGCCCGGCGAAAACGTGACTTCCCATTTCCCTTCAAACATGGGATTTGTTTTTCCAGGTACAAATAGAAAGCGCCGGTTGTCGTTATACTGAGCATTAAAGGAAATAAAGTTTTTTGTGGTACGATAGTGATTGATCCATTGGCCTTCTATGGAGTCTCCCATGATCTTGCATTTGAATTCCGTATCGAAAACAGGCATCTTAAAAAAAAGAGAATCACCTTTCAGTTGTATTTCATCAACTACAATACGTTCATCGGCATTTCTGATAATGATCTTAGGTTTTCGATTCTGATAAATTACTTCGAAATTAAAGGGAATCTCAAGGCCCACATCGGGGTTGATTAACAATGCACCGCGGTAGATTCCTTCTTTTAACTTTTTTGAAAACACGAGCGTACTTGAGGCCATGAAGAGAATAAAAAGATATGTTTTTAATGAGCTCAAGTTTATATTAAGCGGGATTATTGCTCCACGCAGCCATGTTGGCAATCCTATAGAGGATGCGCGCCGCCACGTTAGCGTCCCAATCGCCGCCAGTTTTACCCGGACTCACTTCATTGAGGTCGAAGGAGATGATTTTCCGCCCGCTTTTCACCACTTTTTCGAGAAGGAAAAGTACTTGTTCTGTTTCAAAACCACCCGCAACGGGTGTGCCGGTGTTTGGGCAAAGTTTTGGGTCGAGCCCATCGATGTCAAAACTCACATAAACAAGGTTGGGAAGTTCCTTTACAATGCGGTTACAAATTCTGTCCCAACTATCGCCACCATAGAGGGCATATTTAATGTCGCGATCAAAAAATGTTTTGATTCGTCCATTGCTTGAATTAATGAGGTCCAATTCTTCTTCACAGTAGTCTCTGATCCCCACCTGCACAAGTTTTTCAACTTGCTTAATTTTTAATGCGTTGAACATAATAGAAGCATGCGAAAACTCAAAGCCTTCATACGCGTTGCGCAAATCGGCGTGGGCGTCAATTTGCAGAATGGCATACGAGTTGTATTTTTCGGCAAGCGCCTGCATCATTCCGAGTGGCGTGGAATGGTCGCCGCCAACCAAACCCACGAATTTATGTTGCGACATAAAATGAAGAACCCGATCCTTCACCCATTTATTGAGCCACAAACAGTCTTTGGTGATAGAGGCGGCAATGTTCTTAAGGTCTTTGTTGTCGGGCTTTTCCCCATTCGCCAGCGCGCTAATGTACTGCTCTGCCAATAGTCTTAAATCTTCACTTCTTTGCCTAATCTCCACGTTGATTTCATCCATGGCAATGCCTTTTTTCCAAGCGTCTTTTACCAGCGGATCGTAAAGGTCAACCTGATAACTTGCTTCTAGAATAGCTTCCGGGCCTTCGGCAGTGCCTCCGCCGTAGCTAACCGTTACTTCCCAAGGCACAGGTATTAAAATAGTTTCGCATTCGTTTATGGTAAAAGGCAAGCCATACATACCATCATTAAGTTGGCCAATTCCATTTGCATCAAAATTGTTAATCTTTTCTTGTTTTGTCATTTTCCTACTGAAGGCAGCCTTGTTTAATCCACAAATTTAAGGCTTTTATTTCACAGGAGTCTAATCGATTTAGTAGTGGCGGATACTTGACGACATTATTAAGACCCGAGAGAATTACCTGCATCATTTTGGCGCTGAACGCCGGGTCGACTGAGGACATATACACGTTGAGATGGATGCCAATGTGCCGGAGTTTGATGGGAAGGCAAGCGACTCCTCAGCAAAATGATTTTGGAGGCATAGGTATATTCACCTGAGTAAAATATCGGTAGACACAAGATTTGGTGGAAATAGTAAGAACTGGGTTAGGCGTGTGATCAACCTGAATCTTTCTTATGATATTGGAAAAAGCAAATGGAGGAGTTTTTATGCTTACACTTCTCCACCAGATACTACCTGAATATTATGGGATAATGATTCTATAGGAACAGTATGATTTTGAATTTTAGTATCGAAACAACATAATTTTTGCGGTTTTCCCTGTTGATTTAAGCTGGGTGGCACCTTTGTTTATCACTATGGTGATAGCCTACATGTGTTCCAGCCGGTTTCATTCCTTTCAAATGAAATTCTATCATGCAACCTGCTCTTCCGTCCTTGCCAAAATTCGTAATAGTTCGCTTTTAAAATATAACCACCCCAAAATTCAGGACGCTTAATCGTTTCCGGTGGATGTTGTTTTTTTAGCTCTTCCATTCTTTTTTCGAGCTCCGTGCGCGAACTTAGAATGTGGCTCTGGTGGCTGGCCCAGGCACCCACCTTTGATTCATAGGGTCTGGCATCAAAATAAGCATCACTTTGTGCCGTGGGTGCTTTTTCAAGCACACCTTCAATTCTGATTTGGCGCTCCAGTTCCTTCCAGAAAAAAAGTATGCCGGCATGTGAATTATTTTCGATTTCCTCTGCCTTCCTGGAGTGATAATTGGTATAAAAACAAAACTGATTATTATCAAATTCTCGCAGGTAAACTATGCGGGAAGAGGGCTTCCCATCCACCGAAACGGTTGAAAGACCCATTGCCTGAAACTCCTCAATTTGTGCTGCTACCGCTTGCTGAAGCCAAAGGGCGAATAATTCGGAAGGATCGGGGGTAATATCTTTTTCACTGAGAACTCCTTTCATAAAGTCCTGCCGTAACTGAAATATTTTTTCGTTAAGATGATTCATGAGGGGTGCACGTAATTTGAATAAAGGTAAACTAAAAGATCAGATTTCTTCTGCTTGGCAAATCTTCAATGTCGATGGCTTGCACATTCATCAAATCGGGCGATTGTTTAAGTTTCTCCATGATCTTAAATTGATAGTTATGCAAATCTTCGCCTTTCAAAAGAAGGAAGTAATCGGTTTTTGGAAGTTCTTTGATGAGCCTCACGCTTTCGTCCACGTCAAGACCAGCAAACAAACCACTTTTTGCCGCATTGGTTTGAGGCTGTTCGAAATTGCTGGTGTTCGGAATAAAGAAGTATTCAAGACCCAATTCTTCATCAAGGAACCGGTATAGCGAGAATTTAAAGATTCGGCCTTCCTTTAAATGGAAAGGAATGTAGTCGCTTAAGAACAGTTTTAATTTTAGGGAGTCATTAATAAGAGCAGCAACGGAGTACTGATCGTCGAGGCATGAGATGCCAATTAACACGAAGTCAATATCATCGTCGCTGCTATTTAAAACATGTTTAGCCACTTTCTTTTTGGAGTTCCTCTAAGGTAAGTTGTGCAGCTTTTTGTTCGGCGACTCGTTTGCTGAAATTCTCAAAACGCGTATAGGCTTTCTCGTTAACAAAGACCTCGATGACGTATATTTTTGCGGATCCGTTGCGTTCTTCGCTGAGTAATTTATATTCGAGACTAAATTTATTTTTTTGGCAATAAATCTGAAGCTGGCTTTTGTAATCTTCATTTGTATTTAGAAGCTCATCAATATCAATGTGAATTTTGATGATCCTTGACACGATGAATGACTTCGTTTTATTAAATCCAAGATCCAGAAATGTGGCGCCAATAAAAGCCTCGAAGGCATCACCATAGGCGCTTGATTTTGTTTTTTCGTCTTTATTAAGACTTGCTTTTAAAAAGTGGTTGAATCCGAATTTTAAAGCGAGTTCCTTGCAGGTTTGCCCATTTACGATCTTGCTTCGGAGTTGTGTAAGAAAACCTTCATCTTTATAAGGAAACATCTTGAACAAGAAATCGGCGACGATGGCACCAAGCAGCGCATCCCCTAAAAACTCAAGACGTTCATTGCTAATGGAAGTGCCACTTTTCTTAGTAGCGGAACTGCTGTGTAGAAAAGCCTGTTGGTATAATGAAAGATTTTTTGGAGTGAAACCGGTAGTGGTTTTTACCCAATTTCTAAAAACTTTATCGCTAGCGGAGTTTTTTGTTTGAAGCAGCGATAATAGTTTTTTTAAGGCCAAGACGTTAAGGATTATATTTCTTGATGACAACGGCGGCATTGTGGCCGCCAAAACCGAAAGTATTGCTTATGGCAATATCTACATTTCGTTTTTGCATTTTATTAAGGGTAAGATTTAATTTTGGATCAATTTCGGGATCAATGGTGTGGTGGTTAATGGTGGGGGGTATGATACTGTCGCGCACCGAAAGAATGGCGGCCATGGCTTCAATTGCGCCTGCAGCACCAAGTAAATGGCCTGTCATGCTCTTTGTGGAGCTGATGTTCATTTTATAAGCATGTTCGCCAAATACATTTACGATTGCTTTTAATTCAGCGGTATCGCCTAGGGGTGTGCTGGTGCCGTGCGTATTGATATAATCCACCTGAGATGCTGAAATTCCGGCATCTTTGAGCGCGCGCTTCATCACAAGAGTAGCGCCTAAACCTTCGGGATGAGGTGCAGTAATGTGATGGGCATCGGCACTCATTCCGCCACCAATAATTTCTGCATATATTTTAGCGCCGCGGGCCAGCGCATGTTCCAACTCTTCAAGTATAATGGCGCCACCGCCTTCGCCGAGTACAAAGCCGTCGCGCTCCTTGTCGTAAGGGCGAGATGCTCCTGCAGGATCATCGTTACGGGTACTCATAGCCTGACACGCGTTAAATCCTCCCATGCCACTTTCATTAATAGCCGCCTCGCTACCCCCCGTTACAATGGCATTTGCTTTACCAAGTCGGATGTAGTTAAACGCGTCTATAAGTGCATTGGTGGAGGAAGCGCATGCCGAAACAGTGGTAAAATTGGGTCCACGGAACCCAAAACGCATGGAAATGTGTCCGCTACAAATGTCGGCGATCATTTTTGGAATAAAAAACGGATTAAACCGTGGCGTGCCGTCGCCCTTCGCAAAAGCAAACGTTTCAGTCTGGAACGTGTCCAGTCCGCCAATGCCACTTCCCCAAATCACTCCTATTTCATTTCTGTCAATACCTTCCGCATCAATCCCGCTATCGGCAACGGCCTGCGCACTGGCGGCAATTCCATACCAGGAATAGGCATCCAGCTTACGAGCTTCTTTTTTGTCAAAATAATCTTCAGGGTTAAAACCTTTTACTTCGCACGCGAAACGGGTCTTAAATTTAGATGCATCAAAACGTGTAATAGGTGCAGCTCCACTGACACCATTAATCAAATTGTTCCAATAGTCGTTTACACTATTGCCTAATGGGGTTACAGCGCCAAGGCCCGTAACTACTACACGTTTGAGTTGCATATCGCGGGATTAGTTTTTTGCGTTAGCCTCAATATAAGAGATGGCATCGCCTACAGTTCCAATTTTCTCAGCCTGTTCGTCAGGAATCGCAATGTTAAATTCTTTTTCGAATTCCATAATCAGTTCGACTGTGTCTAGTGAATCAGCACCAAGATCGTTTGTAAAACTAGCGGTTGGAGTTACTTCTTTTTCATCAACGCCTAATTTATCAACGATGATCGATTTTACTTTGTTTGCAATGTCAGACATTATTTTAGTTTTAAAATTTTGCCACAAAAATAAAAATATCGGTGCTAAAACAAAACTTTAAGACCCGAATTGCATCGCTTTTTTGATAAATTCTTGATTTTTAACAGTGTATTTGACTTAACTGTTTAAGAATGAGCTTGCTTATTAAACTCAGTGTTATTGAGAATTTTGGAGATTTTCCGAATTGAAACCCTTTTGCTCGAATAGTTGTGCCGACTTGGCTGGTAGGTATAATAGTTAAGCCAGGCCCATTTTTCGTTTCCTATCCAAACCGGGGCGAAGAGAACATAGCTCAAAAACCCCAAGATTAACAGCCCTCCGGAGAGAAACAGGAGATTATAATCAGGAAACTCATGACTGATAAAAAGTTTGATTTTGTGCACCAATCCAGCTTGTGCCGCTTCAATGTTAATAAAAAGCAAGGCTACCAGGATAATAATGACTCTTATGGTTCTATTCTTCATTTTTTAAAGATTCCCTTGGGTGGGGTTCATACACATCACGATGGTGGAAGCTGAAAGGTTGGCTCCAAAATGCTTTTTTTTACTTATTTTATTGTTTGACGGAGTGAAATAAATGACTATATTTGTGCCGCGAAAATAGAGAAAACAGGATAGGGGACAGAAGTCCCCTATTTTATTGACAAAAATTTTGATACACAAGGATCACATACTTGAATTGGCCACAGAGCATTTAAAGGGCAGTACTATCTATGTAACCGGCATAAAAATGGGGTCCGACAACCACATCAGCTTGTACATTGATGGCGATGAAGGGGTGACAATAGCGGATTGTGTGGCGTTAAGTCGCGCCATAGAGGGGAAGCTCGACAGAAATCGGGAGGACTATGCTCTGGATGTGAGTTCACATGGAGCTACCACACCCTTAGTCATGCCGCGACAGTATAAAAAGCACATTGGCCGCAATTTTGAAATTAAACTTCTTGACGGTGCAAAATGCGAGGGAATTCTTGTGGATCTAAAGAACGAAGGAATCACTCTTGAATACAGCATTCGCGAAAATAAGCCTCTGGGCAAGGGAAAAGTTTCAGTGGTGAAACATGAGAGCATAAAATTCAGCGAAATAAAAGAATCAAAAATTAAACTTAAATACTAAAAAATCAAAAGCTATGGAAGGCGTAAATCTTATCGAATCGTTTTCGGAATTTAAAGACATCAAGAATATTGATCGTGCCACATTAATGAGCATCATTGAAGATGTGTTCAGAAGCATGCTTATTAAACGATATGGTTCCGACAAAAACTTCGACATCATTGTGAACCCCGACAAAGGAGACGTTGAAATATACAAGAATCGCAAGATTGTAGACGACGAATTTGCAGAAGATTCGTTTGAATACGACGAGAACAAACACATTAGCTTTTCGGACGCGCAGAAAATAGAGCCTGATTTCGAAATTGGTGAGGATGTTTCCGAAAAAGTGAAACTGGAAGATTTTGGTCGCCGGGCAGTATTATCGGTTCGTCAAAATTTGGTTCAAAAAATTCTCGAACTCGAGAAAAGTGAGATCTACAATAAATACAAGGAAAAAGTTGGTGATGTTATTACTGCCGAGGTTTATCAGGTATGGAAAAAAGAGATCATGCTGATGGATGATGAAGGAAATGAATTGTTGCTGCCTAAAACAGAACAAATTCCATCCGATTTTTTTAAGAAGGGAGATACTGTTAAGGCGGTTGTTTCAAAAGTAGAATTAAAGAATGGTACCCCTCAAATCATTGTTTCACGTACCTCTCCGGTATTTCTTGAACGCTTGTTTGAGACCGAGGTGCCGGAGATCTTCGACGGACTTATCACCATCAAAAAAATTGTTCGTGAACCGGGTGAAAGAGCAAAAGTAGCGGTTGAAAGTTATGACGACCGAATTGATCCGGTAGGAGCTTGTGTGGGAATGAAAGGGTCAAGGATTCATGGCATTGTTCGTGAATTAAAGAACGAGAATATTGACGTAATCAATTTTACAAACAACTCAACTTTGTTAATTCAGCGTTCGCTAAGTCCGGCAAAGATTACCACAATTAAAATTGACGAAGAAACCAAACGCGCCGAAGTGTTTCTGAAGCCTGATCAAATCAGTTTGGCAATCGGAAAAGGTGGATTTAATATTAAATTAGCGGGAAAATTAACGGGTTACGAAATTGATGTTTTCCGTGATACGGACATAGATGTAGAAACTGAAGACGTGGATTTGGAAGAATTTTCGGATGAGATTGAAGAAGGCATTATTGAACAGTTGAAAGCGATTGGTTGCGATACAGCTAAGGCGGTTCTTGAACTGAGCGAGGAAGACCTTATTCGCCGCACCGGAATTGATGAAGAAACGATAAAAAGCGTTCGCAGTGTATTGAGTGCTGAGTTTGAGGAATAAGAGCGCCGGAACCCGGTTTCCGGCCGGCAAAAAAACCGGTTAATTAATTTAGAAAGAATTATACTATATATGTCAGAAGGAGCAAAAACACTTCGATTAAGCAAAGTGGCCAAAGAGTTCAACCTTTCTCTTGGAAAGATCGTTGAATTTCTAGCCGCCAAAGGTCATCCTACCGATAGTAACCCTAACGCCAAAATTGGTGATGAGGAGTATGTGCTTTTGCTGAAGGAGTTCTCAAGTGATAAGTCTGCCCGTGAAGAAGCTGAACATGTTGCTCATAGTACCGTAAAATTAAAACGCGATACCATTGTACTGGATGACCTGAAACCAAAAAAGGTAAAAGAGGTAGAGGCAGAAGAAGTGGTTATTAAAGACCTAACCACACCGGGAAAAATTACCGATGTTTCAGACAAACCTGCCGCTTCAGTAAAAACTGAGGAGCCACATGAAGAGCCAGTAGTATCGGTTAAGAAGAGTGAAACACTTGATGGACCAAAAGTTCTTGGCATGTTGGATCTCGATGCGATGAACCTGAAAACGAAGCCCGATAAGAAGGTTAAGAAAGAAAAGGAAACTCAACGATCGGAAGAAGTGGAGCAAGAGAAAACTTCAAAGATGAAGGAAGCTCCTGTAGTGGCTGCTGAAACAAAAGCTGCTGAGGTAGCGGAGACTACCCCCACAGTTCCGGAGGAGGCAAAAGAAGAATTTATTGCCACCCGTTACGAAAAACTTGAGGGGCCGAAGATTTTAAGAAGCATTGAACTGCCGGTAGTTAAAGAATCACCCAAGAAAAGTGCAGCCTCAGAAGCCGCGAGCGCAGCAGATAAGAAGAAACGAAAAAGAATCCGTAAAGGAGGATTATCTCAAGAGGAAATTAAAAAAGTAGGTAAAGAGCAAAGTGCTATAGCCCGCGAAAGAGCCAAGGAAAAATATGGGGATCCCCGCGCAAAAAAACCGGGCCCTGCCACTCCGGGTAAGCCACGCCACGAGTTAACCGAAGAAGAGATTCAGGCCCAGATCAAGGAAACACTCGCGCGTTTAAGCGAAAAAGGAAATAAATCAAAAACATCAAAATACCGTCGTGAGAAACGCGACGAGATTCGTGATAGGTTGGCAGAAAAGGCAGAAATGCTGGAAGCCGATAAAAAATTATTGACGGTAGCAGAATTTGTGAGCGCTAATCAGTTGGCGCAAATGATGAGTGTGCCGGTTACGCAGATTATTTCTACCTGTATGTCACTGGGATTATTCGTTTCCATTAATCAGCGTTTGGATGCGGAAACAATTTCAATTGTTGCAGAGGAATTTGGGTATAAAGTGGAATTTGGTTCAGCAGAGGATCTTGAATCTATTGCCGAAGAAGATAAGGATTTACCGGAAGATTTGATCCAACGACCACCAATTGTTACGGTGATGGGCCACGTTGATCACGGAAAAACATCACTTCTTGACTTTATCCGTAAAGCAAATGTAGTTGCAGGTGAAGCAGGCGGAATTACCCAACACATTGGCGCTTACAATGTGAAATTGGCCGACGGCCGCAGTATGACTTTCTTAGATACGCCGGGTCACGAGGCATTTACTGCGATGCGTGCCCGTGGAGCAAAAGTAACCGACATTGCCATTATTGTGGTAGCGGCCGACGACAGCATTATGCCCCAAACAAAGGAAGCCATTAATCACGCGCAGGCTGCCGGCGTACCAATGATTTTTGCAATCAATAAAATCGACAAGCCGGGCGCAAATCCGGATAGAATCCGGGAAGGATTGTCTGCTATGAATATTCTTGTTGAAGAGTGGGGTGGAAAATATCAATGTCAGGAAGTATCGGCAAAACAAGGTAAAAACATCGACCTGCTTCTCGAAAAAGTACTGCTTGAGGCCGACATGATGGATCTGAAAGCAAATCCCGAAAAGAACGCAAGCGGAAACGTGATCGAAGCCAGTATGGAAGAAGGACGCGGGTATGTGTCCACTATTCTTGTTCAATCCGGAACCTTACATGTGGGCGATATTATGCTCGCAGGAAGTTTCAGCGGCCGTGTGCGTGCCATGTATAATGAAAGAGGACAAAAAGTTGATGCTGCAGGACCATCACACCCTGTTAAAGTTCTCGGATTGAGCGGGGCGCCACAAGCGGGAGATAAATTTAATGTGATGAAGGATGAACGTGAAGCGCGAGAAATTGCGAACAAACGTCTGCAATTGCAACGCGAACAAGGCATTCGCACACATAAACACATTACGCTTGATGAGATAGGACGACGATTGGCGATTGGTGATTTCAGAGAATTAAACGTAATCGTAAAAGGTGACGTAGATGGTTCGATTGAAGCCTTGGCGGATTCCCTATTGAAATTGACCACCGAAAAAGTGGCTGTAAACATCATTCATAAATCGGTGGGAGCAATCAGCGAAAGCGACGTGTTGTTAGCTTCGGCATCTAATGCCATTATCATTGGTTTTCAGGTACGACCAAGTACAAGTGCCAGAAAACTGGCAGAGGTGGAGGAAATTGATATCCGTTTATATTCCATCATTTATGATGCCATCAACGAAATTAAAGCAGCCATGGAAGGGATGCTGGCACCTGAATTTGAAGAAAAGATTGTGTGCAATATTGAAGTGCGCGAAGTATTTAAGATTACACGTGTAGGAACCATTGCCGGATGTTATGTACTCGACGGAAAAGTAACTCGCAATACCAAAGTGCGTGTGATTCGCGATGGCATCGTTATTCATACCGGGTCGCTAGGTTCATTGAAACGTTTCAAAGACGATGTGAAAGAAGTTGCTACCGGATACGAATGTGGGTTGGATATTGAAGGATTCAATGACATAGCCGTGGGTGACATCATTGAAGGTTACGACATGATTGAGATAAAGGCTAAATTGTAATTTAACTTAATTTTTTTAAACCCGCGGAGGAATGTCCGCGGGTTTTTATTTTGATTTTTTTTGCTCTTGCAGATTTACTTATATTTGTTTTGCAGTTAGACCATCGAAATTCTTTTTTCACGCTTATGAAACACATTATTATATCTACAGGGCTAATGTATTTTTTGTTCGCCTGTTCAACAGCCGAGAAAAAGGTAGAACCCTTACCTCAGAAAGAGGTAAAAGCATTGAAAGTGTACCAGGCACCCGACACGAATGAACTGAAAGATGACGAATGGGGACAGATGGTGCGCTACGGAGCCAGAATTGTAAGGTACTCAACGTATTATATTGGACCGGATGGTGTTGCCAGCAAAAATCTTCGTAACAAGATGACTTGCACCAACTGTCACTTGGATGCGGGAACCCGCCCCTATGGATTGAATTTTTTTGACTCGCATCGCACCTATCCGCAATACCGTTCGAGAGAAGACGCTATCCTCACCATGTCGGACCGCGTGAACAATTGTATCACCCGGCCGCATGCCGGGAAACCTCTGGCTTTAGACTCGAAAGAAATGATTGCTATTGTTTCGTATATCAAATGGGTGGGCGAAAAATACAATCCTGAACAGCATGAGGGCTACGGATTAAAGAAAATAAATTACGATTCATTAAGAGCTAGTTCGGAAAAAGGAGCAGTTGTTTATTCCATTCACTGTCAAAGTTGTCATATGGCGGATGGCGGCGGGCTATGGAATCCGCAGAAAACGGGTTATGTGAATCCTCCGCTTTGGGGACCAATGAGCTACCAGGAAGGATCAAGTATGCACCGCGTAATTAAGGCCGCAGAGTTCATCAAATTCAACATGCCTAACCTTATTGCAAAATACAATCAACCTGCACTGAGTGATCAGGAAGCCCTCGATGTTGCTGCATTTATTAATGACGGGAGAATACACCCCAGACCTGTTCCAAAATTTCACAATTATCCGAATATTAATACGAAGCCGGTTGATTATTTTAAGGGACCTTACCTAGACCCATACTCTGAAGATCAACATGCTTTTGGCCCATGGTACGAGATTGAGAAGTTTTACGCGGAGCTAAAAAAGGAAAAAAAGAAATAGGGATTTGCGGATTCACTGTTTCAAGCCAGATCAGCAAAATAAGCTTCTGTTTTTCTAAAATACACAAGTCCTACAAAAAAGAGGACGAGCGATGACAGGATGCTAATGAGATCGTGCGTTACCATTAGCGTTCCTCCTTCCATGGAGGCCCTGAAAATGTCGAGCGGCGCAGCCATAGGATTTAGTGCGAATAACCAGGCCACTTGTTCATTTTTAATGATAGATGCAGGATACATGACCGGCGTAATGAAGAGCAGGAATTGGATTAGAAAGGGAATGATATAGCGAAAGTCGCGGTACTTAACATTTAGTGAAGCCAGCAGAGTCCCCGCCCCGAAAGTTGCCATGCAAGTAAGCGCCACCGCAAGGGGAATATAAAGTAGGGCCATCCAGCTGAACGTAACCTTGCTGATCAAACAATAGATCGCGAAAACAACAAAAGCCATCAGGAAATCAAAAAGGCCCACCAGAACCGATGAAATGGGAATAATGAGGCGCGGAAAATAAATCTTTTTTATGATATTGGCATGCGATACCATGCTGTTTCCGGCGTTGTTAAGTCCCGATGAAAAGATACCCCAGATTACGAGGCCACTAAAAGCGAAGATGAGATAGGGCATTTCCATTTGCGTATAAGTACTGATAGCACGGCCTAGGAAGAAGGAGAACAAAAGCGCCATCACCAAAGGTTGAAGTACCGCCCACAAAAAACCGAGCACGGTTTGTTTGTATTTAACTTTAATGTCGCGAAGCGTGAAGAAATAAAAAAGCTCCCGGTATTCCCACAGTTCTTTAAGTCCAAAGCTAAATTTGTTTTGTGGTTTTATTTCAAATTCCATCGAGGTAAAATTAAGAATTTGTGCGGCATGGTGACCTAAATAATTTTACCCAATTTTAAATAGCCACTATGCAACTGATCTTCTATCCCTGAAAGCTGGTGACTTACATGAATAGCGAACTTTTTTTTAGTATCAGAATTCAAAAGATCTTCCACATTATAGGAATCATCTACATCAATACCATATTTATCATCCACATGCGATTCGGCACCTCTAAATCCGGTGTGCAAGTAAAAGGCACATTGTTTCGTTTCCCGGAGGGCCTCGCTTAAATTTTCAGCAACAGATAAGATTTTGTAATGGAATTCTTCAAGATCATTTACTTTGTAGCCTCCCAAATTAATAAAGAACAGTTTGAACGTGTGGGTGCTTGTTTTTTTTCTTGGGATGATGGAAATGGTGAAGCCATTCACCTGAGTGACCTCTCTCCACGAATCTATGTGAAGATCCTTGGCATGTGGCCAGGACGCGATTATTTCGGGGACCAAGGATTTTAGGTTGGGACCAATACCAAAAAAGACATCGTGTTGTTCGGTGGCTCTGCCTGTTGGTTTGCAACCAAGCATAATCATAAATAATTTTTGGGGACTATTTATTAACATCCGAATTTATGATTTCTCTGAACTTGCAAGCGCTAAACGACTTTTTCCGAAATTAAGAATCTGATCGATAAACTCATAAGGTTTATAATGATTGATGGCCGCCTGATGAAAAATACAAGTGGCAGGGGTCATTCCCGGAAGAGAGTTAACTTCGATGAATATAACTTCCACGCGAAAATCTTTGTATACTCTTACAAATGCGTCGATACGACAATAGCCCGCAACACCCAAAACTCGAGCAGCGCCTTTGAGTGCGGATTTTACTTGTTCACTTACTTTTTGGCGGTCCGCCGCATTTGGAGCGTAGCGGGCGGGGGTAATGTTCTGACCTTGCCCGGCCAGAAATTTTTCTTCCAAACTTAACACTTCGCCGTCGGCTAAAGCTTCAGAGGCTTCAAACACTTCGTATTCTAATTCACCTTCTTTATTGTAGCGGGTGAGCATACCGCCGGTAATTTCTATAAAGTGAGAAGCATCTTTTTTGCTAATTAGTTCTTCCACTAATACCACTTGCTTCTGGGGAAATTCTTCTTTTGGTTTTATTTGCAAAACGCTTGCAGATGCTTGATCCAGTGATTCGGAGTGGCGGAAAAGTAATTTGCAAAAGGCCTCAAATTCTTCGAGGGTCTTAATTTTCTTCACCGCGCTGCTACAACCATCGTCAACAGGTTTTGCTATAAAAGGGTATCTGATTTTATTTTTAAGAAGCTCTACAAATTTGGATCGCTCATTTTCCCATTGATCATTCGTAATGAGCATGTGCTCGGCAACCAGAAATCCGTTAGTTCTCAAAATCTCATTGGTGCGGTATTTATCGATGGTAATGGAGGAGCTTTCTCTGCTGGAACCGTTATAGGGCAATCCGAGGGCGTCCAATTTTTGTTGAATAGCGCCATCTTCACCGGGCCTTCCATGCAAGGCGATAAATACTTCATTTGTTTTTTTCTTCAGCGCCTCAAGCGATACTAATTCTGGGGCTGATGTTTGATTGGCTGACGCGTATTTGTTCGTAATGGACGCGCATTGTTTCACGATTTGATCGATACTAGGATGCACTTTAAAGTGCTCGACTTTTTCCTTAATATCATCAGCATTGTCTTTTAACAATAAATTAATAGGAATGTGATAGAGCTGCTGGGCCGTATTATCGCCGGTTAAGAAAACCGGGAATGGTGCGTATTTTTCGGAGGATGCTAATTTTTCAAACACGTTCCTTCCACTTTCTACCGAAATATGACGCTCTGAAGAATATCCGCCAAGGATGACCGCTACTTTAATTTTCTGGCCAAGAGCATTTTTATCCTCGAGGATCGCTTTATCTAGTTGGAGAAGCAAGTGCGGGTAGATGAGATTTCCTTTGGCCCGAAGAATGCGTTTTGCAAAGGAGGTGCGAATAATAAAGGTAAGGAACTGAGAAGGATTTAAACCAATTTCGGCGGCCTGATGAAAAAAGAAGGAAGATGGCATCATGCCACTGGTGGTGTTCGGGTCATTCAAAAAGATCTTCCCATCTTTGCCTATAAACCCATCGATGCGGGCATACACATCAAAATGCAATTCATAAAATAATTTTTCGCATGCTTTTCTAATCGCCTCAATCTGCGTGTCGGGCACATCAATGGGGGTGATCTTGCGTGAGAGGCCGGGTAAATATTTGCTGCGGTAATCGAATAATTCTTTTCCTTTTCTAATTTCTGTGGGAGGAAGAGCGATGGCCAGGCCTTCTTCATTTTCCAAAACTATGCAACTAAACTCTTTGCCCTCAATAAAACCTTCCACCAATACGGTGCTCTCGGCATCAAGACTCTCCAACACAAATCCGTCTTCTTTCAGATGGGTGTCCACGTAGTTGATAAACTCATTGGGATCATAAATAACCGGCGCGTTCAGTTCTTTGGGATGTGTGATGCAAAGCGGCATACCAATCCCTTCGCGAATGTCGGCGAGCGTCTTCACGTAATTTATTTTTGCTTCCACTGAAAGTCCTTGCCACTCCTTGGCATCCAACCAGCGGGTGAAGAGGGCTTTTTCAACCGCAGTCATAAATTCAATCTCACTGTCGGTAGTCAAAATACTGATACCAATGCTCGACCCTTGATTAGCCGGTTTTATCACGCATGGGAAACCGATTTTTTCTTTAACTTCTTTAAACGAATGCGAAGACGTTCCACGTATCCATTTTTCTCTGTCAATGGTGATGTATGGCGGGCTGTTGAAACCCTTGTTTACCATGAGTTCTTTTTGAATGGCTTTGTTGATGCCGATGGCCGATGCTAAAATGCCGGATCCACTATAGGGGATTTGGTAAAATTCGAACAAGCCCTGAATCCTACCATCTTCCCCAAAAGGGCCGTGAAGACATAAAAAGGCGAAGTCGATTTTGTGTTTTAGTTCAGTAAGATGTAGTTTGTTACCGATTTTTTTGATGAGTTGCAATTGTTTGGTTTCATCCAACTCACCCAGATTTTCGGCATACAATTGAAACTTGGATCCTGAAGGCAGAAACTCCACCGGAGGATAAAAATCGCGGATGGTTCCTTTGTAGATGAACTCCCAATGGAGTTCGATAAAATTTCCAAAACTATCCACAAAGATAGGGATGGCTTCAAATAAAGATTTATTGAGGTTGTCGTAAACTGTTCGACCGCCGGCAAAAGAAATTTCCCGCTCCTTGCTTTGTCCTCCAAAAATAATGCCTATTCTTATTTTGCCCATGGTGTTTGCTTATACAAAGTTGATATAATATTCAAAAATAGAAGAAAGGCGCAAGCAGACGCGCCCCCATTTTGGAATTAATTAACATCAGTATGTAAATACAAAACGCGGCTTTATTGGTAAATTCGTGCTTCGATATTATGTTTGTTCGATTTCTGATCTTTTTTGCCCTTATTATCATCATTGAGTTTTACTTTTTGAGCGGTGTAAGGACCTTTGTGAGGGACTTTTCTGTTGGCAAAAGAAATGCGGTTCTTTATACTGTCTACGCCTTCATGAGTCTGAGTTTTCTGGTAGGCCTCATATCACTGTTTTATCCCCCTCAAAATTGGAATTATTTTTTCAGATCCGTTTCTGCCGTTGCGCTTATCATCTTGCTGTGTAAATTGCTTGGAAGTAGTTTTCTGATCATTGACGATGTGATTCGTCTTTTCCGCTGGATCTTTTCGTTGTTTGCTACTAAACAAAGTGAGGTCTTAGACGCCTCTAAAGGTATCACCCGTTTAAAATTCTTCAGCCAACTGGCAGTAGCGTTTACCATTATTCCGGCCATAGGGCTAATGTATGGCATTGTTCGCGGTGCCTATAAATACAGGGTTCACAGGGTGAAGGTGCCTGCTCCCAATTTACCACCCGAATTTGACGGATTTAAAATTGTGCAGTTATCCGACATTCATGTGGGTTCGTTTAGAAATGATGAGGGATTAGCCAAAGCCTTTGATATTGTGGCCAAACAAAATGCCGATCTCATTCTGTTTACCGGTGATTTGGTAAACAATATGACCACCGAAGTACATGGCTACGAACATCAATTTAAGCGGTTAAAGGCCGAACATGGCGTGTTTTCTGTGCTTGGCAATCACGATTATGGAGATTATGTAACATGGGAAACCCCCGAGGCTAAGATTCAAAATTTGGATGATCTGAAAAAACATCATGCCGATTTTGGCTGGAGGTTGTTAATGAACGAACACGTTGCCATTGAAAAAAACGGGGCAAAAATTGCTTTGATCGGCATTGAGAACTGGGGTGGTAATATGCGTTTTCCGAGATATGGAAAAATGAAAGAAGCGTATGAAGGAACGGAACAATATCCATATAAGATCTTAATGAGTCATGATCCCAGTCATTGGGACATGCAGGTATTACTCGATTATCCTGAAGTGGACCTTACCTTGAGCGGACATACGCACGGCATGCAAATGGGCATCGAAATTCCCGGCTTTAAATGGAGTCCGATAAAATATCTCTACAAAAATTGGGCAGGACTATATAAACAAGGCCAACAATTTTTATACGTAAACCGCGGTCTGGGATTTTTAGGATATCCCGGACGAATTGGGATCTGGCCTGAGATCACGGTGCTGGAGCTGCAAAGGGTATAAGAAATGAGTTTTATACCACTAAGTCACTGAGAGCACAAAGTTACACTTTTGAATCAAAGTATACTTAAAGCTTAGTGGTTTTCTAAATCAATATTTAGTTTAAATTCGTGCAATACGTATTCATATTTGAGAATGCACTCATTTAAATCCATCATCCTGAAATTTGCTTCTAAAGCCGAAAAAACGGGTTGGACTTACGTGGATGTTCCACAGGATATTATTTTGAAACTGAAATTAAAAAACAAAAAGGAATTCCGAATAAAGGGAATGATGGATGATTTTAGATTTGAACGTTTGGTTTGTTACCCGGCAGGAGAAGGAAAATTTATCGTTGCCATTAACGGGGAATTGCGAAAGAAGCTTGGCAAAAAAGAAGGAGCCATGCTCAGCATCAAATTTGAATTAGATAAAAGCGAAGCGCTAAAATCGCAGGAATTAGTAGATTGTCTGGCAGAAGACCTAATAGCCAAAAAACAATTTGAATCGTTAAACCTTTCACATCAAAACTATTTCCACCGTTATATTTTTACCGCAAAGGGAGCCGACACAAAGGCCGGCCGTATTGAAAACGTGATTAATGCCCTCTATCAAAAACAGAATTTTGGGGAGATGATTAGGGGTTTGAAAAAGGAAATTAAGTAAGAATTAGGGCTTAAATGGGAAAGATGTAAGTTATCGCGTAATGCCTGTAAGATTTTTAGTTTAAAGAAGCCCACCTTTGCCTCAATTAAAAAAATAAAAATGAAAAAGGCAATTGTATTAATAGGAGCATCTATCGTAATAAGCATAAGTGCATCATCCTGCAAAAAAGACTACCGTTGTGAGTGCACAAAAACCTACACAAGTGGGACGGGCTCAACAACTACCAATTATTCGGCATTTACCTACAAAGATAATTTGAAACGTGCTACCGATAGATGTAAGGCAAATGATGATTCAGGGAAGGACTTTTTTGGGAACTACAGCATTAATTGCGAGATCAAGTAATTAATTGTTTTTATAGGCTTGGTTCTCAATATTTAAACACAGAGGTCGCCGAGATTTACACAGAGGTCACAAAGAAGAGCAATTCTACTGTGGACTCTGTGTTTTTGATGCTTAGATCCAGTGGTTTCTGACCTTTTTAACACGGAGGTCGCAGAGGATTACGCAGAGGGCAAAGAGAAGAACAGAAAATCATTTATACAAGCAAAAAAACCCCAACAGTTCCGTTGAGGTTTTTAGAGTAGAGTTCAATGTGCTGAAATGATTTCAGATGCTGAAACAAGTTCCGCGTAACTTTAGGGTCGACATTGAGCAATTATTTTAAATTTTTATTTTTAACTATTCTTTAATCAATTTAATATTCCCCGAAACGTGTGTCACCCTCAGCACATAAATCCCATTCGCCAAAGCTTCCAAATTAATTTGATGCGTGCCAGTAGTAAGTTTATCAGAATAAACAATCTGGCCTAAAGCATTTAGAATCATTACCTCATTATCCGTATTCATTTCAATAGTTATTATTCCTGTATTTGGATTGGGATAAAGTACAAGTCCTGAATTACTAATTTTTAATTCTTCATTTTTAATTAACGTGCAAGCATCCACACTTAAGCTGATACTTGCGTTATTACTGCAACCGTTAGCATCCATCCCAATAACTGCATACGTGGTAGTGGCACTTGGCGAAACAGTAATAGTTGCACCAACACCTCCCGGATTAAAAGTGTAGATCGAGGCACCACTGGCTGTTAAAGTGGCGCTTTCACCAACACATAATAAACTATTAGTACTTGAAAGATTAATGATGGGTAATGGATTTACACTCACGGTTGAAACAGCAGTATTAGAACTAATACAACCGGCTGTACTTGTTCCTGCCACAGTGTAGCTCGAAGTAGCGCTAGGGTTAACGATTAAACTTCCTCCTTGTATGGTATAAGTGTTTGCCCCTGATGCTATAATTGTAAATGATTTACCCACACAAATACTGCCACTGTTTACAGTAATTGTAGGATGAACGGTACTCACTGTTATTGTGCTTATGGCTGTATTTGAACTTATACAACCGGCAGCGCTTGCGCCTGTTGCCGAATAAGAGCTAGTAAGAATTGGGGAAACGACTGGCCCACTCGAATAAGTATACGTATTAGCTCCACTTGCCACCAGAGTAAAAGATTGCCCCAAACAAATAACACCACTGTTTATTGAAATGCTTGGTAAGGGATTAACACCTATGGTACTCACCACGCTATTAGAACAACCTGCTGCACTTGTACCAATAACTGTGTAAGAACTTGAACTGCTAGGGGTAACCACAGCTCCGCCTGAATAGGTATAGCTGTTAGCCCCACTGGCAACCAAAGTAAAAGATTGCCCCAAACAAATGCTGCCGCTGTTAACCGCAACACTTGGCAGAGGATTAACAGTAATACTAAATGTTTGCTGTGGCGACACACCGCAGGCATTGCCGGCCATGAGCGTAAACATTCCGGAAGTTACTGGCAGGGCAGTTATGGTATTTGTATTACTTGTAACAAAAGTTCCACCTGGCAAACTTAAGGTGTAATAATTTGCAGCATACGCCGGGGGAGTGTAAAAGGTTGCCGGAGTTCCTGCACAAATTAATGAAGAACCCGATAAGGATAAGGGTGGACTAGGGGGAGTGGTACATTGGTCGAATTTTACTAAAAATGCATCACGGTTTCCCGGCGAAATTACGCTTTGATGACTGCCAGCAGTTGCAATAACAGTATTTGTTCCTGTAAAGGTAAGTCCACACAAGTACACATGCCCTAATTTATCGGTAGCACAACCATTTCCGCCATCGGCGGATGCACCTCCGTAATAAGTTCCCCACTGCCGCACGCCGCTTGGATTAAATTTTGCTAAAAAAGCATCGGCTGCTACAACTCCAGTGCCTTGATAAAGGCCACCAAGCGAGTCCTGATAACCACCGGCATTGGCAATTGCAATGCCTGAGACTACAAAATTACTCGCAAAGGATTGTGTTTCTCCTGCGATGTAAACATTGTTGGAAGAGTCAACGACGCAAGAGTTAATTCTGTCCGGATAATTCCCCCCATAATAGGTGCCCCATAGCCGTGTACCTGATGGCGAGAACTTTACCAAAAATCCATCATCAGCGCCTTGATTAGCTAATTGGTGACTTAATGGAGTTGAAATGATTGTTCCTGTACTTGGTGGATTGTTTTCGGCATATCCCGCTAAATAAACATTCCCTATAGCATCTGCCGCGCATACTTTACCTACTTCGTTTCCGCTGGTGCCATAATAAGTACCCCATTGTCTCACCCCATTACTATTAAATTTAACTAGGCAGGCATCAGTACCCTGACTTACAATTGTTCCTCCAAACACTGGCTGATGACTTCCCGGAGTAGCTATTGCAGTATTTGATGTTGAACCTAGATAAGTACCTGCTATAAAAACGTTTCCGGCAACATCGGTACAACAAGATGCAGGTGAAATACCATAGTAAGTTCCCCATTGCCTTACACCGGAAGAGTTGAATTTTACTAAAAACCCATCAGAACCAATGGATGTCGCCTGATGACTTCCCGGTGTTGCAATAATTGTGTTTGAATAAGCTGAAGCGACCCCACACAAATATGCATTTCCATTAATATCTGTTGTACAGCCATAACCATACTCGTTAGAAACCCCTCCATAATATGTTCCCCATTGTATTAACCCACTATTACTAAATTTTATCAGGAAAGCATCGTAGCCTCCACTATAATTACTTTGATGACTGCCTACGGTAGAAATGTTTGAAGTTGTGGTTGAATTTGTATTGCCTGCAACAAATATATTTCCTGAAGGATCTATGGCGCAACCGTTAATAACATCATCGCCAAGTCCGCCGCAATATGTGCCCCAAAGCCGTACGCCATTTGCATCAAATTTCACCAAAAAACCATCGAGGGAATATAATGGGCCAATATTTGTTGATTGATGACTGCCCAGGGTAGCAATAAGAGTGCTAGTACCTGTGTTAGTATAGCCGGCCATAAATACATTTCCATTTGCATCTGTAACACAACATGTAGCTCTGTCGTCACCCGCTATGTTTGGGCCACTACCTCCATAATAGGTCCCCCAGAGCCTTGTAACAGGATCAATGATCAGTTCAAAATTGGGATTATAGTTTTCAACTTCAAAACTTAGAATCCAATCTAGTTCGTGTTTTGTTACAACCCATTTTGCTTTTAATAGCCTGTCGTTTTGATAAACCAATGGCGCCCCTTCCTGAACTTTTCCCAAGGGGGTATTTAATATTAAAGATCCATCCGGCTGCGAAATTATTTCAGCTCCTTCAACTTTTAGCTGTATCTGCTTGTAGTCAGTGTTAGGGGCAACAATGTAATCATGCTTCAGTTGGCCGTTTTTTTCATAATAATGAAGATTTATGCCATTGTACAAATTTTTTAGGGTAACGCCTTTGTAACTAATCACATTAAGAGCTACCTTGGGACTACTTTCCGCACAATAGTTGTTATGACCAGGAAGAGCCTCATCCTCGGCTTTGATAAAAGTCTTATTGCAGTTTAGCCAGTTTAAATCAATCCGGTAGATAGTTTGTTGGTCGGGTTCAGATCGCTTTTCCTTTGTTTTCGGATCCTCCGTTTCTTTGTAACTATCTATTCTGTACAATTGATAACTTACGCCGGTGTTCTTGATGTGCACAGCCATGTTGCCGGTCATCACACCATACAATACATCAGGTCGTGGTTTATTATTTTGATCGTGTACCTGTCCTTTGTTTTCAGTAAAGGCAATGCCTGAGCTTTGTTGTTTAAAACCCGGACTAGTTTTTGAAAAAGCAGACGCGGAGAGAATCCAACACATTGCCAATACGGGAATTGATTTTGGGGTAATAGTGCAGTAGAATTTTGTCATACGATTGGGCTATTAATTTATACTAAATGTACATCTTTTTTAGATGCAGGCTTGGTCCGCATGAAAAATATAGATCAATCAGGAATTCACAATGCAATTTATAACAACAAAAAAACCCCAACAGTTCTGTTGAGGTTTTTAAAATAGAGTTAAAGGTCTGAAACAAGTTCAGCAGGACACTCGGCTAGTATCTGTAGGCATCCGATTTAAATGGACCTTCTACTTTTACACCAATATAATCAGCTTGCTCTTTATTTAAAGTATCTAATTCAACACCAATTTTTGAAAGGTGCAAACGCGCCACTTTCTCATCTAAAATTTTTGGTAACACATATACTTTCTTTTCGTAAGCAGCGGTGTTTGTCCATAATTCCAATTGAGCAAGGGTTTGATTTGTAAATGAATTACTCATTACAAAACTTGGATGTCCTGTGGCACAACCCAAATTCACCAAGCGACCTTCGGCTAATACAATTATGTCTTTTCCTTTGATGGTGTATTTATCAACCTGTGGTTTAATGACATCTTTGCTGGCGCCATAGGTTTTGTTTAACCATGCCATGTCAATTTCGGTATCAAAGTGACCGATATTACAAACAATAGCACCATGTTTCATTTTTTCAAAATGACGTCCTACAACAATGTCCTTGTTACCAGTAGTAGTTACAATAATATCGGCGATGCCGCATACATTGTCCATTTTTTGTACCTGATAACCATCCATTGCAGCTTGTAAAGCACAAATAGGATCAATTTCTGTTACAATCACACGCACACCTTGTGAAGACAAAGATTGCGCAGAGCCTTTTCCAACATCACCGTAACCGGCCACCACAGCCACTTTTCCGGCTAACATAATATCGGTAGCTCTGCGAATGGCATCAACTAATGATTCGCGGCAACCGTATTTATTGTCAAACTTAGATTTAGTAACAGAGTCATTCACGTTAATTGCAGGTAACAATAAGGTACCTTTTGCCATACGCTCATATAAACGGTGAACACCTGTAGTGGTTTCTTCCGAAAGACCTTTAATTCCGGCAGCCAATTCAGGGAACTGATCAAATACCATATTGGTAAGATCGCCACCATCATCAAGAATCATGTTTAAAGGCTTGCGATCTTCGCCAAACCATAATGTTTGCTCAATGCACCAGTCAAATTCTTCAGCAGTCATCCCCTTCCATGCATATACCTGAAAACCGGCAGCAGCAATAGCGGCGGCAGCGTGATCTTGTGTGGAGAAAATATTACAAGAACTCCAGGTTACTTCTGCACCCAGTTCTTTTAAAGTTTCAATTAACACGGCAGTTTGGATGGTCATGTGCAGACAACCTGCAATACGAGCACCTTTCAGCGGTTTTGCTGCGCCATATTCTTTTCGTAATGCCATTAAGCCGGGCATTTCTTCTTCGGCCAATTTAATTTCTTTGCGACCCCATTCTGCCAATGAGATATCTTTTACTTTGTACGCGGTGTACTTGGTTGCTGTTACTGACATATTATCTATTATTATTTATTTTTTTAAGGATTACAAAGATATTCATAAGTTTGTAATTCTCAACTATTTAATTTGTTATCCGTCCGTCAAATAAACGCTCATATTCGGATCGGATCACTCGATTTGGCCGCCTTCGCAAAGGAACAGGGCATTACCCTAAAACGCGACATTGAACGGGCCGGCAGCCGGCGCCTTTTAGCCGAAATGTTAAAAACGGAGGATTTTACGCTGTGTTATACAGACTTAAACAAGCCTTATTTGCAGAACCGGGCCGAGCATATGTCCATTTCTCACTCGCACGATAAACTGGTGATTATAACCAATACAAAGGAGAGCACGGGCATTGACATTGAGCTGATTCGCGATAAAGTGTTAAAAATTCAACATAAATTTTTGAGTGCCTCTGAGTTGGGGTATGCCAAAGATGATGTGGATAAACTCCTTACGATTTGGGCCGCTAAGGAAGCCATGTTTAAAGCCTATGGGAAAAAGGATTTGGAATTCGCCCAACACATCAGGGTTGAAAATTTTGAGACCTCAACGCTATATGGTGAGATAAAAATTGACGACTTTCACACACGGTATAATTTAGCGTCGGAAACAATAGATGCCTACAGAATGGTATACATTTTAAATGAAATTTAAAAAGATCATAAATCAACTGATTGCACGTAAAGGTCCACTCTTAGCGGTTCTCATCGATCCTGATAAATTTAATCCGGAGCTGATTATACTTGCGGGCAAATCAAACGTGAGTTGTTTTTTAATTGGAGGCAGCGCCCTCGAAAAGGGAGATGTGACTAAAACCATTTTAGCTATTAAAAAACTTTCCAGGTTGCCTCTTATTTTGTTTCCGGGCGATGAAACACAATTGTCGAAATATGCCGACGGACTTTTACTCTTAAGTTTGCTTTCGGGAAGAAACCCCGATTACCTTATAGAAAAACACATTGTAGCGGCTCCGATTATTAAAAGAATGAAATTGAAATTTTTATCCACGGCTTATTTGCTGATAGGAGAAGGAAAAACATCGAGTACACAAAGAGTCACCAATACGGTTCCGCTCCATCCCTCAAAAAAAACCTATATCCTTAACACAGCCATTGCCGCAGAACAATTGGGTTTTAAAGCCATTTACCTGGAAGCAGGGAGCGGATCCAGCTCCATTATTTCACCGAATCTGGTTTCAAAAATAAAGAAACAAACCTCCTTGCCCATTATTGTGGGAGGAGGAATTGATTCCTCAGAAAAGGCAAAAAAAATAATTAAGGCCGGAGCAAACATGGTGGTTATTGGTAATGCCCTTGAAAAAAATATACATTTATTAACTGAAATCAGTGATTGCTTTTAGGCAATCTGTCCCTATGAAACTTCTTGTTATAACTCCTTCAAAAGATGTGCCGGACGAACAGACACTCGTGACCAAAATGTTTGAGAGCGGGTTAACTACCCTCCATTTGCGAAAGCCCCGACACTCCACCAAACAAATGGCGGAGTACTTGAAAGAGATCCCCGCGCATTTTCACAACCGCATTGTGATCCACTCGCATCATAACCTGGCCTTAAAATTTAACTTAAAGGGAATTCACTTGAGTAAAAATCATTTGTCGAAAAACTGGCGGTATTGGTTCATACGTTTCCGTTTAAAATTACGTTTTCAGCAAACTTCAAAAAGTCGCTCGTATGCGCGCTTGCAACAGGTGTATAATACAGAGGAACAAAATTTTAATTATTTTTTGATTGGCACTATGTTTAATAATATGACAGGTGATTTGTACAGTGGTTTTTATGAGGACGGCGTAATTGCGGCAAATAAAAACTGCGGCAAAAAACTGGTGGCGCGCGGGGGAACTACACCCGCTACTATTATTAAGGCTGTGAAGTTTGGTTTTTACGGCATCGCTTTTAATTCGTATTTGTGGAACGCCGAGATGCCTTATGAAAATTTTCAAAAAATTCTGGAGGAGTTCAAAAAGAATAAGATCGATTTTGACTGATGTCAGTATTAGGCATCATAGCTTTTATATCCGGTACTTTAGGCGTATGGCTCACCATTAAACAATCTATCTTTTGCTGGCCCATGGCCCTAATCAGTGTGGTGGCGGGTGGCATTGATTTTTATTTTTCGAGACTCTACGGTGACATGTCCTTGCAGGTCTTTTACTTTTTTGCAGGCATTTACGGTTGGTTTTATTGGAATAAAAATAAAGGACTGAATTTTGTGGCGTCGCCTGTTCCCTATTCATGGATTCCTATTTTGATCATTGTTACCTTGCTTCAGTTTAGTTTGTATTATTATTTGCTAATTTATTTCAAAGGCGCGCGTCCCTTATTAGACGCGGTACTCACAGCGGGCAGTTTAACCACTACCTTTATGATGACAAAAAAGTGGATAGAGAACTGGCTCATTTGGGTGCTTATTGACGGCACCTACATTGTTTTGTATGCACTCAGCGATTTGTGGTTGTATGGCGCTTTGTATTTAATTTTTGCCGGCATGGCATTTTACGGATGGTTATCATGGAAGAAAACAAAATTATCCGTATAGGAGTTATAGGAGCCGAAAGTACGGGGAAGACGCTGCTCTGCGAGGCATTAGCCAAGCATTACGAAACCGTTTGGGTTCCTGAATTTGCCAGAGAATATTTTAATGATTCGTCTATTTATGTTTATACCGCAAACGACCTGGTAAACATTGCCAAACGACAATTAGAACTGGAAGTTGAATGCGAAAAAAAAGCAAAGAAGTATTTATTTTGTGATACCACGCTCATCACCCTGAAGATTTGGGCAGAATTGGAGTTTGAAAGCATACCGGGTTTTATTGAAGAACATCTTTCAAAAATAAAATACCATCATTATTTGATCACTAACAATGATCTGGCCTGGGTAGAGGATGACTTGCGGCAAAATAAATTTGACCGTGATGTAATTTTGGAAATGAATATAAATGAGGTGAAAAAATTGGGCGGGGCTTATGGCTTGATATCAGGGACGCAAGAACAAAGGCTGGAATCTGCCATTCTAACAATCGATCAACTAGCATAGATATTTTTTACACCTCAAACACTCAGTGAAATAAATATTTCTGAATTTCCCCCAGAGGCTTACACCTATGATTTGTAAACAGAAAAGAATTCTTTCAAGGGAATTTCTTTAAATCGGGGTAGTTAGAAATTAAATTAATCTTAATACAGCGATTTGTTTTCAAACAGCAAACTCACCCAGTTCGCACAGCCTCACAAATTCTTTTTCTGTAACTTTTCCAACGCTTAATCGTTGAAGCCGAACAAGGTCCATGTTATTTAAGATGGGGTCGTTTTTTATTTGCACGAGGGAAACCGGCTTATTTAGATCTTTAACAGGCGCAAAATCCACACAGAGCCAGGCGGGTTCTGCGGTGGTGGGGTCTTGGTATGCTTCCTTCACCACTTTAGCAATACCCACAATAGCGAGTCCCACATTGCTGTGATAAAAAAAGGCCAAATCTCCTTTTTTCATGTCCCGCAAATTATTTCGGGCCGCGTAATTTCGTACGCCCGTCCATTGGGTCTTTTTGTCCTTTTTAAATTGCTCCCAGCTGTAAGCCGAAGGTTCTGATTTAATGAGCCAGTATGCCATTTTCGTTGATAACGCGTTAGTAAATGCTTATCCTAAATAGAATCGAATTCTCGATTCTACGATGTATTAATTGTAAGCATTTCCTTACCATATTTAGGGAAGAAATACTAACAATTACTATATCGGGATAAACCGCAATAAGACAGATAGGGCGCCATAAAAAAAGGCTTCTACTGTCAAATTGCGGCTAAAAGTACTAAAATGCCGGAAATCTTAATATGAACCCAAATTCGGGTCCAATTTTTTGGTGTTTTTGGCAATAAATACATACATTTGCACGCAAATTCAAAAACGGAGGGATTTTTAACGCCAGATGACCAGTAAAATCAACACTTACAGAAGAAACACACCGGTATTTATCCGATTATTCACCCTAATTCTATTATTTGGTTTTGGTTCGCTCAAAGCGCAGCATGAAAATAGGGATACTGTCCTTGCAGGCGGTCCTGTTCATGCGGCAAAAGAGAAGGAAATTGACATTGCCCAAATCGCATTTGAGCACATTTTAGATACCCATTCCTGGCATTTTTGGGGAGAGGGTCATGAGGCGGTGGCTATCCCACTTCCGGTGATTCTGAAAACCGACAATGGTCTGGTCTTTTTTATGTCTTCCGAGTTTCACCATGATATTCACGGCACTGTGGTTGTGGAAAAGAACGGCAGGAAGTTTGTGAATTACGAAGACATTATTTATTACGCCTCAGAAAGTCCTAACGAAGAGGGACATTATATTAACTCTGAAAAAAATGAAAAGGGAGAAGTAACGGTTTTAAACCCTGCACCACTTGATTTCTCCATCACCAAAAATGTGGCTCAGTTGATGCTTTCTTCCATCGCCTTGTTCCTCATCTTTACCTCTATGGCAAGAGCCTACAAAAAAAATGGTATAACTACCCCTCCAAAAGGAACACAAGCTTTTTTGGAGCCTCTTGTGGTATTTGTGCGTGATGATCTGGCCAAAGAAAACATTGGACCCAATGGCTATAAATTTGTGCCTTATCTCTTAACCGTGTTTTTCCTGATCCTCATCAACAACGTATTTGGTTTGGTTCCTATTAGCGCTAACCTTACCGGAAATATTGGATTTACACTGGTACTGGCCGTGTTTACATTTGTGCTCACCACCATTAACGGAAAGAAGACCTATTGGTCGCATATTTTTACTCCGCACGCACCTAAAGCTATTTGGCCTATTCTCATTCCTCTCGAGATCATTGGCACCATCACCAAACCCTTTGCCTTAATGATTCGTTTGTTCGCGAACATGACAGCCGGTCACCTTATCGTTATTTCATTGATTGGGTTGATTTTCATTTTTAAGAGCGTATACATTGCGCCGGTTTCAATTGCGTTTGCTTTGTTTATCGATATCCTTGAAGTACTGGTGGCTTTTTTGCAGGCTTATATTTTTGTGATGTTAACATCCATCTTTATTGGTTCGGCAATGGAAGAGCCGCACGAAGAAGATGCGCATCATCACGAAGGTGAAAAAGTAGCAGAAGCGCATTAATTTTTTTTATAAATCAACAACAAAAACAAAAACAAAATGACAGGTAGTATCGCAGCAATCGGAGCAGGCTTAGCCGTAATCGGTGCCGGAATCGGTGTAGGACAAATTGGTGGACACGCAATGGATGCCATTGCTCGTCAGCCGGAAGCAATCGGAAAAATTACAACAACCATGTTGATCGCAGCAGCCCTTGTAGAAGGTGTTGCCCTTTTCGGTGTGGTAGTAGCAATTATTTGCAAGTAATTGAAAGATGAAACCAAAGCCATTACGGTTGGTAGTGGCTTTGGCTTTTTTAAAACAGCAAACACTCATTTAAAAAACACATAACATGCAACATCTATTTATTTTGGCGAGTTTGATCGAACCGGGCATTGGCTTGATCTTTTGGACCACCCTTGTTTTTCTTTTATTGTTGTTCTTACTTGGCAAATATGCATGGAAGCCAATTTTAGAAGCCATCAAAACGCGTGAAGAGAGCATTCAAAATGCACTTTCAACAGCCGACAAAGCTTTGAAAGACATGCGCGAATTAAAATCGAACAACGAAAAGATTTTGATAGAAGCACGCGCTGAAAGAGATAACCTGTTGAAGGACGCCCGCGAAACCAAAGATAGTATTGTGGCAGAAGCCAAACACAAAGCGCAGGCAGAAGCCGATCGTATTATGGCAACCGCACGCGAACAAATCGCCAACGAAAAAAACGCAGCCATCGGAGAATTAAAAAAACAAGTAGCTGTATTATCGATCGAGATTGCTGAAAAAATATTAAAAGCTGAATTGTCGAGCGACGAGAAACAAAAAGCGCTGGTTTCAAATTTAATGAAAGACGTAAACCTCAACTAAAATGATAGTAGCCAACAGATACGCTAAATCATTGATGGGACTCGCCATTGAATCCAAAAAACTGGATGTGGTGAGAAAAGACATGAAACTGATAGAACAGGTGTGCCGTGAGAACCGTGAATTCACTTTGTTTTTGAATAGTCCGGTAATTAAGACCGACAAAAAAGTAGAAGTTTTTAATTCCATCTTCAAAAGTAAAGTAGATAAATTAACGCTTTCTTTTTTGGTGCTTATTGCTAAAAAACACCGTGAATCTTATGTGCCTTCCATTGCTGAAGCCTTTGACGAGCAGTATAAAATAAATCAGAATATCTTCTCGGCAGTGGTAACTTCCGCCAGCGGATTGGATAAGATTACCAAACAAAAGGTGCTGGACCTTGTTAAAACACAATTAAAAGGAGAAGTAGAACTTGCTGAGAAGATAGATCCAAAAACCATTGGCGGATTTATTCTTACCATTGGCGACAAACAAATCGACAAAACAGTAGCGCGTCAATTGAGTAATTTGAAAAAGGAATTATTAAATAAAGGATTAAACTAATATCATACAAACCATATAAACATGGCTGAAATAAAACCGGCAGAAGTATCTGCAATTTTGAGAGAACAATTAAGTGGCTTTAAAAGCGAAGCTGAATTAGAAGAAGTTGGAACTGTACTTGAAGTAGGTGACGGGATTGCCCGGATCTATGGATTGTCAAAAGTTCAATCAGGAGAATTGATTGAGTTTGAAACCGGCGTTCAAGCCATCGTGTTGAATCTTGAAGAAGATAACGTTGGAGCTGTGTTATTGGGTTCAGGAGAAAACATTCGCGAAGGAAGTTCATGTAAACGTACCAAACGTATTGCTTCCATTAATGTGGGAGAAGGTATGTTGGGCCGCGTAGTGGATACACTCGGAAAACCAATTGACGGAAAAGGCCCCATTAAAGGTCAGACATACGAAATGCCCATTGAGCGTAAGGCGCCGGGTGTTATCTTCCGTCAGCCGGTAACTGAGCCGCTTCAAACAGGGATCAAAGCGATTGATGCGATGATTCCAATTGGTCGTGGTCAGCGTGAATTAGTAATTGGTGACCGTCAGATTGGTAAAACAGCTGTATGTATCGACACCATTATTAATCAAAAAGAATTTTATGCTGCAGGACAACCTGTATTTTGTATTTATGTAGCCATTGGCCAAAAAGCCAGTACTGTTGCAAACATTGTTCGGATTCTTGAAGAGAACGGCGCGATGGATTACACAGTAATCGTTTGTGCAAGTGCTGCCGATCCTGCTCCGATGCAGTTTTATGCACCTTTCGCAGGAGCGGCAATCGGTGAATTTTTCCGTGATACCGGTCGTCCGGCCTTAATCGTATTTGATGATCTTTCTAAACAAGCAGTGGCTTACCGTGAGGTGTCCTTGTTGCTTCGTCGTCCTCCCGGACGTGAAGCATATCCCGGTGACGTGTTTTATTTGCACAGTCGTTTGTTAGAACGAGCCGCAAAAATCAACGCCTCCGATCAGATTGCACAAAGCATGAATGACCTTCCTGAGTCTATTCGTTCGATGGTAAAAGGGGGTGGTTCGTTAACCGCATTGCCAATTATTGAAACGCAAGCCGGTGACGTATCTGCTTATATTCCAACAAATGTAATTTCGATTACCGACGGTCAGATTTTCTTAGAGTCAAATTTATTTAACTCGGGTATCCGTCCAGCCATTAACGTAGGTATTTCGGTATCACGTGTGGGAGGTAATGCACAGATTAAGTCGATGAAAAAAGTGGCAGGTACTTTAAAATTAGACCAGGCACAATACCGTGAATTAGAAGCGTTTTCAAAATTCGGGTCTGACCTCGATGCCGCTACAAAGTCGGTATTGGATAAAGGAGCCCGTAATACTGAGATCCTTAAACAAGCGCAGTTCACACCTTACCGTGTTGAATTACAAACAGCAATTATTTATTTGGGAACAAAAAACCTATTGAGAAGTGTTCCTATTAATAAAGTAGCGGAGTTTGAAAAGGAATTTTTAGACATGATGGAGCGTAAACAAAAACCAACATTGGATGCCCTGAAAGCCGGTAAGTATACCGACGAGATTACGGCCGTATTGGATAGTACCGCACACGAACTGTTAGCGAAATACAAATAATTTTTGGCGATCGAGTCGGTAAAATTTAAGACGATCCATAAAATAACACAGCAGATTAATACAATATGCCAAGTTTAAAGGAAGTAAGAAATAAGATCATCTCTGTTGGATCAACGATGCAGATTACCAGTGCCATGAAAATGGTAAGTGCTGCCAAGTTGAAACGCGCGCAGGATGCGGTGGTGCAAATGCGTCCTTATGCCAACAAATTAAGAGAGATTTTGCAGAATGTAAGTGTGAATGCCGATCCAAACAGCAATCCCTATTCTAAAGATAACCACTCCAACAATGTGCTCATTATCGCTGTGTCTTCTAATCGCGGACTTGCAGGAGCGTTTAATGCCAATGTCGCTAAAAAAGTCAACCTTTTAATTAAGGAAGAATTTAAAGGAAAAAACATCACGGTATTGCCTGTAGGGAAAAAGGCGCATGATGCCTTTAAAAAGACAGACTATTTGATCACCGGAATGGATCTACCGCATCATACCAGCAAGGTGTTCAATAAACTTTCATATTCTGAAGCGGCGCCTTTGATGGAGGATGTGATTAAAACTTTTTTAAACAAAGAGTTTGATAAAGTGGTGATTGTATATAATCAGTTTCGCAATGCTGCTGTGCAGATTCCGGTTGACGAGCAATTGTTGCCCGTGGTAACTTCCGGAAATGAAAAAAAGAGCGTCCCCACAAATTATATCTTTGAACCGGAAGAAGAGCAGATCATCAACGACCTCATTCCTCATATGCTCAAAACCCAGTTCTACAAGGCATTGTTAGATTCATTTGCCAGTGAGCACGGAGCGCGTATGACCGCTATGCACAAGGCCACCGATAACGCAAAGGCCATGCAAAACGACCTTAAGATCATGTATAACAAAGCCCGACAAGCATCCATCACCAAAGAGATCCTTGAGATCGTTGGCGGCGCGGAAGCACTAAACGGGTAGTAGATTAATCATATAAGATGAACCTTCGGTAATTGCCGAAGGTTTTTCTTTTTAAGAGGCACAAAAAAAGACAAATAGCGTGAGAAAGGGCAATGATCGCTCAATTAACCTTACCTTTAGAAAAAGCAAAACATCAATTTAAAACACGGAGAACATCATTAATGGCTATATTCCTTTTCCTGATACTGCATTGGTATCTATCACTTTTCGGACAAACTTTCTTTTTACACCGTTATTCCGCCCACAAAATGTTCACCATGAATCCATTCTGGGAGCGGTTCTTCTATATTTTTGCCTGGGTTACTCAAGGCTCCTCCTATTTAAATGCCCGCGCGTATGCTATTCTGCACCGCATGCACCATGCTTATAGCGACACCGAAAAAGATCCGCATACTCCACATTTTTTTAAGGACGCGTATCACATGATGTTGCACACACGCCAGATTTATAACGACGTGTTAAATAAACGAGTGGTAGTTGAGGAGAAATTTGACCGCAATTTCCCGGTCTATCCGGTCATCGACAAAATTGCCGATAGCTGGTACACGCGCTTGGCCTTCGCAGCGTTGTATATTGCCTTTTATGTAATTTTTGCCACGCATTGGTGGATGTTTTTGTTTTTACCCATTCACTTTTTTATTGGTCCAATTCAGGGAGCAATTGTAAATTGGGCCGGTCATAAGTATGGGTACCGGAATTTTGATTGTCCCGATAAATCTAAAAACACGTTGTTTATCGATTTTTTATTGTTGGGAGAATTATTCCAAAACAATCATCATCAGGCCGGTTCAAAAGTAAATTTTGCTGCCAAGTGGTGGGAGATCGACCCTGCGTATCCGATTATTTTTTTACTGGATAAGATCAGGGTAATTAAGCTGGTTCGGTAATCGGGCCGTTTCTCCGTTCAAATCCCGTTTATATACTTCAAGAGTTTTGATTCGTGCAGCCGCGTGATTTACCATTGCGGATGGATAAAAGGGTGTGCCAAATTCCGGAACCCACTTTTTTATGTATTCAAAATTGGGGTCGAATTTTTTTTGCTGCTCTGTGGGATTAAAGATCCTGAAGTATGGCGCCGCATCGCAACCGCTGCCTGCGGCCCATTGCCAGCCGCCATTGTTGGCGCTCAGATCAAAATCGTTTAATTTTTGTGCAAAATAGGCTTCACCCCAGCGCCAGTCGATCAGAAGATCTTTCACTAAGAAACTACTCACGATCATGCGCACGCGATTGTGCATAAAGCCGGTGGTGTTGAGTTCACGCATTCCGGCATCTACGATCGGAAATCCCGTTTTACCTTCACGCCATTTTTCAAATTCAGTTTCATTATTTCTCCATTCGATACGATCGTATTGTTTTTTAAATGCCCCTGTGGCAACATGAGGGAAATGCCAGAGAATCATCATGTAAAAGTCGCGCCAAATAAGTTCGTTGAGCCATGTTTCACTCGTTAGACTTGCCTGTTGCAATGCCCGGCGGATGCTGATCGTTCCAAATCGCAGATGTATGCTCAGATGGCTGGTGCCGTGCAGAGCAGGATAGTCGCGCGCGTTCTTATAGTTTTGCAGAAGGACGTTAGTTACTTGCTTCTTAGGAATAATGAGATCTGTTTTTTTGAAGCCCAGCTCGCTAAGAGTGGGTAATGGAACCGGCGAAATTTTTAGAAAATTGGAAAAAAGTGATTCGCTTGGAAAGTTTTTTGTGGCTGATAATTGCAATGCCTTTTTCCATTTCACACTGTACGGGGTGAACACAGTATACGGTTTTCCATCGTCTTTCAGAACCTCGTTCTTCTCAAAAACGCATTGATCTTTATAGGTGATGAATTGAATCCCATTTTCGAGTAGAAATTCGCCGATCAATTTATCGCGTTGCACCGCTGCCGGCTCATAATCGTGATTGGCGTAAACCTTTGATAGATTATGTTCGCGCACTAACTGCTTAAAGGCCGACAGAGGGTCGGTGTGCAGCACCTTAAGTGAGGAATTACAAATTTGAAGTTCGTGCTGAAGTTGAGCAAGCGTTTGCGAAATAAAATCAACACGACGATCGTGTTTATCTTCCAATTTTTGAAGGATCTCTGTGTCATAAATAAAGATGGGGAGAACAGTGGCGTTTTGTTTAAGTGCGTAATAGAGAGCCGCGTTATCGTTTAACCGGAGGTCGCGGCGAAACCAAAACAGCGTGATTTTTTCTTTCAAGGAATTAGTTTCTTAAATGATTTAATTCCTGCATCAGAATCTTTCTGGCAATGAAGATGCGGCTTTTCACCGTTCCAAGTGGCAAACTCATCTGTTTTGCGATCTCTTCGTATTTGAACCCCGTGTAGTAACGCGTGAAAGGCACTTTGTAATCGTCGTCGAGCTTTTCGATGTGTTGAATTATTTCTTTGGCATTGAGGCGGCTTTCGCTGTGATCGTAGCTGTTTTGTTTAAAGGCTCTGTTTAATGCTACCTCGTCGCCTTTACTAATGAGTAGTTTTGTTTTTGCATTCTTTCGGTAATTATTAATGAAGGTGTTCTTCATGATGGTGAACAGCCAGGCACGTAAATTTGTATTGTCCTGAAACTTGCTGCGATAATTCAGGGCCTTGAGATAGGTGTCCTGCAGCAGATCCAAGGCGTCGTTTGTATTGCGTGTAAGACTAAGCGCAAAACTTTTTAGGGGGGGCTTTTCGTTCAGAATCCTGGTATTAAATTCTATCGCTGTCATTGTGCATTTATTGATTACTTCTACAAAACTACTAATTTTGTTTAATGTTTTAGTTTAAAGATTAAACAAAATACATAATTGCATGAAAATCAATGAAATACAATATTGAAAGTGTTTCAAAACTGTCAACATTCTGTGTTCATACAGGATAAAGATGTATTTTCGCATCCAAATTAATACACCACTATGTCCATACAATTAAGCGAACAAGAGGAGCTGAGAAGACAAAAATATCACGATCTCAAATCATTAGGAATAGACCCGTATCCTGCCGAAGAATTTAAAATAAATGCCAACGCCGCAGATATCAAAGAAAATTATGAACGCGACAAATTAAACTACAAAGACATCAGCATCGCGGGTCGCTTGATGAGTATTCGTGATATGGGAAAAGCCTGTTTCGCAGTGATACAAGACGCTACGGGGCGCGTGCAGATCTATCTGAGAAAGGATGATGTGTGTCCGGGCGAAGATAAATCCTTGTACGATACGGTTTGGAAAAAATTAATTGATATTGGAGATATTATTGGCTTGCAGGGATATGTATTCACTACAAAAACGGGTGAGATCTCGATCCATGTCATGCAATTCAAATTGTTGAGCAAAGCTTTGAAACCGTTGCCAATAGTTAAAACCGACGACACCGGTGTTTCTTTTGATGAGGTGACGGATCCCGAATTTCGTTTTCGGCAACGGTATGTCGATTTGATCATCAATCCGCAAGTTCGTGATACTTTTCGCAAGCGTACACAATTGGTAAATTCCATCCGTCAGTCTTTAAACAACGCCGGCATGCTGGAGGTGGAAACGCCTATTCTTCAAAGTATTCCGGGAGGCGCCACCGCTCGTCCTTTTATCACGCATCACAATGCGCTCAACATGCCTTTGTATTTACGCATCGCCAATGAGTTATACCTTAAGCGTCTTATTGTTGGTGGATTTGACGGAGTATATGAGTTTGCAAAAGACTTCAGGAACGAAGGCATGGATCGCACGCATAATCCTGAATTTACCATTCTTGAGTTTTATGTGGCTTACAAAGATTACAATTGGATGATGACGTTTACTGAAAAATTACTGGAAAAAGCGGCGAATGATCTGCACGGAAAAACGGATGTGTCTGTGGGAAATCTCACAATCGACTTCAAGGCTCCTTTCAAGCGCGTTACCATGTATGAGGCTATTAAAGAACATACAGGTTTCGACATTTCAGCAATGAACGAAGACGATTTACGTGAAGTTTGTACTAAATTGGGTATTCACATAGAAGCCAGCATGGGGAAAGGAAAGTTGATCGACGAAATTTTTAGTGAAAAATGCGAAGGCAATTATATCCAACCCACTTTTATTACGGATTACCCCGTAGAAATGAGTCCGCTTACCAAAAAACACCGAACTGCCGAAGGGCTCGTTGAGCGATTTGAATTGATGATCAACGGTAAAGAAATCGCCAATGCCTATAGTGAATTAAACGATCCTATCGATCAGCGTGAGCGTTTTGAGGATCAGTTGAGGTTGCAAGAACGCGGCGATGATGAAGCGATGTTCATTGATCATGACTTCTTAAGAGCCTTAGAATACGGCATGCCTCCTACCTCCGGAATTGGAATTGGAATAGACCGTTTAACGATGCTGCTGACCAATAACGTGAACATTCAGGAAGTACTTTTCTTTCCTCAAATGCGTCCGGAAGCGCCAGCCACGGCGGCAGAAGTACATTCTTAGCCAAATTGGACAAGGAACTAAGGAAGTAAAATGTGCTCTAATTAGTTGCGGGTGTATTTAAAATAATGAGCCGGCCCTGGCCGCATGTATAGGAGAAGTATCAGAATACAGCCTATTTGCCGCTTGGGCAATTTAATTTATTTCATATATTTACTTGCTTAAATTTGATGCGCTTCTCTTTGAAAAATATTTTTTTTCCAATTCTTGTTTTTTTCTTTGTTCTTTCATGCAAACAGGAGGAAAAAAAACAAGACGCTCCCGTGAAGACACGGATCTTTCCCGGCTACCATATTTTATTGGATGAAGTTGTACGATCTAACGAAGGGGTGTTTCGCGGATTGAACCTCAACGCCAATGCCTCTCAGATTAGAAATATCGAAAAATCAACGCCTGCTGAGGAGTCGGAGGGGCACTTGTATTATGAATACAGTCCTGATAGTGTGACCAATTATTCTATTGATTATTCTCTTACCAAAGATAGTCTTGAAGAAATTACCGTGCAGATCAATACAAATGATCTCGAACTTAGCTCCTATCTTTTTTGTGACCTTAAAGACTACTATGCCAACAAACTCCCGAATCCCACTGAGGATAAGGGATACGTGGTGTATAATTGTTTTGAGGGACAACGAAAACCTTTTGTGGTTTCGTTGAGCGACAATTCAAGTCCGAGTAAAGGCATCATCAACATGGTGATTTATAAGGATAAGTAAAATTAATTTCTAAAAAATTTCTGAGTGGCAAGCAGGCGATCGCCTTCGTAAAGCTCTACAAAATAAACTCCCAGTACAAGATCAGAAGTTTGCAACTCAACAAATGAGTCTTTAGTTTCGGTGTTTGATGTAAGAACTATTTCACCCAGGATACTTTTTACATTAATCCGATAGCCGATCGATTGTGCCGGATGTGGCAAAGAAATTGTTAAACGCGATTGACATGGGTTTGGAAAAACAGAAAGAGACCGCATCTTTTTATTTTGTACGATGCCTGTGGGCACATCGGTTGACCATGTTTCGGTAAGGCGACCAACCGCACTAATACCACAGGAATAATAAAAGTCCTGGCCATTAGCACAACTCATTCCCCCTTTTCGACTCTGGCCCGGGAGATTCGGGCCGGGAAACCAGCTCAGAGTAGCGGGATTAAAGAACCAACAATCATTGTAATAGTTATTTTGTGAATCGTGTCCTCCAAATACAAAGAGTCTGTTGTTAAGTCCGTGCATGGCGGCATACGCGCGGCCCTCAGTGAGTGGAAAATTAATGAGCGCCAACCAGGTATCGTTTGTGGGATTATATTGATAAAGTTCTTTTCGATGCGCATTGGTGGAATCGATTCCAAAGAGCATATAGCCTAACCCGTTTAAAGTTGTTCCCGAAGCCCGCCACACAGGCGTGGAAGGGAAATTATTTTTTTGAAGCCAGGTGTCTGAACTCAGCGTATATTCCCACACCTCTCTACTTAAAGTGCCATCCTGAAATTTGCCCCCCGCAATAATTATTTTGTCTCCGAACGGAAAACACACTGCCGCAATAAGTCCTTTTCCCGGCTTTGAGGCTACTGTTGTCCACGAATTGGAAGCCAAGGTGTATTTGTACATATTGGTAAGTGCTCCGCCAATTCCATCCCCGCCAAACACATAAAAACAATTGCTCCCTGCAAAAGCGCAGGCATATTGTCGTTCGGTGGTATGAGGCATGAAGGCGATCGGGCTCCATGTTCTTGTTGAAAGATTAAGGGCATAAAAATCGATGGTGGCATTCCACTCTTGCAAACCTGTACCGAAATAGGCGGTGTTATTTACCACCACGGCTACGCCATCATCGCGTTTGGTAGAGGGAAAATCTGCCAATTTCACCCATAATTGGGCATGCAAAATGGGAGAGACCAACCATAAAAGCAAAAGGGTTCGCATGCGTGTGGTTTTGTTAAGGTTAACTAACGAAAAGTGTCGGTATTTAGTATTAATGCCCTTCAACAAAAAAGCCACCCCTAAGGATGGCTTTAAAATGATTTTGTTAATTAAGCAGTTCCTGTTTTTCGAACGCCGGTGGTTTTTTTCACACCAACAGCTGTTTTAGGTTTGGCTTTGTCTTTGCTGGCGCTTTTCTTCACACCTAATTTATCTTCGGTTTTAAGAGCTTTTGTTTTGTCGTCGCCCTCTTTGTTTTCTTCTTTTTGTTTGAGAGCACCATTTGCCTGAAGTATGTTGTACCACGTGATCAATTTGCGCATGTTGCTGATGTACACGCGATCTTTATCGTATTCAGGTAAGATTTCAGCAAAATATTTTTCGATAGATGTATCGTCAGCTTTGCTGTCAATCGCTGCCCCACCTTTTTCCTTATCAGATATTGATGTCATAATCTCTTCAAGAGGTTTGTCTTCACCGGTAGTGAACATGCTGATTTCGCCCAAAGTTGAAACTTTGGTAGAAGCGTAAACGTTTACCCGCTTTTTATCGGCAAGGCCTTCTACAATGATACCATTCTTGCTTTGCGCAATAATTTTAAATAAACCCGGTTGGCCTGTAATAGAAATAATTCCTGTTAAATCGATCATAAATTTGTCTTTTCTGTTGTGCAAAGATAAGTTTTTAAACAAAAAAAGCACCTTTTTCTCTCATATTTTAAAAAACAATAAAAGAGTCATGATATGCCCCTTAACCCCAGTTAATTAGGCATTTGGAGTCGGGAGAAAGAGCAAAATAGGGAGAAAAAAGGCATATTATTATTGCCGAAAGTCTGAATAAAGCAGGAAAACAATTTTTAGTAAGCAGTAAAAACGGTGCCAACAACAAAGGTAAGCCGGCTATGATTAGGGCCGGGCAAGTTGTTTATAAAAACCCAAATGGATACCTTAGTGATCTTCAAAAAAACACGAACTCTAAATTAAATAAAGAAAACGACTATGAAGTACCAATCGATCGACAGCAGTTTGTTTATAGATAACAGACAAAAATTCAGCAATCATCTAAAGGCAAATTCCATGGCTTTATTTATGAGCAACGATATTTTGCCGACGAATGCCGATGGAAGTATGGGTTTCAGACAGAATAGCGATTTGTTCTATTTAAGCGGGATTGATCAGGAGGATACCATCTTGGTGCTATTTCCGGATGTAAAAGACGGTCGTCATAAAGAGATTTTGTTTGTGAAAGAAACCAGCGAACTCATCGCCATTTGGGAAGGGGCAAAATTAGATAAGGCACAAACCAAACACGTGAGTGGTGTTGATATGGTCTATTGGTTCCATGAATTTGAAAAGATCATGAAACCCTTTTTCTCGCAGGCAGAACGCATCTACCTGAACAGAAACGAACACACCCGACGCTCTATTGAAACAGAAACTGCTCAGGATCGTTTCAATGCTTCGGTAATGGCGAAATATCCTCTGCATAAATACGAGCGCAGCGCGCCCATCATGCATAAAATTCGGGCTATAAAAAGTACCCGCGAAATTGAACTCATTCAACAGGCATGCGATATCACTGAGAAGGGATTCAGGCGACTTCTTAAATTCATTAAGCCCGGAGTGTGGGAATATGAAATTGAAGCGGAACTCATCCATGAATTTATACGCAACCGTTCACAGGGCTTTGCGTATGGTCCCATTGTAGCCAGCGGAAAAAACGCCTGCGTATTGCATTACGTTGAAAACAATCGACAATGCAAAGACGGCGACATAATTTTATTGGACGTTGCTGCTGAGTATGCGAATTACGCCAGCGACCTCACGCGATCAGTTCCTGTAAATGGAAAATACACCAAACGTCAAAAAGAAGTGTACAATGCCGTACTGCGCATGCACCGTGCTGCCACTAAATTATTGGTGCCGGGCATGACCTTCGAAAAATACAACAAACAAGTAGGAGAAATGATGACCGAGGAATTACTTCAATTAGGTCTGCTGAAGAAGGAAGATGTAAAAAATCAAAATCCCGATTGGCCTGCTTATAAAAAATATTACATGCATGGTACCAGTCACTTTATGGGATTGGATGTGCATGATGTTGGATTTTTTACTGAGCCTATTCAGGCAGGCATGGTGTTTACCGTTGAACCCGGTATTTATATTCCGGAAGAAGGTTTGGGAATTCGGATTGAAAATAATTTTATGGTTACGACCACGGGTCAGCTCGACTTGATGAAAAATATTCCTATAGAAGCCGAAGAAATTGAAGATTTGATGGCCTCGCGGAAATAGAGAGACTTTTCCTATATGTAGTTTACTCAAAAAGCAAAGTATGAAAAAATTCGTTCTGCTATCGTGTGCTTCAATTTTTCTCACTCTGGTGTCGTTTGCTCAGGACCCCATTCTCTTGAACAACAATCAGTCCCTGGTGTACTTCAACCCTTCGTTTGCCGGTTCAAACGGCGGCATTCGTAACCAATTTTCTTACCGCAATCAGTGGCCTGAGTACCATACTAATTATGTTACTTATGTGAATAGCTTTGATGCCTACATCCGTCCTATAAAAGCAGGCCTGGCATTTACATATGTGAATGACAACGTTTGGCATGGCGATCTTATAACCTCATTATACAACCTGAGTTATGCCCAACACCTGAATTTTTTCAACGACAAGTTAAAGATCATTCCCTCAGTTCAGTTTAGTTATGGGCAAAAAGTGTTGAACATGAACTCTATCCATTTTGGAGATATGCTGGATGCCCGGACCAGCCAATGGTGGGATACGAAAGAGGCAATTCCTTCTTCCACGAAATCTTATTTTGACATGAGCACCGGCTTACTCGTAAATTTTAAATCAAACTGGTATTTGGGTGCCTGTATGTTTCATATTAATCAACCTGATGTAGGATTAGAAGGGGCACACACTTTGCCTGCTCGTTTCCTGTTGCATGCCTCCTATACCTGGCATTTTTCGGAAAAATCGCAACTACAATTCTTTTACCGATATGCGCGTCAGGATAATTATGGCACGAACCAGTTGAGTTTGAACATGGTTACCTTTAAATACCTGCTTGTTGGAGTAAGTTATTTTGACGCGGATGCGCTACAAATAAATCTGGGTGCAAGAACCAATAATTTTTCCTTGCAAGTGGGGTATGATTATACCTATAGTAAACTGGCTGGAAATACAGTAGGATCATGGGAAGTGCATGGAGCATATTATCTTAGAAACAAAGAAAACCGCAAGTTGCTGACGAATTTTGAAACCTGGTAAAATAGTGACGGACCCGGTACATCTTTACCACTAAGGGCACTTAGGAACACCAAGTGAGGAGTTTGCAGTTTCGACCTTTGAACGTCTTGAACCAATTGATTCTGCCGACACGAATTACACTCAGAGGAAATTGTATTGTAAGCGTCTGAGTATTGCCTCTGTACACTTTATTAATGTTAATTCGTATAATCAGTGTGTACCATAGATATCGAATTCGTGTCTCTTTGCTTAGAGGTTATCAATAAAATAATTACACACCTTCTCCATCAAATGTGCTCTGTCTTTTCCAAGCACATTGTGCTGATGCCCGGGATAAACATAATAGTCTAACTGAATACCCTTATCTACTGCTTTCTTTTGGTACATGATGCTGTGTTGCCATACCACCACATCGTCTTGTGCGCCGTGGATCATCAGCAATTTACCTTTGAGTTTGTCAACATGATTCAACAGATTGTTGGCGTCATAACCTGCACTGTTTTCTTGCGGCATGTCCATGTACCGCTCGCCATACATGATCTCATAATATTTCCAGTCAATAACAGGTCCACCTGCTGCCGCAACTTTAAATGTACCGGGGTAGCGGGTCATTAAGGAGGTGGTCATAAAACCACCATAACTCCAGCCATGAACTCCCATGCGGTTGGCATCAACATACGAAAGTGACTTAAGGTACTCCACTCCTTTTAATTGATCTTCCATTTCTTTGGTTCCCACCTGCCGGTGAATCACTTGCTCAAAGGCTTTGCCACGGTTAGAAGTGCCGCGTCCGTCGAGTGTAAAAACTATAAATCCTTTTTCTGCCATATATTGGTACCACAATTCTCCTCCTGCCATCCAGGTATTGGTCACCAATTGAGAATGAGGTCCGTTATACAAATACACGAGTACCGGATATTTTTTTGTGCTGTCGAAATCAACAGGTTTAAACAAACGGCAATACAAATCAGTGCCCTCGGTGTTCTTAATGCTGAACAAAGTCCAGGTTCCTTTTTTGTATTCTTTGGTAGGATCTTCTGCATTAAAAATAGTTGTTGATTTGCCATTCGAAGTATTAATCAACCTGCATTCCCGCGGAGTATAGCAGGATGAAAAATTATCGATCAGATAATCCCCCTTTTTGTTAAGGACTGCTGTATGAAAGCCAGAGTCCTTTGTAAGCCGAGTTAGTTTTCCTGTTTTTAAATTCACGGAGTAAAAATCCTGGTTTACGGGGCTTTGTTCGTTGGCATGAAAAAATAAGTTCTCTCCTTTTTCATCAAAGCCATTTTCGGCCTTTACTTCCCAATTGCCTTTGGTAAGTTGCTTCACAAGGGTGCCGTCGCTGTTATACAAATAAAAATGATTGTAGCCATCACGGCGACTTTGCCAGATAAATTGACCGGGATTGTTTTTCACAAATACCATGGCATGCTGGGGCTCAATGTATTTGTCGTCGTTCTCCGAAAACAATGTTTTAATAAAAGCACCTGTTTGGGCATTATACTCATTTAATTTGCTTTGATTTTGTTCGCGGTTAATGATGTCGATGTAGATTTTTGTTTCATCAGGACTCCATGCAATATTGGTGAGGTACTGTTCTTTGGGCCCTTCGGTAATAATGGAAATACTTTTTTGAGTTTGGAGGTTATGCACCAGCAAGGTCACATAATGACTTTTATTGCCGGCCATAGGGTATTTGATGTTTTTGTTTTTTGCGGGGTAGGTAGTCCAGTCAATAATGGGATAATCCGTCACATCACTTTGATCCATGCGGTAATATGCGATGTAGTTTCCTTTCGGACTCCAATAGGTGCCCTTGTGAATTCCAAACTCATCGCGGTGCACACTTTTGCCGTAAACCAATTCGTAGGAGCCGTCTCTTGTAACTTGCTCGGCTGTGCCCTTCTGAGCAATGAACAAATTATTTTCAACGGTCCATGCAAAGGTCACCCCTTCTTCAAACACATCTAAATTTTCGAGCGTCCCATCGCTGGACTTGCGATCTGATTTGACAATAGATTTTTTATCGATGGTATAGGCTAACTCCCCTTTCTTTCCGAGAAAAAAGAATTCGTTTTCATTTTTCCATTTTACGCCATCAAGCGCACTTACTGTATCGAGATTCTGCGACACAAGCACTTTATTAAGAGCAGACCTAGTGATGGAAAGAAGATTTTTACCGCTGGCAGGGTCAAGAACCAGCAGTTCATTATTTTCGATATAACTTACCTTATTGGAATTAGGAATAAAGTCAAGATTTTGAAGACGCTTTGGAGCAAGAGAAGTTCGACCTTTTAAAACAGCTTCCTGAATGCTGAGCAATTTGTTTTGTGAAGTGAGATGGGAAACACCGATGCTGCATAGCAGTGAAAGGGTGACAAATAAATTTTTCATAGTAGGATAATAAGGCGCTAAAATATCAAAAATAGCCGGAATTGAAGAGAATCGGAGCGAGGATTTTTCTCAATTTCGAATCTAAATCTTTGATTAATGAATCTTAATTGGCATCAAACTCCAATAAGGTATTGTTGCTGATGAGGGTGCCGTCGTTGTAGATGCTAATCTGCACATAGTCCCAGACTTTAGGAGAAAGGAGGTCGGGACTGGTAAGGCTGTAGTTATAGGGAATCTTGCCTTCCAGGATCTTAGTTAAGAGTTCTGTTTTCCAGGGTTCGCCCGATTTACTCAATACACTTTTTATGCTTTCGCGGAAAGAGGCTTCGGGAACCTTCAGATTCAAAACACAGAGTGCCGTTTCAATGGATAAATCGTTCTCAGGATTCTTTTCTGACAAAATATAATCTCTAATTAATGTCATGGGATGGATCTTTGAATACAGTGCACACAAGAGATCTTCGATCATGGCCTCTTGTTTGAAGACATACAGGTTTTTCTTCAAGTTGCCGGCAATAATACTATCCTGAACCAAAGAGGCACTGAGGCACATATAGTGATTAAATATAGTAGGATTCTTAGAATTCATGATCGTTTGACCTTGAGAAAAAGTATGTAATTTTTCAAGGACCTTATCGCTGTTGAGCATGGTGGCCAAAAGCAAGGCATTGGAGGAGATAATCGGATCTTTTGATTTATGAGAATCCGCAAGCTGAATATAGGCGGTAGGATCCAGCATCAATTTCGACAGAAAATCTTTTGTTTTTTGCATTACCTGGATTTTACTCAGGTGAAACACATAATAATTTTGTTTAGGTGGCAGGTAATTCACCCCTACAAACGCATAGCCCAATTTTTTTTGCATGAGGTAGAAAAGCTGCACTTTCTCTTTTGCAGAATAATTCTTGTCGAGTAATACTTTTTTTAGGAGTCCGTTAAAGAAGTCGTCGTTAAAATAATTTTCACGTTTGGTGGCATCTACCTGATCACGTAGAGTTTTTGAGATCTCGGCGTAAGAGTAGGTAGTTTCGAGGGTAAGTTTATTTATGTTCCTACCTTGTGAAAAGCCTGAAAGAGAAAATTGGATACAAAGGCAAAAAAGTAAAATTCTTTTCATAAGATTTCTTCAATTCTAATTTAGGAAGGGAAAACGTTTGGTCGGCGTTCCATTTGTAATGTTTTACACATTACCTTTTTCATTAACGCCTCATTTATAGTGGCCCATCCAGCAATGCATCATCCACTAAATTCGGCAGAGTTACTTTCAGGTTGGGAGTTCTGGCCATTTCGCGCTTAATGGCAAAAAGGGCCTCTTCGTTTCTGGCCCAGCCCCGGCGGGCAATTCCATTGTTAACATCCCAAAACAGCATGCTTTCGAGGCGGCGATCTGCATCTTCGCTGCCATCGAGCACCAATCCGAATCCTCCGTTAATCACTTCTCCCCAACCCACACCTCCGCCATTGTGCAAACTAATCCACGTGGCGCCGCGGAATGCATCCCCTGCAAAATTTTGCACGGCCATATCGGCTGTAAACTTACTGCCATCGTATATGTTTGAGGTTTCGCGGTAGGGGCTGTCGGTACCGCTTACGTCGTGGTGATCGCGCCCTAATACAACCGGGGCACTAATTTTTCCCACTCGTATGGCAGCATTAATTGCCTGAGCAATTTTGATCCTCCCTTCGCTATCGGCATAGAGAATTCTTGCTTGTGAGCCCACCACCAAATTGTTTTGCCCGGCCTCTTTAATCCACACAATATTATCATGGAGTTGCTGTTTGATTTCTGGTGGCGCAGTCTCGTAAATGGTTTCAAGCACCTGTTGAGCTAATTTATCGGTGGTAGCAAGATCGGCCGGATCGGCTGAGGTACATACCCAACGGAAAGGACCAAATCCATAGTCGAAACACATTGGTCCCAGAATGTCCTGTACATAGGACCTGTATTTAAATTCCCCCTTTTCTTTGTTCTTAAACACATCCCCTCCTGCGCGCGATACTTCCAGCAAAAAGGCATTGCCGTAATCAAAAAAATACATGCCTTTTGTTGCGAGGGTATTTACCGCCTTAATGTGACGGACTAAGGAGTTCTGAACTTCTTTTTTAAATTGTTCAGGTTGTTCCGCCATCATCTGATTACTTTGTTCGAGAGAAAGTCCTACCGGGTAGTATCCTCCCGCCCAAGGATTGTGCAGGGAGGTTTGATCGGTGCCAATATCCACTTTTATGTTTTCTTTCACTAATCGCTCCCATAGATCTACTACGTTTCCCTGATAAGCCAAGCTGATGGCTTCTTTATTGAGTTGCGCTTTTTGAGTTCGCACAATCAGTTCGTTCAGGTCGGTATACACCTCATCCACCCAGCCTTGCGAATGACGCGTGTTAACGGCTTTGGGATTTATTTCAGCCGTTATAGAAACAAGTCCCGCAATTTTTGCTGCTTTGGGTTGTGCGCCACTCATACCACCCAAACCACAGGTAACAAATAATTTGCCTCTGCGCTCTTGTTCTGTTTTGAAAGTTTTTCGTGCAGCGTTCATTACTGTGATGGTTGTGCCATGTACAATGCCCTGAGGACCTATGTACATAAAACTTCCCGCCGTCATTTGTCCGTATTGAGTTACACCCAGGGCATTGAACTTTTCCCAATCATCGGGTTTGCTGTAATTTGGAATCATCATGCCATTGGTGACTACCAGGCGCGGAGCTTCTTTATGCGAGGGAAACAAACCCAGAGGGTGACCACTATAGAGCACCAATGTTTGCTCATTGGTCATGGTGCCCAGGTATTGCATGGTGAGCAGGTATTGGGCCCAGTTTTGGAAAACAGCGCCATTGCCGCCGTAGGTGATTAGTTCGTGGGGGTGCTGAGCCACCGCATAATCGAGGTTATTACTCAGCATGTGCATGATGGCCGCCGCTTGTGTTGAGGCGTTGGGATACTCTTGAATGGGCCGGGCAAAAATTTTATAATCCGGACGAAAGCGGTACATGTAAATTCGGCCGTAAGTTCTTAATTCTTCCGCAAATTCTTTGGCCAGTGTGGTGTGGTGTTTTTTGTCGAAATAACGTAGGGCATTTCTGATCGCCAGCTTTTTTTCTTCCTGCGTTAAGCTGTCTTTGCGTTTAGGCGCATGATTCACGGTTCGATCATATTCTTTTGGTTGAGGAAGAAGATCGGGAATCCCTTGTAAGACCTGTATTTTGAATTCGTTCATGGTGGCGTTACCTGTTTCTTGGTTTTAGTGAGACCCTGTTGTTGGAGCACCGGATGGATTCTTGTCAAAATTACCGGTTTTGGGATTGTAGCCGTAGGGGCAATGTTTGCATCCGCTTTTGCAGCAATAACCACGTTTTAGATGGTATTTCTCTGTAAAAATGATGTAGCCTTCGGGACTGTAATAAAAATCTTCCGGCTCCAGTTCTTTAGTAAACATAGCGCCGCAAAGATAAGAATAAGCGATTTATTCCAATCGTTTAATTGTGCAACCGATGGATTTTGTTTCTTGCTTTTTGGGGAGGTGATTTGTAACCAGGGCGCTGAGCGCATCTTTTAAAAAGGGTTCTTTAACGGCGGCCGGGTCTTTTACATTATCATCAATGGCACCTTTGTAAATAAGTACAGTGCCATTAAAAAGGAAACATTGCGGAGTTCGCCCCGCCCCGAAAGCGTCGGCTAAAGCACTTTTTTCATCCACGGTATAGGCGCATTGTAATTTTTGCGCGGCATGGTACTTTACCATTTCGTCAAAACTATCTTCTTCGTTACGCTGTGCTTCGTTGCTATTCACCAACACACAACCAATGCCGTTTGCCAGACAATAATCCGAATACTCTTTGATGCGGCCTGCACTTAGTTTCACGTATGGACAGGTATTGCATGAGAAAATGACCAGAAGGCCTTTTTCTTTTTTGATGTCATTCAGAGAGAGTTCTTTGCCTGACACATCTTTCATCCTGAATTCCGCCATCGGAATCGCTGAATTTAATGGGAGTTCTTCGGGCGGGGTGCTTACAAAAGAGAACAGGCCTGTGCATAGAAATAACAAAAGCAGTAGTGAGTGGTTTTTGATTTTCATGATCATCGGTTTGTTGTTACTCAAAGTTAGGGTATTAATTATACAAAACTAGGGCGTATGCTGTTAAATGTTTTTTTTACGAAAAGCACTGTTCGTCGAAACAAATAATTATAGGGCAAGGTTCGAGGTAAAAAAACAAAATAGGAAACAAAAAATTGAAAACAACGTATGCGTTAAAGGAACCGAGATTTATTTCCCCGTCTTACTCCCATCATAAGCCCATTTCACATAAATGGCTCCCCAGGTAAATCCACCGCCAAAAGCAGAAAGTATGAGGTTGTCTCCTTTGCGAAGTTGTTTTTCATAATCCCAAAGTAATAATGGGATGGTGCCTGAAGTGGTGTTTCCGTAACGTTCAATGTTCATCATCACTTTTTCCGGACCAATACCCATTCTGGAGGAAGTGGCATCAATAATGCGCTTATTGGCCTGATGGGCTACCAGCCATTTCACATCTTCGGCTTTTATGTGATTTTTTTCCATAATCCGGGCGCTTACCTCAGCCATATTGTAAACCGCGTGCTTAAAAACGGCTTGACCCTCCTGATACACATAGTGCATTTTTTTATCAATGGTATCGTGACTTGGCGGACGTAAAGAACCACCGGCTTTCATGTGAAGGTGGGTAGCACCTTTTCCATCGGCGTGCAAAACAAAGTCCATAACACCCAGATTTTCTTCGGTGGGTTCTAACAACACTGCTCCGGCGCCATCACCAAAGATCACGCAGGTGGTGCGATCGGTATAATCTACAATACGGCTCATCATATCGGCACCTACCACTACTACTTTTTTATACTTCCCGGTTTCGATAAACTGAGAGCCTGTTGATAAACCATAGAGAAAGCCTGAACAAGCTGCGCCGAGATCAAAACCCCAGGCGTTTTTTGCGCCGATTTTTGCGCAGATCAAATTGGAGGTAGAAGGGAAAATCAGATCTCCGGTTACCGTGCCGCAGATCAGCAAATCAATTTCTTCAGGGCTAATGCCGCGCTTCTTACATAATAATTTAACGGCCTCCACCGCCATGTCGGAAGTTGCTTTATCGGGATCGTTTTCAATGTGCCGTTCCCTGATTCCTGTACGACTGGTGATCCACTCGTCGGTGGTATCAATCATTTTTTCAAGGTCGTGGTTGGAAAGAATGTTTTCCGGCACAAATCCTGCAATGGAAGTGATAGCTGCTCTGATCATTACTGAAAGGTTTGCATTATTTTATCGTTCAATTTGGCGTCAATAACCTCTTTTGCCAAAATTAGCATATTCTTAAATGCTAATGAGCTGGAGATGCCGTGACCTATTAACACGTTTGAATTAATTCCTAGAACCGGAGTGCCTCCATAAAGTTCGTAATTGAACTTATCAAAATAGTCATCGCTGCGGTTACGACTTTTAATTAAGTCGTAAAACGCCTCGGCGGTTTTTAACAGGATGTTGCCAACAAATCCCTCGCAAACAATCACATCGGCTTTATCGCTAAAGACCTCGCGGCCTTCAATATTTCCAACAAAATTAAAATCTTTCGATTCTTTCATTAAGGCATGTGTAGCTTGCGACACAAGGTTTCCCTTTTCGGGTTCTTCCCCAATATTGAGCAGGCCAACTCGCGGGTTTTCGATCTTATAAACTTCTTTGGCGCAGATAGAACCTAAAATACCGAATTGATAAAGCACATCGGGTTTGCAATCAGCATTGGTTCCCACATCGAGAACGATTCCAAACCCACCGTTTTCTCTAGGAAGGATGGAGGTGATGCAAGGGCGAATCACGCCCGGAATGGCCTTTACGGTGAACATGGAGCCAACCAACATGGCACCTGTATTCCCGGAACTGCAAAAGGCATCAATTTGTTTTTCTTTCAATAATTTAAATCCTAAAAAGATACTGCTATTTGGTTTCTGTGAAAAGGCTTTCGTAGGATGTTCTCCCATTGCGATAACTTCGGTAGTGTGAACATAGTCGAACTGTTCAGGATCGATCTGGTTTTTTAAAAAATAATCTTTTGCAAGTTGACTGTCACCAATCAACACGAGTCTCACTTCTTTGGGCAACTCCTTTGCCGCCAGTACAACCCCTTCCAGGCAGTTTTTTGGGGCAAAATCGCCACCCAAAATATCAAAGCCAATTTTCATACGAATGATCTGAAAGTTTTTTCTAAACCACAATAATACAATTTTATACGGTTAAAAACACCTCAAAAAAACCTTGCATGTGCGAAAAATTAATTGAGGTCAAAATTGAGCTCAATTCTAGCGCCACCTCGCGTCATAAAGGCCACTTTGCCATCAATCTGTTCGGTGAGTGTTTTGATCAAAAAGACGCCCAAAGAGAGATTTTCAGCCTCCGGATTAAACGATTCGGGGAAGCCCGGGCCGTTATCCTGGATGGTTACCGTTACATGGTTGTTGTTTTCCCGTATGCTAACATAGAAATTACCTTTTTCCGGCGACGCCGAGCGGTAGGCGTATTTGATGCTATTTGTCACTATTTCGTTAAGGATAAGGCCTAGGGGAATAGATTTAGCTATTGGGAGAATAATTGTATCATATTCTTGTGTGATCTGAACTTTTCGTGCAAGGTTATAGGAATTGAATAGCTCCAGAATAAGTTCGGAAGCATATTGACCGAGATCGAGATTCTTAAGTTCGGTATTTTCATACAACATTCGGTGAACAAGTGCCATACTCATAATCCGCGCCTTGCTGTCGCCGATGATCTCTTTAGCTTCTTCGTTGGAAGTGGCATCATCTTGCAAATTCAAGAGTCCCGAAATAATGGCTAAATTGTTCTTCACCCGATGATGGAGTTCGGCAAGTAAGATCTCTTTTTCCTTTAGAGAAACGTTTACTTCCTCCTTTGCTACGGTGAGGTCTTTGTTTTGAGTTAGGATCTCATTGCTTTGCTGCAAAATGAGACGGTTGAGCAAGAAGCTGAGTGTGGCCGTGATTATGGCTGAAATAAACATATCGTAATACCACATTACTTTTATTTCTTCCGCACTAAGCGTTTTTACCTCAATAAAACGGACCTTCACAAACATGCTCAGACTAAAACCTACAGCACAAATGAGCGAATGGAAGAGAAAATACTTGTCTTTGAAAGTGGGGTTGTTAAGTAGCACCACGCTCACGATCAGCGGAAAGTAAAACAAGTAAGCACCAACCTCAAGAGGGTATTGTTGATTGAGATAGAAAATAGAAGCGTTTACGTTCAAACTGAAGAGCACAAACGAGGCGCCCGGCATGTGAAGCTTGCTCAGAACTAACGAGAGAAGTGTAAGTACAAGAAAAAGGGAAACAGGCCCCGCCGCAAAATTGGAACCGAGAATAAAATAATTGCTGTAACCAATGATGAGAAAACAGGCGCAAATAACATTCAGGAAATTTACAGTCTTGATCTTTCTACGATCGTGAGGAAGCAAAACTTCGCTAATTCCAAAATTAATAACCGAGTCGAATAACTTTTTCAAAGTCCGGAAATAAATAGAAATGTAAAAAAGCAGGCAACAAGGCCTGCTAATAAGAATTACAAGTAAGAGGATTACAGATTAGGCTTTTTTCTCCATTACTACGTTTCCTTTGTAGTAAAGTTTTCCTTCAAACCAATGTGCGCGGTGCATTAAATGAGCTTCTCCGGTTGTTGAGTCTTTGGAGATGGTCATCGAAGGCGCTTTATAAGTCGAACGACGGGAGTCCCTGCGGGAACGTGATAATTTTCGTTTTGGATTTGGCATGATTTCTAATTTTAATTTTTATTAAACTTTATTTTATTTAATTGTTCCCATATAGGGTTATTTGGCTCTTCCCCTTCATCAGGTTCAGCGGCCAGATTAGTTAGTTTATCCAGTACGTCATAGTCGCATCGAAATCTTGTTTCATCAAGTTCACAAGGCACACGCCGCGCAGGAATAGCTAAAATAATGTATTCGTATAAATAGTGCGATACGTCAAATTCGTCTTGCCCCTCAGCAATTACCAATATTTCATCGGTGCTTTCACTTGGTTGTCCGTGTTTGATTACCAGATCTTCACTGGCATCTACCGGGTAATCGAAATACTTCAAACAGCGATCACAATCAACACCAATGGTGCCAACAATGTCGAAGTGCAGTTGTAAAAGATTGTTTTGCTTGGTAAGCAAGGCATTTACTTTCAGTTCTGCTTTCTGAATCTCACTATTTTCAATCTTACTAAAGAACGTATCGTTTACATCAAATTCAAATTCGTGTAAACCAACAGGCAGGCCGCCAAACTGTATTATGTACTGACTTTTGCCCATGTCCTCTTTTTTAAAAAGGACTGCAAATATAGGCTTTTTGTTTGATTTGCAAAAATATGATGGGCAAAAAGCCTCTCTGAATGCTGATTATTTGCAAAAAGGGAAGGACGTTGCTTTCAAAATGTGGAATTTTACGCCATTCATCTTCAAAAAGCCGAATATTGGCCCTAAAAATCGCGGTAAGTATTCCAAAAACTGGTCTTTATACCAAGGTAGATATAGGGATTTTCTAGTCCGTAACCCCTGCCATTCTTTTCAGATCGCTGAATATACCCCAGTTCCAGTCTCATGTTGAGGTTAGGAATGAGGAAGTAAGTGAATTTGAGATGGCTCTGAACCACCGTGGTCTTGAGCCCCTGAGTAGTATAGTTACCATACTCATTGGCTCGTGTGTTATAACTCAAAAATATATTCTGTCCCACGTTTGAGGAATTAGCTGATGAATCTTTGCCTATAAGGGCATACATAAGTTGTGTTCCCAACTCCCAGCGATGATGACGGTAGGTTACAAAACCCTGTATTTCTTTAAAATTTGCACCAAAGGGGTGTGCCAGGGGTGTTCCATAATGGGCGTAGTTTTGATCGGGAAGGCCGTGGCTGTATGTATAGGGCCGAGCTTCATTGTATTCGAGCTGTAATTTAAGTCCTTTTATGCCCAGTGCATTTACGTATTTTGCTCCCAGTTGCCAGGCCTGTTTGTTTCCCCACCAGCCATTTCCGGCCTTTACTTCCTTGGTATAAAATTCATCCAATCCAAGTTGACCATAGATTTTCAGTTTCTTAAACAAGGTAGCATTGAAATTAAAGCCAATAAATGAATTATCGGGGGAGCCAACGGAGTATTCCTGCGGACGTAAAAAGATGAGTGGATTAAGGTAATTTACTTCAAAGGTTCTCACCTGATTGGAGTCGGTACCCCGCCAGATCACATTTTCAAAAAGTCCAATGCTGAACTCCTTTACTACGTTGTAACTCAAATAATGAAAGGTGCCGTATTTATTGGTGAAGTTTTGCTTCACACCATTGGCGGTAGAAACGTCGTACATCCACGAATACCACACACTGTATTGAAGGCGCCATACATTCACATTACATCTCAGATAGGGATTTGCTGGAGAATAATCACTCAATAATACACTTCTGTATCCATCACCAATAAAGTGTTTGTCGCGCCCCGCCTGCACATTAAATATTTTGTTTTTTGTGGTATAGGAAAGGTAACCGGTAACATCGAAAAAGGAATACGCCGATTTGCCGTTACCATACCCTTGCCCAAACTCGGGAATAATTTTTTGCTTTTTTACCGAAGTGTCGAGAAAGAAAGGAAAACCCATGGTGCCTCCTATAATAGTAGCAGCAAATGTGAAATTTGAGTTGATGTTGGCCTTCACGTGGGTGCCGGCAATCAGCGACAAAAGGCTGCGCTTCTTGAGGAGGTCATAGCCGGGCTCGGCGTCGATGATGGGATGTAATTGAACACTATAATCAGGTTTAGTTGAACCGGAAATTAGATGTTTACTCAAAAAAATGTTTTGAAAGGAATAGATACTGAATGGCACTAAAGAATCTCTGGCAGAGGTGTATGTACTGCTTAGATATGGCTTAAAAGAAGAATGAAATCGGGTACCCGGATGGGTGATGTTCCAAAAATCAAAGGCCTGAAGAATGTCTTTGCCCATAAAGGCGTTTTTTGCTAATGCCGTATCCTGCGCCAGCATGGGGCAGAGCAAAAGAATAAAATAAGCTGTGAGAAATCGCATGGTGTTGTCGCGGTAAATGTATAAAAAACAAAATGTTTCATCTTCATTAATTAATCTTTCAGGAGCGATAATTCCTGAAAACCGAATGAATAATTGTCTTAAAACAGACCATTCCATCCAAAAAAGAAGCGCAAAATATACCTAAATTGCGGTACTATTGTGCAATAAGTTTTTTTATGAAGATGATTTCTTCCCAACCTATTACCGAATGACGTATCGTGGCATTTCTTTTTGCTTTTTTGTCTTTATGTATTATTCATATTGTGTGGGGCAGCAGCAGAACCTTCAAAAAAATTTCGTCCCTATTAAGTCCGTAGGACCTTTGCCGGATGTGTTTACGCAGAATATTCGGGAGGTGATTAAACAAGATATTAGCACGCTTAAACAAAACAAAGACAAGGACAAAGGACTGAAGTCCACTTTTCTTACAGCCTCCAATTATCAAATAGAACGCATCTTGCGCAGCGGGAATGCCTTGGTGAATGACGAGATCACGACGTATTTGAACGAAATCACCGATGTGATTTTGAAAGACAATCCCACTTTGAGGAAACAACTGAACGTTTTTACGCTCAAATCGTCGGTAGTGAATGCGTACAGTTATGACAAGGGATACATATTCATCGATATTGGGCTGATCGCGCAGTTGGAAAGTGAGGCCCAATTGGCCTATATTCTTTGTCATGAAATATCTCATTATACAAAACAACACCACATCAATAGTTTTGTGATTAACGACAAAATTGATCGCGAACGCTACGATGGCAATAACGAGTCAAAGTTCATTGAAAAATGTCAGTACTCGAAGGAATATGAGAGTGAGGCCGATCTAGAGGGATTAAAATTATTTGAGAGAACAACTTACGACCTAAAACAAGCAGAAAAGGGATTCACTGTGCTTCAGTATTCTCATTTACCATTTGAGCTGGTTGAATTCAAAAAAGCATATTTTGAGAACCCAAATTATAAGATTCCCAATCGGTATTTTTTGCCGGAGGTGTCGCCCATAAAAGACAATTCGAATGAAGATGATTCAAAATTAACGCATCCCAATGCCAAGAAAAGACGACTGGCCATTGCAGAGATTATTTCGGAGCGCGACAACACCAAACGGGTAAAGGCGATAGTGGGCCAGCCGCGATTTGAGTATATCCGCGACCTTTCCCGCATGGAACTTTGCCGCTTGTATCTAAAAGACCGGGACTACCCCAATGCTCTGTACGCCAGCTATATTCTTGCAAAAAAATACCCTTCCAATTCTTATGTAGCCGAAGAAATGGCAAAGTCCTTGTATGGCATTTCACTTTATTTAAACGGTGAGATCAAATACAATAAGGATTCACACCTTGAAGAAGGCATTCCAAAATATACCGACATTGAGAGTTACCCGCAGCAGATTTATTATATGATTGATAAGATGCCGGTAAACGAGTGGATCATTTTATCACTCAATCAGGTGTACCGCTTGCATAAAAAATTTCCGGAAAGTAATTCTTTGGAAGTGCTTTCCGACAGTTTATTTGGCCTAATGAAACGAATCGATTGGGGGATCTCCGATTTTGCGCATGTACTTAAGTCGCCTCTAACTTCTACAGTAGACATTCCAAAGGACAGCGTGTTGGAAGAAGAAAAATCGAAGACCGAGCTAATCGCCAGCTTACAAAAGGAGATCAACAACAAAGCCGAAGACACCATCTACTATAAAACAGCATACGTTGATCTGTTTATGAATGATCCCGAGTTTTCGAGGAAGTTTCCTTCACAGGACGGTGGTGCGGAAAAGAAGGAAGATGGCTTTAAGTCGTATTCGAGTTCGGATGAAAATGAGGAATATGAGCACAGAAAGAGAGGCAGCAGAAATATCAGGTTGGCATCCGGATTAAAGGTGGATACGATTATCCTTGTGGAACCGTTTTACATAAAAATTGATGAGCGCGACAAACAATCCATGCAATACGTTACGTCGGATGAGAAACAAGAGCACTATGTTAAAACCGTTGAAGCTTGCGCAAAAGATTTGAAATTTGAGGTAGTGAAACTTGATCCGGGACTAATGACGGCCATGGATGTGGACAAAATGAATGATTTTTCGGTAATCAACGATTGGTTTGATGAGCGATTTGATGCAGATGCCGAGCGGAAAGTAATTTTGAACACAAACGATATTGAGCAAATAATCAAAAAATACGGGAGCTCCTACGTATTGAAAACAGGAGTGGCCTCGGTGGTGAATGAGAAGGGTAAAAAGAGGACCTTCTATTTTGGATTTTTATTTGATATTAGAAAAAACGAATTAGTTTATCGCAAGTATGAGATTTTTAAAAGTCGTGATCAACACGATTTGATTTCTTCAAAAACCTATCAAATGTTATTTGAGATTAAACACCCCAAAAAGAGACTGAGGTAGAAACAGAGAATTTATTTTCAATCTTTTACCAGCCGGATACTGAAGCCGGATTGATTAGCGAACAGTGCTTGATCTGCCGCGCTGGTATTGTTCCATAAGTAGGTGCAGTAGTATCCCGAGGAACTTCCCGTTTTTGACCAGAAAGTTGATTTGTATTGAAGGTCGTAGTAGTTGCCATTGAAATAAGCCCTGCTTCCCGCCGGCAAAGCGGTAAAGCCGCTTTCATTGGTAGCACCCACATTCCCGAACCAGAGGGTGCTGCCAATTGATTTCATTTTTGCACCGGCAATTGTATTGCCACCAAGGTAATTAATGAGTTGGGCCCATTCGCTGTATGAGGGCATGTGCCAGCCCGGCGGCGCAATTCCTGAAGCGTTTATTGCTGCGTTGATGTTATATAAATTTCCAAAAGTGGTGCTAGAGCCTGAATTACCGTTCACAAAACAATAGGCCCCAACTAATGTAGCAGAGCTCCAAGAACTGTTGTTTGAGATGAACGAAATGGGTGTTCCATCACGGTAGTGGGTAACTTTTAAATTTTCGGCCATCCATTCCTGTGTCCCAATTTTAATAGTCTTGTAAACATTGCCGTCAATGTCCATCATATAATTAGCATCGAATTGCTGGGTAGTAAAAACCATTTCCGAACCATAGGCTGTGCCAACTGCACTGGTAGCATAAGCTCTTACGTAATATTTGGTGTTGGTATAAAGTCCGGTGAGTGTACTTGTAAAATTTCCTTCGCCGGCACCATCCACCGTCTTAAAATCGCTGATTTCAGGCAAGCCCGAGGTGTTCCAGCAAACGCCTCTTTCTAGTACCTCGTCATCTCCCTTAAAATAAACTACACCACCGCATTCAGCTTGCAACGCCATAATATTTGAAACGTTTAGTGTGGTAATAAGTGGTAGTTTTTTTTCTTTCTTCTTACATCCCAACACACCAAACAGGCCTATTACAAGCAGTATTACAACTATAAGTTGTTTCATATTTTGGAAAACAAAGGTTGGAAAAAAAAAAGAAAACAGACATTGATTCAAAAGTAGGAGAAATAAACCAATTCACCGTGACAAAAAGATAATTTAAAATGTTGAAATAATTGGAGATTCAAAAGAATTTTAATCTATTTTTGAAAAGATTAATTGTTAAGACTAAAATGTTCTCACAGCCTCAGGGCAGCCGTAATATCCATTTGCTCATGATCCGTTTTTTCTCTCTCATGATACTACTGCCCTTTCTTGCTTTCACTCAAGCTCCGGGATACATGGGAAAAAAGTGCGTGGTGGGATATGGATTTAATATAAGTCCCGCCATCAACAATGCCACTCCAAGAGACAATCACCTCAATACAATTCATGAGCTGTACCTCGATTACGTCATCGGCAATAAGTGGCTCGTGGGACTAGGGGCGCGCTACTATAAAACCATTTACGACAACAAGGCCAATTTTAGCGATAGTGATGTACATCCCGAGGGCTCTTATACGATTAACGGAATAAGCCTGTGTCTAAATTTTAAATATTATAAACGAAACTATGTGGCACCCTGGGGCAGATATTTTATGATAAGTCCGGTGCTGAACATGGCCAAAACCTCCTATGATCCAAGCATGCATACTGTTGGCAGGGTTAACGGCCATGATACCTTGTATCTTGATTTTGGTCCCAGCCCGGTCAACTATTATCATTTTGACATCATGTTGGGTTGGGGAAGAAGCAGGGTGATTGCTGATAGGTTCACAGTGGATTATGGCTATAACCTTCAATTGTGGTCGCTCATTACTGCACTTAATGAAGTAGGCCAATTATTCCCGGCCAGCCTTGCTATGAACAATTACATTGAGGAAACCCACAAGTGGCGGGTTCACGGGATTAACCGCTTTAATTTCTTTATCAAGCTCGGTTATTTGTTTTAAGAACTTGATCGATCAAAAAAAAATCGTCACCCGAGGGCGGCGATTTTTTTTAAGGAGAACATAAAATTTAAACAGTCTTCATTTCGCTCAGCACATTGTTCATGCTTCTTACCGCTTCAGCACTCTTATTAAAAGCCGCTTGTTCGTCGGCATTCAGTTTATAATCCACAATTTTTTCCCAGCCGTTTTTGCCGATAATAACGGGCACGCCCATACAAATATCTTTTTGACCGTATTCGCCGTCAAGCATCACACAACAGGGGAAGAGTTTTTTCTGATCGATCACAATACTCGCCACCAGAGCGGCCACTGAAGCACCCGGAGCATACCAGGCACTGGTGCCAAGCATTCCCGTTAAAGTAGCGCCACCTACCATGGTATCGGCGGCCACTTTTTTAAGAGCTTCCGCGTCAAGAAATTGCGAAACAGGAACGCCGGTATAAGAAGCCAGTCGTGTAAGTGGAATCATGGTTGTGTCACCATGTCCACCAATTACTACGCCGCTAATATCGCTGGCTGGCGCATTGAGTGCGGTTGACAAATAATGTTTGAATCGGGAACTGTCTAAAATACCACCCATTCCAATGATTCTGTTCTTAGGAAGTTTACTTGATTTTAAAGCCAAATACGTCATGGTATCCATTGGATTACTTACCACAATGATGATGGCTTCCGGAGAATGTTTTAATACATTTTCAGTTACTGTTTTCACAATGCCGGCATTGATGCCAATAAGTTCTTCACGGGTCATTCCCGGTTTACGCGGAATACCGCTGGTAATTACCACCACCTTACTGTTGGCGGTTTTACTGTAATCGTTGGTGCTTCCTGTAATTCGGGTATTAAACCCATTCAGGGTAGCTGTTTGCATGAGGTCGAGTGCCTTTCCTTCTGCATAGTTTTCTTTAATATCTAAAATAACCACTTCGCTGGCAATGCGATTGAGTGCGATGTACTCGGCACATGTGGCTCCTACGTTTCCTGCTCCAATTACTGATACTTTCATGATGTTGTTTTTTATGTGGTGCAAATTTATAACATTTAGAAACAGGTTTTAAGTGCTGTTAACACTTTTTTAAGCATCCGGCCCTTCCTTATTCTGTTTTGATGGTGGCGGCTAAAGCCAAAAGTTTTGTTTCTTCAAAGTAATTTGTCATCAATTGAAGACCAATTGGCAAACCATTACTATGCATGGCGCAAGGCACCGAAATAGCCGGAATCCCAGCAATATTGGCCTGTACGGTGAAAATATCTTCGAGATACATTTTAATGGGGTCGGCACTATTCTTCCCAAATTCAAAAGCTGTACCGGGCGTAGATGGTGTTAAAATGAAATCAAAATTCTTAAAAATCTCACGGGTTTTGTCCTGTATGATTCTTCTCACTTTTTGCCCTTTATTATAATAAGCGTCGTAATAACCGGCACTTAATACAAATGTGCCCAACATGATGCGTCGTTTTACTTCGGCTCCAAATCCTTCGGAGCGTGATTTTTTATAAGTACTTTCCAAATCTGACGCCTGTGCGCTGCGATGTCCATAATGTATGCCCGAGAAACGGGCCAGATTGGAAGATGCCTCCGCTGTGGTAAGCACGTAATAGGTGGGCACCAGGTATTCAAGATATGGAAAGCTGATAGCTTCTACCTGATGGCCTGCCGACTTTAAAGATTCTAGTTGCCGTACAATGGCTGATTTCACTTCGGGATCAAGTCCTTCAGCTTCTACACACTCTTTTAAATAGGCGATCTTGTATTTCTTTTCAGAACGTATTTCTTTGGAATAAGCATTAACCGGGGCAGAAGAGCAGGTATTGTCGTGTGTGTCTTTACCTGCAATAACTTCAAGAATTAGAGCGGCATCAGAAACTGTTTTGGTTATGGGCCCAATTTGATCAAAGGAAGATGCATACGCAATCAGGCCGTAACGCGACACGCGCCCGTAGGTTGGCTTGAGACCTACTGTGCCGGTAAAAGAGGCGGGCTGGCGGATAGATCCACCTGTGTCGGAGCCCAGAGCAACATGGCATAAATTGGCGGCCACTGCAGCAGCTGCTCCTCCGGAAGAACCCCCGGGAACACATTTTTCATTGAGCGGATTAAGCACATTTCCAAACGCAGAGTTTTCGTTGCTGCTTCCCATAGCAAACTCGTCGCAATTGCAACGACCAATAATGATGGCATCTTCTGCCAGCAAACGATCTACAACCGTTGCGGAATAAAGCGATTCAAAACCTTCGAGGATCTTAGAGGAGGCCGAAACTTTGTGCCCCTTAAAACAAATGTTATCTTTCAGAGCCACAATAGTGCCGGCCAATTTGCCGGCCGTTCCGTTTTTAATCTTTGCATCCACACGCAAGGCCTCATCGCGGGCCGAAACCTCGAATACTTCTAAAAAAGCGTTTAGGTGTTTTTTTGAGGCGATTTGAGAAATAGTTTGTTCAACCAGATCGTGGCAAGTTACGCGGCCCGCCTTCAAATCGGTTTGTAATTGCAGGATGGTTGAAAAGTGATATACAGTCATTTACAAAACAAGAAAAGCGTTACTCAATATTGAATAACGCTTCAAAGCTACACATTAATAATTATTTTTTTTCGGGTTCGTTGCTTTCGCCGGTCTCCCCTTTGCTTGCGTCCTTAAAGTCTTTGATACCGCGGCCTAGGCCCTTCATTAACTCGGGAATTTTTTTCCCTCCAAACATTAACAATACGATCACCAAAATGATAATAATTTCCGGAGCACCTAAGCCTCCTAATATCCCTAATATAAACGTTGCTGTCATTTTTTTATTTCTTCCCGCAAAGTTACTCAATTAAAGCCTTCCTGCAAAATTTCAATTTTATCTGTTTTCAGGCAGCAGACTCATGTTAAAACATGACTATTATCATCATTCAAGGCCATTTGTTGCGGTATAACGCTAACAATAATCAGTTTATTTTTAAAGGATAATGTTTGATGGTTTATATAATATTCGCTAATCTTACACTCTAAAATTGAAATCTCATGGCCTCTAGTTCCCCAATGGATTACCTTCCGATTTTTATCATGTTTACAATTGCTGTTGGATTTGCCATTGTGTCGTTGTGGGCAACGCACGCACTGGGCCCAAAGCGCAAAACAAAAGTAAAATTAGAATCGTTTGAGTGCGGCATTGAAGCACAGGGAAACGCTCGTGTTCCTTTTTCAATTAAGTATTTTTTGGTGGCCATATTATTTGTGTTGTTTGACATAGAGGTCATCTTTATGTATCCTTGGGCTGCCAACTTTAAAGAACTGGGTATGTTAGGAGTGGTAGAGGTTTTTAGTTTTATTGCCTTATTATTAGTAGGCTTTTATTATATGATTAGTAAGAACGCCCTAAAGTGGGAAGATTAGGAGTTAGATTTAGGACGATTAAGAATTCGGAAGAAACCTTATTCTCGCAGCAAAAAAAAGAACATGTCGAAAGAAATTGAAAAAAAATCCAAACTCGAAATTGCAAAATCACCTGAGGGAATTGAAGGTCCCGGCTTTTTTGCAACCAAAGTAGATGATGTTATTGGAATGGCCCGCGCCAATTCTTTGTGGCCGCTTCCTTTTGCAACCTCGTGTTGCGGCATTGAGTTTATGGCCACCATGGGTTCACATTACGACCTTGCCCGTTTTGGCATGGAACGTTTAAGTTTCTCGCCCCGTCAGGCCGACTTATTAATGGTGATGGGAACGATTGCAAAAAAAATGGGACCAATATTGCGCCAAGTGTATGAACAAATGGCGGAACCGCGATGGGTACTGAGTGTTGGTGCTTGTGCCAGTAGTGGTGGTATATTTGACACGTACAGTGTGTTGCAGGGGATTGATCGCATTATTCCGGTGGATGTATATGTTCCGGGCTGCCCTCCTCGCCCTGAGCAACTCATTGAGGGGATCTTAAAAATTCAGGAACTCACACGAAACGAATCGGGAAGAAGAAGACATTCTCCCGAGTACAAAAAGTTATTAAATAGTTACGGGATAGAATAGAGCCAATTGACGATTTATTCATTGACGATTTACGATTTTGGTCGTCAAACTAAATTTAAAAATCGTAAATAATATTTGAAATGAGCAAAGCACACCTTGATAAAGTAAACGAGAAACTTCAGGCAAAATTTGAAGGCGCCATACTGAGTGCAGAATTGTTATATGATTTTCCGGTATTTACCGTAAAAACAGAACAGATCCACGAGTTACTCAGTTTCTTAAAAGCTGATCCCGAACTCAATTTTCATTTTCTTACCGATATTACCGGCATGCAAACCGCCGACGAAAAGCAATTGGGGGTGATCTATCATTTGCATAATATGCATTCGAATATTCGTATTCGACTGAAAACATTTTTTGATATTAATAAACCCGAAATTGATACGGCTACCGACCTGTGGCCCTGTGCCAATTGGATGGAGCGTGAGACTTACGATTTTTTTGGCGTTCGCTTTAAGGGTCACCCTAATTTGAAACGAATTTTGAACGTGGATGAAATGGATATTTTTCCTTTAAGAAAAGAGTACCCTTTGGAAGACCAAACACGCGAAGATAAAGAAGACAAAATGTTTGGACGATAAGACCTAATTTAATTTTTGTTTGACTGCGAATACTAACGATGAGTAAAAAAGAAAATACGATCACCCCGCCGCCGGACACCATGGAGAAGGAATATTCTACCTTGAATTTAGGGCCGACGCACCCCGCCACGCATGGCATCTTTCAAAACGTACTCAAAATGGATGGGGAAACCATTCACGATGCAGTACCTACACTTGGGTATATTCACAGGGCTTTTGAAAAATTGGCCGAACGCCGTCCCTATGCACAGGTCACACCCATTACCGATCGTTTAAATTATTGTTCCTCACCCATCAATAATATGGGCTGGCACATGACCGTTGAAAAACTGCTCAAAGCCGAAATCCCGAAGCGTGCCGAATACATGCGCGTGATCGTGATGGAATTATCGCGAATTGCCGATCATATTATTTGCAATACCATCATTGGGCAGGACACAGGCGCTACCACCGGCTTCTTATACCTATTTCAATGGCGCGAACATATCTATGATATTTTTGAGGGGATTTGCGGCGCCCGATTAACCACCAACATTGGTCGAATTGGCGGCTTTGAACACGAATGGAGCCAAACGGTTTGGGACCGCATCGATTCTTTCTTAAAAAAATTCCCCAAGGAACTTACTGAGTTTAATAATTTATTGGAGCGCAATAAGATCTTTATGGATCGTACCATTAAATGCGGACCAATTAGCAGCGAGCGGGCCTTGGAGTATGGGTTCACAGGACCCAATTTACGCGCAGCCGGTGTGGATTATGACGTTCGGGTAGCTACTCCGTATTCTTCGTATCAGGATTTTGAATTTGTAATTCCGGTTGGAACAGGCGGTGATACTTACGATCGTTTCACTGTGCGGCAAGAAGAGATGTGGCAGTCACTCAGCATCATTAAACAGGCCATAAAAAACATGCCGGGCGGACCAACGCATGCCGACATACCTGATTTTTTCCTTCCGCCAAAGCAAGAAGTGTACAATAACATGGAAGCACTCATTTACCATTTTAAAATTGTAATGGGTGAAACAGAAATTCCGGTTGGCGAAGTATACAACTGCGTAGAAGGCGGAAACGGGGAACTGGGATTCTACCTCATTAGTGATGGCGGAAGAACACCCTTCCGTTTACATTTTCGCAGGCCCTGCTTTATTTATTATCAGGCTTATCCCGAAATGATTAGAGGTGGATTATTAAGTGATGCAATTATTACGATGAGCAGCATGAATGTAATAGCGGGAGAACTGGATGCGTAATTATAAAATTGATTAAAGAACATTTCAAACAATAACAATGGGTTCAGAAGTTCAGGGAACACAAACATTTGACAAGGCGAAACGCGCGGGATTAAAATTCAGCGAGGAAGCGATGACTACAGTTCAAACAATCATTTCGCATTATCCCGATGACAAACGAAAATCGGCTTTAATTCCTGTGTTGCACATTGCGCAAGCCGAATTTGGCGGATGGCTCAGCGCAGAGACAATGGATTATGTGGCTTCCATTATTAAGATCCAACCTATTGAAGTATTTGAAGTGGCTTCTTTTTATTCCATGTTTCATTTGCATCCGGTTGGCAAATGTGTGTTTGAAGTGTGTCAAACCAGTTCCTGCTGGTTAATGGGCGGAGAAGATATTGTAAAATACATTGGCAAGAAATTGAACCTTAAGGTGGGCGAAACTACCGCCGATGGTTTGTTCACCTTAAAAGTGGCCGAATGTTTAGGATCTTGCGGAACAGCGCCCATGCTGCAATGCGGCGCAAGTTACCACGAGAAACTCACCTACGAAAAGATCGACAAATTAATTGAGAGTTACCGTGCCGAAGGAAAACAAAAAAATTATACGGATTTAGATTATAAAAACACCTTGTAAAAAAATTCAAGAGGATAAAACATTTTTATGGGAAAAAAATTACTGATACACAACGATAAAGTTCCCGGAATTCAAGGTCTTGCTGTTTATCGTCAACATGGAGGCTATGCTTCGGTTGAAAAAGCGTTAAAAACTATGACGCCCGATCAGGTGACCGATGAGGTAAAAAAATCAGGCTTACGTGGTCGCGGTGGCGCAGGTTTTCCAACCGGTTTAAAATGGAGTTTTTTGGCGAAGCCCGAGGGCGTTGCCCGGTACTTGGTGTGTAATGCCGACGAATCGGAGCCCGGCACATTTAAGGATCGCTATTTGATGGAGCACATTCCTCATGCCTTAATTGAGGGGATGATAACCTCTTCGTATGCACTGGGAGCAAAAGTATCTTATATCTATATCCGCGGCGAATATTTTTATGTGGCTCGTATTTTAGAAGTAGCCATTAAGGAAGCCTACGAAGCAGGTTGGCTCGGAAAAAATATTTTAGGAACCGATTTTTCGAATGATTGTTATGTTCATGTGGGTGCCGGAGCGTATATCTGTGGAGAAGAAACTGCTTTACTTGAATCACTCGAAGGCAAACGGGGTAATCCGCGCATCAAACCACCGTTTCCGGCAGTAGCGGGACTTTGGGGTTGCCCTACCGTTGTGAATAATGTAGAAACTATTGCAGCAGTTTGTCCCATTGTAGTAAATGGCGGAGAAGAATATGCGAAGATTGGGATTGGAAAATCAACCGGAACTAAATTGATTTCTGCCTCGGGACATATTAATAAGCCGGGTGTTTATGAAATTGAATTAGGCTTACCTGTTGAAGAATTTATTTATAGCGAAGAATATTGTGGAGGTATCAGAAATGGCAAAAAACTTAAAGCGGTTGTTGCCGGAGGATCTTCAGTGCCAATTCTTCCCGCTGAACTGATCTTAAAAACCGCAAAGGGCGAACCCCGCTTAATGAGTTATGAAAGCTTGGGGGATGGCGGATTTATTAGCGGCACCATGTTAGGTTCGGGGGGATTTATTGTGATGGACGAAGACACCAGTATTGTAAAGAACCTATTTACATTTGCCCGTTTTTACCATCATGAAAGTTGTGGTCAATGTTCTCCTTGCCGTGAAGGAACCGGTTGGATGGAGAAGGTGATCAAAAAATTCATAAATGGCACTGCTAATGAAAGTGATGTGGATTTGCTGTGGGATATTCAAAGCAAGATAGAAGGCAAAACCATTTGTCCTTTGGGAGAAGCAGCAGCCTGGCCGGTTGCAGCGGCAATCCGCCATTTTAAACAAGAGTTTTTAGACATTGCAAGAGCAAAGAAATTTGTGGATGTGAGTCATTATAACAGATTAAATAAAGTAGCAGTTTAGACAATAAGCGCAAGCCTATTTGCCTCGAACGGGCACTACAGAAACGTTTAATTCATATGAAAGTAACAATAGACGGAAAAGAAATTGATGTGCCAAAGGGAACTACCATTCTTCAGGCAGCCCGAATGATAGGCCATGAGGTGGCGCCACCTGCCATGTGTTATCACTCGAAATTAAAAACCAGTGGCGGGTATTGCCGTACCTGTTTGGTAAAAGTGGCACAAGGCAGTACTGCTAATCCAAACCCAATGCCTAAACCGGTGGCTTCGTGCAGAACGGAAGTAATGGATGGGATGGTAGTTGAGAATTTTACATCTCCCGAAATTTTAGAGGCCCGTAAAGGGGTGGTGGAGTTTTTACTGATTAATCATCCTCTCGACTGTCCTGTATGCGACCAGGCTGGTGAATGTAAATTGCAGGACCTTGGGTATGAAAATGGATCTGCCGCAACGCGATACGAATTTAAACGTCGCGAATTTGAAGTGATAGATATTGGTGAGAAGATTAAATTGCACATGAACCGTTGCATTCTTTGTTACCGTTGCGTTAAAGTTGCCGACCAAATTACCGATGGCCGGGCACACGGTGTTATTTCAAGAGGCGATTCATCTGAGATTTCTACCTACATAGAAAAGGTGATTGATAACGACTTCTCGGGCAATGTGATTGATGTTTGTCCGGTTGGTGCTTTAACCGATAAAACGTTTCGTTTCAAACAACGGGTATGGTTCACCAAGCCGGTAGATGCCCATCGCGATTGTAAGAAATGCAGCGGAAAAGCACGTGTATGGTTAAAGGGCGAAGAAGTACTTCGTGTAACTTCCAGAAAAGATGAGTGGGATGAGTCGGAAGAGTTTATTTGTAACGATTGTCGTTACGAACATAAACGAAAAAGCGATTGGGTAATTGAGGGACCATCGCCGGTGAACCGCAATTCGGTGATCTCGCAAAATCAATACCAGCATTTAAATGAATTAAAAGTTCAGATCATGAAACAACAAAAAGCGTTAGGCTTTATGGATCTAAATAAAAAACCTTAAACGAAAGAGGAGATAAAGATGGCTGTATTCTTATTTTATAAATCGCTGTTGTGTTTGGCTGTGTTTGCAGTGTCGTTGGGCATAGCAGCTTATTCCACCTGGTGGGAGCGTAAATTTGCCGGATTGTTACAAGATCGCTGGGGTCCGAGCCGAGCCGGATGGTGGGGATTGCTGCAACCCCTTGCCGACGGTGGAAAGATGCTGTTCAAGGAAGAGATTATTCCAAATGTGTCGAACAAATTTTTATTTGTACTTGCTCCCGGTTTATTTATTGTAACCGCAATTATGGCAGGGGTATTAATTCCCTGGGCACCCGATTTGGTAATTAATGGCGTATCTTATCCTATGCAGGTGGCCGACATAAATGTGGGCGTCATTTTTTTGTTGGGCGTTACTTCCATTGGTGTATATGGTATCATGATTGGCGGATGGTCTTCAAATAATAAATATTCTTTGCTTGGTGCTATTCGTGCTTCGGCACAAATGATTAGTTATGAATTGGCGATGGGAATTTCCCTGATCGCTCTGATTATTGCGTGTGGTGGCACACTGAGTTTCCGTGAAATAGTGGGAATGCAAGATGCCGGAGTGGCCAACATTGTTTTGCAACCTTTGGGATTTATTATCTTTTTTGTATGTGCTATGGCCGAAACCAACCGTGCGCCTTTTGACTTGGCCGAATGCGAAACAGAATTAGTGGGAGGATATCATACTGAATACTCCGCATTTAAACTGGGCTTATTTTTATTTGCAGAATACATCAACATGTTTGTGTCATCAGCGGTAATGGCCGGATTTTATTTTGGCGGCTATAACTTTCCTTTTTCGGCAGAGCTTTATCATATGATGGGACTTGAGCCCGGTTCGTGGATGATTAGCATGATTGGTTTTATCGCCTATTTTACAAAAACCTGTATTTTCATTTCGGTGTTTATGTGGATCCGCTGGACTATTCCAAGGTTCCGTTACGATCAGTTAATGAATTTAGGATGGAAGACCTTATTGCCTTTGTCGCTGTTTAATTTATTATTAACAGTGGTGATCGAGTTTTTTAGAGGGAATTTACATTTTTAATCAGGAGCGGAAGCAAAAAATTTAATTACGTTTTAAAATGCAGTTAACCAACCGAAAAAAAGTAGTATCGAACAAAGAGCAAAGCTTTGCGGAACGAATATATTTTCCGGCGATCATAAAAGGAATGGCCATTACGTTCAGCCATTTGTTTAAGAAGCGACCTACCATCATGTATCCCGAACAGCAGCGCGAATATGCTCCCATTTACCGTGGTCAACATGTGTTGAAACGTGACGATAATGGGGCAGAACGTTGCACCTCTTGTGGTATGTGTGCCGTAGCTTGTCCTGCCGAAGCCATCACCATGGAAAGTGCAGAACGCAAAAAGGGAGAAGAACATTTGTACAGGGAAGAAAAATACGCGGCCAAATACGAGATCAATATGTTGCGCTGTATTTTTTGCGGATTGTGCGAAGACGCTTGTCCCAAAGAAGCGATCTTTTTAACCGATAAGATTGTGGATGCGCATTTTGAAAGAGATGAATTTATTTTCGGAAAAGATAAATTGGTGGAAAAGATGGAGCAACGTGTCGACGTATCGAAACGTCAAACGCCGGAAGTATTGGCATTTAAAAAAATTCCGGGATTAAAACACAACGAATTGTTTACTGAAAAATTAGAAAAAGGGAAGAAGCATTAGAAGTTAAAAGGCAGAAGTTAGAGGTTAGAACGCAGAAGTTAGAAGTAAAGAGAATAGATATAAAAACGATTTAAAGAGGTGGGAGAAAATCTTAAATCTTAAATCTTAAATCTTAAATCATAAATCAATTATGTTAGGTTACACAATCACACAATGGGTTTTCGGAATACTCTCCTTTTTGGCGATCATGTTCGCCTTAATGGTGGTCTTCAGTCGCAATCCGGTTAATTCTGTTCTATACCTGGTATTAACTTTCTTTTGTATTGCAGGGCATTACCTGGTGCTGAATGCTCAGTTTTTGGCGGTGGTGCACATTGCGGTGTATGCCGGCGCAATCATGGTTCTGTTTTTATTCGTGATTATGTTAATGAATCTGAATCAGGACACCGAACCTCAAAAAACCACCATTTCAAAAATCATTGCCGGAGTAATAGGCGGCATGCTTTTGCTGGTGCTTGTGGGAGTATTAAAGGGAACCGAACAAATTCAGTTAAGTCAGTATGGCCACAGCGAAATAGGATTGGTGAAGAACTTAGGAAATGTGTTGTTTAAAGAATTTTTGTTTCCATTTGAAATTGTGTCGGTGTTATTACTCGCCGCATTGGTAGGGGCTATTATGATTGGGAAGAAGGAGATTAAATAATTTACGATTGACAAATTTACAATTGACGATTGCATGAGCATTACACCCGAAATAATGAAATCCAGGTCCTTTCGATTTGCTTTAAGTACATTGAGAGTAATTGATAAGCTAAATGGCTCTGTCGCAAATGACATTATGGGTCGACAAGTGATGCGTTCGGCGACATCGGTTGGAGCGAATTACAGATCAGCTTGTAAGGCAAAATCTACTGCGGATTTTATTAATAATTTGAAAATAGTGGAAGAAGAGGCTGATGAGTCGGTGTATTGGCTTGAATTGATAAAGGAGTTTAATAGCGTGCAAAGTGAAGAGTTTGAAGCTTTACTCCGCGAATCAAAGGAATTGGATCGGATTTTTTCCAAATCAGCCATTACAGCGAAGAATAATAATAAGATTAAATGAAGTACCAATCGTAAATTGTCAATTAAAAAATCGTCAATAAAACTGAGTTAGACCTATGATTAACGGAATTTCCATAAACATGTACCTGATGCTGAGCACCGTCATTTTTATTATTGGTGCCATAGGTGTGATGGCCAGAAGAAACACCATTATTATTTTTATGTGCATTGAATTAATGCTTAACGCAGTGAATCTTCTGCTGGTGGCATTTAGCACGCTGCATAACGATGGCAGCGGACAAGTTTTTGTATTTTTTGTAATGGCTGTGGCGGCCGCTGAGGTTGCGGTGGGCTTGGCAATATTGAGTATGATTTACAGAAATGTAAAAAGTATTGATACGGATATTTTGGGGAATTTGAAAAATTAAGCTGGGCTTAAATTAGATATATTGAATAAAGAATTAATATAACGGTAAAAAAATACTATGATCAAGTTAGTGGCACTTATTCCTTTATTTCCTTTAATAGGTTTTGTGATTAATGGATTTTTTGGAAAGAAGATAAGTAAAGCAATGAGCGGGGGCATCGCTTCGTTGAGCGTATTCGCTTCCTTAATTGTTTCGGTGGGGGTGTTTATGGAGTTGCAGGGTTCCGAAAGTAAAACCCATGTGGTAAATGTATTTTCCTGGATTACGTCGGGCATGTTAAATGTTCCATTTGAGTTTTTGGTTGACCCTTTATCCACCGTATTTCTGCTGATCATTACCGGGATTGGGTTTCTGATCCATGTTTATTCTATCGGTTACATGCACGACGATGAAGGATTTGCCCGCTTCTTTACGTATATGAATTTGTTTGTGTTCTTTATGTTATTGCTGGTACTTGGGAACAATTTCCTGATCACATTTGTGGGTTGGGAAGGAGTGGGATTGTGCTCGTACCTTTTGATAGGTTTTTGGTTCAAGAATACCGCATACAATAATGCAGCTAAAAAAGCATTCATCATGAACCGTATTGGTGACCTCGGTTTCTTGCTGGGCATCATTTTGATTTTTATCAATTTCGGAAGTATTACTTATGGCGAAGTATTTGACAAAGCCGGCACCGTAAGTGTTTCAACCATTACTACCATTGCGTTGCTGCTCTTTGTTGGTGCCATTGGAAAATCAGCACAATTGCCGCTATACACCTGGTTGCCTGATGCCATGGCCGGTCCTACCCCGGTTTCTGCTCTCATCCATGCGGCTACCATGGTTACCGCCGGTATTTTTATGGTGGCGCGCGCTAATGTATTTTATTCGATCAGTGCGGTGGCCAGCGAAACGGTGGCTATTGTAGGAGTCGTTACTGCAGTATTTGCGGCAACAATTGGTTTGTTGCAAAACGACATTAAAAAAATTCTGGCTTATTCTACTGTGTCACAATTGGGACTCATGTTTTTGGGTCTTGGCGTGGGAGCGTACAGCTCTTCGGTATTTCACGTAACCACGCATGCCTTTTTTAAGGCCCTCTTATTTCTTGGGGCAGGCTCGGTGATTCATGCAATGGGTGGAGAGCAGGACATTCGCAAAATGGGAGGATTAAGCAGTAAGATTAAGATCACTTTCATTACGATGCTTATTGGAACTATTGCCATCAGCGGCATTCCGCCATTCAGCGGATTTTTCAGTAAGGATGAAATATTGGCCCATACCTATGAACATAGCAAAACTCTGTGGTTCTTTGGCATGTTGGCTTCTATGATGACTGTGTTTTATATGTTCCGTTTGATGTTTCTTACTTTTTTCGGAAAATTCAGAGGTACCCATGCACAAGAACATCATTTGCATGAGTCGCCACCATCTATGACTTTTCCATTAATCGTTTTGGCCATACTGTCGGTAATTGGTGGTGTGTTAGGTTTTCCGGAGTTTTGGAATTTACCAAATTGGATGCACCATAATTTAGAACCGATTGTTCTTCGTCCGAATTATTCAATTTTAAGTCATGAAACCGAATGGTCTTTGATGGGAATAGCAGTAGCTGCAGCATTGGCCGTGGCTTATTTTGCTTACCTCATGTTTGAGAAATACAAAGTATTGCCGGCCGACAGAGAAGAGCAGTTAAAGCCGTGGCAGCGCCTTATTTACAATAAATACTATGTGGATGAGATTTACGATGCAGTGATTCGAAAACCATTGGACGGAATCTCTAAAGTATTGCACAGCGTTGTGGACAAGGAATTGATCGACGGACTGGTAAACGGGGTGGGAAGCTCAGTGAAACTGGTGGGGGCTTCGGTGCGCTATTTTCAAAATGGAAATATTGGATTTTACCTTATGAACATGGTACTTGGAGTGGTATTGATTATATTATTAACGTTTATCATCAGATAAGAATTTAAGAATTTATGTTGACAGTCTTATTAATAGCAGTTCCCTTTATAGCAGCCCTGCTGGTGTTTCTTACAAAAGGTGTTGGGGCCCGTAATCTGGCTTTGGGTTTTTCGGTAGTTGAGTTTGTAATATCACTTTTTGCTCTTTTCCAATACAAGTCCGATGCCGCTGCAGCGAGTCTCAGCTTTACTATGCCCTGGGTAAAATCGTTGGGAATTAATTTCTCGGTAGGCTTAGATGGTTTGAGTATCCTTCTGGTTCTTCTTACTACTTTTTTGGTACCGCTCATTATTTTAAGTTCCTTTAAAAACACGTACTCCAATGCGCAAAATTTTTACGGACTTATCCTCCTCATGCAAATGGCCTTGGTTGGTGTGTTTGCCGCCAACGATGGGTTTTTATTTTATGTATTTTGGGAATTGGCACTTATTCCTATTTATTTTATTTCATTAATTTGGGGAGGGGAAAATCGCGCAGCCATTACTTTCAAATTTTTCGTGTACACCTTATTTGGTTCGCTCTTTATGCTTATTGGTTTTATCTATCTCTACAACCATACCAATGTAGATGGCCTAAAATCATGGGCAATACACGACCTCTATAATGCAGGAAGAAGTTTGAGTGCGCCGCAACAAAGTGCTGTTTTTTGGTTGATCTTTATTGCTTTTGCCATTAAGATGCCCATATTTCCATTTCACACGTGGCAGCCTGATACGTATGTGAATGCGCCAACAGAGGGAACCATGCTCCTTTCGGGAATCATGTTAAAAATGGGAACCTTTGGGTTAATCAAATGGTTATTACCCATCGTTCCATTAGGATTAGAGAGGTGGGGTCATACCGCGATTGTACTTTCGGTGATTGGAATTGTGTATGCATCGTGCATCGCAATTGTTCAAAAGGACTTTAAACGTTTGATCGCGTATTCATCGATTGCGCACGTGGGTTTAATTTCTGCAGGAATATTGTCATCGAATCAGCAGGGTATTCAGGGAGCGCTCATGCAAATGTTGGCACACGGGGTGAATGTAGTAGGGTTATTTTTTATTGCCGACATTCTATTACGTCATACCGGAACCCGTGAAATTGATAAATTGGGAGGCATCCGGAATATGAATGGTAATTTTGCAACCCTCTTTTTAATTATTGTTTTAGGTGCCGTAGCTCTTCCCTTAACCAATGGATTTGTAGGTGAGTTTTTGCTGATCAATGGGCTGTATCAATATAGCGCCATTCTTGCCGGTTTTGCGGGACTCACCATTATTTTGGGCGCTGTTTATATGCTGCGCAGCTATCAACACATAATGTTGGGCGAGCGAAAAGATGCGGGCATCGCATTTGGCTCTGTGGCATCTACCGATAAAGTGGTGTTGATCATCATTTGCTCAGCTATAATTGCATTTGGAGTGTATCCCAAACCATTGAATGATATTGCAGAAGAAGGAACGAAGATGATATTAATGTATATTAAATAATTTACGATTGATAGAATTGACGATTTACGATTGCTGTGTTGTCGTAGATTGTAAATAATAAAATCGTCAATCATAAAAAGGAAATAAAAATATGAAAGGTCTTTTAATAATAAGCGGTTTGGGTCTTGTGGCCATGCTGGCAGAGATATTTAAGTTCAAGAAATTATTGCTTCCCATTGTGTTATTGGGAATTGTTGCCGCTTATGTATTTAATTTCATGGAATGGCGCGAGAGCATGAGCATTTCGTATTTCGACAACATGATTGCATTCGATAAATTGGGCATTGCATTTTCGGGAATCATTATTGCCACTGCATTTTTCTGGTTCATTTTAGCCAACGATTATTTTGAAGAAGATTCAAACCTGGTAGATCATTTTGCTTTGGTTTTATTTGCACTGGTTGGTGCGCTCATGCTTACGGCCTTTACTAATATGACCACTTTGTTTTTAGGCATTGAAATTATGAGCATACCCATGTACGTATTGGCCGCCAGTAAAAAGAAAGATCTGCGCAGCAATGAAGCCGGCTTTAAATATTTGATCATGGGATCATTTGCGAGCGCCTTTTTGTTATTTGGAATAGCTTTGATCTATGGAGCCAGCGGTTCTTTTGACTTAAAAGAGATCAGCGCTTATATCTCTGCGAATAACGGAAATTTACCCATGTTCTTTAATGTAGGAGTAGTATTGATGTTGGTGGCCATGTGTTTTAAAGTTTCTGCGGCTCCATTCCATTTCTGGGCGCCTGATGTATACGAAGGATCTCCTACTTTAATTACCGCGCTGATGAGCACGGTGGTGAAAACCGCAGCCTTTGCCGCATTTATGCGTTTGTTCCTTATTGGATTTGCTGATCTCAGTGGACTGTGGACCGGTATTCTGGCGGTAGTGGTAGCCTTGTCGCTCATTATTGCGAATTTCACAGCGGCCATGCAAACCAATGTAAAACGGATGTTGGCCTATTCAAGTATAAGCCATGCCGCGTTTATGCTGATGGTGATTGTTGCCAATGTAAGAAGTAATTTGTCGGTGGATATACTGATTTATTACTCGTTGGCGTATTCAATTGGAAGCATTGCTGCTTTCGGAGTATTGTACAATGTTACACGCAACGGAAACGAAACCCTAGACGCCTTTAATGGCTTGGGAAAACGTAATCCTGCTCTGGCGGTATGTATGACCATTGCGATGCTGTCCTTGGCAGGAATACCGGTTACGGCGGGTTTCTTCGCTAAATATTTTGTGTTTACTGCTATGATCGGCACACCTTATAAATGGTTATTGATTCTTGCCATCCTAACTTCTGCAGTGGGTGTGTATTATTATTTAAAGGTAGTAATTGCCATGTTCTTCAAAGCCAACACGAATGAAGAAACAATTAAGTTAGAGTATTCTAATCAATTTGTGATTCTGGTGACTACGGTTTTAACTCTGGCTCTTGGTATTGTCCCAGGCATTGTAGCGGAAATGTTTTCGTTTTAAGACCGGGCTTCGGAATCTCACCTCACCGATCCAAAAACTTATTTATTTTGAACAGGCATGATTTTGCGGTGCGCAGTTGTGTTTGTTTTGCCATTTTTCCTAGATTTACTTGACTAAATTGAATTTTGCAATAGGTTCAGTGAATTAGGGGGCTAAGAAATTTGGACGCCATCAGTAAATCCTTATAAGATAACAAACTATGCATACTAAAATGCTTTTTTCAAATTTACTTAGTTTTTCCTTTGCGTTTATATTGATTCCATTTGTTATATTGTCACAAAACCAAACCAGAAATTGGTATTTCGGAAACGGTGCTGGTCTTACGTTCGCTAGTGCCACACCTACTTTGACTTCTGGTGGTGCTATCACCACTTCACTGGGATGCGCCGCTATTTCTGATGTAGCGGGAAACCTTTTGTTTTATACTGATGGTGTAACGGTGTATAATCAGACCCATTCGGTGATGGCAAATGGAACAGGACTGCATGGGACAAACGCATTTCAACCTGCACTGATTCTTAAACAGCCGGCAATGCCAAATATTTACTACGTATTTACCGTAGGGGGATGGAATACAGCAAACGGCTTAAAGTACTCGATTGTTGATATGAGTCTTGCTGCAGGGCTTGGTTCTGTTACCGTGAAAAACTTTTCTCTTTACGCTCCAACTTGCGACAAACAAGTGGCAGTAAGACATTGTAATGGAAAAGATGTTTGGATCATTAGTCACGAATATCATTCTGATAAATTCCGCAGCTACCTGCTTACAAGTGCTGGTCTAAGTTCAAGCCCTGTGATCTCAGCGGTAGGGGAAACCATTACATTACCAGCAACTGCGTCAAGTGGGGAAATGAAAATTTCTCCCGATGGTAAAAAACTCGCCGTTGCAACTGCAAGTAGTTCAAGTCCTCCGGGAATTGGACTTGGGGGTTTTTTTCTTTTTGATTTTGATGCTTCAACTGGAGTAGTATCAAATTCGCTTGCTTTGTTAAATTTCAACCCAACTTATGGTAGGGCTATAGGTATGGAGTTCTCCCCCGATGGCACAAAACTTTACGGTAGCTCAACCACCTCCACCAATCCCCCGGTTTCCTGGTTATACCAATGGAATGTATGTGCACCAACAGCTCCTGCAATCATAGCTTCCCTTTATTCATTCAGTGTTCAAAATACTTTTAATGTTGCGTTTGGAGGCATGCAAAAAGGGATCGACGGAAAAGTTTATTTATCGGTAAGCGGACAGCAAAGCCTTGGAGTGATAAACAATCCTAATTCTTCCGGAGCGGCCATGAATTTTGTTTTAAATGGACAAAGCGTTGCCCCTAATATATGCGGATTCGGTTTGCCCAACTTTATAAACTCCTATTTAAAACCCATACCTAGCATATTTTCTAATTCGATTAGTTGCCAAAATGTAAATTTTTCTGTTCCGCCCTTACCCACTTTCAGCAGCGGATGCCAGTCCTCACCCTATCCAACTTTGGGTTACATTTGGAACTTTGGTGATCCTTCTTCAGGTGCTGCCAATTCTTCCACACTCACTTCGCCAGTACATTTTTATTCATCGCTCGGCACGTATTCCGTTTCGCTTATTTTGTTGAATCCCTGTTCAAATGATACTGTAACAAAAACTGTTACGGTTGCAGTTGCCGGTCCCAGCCCGGCAATATCCGGAAATACCCTAATTTGCAAGGGCGAAAAAAATACTTACTCTGTAACAGGAGGAAGCACTTATTCCTGGAGCACCGGTGGCGGCACCTCAACGGTCGCGCTTACTCCAACTCAAACCACTGTTTTTAGCGCCTCGGCAACAACCAATGGTTGCACTTTATCTAAATCCTATACTGTCACGGTCAATCCTTGCACAGGTCTAAATGCAGACGAAGAGTACAAAGTTCAAATTTTTCCGAACCCGGTTAGTAGGCTACTCAATATAGAAGTTGAGGACCCTGCTCAATTAAGGATATTTGACCTAAATGGAATCATAATTTTGCAGCAGAGCCTCAAACCGGGTACAAACAGTATCGATCTGCTCTTATTAGCCCCAACAGTTTATATTGTGGAAATCGGTAACTGGCGCGGAAGAGTTATTAAGATAAATTCAAACTAATTAAAGTTGTGAAGTATTTTAGAAGATCTCTTTGCTGAATTTAATCAATCAAAACAAAATTAAGGTTGTATAAAAAATAATAGTTTCACTAAAAGATTGCTTACAAAGAGAATTCATTCCCATCAAGAATAAATGATTTCTCTGAGGACATCTATCCGTCGAAGATTGATATGGTGGTTTGGATAGGTGGAAAACCCTACAACGACAAGGAGGGAGCGCAGGGATTTGCGCATAACCCGCGGATCACAACCTCCTAAAAAGATCTTTAATATAATCCATAGTGGCGATCTCTTTATAGTTATCACCAAAGGCGTGGTTCCACATAAATGGTAAGTTATAACTTACGGTGGCCATTTTGGTAATGGTGTCGTCGCTCCAATGTTTACTTAAACCCTGAGGCAGGGAGATCTTGTGTTTTTTGATCATACGCTTAAATTCACCAACACCTTGAGGATAGATGTCTTCGAGATGCTGAAAAATAATGCAGTTTGCATAACAGTGGCGGGTACCCAGTATTTTTGATAGACCATAACTCACGGCGTGACATACACCCACTTCGCTGTAGGTTAAACTGAGGCCGCCCATTAAGGAAGCCACCATCAAAATATCGTCGTTTTCGGGAGTTTGACCCGAGCCATCATCTAAATATACTTTACGAGATAAATTCAAAGCTTGATCGCCATAGGCTAGACTAAATGCGTTATTGCGGATGCCGTTATGAGATTCGATGCAGTGAATGTACGTATCCATACCGGTATAGAACCACCAATCGGTTGGCACGCTGCTAATCAAATCGGGATCGAGGATCACTTGATTAAAAACAGTCCAATCGCATTTTAATCCTAATTTCTTTTCGGGTCCGGTTAATACCGCTGTCATCGACACCTCTGCTCCGGTACCGCTGATGGTGGGAACCCCCAAGTGGTAAAGGCCCGGGTTTTTAATAAGATTCAGTCCCTGATACAACGTGGAAGACCCTTCGTTGGTGAGCATCAGTGAAAGTGCTTTGGCAATATCTAAAATGCTTCCACCGCCGATGCCTATGACGCCGCTTGGTAAACCCTTTTTTGAGAGGATGCCGTCGCGAAGTGTATCAATTTGTTCGGTAGTAGGTTCATGCGGATCTACATCAATGTAAAAAACAAGATCTTCGGGTTTGTTCTGCAATTGTTTACTGAGAGGTTTGTCTTTGAAATAGTTATCTACCACATAAACAAAGTATTTGAAGTTTTCTTTGCGAATAGGTTCTACTGTTTGGGCGAGTTGTGCGAAAGAGCCCCGGCCGTAGGTAACTTTGTCGATGTTCTTAAAATTCTTGTGATTCATGATGGTTGGATTGACGCAGATTGCACAGATTTCGCGGAAGCATTATTAATTGTGCAAATAGTGCTTAGTAATGAAATATTAATTAATCTATTTTGTATTGTGAATTCAACATGCAAAAAGAGGTTCACCGCGTATTGTATTTTTTCTGTGAAATCTGCGAAATCTGTGTTTATTTATGTTTGTATAATTCCTCCGCTTTTTCCCAGTTCACCACGTTCCACCAATTGCTGATATAGTCGGCGCGTTTGTTTTGATATTTTAAATAGTAAGCATGTTCCCACACGTCCAAACACAAAACCGGTTTACCCTGATCCCCGGCGATTTTCATAAGGGGATTATCTTGGTTAGGAGTGGTAGTGATCTTGAGAGCGTTTTTTTCATCTACGATTAACCAACACCAACCACTTCCAAAAATCTTGAGCGCTTTGTCGGAGAATTCTTTCTTAAAATCATCAAATGTTTTGAAGTTAGAATTAATGGCATCCCCTAATTTTCCAAGAGCTTTGAGTTCTTTCTTATCAGGGTTGGGCTTCATCAAAGGCCAAAATAGGGAATGGTTAAAGTAACCGCCCATGTTATTGCGAATAAGAGGCGGGGTGCTTGTGTCAATTTTTCGGCACTTGGTACTATCATCGTCATTAAAATCAAATGAACCGGGAGCAGCAGAATTAAGTTTATCAATATACGCCTGATGGTGTTTTGTGTGATGAATCTCCATGGTTTGTTTATCGATAAAAGGCTCTAGAGCATCATAGGCATAGGGGAGCGCGGGAAGGCTGAGTTTTCCGGGTTCTGATGCAAATGTTTCGGAAACATGTTCAAGCGCAGCAATTTTTTCGTTGCCTAGCAGGCCTGTTGCCAGACCGCTAAGACCCAACAAGGCACTTTTCTTCAAAAAATTTCTTCGGTTGTCGCTCATGTTAAAATTGTATTAATAATTGATTTTTTTCAACAGCAGTACCTTTTACTGCAGCCACTTTTTTAATTACCCCGTCGGTAGGGGATTTTAAAATATTTTCCATTTTCATAGCTTCAAGTACCAATAACGCATCTCCTTTTTTTACGGTATCACCTTCTGCCACCAGAATATTAAGTACCATGCCGGGCATAGGAGCTTTAATTTCATTTACTTTTTTGGCAGCCAAATTATCCAAACCGAGGCTGTGCAGCAACTCGTCGTATTTATCTTTGAGTTGTAAACTGTACTTAACAGAATTGATTTTAAGAACCAGAGTTTTTTCTTCTGGCAGTGTTTTCACAACTTCAATATTATAAGACTTTCCCTGATACAGTAAATGGTACTGGTAGGGATTTATTTTCACGAGATCACCTTCGATCTTTTTTCCATTAAACTCCCCACTAAAAAACCGGTCACTTAAAACCAGATCAGCTTTGTAAGATTTGGCGCCGTTAACTGTAATAGAATACATAATACAAATCTAGAATTTATTCCAATAAAAAAACCTCCTTCGGGTGGGAAGAAGGTTTAATTTAACGAAAATTACTGAATTACTTCTTTACGAATTCGCCCATTTTATTATCGAAGTTGATGTAATAGGGCCCTTTTGGCAGATTGCTGACGTCCACTTTAAGTCCCGATCCCTTTTTCACAATATTTCCATATTGATCGTAAATCTCATACATGGTTTCGGCGGGCTTTGTTTCTTTACCCTTTACAAAAAAGTTAATGTCCTTTATTGCCTTTAACGGCGCAAAATCAATCTCGGGAGATTCACTCAAAAAGTCTGTTGCTTTGCTTAAACGGGGACTGCCGCTATAGTCGGTTTGCCGTACCCGAAAAGTATTTTTTCCACTGTGAGGCGCTATTTTGAAGGAGTATTCGCAGGTAGTGGGTTTTCCTTCTCCTTCCACTTCGCCCACTTTCACCCATTTGTTCCAGCGGTATTGTTCAATAAAGAAGGCCAGTTTACCTGTTTCGGAGCGAGTGGACCAGTGAAGGATTCCTTCCTTGTCAATACCCATACCTATAACCTCGTAGGTACTTTTAGGCTTCAGCACTTCGGGATTCAGCACTTTTGGTTTGCAGCCTTCTTTGTGAAAGATCTTTATTTCAACCTTATCGCCGATATTTAATTTATGAGGTTTAAGGTCAATCTCAAAAGCACTGGAGTTGGTCTCATCGGTAGTTATGTTTCCATTTACCATGATCTCAGTTACACAAAAACCAACACTTCCGGGGCCATAAGGGTTTTGCACATAAAGCACCTTGCCCTGGTAATTTCCCTCCAGAATAATAACATTGACCGGAGTTTGCGCTTTTGAAAAAGAGATCACCAGAAGAAAAATATATATGGTAAGTCTCTTCATATCAGCAAAATAAACGCTTTGCATGCAATATTATAACCTAATTTCTGAATTACAAAATATATTTGTTGCATAAATGCAAAGGTTTTCACCTCGTTCTAACCCCCTAAATAGCTTAGGTAACACACTTTTTTTATTCGTGAAGGATGAAATTAAGTGGGCAATTGTGCAGGAGAGATGGTTTAGGTACAATTCAGCTCTCTTTATTTTTTTGTATTTTTAAGTCCAATGTTCATGGTTCGAAAATCGGCACTCATCATTCTGTTAATGGGACTTAGTCCCATCTTGAGCCATGCCCAATTTGTGATCAGGGGAAAAGTTTTTTCGGTGGATAATAAAGAGGCTTTACCCTTTGTGCCCGTGGCCATGAAGGGCACGCCATACGGGGCACAGACCGATTTTGACGGGAATTATGTGATTAAATGTTCGAAGCTTGGAGATTCCATCGTTGCTCAATACGTAGGATACAAAAGGATGTCGAGGGCCGTGAACAAACAATTGAGCGAACAGGTAATCAACTTCCCTCTCAAGGAATTGGGCGGAATATCTCTGGATGAAGTGGTAGTGAAGGCAGGTGAAAATCCGGCGCATCGCATCATTCGAAATTGCGTGAAGAACAAAGACAAAAATAACAAGGCGAAACTCGAAGCCTATGAGTACGAAGCGTATAACAAACTTGAGTTCGACCTTAACCGAATTCCGAAAGAAATGCGAACGAATAAAATGTTCAAACCCATTGCCTTTGTTTTTGAAAATGTAGACAGCACGTATAGCAATGAGAAGCCCTCTTTGCCGTTTTTCATCATAGAAAATCTATCTCAGTTTTACTACAGGAAGGACCCTACTCGAAAAAAAGAAGTTGTGATCGCCAGCAAGGTTACCGGACTTGAAAACGCAAGTGTTTCTCAAGTGCTTGGAGACATGTATCAGAACGTGAATATTTACGATAACAACATTCTGGTTTTCAATAAACAATTGCCCAGTCCCCTGAGTGAAAATGCCTTGTTTTATTATAAATTTTATTTGCAAGACAGTGCCTTTGAAAACAACCAATACATCTACCATATTACATTCAAACCCAAACGTGTTCAGGAATTAAGTTTTTCGGGCAACATCTGGATTGCAGATACCACTTGGGGTGTGAAGCGACTGGAAATGACAATTCCAAAAGATGCTAATTTAAATTTCATCAATACGGCCAATGTGGTGCAGGAATTTTCGTATAGCGACAGTACTTGGTTTATGTCGAAAGACCGCCTCGTGCTGGATTTCTCACCAAATAAAAAAGTACCGGGATTCTATGGAAGAAAAACCACCTCCTATAAAAAGATCATTTTAAACCAACCTAAAGCTGACAAATTTTACGAATTTGCCGACCGAATTGTGGTGGATGAGGGAGCGTTAAATAAGTCGGATGAATTTTGGAATGAAAACAGGCACGACAGTTTAACAGTGCGTGAGAAGAAGATCTTTAAGATGATCGATACCATCCAAACCTTGCCGATCTATCGCACCTGGGTGGATGTGTTTTATCTGCTGATAGCGGGTTATGCGAAAGTGAATAATTTTGAGATTGGCCCCTACTACAATTTGGTTTCTTACAACAAAGTAGAAGGTTTGCGTTTGCGTTTTGGGGGCAGAACCACCGAGAAGTTTAGCAAATGGTACGAACTAAATGGTTATGTGGCGTATGGCCTTTTGGATGAAAAGTGGAAATATTCTTTGGGGTTTAAATCTTTCATTACAAAAACTCCGCACCGGCAAATTGTGGGTATGACATTTAGAAGCGATAACGAAATTTTGGGGCAAAGCACAAATGGATTTTCGCAGGACAATATTTTTGCCTCCTTGTTTAGAACCAATCCGCTCACAAACCTCACGCGTGTAAGCGGTACAGAAGCATGGTACCAGCGCGAGTGGTTTCAGGGTTTACTCACAAAAGGGATTTTGGTGGGCAGAACGCTGATGCCTCTTGGAACGCAACGGTATTTGGAATTTCAGGACGATGGGAGTGTGAAACCCATTCAAAGCATTTATACCACCGAATTTAGGGTGAACGTGAGGTTTGCCTGGAAAGAAAAATATGTGGGGGAAGGCTTCTCTAGGGTATCTATTGGCACCCGATATCCTATTCTTCAGTTAAACTATGCCAAGTCGCTGCAAAATGCATTTAAAGCGCAATATGATTACCAAAAGTTGGTGCTGAATGTGAACGACAGGATAAGAATTACGCCAATTTTGGGGTATACTGATTATACCATTGAATTTGGAAAGATCTGGGGCATTTTACCCTATCCACTCATGGAATTGCACGGAGGTAACGAGACGTATATTTACGACTATATGGCTTTTAACATGATGCACTATTACGAATTTACAAGTGATAAATGGGTATCGGCCGCTGTGTTTCATCATTTTGAAGGGTTATTTTTAAATAAGTTACCTTTGCTCAGAAAGTTGAAATGGCGAGAAGTGGCAACAGTAAAAGGAGTATGGGGAACAGTAAAGAAAGAGAATATGCAGGTCTTGCTTTTTCCGCGCACGCTCTCTTCACTTAATCGGGGTCCCTACGTGGAAGCCAGTCTGGGAATAGAGAATATTTTTAAGGTGTTTCGAATTGATGCGTTTTGGAGACTCAGTTATCAGTTTCCGCGATCGGCAGATAATTTTGGTATAAAGGTAGGGTTCCAATTTATGTTGTAATTATGATTTTAAGAAGCGAGAATCTGGTAAAGAAATACAAAAACAGAACCGTGGCCAACATGGTATCTGTTCAGGTGGCACAGGGCGAAATAGTTGGATTGCTGGGTCCTAATGGCGCCGGAAAAACCACCTCCTTTTATATGATCGTGGGCATGGTGAAGCCCAATAGTGGCCGCATTTTTTTAGACGACATGGAGATTACGAAAGAAGCCATGTATCGGCGGGCGCAATTGGGCATTGGGTATTTACCGCAGGAAGCCTCGGTATTCCGAAAACTCAGCATTGAGGATAATTTGCTGGCCATTTTAGAGATGACAAAGCTGAGCAAAAAAGAACAGCAGATGAAAGCCGAAAGTTTACTCGATGAATTTGGGCTCCAACATGTGAGAAAAAATCTGGGAGATCAGTTGAGCGGAGGTGAACGAAGAAGAACAGAGATAGCCCGGGCCTTAGCGACAGACCCAAAATTTATTTTGCTGGATGAACCCTTTGCGGGAGTTGATCCTATTGCAGTGGAGGATATTCAACAAGTAGTAAGAAAGTTGAAAGAAAAAAACATAGGCATTCTAATAACCGATCACAATGTGCACGAAACCCTGAGCATTACTGACCGTGCGTATTTGTTGTATTCGGGAAGTGTGATTAAGAGTGGCACAGCAGAAGATTTGGCAAACGACGAACAGGTGCGCAGAGTATATCTGGGGGCGAATTTTGAGTTGAGAAAATAAAATGAAGATCCTTTTTGCTTCTTCCAACAAAAACAAAATTCGTGAAATAAATTCTCTCCTTGCGGGAAGACATACCGTTTTGGGTTTGGAAGAAGCGGGAATAACAGTTGAAATTCCTGAAACAGGAAGCACACTCCATGAGAATTCATTCTTAAAAGCAAAATTTGTTTTGGAACATTTTGGTGAAAAATCATTTGCTGATGCTGTATTTGCCGACGACAGCGGCTTGGAGGTGGAGGCGTTGAATGGCGCACCCGGAGTTTTTAGCGCGCGTTATGCCGGGATTCCAAAAAACGATGTGAGTAACAACATTAAATTACTGGAGGAATTGAAATGGACCACCAATAGGAAAGCGCGATTCGTGACGGTGATTACCCTAATCATAAATGGTGAAGTACACTATTTTGAAGGAGAAATAAAAGGAACGATTGCGCAAGAGCCAAGAGGAAAGAATGGATTTGGGTACGATCCCTTATTTATTCCGAGGGGATACAGAAGTACCTTTGCTGAATTGAGCGCAGAGACTAAAAATGCAATTAGTCACCGTGCTATCGCGGTTAATAAAATGGTGAAGTTTTTAGAAAAGTTCTGAGTTTCGGATTTCAAAGGCTTTTGCTAACAGAGCGACGAGAGATCGAGTTGTGTCCTTCTTTTTAGGGCATGCATGTAAACCCTCAGCAACCTTTGTGGTTTTTAGTTTCAGGTTTCGAGTTATGGGTTAAATGCTGCCTAAGCTTTCTGCAAATTGCCTACTGCCTACCGATTACGATAAAGTCCCTTAGTGTTTCTGAAAGTGCTTAGTGTCTTAGTGTTTCCTGCCAACTGCCAACTGCCAACTGCCAACTGCCCACCGCCAACTGCCAACTGCCAACTGCCAACCGCCAACTGCCCACCGCCCACCGCCTCCTGCCTACTTAAAACTTATCTCAGTGTTTCTTCGTGTTCTAAGTGCCTTAGTGGTTTCTGTTAACTGCCAACTGCCAACTGCCAACTGCCTACTGCCTACTGCTCCTGCCAACTGCCCCTGCCAACTTAAAGCTTTTCTTAGTGTTCCCTTGTGTGCTAAGTGTCTTAGTGGCTCTTGAGATCACTTCAACTCCCATTCCTTCCAGTCCATTTCCTCCCCATTAAGTATTCCCAAGTAACTGTTGTAACGCTCGGGACTGATGTCACCCTTTTCAACAGCAGAAAGTACTGCGCATTTTGGTTCATTGACATGAATGCAGTTATTGAATTTACAATCATTCATGCGTGCTCTGATCTCAGGAAAGTAATGGCCCACTTCTTCTTTTTTCATTTCAACCAATCCAAGTTCTTTAATGCCGGGACTGTCGATGATGTTTCCTCCAAAACTAAGAAGATGTAATTCGGCAAAAGTAGTCGTATGCATTCCTTTCGCATGCGCGGTCGAGATCTCTCCCGTCTTAATATTGAGACCGGGTTCGAGGGCATTGATAAACGTTGATTTACCTACCCCTGAATGCCCGGCTATTAAAGTTGTTTGGTCTTTAAACACCGAGCGGAGAGCGTTCACCTGCTTTTCATCATAACTGCTTACCTGATAGCATCGGTAACCAATCTTTTCGTAAAGAGAAATAATTTCGTTCTGAATTTGTTTTTGTTGCTCATCCAACAGATCACATTTGTTAAAGATAATTCGGGCTGGAATACGATACGCCTCGGCGGTAATTAAAAAACGATCAATAAAACCCAAACTGGTACGTGGTGAAACAAGGGTGGCAATGAGGATGGCCTGATCTAAATTACTGGCAATAATTTGTGCCTGCTTACTTAGGTTAATGGATTTTCGGATGATGTAATTCTTACGCGGGTGAATACCCGTGATAATAGTTTCACCATTTTCTTCCAAATCAAAATCTACTTTATCGCCCACCGCAATTGGATTGGTGGTTTTGCGACCATCAAGTCGGATCTTCCCCTTGAGCACACAATCAAAAATCTTATCTCCGGCTTTTACCATGTATCGGCTGCCGGTTGATTTTATTACAAGTCCATTCATTTTATCTTTAGCTCAGAGGATCGTATAAAATTACTTATTTAATATTAATTGTAATTTGAGCGTAAAAAAGTGACTAGAATCAGCAATAATTAGGGAAAGCATCGGATATTTCATCAAAATTAGCGAACAAAAATCGTAAATTTGAGGCCTTTAACTAAATAAGAACTTAGATACCATGAAAGAAGTAGTAATAGTAGCAGCAGTTAGAACAGCAATAGGCTCCTTTGGAGGCACATTAGCAGGTATTCCTGCAACAAAATTAGGCGCCACTGCCATTAAAGGGGCACTCGATAAAATTAAACTCGACCCTAAATTAGTTACCGAAGTATTTTTTGGCTGTGTGATGCAGGCCAATTTGGGACAAGCACCTGCGCGTCAGGCAGCGAAAATGGCCGGACTTCCCGATAGTGTAAATTGCACCACCGTAAACAAAGTGTGCGCAAGTGGCATGAAATCAATTTCATTGGCCGCTCAAAGTATTCTGCTGGGCGATAATGATATTGTGGTAGCCGGCGGCATGGAAAGTATGAGCAATGTTCCGTTTTATTCAGACAGCACCCGTTGGGGCGCAAAATATGGAAGCACAACATTTATTGATGGCCTGGCAAAAGATGGGTTGATTGATGTGTATGGGAATTATCCAATGGGAAACTGCGCTGAGCTTTGCGCATCTGAAATGAAATTCACCCGCGAAGAGCAAGATGCATTTGCCATTGAGTCTTATAAACGTTCTGCGGCCGCTTGGTCTGCGGGAAAGTATAAAGAAGAAGTTGTATCGATCACGGTAAAAACAAAAAAGGGGGACATTGAATTTGCGGAGGATGAAGAATATAAAAATGTGAACTTTGAAAAAATCCCAACCCTCAAGCCTGTATTTACAAAAGATGGCACAGTTACCGCAGCCAACGCAAGTACCATGAACGATGGGGCTGCCGCAGTGATCTTAATGAGTCGTGAAAAAGCCGAAGAGTTGGGACTGAAACCCCTCGCAAAAATTAGAGCTTACTCAGATTTTGAAGGGTCTCCGGAATGGTTCACAACTACGCCGGCTTCGGTGGTACCAAAAGCAGTAAAAAAAGCAGGTCTCGAAATGAAAGATATTCAATACTACGAATTGAATGAGGCGTTTAGTGTGGTTGGCCTTGCCAATATTAAATTAATGAATCTTGATCCAACAAAAGTAAATGTTAATGGTGGAGCAGTTTCGATCGGACATCCTCTTGGGGCCAGTGGGGCGCGAATCATTGTAACATTAATTAATGTGCTCAAACAAAACAAGGCAAAATATGGCGCTGCCGGAATTTGTAACGGAGGGGGAGGTAGCACTGCCATTGTAATCGAGAACATCGACTAACTTTTCCATATCTTATAAAAATCAGCAGAATGCCTGCTGATTTTTATTTTACTACTTTTGTTTTCTTAAATAAAATTAAAACCATGAAATCAACAGCTTTATCAAACAAACATATTTCTTTAGGTGCCAAAATGGTACCATTTGCAGGTTATAACATGCCGGTATCGTATACAGGTTTAAACGACGAACACATGGCGGTGCGCAACAGTGTGGGCGTGTTTGATGTAAGTCACATGGGTGAATTTATTTTGAAGGGAGAAAATGCTTTGGATTTAATTCAAAGGGTAACCAGCAACGATGCTTCTGTTCTTACTGACGGAAAAGCGCAGTATTCTTGTTTGCCGAATGCAAGTGGTGGAATTGTAGATGATTTGATTGTTTACAAAATAGCAGATGCTCATTATATGCTTGTTGTAAATGCGAGCAATATTGACAAAGACTGGAACTGGATCAAATCATATAACACAAAGGGAGTGGACATGAAAAACATTTCCGACGACACTTCATTGTTGGCGATTCAGGGACCAAATGCTATTCACGCTTTGCAAAAACTAACCGAGGTAAAATTGGCAGACATTCCGTATTACGGATTTGCAAGAGGAAAATTTAACGGTGTTGATCAGGTGGTAATCAGTAATACAGGCTATACCGGTGCAGGAGGATTTGAATTATATTTTGAAAATGCGCAGGCCGAGAACATGTGGAATGCGATTTTTGAAGCCGGCAAAGAATTTGGAATTAAATCAATTGGTTTGGGAGCCCGTGATACTCTGCGTTTAGAAATGGGTTTTTGTTTGTATGGCAATGATATTGATGATACCACTTCGCCAATTGAAGCAGGTTTGGGTTGGATTACCAAATTTACCAAAGACTTCACCAACAGGGCTGCCATTGAAGCGCAGAAAAAGAATGGCGTGACCCGAAAACTGGTGGGGTTTGAAATGATCGATCGCGGAATTCCCCGTCACGACTACCAGATTGCTGATGCCGTAGGAAAAGTAATAGGAAAAGTAACATCTGGCACGCAGTCGCCCAGTTTGGGAAAAGCCATCGGTTTAGGATATGTAACTCCTGAATTTGCTAAAAATGACACTGAAATCTACATTTTAATCCGCGATAAGGCAATTAAGGCCAAAGTGTGCAAAATCCCCTTCCTAAAAAAATAGAGTCTAAAAAAAGTCCTGATTCATCGAAAAAGCAGAAGCTTTGGGCTAATTTTTATTGAGTCTTATTTGCAAAACCAGTATATTTGATTTATTCATCTATGAGGCCACTCCTTATTTTCATTATAGTTCTGTGTTTGCCTCGCCATTATTTAGCGCAGACCTGGGAACTTTATGGTAAGGACACCATTAATAAAATTGATCCCGAGGGCAAAAAACAGGCCAAGTGGATTTTATTAGGGAAACACAAACCCGGAACCTGTTATCAGGTTGATCAAAAAGCGGAGGAAGGTTTATACAGAGATAATAAGAAGACCGATAAGTGGTTAGAATATTATTGTAATGGCAAAATGAAAAATAAGATCACTTTTGCCAATGGCCGTCCCGATGGCTACGCGCAGATGTATCATGAAAATGGGAAGATCAGTGAAGAAGGGATTTGGAAAAATAACCGCTGGGTAGGAAGTTATAAGTTGTATTATGACAATGGGCAGGTTCAGCACGAATTTGTATTTAATGAAATGGGGAAACGGCAGGGACCTCAGAAATACTATTTTGACAATGGACAGTTGGCCATTGAAGGAAATTTTCAGAACGGGAAGGAAAGCGGTTTAATAAAAGAATATTACGAAAACGGAGATCCTAAAGCAGAGAAGAATTTTGCGGATGGCAATGTGGATGTGACCTCTATCAAGGAATTTCAACCATTGAAACCCATTGCAAAAAGATCGGAGATTCCCGAAGAAAATGCTCCAGTTATTAAAGCGAGTGCCGATGAACGCCCGAATGAGGCTGTAAAAAAGGCAGCAAAAGGACCGATGGTACTTAATGGGCAATACACGCTTTACAACAAGAACAAACAGATTACCAAGGATGGTGTATTTAAAGACAACCGTTTTATTGAAGGGAAGGCATATATGTACAATGAGAATGGTATATTGACGCGGGTAGCTATTTATAAGAACGGCATGTATATCGGTGATACCCAGGTAGAGAATTAGTTCCGATTTTTTATTCGGCATCAGACTTCCCTTACGCAAATTATCAGGATTTTTAGGTTAACTAAAAGCAGGGCGAGTTCAGTATGTCACTGAAGCCCGCTTTTTATTTTTTCGTGATGAAAGGAACCGACTGAAATTTTTTTTGCAGATTACTTGGAGGGCCGGATGCTGATGCTAACGTGATTACTCCTCAAGGCTCCTCCACTTTGGCAACCTCCCGAACTGATGATCCCTCCGAAACCATAATTTGTGCTTCCCCTTTCGGAGCAGCCTCCGGTACCTTTTTTAATGAGAAAAGTAAATCCGACTTTAAAAACGATGGCGTTTTTTGGAGTACTTTGGTTTTCAGTAATTACGGTACCTCCTTCCACTTTTGCCGTACTCACGTTGACCATTTCGCCAAACTGGTTGGTGGTGGCGTACATGATACCGGTATTGATTATTGCCCATGAGTTGAGTGAATACATCAATCCGATGGTAGCACCATAATTCCAATGTGCGGTGGAAGACAGATTAGTAGAGCTGCTCGATTCGTATCCGCTCTGATATTGAATAGGAGTAATGATGAGGTTGCTGGAATAGCCCCTGAGTCCTGTAAAAACATCAAGGTAAGGTGTTAATTTTCCATTATCAGTGCTGATCAAAAACCGGGCAACTACGTTAAAACCATAATTGTTTTGATTTATTTTTACTTTGGCATCTCCGGTTTGGGGAGCAACGAGTGGCACAGTGCCCAAATTCTTATGGAGGTTTTGCAGACAATAAAAGTCGGCACCGAAACGTAACTGCAATTTTGTAACCGGACTAAATTGCTCCAGTGTAAAAGGTTTGGCAAACACTCCGAATCCGGCGCCACCGCCAATTGCGCAATGTGGAATAGCTCCGTAAATGTCAAGGGAGGGCAGTCCCTCATCTTGCCAGAGAGTTCTTAAGGTGCGGGGAGAGGAGGATTGGTTTAATTGCCCGAAAGAAATAGAGCCGGAAAAAACAAGGCCAAGAGTTATTAGACTAACTGAATTCATCTTTTCAGATTTTAATTCCAAAACAAAATTAGAAATGAAATAGTTCCTGCATATAGCTAATACTTGCCAAAAGGTTCTTAAAAATCACTGTTTCCCTTTAGAATGGCGCCATCCGGGGTGATTGGTCAAAACAGGTAGATTTTTATAAGAGGTGGATTTTTGGACATATGTGGCAAGAGCTCTTTGATATACGCTATATATCTATAATGGGCTAATTGTGGGCAAAATAACATAAAAAAACCCCAAGATTTTCAATGTCAGGGTTTTTTTTGTTTTTTGTGGAGAATATCGGATTCGAACCGATCACCTCTTCACTGCCAGCGAAGCGCTCTAGCCAAATGAGCTAATCCCCCATTAAATTTGAGAAGGCAAAAATAACACTTTTTTTTATATTAAGAAAGTTGAATTTCTACCCAGTCGCTTAGCATTCGTCTCTTTTAGATATTCATACCGTTACTGTCCCCCGAAATTTCTCGAAACACCCGACTGTATTGCTGGGCCCCAAAAGAGCTTTGGAACGGCTCCTGTGCCAAGCTCAAACAGTAGACGTTTTTTTCTATTGGACAATTGGAAAATGTAATATTCTTTTGGTAATGTGTTTTTTACCAGTTCTATGAAATTAATCCGATGTCTTTTGATCCGGCCCAAACCTCTGCGGATCTTTGTCAATCCCCAAAAATGACATTTCTTAGCTTCCCTCAATTCTGCCCAAAATCACCCGAATATTTCGTAAATTTGCCTCCTAAAATTTAGGTCATATGAATTACGACAAATTTGTAAACCGTCACAACGGACCCCGTGAGCAAGAAGTGAAAGCCATGCTTAAAAAAATTGGAGTTTCAAGCATGGATGAATTGATCTCTCAAACAGTTCCCCCAAACATTCGTTTAAAGCAGCCCCTTCGCGTGGCTCCTGCCATGAGCGAATACGCATACAGCAAACATTTAAAAGCCATCGGTAAAAAGAACAAAGTGTTTCGTTCTTATATTGGATTGGGATATTATAATTCTATTTTACCTGCCGTAATTCAACGCAATGTATTGGAAAATCCGGGTTGGTATACCGCGTATACGCCTTACCAAGCTGAGATCTCACAAGGACGACTGGAAGCCATTCTTAATTTCCAAACCATGGTGATGGACCTCACCGCCATGCCAATTGCTAACGCCTCACTTCTTGACGAAGCTACTTCTGCAGCAGAAGCGCTATTTATGTTTTACAATAACAGAAGCAAAGATCAGGTTAAAAATAAAGCATTAAAGTTTTTGGTAAGTCAAACTTGTTTCCCTCAAACTATTGATGTGATGAAAACCCGTGCGGTGCCCTTCGGCATTGAATTGGTGATTGGAGATGTAACGACTACCGCCATGGATGATTCATTCTTTGGCGTGCTTTTACAATACCCTGATATTAACGGGGAAGCCAATGACTATAAAAAATTTGTAGCCGATGCAAAAGCAAAAGGCAAACAAGTAGCTGTGGCTTCTGATCTTTTAGCTTTGGCGCTCTTAACACCTCCGGGTGAATGGGGTGCTGATTGTGTATTCGGAAATTCTCAACGATTTGGTGTACCTCTGGGTTATGGTGGTCCTCATGCGGCTTTCTTCACGTGTCGTGAAGACTATAAACGTTTGATTCCCGGCCGCATCATTGGTGTTTCGGTAGATTCGGAAGGCAATCAAGCCTTGCGTATGGCATTACAAACTCGCGAACAACATATTAAACGCGATAAGGCTACCAGCAATATTTGTACCGCGCAGGCGCTTCTCGCCATTATGGCAAGCATGTATGCCGTGTATCATGGTCAGGATGGCATCAGAGCCATTGCGAATTCGGTGCACAGTGCAACAGCATTTGTTTCTTCCGAACTAAAAAAATTAGGTTTTGAAACCAACACCAAATTGTATTTTGATACAATTGTTATTGCTGCTGATTCTAATAAAATTCGTCCCATTGCGGAAAGTAAAAGCATCAATTTCAGATATATTGACGACAAACACCTTGCCATCTCACTCGATCAAACCGCCGATGAGCAGGACTTACAGGACATTGTTTCAATTTTTGCGGAAGTAGCCGGAAAAAAACAAGAGGCCATTTACAGCAAACAGAAATCGCTCATTGCGGCTTCGCCTTTGGTACGAACCACTGCTTACCTTACTCACCCGGTGTTTAACAGCTATCACAGCGAAAGCGACATGATGCGTTATATCAAACGTTTGGAGAATAAAGATTTGTCGTTAGTACACTCCATGATTTCGTTGGGTTCCTGCACCATGAAACTAAATGCAGCTTCTGAATTATTACCGATCACTTGGCCCGAGTTTGCCAACATTCACCCTTTTGTACCGTTAAATCAGGCACTGGGCTATGCTGAGCTGATTGAACAATTAAACAAAGATCTTTCTGAGATCACCGGATTTGCCCGCATGAGTTTCCAGCCAAATTCAGGAGCTCAAGGCGAATACGCAGGTTTGATGGTGATTCGTGCCTATCACATTGCGCATGGTGCCCCTCATCGTCATATTGCCCTCATTCCATCGTCCGCCCATGGCACTAACCCCGCCAGCGCGGCCATGGCAGGCATGACCATTGTGGTGACAAAGTGTGACGACAAAGGAAATATTGATCTGGTTGATTTGAAAGAAAAAGCCGAAAAACACAAAGATAATCTCTCCTGTTTAATGGTGACTTATCCTTCTACACACGGGGTGTACGAAGAGTCTATTACAGAGATTACTAAAATGATCCACGATAATGGCGGATTGGTTTATATGGACGGTGCCAATATGAATGCTCAGGTAGGACTTACTTCTCCCGGCAATATTGGAGCAGATGTATGCCACCTCAATCTTCATAAAACTTTTGCGATCCCTCATGGTGGTGGCGGTCCCGGCATGGGACCCATTGGCGTGGTGGAGAAATTAGTACCATTCCTTCCTTCGCATACCATTGTAAACACCAGTGGTGACAAAGGAATTACGGCAGTTTCGAGCGCACCTTACGGAAGCGCATTGATCCTTTTGATCTCTTACGGGTATATCAAAATGCTGGGAGGCGAAGGCTTAAAAGCAGCTACCGAAATGGCCATCTTAAATGCGAATTACATTAAAGAGTCGTTAAAAGAGTATTACAAAACCTTGTATACCGGTAAAAATGGTCGCTGTGCACATGAGATGATTCTTGATTGCTCAGGCTTTAAAACGTCAAGTGGTGTAGAAGTAGGAGATATGGCCAAACGGTTGATGGATTATGGTTTTCATGCGCCTACCGTATCATTTCCGGTGCATGATACTTTAATGATTGAACCAACAGAATCGGAATCAATGGCCGAGTTGGATCGTTTTTGCGAAGCAATGATTTCAATTCGCAAAGAAGTGAAGGAAATTGAAGAAGGTAAATTTGACAAGGTAAATAACGTGATCAAAAACGCGCCTCATACCTGCAAATTGGTGGTGAACGATGAGTGGACTAAACCATACAGCCGTCAAAAAGCAGCATTCCCGCTCCATTGGGTGCGTGATAACAAATTTTGGCCAAGTGTGGGCAAAGTGGATAATGCCTACGGTGACAGGAATCTGATTTGTTCCTGCGCTCCTATTGAGGCCTACGTAGAAGAATCGGTAGAGGCCTGAAAAAAATTAGGCGGAATCCGGGAGTCGGATTCCGCTTACATTTTCTAAAAAGCGTTAAAAGCTTCCGAGGCAGCGTAGATTTGGCAACCTTTTGCCTAACTTTATGTATAATAAGGCAGATTACTGTCTGAATTACGTAAATGAAAAAATTTGTTCTTGTACTTTCTCTCCTGATTACCTCAGTTTTTTTTCTCAGTCATTGTTACCTGATGAATAGTCTCTATAAATCAGATGCTGAACTGGATGAACATTACCGCAACGCCAAAGTAAAACCCCTTTATAAAGAATCCCAATTTCTTGATCGCACGCAGCATTATGTGGTGATGAGCAAAAGTGATACTCTTCCTTTATTGGTGATGGTGCATGGTGCCCCCGGGGCTTGGTACGGTTATATGAACCTCACCGACGACAGTTTGTTGCAAGCCAATTTTAAGATTGTGGCGGTAGATCGTTTGGGATACGGTAAATCGGGTTATGGCAAAGAAGTTCTTTCAGTAGAAGAACAAGCTTTATCCATCAAAAAAATAATTGAAACAGAAAATACAAGCGGAAAAAAAGTGTATTTGCTGGGAAGATCTTACGGAGCACCCATCACTGCCTGGTTGGCCATTAATTATCCTCAAAAATTTGAGAAGCTGGTAATGGTATCGCCGGTAATTGATCCTCAAAAAGAAAAGTTTTACTGGTTCAGTGATCTTGGCCGATCAACACTAATTCAATGGTTTCTTCCTTCCATGCTAAACGTGGCTACAAAGGAAAAATTTGCACATGCCCGCGAAATGAAAAAGATGCAAAACGAATGGGAAAAATTGTGTACTCCCACTTATGTACTGGTGGGCGAAAATGATGCCATTGCCGATACTTCTAATTACTCCTATGCGCGCAAACACATAACCAATTGTTCAGCTGTTTTTATGAAATTAGAAAATACCGGGCACCAGATTACTCATCAAAAACCCCAGCTTATAAAAGAACTATTGATGGAGAAATCGCATTGCGAGAATGATCCTTTGATGGCCGAAAATAAAGCCATTGGTTCAGTGGGCGCAAACACCAATAAGGCAATTGCGTCGGAACACTTCACGGTGCTTAAAAAATAGATCACGTACGATCTTCATTTTTAAAACCAATCTTTTCGATCCCGGAACTTATTTAACTTTTATCTTACCCTTCACAATAAAGGCTGTGGGGAATTCGCTCTGAATTTTTTTCACCGATTCAAAGGCTTCGAGTTTGGTTTTGTAATCACCTACCAAGATCACAAAATTGGGTTGCTGGTAATCTAAATACGTTGGGAGTTCGGGAAAACGTGTGTCAAATTTTAACCGTATCGCTTCAGCAGCATCTCTGTCAATACCAAAGTGAATCTTAATTCGGTAGCCATCTTTTTCGCCATTGGTGAGGTGATGGTACTCTGCTTTTTTTTCGATCAATTGCTGCACCTGAAGATCGGTGGAAGTTTGAACGGGATTGTTTAAGGGATTCTCCTGCGCCGAGAGCCATGCACTTAAATAAACAAAAAACAAAAACAGGGAGCGTTTCACCTTGTAAAGTTAATCATTAAGTCGAAATATTGAATAGATATACTTACCTCTAAATCTCTTTCATGGAGCAAGGTCCAATTTTGTTCGCATAACAATTGTTTTTGCGTTAAAGGATTTAATGCTCTAAAAACGCCAGATTCGCTCTGCGATCTTGCGGGCTTAAATGAATCATTTGATTTAAAGAAGTCCGGGCCCCGGAATCTTAGAGAAAAGCCTTTTCCCGCCCAAAAACTGACAAATGTCATGTTATTTCTTTAATTTTACTTCTTATTCCAATTCACACAATGGACAAATTTTCATACATAGGAAACGCCGATGTAAACGCCATCGAAGCGCTTTTCCACAAATTTCAGCAAGATCCCGAATCGGTAGATAAAACCTGGCAGGATTTTTTTAAGGGATTTGAGTTTGGTAGAGCGGATTATTCGCCTTCTGTTGCTCAAGGGATTTCAAAGACGACTAACTCTGAAGTTTCGGAGAATGTGACTAAAGAATTTAGGGTTATTAACCTCATACATGGGTACCGGCAGAGAGGACATTTATTTACCAAGACCAATCCGGTGCGTACTCGCCGCAAATACCGCCCCGATCTTGGTCTGGATGTATTTGAACTGGAACCTAGTGATCTTGAAACGGTTTTTCAGGCAGGTACAGAAATTGAAATCGGTCCGGCCAAATTAAAAGACATTATTGCACATTTAGAAAAGACCTATTGTCAAAGTATTGGGGTTGAATATATGTTCATCCGAAATCCCAATTTATTATCCTGGTTGCAGGAAAGGATGGAGTTGAGCCAGAATATCCCTCATTTTACGAAGGAGGAAAAGGGAAATATCCTGAAGAAAGTTATTGAAGCGGTAACTTTTGAGAATTTTTTGGCGACAAAGTTTGTGGGACAAAAACGGTTTTCATTGGAAGGCGCTGAATCATTTTTACCTGCCATGAATGCACTCATGGAGCATGGAGTAGAATTGGGCATCGAAGATTATGTAATTGGAATGGCCCACCGCGGGCGACTCAATGTATTGGCCAATATTATGGAAAAACCGGCCAAAGATATTTTTACTGAATTTGAAGGGCGCCCGAGCGAGGATGGTTTATTTGACGGAGATGTAAAGTACCATATGGGTTATAGCAATGATGTAACCAGTATTTCAGGTAAAAAAGTACATATTTCTCTTACACCCAATCCTTCGCATTTAGAAACTGTAGGTCCGGTGGTAGAAGGAATTACCAGAGCCAAGATTGATGGTCGTCATCAGGGCAATCACCGCAAAGTTTGTCCAATTATTGTTCACGGCGATGCGGCCATTGCCGGACAAGGCATCGTTTATGAAGTGGTTCAAATGGCCCATTTGGATGGATACAGGGTTGGAGGCACCATTCATTTTATTATCAATAATCAAGTAGGATTTACCACCAATTATAAAGATGCGCGGTCGAGTACCTATTGTACCGATGTGGCAAAAGTTACGAAGGCTCCTGTATTTCATGTGAACGGAGACGATGTGGAAGCCTTAACCCTGGTTGCGAAGATGGCTATGGAGTTTCGCTTGAATTTTCGTAAAGATGTTTTTATTGATGTGTTGTGTTATAGAAAATACGGACACAACGAAGGCGATGAGCCACGTTTTACTCAGCCATTATTGTATAAACAAATTGCCTTGCATCCGAATCCTAAAGTCATCTATTCAAAAAAATTAATTGAAGAGGGCAGTTTCACGTCTGCTGAAATTGACGCGATGGAGAAGACTTATAAGGATGAATTAGAAAAGGATCTGGAAGAAGCAAAAAAGGTGGAGAAGACAAAAGTGAATTCCTATTTGCAGGGACCCTGGCAAGGGGTTCAAATGGCGGGTAAGGATGATTTTGATCAATCACCTGATACGGCAGTTTCTGAAAAATTATTTTTGGAGCTGGCAAAAAAAACTACTGAGCTTCCAAAAGATAAGAAGTTCTTCAATAAAATTGAGCGTTTGTTTGGTGATCGTCAGAAAATGATTGAGAGCGATACTTACGATTGGGCCATGGGCGAACTATTGGCGTATGCTTCCCTGATGAATGAAGGGCACCACGTACGATTTAGCGGACAAGATGTGGAGAGGGGGACATTTTCGCACCGTCATGCAGTGGTAAAAGTGGAGGACAGTGAAGAAGAATACATTCCTCTTAATAATTTTGGGGCTCCCGAAAAACTTGAAATTTACAATTCACTCCTAAGCGAGTATGCAGTTTTAGGATTTGAATACGGATATGCTTATGCTTCGCCTAATGCCCTAACGATTTGGGAAGCACAATTTGGTGATTTTTTTAACGGAGCGCAAATCATCATCGACCAATATTTAGCGGCTTCAGAATATAAGTGGAGAAGGATGAATGGTTTGGTAGTATTGCTCCCTCATGGTTACGAAGGGCAGGGACCGGAACACTCCAGTGCGCGCATAGAGCGTTTTTTACAAATGTGCGCTGAGAACAATATGCAAATTGTGAATGCCACCACCCCGGCGCAACAATTTCATGTTTTACGTCGTCAGTTAAAGCGCAGTTTTAGAAAACCACTCATTTGTTTTACACCTAAAAAATTATTGCGTTATCCAAGTTGTGTAAGTGGATTAAAAGATTTTACTCACAATAAATTCAGAGAGATTCTGGATGATCAGGTGAATGAGAAAAAAATAAAGCGTGTTGCTTTTTGTTCGGGAAAAATATACTACGATCTCATTGAGCGCAGAGAAAAGGAGGGCGCCACTGATATTGCTTTTATCAGATTGGAGCAACTTTATCCTTTTCCGCGCAAACAAGTTGACAGTATCATTGCGAAATACACGCAAGCCTCGGAATACCTGTTTATTCAGGAAGAAGCTGAGAACATGGGTGCCTGGCGTTTCGTAGATAACCATTTGCGTGCGCTAAAAATGCGTTATGTGGGAAGAGACGAAGCCGCCAGTCCGGCCACCGGATTCTCGAAGCGTCACAATGCGGAGACTGAAGAAATAATGTTGAGTATTTTTAAGAAGGTACCGGTAAAAAATTAACAAATCAAATTTATAACATGGCAATTGTAGAATTAAAAGTTCCCAGCCCGGGTGAATCGATCACAGAGGTGATCATTGCACGCTGGGTAAAAAATACCGGTGATATTGTTCAAAAAGATGAGGTATTGGCGGAAGTGGATTCCGACAAAGCTACTCTCACTTTAAATGCCGAAGAAGCAGGTAAAATTGAAGTGCTGGTACCCGAGGGAGAAACGGTGAAGGTGGGACAGGTGGTGGTGAAAATAGACACTTCGTTTAAGGTTGAAGCTAAGGTTGAGGTTAAGAAGGAGGCAGAAGGCAGTGGGCAGTCGGCTGCTAGCAGTGAGCAGTCGGCAGTGAATAGTAAGCCATCGGCAGCGAGCAGTGGGCAGTCGGCGGTTTCCGG
>JAQSCW010000011.1 GCA_029945625.1 bacterium
AGTGGGGTCAGTTTGAAGTGATGAAGTGGGGCCTATTTAAGCGGAATTTCCACATCAGTAATGCCCTCTTTTAGTTTGAATTTTACTATTTCTATGAATTCCATTTTATTTTTTTTGATTTAATTCCGCCGCTAACTCTTCAGCTAATTGTTCTACTCTATGTTTAAAAACAAGCATGCATAATACCAATACAACTGCGCAAACAATCACATTGCCAATTTGCCCAGAAATGATTGTAGTCACAATTGCTCCTATCATAATTAAAGCCATTGCTAACGATGCAGGCATTCTCAACTGACGAGTAATAAGACCTATTCCGCCTAGTACTTGCGCCACACCTACGAAATACATAAACCATAATGGGAAATGCCAAACTTCAGTAAATTCTTTGGTTAAATCAGCCTGACCAATTAATTTGGTAATTCCAAAAATCAAGTTTGCTGCTGCTAAGACATAGGCAATGATTTTGAATTTTTTATCTGCTGGTTTCGGTTCTAATGCTTTGCTCATATTTTTAAGATTTTAATTGTTTCATTGCTGTTCCCCAATCTTCTAAATGATGCACTGTTGTGAGTTTTCCATTTTCAATTTGATGAAAGTCGATTGTCATTATTTTGAAGGATTTTGTTCCGTCTGTTGGTAAACCCATATAGTCGCCATTAGGTGTTCCGCTAGCAATGCTGCGCACGACCATCTTGTTGCCTTCTGAAATCATATCCTGAGGCTCCCATTTGAGATCCGGAATAAGTTTCCAAAAGAAACCAATTTGTGCAATCAATTGATCTTTTGTTTTGCTTTCTACCGAACCATTTGAAACGAAATTGTCTGCTAAAATTTGACCTAACACTTCGTTCGTATTTGTGTCGGGGTTAACTGTTAAGCATTTTCTGTAAAATGCAGTTAATAATTCTCTATTTTCCATAATTTTTAATTTAAAATGATGGTACAAAGATGATGTGAAGAAGCCTTAAATGCGAGATACATTTCAGCCTTTAGATGATACTTTTACTCCAAACCTAAGTTATTTTTTAAATAGGTGGAGCTCCCTAAATTCTACGGGCGTCTTCAATGTATGTTTACGGAAATACTTAATGAAATTAGTAGGCTCTTCGAATCCGAGCATAAAACCAACTTCTTTAATGGTTTTATTTCCATGAACTAATAATCTTTTTGCTTCTAATATTACCCTTTCATCAATAAGCTCCTTAGGCATTTTGCCCAGAATTTTTGCAGTTGATTGACCGAGTTTTTTTTCAGAAACATTAATTTTATTTGCGTAATAAGAAACGCTTTTGGCTGTTTTAAAGTGCTTATCTAATAAATCTTTAAATAAAATAGCATAGTCAAGGTCAACTCCTTTATTATTTTCGTTTGATTTGTTTTTCAACTTTTCGCGCTCTGCTAGAAGCAAAAAATTATGGAGTAAATTTTTAAGTATAATTTGTTTTGAAGTATCAGGTGGTAGTTTCCCTTCTTCATAAATGTCATCAGCAATACTTGAATATTTTTGAAATGAATTTTTATCAATGTTAAGCTGTGGGTTATTATTGATATCGTTAAAAAGTGTTGTACTCCTTAGGAATTTCAAATCATTTTCAGTTGTACAAAAAAAATCTTCCGTAAATATTAATACTCGTCCTTCGTAGTTTAATAGTTGATCGAACTGATGAACCTTATCCTTATCTATAAATAGTAACGAATATGGCTTTACTTTGTAAGAAATAAAATCTATTACATGTTTAGGCTGACAATTTTCAAACAAAAATACATGATAAAAGTTCGTTCTATGGGGAGTTACTAAATGGCCTTTATTACTTGATAATAAAGTTTTAAGATTTACCACTTCTACTTTTAGAATTGAATCTACCTTGAATTTATAATTTTTAATTTCCATTAAGACTTTACTAAAAGCAGAAAACTGTTTGCCGTTTATAATGTAGATTAAATATATAATTAATTATTTAAGGGATTCCAGACTCGAATAAGTAACTGATTGAAAATAAACGTTTCTGAATCTTGAGAGAAGATTATCGAACCAACGAACCCCTGATAAATAAGTCTTTATCAGGGGTTTTCCGGTTAAGTACTCCCTGTCATACCAAATATGAACGAAATCCTTGAAGATACAAGGGACTTTGCTCGAATTTGGGACTTGTATGGACATCATTTAAAATAACATTACTTTTTTTTCATAAACATAAAATTCCATACAAAAGCATCATTCATGCCGATGCGATCGGGTTTTGCAGGAAGCTTTAGTTGAGATATCCAGTTTTGTCCGGTACTGTTTATTTTTATGGATTCAATATTAATGGGTATGTATGATTCGGGACCTGTAAAAATGTTGTTAGGATTTCCGGTTGCGCTAACAACCGTTGACTCAATGGTTTTTAATTCGCCAGGTTTATTGGGAAAAATCGCATCCAATTCTATTTTGCCCTTTAAAGTTATGATGTGAGCTTTTAATGAAATGGAATCGTTCTTATAATTTAAATTCATATCCACTTTACCAATCTCGAGTTTAAAATTATTACGTTTTAAAACCTCATTTAAATTTTGTTTTTCTACTCCGATACTTAAGGGTGCGTTAAGGGCATTTTTTCCCTCAGTCAGAACAAGAATGTGAGCCATTTTTAAATTATCATAACCCACGCTATCTAAATAATATTTTTTGGCGGTAGTAATAAACAGCATTAAAACTCCTTTGCCATCTTTTACAAACGGTTTAAATTTATCGCCAATAATACTCTGAAGTTGTACTTCAGGTAAAGACCAAACTAAAGTGAGGCCTATGGCCGGATTGTCTTTTCTTATTTCGAAACGGACTTTTTTTTCGTCTTTTATGAATCCTAAACTTATAAATAAAAGAGCTATAACAATTGGTTGTATTCTACTTTTCATAATTTTTTTAATCAAGTCCGACTTTCCCTTTTACCGAATCAAATATTTTTTTAGAACTAAAACCAACACCTTCTTTAAACACAATTTCCATTTTTCGGATATTGGAAATGTCTTTTTCAAGATCGCCATCAATTAAAACTAAATCTGCAGTCTTTCCTACTTCAACAGTTCCAGTTTCTTTTTCAATTTCCAAATATTTGGCGCCATTGAGTGTTGAAAGCTTTATAGCTTCTGTTAAGGTAAAACTTGTTTCAATTAATAACTCTATTAAATGTTGATTAGCATATCCGGCAATGGTTCTTCCTGGGCCTGTTGGATCTGTGCCAACTATTAGTTTCCCACCCATATTATAAAATTGTTTTACCCGTTTCATTTCGGCCTTAAAAAATTGTATACTTAACGAATCCTTATTTATTCGCGAATTATAAATACCCTGAATTTGTTCTTTTAAGAAAGGTGCAAGTGCGTCAATACCTCCACCGGGTATTACTTCTCTATTGGTAAAAGGTTCAAAAACAACAGGCGTATAAGTAAGTGTGATTTTCTTTTTAATAAGGTACTGCATCAATTCTTTTAATTCAACACTATTTTCATTAAGGCTAAGCAAAGATTGCCTTAGTTTTCCATTGTCGCATTGATCTTCTTTTTTATCTTTCATAAAATCTGAACAAGCAGTAAAAGTATGTTCTAAATTATCCATCCCTAGGTCAGCTGCTTCGCGATAAGTAATGGAACATAAGTGCCCAGTAACTTTTATTTTTCGTGCGTGTGCAGCTTTAATTACTCTAGTCATATCATCCTTGGTAATATTATTGTATAATTTTACTGATGTAACTCCTTTATCTACCCAATAGTCAACCATACGTTCAGGACTTTCGTTTCCATATAAAGATTGTATCTGCGGAATAAAGCCTTCTCTTTCGATATGCGGAGTTGATACATCCATTTTTGGGCCCGTCATTTTACCTTGCACAATAAGGTTCTTTACATTTAAATCAGCATTTGCTTCAATGCTTCCTGCGGTTCGCATAGTAGTAACACCTCCTGCGAGATACATTTTAGGAAACATATAAGTCATGTGTACCGCTTTGTAATCGCCTTCAAAAGGTTTAGCATAAAACAAGTGTTCGTGCAACATTATTAATCCCGGTATAAGGGTTTTACCTGTCCCATCAATTACTTTTGCATCTTTAGGAATAGCTATTTTACCTGTCGCCCCAATAGAGTGAATTTTATTTTTTACAAACAATACATCCCGATTATTTTGTACCGGACCACCAGTTCCATCTATAATTTTGACATTACTAATAACAACAACAGAATCATTAATCTCAATAAATTGTTTCACGGCTGGGGCAAAAATCTGCGCATTTACTTTATTATCAATAGATGCAAAAACAATAAAGACAATAACTATCGCCTTAATCATTTTAATCTTGATTACATTATTAATTTTTGAAGTCTTTCTTTTCATCTTTTATAAGTGCTAAACATATAAATAATAGTCCTAAAATAATTGGTTGCATTTTACTTTTCATAATTTTTAACTTGTACTCACTTGCCAATGCTGCTTACTCGGTGATAAGAGGATGTCTTATCTGAATCTAAATTTCCGTATGCTCAACATGATTATTTTTTACTTTTTTCTCTAAATAATTCATAATCTTATGATGAAGCGGACTAAACGTCAATACAAATATTCCTGATAATAATGAAGTTAATATTACATCAGATATTTTGAGTTCGTGTGAAAGCCAATGTAAAAAATAATGTTCTACGGTATTATATATGAGCACAATGATGATAAATATAAAACCATCTGCAATCGTCCTCCTAATAAGGATCCCTGTATCAAAAGTATTTGAAAAAAATAGACTCATCACTAGTGATAGTATGAATGCAAACATCATAAAAACATTAAATAGCAGTCTAACAGTGAGAGAAATTTCCGTTGAGCTGTAATACAAAATAGTTTGAATAATCGCTAGAAAAGTAAAAGAAATTAACCCCCAGAAGAGCCACAAGATTTTATTCTTTTCTATTGTGGATGACTTTTTATAATTGATATACATGCATAGCAATCCAGTAAGTAGTACGAATAAATCACTCAACCTTTCATTAATATTTAACAATGAAAATCCTAGCAATAGTATAGGGAATATTAACCAGGTATAATCCATTATTGCCCAGCTTATGTATCCAGAGGCTATTTTGTTTTTTGGAAATACTGAGATTATATCTTGTTTTGAAATTTGCCTAGGAAAACTTTGTAATGCTTTAATATATATCGTTCCTGTTAAAGCATTGGCGATTAACAACCAATAAAAAGGTATCCATTCTGTATTCATCAATCGCAAGAATAGAATTAGCCAGACCATTGAAATTAAAGTGAGGAATAATGCAAACAGCATAACACCTTTCTGCTGATGTGTTTTTACTGAAATTATAGTGGAGAAAATAACCAATAATGGTATTGAAATAAGGTATGGTATCCTTGTAAAAAAGCGACCGTCATTACTATATAAAGGGTTGCCAAATAGATTAACAAAAAAGATTATTATTAATACAATTGCAACTGTGATTGCTAAATAATTTATTCCTTTTAGTAGTTTCATTAAGTTCACTTCTTCATTAGTTGTCTGTTAACCTATATTCGTAGGGTAACGAATATAAGAATTTTATCGAATGGCTTATCAAACTCGAACAAGTAACTACTTGAAAATAAACGCTTCTGAATTTAGAGATTATCTTATCGAACCAACGAACCCCTGATAAATAAGTTTTTATCAGGGGTTTTCCGGTTAAGTACTCCCGACCGGAATTGAACCGGTACGGCCGTGAAGCCACAGGATTTTAAGTCCTGCGTGTCTACCAATTCCACCACGGGAGCATTTTGGAAGACTTTCCCAACCCCCTACAGGGATGGATTAAAAAAAAGAGCCAAAAGGCTCTCTTACTCTGCTCGCATTTGCCGAACCTCGGCGAGCGAAGAGCGAAAGACGGGTCTCGAACCCGCGACCTTAACCTTGGCAAGGTTACGCTCTACCAACTGAGCTACTTTCGCTTATCCATCCTAAACCAACGACCCAAAGGGTTTGTGTTTTAGGATGGGGATGGCAAATGTACTCATTTTTTCTGTTTGACAAAAGTTTTTTTCAGAAAAAAATCTACATTTTTGCGAGTCAAACAGCGAAGAGGATCGCCTCAAAATGCGCGCCAATACCTACATATAAAGGATTTTCTAAAGTTCAGGCTGAGATGTCGTTATTTTGGAGAGCGTTCTTACCAACCTACTAATTTTTTCAAATCTTTAGAAAGTTCACTGGAAAAGAGGCATTCCGGACCTCCTATTCAGCATAGAAATACAAAAATTTGGACCGGAGATCGCACCCTTACGATTCATTCATTTGCAACTCTCGACGCTCTGCCTTAAATTTAGAGTTTTTTCCCTTTTAAATTTTTCATTAAGCCTCTCCTTATGCAAGACCATCAACATATCTGGAATTTCTCTACCGTAGGGGGAGTTAAACGCGTGAATCTGGAATCGGGAGCCGATCTCCGAAACTTAGCAAGTCTTGATCCTAAATTATGGACTGCCCTCAGTTGCCCGGTTGAAGGATTGGAGATCGACAAAAAAACGCTTGAAATTATTGATCAGGATCATGACGGAAAAATTCGTGTGCCTGAAATCATAACAGCGGTGGATTGGATCACGGGCATTCTCAAAAATCCCGATGTGCTGCTGAAACAAGAACCGGTTTTTCAACTTTCCTATATCAATGAAACAACTGAATTGGGCAAAACATTGTTGGAATCGGCGCATACCATCCTCAAAAATTTGGGAAAAGAAAATGCCGGAACTCTTACCGTGGAGGAAACGTCTGATACAGTAAAAATATTTGCCGGTACAAAATTTAACGGCGATGGCGTCATCACCGAAGATTCGACCGATGCACCGGAACTGATTTTACTGATTAATGAAATTAAACAATGTATTGGCTCCGTGGCCGATAGAGGCGGGAAGCAGGGTGTGACCGAAGAACTGGTAAACACCTTCTTTGAAGACGGAAAAAAATATAGTGCCTGGTTGGCGAAAAAAAATGCCAACACCAAGCAGATCCTTCCATTAGGCGATCGCACCGAAGAGGCATTTCTTAATTATTCTTTTATAAAATCGAAAGTTGATGACTTTTTTATTCGTTGTCGTTTAGCGGCATTTGATGTTCAGTCTACTCAGGTACTTAATTTGCAAATGGCCCGTGTAGAATCCATCACCGCCAAAGATCTGTCCTTGTGTATGGACGACATCGCTACTTATCCATTGGCAAAAATAGAAGCCAATAAACTTCTGCCACTGTCTACAGGCATCAATCCTGCCTGGGAATATGCCATCAGCGATTTTAAAAAATTAACCGGACAAGTTTTATTTCCGGGTAAGGAAACGCTATCTGAAATGGAATGGAAGGAAATCGCCTACGTATTTGCGCCCTATGCACAATGGCGATCAGAAAAGGAAGGAGATAAAGTGGAAGTGCTCGGAATGGATCGCCTCCAAACAATTCTATCGGGAACCTTTTTGCAAGATATCAGGGTACTGATCGAAAAAGATATCGACATGGAAGATGAAGCCAACAATATTATTTCAGTGGATAAGTTGTTGCGCTACCACCGCGATATTTTTACCCTGCTAAAAAACTTTGTCACGTTTTTTGATTTTTATACGCCCGGCGTTAAAGCTATTTTTCAAGTGGGGACCTTATACATCGATCAACGTAGTTGTGATTTGTGTATTAAAGTGGCCGACATGGGCCGACACGCCAGCATGGTGTCATTTAGCGGCATGTATCTGATTTATTGCGACTGCACTTCAAGAAGTACTAATGAACGTATGACCATTGTGGCTGCATTAACCAACGGCGATATTGATAATTTGGTGGTGGGAAAAAACGCCTTGTTTTATGACAGACAGGGTCTCGACTGGGATGCTACCGTGATAAAGATCATCGATAATCCGATCAGTATCCGTCAGGCATTTTTTTCACCCTATCGTAAGGTATCGCGGTTCATTGAGACACAGATTCACAAATTTGCCTCCACTGAAGATGAAAAGGTGAACGCAGGTATGACCAAGAGCATTGAAAATGTTCCCGTAAAAATGGAAGAAGTAAAGGTCAAAAAGGATCCACCTCCTCCATTTGATATTGGCAAGTTTGTGGGGATCTTTGCCGCCATTGGTTTGGCCCTCGGAGCCATTGGATCAGCGCTTGCTTCGGTGGTGGCCGGATTTTTTGGACTGGTTTGGTGGAAAATGCCCATTGCTTTTGCAGGAATATTACTTCTAATTTCGGGTCCTGCCATGATCATGGCCTTTCTTAAATTGCGCAAACGCAACTTGGCTCCTATTTTAGATGCTAACGGTTGGGCTATTAACGCAAGTGCTGTAGTGAACATTCAGTTTGGAAATACACTCACACATTTGGCGGAATTACCAAAAGGGGCAAAAATTAATTTAAACGATCCTTTCACAAAAAAGAAGAGACCTATTTTACCGGCTATTTTTGTATTGTCGTTGCTTTTGGGTGTACTGTTTTTTATTCTCTGGAAAATGGGATACCTGCATTTGCCTCTTTAAATAGATAAAAAACCTGCTAGCAGGAAATAAATTAAGGGTGTATCGCCATCTTGCAACCCCAGATTTTCTTATCTACCCCATATCGTAGATGTGATTATCGCATTTAATATAAAGTTTCGTCCCCACCTGCCCCTGTTCTCAAGTCTGCTAACATCGGCCCTTTTATATTTAGGGATTCATTATATATATCCATCGATGCGGAGTTCAGAAATTTTAATTGCCATATCTGCTCTATGGTGCAACAATTATTCTTAAGCCTTGCCTACTCAAAAAGGAAACACGCCTAATCACAAGAGGTTGAAAGTGTTGTCAGTTGAGTCTTTTTATTGTATTTCAAAAACCGAGCAAATTAAATCCGATCTCAACCCCCTACTAATTTTTTGATCTCAGCCAGTTTTAATAAGGCCTCTACGGGAGTGAGTGTATTAATGTCGGTTTGCAAAATATCGTCCTTGATTTGCTGCAGTAAAGGATCATTCAGTTGAAAGAAACTCAATTGCATTTCATTTTTATCGGCGGCCGGAACTCGTGCCGAACCATTGATCACCAGACTATCGCTGCTCTCCAACTCAAATTCATGTTCTTTTTCAAGTTTTTTTAAAATGATGTTGGCTCTCTCAATCACATAGTTTGGCATGCCGGCCATACGGGCCACATGAATTCCAAAACTATGCTCACTGCCTCCCTCCGCCAGCTTGCGTAAAAAAATCACTTTATTGCCGCTTTCTTTCACCGATACATTAAAATTTTTGATGCGGGGAAATAAATTACTCATGTCGTTGAGCTCATGATAATGTGTGGCAAACAAGGTCTTGGCCCGGTTCTTAGGTTGGTTGTGCATATACTCGGCAATGCTCCAGGCAATGGAAATACCGTCGTACGTTGAAGTGCCCCGTCCGATTTCATCCAATAAAACCAGACTGCGATCACTCAGGTTATTTAAAATGCTGGCCGTTTCATTCATCTCCACCATAAAGGTGGATTCGCCGGCACTCATATTATCGGTAGCGCCTACTCGGGTAAAGATTTTATCTGTGATGCCTAACTTAGCAGACGTGGCCGGCACATAACACCCAATTTGCGCAAGCAATACGATTAAGGCTGTTTGGCGCAGTAAGGCAGACTTACCGCTCATGTTCGGACCGGTAATCATCATAATTTGCGTGTTTTCGGTATCGAGAAAAACAGAATTGCTCACATAGTCAGTGCCGGTGGGTAATTGTTTTTCAATCACGGGGTGCCGGCCTTCTTCAATGTCGATGGCATACCCTTCGTTGAACTGCGGTTTGTGATAATTATTTAAAGAAGCCAACACAGCAAACCCACTCAACACATCGAGTCGCGCCAATAAATTTGCATTTAGTTGTATGGGGGCAATGTATTCGGCCAAATCACGAATAAGTTCTTCAAACAAACGGTGCTCAATGGCCATAATCTTTTCTTCGGCACCCAGAATTTTTTCTTCGTAAGTTTTTAATTCAGGCGTGATATATCGTTCGGCATTGGTAAGAGTTTGTTTACGGATCCAATCCTGAGGTACTTTTTCTTTATGCAAATGCGTTACTTCGAGGTAATACCCAAACACATTGTTGAAAGAGACCTTCAACGAAGAAATGCCTGTTTTTTCTACTTCGCGCTGCTGAATTTGCAATAAAAAATCTTTGCCGTTGAATGCAATGTTGCGCAATTCATCCAGCTCGGCGTTGATGCCCGTACTAATCACATTGCCTTTGAGCACACTCACCGGTGCATCGTCATTGAGCTCGTTTTCAAGCCTGGCAATCATCACCTGACAGGGATTGAGCTGATCGGCAATTTTTTGAAGGGTGGGATTCGCTGAACTGCTAATTTGTACTTTGATCTTGCCAATAATCTTCAACGAGCGTTTTAAATGCACCAATTCACGTGGGTTCACCCGCAGTGCCGCAACTTTAGAAATGAGTCGCTCAAGGTCGCCCACCTCTTTTAGTAAACCAATAAGTTCATCACGGTTCTCGGATTGGTGTAAAAAATAGTCAACCGCGTCCAAGCGTTCATTAATCTCTTTCGCATTTTTGAGAGGCAGAGCCAGCCAGCGTTTCAATAAGCGGGAGCCCATCGGACTCACCGTTTTGTCGATCACATCTATTAAACTTTTTCCGTTTTCGTGGTTGCTGCCATATAATTCCAGATTACGAATGGTAAATTTATCCAGCCACACATAATGATCTTCTTCAATGCGACTCACTTTAGCGATATGTTGCAGTTTGTCGTGTTTGGTATCACTCAAATAATGTAGCAATGCACCCGACGCATGAATAGCCAAACGCTGGTCTTCAATACCAAAACCTTTTAGTGAAGTGGTGCCAAATTGTTTGATCAAACTTTCGTACCCGTAATCGTAACCAAAAGCCCAGTCGTCAAGTCCGAATGAATAAAAACGGTCGCCCACTAATTCATTTAATTGATCGCGTTTCGATTTTTCAAACAGGAGTTCGTTGGGTTTAAAATTCTGAATCAGTTTTTCAACATAAGAGATGGATCCCTGCGCCACCAGAAATTCTCCGGTGCTCACATCACACAGTGCCAAACCGGCTTGTTCGCTTTCAAAATGCACGGAAGCCAAAAAATTATTTTGATGATGATCTAAAATTTTATCGTTAAAACTCACGCCGGGTGTCACCAGTTCGGTAATGCCGCGCTTTACGATGCCCTTTACCATTTTGGGATCTTCCAGTTGATCGCAAATGGCCACACGGTAACCAGCCCGTACTAATTTTGGCAAATACGAATCGAGCGAGTGATGCGGAAAGCCCGCCAATTCAATATGTGAGGCAGAACCATTGGCACGTTTGGTCAACACAATTCCCAAAATCTTCGATGCCTTAATCGCATCTTCTCCAAATGTTTCATAAAAATCGCCCACTCTAAACAACAGAATCGCATCAGGATATTTCGCCTTAATGGTATTGTATTGCTTCATCAAAGGGGTTTCTTTGGCTTCGCTCACTTTAGTCATACGCAACAACTAAAATACTGGTTTTCCTTGGGCATTTAAGCCCTAACTTTTTAACACCCCATGAGTTTTTGTTAATAGGAAACCGGTTTTTCGCAGCTCGTCCGCCAAAAGATGTTTCTTAATTTTTTCGTGAAGCAGGGCGTGCCCCCTGCAACGGGGTATTGAAAGTGAGAGATCATACGATTTTAAGGCTGTGCTGCAGGGGTCGCGCTCTCGGCTGTAGCTTGCTGGCAAACTAAAATGCCTGTGTTGCGGCTGCGCTTCCTCCGGTCGCAAGCCGCTGCCACGGCATTATTTAGTTTGCTGCGCAAGGCTGCCGCCTCCATCGCTCACGCGAAATCCGTCTTAATTTGCAGAATTCAAAGGTGATAATGTTGATTAAATGATGCGCATGTAATTTTTTTTATTACTCCTAAATGAAATACCGGACTATTATTAAATAATAGCAATTAGGATTTAGCGCGAAAAAATTCACAACAATTTTCCTTAAATTGCATAATTATATTATAAATTTGACAAATAAGCGACCCCAAATCATGAAACAGTCAATACTTGTATTTTCGGCAATTTTTTTAATATTGTCCTGCTCACTACTGGGCCAAACTACCGTTACCTTGCAAGCGTCGATGGATGCAGCGATTGGTTTTCACGATGGAGCCGGTACCGCTAATAATAACTATGGGGGAGCCATTCAAAATGCCGCTTTTACAATTCCGGCCACTGCTTCCCTTGGAGGAGTCAACACCAACCGTGCTTTAATTGATTTTAACTTAAGCATTATTCCGGCAAATGCCACACTCATTTCTGCCAATATAAATCTCTATGCCTTAGGACCATATGGAAGTCTTTCAGGACATGTAGGCGCCAATAGCAGTTACTTGCAGAGAATAAACCAGAGTTGGAGCGAATACGTAGCAACTTGGAACAACCAGCCAACATCTCTCACTCTAAATCAGGTGATTTTAAATCAATCCACCTCTTCCACGCAAGACTATCTTAATATTAATGTCACTCCTTTGGTACAGGATATGTTGAACAACCCGGCAACCAGCTTCGGATTTAAATTGGGTTTGGTAAACGAATCAGTTACCAATGTTTTACTCTTTGCCTCCAGAGACCATTCTAATCCTGCACTTCGCCCCAATTTGGTGGTAACCTACAGTATTTGTTCTGCAATTACGGTAAGTGTTAGTCCGCCCCAGACTATTTGTTCAGGTAATCAGGCAAATATTCAAGCTTCGGGATCGGGCACCAACGTTCTGTGGTATGCAAGTCCAACTGCCAGCACTTCTATAGCCGGCGGTTCGGTTTATTCTACTGCAGTGCTCACCGCTACCACTAGCCCGCAAGTCTATACGTATTATGCATCAGCTGTTGGATGCACAGTTAATCCACGTGTCCCCGTTAATGTGACGGTAAATCCTCCTCCAAACGTAACGGCGGTGAGTTCACCAAGCGCTATTTGTGTGGGGAGCAGCATAACCTTAACGGGCACGGGGGCACAAACGTATACATGGACTCAAAATCAAGTCGTGATTGGCACGTCTAGTATAGTGGTTTTAGCGCCGCCTTCCAATGGCACATTTGTGTTAAATGGAAAGGATGCAAACAATTGTACTGGGAGCTCAACGCTCACGGTGAAAGTGCTAATTCCCAATATTACTGCTGTGAGTACGCGCAGTTCTGTTTGTTTGGGTGAGAGTATTACTTTAGCGGGCACCGGGGCCCTAACGTATACATGGACCCGAAATCAAGTGGTGATTGGTACCTCCAGTACAATGACTTTTGTACCTCCAACAACCAGCACAATTGTTTTAAATGGAAAGGATGCAAACAATTGTGTTGGGAACTCAACGCTCACCGTTAATGTGATGGAATGTACCGGAATAAGGGAATTAGTAGGAGAGGTGCCACTATTTGTAGCATTTCCCAATCCGGTTAATGATGTTTTGACGTTGAAATTTTCCGAAACCGTTCGTGCGGGAGATGTTATACTATTTTCTGATCTGTCGGGAAAGGTCCTTCAAAAATATACTCTTTTTGATGCGGCCGACAATACGGTGAACGTAAAAATTGATCTTGAAGAGGGGATGTATTTTTGCACCCTCATGTCAGATGGCACCGCTATTGATTCGCATAAAATTAGTGTAAAGCGATAAGATTTTGTTTGATCGCAAAAAGTTTGTTCTCAGAAGTTGTATCCTGGAGTTGGATGGGAAAATTGCATCTTTGAATGCGCTTTTGTCTGATATCCTCGCCTCCATGGAGAACGAAACAAAAAGTTCGGTAGGCGACAAACACGAAACCGCCCGTGCCCGCATGCAATTCGAACAAGGTAAACTCGAAAAACAGTTATCGGAAATCAAACAACAGGAAACAGAATTGCGCCGTATCGACCTTTCCAATGTTCATTCTCACGTAGCTTTTGGGTCTTTGGTGGAAACAAACAGAGGAAACTTTTTTATTGCCATACCACTTGGGAAATTAGCTTTTGGCAAAGATTTTATTCAGGTTATTTCGGCACTTTCACCCTTAGCTATATGTATGAAAGGCAAAAGCGCTGAACAATCTTTCCTATTCAATGGGATGGAGTACAGAATAGAAGAGATTCTCTGAGATTCATCAGGGTAAATTTCCTACCTCCTATAATTATTAGGAGCAATTATACACGAAAGCGCAATCTCAGGTGTAAATTGGCTACTGAGTTCAATTTTTTTTCAAGCTTTTAACCTTTAGTTGCGTTTTTTTTGTTTGTGGGAGCGTAACAAGCTAATTATATGTAATATGTGCAACATAATCGAAAATGCGTGTAAATATTGTTCGAGCCTGTTTACCGACCTTTGTTGCGTTAATTGCAATTGAAGTAGAAACACTCAACAAAACGCGGCAGATCCCGAATGCCATCATAAAAAAATAAATTTAATAAAAATGAAACAGTTTACAATTATAACCATTTGTGTGTGCTTGTTCAGTCTTGTGGCTTGCAAAAAAGACCGAGAGTGTAATTGTGTCAGAACGCATACAAGTAGTTCGGGTGAGGTAAAAATAACCTCAGGGATTCAGACCACCTATACAGAGATTTCAAAAAGCGACGCGAAATCACTTTGTCAAAAATCAACTCTGGTGGAAGTGGATGAAAAAGGGGGAGTGAGCAGCACTATTAATGATTGCAAATTACAATAACAAAGAAGATGAAAAATCTATTATTTATCACCATGATTTCTGCGACTTTGATCAGCAGCTCTTGCCGCAAAACACGTACCTGCAACTGCACCACTCTTTTTACGGATATTCGTTCAGGCAACAATCCCGAGACCACTCAAAATAGCACTTCTCTCACTTTTACAGAAGCGAAACAAAAAGCAAATGAATTTAAATATGGCAGTAATTGTTTCTCGCACACCGGTACCGACACCAGATATGGCGGCAGCGGAACTTCTTCGTATACTGTTGTGAGTATTTATGAAACAAAATGTGAATTAAAGTAGTTTTAAGTTCAAATTGGGATCAGATGTTTTCTGATTTATCACAATTTTAAGACCCTGTTCCAAATTTGCGTAACACTAAATTTAAAGCGGCTTTAGGTTTTCTACCATCTTTTGCTGCTGATACCGAATTTTCAGTTTTCATTAGTCTCAATCGTTCGTTGAAACTAGGCTCTTTCAAGGTAAGAATTCTTTCCTGTAAAAATTAAACACAGAGGCGCAACGGAGACAGTTTGTGCAGAGCATAATAATACAAAACTGTGAATCTCTGTCACTGCGGGTTCTCCATCTATAGTAACAAGAATTTCATTCTTTTGTCCTTCGAACCTCTCCACTTTCAGAAGATAATGGCTTAGTTTCGGGCGAACTTTTTGCGATGCTAGCTGGGAATTATGTAAACAAGTTCACGCGAGGTGTAAAATCTTCCCTTATATTGATTCTACCTTGTAAAAAAATAATCACATGAATTACGGACAAGGAATTACCACCGCAGGATTTAAGAATGCCGAAGAAGACCGCCTCAGAACAGAGGGCGAATCGGAGGAAAATTCGAAAAGTATCGACAATCACATTAAGGCCGCAGAGCATTTTGCCGCTGCTTCAAAATTGCATTACGAAGCCGCTAAATACCACCAGGAAGGGGCGAACGAAAAAGCCAATCAAAGTGCACTATTCGCAAATGGCCATGCTTTATTAGGCACTCACTATCAAATGGCTGATGCGCAGAATCACGCCGTAAGCGGAAAATAGAACCTACAAGTTGTATTTCACATATCGTGTGCTGTAAAAGCGAGCGCTTAAAAGCAGCTTTGGGTTTTATGGAAATATGAGGCGGGTGAAGTTCAGTCATTGGGGTTTTCGTGGGCTGTGTTCAAAAAAAATGCAGCTCGCAATAAGAGAATCTCCACTCTGTGATTTTCTCATAGATTATTATATTGCAACCGTTATGGAGGGGCAAAATTGTAGATAGGAACTACTAAACCTAAGCGAAGGGAAACAGCAGATTGCGTTTCTAATTTTAGTTTCTCTGTTTTTTGTCAGGGAGCCATTCTGGAACTCGAAGAGATTTTTGAGGAAGCACCAAACGCCTTTGTAGCTCCGCAGAACATTTATTTGGATGGGGACCAGATGCGAACGTTACATGAGATGCTGTTAAAGTTTGCATTTTTCAAAACTCACGTTCGCAAACACCTCAAATCAATAAGCGAATTCACCTAAGATTAATCGGCTTTTTCACGCGCTTGCCTTCACCATTTCAAATTTATCGTTCAATAATTTTTCAAGTGGTTATTCCCCGAATGATCCCGTGGATCAAAGTACTTTTTTGCCGCTGATAATTCGTAGTAGCACCGCAATGAGTGCAATCACAAGCAAAACGTGTATGATGCCCCCGGCATTAAAGGAAAAGAAGGCCAAAGCCCATAAAATGACCAGTACTACTGCTATAAGGTAAAGTATATTGCTCATAAGTTTTTGTTTTTAATGTTTTTATAATCAATGATGGTGACAATTTTAATGCGCTGGTGTTGCGACATCCCGTCCCGGAGCAAATTTGAGAAGATTTTCGCCGTAATCTTTACGTGCCGTTGTGAAAATCTTACAGATCTTACGTTTTTCAAAAAAAATATCCAGTGACTTGTATATATTTCTGATTTGACATGTAAATCAATCTTTTTTCTTGTCTTTTAGGAATCGTTTTAGAATAAAGCTGTGCTTCGCGGCATCCATGTTTTGTTTGAAGCCACCCGCACCTTGTTTGAGATTAATGAGTGTTTGATCCATATTAGAAGCAAAGACCGTATCCATAAACAGTTTGCCAATGGTGCCATGGCCCTGATGAATATTACTCATAATGGCGGCAAGATCGGTGGTAATGGTGGAGGCATTATCGGCGGTAACTTTTAATTTAATAAAAATATCTTCCAAATTTACCGGAGAAATGGACATTAAATAGCCGTTGTCTAATACTGCAGTTTCTCCGGGACTTCCTGCAGTGATGCTGATAATTTTATTTCCCATCAGACCTTCAGAACCTACGGAGGCTCTGGCATCTTTTTTAATAAATTTTCTGGCGCTTTCATCCAGAATCATATCCACCCTTACGGAAGTGTCGCTTAACATTTCAATGGCATCGATGGTGCCCAGATTAATGCCCGAAAATCGTACATTGTTCCCAACCTGCAAACCACTCACATCTTTGAAGACACTGCTTAAATTGAACGTTCGGCTAAACAAGCGTTGTTTTTTTCCCACAAAATAAATGGCGCTCATAAAAAGCAGTATGCCAATACTAACAAAAATACCCAGTTTGATGGTATTACCTATATTTTTTTTCATGTGCATTTATTTTTGCGAATATTATTTTTAAGTGTACTTAATTTACTCTTGAAAGTAGGTGCTAATCCATTCTTCTTTTGAATTTTTTATTTCTTCATAGGTTCCTTCTGCTGCAATAATGCCGTCCTTTAAAATCAAGACTCTATTACCGGTTATTCTGGCGCATTCGAGATCGTGTGTAATGATGATGGAGGAGGTGTTGTATTTTTTTTGCATTTCCAAAATTAAGTGACTAATTTCTCTGGAAGTGATACTGTCTAATCCGGTGGTGGGTTCGTCGTAGAACATAATCTCCGGTTTTGAGATTAGGGTTCGAGCAAGTCCAATGCGTTTCCGCATGCCACCCGAAAGTTCAGAAGGCATTTTATCAATCGCGTCCAATAACCCAACGTTGCCTAAAGCTTCTTCCACCAAGGCGTTAATTTCTTGTTCTTTTAGCTTAATTTTTCCCATCAACGGAAATTCCAGATTTTCGCGAATGGTCATAGAATCATACAGGGCAGAACCCTGAAAAAGAAAACCAATTTTTTGTCTGGCCAGTTCCAGGTCCTGATCTTTTAATGTTGAAACATCCTTGCCCTGAAGTGTGATCTTTCCTTCATCGGGTTCGTTCAATCCAACCAAGCACTTTATTAAAACTGATTTCCCGCTCCCTGATCTCCCCAACACTACTAAATTCTCACCCTTTTTCAGTTTTAAATTAATATCCTTTAGAACCTGAAGTGGGCCAAACGCAATTTGGAGGTGTTCAACTTCTAAAGCATTTTCTGTGTTTGCAGTAGGGTTGATAGGCTTAGCTTTTAAGGGTGCTGCGTGAGTCATCTTAATAGAACAAGCTGGTGATTTGTACCGCAATCATATCTATGATAAAAACAAGCAGTGAAGCTGTAACTACCGAAGAATTAGCAGATCTTCCCACTCCCTCGGTTCCCTTTTCGGCGTTAAATCCTTTATACGTTGAAATGAGTCCGATAGCAAATCCAAAAAATATGGTCTTAATAAAGGCCGGGATAAGATCTATAAAATTTACCTTTTCAAATACGTGGTAGAAAAAAAGTGTAAAACTGACTTCGCCCTGCAAATTGCACGCAATAAAGGATCCCATTAAAGAAATGATGTCTGAAAAAATAACAAGAATAGGAATCATGAGAGTAGTGGCTATAATTCGGGTTACGGCAAGGTATTTAAACGGTTTTCGAGCCGATACGCGCATGGCATCAATTTGTTCGGTTACTTTCATGGAAGCCAATTCGGCACCAATGCTCGAGCCAATCTTACCGGCGCAAATAATTGCTGTTATCACCGGACCTATTTCGCGGATGATGGAAATAGCAACCATTGCCGGCAACCACGACTCCGCGCCAAATTCTTTTAAGGTGGGACGCGACTGAATGGTAAGAACGAGGCCCATAATAAAACCGGTGATGCCTACCAGTGGCAAGGTACGGTACCCGATGATGTAACATTGCCTTATGGTCTCGCCAAATTCATAAGGTCTGCGAACTAATTCTTTAAAAAATTTAACTGTGAAACGAAAAATCTGCGCCATTTCAACAAAAAAGGCTGAAACGGATGATTGAACGCGATCCCATGAGCGGGGGGCTTGAGAGCTCACTTCTTTCTTTACAGAAGGAGGCACACTAGCTTGTTTGATCATGTTTTCCATTTGTTCAACTAATTAGAATTATAGGAAGATATAAATTAGCAAGTCGACTCAGCGATACGCTAAAACTATAGTCTGAAGGATAAACCAAAGGTGGAGAAGGTGGTGGAAAGATCTAGGTATAGGCCAAATTTGGTAGTGAACAAATATCTAGCGCCCACGTGAGCCGACGCGTAAAATGGACTTTCTGCGTGAACAATTGTTTTGTCACCATAATAGCCTTCATCCCACACCCGTTTATGGAAAGCAAGTCCAAGAGATGCACCGGCATAGAAATTCCATTTCGGATTAGCGTGCAGTAACTCATCAAAATAGTAAACACCTTTTACACCCAATGGTACACCTGTCTCTCTGTAGGAATAATACCGGTATGGGTAGTTAGGATTTCCCCAGTAATAGGTATTTGAATAGGTGTAGAATCCAATAAATGGCGCTAAGGTTACATTTCTGGCAATATCAAATTCCATGTTCAGCATAATAATGGGAGCAGCATAGCCAACATAGTCACCATAGCCTAAACCTGCACCAAGATTCAGTGTTTTTCCAAATTTAAGGGCAGGTGTACTGCCGTATTTTTGGGCGCTCATCGTAAAGCCAAAACCGATGACAAAGAGCAAAATAAATAGATAATTGATTTTCATGATGTTTTTTTTTAAAGGTGTATGTTTTAAAATTTAAATTTGGTTCAATGTGTAGGTATACTTATTCAACTGGCAAACCCGATGAGCTAATTTCGAAAGGCACAGCGCAATCATTTTTAGAATAGAAAAGTTAGACCGGCATAAAAACCGAAGTTTTTTCTTGAAGGATCAACATTCACGTTATAGGTGCCGTTTGCAATGGTCATCGAATGAGTATCTACCAGTCCGTAAAACGCCCTGTAACCACCATCGAAGCGAAAAGTGTGTGCAGTGTTAAGTGCCAGTTCGAGTCCAATTCCATAAGCGATGCCAATATCCGACTGTTTAACTGCTACAACAGCACGAAGGGTGTCGGTGCTTTCGTGACCGGTAGTATTTAAATTTGATCCAACATTATAACCGAATTGCGGTCCGGCCACAACATTTAAATTGACCACGCCTTTTTTATTCGTATTTAAGGACAGTAAAACCGGAATATTAATATACTTAACCTTTAGTGAATTGCTTAAATTTCTATCTACATAGTTCTGAGAAACCTGCAGGTAATCCAATTCCCCAACTATGCCAACATGTTTTGACAAATTAAAACCCAGCATAAGTCCGAAACCGTGACTAAGTGTGGCGGTACCATGAATAACAGAACCATCATAAGCAGTTAAATTGAGTGTTGAAAAAGTTGGCATATAACGAACACCAAACTCAAACCCGCGCAATGGAATATCATCATCTGCGCTTTGTGATTTTATAATCGCCGAATGAGTGAGTTGTGGTTCTTCAGCTCTAAATGCGCTTTGTGCAGAGTTTGTATTCACAATAAGTAAAGTTGTACAAATTGTGAGCAAATTCTTGATAGTGTGTGTTTTCATAATTGTTGTTTTAATGTTTTTGTTTTTAAGTGGTTTTTATGCTTTTTTTAGTACAATGACGCTGCAAGGGCAGGGCTGTTGGTTAGTTTGTTGCCATTGTATCTCATTCAAGATTTTCATCATCATCGTGCGGTTAATCCTATAAAGGACTTTTACCATTATATGGGACAAAGGTTCATCATTGGGGGTCAAAAAGCATTACATTCTTCGAAAGGAAACTTATAGATTTCGCTGTTTTGAAATTTGCATCTCATGGAATGGCATCTGAATGAAGGAGTGTGAATGATTAAATCATTCACACCCTTGAGAACCAAACCGTAACCCTTAATTTTATTTTCCTAGTTCAAATATCGTCTTAAAGTCCAGGCAGTAGTTTCATGTTCTTCCATTAATCCTGTAAGAAAATCAGCGGTGCCGGAATCGTGATGTTTATCGCTGCATTTTGTGACTGAATCTCTTAGTTGGATAATCACTGTTTCATGATCTGACAATAGTTCAGAAAGCATCTCCTTACTCTTTAGGTATTTGGCCGGATGTTCTTTTAGTGTGGCCAATTTTCCAAATTCCTGCATGGTTCCAATGGTATGGCCACCTAATTTACCTATCCGTTCTGCGAGTTGATCTATAGAAGCTTCAAGGTTTTTATAATGACTTTCGAATAGTTTATGTAATTCCATAAAACTTTCACCTGCAATATTCCAGTGTGACTTTCTTGTTTTGGTGTACAACGTGACTTCGTTTGCTAACAATTCTGAAAGCAAGCATGTTACAGCGTCGAGTTTTTTTTGAGGGATTCCGATATGTGGTTTCATGGTATATATTGTTTTTTTGTTTCTTTTTAAGAATGAGGTTATTGATTAATTCATGAGTGGTAATAATCTGCAGGTTGAATGACTAAAACGACTAATTGAACAAGATCCTATTTCATGTTTTTTTGTGCAGTTTTTGAAATTGATTTTCCCAAATCGTCCATTTCTTGATTAAATTCCATTTTGAAAGTTTCCCACTTCTCGGCACTTTCTTCCTGATACTGCGCAACGCGATCTTTTAGGTCGGAGTTTTTCTTATCAAGCGCATCCACTTGCTTTTGGTAATTGGCGCGAAGGTCTTTGTTTTCCTCTTTTAGTTTGTTTTTGAGTTCAGCAATCTTCTGATCATTTTCTCTTAATTTTATTTCTAGCTCAACTTTGTACTTTCTGTGTGCGTTTACTGAGTCCACCCTGGCATCTTGTAATTCTTTATTAGCCTTATTGAGTTCTGTGGTGGCTGATTCAACTTTTTCTGTTTTTGCCTGCGTGCCGGAACTACAACCTGACAGTACAAGCAATGAAGTGCTTAGAAACAAGCATCCTTTGATTAGTGTATTTTTCATTTCGTTTTATTTATTTTATGATTCGTTAGTGTTATTGATATTTGGTGTTAATCGTTTTTTTAGATATGCTCCTAGGAGTCCTATTAAGCCGGGTGCATTAGTATTGACGAATTTTTCAGAAATACTCTCTGCCTGAATTGCGCTTAGATATCCTTTGATGCTTCGATGTTTCCCAAGCAACTGGTCAATCAGAAAATTAAGACCTGCGTTTAAACCCAACTTTGCCAGTTCAATTGGAGCTGAAGGTTGTTCTGCCATCGAGTGAAGTTTTTGCAAAGCTGCATTTACCGGCTGAAACGATATGGCCAGTTCATTTACCAAACGGTTTATTGTTTCGGATTGCCGAAGGTTGTCTTCTTGTAACTGCTTTATCCGCAGTGAAAGGGCAAGATGGGGGGAAAGAAGGTCGTTTTCCATAATTTCTTTAGTTATCAGAGTCGGAAACACTGTTGAGCATTTTTGTGATAAAGATGTTTCTCAACGGTTGAATAATAAGCGCATTTCTTGTCAGGTATAGAACCAGAACCAAGACTAGATAAAAAGATCCTACAATGACAAAGCCGCTATAGGGATCGTTTAAACGAAAGCTGAGGTAAAAACATAATCCCATACTGAAGAAGAAAAGAGATAGGAATAGGACCATGCTCATCACGATTAGACCAACGATTTCAGAACCAATTTGTGCGACTTTACTAATTAGCTGCAGCTTAATCAACTTGATGTTTGTTTGAATGTAGGCGCTGAGATTCGAGAAAAGTACTTCTATTTTACCGGGTTCTGTCATAATTTATAGTTTAACAGGTAATTATTTTTTCTTTTTCAATACTGGGACTATGTTAATTAGTGCCCTTATAATTAGCTGAGGTGATTAAGTGAATCAATTTTTTGTTTTGCTTTTGTTGCAACTCCTTCTAATTTTGATTCAATCAGTGCTTCCAGCTCTTCCGCTCTTGTTCTAAATGCGTTTGCTTCCTCTTTCAATTGTCGGGTCATGTCATTGGCAAGATCTTTTGCGTTTCCAAGAATTTTGCCGCGTGTAGTGCTTCCTTTATCCGGTGCGAATAATACTCCAACTGCCGCTCCTACTAATGTTCCAATTAGCAATGCGCCGATCATTTTTTCCGTGTGATGTGAATTTTCCATTTTTGTTTTATTTTATTTTATTAGCTTGGTGATGTTAAACGGGGTAAACCTTTTTAGTAGTCCGCAGAATAGTTTTAGATGGTCTCTCGTTTTTTTATCGCTACAAAGGTGGGCATTGGCAGTAGCCATTTCATTACAAAGAAGGTAGAAATACTTGCAAGAATCACGGGTCTGTTAAAAGAAGAAAGAGGTTGCTTTATGGGCAACCTCTTTTCGTGAATGCTGATGGTAAGCTCCTCAAGGGAGGGGATACTAAAAGATATTCTGCAAGTGAATCCTAAAACACCTGCAAAAAAATTAGTTTCCGCTTACAATCATTTTTGCTTTCACGTTGTTTGTCGATCCAGCACTAATGTAATAGATACCGGCTTGAAGATTCAACTGTTCAAAGTTTGTTACACCAGGCAGCACTACTTGCACCAATACAATTTGACCCAGGCTGTTGAAAAGTGTCACTGTTGTTTCAGCACTAACTTCTACATTAAAACTGCCATTGTTTGGATTAGGGAAGAATTTTAATTCGGAAGAATTTACTGCCAGTTCAGTAATATTAGTACAGGCAATGACTGTTTGCACGTAAACAGCTTTTCCAAGACAACCCAAGTTATCTTTACCCGTAACAGTATAGGACACGGTAAGTGTAGGAGTAATGGTATTGGTGGATGAACTCTGACCATTGCTCCAGGCGTACACCGCTGCACCAGATGCAATGAGCACCACAGCTTGTCCTGCACATGAAGTAGGAGTGGAAGATACAACGTTTACAACCGGACTAGGGTTTACAGTAACAGTTGATATTGCTGCAAGCGCTGAAACACACCCTTGTGCGCTTGTTCCGGTAACTGAGTAACTTGTTTTAGTAATTGGCGTAACCACATTCGAGCCGCTTGAATACGTATAAGTAAAAGCACCGGTAGGAATCATCGTAAATGAGTTTCCTGAACAAACCTGACCGCTATTAACTGAAATTATCGGCAAGCTGAAAACAGTAACATTGGAAACTGCGCCAGCTGAAGAAACACATCCAGCGCTATTTGTACCTGATACGGTGTAGGAGGTATTTACCAAGGGACTTACCGTGGCAGAGCCACTTGAATAGGTGTATGAAATAGCTCCGGTAGGAGTCATTATAAATGATTTTCCTGAACAAATGGTACCATTGTTTACTGCAATAATTGGCAATGCAATTACAGTTACTGTGGATACAGCAGGTATTGCCGATACACATCCAAGTGAATTTGTTCCTGTAATGGAATAATTGCTGGTTATGGAAGGACTTACTGTATTTGTACCACTCGAATAGCTATAGGTAAGTGCGCCGGCCGGGATCATGGTAAAGACCTGGTTAGCACAAATTGAGCCGCTATTTACAGTTAGAAGTGGTAACGCATTTACCGTTACACTAGAGATTGCTGATCCCGTTCCAATGCATCCTAAAGAGTTGGTTCCGGTAACAGAATAAGTAGTGGTAACTGTTGGAATTACCGTATTAGATCCGCTGGAAAAGGTGTAGGTAGAGGCGCCACCTGGAATCATCGTAAACGTAGTTCCTAAACATACAGCGCCGCTGTTTACAGTGATAATAGGAACAGAGTTAATATTTACTGAAGAAACCGCAGGCAGTAATGATACGCAACCCGCTGAACTGGTTCCAGTAACGGAGTAGGAGCTATTTACAATCGGACTCACAGTGGCTGAACCACCGGTTATCGTATAAGTAGAGGCTCCACCGGGAGTGATGGTAAAGATTGATCCGGCACAAATGGTACCGCTATTTACACTAATTACCGGAATGGCATTAACGGTTACAGTTGCTATAGCAGCAAGTGCACTAATACAGCCTAACGAATTGGTTCCTGTTATTGAATAGGAAGTACTACTTATAGGTAGTATCGTTGAAGTCCCGCTCGAAAACGTGTAAGTCACAGCTCCCGTAGGAACAAGCGTGAATACAGTTCCTGCACACAGCGATCCGCTGTTTACAGAGATAGTTGGACCCTGAGATACTGAAATGGTACGAATGGCAGAGTTAGAACACATAGCTGAGGTGGAAGTTCCTACGGCTGAATAAGTACTCGTTACAGTTGGACTAACTACAATACTATTTGAAATGACACTAGTACTCCATGTGTAGGTTAATGCTCCGCTTGCAGTAAGGGTAGTACTTCTACCGGCACAAAGTGTATTACTTAAAGCAGCAATACTGATACTGCCTCCTGCTCCTAAAGGAAGGGAAGCTGTCATGGCACTTGTTCCAAAAGAACCGTTAGTGGTAAGGGCGCGACCATCAAGGTTCACATTCGGATTCAATAATACCGCTCCATTATTAACAATAAAAGTACCCTTCATGTTTGAATAATTATTGATGTTAATAGCACCTTCTATTTTCCAAAACACATTTTTTGATTGGGTGCCATTCATAAGTACCACATTTGCATAAGTTCCGGTACTAAATGCACCATTCACTTTAATTACAAAAACGGCATTGGGATTAGTTTGTCCGTCTAAAAACAACGTATCAACAAACGTAACAGCTCCTCCTAAAAGGTAAGTGTGCGGTGTTAACACGAGTTGGTTTCCGAATTGCGCCGGATATAAAAGTTCAATGTCGTATGGAAGTGTATTTAAATAACCGTAGGCTGTAAGAAGATCTGCAGCTGCCGCTGAAGTAACTCCATCCGGAATTGGATGGATGGCACCGGTTACATTGAGGGCATTAAATCCTGTTGTTAATCCAACGTTGGTACCAATATCGCCAACTACAGTAGTAACACCACTATTTGTAACAGCACCGTTAGAAGAAAATAATTCAAAACATGCAATTGATCCGAGAGTAGGTGTAGCTGGTCCTGTTAAAAAGGGACTTCCACAGCCAATTGGCGTATAAGCCAGCACATTATTTACTGTTACGCCTCCCGTTGTTGAAAGTGCGCGCCCCTCAAGTTTTACACCCGAGCTCAGATTAATAGCGGCATTATTGGCAATTACAGTTCCTTTCATAATAGTTCCTGCTGCCATGCTTACAAGACCTTCTACTTTCCAAAATACATTACAGGCTTTTGCGCTGTTTTGTAAAATTACGAGGGCACCGGCTCCTGTTGAAAGTGAACCCGATATTTGAAAGATAAACACCGCATTGGCATTTCCTTGAGCATTTAATGTTAATGTACCGTTTAATACTGAAGCTGCAGAAATTGAGTAGACACCGGCAGTAAGCGTTCCTCCCAAGGTTGAGGAAGGAAAGAAAGCAGGGACTGTTGCATTTAATTGATTATAAGCCGTAAGTAAATCGGTGGCACAAACCGAACTGGTGACATTATTATCACTCATTACACCGTTTACATTACCAAATCCGGTGCTTGAACCACTATTGGTTCCAACATTGCCGGTAATGTGCGATGGACCTACATTGGTCACCGCTCCGTTACTTGAGAATAACACAAAATTGGCAGCGGTGCCCAGGGTAGGAGCCTGCGCGAAAGTCATGTTGGGACCGGAGAGCAGAGCCACCACTGTCGCAATTTTTAGTAATTTAGTTTTCATAATATTGTTTTTTATCGTGAATTAATTTTCACGTGACAAAGATGAGAAAGATGAGAAGCTAATCTGTTACATCAGCCATCTGATTTGTTACATCAATCACTGCTGTTAGAGCAAATAGTGATCAAAGGTTAAAGATTCACAATGTTTGTGCGATATAAAAAAATCCCCGCCTACTTTCGCAAACGGGGATTTAAATACTTAAAAATGTTTATTTAGTGGAGATGATTCTGCCCGACTGTAAAATACCGGTTTCATTTGATATGTCATAAAAATACACACCGGCAGGAAAATTGGCTTCCAGTGTGGTTGATTTATCTTTGATTCGCATAACCAACACCTGCACGCCTATCACGTTGTAAATCCGTAATTCAGAATTGTTGACCTGTGAAACATCCACCATCTTCAAAGTTATTGAGTTTGAAAAGGGATTTGGAAAAAGACTGGCAGTTTTGTTTCCATTCACAGCAGAAAACACTTCTATGCCTACAGTGCTGCAGTTATTCACTACCAATGAAACACTTGAAGAAGTGCTGCTGGGTGCTGCCGACCCACTAACAATAACATTATATAAAGCTGAGGCATCTGCAATAGCTACGGGGCTAATTTTTAATGAAGCACTTGTGGCTCCCGTTACCGATCCTCCGTTAACGAGGTTTGTACTTCCCTTGCGCCATTGATAAGTAAGCCCGGAACCTGTTGCGACAACTGAAAAAACAGCTGAACTGTCCTTACAAACTGTTTTGTCAACTGGCTGGGTTACAATAGTTGGAGCGGTGGTTGTGCCGGTATTACATCCTACAGGCATAGTCACATTAATGGAGTCGGTTGCAAATGCACCGTTTGTGGTAAATGCCCTTCCGTCGAGTTTCATACCCTTATTTAAACTCACAGCGCCATTATTACAAACTATAGTGCCTTTGAATTTGGAGAAATTATTAATATTCACTGCACCGTCTATTTTCCAAAATACATTTTTAGATTGTGTTCCATTGGTGAGTACAACTTGTGCATAAGTACTGGTAGAGAGCGCACCGTTTATGGCGATCACAAACACGCCGTTGGGATTATTACCGCCATCAAGAAACAGGGTATCCGTTAAGATTGTTCCTCCATTTAAGCTATAAGTATGTGGTGTCAGTACTAAACTGTTTCCAAATTGCACGGGATACAGCAGTTCAATATCCATTGGAAGCGTATTTAAATAGGTATATACATTGAGTAAATCAGCAGCACATGCGCCAGTCGATCCATCAGGAATGGGATGAATAGTACCAGTAATGTTTAAGGGATTAAAACCTGTGGTTAATCCCACATTGGTTCCCACATCTCCGGTAGCATAGGTGTTACCCGTATTGGTAAGCGCACCATTTCCTGAAAATAAAGCGTAACAAACGGTTGAGGCCAAGTTAGGCGCTGCAGGTCCTGTAAGCACCGGACTTCCACATCCAATAGGAGTATAAGCAAGTATATTATTAATTGTGATGGCACCGGTTGTTGAAAGGGCTCTGCCTTCTAACTCAGCACCCGAGCTTATATTGATCGCAGCATTGTTGGCCACAATTGTTCCCTTCATTTTGGTTCCGGCTGCAAGACTTACTAAACCTTCAACTTTCCAGAAAACATTACAAGCCTTTGCTCCATTTAGAAGCACCACTTGCGATGCGGCATTAGCTGAGAATGAGCCCTGAATCTTAATAATAAACACTGCATTTGCATTTGTTTGAGCGTCAAGATTCAAAATTAGATTCATAGTGGAATTACCCGAGATGGAATAAATTCCGGCATTTAGTGTTTGGCCATTACCCAATAATGGAGCCGGGAAAAAGGTAGCTATAGTGGCGTTGAGCTGGCCATATGCCGTAAGAAGATCGCCCGAACAAAGTGCGCTGGCACCGTTGTTGTTGTTCATCACGCCGTTCACGTTGCCGAAACCGGTACTGGAACCGCTGTTTGAGCCAACATGACCGGTAAGATGTGAAAGTCCGGTATTAGTTAGCGCTCCGTTTGAGGTAAACAACACAAACCCGGCCGCTGAGCCAAGATTTGGTGCTTGCGCTGATAATGATCCCGCGCAAAGTAGCAATGCTGCGGTACCTATAGAAAAAAGTAGTTTATTTTTCATTTTTATTTATTTAATGGTGAATGAATTTTCACTAAGCAAAGTTGATCTGATAACTTCAAAAAAGTATTACAGAAATTCCGGAAAATATTACACTTTTCACACTTACCGCATGGTGTCTAACTGCTTTGAAAACTAGAATCCATCGCAAAAGAATTGAGGGCCTAAAGACTGTGTCAAAGCGAACCCGACATCAGGCGCGGGAAGAAAACGGCCAAAAGAAAAATACTCAAAATCGACAATCCAATCAGAGACAAGACGATAATGGAGGTGGTTTTGTAAAATGATAATTCTTTCTCAAGTCTGTTTCGGTAAAACAAATCACCTATGGTTTTTTTCGCCCGTATAAAAGCACCCTCACTCTTGATTATATAATCAAGTGCTTGATGCTTCATGCAGTTCACTGCCACCTCTAATTCACTTTGCGACGATAACATGACAACTTCTATTAAGGGATTTTTTGCTTTTATGCTGTCCAAAACACGGAGTCCGTTATTGGCTGCTTCTTTATCGTCACTTAAGTGGTAATCGAGAAAAATGAGTCTGGGATTTTGCCAAAGATTGCTCAGGCATTCATCTCCGGTGGAAAATGATTTTATTTCAAACTCTGTTTGTTCCTTAAACTGGGTTTCAAGCACCTTTAAAAACAAAGGATCGTCGTCTACCAGAAAAATGGTAATTGGCTTTGAATATTTCATGTGATAATTATTATGTGTTTGTTTTTGTTTTCAATTTGCTAAGTACATGTATAAGCTTTGATTCAAAAGGTGTCAAATTCTAATCCCCACAACCGTTACATCATCTACCTGCTCCAAATTGGCTTTCCATTTGTTGAAAATGAGACTTAATTTTTCCTTTTGTTTTGCCATGGATAAATGTGCCATGGATACCAACAATTTTTTCAGTTGTTTTTTCATAAATTTCTTTCCCTTGGGTCCTCCAAACTGGTCCGGCATCCCATCGGTTGTGGCGTAAACAACATCGTTCTTCTGCAGACCAATTGTTTTTTGAGTAAACTGAACCTTATCATTATCGTGTTTCCCCACCGGCATTTTATTTGGCAGTAATTCAATGAGTACTTTGTCTCGCACAATCCATACCGGATTATTTGCTGCTGCATAGGTGAGACTTTTATTGGCGAAATCAAATGCAATCAAACTGCAATCCATGCCATCACGACCGCCATCACGACTACCGTCGTGCTTTAGAGTCTCAATAATTTTTAAACGCGCATGATTGAGTATGTCACTGGGTTCGGTTAGCTTTTCAGCCTCAATGGCTTTTTCTACACAGGAAATATTTAAGATGCTCATGATGGCACCCGGAACACCATGCCCGGTACTATCTGCAGTAAGGAACATAAACTGATCGTTTAGCATCTTACTGGCCCAATAAAAATCTCCGCTTACAACGTCTTTGGGCTGATAGAACACAAAGTGCTCTTTTAAATTGTCATCCAAAAGTTTGTTGCTGGGTAGAAAGCTGCGCTGGATATGTTCGGCATAATTAATACTATCGGTAATCTCTTTATGTTTCTGATCAATTATCTGGCGCTGCTCATCAATTACCTGAATGCGTTCTTCCACCATTTTTTCAAGAAGGCTGGACGAGGTTTTGTAATAGACAAGTTCGTCTTCTAGTGTTTGTTGGTTAAAAAGAAGCGTGATGGCTTTCTGGATTCTCATAAAAGCGGCTTCACTTTTGATGATATAATCAAAGGCATCGTGACGCATGCAATTCACGGCCACTTCAATGCGATCCTGTGACGACAACATTAAAACATGAATCTCAGGGTGTGTGGCCTTTATCTTTTTAAGGATTTTAAGTCCTGTGTAAGCAGGTTGGGCGGGGTTGAGATAATAGTCCAGTACAACGATCCCCGGTTTTTGCCATAGGTTGTCGAGACATTCTTTACCGGAAGTGAACGTTTTTATCTGGTAGAGGGTGCGATCTTTAAATTGTGTTTCAAGAACTTTTAATTGGAGAGGATCGTCGTCGACTAAAAAAATCAAAAAGCTGCGCATAATCAAATAGGGTTGGGCCGGCCCGTATCCGGTTCCATGGTTAATAATTCGTGTTGAATAGCGGCATAAGCCAACTCAAAAGAGTTTTCTAGCTCGATAAACAGGGCGGGCACTCGGTCAATATGCTCTAATTCCCTGCAATATTCTTCTATTTTCTGGGCAGCTAAACCCACTTCTTTTGGCATTCCCATCAATGCGATCGAGGGTCTCACTTTGTGGCTCCCTGCCTGAAGGCCATGCCAGTCGCAAGCCATCATACAGCGCTTCATTTCCAAAACATAGCCCGGGGTTTGTTTCAAAAACATTTGTAATATTTCACTCACAAATTTTGGGTTGTTGGGAGAATGACTTTTTAGGTAGTCGAAATTGCATATGCTATTATGTTGAGGCACTTCAATTTCGTTTAGTAAAAGTCTGTCTTTCTTTATGAGAGAAGAAATTTTGTTTAAGAGATCAGTTTCATTGATGGGTTTTGAAACGTATTCGTTCATACCCACTTTTGTGCACTTATCGAGGTCAGCTTTGGTTACATCAGCGGTTAATGCAATGATAGGGATTTTCGATTTCGGCCCGGTCATCTGAGTGCGAATAAAACGTGTTGCCTCAAAACCATTCATTTCAGGCATCATCAAGTCCATTAATACAATGTCGTAGTCATTTTTTTGCAATAGTTCTATGGCAATTTTTCCATTTTCGGCTGTGTCGGTAGTAAATCCAAAATCATGCAAAATGGTTTGTGCTAAAAATTGGTTAATAGGGATATCCTCCACTAAGAGAATAGTTAGTTTCCCTAAACTTTGTATTTCTGTAGTATTCACTTTTGATGTCATTTCACTGCTAATTGCTGTTGCACTGGTTTTTTGTAGAGGAAGAGTAATTGTAAATACACTGCCCTCATCTAATTTGCTTTGAACCGCTACTGTTCCATTCATAAGTTCAACCAATCGTTTTACTATGCTCAAACCTAAGCCTGTTCCGCCGAAACGCCGTGCCGTGTCGCTACTGCTTTGTGTGAAGGATTCGAAAATCGTACTTAACTTTTCAGTAGGAATGCCAATACCGGTATCAGAGACAATAAATTTTACCGTTGTTTTTTTGTCATCCTCCGATTCAAGTATCACTTTGATGCCAATATTTCCGCCGCTTTCGGTAAATTTGACCGAGTTACTAATGAGATTCAAGAGAATCTGATTAATCCTCACGGGATCACCAATTACAATCTCGGGGATCTTGCCATCAAATGATTTGTTTATTTTTAATTCTTTTTCCTGGAATCGTAATTCAAAGCTCCCCAAAATAGAATTTACCAATTCCGAAAGTTTCAGTTCAGTGGTTTCAATGTTCATTTTCCCGGCCTCTATTTTAGCGAGATCGAGGATATCGTTGATGAGTACTAGTAGGATGTCACTGGATGTTTTGATGGCATCCAATTGAGGTTTCTGTTTTTCAGTCATCTCATTTCTCAAAAGTATTTTTGTGAATCCAATAATACCGTTAAGAGGAGTTCTGATTTCGTGACTCATGCTTGCTAAGAATTGTTCTTTCGCCTTTTGCGATTGTTCTGCTTTTTCCTTGGCATCCTGATAGTCATCCAAAATATTCATAAGAGCGCTCTGATGCGCTTGCTGAGTCATTTTCTCGCGGTCATAGTCATCCAAAATGTTCAAAAGGGCTTTTTGGGTTTCGGCCTGGTTCTCTTTCTCTTGACGGTATCCTTCAAACAACTTCATTAAATCGTTTTGAATAGTATCTAATTCGATGCCTTCTGCTATGTTCTTTTGCATGTTCATGACATCATGTTTTTACTCGAGCGTTATGCCAATATGCTTTTTTAACTCTTCGATTTCTTTTTTTAATTCAATCATCTTAATTTCTCGCCCAACCGTTAACTTTTGAAATTTTTCTAGTTCCGCAATCCGCATAAATTCTTTTTCACGTTCTACTACTTCACGTTCTGCCAGTTTTTTCTGTGCAGTGACGTCGCGCGCAGCAGCAAACACACCCAATACGTTTCCATTTGTGTCTTTATAAACCGAGGCATTATAAAACACATCGGTGAGTTTTCCATTACTGCTTCTAATCGTTAGAGAATAGTCTTTTACAAATCCTTGTTTCAACACTTGCTGATAAGCTTCCCGCTCTTTTGGCGGGTCAGTGAAATAGTTTGAAAAGTCGGTACCTATCAATTGTTCGCGGGGAATTCCCGTTGCAATGACGGATGCTTCGTTCACGTCGGTTATTTTTCCATCCGGACTTATAAATACCAGTGGATCGAGATTGGCTTCAATCAAATTACGGGCGTATTGAGAAGCCTGCTTCTGAGCGGTAATATCCCGCGCTACAATTACTACACCCAAAACATTTCCGCGGTCGTCTTTGTACACCGATCCGTTAAAAAGCACATCGGTTAACTTGCCATTTTTATGTCGCAACGTTAGCGGAGAATCGGCTACTGATCCTTTCGCAAAAACCTCCTGATACACCTCTCCGGCTTTTTGGGGATTCGTGAAATAGTCGAAGAAGTCAGTGCCAATTAGTTTTTCGCGCGTCATGCCTGTAATATTGGCTAAGGCTTCGTTCATGTCGGTAATCTTGCCTTCGGTACTTATCGTTACAAGCGGATCGAGACTGGCTTCAATCAAACTCAATGAGTATTTTGAAAGTAGTTTTTGTGCAGTTACATCTCTCGCTACAATTACAACACCCAAAACGTTTCCGCGGTCATCTTTATAAACCGATCCATTAAATAAGACATCAGTGAGTTTGCCATTTTTATGTCGTAATGTAAGAGGAGAGTCTGCCACCGAACCTTTTGCGAAAACTTCCTGATAAACTTCTCTGGCTTTTTGCGGCTCTGTGAAATAGTCGAAGAAATCGGTTCCGGTTAATTTTTCACGAGGCATACCGGTAATATTGGCGAGCGCTTCATTCATGTCGGTAATCTTGCCCTCGGTACTGATAGTGACGAGTGGATCAAGACTAGCTTCAATTAAACTCAACGAATATTTTGAAAGTAATTTTTGAGCAGTTACATCACGTGCTACAATAACAACTCCTAAAACACGACCACCGTCATCTTTGTACACGGAGCCGTTGAAGAGCACATCGGTAAGTTTTCCATTTTTATGGCGCAAGGTGAGTGGTGAGTCGGCTACTGAGCCTTTTGCAAATACTTCCTCATATACCTGACGGGCCTTTTGGGGCTCGGTAAAATAGTCAAAGAAGTCAGTATCAGTCATCTTCTCTCTTGTAATGCCGGTAATATTTACGGTGGCATTATTCATGTCGGTAATTTTTCCTTCAGTACTAATTGTCATCAGCGGATCTAAGCTGGCCTCGATTAAACTTCTTGCATATTGTGATTCCTGAGTACTTCCTGTAATATCCCTGGAGATGGTGGCAATTCCTATTACTTTTCCTTGTTCATCGTGTATGGCTGAGAGGGCTAATGAAACGTCTGTTAGTTGTCCATCTTTCCGAATTCGTTTGGTTTCGTAGTGCGGCACTGTTTGATTCTCACGAATTTGTTGAGCATGCTCAATGAGCTCATTTGGCTGATCTGGAGAAAGTAGAATTGAACTGTTTTTCCCCAGAATCTCTCCCGCTTTGTAGCCGTATATTTTTTCGGCCCCTTTATTCCAAGATGTGATTATTCCATCAAGCGATTGTGTGTCAATGGCGTCATCCGACGAATCAATAATAAGTTTTGAAAGACTACCTTTCTTTGAAAATTCCATCAATTGGTCGAAACCGGAGTGGGAAAGTACTTTTTTTGATGCCATAGCTAAAGTTTGAAAAGATGTATGTACATTAATTTCGGAAGACTCTTATTTTCATTGTGGCTTTACTCATTTGACTAAATACCGGATTTTCATCTACACTAATATTGCTTTCAAATTTTTACTGATTCAGTGTTTCAAGTTCAAAAACAACTCTTACAAAGTTGCTCATTCGTTAATAGTTGAGATTACACAAGAGCCTTTAAGTATTACATTATTCACTTATTTCCAAGGATAGTTGAGGTGATTCAACTACATCAAATGGTGTGGAGAATCAATAACAATTGTTTGAAGTCTTGAAGGTACTATTGACCGAAATTTGGTGGCGCGGCTTCTTGATTTGCGTTTGCAGAAAAAGTAGGAGCAGGGTATCTGGAAAAAAGAAAGGCCCACCGCTGTTTGAGGTGGGCCTTCGCTGAGTTGTTGAATAGTTATGTTACTCTTTAGGAACAATATCCATCACTACTGTGCGGTTATAGAAACGTTCTTCAGGGAGTCTGTTTTCAAAAGGAGAGAGTTTTTCATCTTCCCCCATGCCTCTTACAACAAAGGTTACCTCTTTCGTTCCCGCTTTCATCAAACTTTGATAAAGTATATCTTTTACTTCCTGTGCCCTGGTTAAGGAGAGTTTCAGGTTGTAGTCGGCTGATCCTACAATGTCGGTATAGCCATGGATAGTAACGGTGGCACCTTTTGGAATTTTGGGTGTAACTATTTCCGAAAGATATTTTTCATAGGTTGGTGAGAGGTTGGATTCGTTGTATTCAAAAATAACGCTAAACCGCATACCTTGTTCTCGGGTTGGTGGGGTCCACAGTACGATATGCGCTGTAGTTTCCTGTTTAGAGATCTTCCCTTTTTTGTTTTTGGCATACATCACAATCTTGTAATTACCTTCCGCCTTTGTTCCAAGAATACTTTTTCCCGGCAAACTCAAAGAGCTTTGTGTATAAGGACCAAATTTTTGAACTTTTCCTTTATCGTCGGTGAGTTCCATTGTCCACGACGACACAACGTTTTCCGGAGCATTTACTTTAAAGGTCACATAACTATCCAGTGGAGCTGTTTGAGTAACGGAGAGTTCAACCGGCTTAAGTGGCGCATCGGGCCCACTTTGAAATTCCATTAAAAGGGGAGATGAGCTTGATTCAATGGAGACCCTGTGATTTCCTTCACTCATTAAAAATAAATCTTTTGTTCCCCCTGTCGCTTCAGAAGGAATCTGTGGTTTTAGCCTTCCTTCTGTAGAAATACGGGAGGCATCAATTCCAAATACAGTAACCAAGTATTTTTTTACACTTTCACTCATCGCTTTTCCCTCCGCAATACTGTATTCGGATGAGCCAACGAGATTAATGGTGCTGGCAGGATATTTGCCCATACGATCACCCAAAATATTCAACACATTATAATAGGCAATCATCTGCCTGTCTGATCGGCCCGATAATCTTTTCGGCTTAAATACTTCTAGTTGATCTTCTTTAAAATCCTTTACTTGATCCTTTTTTAGCAACACGTAACGCGAAGGAATTTCGGAGGACCCTAAGTCAAAAAAGACATAATTTCGGATGGGGAAGGTTTCACGCACACGTCGTTCTGTGGGAAGGTTTTTTGGAGAATACACTGAAAAGTGAACGCTGGTATCCACAACAAGAACAACCGGAACGATGGCCGGTGCAAGTGCTTCCTTTTGCACATTTTTTGCAAGGGCGGTATCTTTCGGATCGTATACATGGGTTTTGCCAAACTTAAATACAATCCCAACTCTCACCGTACTGATGTTCCAAGTCTCAATGGAGCGGGGAGATTGACCAAAGTAGGGATGATAGGCAGCGAATGGCGAAATCATGAATTGCGTTTTATTTTGTTTCGATGTCATGGCAATATCATAACCCATGCCAATTTGCATCGACACAAGTGTGCTTTTCACATCACTAAAATCGCCGGTAACTTCCGGACTCTTCACCTGTTCGGGATAGTCGGGATTAGGTGACTGCTGAAAAACGAATGACTTGCCGATATTATACGCAAATCGTGGACCACCATAAATATAAAAAGAGGAACCGAATGGAGCGATTCGTAAACTGGGTTCAAGGGTAACATAACTTACATGTGCGGTTAAATCGGCCGGACAATTGCAGGGAGTGACTATTTGATTGAACTTACCGCTGCGCCCGTCATAACCCGCTTGTATAATCACGCCCAACTTTAAATCGGGACGATGAAATTCAACCGAGGGGGCCAGGAATAACCCTATTCCATTACCCTTATGAAACACGCTGGGTACCGTTAGATCAGAGTTGAGTTTTTGTGTACTGCCATCATAAAAGTTAAAATTGGCACCTGCCGCCACACCAAACCACCACGATGGTTGGACAATGGAATCTTTTTGTACCTGAGCGAAAGATGAGGCGCAGAGTAAAATGAGAATTCCGGATGCCAATTTTTTGATCTTGAGAATAGAAGATCCTGCTTTGCGGGATTCTTCGTAACATTTAAATTGAGTTTTCATGTTGTTAAGGCTTATAAATTTTGTTTGTACTTGTCATAACTACCGCGCCGTTAATGGCCAGCATTCTGCCTACTGCAACAGCACCTGAATTCATGGTAATGGAAGTAAGGGCCAATACATTTCCTTTAAAGGAAGTAAAGCCACCTATTGTTGCCGAACTTCCGGTTTGCCAGAAAATATTTTGAGCCTGAGCACCTCCTGCCAGTATAATGTTTCCGCCGGCGCCACCAACTGTAGTGAAAGCAGAGGCAACTTGAAAGATCCAATACGCGTTAGGATTTCCCTGTGCATCCAAGGTGAGATCACCCGATTGAATCAGTAGGGAGGACGTCGATTTATATATTCCGGGAGCTAAAGTAGTTCCACCAAGATCGCCATTTACAGATACCGGAGCAGGGGAAGTAGCTCCTTCAGCAGCGAGATAGGCATTGGTTAAATCTTGTTTAGCGGCAATTAACATGGCGGCCACTCCGGGTGGATTAATATCGTCGGAGGCATAAATGGCCCCATTAATAATAATGGCGGGTGGGAAGCCGGTAACAGAAGAACGAACACCGGGACTGATACCCACATCAAGATCGTGAATCTCACTGAAGCCGGCATTATTACTGATCCCAACTCCTGCCAATATACCAAAACGGAGCGCTGAATTTAAATTGATAGGAGGTGGTGATAAGGTTTGAGTTCCTGTACTGAAACTCCAGGAATAATCAGCCGCTAAAGGAATGCCCAATGGATTTTTAGCACCTGTGGTAATAGTTGCCACGTAGGTGGTGCCACTTGTTAGTGGGCCACTAGGGGTAAAGAAAGCAGTTGTTCCGGCATAGGTAACGATTCCGGTAATTGAAGTGCTTCCGTTTTTAAGCAGGAACGTAGCGTTAGAAAGCGTTGTTCCATCCATGAACTGACTGAAGTTCGCACTAATCACTTTGTTAAGCACCACATTGGTTTCGTTAGTTATTGGACTTGTAGAAATTACTGTAGGCGCAATATTTGTGGAATCGGTTGTGAACACCCAGTTGTAATTTGTTGCAAGTGTATTTCCTGTGGGGTCTTTTGCTGCGGTAGTAATGGTGGCACTGTAGGTTTTACCGGCAATTAAATTAGCTGAAGGTGCAAATGAAGCGGTAACTCCTGAATAGTTTACCAGGCCTGCAATAGACGTGGAGCCCTGTTTGATTAGAAAACTGCCGGCATTAATGCTGGTGGAATCCATTTTTTCACTAAAGGTAGCAGTCACAATTTTTCCTACTGCTACTTTAATCGCATTGTTGATAGGATCAGTAGAAATAACAGTGGGACGAATCGAATCTACAAATCCGGTGGTAAACGACCATACATAATCGGTTTGAAGCGCGTTACCGTTAGGATCTTTAACTGAACTTGAAACGCGACCGGTATAAGTGGTGCTAGCAGTTAATTTCTTGGTGGGAGTGAAATTCATGGTGACACCAGCTGGGTCGTAAACAAGTGTTCCTTGAACTGTTATATCACCAATAAGGGAAAATGCTGCGGGCACAATCGTGGCCGGATTCATTTTTTCATTAAAAGTAACACTGATCATTTTATTTAGAGGCACTCCCGTTTCATTTCTAACAGGATTGGTGGATACCACGAGGGGACATACCCCCGCAATGGCTACATAGGTATCTTTCTTACAGGAATCTGTAAAAATTGCCAGAAGCAGTGCTATCGCTACTGTGATCCGGGAGGTTTTTGTTTTCATTATGTGTTATTTTTGAGTGATTGAATTATCACGCAACAAAGAGAAGACTTTCAACAGGCTTCTTCTTACATAAAATCCGGTATAAGTTACATTTGTTCCACATCTGTGAGATGAAAAAAGGAATTTGGCTTGGTTTTTTTGTGAGGAGGAGCTCCATGGGCCTTATAAAAAAAGCACCGCCTAAAAAGACAGTGCTTCATTTATAACAATCTAATAATTCTTACTGTGCAACCTTAACTTTGATGGGTATGATGTTTTACATCTTCACGTTGCGCCTCTGTTGCCAAGTCGTGGTGACCTTGAGCAGTGATAGTACTTTTAGCTGCCTTGTCATGTTCACCAGCCTCGTGGTGCTTTGCAGCTTCAAGATGGTATTTTGCCGCCTCTTGTAAATGCGTAGCGATCTTTTTGTGATTTTCAATGCCTTTTTGATTGTCGGCATGCGATACCGGTGCCTTTTCAGTTTTGATAGGCGTGATGCTGTTTGTCATGATTTCTTTTTTTTAAGTGAAATTATAATTAGGCAAAGTTGAGTAAATCTGGAGTGGGATTTTTGTACTCCCTCATCTAAATCTTACATACTTCACACCTAAAGTTTACGATCAAGTTGATTGAACATCAAATGGGGTCAAGCGGAAAAGCCGGGGAGAAAGTTTTTGGGCCTGCCCCTCATGAAGCAGAAGCCTGTCAAAAAACGGAAGAACTTCGCTTCATGAGCAGGCCAATGAAGCGAAAAACTTACCAAGAAAACTTCCCGGTTTTTCTGATTTGGGCCTGCCCCCTGAAGCGAAAAACTTACCAAAACAATTCCTGGTTTTTCTGTTTAGGGCGTGCCCCCTGAAGCAGGGCAGCAAGCCAGTGGCTTGATGAGCCAGTCTGTACGGTGGCTGGTGATTCTTACCAAGTCCTTAGCTTCAGGGGTCGCGCTTTCCGTTC
>JAQSCW010000012.1 GCA_029945625.1 bacterium
GGCGTGGCTGTGGGCTTTCCACTACAATCGCTCACGCAGCAAATTAGTTGTTTCCGTTTATAAAAAAAATCCAAGCAATAAATAATATGCAATTCCCCAACAATTCCGATTGATCCTAATTACTCTTTTATGAATTTCATGGAGGTAACCTCTCCATTTTCTTGGATCGACAGAATGTAAATGCCAGGGGTTAGTTCGTGTAAATCCATAACGGTTAGATCCTTGCTGCATGGTGAAGTCAATACTGAGCAGCCCAAGGCGTTCCGTATTACAATATGAGCATCAGAATTCGCAAAACCATTCTTCAATTTTACACTAATTTGATCACCGGCAGGAGAAGGAAAGAGAAGCAGGGAATTTTCGTTTTTATTTTCATAAAGAGAAAGACAGGAAAGGATGGTGATATGTGTGGTATCAGAAGTTCCCACACAATTTTGAGCGTCGGAAGTTGTCACATAAAAAGTATAATTACCCGGAGCTAAAAGATTAACTGAGACCGGGTTGGTAGTGCTACTGTTGCTCCATGCGTAATTTGGATAACCGGCAGTGGCACTTAGCGTCATAATACCTTTACACAGAGTAACTGAACCTGAGGGAAAAACAGATGGCTGAAAAGGAATACAGAACTTTGCCAGAAACCCATCGGTACCTCCTGCCGCAGTGGCCATGTGTGCCCCGGTGGTAGAAATACCGAGCGTGCTGGTAGTTTCACCAGTAAGATATAACTTGCCCAACTGATCGAGTGCAAGGCCGTGCGCGTTGTCATTTCCCTCTCCCCCAAAATAACTTGCCGACTTCTTGAATCCTGCAGGAGAAAAAACCGCAAAATAGGCGTCGTAATTACCGTTGGTAGCGATACTCGGTTGATAAGCCCCCGCCGTTGAAATAGAAAAGGAACTCATGGTGGAGCCGCAAAAAAGAATATTTGATTTGGAATCAAGAACAAGATCATTGATGTAATCCACATCTTCTCCTCCAAAGTAAGTTGACCAATTTCTGGCACCCTGCGTAGTGAAGGAAGCCAGAAACGAATCGTCGGCACTTGAAATTGCCTGCTGGTAGGCACCCGCACTTGAAATAGAATTGGTGCTGGTGGTAGTGCCTGCCACAAAAATGGTGGAATTACGCACTTCAATAGCGGTGCCAAAATCGGTGCCTGAACCTCCAAAAAAAGTGGCCCAGGTTACCATGGTTCCCACACTGTTAAAACAGGAAATGAAAGCGTCTTCTCCACCCCCCGAAAATACCTGATAGGCTCCTGAAGAACTGATGGAGGCGATGCTCGCTGTGCCTCCGGTAATGTATATATTTCCTAAGGTGTCTGTGGCAATTCCATAAGTTTCATCCATGCCTGAATCACCATAATAAGAACCCCAAATACGCCCGCCACCCGGTGAAAATTTCGCCACAAACACATCGTAATTAAAATTATAAAACGTAGAATATGCGCCCGGAGTTGCAATACCAAAGGGACTGGACGAATGGCCGCTGATTAGTACATTCCCGCTTTTGTCAACCGTAATGGCTTGGGCAATGTCGTGATCGGCACCTCCATAGTAGGTTGACCAAAGTCGTTGGCCGGACGAATTGAATTTTGCCAGCAACACATCGTCGATGCCACCACCATAAAATGCCTGAAATGCACCAGGGCTTGAAATTCCGGCCTGACTGTAGGTGTCACCTGTGATATACACGTTGCCATTAGGTTCCACATGCATGGCATAGGCCAAATCAAAACTGCTACCTCCAAAATAGCTTCCCCATAATTGCTGTCCGGCAGAATTAAATTTCGAGATGAAGGCGTCAAAGTTACCTGCCTGAGTGGTTTGATAGGCACCATTGGTAGCAATGTTGCCTATACTTAAGGCGTATCCACTCGTGTACACATTATTCTGATCATCAACGCCGGTTCCTGTGCAAATGTCCATTGAATTTCCTCCAAAATAGGTTCCCCATTGCAAAGATGACACAGGGTCGATAATAAATTCTCTAGACGTGTCATACTTGGAAACGAAAGAAAGTTCATTTCCCCTGACCGCATAGTTCACTATTTTATTCTCAGAAGGAGAATCCGCATAAAAACTAAAAGGAATGTTCTCATAAATTTCGTGATCCTCAATTTTAAACGTGACGGATCCGAGAGTCGGATTCTGTAAAAGTTCTGCCCCCCCTACCAACATCTTAATGTCGCTGAGTTGCGCCCCGGGATGCAGAATTAAATTGTATTTAAACTCCGGCCTATCTTTCCCACCGATTAAAAATTCGATATCAATGTGTCGATACACATTCTTGTAGGTTACTTTCTCCCAAGTACCAAGATTATTAAATTCCTTTCCATCTATAATGTAATTCTGATAAAAGCCACATTGACCCTCTTTCTCTACAAGTATATTTGGCTGCGCGTCTAAAAAATCAATATCCACACGAGTGCATGTAAGGATAAAGGGCGTAGGTGAAACACCATGACGATGAGACCTATCTTTGACATTTTTAAAACCCTCTGTATCAAAAAATTCATAGGAATAACCTGTCTTTCGCAGTTGAAGATGGAAACCGGGTGTATTGTATAAAAAAAGTACCTCCGTGTTTGGTAGATGATTTTGATTGACAACCTGTCCTTTATTCTCACTAAATCCTAGACCTTGTTTTAGCTCTGAATTCGCAAAATCGGAGCAGAGCAGAGAAAAAAGAAAAACAATAAATTTAAAATTCGGTACCCGCTTCATTTTTGGCAATTGGATGTGATCAAATTTAGGGAAATTGATAACAAATCATCGATTTTGATACGTATTTAGAGGAACAAGTACTAAAATTGGGTGGAATGAGTAGTTGGGTGAGTGAACAGGTGCATATAATTTTGAAGATTACTAGCGGAAGTTTCTTAAATTGAGTATCTTGATTAAAATTTATACTGTCTTTTTTAGATTTATTATTTCATATTATAGTTCAATCAATTTTGTTATTTTCTAAAAATAGACCCTCCCTTTTACTTTTTTTTACCTTTTTAGTCGGGGCATTTCCTTTTCTATCAAAGGCCTGTTCTCCTTTAATGACGCCGGCTCTCACCACACAATCGCTAATTGGCACGAGTTTAGTCTTAAATATTGGAAATACAGGTACCTGGCTTAATTGCCAAAACGTTTTAAATATTGAAATTGCCTGCAATGGAAGTTCTTTCTCGGGTTTGGTGAGTGATACGTATACTTCCCTTCCTCAGGCATTTACGTCTTCTCCATACTCTTACAATACACAAACCATTAACATCGCTAATTTTTGTCCGGGCACGGTGTATAAGTTCAGGATCAGGGAAGCTAATTGGCCAAGCGGATCTCAAAGTTCGTGGTCGTCCATTTATACCTTCACCACAGCAGGTGTGTACATCCCACCCACTCTAAGTTTGAGTGCATTTCCAAATTTGATTTGCCCCCCTGCTCCGGTGCAGTTGAGTGCCACCGTAAATAATAGTTGTGGTCAGTCCAATTATTCATATGCTTGGTTTCCTGCAACCGGATTAAATAATGCTTTTATCTCCAATCCCATTGCAACTGTAACTGCTCCAATCACCTATACCTGCATCGTATCGGGGGGAGCAACAGGTTGTTGGGCGTTAGTTGGGAGTATTTTTCTAAATGTGGGCACCGGACCTCCCGTGCCGGGAATTGTAAGTGCCAACCCAAACAGTTTGTGTGTGTATAACAGTGTTACACTTTCAACAACAACTTATACCGGTAATGTTCAGTGGCAATCCTCCGGAAGTGTCTCTGGGCCGTGGACCAATATACCCGGAGCCACGTTGCAAAGTTATGTCATTCCTTCACTTGCAAACACCACTTGTTTTCAAGCTCAGTTCACTTCTTGTTCCGGAGCCACGGGCACCTCTAACATTTCCTGTGCCATTACGCATTCAGTACCTGTTTTAACACCCTCGGTGGGCTGCACGGGTTCCTTATCGCTCTTAAGTTTTTCGCATCTGGGATCCTCAGGTACACCCAGTAATGTAGTATGGGCTCCTGCTCCACTGTCATTGACCTCGGGCAGTACGGCAGCCAGTTATAGCACAGCCGGTACCGTTTATGCGTTGGCACAATTTACCGACGGATGTATTTCTTCTACCAGTTTTGCGGTGGTTTCTCCTTCACTCAACGTCGTTGTATCGCCCGTAACCTGCAGTGCGGTTGCTTCAGCCACTGTGTTTCCAAGTAATATTACAGGTCCAATGACGTTTACCTGGCTACCTACGTCGCAAACCACCTCGGTGGCAACGGGTTTGTTTCCCGGCAACTTCTCAGTAACCGTTGGGTTTAATAATGGCAACTGTTCTGCTTCCACCACCACGTCACTGGTGTCTCTTTCTGTTGTTACAGGCACTGTTTTGCATACTGATACGATAAATTGTTATGGTATACCTACAGGAACTGCTTCCATGTTGCTTGCGGGGGGCTCGGGAAGTTCATCGTATGTATGGACCGACGGATTTAACAATCAAACCGGGGCCTTAGCCACAGGGTTATCGGCGGGTAATTACACGGTAACGGTTACCGACATGTTGACTTTTTGTGTGATGAGCCGAACATTTCAAGTCAACCAACCACCGGCCGCCACACTCACTATAGTGCCGGCGTCGCCAACAGCCTGTGTTGGAGGAAATATTGGGCTTACCGGAATTAATTCGGGAGGAACGCCCGGCTATACCTATACATGGACGGCCGGACCAATAGCAGTTACCCATACTGTATCGGAAACCACTTCCGGACTTCATTCCTATACGCTTAGCAGCAGAGATGCCCATCAGTGTTTGGCGGTAAAGACAATTACGCTCAATTTTATTACGAATCCAACGGTGAGTGCAAGCAATGTTACTATCTGTCCGGGATCAACGGGTACCTTAACAGCCTCCGGAGCCAGCTCTTATACATGGAATGGTGGGCCTGCCACAGGGAGCAGTTTTACGGCCAGCCCGGGAATCTCATCCTTCTATTCGGTGCTTGGGTCGGCCTTTGGTTGCACTGCCACCGCCAGTGTCTTTATGATTATGAATCCTGCACCTATTCCCGGATTCACGAGCAACAGTCCTATTTGCAATGGTCAAAACCTTTTGTTATACGGTTCGGGAGGTGTTTCATATAGTTGGGCAGGGCCCTCTTCTTTTTTAGCCGGAGGTTCAACGGCATTTATAAGTTCGGCAAGTCCGGGTTATTCCGGAAACTACACATTAACTGTTACCTCCGCCATTGGTTGCACAGCCGGTATTTCGGCGTCTTTAACGGTGAATGCCACGCCACCACTTTCGGCAAGTGGCAGTACCGTGTGCAGTAATGGGACATTGTTATTAAATGCCAGTTCTTCACCCGGCATTGGCTTTGTATGGACCGGACCTTTGTCATTTACCTCCACACTGCAGAATCCTGCTATTACATCACCAAGTACTTCGCGTTCGGGTTTTTACACTGTTACGGCTACCAGTGCGCCGGGATGCACAAATACGACAACCGCACATGTAGCCGTAACACAATTGCCTTCTCCCCTGGCCGGATCTAACGGTCCCCAGTGTACCGGTGCAAGCATAAATTTTACGGCCAGTGGCGGCACCACGTATTGGTGGTCGGGGCCTAACGGATTTACCAGCTTTATTCAAAATCCTGTGCTCCCTTCCGCATCTATGGCTGCCAATGGCACCTATACGATAATGGCTACCACAGGTCCTTGCAATGCATGGGCTTATCACTACCTCACCATTCATCCGCTACCAACACCGGTTGCAACGAATAACAGTCCGGTGTGTGAAAGTAAGGCGTTAAGATTATTTGCTGCTACAGGAAGCTCTGTGAGCACATATAATTGGTACGGCCCATCCTTTTATTCCGTCATTGCTAATCCTGTTCGTGATTCGAGTAAAGTGGCTTACACAGGAACCTATACATTAACGGTTACCGATTTCAAAGGCTGTCAATCAACTGCCACCACCGATGCTACCGTACTTCCAAAACCCAATCTATCGGTGAATGGTGCCACGGTTTGCCTTAATCAGCCTGCTATTCTCTTGGTAAACGGCGCCAACCTGTATCTATGGAAAGGTCCCAATAATTATCAAAGTAGTCAGGCTTCATCACTCATCAATAAGGTGAACAGCGCCAGTGTTGGTTTTTATACTGTTACAGGCACGGCCGTAAATAGCTGCAGCAGTTCGGCGGTGGCCCATGTGAGTACACTCAGCTTACCAAGTCCATCCGTGGTAGTTTTTCCTGCTACTAAAATATGTTTGAACGCAGCGGTGCGCATGGAAGGGTATGGCGGACTGAACTACAAATGGTATGGGCCCGAAAATATTTATTATGAAGGTCAGGTATTTAATTTTTCGGCTACTAATCAGCATGCTTCCGGAACTTATACCCTTGTTGCTATTGATGGAAAAAGCTGTGCCAATGCCACCACCACCACCCTAGAGATTTTTCCCCTTCCCGAAGGCACCTTATTGGGTGATAAAATGGAAGGGTGTGCTCCTTTGTGTTCTGATTACCGGTTTGCACCAATTACCACCTCCTCGGTCATTAGTGGTTCGTGGGTAATTAATAACAAGCACCTTCCTTCCTCTTTTTCGCATTGTTTTTATGAGGTGGGTACCCATACGGTGGAGGGAACTTTTTACGACTCACTCACCGGGTGTAAGAATAGTGTAAATTTTCAGATCTCAGTGCATCCTGTGCCTATTGCCGATTTTAATTACTCACCCCTGAAACCTGTTGAAAACGTGGATGATGTCATCTTTACAAATTCTTCCTCAGGCGAAGACCTAAATGGCTTTAACTGGACTTTAACAAGCGACTCTCCGGGGGCACCTGCCAATTTATCTTCCAGCAAACATACCACATATCATTTTTCCGAATCGGGTTATTATCCTGTTGCTATGATTGTGAGCAATACCTGGGGATGTGCTGACACCTTAATGAAGACTGTTCATGTGGAGGAAGATTTTAACTTGTTTGTTCCAAATGCATTTACACCCAATGAAGACAAACACAACGAATTATTTATTCCCGTAACCCGTGGCGTAAAACTTTATAAACTTATGATTTTTGATCGCTGGGGTGCAGTCGTATTCCACACCGACAACTTAACAGAGGGTTGGGACGGAACCTACCAAGGCGAACCCTGCCAGAGTGGTGTCTTTACCTGGAGGATGAGTGCCACCAGCATTCATGGGGAAAACAAAGAATTATCGGGTCATGTGACCCTTTACAGGTAGTGATTTTTGAAAACGGTGAGTATCCGCAACCTATCGCTTACTCCAATCTACTTTTCTTCTTTTTTATAATGAATGATCAATGTTTGACCTTTTACGGCATTATCACCGGGTGGCAGGTTATTCCATTTTCGAAGATCTGATTCTTTTACCTTGAAGAAATTTGCAAGATTCAACAGCGGTTCTTCCACTTTCACCACATGAATGATGGAGGTAGTAGAAAGAAGGTCAATGGAATCGGGGCTCATAGTTGCTACCCCCTGCGGATCTTTTGCAAATTGGATCAACGTTCCCCCTTCGGTCATAAGGTCACGCGCATAATCTGAATAATCGCCGGGTCCTTTTGGTATGCGTATTTCGTAGGTTTTTTTTGCGGGATTTCTTAGCGCATCTTTTAATAACCAGGGGTTATACAACTTTATTGTACCGGGGCTTGTGCCAATGTGTGCGGCAAATGCGGATAAAGTTGTAATAGAAGAATCTATCTTAAACGTAGTATACTTTACTTTTGGAAAATAACTCCATTTCTTTTTTTTGATCCCAAAGTGGCCGGGGCTCGAAAATAGTGTTTTGTAAGCAAGGATCCGATATACAAAACTTCCGGTTTCACTGTTGAGCAGAAGATCGTAATAGTTCTCGGCTTTTTGTTGTTTCATAGCTTTGAGAATCCCTCCTATTCCCCTGTTATATGCAGCTGCCGTTAATGTCCAATTGTGAAATTCCTTGTAGGCCTGCTTGATTATGCCACACGCTGCGTAGGTTGATTTTTCTACGTCAAAACGTTCGTCCACTTCCCCATTCACTTCAAGGCCATGATATGCGGCCGTATTTGGCACCAGTTGCCAAAAACCTGCTGCCCCTGCGGGGGAACTCACGTTAGACAAGTGGCTTTCTATCACGGCCAAATATTTAAAGTCATCGGGAACACCTTCGGCTTTTAAAATAGGTTCAATGTATGGGAACCAGCGCCGGGCCTTGTTGAAGAGCTGAAGAGAATTATTTTTCCAATACGAATTATTAAAAAATTCCTTTTCCAAATCGCCTTTGATCTCAAAATCGTTAGCCGGAATTTTTTCACCGCAAAAATCGAGATTGGAAGGAATGTTGAGACCCAGTACTTCAAAATTAGTATTGTTGTAAGAAAGCGCATTTGGAGCGGGACTCAGAACAAACACCTTGAGTAGAAAATAACCCACGATAATAAGAAACAGAACTCCGAGAATCTGCTTTATCTTGTCATCCGTAGGTAGTTGACTAAACTTCATTTTTTAAAAGAGTTTAAAGATCCACCGGCTTTGGTCTTATTGTTTTTTCTTGACCAATGTAACCGAAAAAAGTGTAGCTATTACCACCAAACCAAAGGCCAGGGCACTATAAAATAATTCGAATGAGAAATCGAGTACCAATTCGTATGCCAATACGCAGGCCGTACCTCCTATAAAAAAGAAAAGGATGGCAATTCGTTTCTCGGTGATGCCTCTGAAAAAAAGATAATGTGTGGTGTGATCCTTTCCACCGATGAACGGCGATCGCCCATCTCTCATGCGATTGATAACGACGGTGACGGTATCGGTTATTGGTAATAAAAAGACTAGGAACACGATCAAAATATTAGCAATGGGAAATCCATTCACCAGTGGAGAAGTAGGATTATTCCAGCAATTATCGATCCCCATCACGGCCAGAAATAGCCCGAGAAACTGACTACCCGTGTCGCCCATAAACATTTTGGCAGGATGAAAATTATACACCAGGAAACCACACAAAGCACCTAATACCCCAAGATTAAGTGTTGTAGCGTAACTGCTCGTATTAAACAGTGATACATTTACAGTTACCATAAAGAAACAAGCCAGCACCGAAACCACAGTAGCGATGCCATCCATGTTGTCGAGCATGTTGATCGAATTCATTAAACCCACTACCCAAAGGATGGTAACAAAATAATTGAGGAAGACGTTCTCAAAAATGGTGACGCTGTGACCGGAAAAGATAACAATAAGGGAACAAAATATCTGTGTCAGGAATTTTAACAGCGGCTGGGTATTGAAGGCATCGTCGGCCAGGCCCATTAAAAAAGCAAGGGTAGCCGCCATGAGGATGCCGATTACCTGAATATTAAAACCCGAAGTTTTATGGGGTAGAATGATTGTGAAAATAAAGGCGAAAAGAAAAACAACATAAAAAGAAATTCCACCAAGTGAAGGCCTGGAATCGGGGTTCCAGCGCACTTGTTGTTCATCGCGATTTCGCATGCCCAAAGTTTGAGCAAAGCGCAAGAGGATGTAATTGATCAGTAATGAGAAAACGAAACAAACCATAAAAATGGTTGTTAATATGAAATGAAAATCAAAATTCATCAACAGGTCTCATTATAACTTGTGTTTACAGAACAGTAGAAGATTCTTTTTTCAGAACAAACTTACAAAATCCTTTATTCTCTTTCCCTGAAGATCTTTTTCAGACAGGAGGGGATTGGAAAGTCCCCACGTAATTCCAATATCCGGATCATTCCATAATAAACAATCCTCCGATGGTTTGTTGTAGAAATTGGTACACTTATAGGCAAAAATGGTGTTGTCTTCGAGGGTCGCAAAGCCGTGCGCAAATCCTTCGGGAATGTACATCATCCATTTATTCTTATCATTGAGTTCCTGGCCAAACCATTGTCCATATGTAGGTGAGCCGTTACGAATATCTACTGCCACATCAAATACAGCACCGGTGATCACCCGCACGAGTTTTCCCTGGGCATGAGGGGGATTTTGAAAATGTAAGCCTCTGAGCACGCCCTTTTGAGAAAGTGATTGATTGTCCTGCACAAAGTTGAGATTCAAACCGGCATTTTGGAAAAGAGTTTTATTATAACTTTCAAAAAAATGTCCTCTGGCATCTTCAAAAACTTTTGGTTTTAGTACCAATACACCTTCTAGTTTTGTTGCAACAACTTCCATGTCATTTATTTTTTTCGTGTTCTTTTTTTGAACGATTCGTCATCGCTGTAGTAGCCCGTGCCATAGCCATAACCGTAGCCGTACCCGTAGCCATAATTGTAGGCGTATATTTTCCGACTCACATCCACATCGTTGAGTACCACCGATAAATTCTTTACGCCCGACTCCGTTTTTAAACGGTCGAGAATTTGTGTAAAAAGTTTTCGGGAGTATCCTGCTCTAAACACATAAATAGGATAATCGGCACGCTGAATAGTGGCAATACCATCGGTAACAAGGCCCACGGGTGCATTGTCGATGACGATGTAATCAAACATCGTTTTTAAATAACCCAATACTTCATCCAGCTTAGTGCTCAGGATCAACTCCGAGGGATTAGGGGGAGAAGGCCCGGCGGTTACGAATTTCAGGTTCTCCATGGGACTGTTCATAAAACAATCTTCGATGGGTGTGGTTCCTGTGAGAATGGTACTCATTCCAATATTATTTGATACACCGAAACCTTTGTGGATCTTAGGTTTCCTCATGTCGAGGTCGATGATCACCACTTTTTTACCCGTAAAAGCCAAAACCCCTGCGATGTTAATAGCTACAAAGGTTTTTCCTTCTCCCGAAATGGTGGAGGTGATGGAGACGATCTTGGGTCCGGGCCTTGAATCAATAAATCCAAGATTTGTTCGCACTGTGCGGAATGCTTCACTGATGAGTGCCTTTGGATTTTTGTCCACAATAAGTTGCGATACAGGAATATCGTTTGGGTATTTTGGTATAATCCCCAGAAGAGAAACGTTTCCACTGGAGTATCTGGTGATATCCCCCAACGAATAAATCTTGTCGTGAAAAATATAACGCACAAATACCAATCCAAAAGATAATAAAATAGAAGACAGCAGGGCAATTAGCAACGCATTTCTACGGCTGGGCGAAACCTGAACACCAAGCCCCATGGCTTTTTCCAAAATAATATTCTTCGATACATACCCTGCTTTTGAAATGGCAAACTCCGTCTTTTTTTCCAGAAGCATGGTGTAATATTTCTCACTGATGGAATACAGACGATTTAATCTGGAAAACTCCACTTCATCTTCAGGGCTTTTATTGAGGCGCGATTTAAAGTCTGAACTATTTTCAAGCAGACTCTTGTATTTACTTTTGTATTTTAACCTCACCGCGTCGAGCGATTCCACCAGCAATCGTTTTTGATTCTCCAACTTATAATTCACCAATTTGATGTTCTCCGAGTTTTGGGTAACCTCAAATAAGAGATTGTCTTTTTCCTTGAGGAGCTTTTGCATCTCCTGCGTAATGTCTTTAATCAGACTTTCAAATTCGGTGCCGGACACCAGTGAAATGAGCTGATACACGTCTATGTTTTTATTCTTCGCGATGTTGGCCTGAATCTCGGCAATGATGTTCTCTTCCACTTTCAACTTGAGCATTTGATCTTCCATGCTTGAATTGCGTGCAAATTCAGAACTCAGAAACATGTCCTGATCACTGAAATTTTTCTCTTTTTTAAACTTTTGAAGATCGCCTTCTGTATCCTTCAACGAATTGTAAACACTGGCCAATTGCACCTCAATAAAATGCAGAATGTTAGTAGAGCTTTCGCTTTTTCGCTCCACATCGTAACTCAGATATTCTTCGGTGATGGCATTCACAATATCGGTGGACTTAGCAGAATTTACATCTTTCACGCGAATGAGGAGCGTTTTTGCCAATTCACTCATGAGTTTTAATTCAACCTGAGTTTGAAGTTTTGCCGTTACCACATCGATGTTTTGCACCACAAAATAATAGCTGTTATCGCCTTGCACCAAGTCGCGCAATGCATTTCCTTCTATCATGCGATTAAGATCAATGTTGATGTCAAAATTGGGTGTCCGCAACCAAGTATTGACTTCAAACGGGAAAGTTTTACCTCCCACTTTTAGATTTCCCCCTTTGAGATCGGGTCTGAGTTCGACATACATTTGCTGCCCGTAAATTGAGACTTCTTTTGGATTGATCTTTACCAGGTAGGGCGAAGAATGGTACATTTCATTATTTTTGAATGTTCCCTCACTAAAGTAGTTTACACTGATGTCGAGCTTTTCAACCACGCGTTTTAGAAAAACTTTGGAACGAATCTGCTCAATTGCCTCCGCGAGAATGTTTCCCCGCTCATCCATACTTCCCAGTTTGAGAATATCGTCGGCCCTGTTTGCATCGTTAATTTGAATGATGGCATGCGATTCATAAATGGGCTGGCTGTAACGCAAATAGAGAAATGCCAGAAAGAACGAAATTACAAAAAACAGGATGATGTAAAATCGACTCTTGTTGAATAAAAAAGCAATCACACCAATATCAAAACCGGTGTTAAACTTTTCGGTGATGTCCTTAAGTTGGTTATTGGTTGACTCTACCTGCGGATTAAACATTCTAAACTACAACAGCTTAGTGAATTGAAAGAGGATAAGTATACTCGCCAGTAACGAGAGTATGGGCGTAATTTCTTTATTAAATGTGGCGATTGGTCGGTATCTTGGTTCCACATAAATAATATCTCCCGCCTGAACAATGCTTCTACCCTCCTTTATTCCACCAATTTTTGAAAGATCAAATAGATAAACCAAGGGCTTTATTGGATCGAGGGGATTGTTACGAACTACTTTTACACGGTAGGCTTTGCCGTCTTCCAAAATTCCACCGGCACTTGCCAACGCTTCCATAATGGTGGTATTGTTGTTGGCAAGCGCAAGTACTTTTGCCAAGCCTCCATTGCCGGGAAAAACAATCACTCTTCTGTTGGATATCCTTACAGATACAAAAGGATCAACATAAAACTCCGAGTACTTTTTCTCCAGCATTTTTTCAGCTTCCACTGCGGTCAATCCTGCAATATGCACTCTGCCTATTAGGGGCATCTTGATGCTGTCGTCGCTTTGCACAATCACATCCAAATCGTTCCTGAATTGTGTGCTTGACTCGGTGGCCAGATTTATTAATTTAAACCCGTTATTTGTAAATACCCTATAAGTAATCGCATCATTAGGTGCTATTTTATAATCTCTTCTGGCGAGTGAATCCACTAAATTATCGAAGGTGAAATCGCGCGGTGTTTTGAGCATTAAGTTCGACCTCATGATCTTGCAGGACGAAGCGATTACCAGAGAACCAAGTAGAATAAGTAGATAGCGCATTTTAATTACAAATATATTGTTTTTACTGACTTAAGACCAAAAGATTATTCAAGCTTACTGCGGATACTCGATCCTGGCATGGTAAATGTTCATGAGGCGTTTTTTGAAAATCTTTTTGATCGTGGTGATGTCCTTAAACGTGATGTCGGAGTTAATAAATTGATTATGGGCAATCTTGTAATCAATTATCGTATCAACCAAATCATTGATGGACAGTGCATCGTGGGTTTTTAGGCTTCTTGAAGCCGCCTCCACCCCATCCGCAATCATCAGTACCGCGGTTTCCTTACTGAAAGGAATAGGACCCGGATACTTGAACTTGTTCTCTTCCGATTTGGACTCATGGCCCTGCTTGCGAAACAAATGCAAAAAATACTGCACGGAGGTAGTGCCATGATGCGTGCGAATAAAATCAATAACCTGCTCGGGAAGATTATATTTTTTGGCCAATTCTACCCCTTTGATCACGTGGTTGATTATTATTTTGGCACTTTCAAGAGGTTCAATTTCCTGATGCGGGCTAAACCCATTGGGCTGGTTTTCGGTAAAAAAAAGCGGATTTTCCAATTTTCCAATATCGTGGTACATAGCCCCGGTTCTTACTAGCAGTGAATTACCGCCAATATAATAAATGGCTTCCTCGGCCAGATTGGCCACCTGCAAACTGTGCTGAAAGGTACCGGGCACGTCCTTCGACAAGCGTCGCAGGAGCGGATGATTGAGATCGCATAACTCCAGCAATTTGAAATCGGAAATAAACCCAAAAAACTTCTCGGTGCCATAAATTAGCGGGTAGGCAAGCAACACAAGCATGGAACTGATGCCAAAGGGAACATAGGAAGTTATTTTTTTTACAGTTTGGGGAGTGCCAAAACCTAACTGATAGGAGATGAAGAGGAATACGTAAAATACAAAAACCAGGAATGCCGCGTTTAAGATCTGCTGACGTTTACGCATTTCGGCTACCACAAACAGCGTGCCTATGCCCGGAATAAGTTGTAATAATAGAAATTCGAGGCGATCGGGCATAAAAAAACTACAGGGTAATAAAATCATTAAATGGGTAAATAGGGCCGTGCGTCCATCAAAGAATACTCTTACCAAGATTGGCACCAGTGTAAAGGGCAAAGCCATAACCATGAGGCCATATTTGTAAAAAATAAATGTTGAAAATACAGATCCAAGCATGAGCAGGAACAAGAACGAAACCTGTTTATTTTGCCCGAAGATGGCCTGACGGAAAAAAGCCAGAAAAACCAGCAACACAGCGCACAACACAAACGTAAGTGCCCATTTGGCCAAAAAACGTACCCATGTAAATTCGATGCCCAAATTTTGGGTGTAAAAATAACGGTTAATCAAAAATCGTTTGTTGTTGGTGAGCGGCTCTCCCTGACGTGCGAGTACCTGACCCTCGCGAATGAAACTTCTGAAAACAGAGATTTGCTCCAGCTTTGAATTAATATATAATTGTGTTTTTTCGGGATCGAGGTAATGTGTAATTGCCAGAAAGTCGAGGTAATTGATCTCTTGTTTGTTTGCAGGCACCCTATTTTGAAGAAATTCGGCGGCGCTGCGAATGGTAAAAAAATCATAATACACAATCTGCTCGGCGTAGGTGCCGGTAGTTACAAACATCGATTTTTTAGAAAGGCCTTCATCAATACTTTCAATTACTCCGCGTTTATAGATACTGTCAAAAAGTGGTTTTAATCGGGCATGTAAAATCGGATTCGAGAATCTGAGGTTTTCGAGCGACTGAAGTTTTTTGTCTTTCTCTTCATTCTTTAATTGAAAAAATAGAGGGGCTTCTTTTCTGATCTTGTCCTTCTCTGTCTCAAGTTCATACGGTGTTTTGTTGATGAGAAAATCCTGTTCCACAATTAGGTCCTCAAAAGGCCAAATGGCAGTAAAAGCATCCACCCTATGCCCTTTTACAGGACGATTAGGCAACATGAATGCAATGAGGAAGGAACAGAAGGTAATTAACAACAACTTAAAAATAAGGTTGTGTTTTGCCTGTATGTATGCCAATAAGTTCAAGTTACAAAGAAACGCTTTCGTATGTTATTTCAGAATACGTAAAGATAAGGTTTTGAACAAAGTACTCATAACCTAAATTTTAAAGGGTCTGTTAGTTGGTTAGTTTTTCGTTGTATTGCACCGTGAGGATCAATGGAAGATTCCAAAAACGACGGGCACCTTGTGCAAGGCGGGTTTCGGCCCCTTACGCCAGTCGGCGATGGTTTTAGCTCTAATAACTTGTCCCTCCGAATTAAGGTCCTTGCCCATCAATAACAAGGTGTGCGGGCCCAAACATTCGAGGGCCGTTTCAAACATTTGTTCGTTGCGGTAAGGGGTTTCGATAAAAAATTGCGCCTGATGTTGTTTGAGAGCAAGTTGCTCAAGTTCCTTCAACTTCTTAATTTTTTGTGGCTTTTCGATGGGAAGATACCCAACAAATGCAAAATTTTGTCCGTTAAATCCACTGGCCATAATGCTTAACACAATAGAACTGGGTCCAACCAGTGGCACCACCTCTATGCCCTTTTGGTGCGCCAGACGTACTACTTCAGCCCCCGGATCGGCAATACCCGGGCAACCTGCATCGCTCATTAAACCTACGTTTTGTCCTTCTAACAAGTCGCTCATGAGGTCGCTGAGCTCACCGGATTTAGTATGTTCGTTGAGCAGAAGGATTTCAGCCTTGTCGAGCTGCGGATAGCCACAACTTTTCAAAAATCGCCGTGCCGTTTTCGCGTCTTCCGCAATAAATTTGTTGAGGGTACGAATGAGTTCCAAATTATAAGCAGGTAGCTGCCGAAGCAGGTCTTCTGTCCCTATCGAAACAGGAAAAAGATATAATTTTCCATACACACTCACCCTGTAATATTAACTAAAAATGTTGTTACTTTGTATCAGAAATATTATTTCATATGCTGGGGTTAAAATTAGAAACGGATCCGAATTGGGTGAATATTGTGGAGAAGAACATCTCGGAAATTTTAACCGATCATGCCTGGTGCGAGCAGAAAGCGGCCACAAATTCAATTTCAATTGTCATTGCCTACCCCTATCTTACCGATCTGGTAGATGAACTTCTGGCACTTTCAAAAGAAGAGTTGAGTCATTTTGAAATGGTGCATCAAAAAATTAAAGAAAGAGGATACACCCTTGGTTTTGAGCGCAAAGACGAGTATGTGAACGAATTGTATAAATTCATGCGCAAGGGGCATAAAAAAGAAATTGTATTGATTGACCGCTTGTTATTTTCGGCCATGATCGAAGCCCGCAGCTGCGAACGCTTCAAAATACTGTCGCATCACATCAACGATGAAGATCTTCGGAAATTCTACCACGAATTAATGATTAGTGAAGCCAATCATTATACTACCTTTTTGGCATTTGCACGAAAATATGGCAAAGACATAGAGGATATTGACGCCCGCTGGCAGCAATGGCTGGATTATGAAGCGGAGGTGGTGAAAAGTTACGGGAAACACGAAACCATTCACGGATAGTTTTGGTTGATTTCAAGAACATACTGGTCATTCAGACCGCTTTTATTGGTGATGCCATCTTGGCTTCTTCCCTGCTCGAAAAACTTCATGCTTCTTTTCCCAAGGCTACGGTGAGCATTCTTGTGCGCCTGGGCAATGAGGGCATTTATCAGGAACACCCATTTTTAAAAGAAGTTGTTGTATGGAATAAAAAAGAGGCCAAGTTCTCCAATCTGGTAAAGCTCATCTCCCGTATCAGAAAAAACAAGTACGATTGTGTGGTGAATTGTCACCGTTTTGCCAGTTCGGGGCTTTTAACTGCCCTTTCGGGTGCAAGACATACCAGCGGTTACAAAGAAAATCCATTTTCGTTTTTGTTCAATTATACGGTGCGGCATACCATTGGTGATGGCAGGCACGAAACCGAACGTTACAATCAGCTTATTGAAGAGTTTACCGATAAAACAGTATTCAAACCAAAACTTTACCCATCTACACCTGATCAAAAGCTGGTTGAGAACTTAACTAAAGGCTCGTATATATGCATGGCCCCGGCATCGGTATGGTACACCAAGCAGTTGCCGATTGCTAAATGGGTGGAACTTTGCGATAAGCAGTCGAACGACCTCGTTATTTATTTACTGGGGGCTCAAGGAGATGAGGATTTGTGTTCCTCCATCAAAAAACAAAGTTCACACCCGGGCATAGAGATTCTGACCGGAAAATTAACCTTGCTTCAATCGGCACAACTCATGAGCGGCTCAAAAATGAATTTTGTGAACGACAGTGCCCCACTGCATTTGGCTTCTTCCATGAATTCGCCGGTGACCGCTTTCTTTTGCTCCACCGTTCCTGAATTTGGATTTGGTCCTTTGTCGGATCGTTCACAAGTTGTGGAAGTGAAGGGTCTGCCCTGCCGGCCATGCGGATTGCACGGTTATAAGAATTGCCCAAAGGGTCATTTTAAATGCGGACACATGATTGAATTACCCAATTAAAACTTTGCCTTAACAATTTATCTTTTCGCAATTCAGACTCATCCCAATAGTTTCATTTTTTCTTTCTATTTTCGGGCAACATAATTTTTTGTTTTGGAGAGAAGTTTGGACGTAAAAATCTTCAAATTAATTTTTTGAAATGGCCCAAAATTATAATTAAAATCAATGACGCTCGCACTTCGGAAACCCGGCCTTGCCCTCACTTTTTTTTTGCTTGTGCAAATTGGCCTCTGCCAAATTCCTAAACAAGGCTCTGTTTTGCATTATACCGAAGTGTATTTTGAAACTAATTTTGTAGCAGGCGCTTCACGCTACGAACTCCGTGTATACGGAGATTCATTGCACACAAACCTCATCGGTAAGAAGGAGAGTATGCTTCCGGCTTTTTGGGTGAAAGATTTGAAGTGGGGGCATCCTTATTGGTGGACAGTAAACGCACAGGCAGAAAAGGGTACTTTGTCCTCCTCCGAAATTTATCAAAAATTCACCCTGCAGAACAAAATTAATGCGCTTTATGTTGCCGATACCAAAATGGATGTGAAGTGCGATAAGTCTGATAAAAATGCCGGCGGACTAATTGTACTCGATCACGCCAGAGGGATCTTTGATAGGGAAGGGAAACAGATTTGGGCCCTGCCTACTATTAAAGGTCTGATAGATCCGCGAAAGCTGATCCGCGATCTGAATGTTACTTTTGATCATCATATTACTGTACTTGCCGGCCCGCAGCCGGTAGAGCTGGATTTTGAAGGCCACGTGCTGTGGAGAGCTCCTTATCCACTTATTATGGGAGGAGACACCATTATTTATCACCACGATTTTAAGAAATATGAAAACGGACATTATTTTGTTTTGGGAAATAAAAAAGTTTCGCGGAAAGTAACGGGCGCTTACCCTGACAGTGTGTTGAAAATTGAGGCTAACATGTATTACAAAAATGATACCTTAGTTAAGAGAACGGTACATGGCATGTTATTGGAGTTTGATGAGAATGGAAAGCTGGTGTGGTTTTGGGAGAGCAATAGTTATATCAGGGACGAAGATCTGAACTATAAGAAAAGTGAAAATGGCACACCCACCTTTGGTACTCATATGAATGCGTTTTCGGTGAATGCCAAAAACACAAAAGCGTATTTGGGATTCCGCGATCTTAATAGAATTGTGAGGGTAGACAAAAAAAGCGGAAAGGTGGATCTCAGTTACGGCGAAAAATATCCTTCCGGGGAAGCACGCATCGGGAACGATCTTTTCAGAGGTCAGCACGATGCCACCATTACAAACCGACACACCCTGCTGGTCTTCAACAATAATAATACACAACGAGAGGGAAGTGGTGTATCGAGCATACTCGAACTAAAAGAAAATGCAAGTAAGAATGAAGATCTTTTGGTGTGGAAGTTTGATCTTAATTTTGATACACTTACTAATGGAAAAAGCACCTCGGCCGGAAATATCAGCGAACTGGCAAATGGCAACCTCTTGGTATGCGGAGGAGTATTGCCGAGAATCTTTGAGGTGAACAAATCCAAAGAAATTGTATGGGACGCGTTTATGTTTTCCAAAGGGGGTTCCGACAGTGCTTTCACCTATTTTCCACAATACCGGAGTCACTGGACTTCGCAGTTGTACTTCTATCACCTCTTGGCAACATGCGATGTTCAGAATAATTCAACAAAAAACAGAATCGAACTAATTTGTGACGTTTATAATACCGGCAATTGCGAGGATACCTACCTGGTGGAGCTTATACGAAACGAAAAGGAAATAATCCAATCGCACAAAACGCAGGCGCTCAAATCGTGGGAACACGTGCGTGAACAGTTTCAAATTAAGGGTACTGAAGCTGATCTAAAAACATATCACCTAAAAATCCAATCGATGAACGATCCTCATCTCACAAAAGAACTAACCTTAAACTAAATCAACCACAGCATGATGAAGAAAGCACTTATTTTCCTGTTTTTCCTGATAGTTATTTGTATTCCCCAATGGTCGTATGGCGATGTTATTCCCGCTCAAAATTCTACAGTACACTACGTACATGTTTATTTTGAAGAAAATTTTTTTAAGGGGACCCTGGAATACGAACTGAAAATTTACAGCGATTCGTCGGCCTTACGCAAAGATAGCGCAGTGGTAACCCTTAGTAACAACTATCCTGCTTTTAGGGTTCACTATTTGAACTGGGGGAAATCATATTTGTGGCGGGTGAACAATATTAATAAAAAGAATAAACGTATTCATACTGGGGACGTTCACACATTTAGTATCGTACCGCGGGTGAATTCTGACTTTTTTAGCGATATCCGACTGGATGTTAGGGTAAATGACACCACAAAACATTTGGGAGGATACATTGTCATCGATTATTTAAGGGGAATATTTGATCGCAGCGGAAGACCTGTGTGGCTGCTACCCCCAATTGCGGGCTATGTAAATACAGGGACACAAATCCGTGACCTCGAATTCACAGCCGAGAACACACTTACTTTTTTGAGTGATAATACTCCTGTTGAATTGGATTTGGAGGGAAAGGTTTTATGGAGTCTTCCCAGTCCTTTTGTGTTTGGCAAAGACACCATTACGTTTCATCACGATTTTAAGAAGACGGCACAAGGCACCTATTTTATGCTTGGAAACAGGTCGGTATACCGAAAGATGTTGGTAAACTATACCGAAGAACTGAAAAAGCTAAACAGAGATGTGACCTATATTAAGGGGGAACCCTATGCTAAAACGGATGTGGCGGTGCTGCTTGAACTTGATCAAACGGGAAAGGTTTTATGGTTCTGGGATTCTAATAATTATCTCACAGATGAGGATCTAAATTACAAGAAAACGCCCATCGGATTTCCGCTTGTTTATGCGCACGCAAATGCATTGGGCGTGAATGATGAAAACACAAAAGCTTATATAGGGTTTCGAGACTTAAGCAGGATAATCAAAATTGACAAACAAAGCAAAAAGGTGGAATTAAGCTATGGAGAAAAATATCCCTCGGGGGAAGCAATGTTTGGAGACGGCCTTTTCAGGCAACAACACGATGCGCGCGTGACAAAACACAATAGTATTTTTATCTTAAATAATAATGGTGCGCGAAAAACAGCATCCCCTTCCTGTATCATGGAGCTAAAGGACAATGTGAGTGCAGGAGACAGTGTGTTATTATGGAAATTCGATCTGGATTTTGATACCCTAACAAACGGGCGCAGTAATTCGGGCGGCAATATCACCGAAATGCCAAACTCGAACATTCTCTTGTGTGCAGGACAATTAAACAGATTTTTTGAGGTGACCAGAAAAAAAGAAATTGTTTGGGACGCTTTTGTCTACAGTCTTGGAAAAAAGGACAGCATTTGGCAGCCCATGCCAAATTATCGTTCCAGTTGGATCCCGGAGCTCAAGATGGGGCACATTCTTACCAAGGTGATTTCAGTAGAAAAAAGAAGAAAGAATTTGCTTCAGGTGGAGCTGACCATTTACAATGTTAACGACAAAGAAGACTCTTATTTGGTGGAGTTTTTGGATGAAAAAGGCCTTATTCTTTATTCAGAGAAGATTGGTCCCATTAGAAAAGACCTAATGTTCCCCGCGGTATTTAAGTTCTCAAGGGGAGCCGCGCCTTTAAAAAGCCTTAAAGTCAAGATTAGTTCACTAAATTATCCTGTAATTGTTAAGAACATTGTAATTCCGTTAAAATAAGGATTTATTAAAAAAATACTTTATATTTATCCTATAAACCAAACCCCTAATTATGAAAAAACTATTACTCACCTTAATTACACTTTTCGGAATTGTTGAAGGAGCTTCTGCACAATGTGCAATTACCTCTACCCCTTTTCAGAACTGCAGCTACTATGGAGACAGGATCACAGCCTTTTCGCTCAATAGCATTCCTTCTGTTGGGAACGCCGGCTGCGCGCCAAGCGGATACAGTTTGTATGCTACTCCAATAAGGACCTTGCAGATGGGAAACACGTATTCTTGGACAGCTTCTACGGGAGTAAGTTATGCAAATGGTTTGGGTATTTGGATTGACTGGAACAATAACGGGCAGTGGGCTGCAAATGAGATTGTGGCCTTCAGAAATTACGCCTTTAATCATTCAGGGACACTTACTGTGCCCTATAACGCTGCAGTGGGCGTAAACATTCGGATGCGCGTGATGTGCTCCGAATATTACACCTTTGTTGCAAGTACAAATCCTTGTTCAAGTTTAAACGGCTATGGTGAAACCGAAGATTACAACCTCTACATTGCTTGCCCCGGTGCACTTCCAACTCTAACTGTTGCCAATACGAGTACTTATATTTGTCTTGGCCAGAGTGCAACTTTAACAGCTTCCGGTGCCCAAAATTACACATGGACCGGTGGTGCAGGAACTGTAACTAATGGAATTGCATTTTCTCCCACTGTTTCTGCAACATATACGGTTACGGGGGGAATTTCTGCCTGTCCTGCAGTTACAAATACCGCAGTAAGAACTATCTCTGTAACGGCGGTGCCGCTTGCAGTCACAGCTTCTCCTTCTTCCACTCAGGTATGTGCGGGGGTCAGCACGACAATAACGGCCGGGGGCGCTTCGAATTATACTTGGACACCTAATAATTTAACCACTTCAGTCATCGTGGTGAGTCCAACTACCAGTATAACTTATAGTTTGGTGGGATACAACGGCACCGGATGTCCGGGTGCGGCAACAGTTGCTCTGGCCGTGAGTCCAATGCCCACCATCGTTGCAACGGCTTCACCTTCTTCCGCATGTGTAGGGTCTACCGTTGCACTTAATGCTACCGGAGCACTTTCGTACACTTGGTCTCCGGGTGGTGTTGGCCAATCTATTGTTGTTAGTCCAACTGTGGCGACCCTTTATTCCGTATCCGGTTTAAATTCCGCGGGCTGTGCCGGGCAATCTTCTGCAATAGTATTAGTTACGGGAAGTCCAACAATAAATGTAACAGCAAGTTCAACTAATATCTGTGTGGGTGGCTCAGTTACCTTGAATGCCAGCGGAGGCAATATCTATTCATGGACCGGAGGTCCGAACACAAGTTCCTACGTGGTATCGCCCACCACATCCACTTCTTATACAGTAACCGGGACTAACACAACCACCGGTTGTAGTACGAAAAAAGTAACGAATGTAAATGTATTTGTACCGGCAGTAGCAGTTCAGTCCTCTACTGCCATTTGCTCAGGGGCAGCAATAACGCTAACGGCCTCTGGTGCGAATGGATACACTTGGACTCCGGGAGGAATAATTCAGAATAACCCGGTTTCTCCGCTTGCCACCACTGTGTACACCCTTACTACCAATTCACAAACTACAGGCGTTACAACCTGTGTGACCACACGAACCCTACAGGTAACTGTGAACCCCAACCCAACGGTTACTGCATCTGCGAGTCCTTCCATCATTTGTAAGTTTGCATCCTCTAACATAACCGCCAACGGTGCCTCCAGTTATGTTTGGAATACTACTGCTACCACTGCTGTTATTTCGGTGACTCCCGGTGTTAGTGGCACTCAGGTTTACTCTGTTACCGGCACAAATAGTTTTGGTTGTCAAGCGGGTGTTCAGGTTCTGCTTGGCGTAAACAGTTGTTCGGGTTTGCAGGAATTAAGTAATCAGAATCCTATTAGTATTTACCCTAATCCCAATAAAGGCGACTTCACTATTAAGTATGCACATGATTTGGAACTTAAACTGGTAAATGAATTAGGACAATTGGTGCAGGAGGTTTCTCTCAACGGCGGCAATAACCATACTGTTTCTATATCACAATTGCCAGCCGGAATCTACTTCCTGGTATATCAAACTGATTCGGGACAGGCAATGCAGAAGATTATGGTGAAATAAACCGAAAAAATCTTAATTATTAAGAGGCTGTTTCAAATTGAGACAGCCTTTTTTTTAGGAAAATTATACGATTAAAAATCTAATTCTCTTAAATAGTATATATTAATGACTTTTAGTTAAAGGATACCGGTATGTCTGGGATGAAATTAGCTAATTTAAAAACTTGCCAGCGACTAATTAAAATGTGGCTAAACAAGTTCCCTTAAGCTCAAATTTTATTAAAACCAGAGGTCTAAGTGTCCGAATGTCTGATTTATTGTTAAAGTAATTACTAAAATTGCTAGTAACTTTTTCATTTTAATTTAGTTTTAAGTTTTAGTAAAAGAATAATAATTAAATATAAAGAACACGAGATAACCAGTGCAAACGGGATAAACCAGTTTCCTGAAATTTCCGTAACTCTTACTGGAGAATCAACAAAGCCAACATAGAAAGAACCCTCACCAACATACAAACCCACTTCATTCGGATAAATTAATTTTAAGACTATCAGAACCGGAAAACAAAATAGTAAAAGGAATAAAACGAAAAGAATAATGTAAATAATTCCATTTGAAATATTTAATATTAAGGCTTGAAATAGAAATTTAGGGTTAAAGGTCTTTATTGCTTGCTCTGTTTTTTTTGTAGCAATGGCTTCTTTTAAAGTTTCCTCCGGTGGCCCTAATCTTTCTATGATATTTAAAAGATTTTCCATTTCATCTTCAGCTTCGGTATTTGCCAGGAATTCATAGATGTAGCTATTGATTTCCAGCAAACAATCTTCTTTATCTGCTTTTGAAAGTATTTTAATTGTTTTTTGACAACGATTAATGTAGTCATCGTAAACGCGTTGTGCGCTTTTGCTTTTAAATTGTATAGATTTCATTTTACTATTTTAGTCATTGTCATTTGGATGCTGCTCTTCATTTCCTTTAAAGCTTTTTTACCTAAGTCAGAAATTTGATAATATTTCCTCGGTATCCCAGATGGTTGTTCTACCCATTTAGATGTAAGTAAATTGTATTTCATTAATCTTATTAGAAGAGGATAGATTGTTCCTTCCGTAACTTCTAAACCGGCAGATAATTTTAGTTCCTGTATAAGTTCATAACCATAACACTCTTTCTTACTTAATGCTTTTAAAACAAATAAAGGCAGTATGCCTTTTTTTAATTGAGTATCCCAGTTTTGGAGAAATTCGGTTTTCATAAGACAAATGTAATAATAATATTAATACATTGTATAACAATGTATTAATATACAAAATATCTAATTTAAGAGGCTTCCGGCGACTTAAAATGTATAACAACGAAAAAGGAAAGATAACTGGTCGAGCGCAACGTCTGCATAAATTTAGCGGTAGTGGTTTTTTTAGTCCGCTTTTCATTAGTTAAAACTTGCACTAAACCCCAAACTGAGATTTGGTCACCATAATTTGAAAGATGTAGTCATACTATATTTTCCCAATAAAAAACCCTAATACGCATCGATTATTATTTCAGCATCAATTACTCCAATGATCTTAAAGTCGGTTCGTCTGTTTCGTGCTCTATTATCGGGATTATCACTACCATCCGGATTTTCGTTGGGGGCTATGGGCACAGTTTCACCATAGCCTTTGGCCCGCAGCCTATCGGCACTAATGCCTTTACTCTGCAAATATTTCACCACACTTTCTGCCCTTTTTTGCGATAACTTCATATTATAGGCATCGCCCCCTTTGCTATCGGTATGGGACTGGATCTCAACTATCAGTTCGGGATTGGCGTCCAATAATCTCAGTACTGTTGTATCTAAAACAATTTTACTTGACTCCAAAATATTAGATTTATCAAATTCATATTTGATATTGGGAATATGAATGGGGAGCTTGGGTTTCTTGAGCATTACCAAATCTCTTCTGAGATCCACAGACGCCACGATCCCTTCGGTGGTTACATCGGCATTTGTTCCCAGGTAATCTTCCATTTTTGCCACTACAAAATAATCCTGAGCCGGCTCCAGGGCTGTGCTATAATTACCCAGACTGTCGGCAGAAATTGTTTTCACCAGAAACTTTTCTTTGGTTTTTTTATCTCTAATATAAAGCGCAATTTCCGCATTTGGAATCACCTGTTCGGGATCGAGGGCATCTCTCACAGTACCTTTTAAAAATAAATGAATGTATTCAGAGTGTTTATAATAGTATATATCATCGCAGCAGGTTTTGTTTTTAAGGGCGTTGCCCCCTTTTCTATTGCTCACAAAAAAACCCTCTTCCCGATTGGTAGAAATGGTATAGTACATTTCATCTGCTCCTGTGTTAACAGGCTGACCCAAATTCTCTGTTCCCGTAAATTTTTTTCCATCGCCCCTTGTCTTAAAAACGTCATAGCCCCCCAGGCCACCTAAACCATTTGAACTAAAATAAAGTGTGCGGGTATCTGAATCAAAAAAGGGACTCATTTCATCTTGCGATGAATTAATTTTTGATCCCGCATTTTTAGGAATCTTATACTCGTCTTTTTTAGGATTGTACACGGTGTACCAAATATCCAAACCACCTTTGCCACCGCTACGGTTACTCGCAAAATAGATGATATCATTGCCATTCACGGGATCTATTGTAACAGCAGGCATGGTAGAAGTGTATTTGGAACCGTTTATCGGTTTAGGAAGTCTTACCGGTTCGCTCCAGGTGTCTCCTTCTTTTTTTGACACGTAAATGGCACATACCATTTGATCGAGGTAATTGAGTTTGCAGCGTGTGAAATACACACGTTTTCGATCGGCGCTGAAACTGGCATTGCCGGTGTGCACCTCATCGTTGTTAAGATTACCCCCAAATTCACCGTCAAACTTCCATTCGCCTTTGTTTCGCGTGGCCAGATACAATTTTCTCTTCAGGGACTTTGCCGTATCATCTTCCATTTCGTATTCCCGCTTTTCTGTTCTAAAAGAAGTAAACACCAATTGGTCGTCGCTCAAATTAATTGGAGCCGCCTCTATGTTCACCTTATTAATGGAAGTATCCAGATGTTGAATGATGATTTTTTTCTCAATAGCAAATAATTGCTGCACCGAGTCACAAAGTGAAATCTCACGGGTCGCTTGCTTTTTGAGCAGTTTGTCTTTTCCTTTATACTCTTTCTTAAATTTTTGAAAATTTATTTTTGCGCTGTCGTACTGCCCGTTCGATTTCATCATCTGCGCATGATAATACAGTGATTCACCCTTTTTCTCTTTGTCGTAGTTATAGGCATTCAAAAATGTGTGTTGTGCTTTCTCATAATCTCTTACTTTCATATAAGCCTGTCCCAATAACGCCATTGCTTCAGCATCTTTTTTGCCATTCTTTAAGTAGGCATTCAAAAAAGTAATGGCCGAAGAAGGATCGTTTTGTAGGGGTGCATTTTTGCCTAGACGCTTTAATGTTTTGCCTTTCGCTTGCATTACCATAAGGGTATCTGTTTGAGAAAGCAGGGTCCCAAAACAGAGAATAAAAAAAAGTATCAATTTAAAATCTCTCACAGGGAACTATTTTTCTGGACAAACGGGTATTTTTTGCACGGTAAATGATGGCAATTTCATAAGCTCCTTTGCTGTCGACACTTGTTTTAAGTTGTGACCTAGTGATGTCGTAACTAAAACCAATGGTATAACTTTTATAGTTAAACCCTGCTGTAATTATTGCCGCATCAAAATTTCGATTAAACCCATCGCGCCACATCACTCCTGCAAATACTGAGTTGGTATAGAACGCGTCGCGCGATAACACGTATTCGAGATTTAAGCCGCTCACCCAATCGCTCGTTTTTGTGGTATACCCGTAGAGGCTGTGCAAGCGAACAATCACCAAACGTGTCACGTCAATATTTATGGCCATGTTATAGGCTTGACGAAGCGGTAACTTATTTGTTCCGCCGGCAAAAAAACTTTCCTTAGGATGATTGATATGAAACAAGGCAAATCCGAGCTCCGGTTCTATTTTCCCAAATTTCCTGCTCACTGCCGCCCCGGCATTCAAATCGAAATAGGTGAAATTCTGAGAAATATTTGATTCATTATTGGGAAGATTTTTATCAAAGGCCCCCACATCCCAGTTGAGTTGATTGGGATACGAGTGTTTATAGAAATCAAAGGTTTTGATGACCACCCCCGGTTGAATTCCCGCATGCAATTTGAAACCCGCTATCTTCCGGTGAACTGCAAAGGAAGGCAGGATCTTTGTCACGTTCAAATATTGCGCCGACCTATCACTGAGTATTATGAGTCCGGCGGCCAGATTAAAATTCTTTGGAAAAAAATTCATATCACCGCCTGCTGAATAGGTATCGTAACCTTTATCTAAGGCCCGCCACTGACTTCTGTAGTTGGCGAACAAGCGGTAATCTCCTTTAAAATTTCCGGTATAGGCGGGGTTCATGGAGAGCGGTGAAAAATAATATTGACTGAAATGCACGTCCTGCGCCACCAGTACCTTGGTAACTATCAGAAGAAAAAATATGATTCTGTTCTTAATCATTTTAGCGTACCAGTTTAAATGTTGATGATTTTGTAAGTGGTGCATCATCAATATAGGTTTCTATTGAAACCTGATACACATAGGTATCCATATTTTGTGCCACACCGTTGTACGTTCCGTCCCAACCAGTTTTAATATCATTACTTTCAAACAACAATTGGCCCCAGCGGTTATAGATTCGCAGGTAAATTAGTTTCCGAATTCCCCAGCCCGCCGCATAAATTACATCATTTGTACCATCCCCATTAGGAGTAAACGCCGTGGGCAAGTCAACGCTCGATTTGGGCAAGATGCCGATACTGTATGAACTAATCACTTTCGAACATCGCAGCCGATCCTCCATCACCAAATTATAAACTACATCTACGGTAGAGCTTGAAATTGGATTTAAACATTGAATGCAACTAAGGTCAGCAACTACGGGCGTCCACGTATAGGTCACATTTTTGTCCATTGTTACCTGAATAGGAACTTTTTCGCCAATCACCACCACGGTATCCCAGTAAACCGGTTTTGGAGGCTGCACAATAAATACGGTAGTATCAACAGGCCAACTCACGCAAGCATTGGTATTGGTAACGGTTAAGGAATAGCCGCTTGTTGCATTTACTAGTCCATAACTGGTATACGTATTGGTAGAGGTGGTGAATTGCGCTGAACCCTGAATATGCGTTGCCGGTGACCAGGTTCCTGAATTAACACCTTCCGATGCGGCCATCACCAATTCAAAAGGAGCATTGGGACAATAGCCCGTGCTATTTGGCAAGATAGTGGCGGTAGGTAAGGGAAATAGTGTCATATTTTTACTTGCTGAAACGAGACAGGAATTCTCATCTTTAACATTTAAGGTGACCTTGTAAATTCCATCCCGCGGATACATATAATAATAATTCACTGAATCGGTCTTTTGCCCATTACCTAGATTCCATGTATACGTCAGTTGCGAAGAATTAGACGTGCTCAAATTAATGAACTTGTCGAGTACATTTACGCAATGTGCGGAGTCAAGAGCAGTCAGTTCTAAATTCCTTTTAAAATCAGGGTCTACTTTTATCACTTTAATCAATTTGTCAATGCCATTATTACAAGCAAGGTTGCCCGACCAAAAAATGAGAGACACCGACGTAACCCCGGCCGACAGCGAATTGTATGTGTTGTAAGTGTGCGAAATAACCAGAGGCGCAGGTGGACTGGCGTTTGCAAATAAGGTGGGACTGGAAGTAGCGTCCCCAAAACTCCAGACCCATGCACCAAGTCCATTTGTAGTTGGTGTTAGACTAAACGTCATGGTTTCGCCCAGACAAACGATACTTTTAGTCATCACAAAATCGGCCTGATACGCGTACACCGTAAAACTCTTGCTGATATTAGCCACACAGAATGCGGGAGCCCCAGTATTTACCGTTAAACTTATGGCAACCACACTATTCACAGATGCGCTAAACGGCAGCGCAACAATATTACTCGTGTTCCCGATGAGAACACCTGTTCCCAAATTCCAGGTTGGCGTATATTGTTGTGGAATGGCTACATTGGTAAATGTAACCACATTGGGTGAACAAATATTATTACCTCCCGTACTATTAGGACTTGAAAAAATAAAATCGGCAGTTGGGGTTTGTACACCAACAATGCTGAAGGTGCCGGTATTTAAACAGCCTTTGAGATCCTTTACCGTCACACTTAAATTATAGACTCCCGGCGCACTGTAACTGTATGTTGAAACACCGCTTGCAATGGTATCGGATGGCGGAACTGTTCCAAAATTCAGAGTATAACTTGGGTACGAATAGAGAGGTGTAAATGAAACAGTAGTTGGCCCTGCGAGGGAGACACAAAAATTTGGTTTTGATGCGCTAAAAGAAACAAAGGGTTTGGTTACCAGAACAGAAAGACCAATCGAGGCCTGACAGCCCAGTGCATTTGTCGCTAAGAGCGAGATACTATAGGAAGTAGAGGGCGCATTTGCAAAGGTATAGCTATGAAGGGGACCGGCCGTAACAGTTGTATTTAGAATTTGTCCATCTCCAAAATTCCAGAAAAAATTTGCGATGGGATCGGGCGTCGGCAAAGTAGAATTCAAAATTTGAATACTCCCCGTGGATAAACAAACCGTATTTGAATTCAGTGCAAAAGCTGCGGTAACTGAACTTACGCGAATGCTTTGAACGAGGGAGTCGGTACACCCATTTGCATCCTTTACAAACAATTTTATGGTGTGAAAGCCATTGGAGGTAAACGAGGTGGTATAGGCACTTGTTTGAAATTCCTTAGGAGGAAGTGCATCTACATACCACAGGTACCCCCTTCCATTTCCCGAATCCACATCTATTGAAGGAAACGCGCTAAAGGTAGTGTTGGCACCGGCGCACACGGTTGGGCTCATGATGAAATTTGCCTGAATATTTCTTACAATAACCAACATAGTAAATGTAGAAGGAGAGCAACCTGTTAGGGGATTAACGGCAGTGAGTGTGGCAATATAGTTTCCTGAAGACAAATAGACGTGATTGGATGTCACTGACACCGTGCCTCCGGGAGTGGTAATGCCTGTAAGAGTTTGTGATGAACCATCGCCATAAGCTAAAGTAGCTGTGGCAACTTCTTGAAGTTCGGCGGTGAAACTAACAGAACTACGACTCGTGCAATTTGTTTCATAACGCGCTTTAGCAATGGGGCCTTTGATAACAACTGGGCCTGCAACAGCCGAACCTGCACAACTATTTTGATAACCGGTTAACGTAAAATTAAAACTCCCTACATGTGTGAATTTTCCGGAAGGGTTAGGGTCGCTGATGCACCCCGAAAAATATCCATAATCGCTTTGTGCGTGCCAATGTTGCACACTGTTCATGTTGGGCGTGGTATTAACGATTTGCACTGCCTGATCGGGGCAGTAGGGTCCGGGCAGCACATTAAAACTAACCACTGGAGGATTTGCAACAATAATTCTGTCGAGAAAAGAAACATCAGTGCAGGTATTCACCGTGTTTGTGTAATTGCTTGCGGTTGTGATAATCAAGTATGGCGTGTAGGTTCCGGTAACATTATAAACAAAATTTTGCCAGGGAATGACGGAGCTTGCCGAGGGCGGCAGCGGAACACTTCCTGTCACAAACACCGGGGGCGAGGCACCATTACACCAGGTATAATTAATAAGTGGACAACTTGGAAAAACAATGCTGCTATCGTAAAACGTCACGGTTAACGGAACACAACCCTCTTTTTTATTTGTGTTGAACCAGGCACTTGGCCGCTCGATGCTGTGCACCGTTTTTGAAGCGGTTGCCATACAACCTGCTGCTGATCTAGCTACGAGCGTGATGGTTGGCGTGAAGGGACGGTTAAAAATTGCATACTGATTCATACTTCCCTGCGTTAATGTAAATTGTACAGGACTTCCAGTCCCGGTAATAGCAACGCTACTAGAGATTTGAAACGACCATTGAAACTGGGTGGCATTGGAAGAAGAGGTGCTTGTATAGGTAACACCAAAAGGAGATGCGCATGAAACGGTTGGTGTAACACCGGCAAAATCGGCGATTACTTGTTGAACGGAAACTGTTTTAGTAATGGGCGTGGCAACACAAGGCGGTGACCCCGCACCGATGGTGATTGTTTGAATTCCCACAGTACTATATGCAGGGATGCTGATGGTGGGATTAGAAGGAGCCGGTGTGTTGATGGAGAGAATGACCGAATTTCCCATGTTCAATAAGGAGCTGGGTTGATTGCAAGTAATAGTAGCAATAGCTGAAGCATTTAAACAGACCGATGCAGGCAGGATAACATTTAAACTTGCAGGACTCACCGTCACATAAGTAGAGGTAACCGCACTGCAACCACTGGAGGTAACCGTGAGTGACACCACGTATTGAGCGGCTTGTGTACTAAACGTAATAGGTCCCGCAGTTTGTTGCGTTGAGGTTTGGCCATTTCCGAAATTCCAATTATAAGACAGTCCGGCGCCCAAAGAATTAGAAGCACTGAACACAGCTCCGAAGGTGGAGGTGCATCCCACAAGAATGGGAGGATTTGCACTGATGGCCGCCGTTGGAGAACTAATCACATTTACAGTGCCCTTAGCCACTTGATCGCTGCAACCAAAGGCATCGAAGATTTGAAGCGTCACACTCCAGTTTCCAACCGCAGAATACCCATACGTGTGGTTGGGATTAGACGTAAAACTGTTTACGTTGCCATCTCCGTAAACCCAAATCCAATTAACAAGAGGTGACACACTCGTGCTTTGGTCGGTTAAGGTGATGGTTTTTACCGCACACGCGTTACCCGGTTGCGAGAAGTTAAAATTTGCCACCGGTTTTGCATGAACAGTTACCGGGACAGAAAACGAAAAAGGGGAACCGTTTACAACGCGAGTGCCCCTTGCCAACAGTTATCGGGAGCCAAAGATGGGTATGGAAATTATTATATTCCACCGGTTGATAATTACATGACCTATTTTCAGGGTTGCAGAAGTAAATTTACGCAAGAACAATTAAATTTTATGGCCCTTACCATACTCAATCAACTTCTGTATTTGCACTAAATTTAACGGATCAATTTAAACGTACCGCTCTTAGATACTTTGGGATTCGTTTCCAAATACGTTTCTGCTTCTACCTGATACACATAGGTTTCAATATTTTGTGGAACACCCTCAAAGGTGCCGTCCCAGCCCTGTTTTAGATCATTGCTTTCAAACAGTAACTGTCCCCAGCGATCAAAGATCTTAAAATAAATCAATTTTCGGATGCCCCATCCATCGGCATAAATAATGTCGTTAATCCCGTCACCGTTAGGTGTAAATGCTGTTGGAACATCCACCGTGGTGAGCGGTAAAATAAAAATGCTGTATGAGTTCACGGTTATAAAACAATGCAAGGGTTCATCTACAAGGGTAACGCTGTAACTGATATCAAGGGTGGAATTAGAGACCGGATTATAAATAAGTGAGTCGCTCAAATTTTTGGTTTGCGGTGTCCACGTATAACTATAGCCCGGACCAGCACTGGCATTTAGCTGCACCAGCTGCCCTATGACCACCGTTGTGGCAGTGTGAATACTTGGAGCAGGTTTCTGCACTCTTATTATTGCTTCAACCGGTTTGGAAACACAGGCATTGGTGTCGATCACCGAAAAAGAATAACTCGTGGTACTAAATGCGGTAGTAGCTAGCACCAATGAATTGGTGGGCGCGAGATTAAGTGAATTAGTTGCTGAGGGTATCAAGATCCCTTTTAAGGGTCCGCCGGTTCCCGTACTACCGCTAACCGTTATGCTAAAAGGCGTATCGGGACAAGTTAAGGTATCGGAAATTTTGATCTTGGCGGTAGGTACCGGAAAAATGAACATGGGTTTACCTATTTGAGCAGTGCAGGTATTGGTTGTTTCTAATACAAACAGGTTCACCCAAAACGTCCAGGATCCGGGTATTGGTATACCGCATTGGTTGAAGTGGCCGTGGCGCCATTGCCGAAATTCCAGGTATACGTTAAGGGACCTCCGTTGGTGGTACTCAGATTGGTGAAGTTCTCCGTTTTTCCCAAACAATGTTTGTAATCAATGATCAGAAGATCTTCGTTTCTTTTAAAATCGGGAAATGCGCGGATAATGTTCAGCGTTCGTCGTTTGAAATCCTTACACTGGATATTACCAAAAACTCTTCCCACCACCTGGAAGGTGAGCATGCCATTGGTGGATTCAGGAAAATACGTGTTTTCGTAAACCAACACCGATTGGAAAGCCGGATTCGTAAAAGGACCTCGGGAATTTCCGTCTCCAAAATCCCAGTCCCAATACCCACTACCCTTGGTATTTGTTACTCTCATGGTGATTGGATCTCCCAGACAGTAGGTGGTTCGCTCATTATCTGGTTCGATGACGAAATCGATTTGCGGATCGTCAATTTGAAGAGATTTCGAAAAAAGAGAAGTGCAGCCTGAAGGAATTGTTACGAGCATAAGACTGTAGTTATAAATACCCGTATTGGTATAGGTCGCACCCGATACAAATGAGGAGCTCACATTCCAGTTCACACCCGGTTTACCGCTATGCCAATTGTATTGTAAAGGGAATAAAAGTGAATCAGAAGTACTGGTAACACTCAGCGTAACCGGCATACAGAAGAGACTGCCGGTAGTTGCCGGACTTTTTATATTGAAGAAAGTAAACGTTGGGGCCACCGGGGCCTGAACATAAACATTTGATAATATAAGAGCCTTGGAACAACCTCCATTATCAGTGAGTGTTACGGTGGGAGTATAAATTCCCGTAGTAAGATACTGGTGACTGAGTGTGTAGGTGCTGCTGGTAGTCCAGGTTGGATTGGAGGTATTAGTTTGATCGCCCCAATTTATTTGGTATAAGGTATGTGAAGGTGCCGCATTGACATTGAACTGCACAGGAGGTCCCGGAATACACATGCCCGGTGAAGTTGCAGAGAAATTGATGCTGGGGTCATTGATCGTAATGATGTTGCTGTAGCTGGCAGTGCAGGAAATCGAATTCAACGCCGTGCAAATTATCTGTAAGGTGCGTGACTGCGATCCAATAGGGATTAAGGCATATGTTGGGGAATGCGCAGGTGTGGTTCCAACAATGGTGCTCAACAAAATGGTACCGCTCAAAACGGACCATGTATAATTTGAAACAGGATCGGGAATTTGAGGAGTTTGGTTGATCATTACCAAAGGGTAATTAGATACACAAATGGGATTGGCGTTGAAGGTAAAGTTTGGTGAAGGTTCGCTGACTCTGAAAGATTGGGAGCTGATGGCTACGCAACCATTTTGATCTTTTACGAGTAACGAAGCCGTGTGAATACCAACTACCGTGAAGACTGCGTTAGAAAGGTAAAGCTGAGCCGTGGTGTATTCCGGCGGAAGATTGTCAAAAAGCCAGATATAGGTTTTGCCCCCACCCACCAGGACATCTGTGCAACCCGTGGAATTGGGGGAGATACGGCTATTTTTACAAATTACCGGGGTCAAGGTAAAACTCGATGTGAGATTACGGACATGCACCGACAAAGTTTGAGTAAAGGGAGGGCAGCCATTACCTGAATTAAATGCTTTTAGGGTAACCGTATAGTCTCCTGTATTTGCATAGGTATGAGTTATGAAACCACTTGTGTCTACCGGAAGTACCACCGAACCGAGGCCTTCCCCATAGTCGATGCTGGCGCTGCTTGCATCACGAACATTATAATTAAAATCGATGGTTTTTGACGAGCAATTAATTTTGTACCATGCTTTTACAAGAGGACCAATTACATTAATAACCTGCGAGCCCACGGTGGAACTCATGCAACTGTTTTTGTAGGCGGTGATGGTAAAATTATGAGGGCCCAAATGTGTAAAAATGCCGCTGGGTGTGGCATTGCTCACACACGCCGAGAAAAATCCATTATCCGTGTCCACATGCCAATGCTGCACGGGGCCCGAGGTGCCTGCAGACAATGTGAACTGAAAAGGTTGTCCCGCACATACGTTACCGGAGGGAAGTGCATAACTTATTATCGGTGGGTCAACAACCGTTATGGTTCCCACAAAGGAGGTACTGGGACAACCCATCTTAGTTTGAATACTGAGTGAGGGAGAGTATACCCCCACCGCTGTATACGTATATAGATAAATGGGAATGGCAGAATTGGAAGCCGGTGGCGGAGCTAATGTGCCTGACAAAGTTGGGCCTGCACCGCTGTACCAAGTATAACTCGTAATGCTGTTTGTATATCCGTTAACTGGCGCAGTGCTTTTAAATGTCCAACTGCTATCCATAAATTTAACAGACAAAGGCACACAACCTTCTGCCTTATCTACTTTAAAAAAAGCTGATGGTTTTTGAATGGTGTCAAAAATATGCGAAATGTCTGCCCAACATCCGCGGGGATTCGATTTCACATGCAAATTCACCATAGGAGCATAAGTAAAAAAAATCGTATACGGATTTAAACTGCCCTGTGTATAGGTAAACGTGGGGTTTGTGCTGGTGCTGGTAAGGGTAGGCGCTCCATTCCAAAGCGGGGCCGTCCAGGTATAGTTCAATGAACTGCTGGAGTTGATCGTACTTTGATTCACATAACTTGCCGTCAAAGTAGGATTGCAGGTAAAACCAATAGGCGTAAACGTAAATTCGGGAACCACTTGTTCTACCCACATGGTTTTAGTTTGCACAGCCTGACATTGCCCTGCATTTGCCGTTACAATAATGGTGTGGAGTCCCGGCGTGTTCCAACCCATGAGGGTATCACTTCCAATTTGCGTACCTGAAGTTAAAGGCACATAGGGAGATGTTTTGGTATATCTTCCTACCAGATTCCATGTAGTAACCGGCTGACTGGATTGAATTGTAATACCAAAATATTGAATGCCCGGGGGCACAGGATACTGACCGTAAATACAAACAGTGCCCGGCACTACTGCATTTAAGGTGGGAGACACAAGGCTGATGGCCGTAACCGTTGAAGAACTGCATTGATTATTGTCGGTGACCGTGAGATTTACATTATATACACCTTGAGGAGAATATAAAATTACTCCCGGAGTTGGCAGGCCGGATGACTGAGAATTACCAAAATTCCAACTGAAGGTAAGGCCGCCGCCCAGGGGAGAGCCCGAGGTGGAACCACTGGCATCAAAGGCCGGGGCGAAAGAAGCGGCACAGGTAAAATTGCCGGGGCTAATATTAAGTTGTATGATAGGAAGCGCTGAAGCCCGGATGGGTGCACTTATAATATTTTTAAAGCAACCAGTACCCGGATCCTGAACTGTTAATATGGGTGTGAAACTTCCGGCAGATGTGTACACATGGCCGGGATTTTGACCACCCCCAAGAGTATTATCGCCAAAATCCCAGGTATAATTTACCCCCGTATTGGGACTCGATGCGCTAAAGGGAACAGACATTGGGATACAGTGACTTGCCGGAAGCTGGAAACCAAAACTACCGGTTGGCTGTTGGGAAACACGCGCCGTTGCAGTATAGGTGATGGTTTGTCCATTTAGAACAGCCGTAAACACAACATTGAAGGTGCCGGGATTCAAGTAACTGTGCTGACTTGGGTTTACGTTTGAATTGGGGCTTCCATCGCCAAAGTTCCAGACAATATTGGTAGCATTACCACCACTGAAAGAAAAATTTGCATTTAACAACCCCGCCGGCATGCAACCGGCTGAAGGAGTAATAGCGATCTGACCGCCGACTTTTAGAATTAGTGTCAACAAAAACCCAAAGAGTAAAAGTGGCCGTTTTTGTTTGTACATTTGGATAACAATGTTAAGTAAGGCAATCAAATATAGTAAATTTGTAGCGCATTCATCTTAACAACATGAAGAATCTTGCGGTCGTAATACTATTATCTGCAGCTCTATTTTGCCGGGCTCAACCCACTTCCTACTCGTTAAAGCAAGATACCTGTCTCGACAAAAAATTTTCCATTGTGTATTATGTTTTTCTCGACAGTTCATCCGTTCCATTTGCAAATACAGCGACCCTTGCCGCATTAACGGCCTCACTAAACAACGTATTCAGTCATATTTGTGTGAGCTTTATGAATTGCAGTACCGTTTACATCCCAATTTATCCGTACAAAGGCTGGCAAAAATCATTCACCGAACTCGCTGTAACAAGTACCTGGTATACTGAAAAGACGATCAATTTTTACATTGTAGATACGGTGTACGTTGATCCGACAATTCCTGAGGTGGAAGGTTATACCTATCCACCACTACCCGCAAATATGGGCACAAGCAAAAGAGATCTTCTTGTTGTTGATTGGTGGAGGCTCATGTTTAATAACTGTGCGCTGCCTATTCATCTTTTAGGACATTATTTTGGCTTGCCGCATACCCACGATGAAATAAGTCCAAGTCCTCCCGCTGTGCCCGGGCCACCCTCAGGCATTACAACACAAGAATTTGCCAGCCAAACATTTAGCAATTGCAGTGTGCATGGTGATGGGTTTTGTGACACCGAAGCTGACCCCGCGGGGATTTTTGGAGCGCAGGATGGCCAGGGAAACTATTATCTGCCCCCCACGGACAATTTTATGTCGTCATATAACAGCACCCGTTTTCGCTTCACCCCCCAACAATATTACCGTATGGCATACACCATCATGACCAAACGGATGTACCTTCATTAAACAAATAAATAATAGTGAATAAGCCCAAATAAGCGGGAATATTGTTAGTGAATATTTACCTTTGTGATGAAAAAATAAATTATGTCACACCTTGTAGCTCCTTCCATTTTGTCAGCCAACTTTGCGAACCTCGAGGCCGATATTGAACTCATTAATAAAAGTGCAGGCGACTGGTTTCATGTGGATGTGATGGACGGGGTCTTTGTTCCCAACATCTCTTTTGGTTTTCCGGTGATAAAGGCCATTAAGAAATATGCAAAAAAACCTCTGGATGTGCATTTGATGATTGTAGATCCCGATCGGTATACACAGGCCTTTAAAGATGCAGGTGCCGACATTCTTAGTGTTCACATCGAAGCCTGTAATCATTTACACCGCTCTGTTCAAAATATTAAAAATTGTGGTATGAAAGCCGGCGTCGCTATTAATCCGCATACCTCTATCCACCAACTGGTGGACATCATCGCCGATCTTGATCTGGTAAATGTGATGAGCGTGAATCCCGGATTCGGGGGCCAGAAGTTCATTCTCAATACCTATGAAAAAGTGAAGGCACTCAAAGCACTCATTGTTGAAAAAAACTCAAAAGCACTTATTGAAATTGACGGTGGGGTTGATCTGAATAATTGCCGTCAATTGCTTGACTGTGGCGCCGATGTTCTGGTGGCAGGTAATACGGTGTTTGGTTCTGACAATCCAACTGAAACCATCAGCTTGTTAAAAAAGTAAGTAGCTGGTGCCTCTCTTTTTGTGAGATTGGTCCTTTGTTTGATCGTGCCTCCCCTTTGCGGATCAATGGGAATTGTTGGGGAAATGTATCTAATTTATTTCTTGGGTTTTTTTTGTAAATGGAAACAACTAGTTTGCTGCGTGAGCGATTGTAGTGGAAAGCCCATAGCCACGCCTGTCTCTTTGCGTGGCGAGGACTTGCAGCGGAAAGCGCGACCCCTGAAGCTAAG
>JAQSCW010000013.1 GCA_029945625.1 bacterium
GTGAGGGGTCAGTTTAGAGTGAAATGTAGGGGTCTGTTTGAGTGAAATTTCCACAATAGTTCATTAAATGCTGATACACATCGTATTTATCCATCAGATTTTTATCGGTGTATGTTTTTAGTATATCTTCCGATACTGTATGTATTGTTTGTTTTGGCTTAATTCCCGATGTGAGATTTTTAAGATATTTCGTATTCCTTGTTTTCCAATCAGTAAACAAGTCATCCATTTCTTTACTGAAATTTACAAATTCGGGATGTTTAAAAATACTTTCATTAATGCTCTCCTTATTTATTTTTAATTGACTGTAATGTTTTCTTTTACTGGCAGAAAATAATTCTTTTTTTAGTGTTTTATAAACTTCCCAATATCCATTTAAAGCTTCGATATCTGCGTTGGGAATATCGCCTAATAAATGTGCTTCAATATCTTGTATATCCTCAACTTCTTGGTTATCGATATAGCGTGGCAGGTTTAAACTGTAATCATTTTTTTTGTCGCTAATTTCCGCATAAGAAACAAATCGGCTATACTTGGGCAATTCTATTTGTTTGGTAAAAACATCTACAATTTTATGTATGTCTTGTTCTCGTAATCTATTTTTGTTTCCGTCTTTAATAAATCCTTTACTGGCATCTATCATAAAAATGCCTCTTTGTTCATCAGGTAAGTCCTTTGTTGCTTCTGCATTTGCAATGTCAAGTACAATAACACAAGCAGGAATGCCAGTACCGTAAAACAAATTGGCAGGCAAGCCTATAATGCCCTTTATATAACCTTTTTCAATAATGCCTTTTCGTATTTCAGACTCAACATTGCCACGGAATAAAACTCCATGAGGTAAAATACAAGCACCCTTACCTGTACTTTTTAAAGATTTAATGATGTGCAATAAAAACGCATAGTCACCATTTTTTGCAGGCGGTATTTTTTCTGTTTCAAAACGATTGTAAATATCATTTGAAGGGTCAAAACCATCAGTCCAGTTTTTTGATGAGAAAGGGGGATTAGCAACAACAAAATCAAAGGTTTTTAAATTGCCCAGTTCGTTTTTGAATAGAGGATCGGATAAAGTGCTTTGCCCTTTTTTTATCTCTGCTTCAGGGTTGTTGTGCAAAATCATGTTCATACGAGCCAAAGCAGCTGTTACAACTGTTTTTTCTTGTCCGTAAAGATTCGCTTTGTTTTCGGCTTCTTCCGCAACTTTTAGTAATAACGAACCTGAACCGCAAGTTGGGTCATAAATAGTCTGCTTTTCTTTTGTTGATTTTTTTACACCAATTACTTTTGCTAATACACGACTTACTTCTCCGGGTGTATAAAACTCTCCTTTACTTTTTCCACTTTCCGATGCAAAGTGTCGCATTAAATATTCGTAAGCATCTCCTAAAATATCATCGCCTTCAGCACGATTTTTACTAAAATCTAATGAAGGGTTTTCAAATATTGTGATAAGGTCAGTAAGTTTATCTTGCATCTCCTTGCCTTTTCCTAACTTTTCCTCATCCTGAAAACTAATAACATCAATAACGTTCACTAAGTCGTTTTCTTTTGCCAACGCACTTATTGCTACGTCAATTTTTTCCCCAATGTCCTTTTTACCTTTTAATTCCTGCATATCCTTAAAACTTCCACCTTTAGGAATTTTAATTAATGCATTGGGATCATTTGCATATTTATCGGATACATATTTAACGAACAATAATACCAATACATAATCTTTGTATTGACTCGGTTCCATCGATCCTCTTAACTTGTCACAGCTTGCCCAAAGGGAGCTATATAATTCAGATTTTTTAATTGCCATACTACTACTATTCTTCTATTATTAATTTGGAAAGAAACCTTTTCTAACACCGTTCGCTTCATTTGAAAATTGGATATAATTAATTTTACTAATTACATCGGCTGGGGGAATTTTATTATCTAAAATTATTATTTGCCTGTCGTTTTTTACTTTCGCCAAATCTTTAAAAAATAATTCTTGCATATCGGGAGTAATCTCGTCATCCTTTTCACGCTTTTGATTATTATGATAGGTTGTCAATGGAGAGTCAAGTACAATAATTCCGGAGTGGGGTTTCGATTTTTCAATACAATAATCAAGAAGTCCGAAAACAAAAGCTGAATAGGACAATGCCCTTACACCTTTCCCATGACTATTTCGACCTCTACCTGAAATTATTAAATCAAATATTTTGTGTTTATCGTTAAATTCAACTGACGTTAATCCTGGAAACTTCCACGCTTTAAGGAATTTTTCTACATGTTCCGAAAATGATTTTAATATTGTGTATCCTAAATCAACTTTCGCTTCCTCTGGTTTCGATTTTGATTTTAGTTCTTTTTCTAACCCTTCTTTGTCAAGAAATAATTTTGTTATATCGGTTTTCGCAGAAAGTATTTCCTGTTCAATTTTATTTTGATTTATTAATTGACTAATCTGCGTTTGAAAATTTTGCTGTAATGGCAGTAGCTCAGAATTTAGTTCCTTATTGACAACAGCCAACTCCTTTTCCATTTTCGTAATTAATACATCGTTAATAGTTTTATCACGCTCGGTAGTTATAATAGTTGCGTTTAAATCTTCTAATTTGAGTCCTATTTTTCTCCCTTCAATTTTTACCGACTCTCCGATTGCCTTATTTTCTATGTTAGTTGCCAAGCATTTAAGGTGTTCTTCATCCATGTGAGTACCACAAATAGGGCAATCCTTCGTTATCAATTGCTTAAATAAAAATTCGCCTTCAATAATAAAAGTCAATCTATTTAAGTCATTTTTATAATGATCACGCAATAAATAAAATCTTTTTAAAATTTCATTGTTTTGTAAATTAGAAGACTTTAGTTTTTGTAATTCGTTAAAGTCTACCTCTCTTTTAGATGTCAATTCTTCTATGCGTTTTGTTGAAGTCTCAAGTTTTTCTAACAATTTTGAAACTTGAATATTAATTTCCTCAGACGTAAATTTTGATGTTGAATTCTGTAAAGTTTCAATTGCTTTGTTTTTGGAAAGCACTAAAGACTCTATAAATTCCATTTTACCTTTTATCCTACTTTCAAAGACCTTTTTTTCTTCTTTTTCTACAAGCTCATTGTCAACATTTTCGGTAAGCAAATATCTAAACGCAGACTTTTCAACCGTAAAATCAAGAAAATTACTCATAGAGAAATAGACAGGAGAGCCTTCTGTTATTATCCGACTTTCATCAATTAATGATAGCTGAGAGATATCTCTGAAGCTTAATTTTCTTGTTTTATTCGATGCATTCGTTTTGAGAGAAACATCTTTCACTCCCATTAGACCAAGAAGAAACTCCGATATATTCTCTCCATTTAATGTTGCATTTTTTTCTCCTAAAACAGTTTTCGGTGATGTGCTGTATTTTTCATACACGGTTTGTGTAACACTTGCTTTTGATGGAGTTTTTAAATTTCTATAAATTGTAAAAACTCTTTTATCATCTGTTTTTATTTGTAAGTAAGCCTCGGAATATCCCATTGATTCAGGAATATCCACTTTTGGACAATTAGCAGCACCGAGTAGGTAATCAATACATTGGTACACATAAGATTTTCCGGTGTCTGAAGAACCCACAATCAAGTTAGCACCTTTAGAAAATTTCAACGAAGCTTCCTTAACACCTTGTCCTGTAACAATTAATTTTTCTATGTAAAATCTTTGATTCATAATTATCCTCTTATAAGCGATTCATAAATAAATTCTCCGCCCCAATTTGGGATATTGTTCTCCACTATTGTGTTGAGTTTTTCATCTGAGTATTCTGCAAATTGACCTTTAATCCATTTACTTATTTCTATTAATTTTTTTGAGTATTCATTCTCCTGTAATTCAATAAATTTTTTAGTAAGCTCATTGGATTTATATTTAATTCCATCCGCAGAAAAAACGATATCAATCAACTCTTTACTTCTCATTAGAGCCATCGCATCTTTTAAAATAAGAGGCTTGATAATAATTTGAGCCGATCTGTGAGGAATAGGTGGATGCAGACTGGTTGGTCCATTAGGGAAATCGCTTGAATTCAGCAAAAAATAATCGTAAATAACTAATCTATTAAGATCAACTTCAACAGGAGATATTCCATTTAAAATATAAAGAGTTCTAAAACCAATTTCTAAAGGCGAATTAAAAACGTTCGCATTCCGAGTTTCAAATATGTTACTTAAATTTTCCACGACAATTTATTTTCATTAACTAAATGGTGGCAAATGCCTTGCTTATCATGAATGCTTATGGTTACTGTTAAAGGATTAACTGTAATGCTCAGAAGTGTGCTGTGATCAAGAACACTTGTTAATCTTTTGAAAGCATTTTCATAAGTAGCTATTACCTTTGAATATACCGCAGTATAAATTTCGTCTTTTAAAGCTTCAAATGCATTTGAATCGGGAGGTAGATTATCTCTTTCAAATTGTTTTAATGTTTCTACAGAATAAAAATTCTTTCTTTGAATATCGAAATGAACCATATAAGTGCCATGTTTAGATAATTCATCAACTGAATTAATTTCTTGGCTAATCTCCTCTCCATATGCTATCAACAATTGCTTAACATATCTCATTTCCTTTTCAGGATCAGCAATACTTGGAACAACAGTATCTTCTCTGTACTTTTTTAGTCCACCACCAAAATGATATAGGTGGTAGCTTGTCTGACCATGTTGTTCAATTAATTCATGAGGCTCAACTGATTTTATTATTGAGAAATCAAAATCCTCAACATATTTTTTGAAATCCCCTTCAAGTTTGATTTCGCCCGTCCCTTTAGTTGTTATTTTTTTTAAAACATTCTTGTCCCAGTTCCCAATTAATGCTGCTTTAAGTTTAATTGGATCGTCTATCATATCCCCAAGTTTTGTTCCCACTCCCTCTTGACTTACGATGTAATAATTTTGAGGAATAGTATAATCTTTTATAAAAGTGTAGTAGCAAAGTTTTCCAAGTTCAACATAAAAATTTGTTGGGGTTAATGCATTACCATAATGTTTACATTGGAAATTATCCCACTTCTTTTCGCTCAAATTAATCCATCCGATGACATCTCTTCCCTTATCCCCAGCAGCACCGCATCTTCTTACTTTTTCATATTTTGTAGAGAGGTATTCGAATACCCATTCTGTTACAATTTCTTCAAATTCACTATCGTCTATAACAGCCAATCTTTGAATAGGTGTAATAGATTTACCGTAAAGAATATCGTGATTAGATATCTTTGGTGTGCTTTTAGGTTTTAATATTTCAGTTGTATCAGTTTCTGTGGTCATTTTGGAGGAGAAAATATACGGATTTTAAGCAAATGATTCTCATAAGGTTAGCCTTTTATTTAATGGGGGTTAGTAATCAATGTTTTAGAGGGATTCGGTTAATTCTCATTTGTAAATTCATACTAATTTCAGCCATCGATCAATTGTTTTTTTTGTTTTTCCTGTATTAAAAACCAAATCTCCTTGCTTTATTTTTTCGTAGTCGGGTAATGCAGCAATTGTTACTGCGTAATTTTTCATTAATGCTTTGTTGTAAGAATTGAAAGGCTGTGAAATATCAAATGTATTTGGCATTTCTATTTTTGATGTCAAATTATATTTTTCAAAATCTGTTTTTACTAAATCAAAAATACTCTTCTCGTTAACAACTTCCTTAGATGTAGGATCAAAAACTGTTTTCCAATACGTCATCCATAAAATCGAAATTGATTGTAAGTCACGGAAATTACCATCAAGTGGTAATTGACTAAGCCATTTGTAAAACCCATTATCCGTTGGTGTTTCTATTCTTTCATACCCTTTTGATTTATTGAATTGCATTCCGTTCCAAACTAATTTAAAATCTGATTTTACGGTATCCCTCGTTTCAGAAATTGATGGTAGTTTGATTACAAGTTGAGCGACACGATCATAAAAATCAGGAAGCAATGTGTCGTTTTTTAGTTCTGCTATTATTCTATTGCTTCCGAAAATTGGTCTCACTTCAACATAATGTGTTTTATCCCCCATCATTTTCCTAAAAGAAAACTTTCCCTTTTCTTTACCGCTACCAACGGTTTGCAATGCAGTTAGTAGCTTGGATTTTACTCGATCATCTAAATGATGTACTTCATCAAGAAATAAAATTCCCTTATCCGCTTGCTTCAATAATCCTTCGTGACCATTTGGATTAGCGCCAGTAAAGGCATTCTTCTCATATCCAAAAATATCTGCTTCGGCATTATCATTATTAAACGATGCACATGAGGCTTCAACAAATTTGTCGGTGTATAAAACTTTTTCTTCTTTTAGAAATTCACATATTTGTTTTATCCACCGTGATTTTCCTGTTCCTCTCTCTCCAATTACAAGAACGGAGAACCTTCCCGGATTGGACATGAAATGATAAAGCCTTTTCAAAGCATCTTTTCTAAGTGGATGCTGATCTTTTATTTCGTTTAGGAATTCTGCATTCATAGGATAAAGATACAATTATCTAAATAGAAGACGTTATCTTCTACATTAATTATCAATATATTGAATATCAATTATATAGTTACTTTAAAAAGTACTGGCATAGATTGTGAAATTACATAGACACAAACAAAATTCTACAAATGGAAACAGATAAATTTTCAATAAGTCCAAAGGGACAATGTAAAGCATCTACCGAAGTACCGGATCAAAAGGCAATTCAAATTGTAATCGCTGCATCAAAAAAGAAACCGCAAAAGGAAAACACGGTTCTTATTGCGAGATACCAATGGTTAAAAAAACACAAGCTGCCTTTTCCTGAAAAAATGGAATTGCCTAATCTTTGTGTAATCATTAAGAACGGTAAATTAAAAAGTGCTTTTTTTTCTAATGTATTAACTCACATTATCAAAAAACAAAATTACTATTTGCAAATACTTAATTAAATGAAAATAGTAAAAATCATTCATGGGTATCCTCCCCTTTATAATGCAGGATCAGAGGTTTATAGTCAATCCATCTGCGAAGAGTTATCAAAGACAAATCAGGTATATGTTTTTACAAGAGAAGAAAATCCTTACCTGCCAGATTTCACAATCAGAAAAGAAAAAATAAATGAAAATCTTGAGGTGTTTTTTACGAATATGGCTCAAGGTAAAGACGGATTTAAGCATAAAGAATTGGACTCCATTTTTTCAAATCTATTGAATGAAATAAATCCCGATGTAGCTCATGTTGGACATTTAAATCATCTTTCTATTGGGTTTATTGATGTATTAAAAAGTAAAAATATTCCAATTGCGTTCACGCTTCATGACTTTTGGTTAATGTGTCCTCGTGGTCAATTTTTACAGAGAAATTTTGGCAACACAAATCATCTGCAATTATGCGACAAACAGGAAAACACGAAATGTGCTACCAACTGCTACAATGCGTATTTCACAGGGCAAGAAGACAATAAGGACTCCGATATTTCTTTTTGGAGTACTTGGATAGGTAACCGAATGAAGGAAACAAAAGAAATAACAAATAAGGTGGACATATTTATTGCCCCTTCAAATTATCTCAAGGCTCGTTTCGTTAAAGAATTTGGTGTTTCAGAAACTAAAATTCAATATTTAGATTATGGTTTCCCATTGCATTATTTAACTCCAACAGAAAAGAAAGAAGATACACAATCCTTCACTTTCGGGTATATAGGTACGCATATACCTGCAAAGGGAGTTAACCTTTTAATTGAAGCGTTTTTGAAATTAAAAGGAAAAGCTGTTTTAAAGATATGGGGATGGAAAGATCAAAATAATACCAAAACCTTAATCGATAAAGCAAGGGTATTAGGATTACCAATTGAATTTAAAGGGGAGTATGTAAATAAAAATCTTGCCGATGAAGTATTTTCTCAGGTAGATTGTATTGTTGTTCCTTCTATTTGGGGAGAGAATTCTCCTTTGGTAATTCATGAGGCGCAAGCTTGCCACATCCCTGTTATCACAGCAAACTATGGAGGAATGGCAGAATATGTCGAACATCAAGTTAACGGTTTGTTATTTGAACATAGAGATTCGATTAGTCTTGCAGAACAAATGCAATGGGCAATTGAAAACAAAAGTGTAATGAGCGATTTTGGAAAGAAGGGTTATCTGTTTTCAAACGATGGTAGTGTCCCTGAAATTAAAGAGCATTGCAACGAATTAGTAAAAATATATCAAAGCTTACAAAAGAAAAAAACTACTGACTCACTTTGGAGAATTACAATCGATACTAATCCTGAAGACTGTAATTTAAGTTGTACAATGTGTGAAGAGCATAGCCAGTTTAGTAAATACATTGACACTCTTTTTAAAGAAACAGGAGTTAAAAGAAGGAGAATGCCAGTTGAGTGGTTAGATAAAATATTTGCTCAAGCGAAAGAAATGGGAGTGAAAGAAATCATCCCATCTACAATGGGAGAACCACTATTGTATAAGGGATTTGAGCGAATATATGATTTAGCAAAAGAGCATCAAATTAAAATCAATTTAACAACAAATGGAACTTTTCCTAAAAAGTCCGTTAAAGAATGGGCTAAAATTATAGTGCCACAAACGAGTGATGTTAAGATATCGTGGAACGGTTCTACAGCAGAAACATCTGAAAAAGTGATGGTGGGAATCGACTTCGAAAATGCAATTGAAAATGTGAAGCAATTTGTTGAATATCGAAATTTACATTTTATAAATGGTGGCAATTATTGTCGGGTAACATTTCAATTAACCTTTATGCAAAATAATATGCACGAGTTGGCGGAAATCATTAAACTGGCTGCCCACCTTGATGTAGATAGAGTAAAAGGGCATCATCTGTGGGCGCATTTCGATGAAATTAAAAACCTCTCTATGAAGGTTGATTCCCTCACTATTAAAAAATGGAATGTATTTGTAGAAGAAGCATACGCTTCAGCCGAACAGTATCGCAGACCAAATGGAGAAAAAGTATTACTTGAAAATATTTATCCACTTGAAAATATCGAAGAAAAAAACGTTCCTGAAAATTATGGCTGTCCATTTTTAAAAAAAGAAATATGGATTTCTGCTACAGGAAAAATATCGCCTTGTTGTGCGCCTGATAAGGAGCGAGATAAATTAGGTGACTTTGGAAACATTCAAGATCAAACCTTGCAAGAAATTGTTTCCGGTAACAATTACCAAAATCTTGTAGCCAATTATAAAAATCAAAATCTTTGTAAAACCTGTAATATGCGTAAACCATGATAGAAGCAATAAAAAAACACTCCGCTGATTCTAAATTGGCGTTGATTATTAGACATGCTGATAGAGATAAAATTCCGGCTGGATCATTCGGAAATGAAGTTTTACTTAATGCAATTGGAATTAATAACTCAATACGATTCGGAAAAGAATTAATGCAGCACAAAATAAACTGTATTTATACAAGCCCTGTTGAGCGGTGCGTTCAAACTGCTCATTATTTAAAAGATGGTTACAAAAAAGAAATTCCATTCCACACAACCAAAGCTTTGGGTGATCCGGGGCTTCATATTGCTGACGATAAGTTAGCAGGAGAGTTTTTCTTAAAATATACTTTTGATGAAATGTATCGAAGATTTATGCTTGGAGAGACTATTCCGGGTGTGCCTTCTGCACAGGACTTCGAAACAAAGATGACTGAGTTTATCAAGCAAAATACAATTGAAGATGGCTTGACGATTTTTATCACGCACGATTCACTAATCGCTTTTTATCACTATTGTTTAAATAAAGTTGTTTATACGAAGGAGAACTGGGTAAACTATTTATCAGGAATAATTTTAAAAGTTGAATAAATATGAACTGGCAAGAAATTAAATTATCTGAATGTGGAACATTCTTTAATTACCATGAAAAAAAAGCGTTTGATAAAACATTTATTAATGCACTCAAATTTCATGCGCCCGGATTTGCGCCCGTGCAAGATGAACTCGGATGGTATCACATTAATACAAACGGAGTAGAACTATATAAGCAACGCTATAAAAGAGTCTTCGGTTTTTATTGCAATCGGGCTGCTGTGATTAATGATGCTGGGTGGTTTCATATTGATGAAAGTGGTAATAGATTATGTACCGAAACTTACGCATGGATTGGTAATTATCAAGAGGACAAATGTGCTGTTCGTGATTTGAATAATAACTACTATCACATTGATCCGTTAGGATATAGAATTTACAAGGAGAACTACTTTTATGCAGGGGATTACAAGGATGGATATGCTTGCGTAAAATCAAATGATGGTTGGAAACATATTAATAGTAAAGGAATAGACCTCAACAATAAAAGATTCGAAAACTTAGGCATTTTTCATAAGAACTATGCAACCGCAAGGGATTCAAATGGGTGGTTTCATATTGATAAAAATGGTTCGGAATTATATTCTTCACGTTATCATTCTATTGAGCCATTTTATAATGGTTTTAGTTTAGTTGAAGATTTCGATAAACGAAAATTGGTTATTGCCGAGTCAGGAGAAACAAATTATTTAGTTCCATAATTAAACATTTGAAACGCTCTACTTTCAACCCACGCAAATAGCGTGGGTTTTTTATTTTCATTCCTGAAAAAAAATCAAAAATCTTCTCAAAACATTTCAGAACAGATCGAGAACGCTCAAGGCTCGAAAGAAAACAGAGAAAGCTTCCTAAAACATGGGGGTAGTTTTGCTTTGTGTTTTGTTATACCCCATATACCCCTGAATTAGACGATTCATAGCAGTATTTGCCATTGAGTATGGCACTTATATTTTGAACGTGCAAGTTTATTCCCTTGGTTTTTTCCCCTCAAAAAAAGAAAGTCGAATTCGCTACCACGTTTCAAAACGTGTATCGAACTTGTCGTTAATTCCCTCAATTAGCGGTGACGATGGATTGGTAGTAGTTGATTTTAAAAGAAGGAAAGAGAAATGGAAAAAGTAGTTGAAAAAATAAGTTTAAGCAGATGCAAATCGGTTCTTGAATCGGATGGTTCTAAATATTCTAACGAAGAGATTTTAGAAATAAGAGAATTTTTATACAAGATGGCTGATCTGGATTACGAAGTGTTTTTAAAACAAAAAATTCGGGATAAGGAATTTGAAGAAGCAAAACAAAAGCCTGAAGACGAAGATTTGAAACAAGCTGCATAAAAAATAAATAATATGAAAAGAGCAATTCTTTACATTCGGGTTTCAACAGATGAACAGGCCGACAAAGGATATTCTATGAGGCATCAAGAAGAGTTCTTGAGAAAGTATTGCGAAATGAATTCCATCCAAATGGTGGAAGTCATAAAAGAAGATTACTCCGCAAAAACTTTTTTAAGACCTGCGTTCAATATTCTTTTGATGAAACTGAAGAACAGAAAATTAAAAGCTGATTTTTTAATTTTCACAAAATGGGATAGGTTTTCAAGAAACGCTCCCGATGCTTATGCGATGATAAGCACGTTAAATAAAATTGGAATTGAACCACAGGCAATCGAGCAACCTTTGGATTTGTGTATTCCGGAAAATAAAATTATGCTTGCCTTTTATTTATCTGCACCTGAAGTTGAAAACGACAGAAGGGCATTAAATACTTTGGTTGGAATGCGAAGGGCGAGAAAAGAAGGGCGATGGATTTCATCCGCACCGAAAGGCTACGTTAATAAAATGGATGATAACGGTAAAAAAGTTATCGTCCCAAATGAGTATGCTCCAATTTTAAGATGGGCATTTGAAACTTTAGCAACAGGACAATACGGAGTTGAAGAAGTTAGGAAGATGTGTGTTGAAAAAGGATTTGAATTTAAGAAGAGCCAATTTTACGAGTATTTTAAAAACCCTGCTTATTGCGGAAGGATAATTATTCCTGCTTACAAGCAAGAGGAAGAACAAATAGTGAAAGGGCAACACGAACCGTTAATTTCGGAAGCGTTATTTGATCAGGTGCAATTGGCACTTTCAGGAAGGCGATTTAAAACCACTTATAAAATTTGTGTTCGTGATGAGTTGCCACTTCGGGGATATATTAACTGCCCACAATGTGGCAGGAAATTGTGCGGAAGTGCCTCAACGGGAGGTAGCGGAATTAAGCACAATTATTACCATTGTAAATACCCGTGCAAGGAAAGGGTAAAAGCCCCTGTGGTGAATGATGCCTTCGCTGATTATATCGCCACATTTCAGTTTAAAGCAGGGGTTCAGGAAATGTACGACATGATCCTTCAGGACGTATTTAAGAGCAAGAGTGGGGAGAAAAACGCCACTAAACAGGCTTTACAGGTAGAGATCGACAAGAACAAGGAACGCCTGAATAAAGCCCAACAAATGATGCTCGATGGCGAAATGGAAATGACTGATTACAAGGAAATAAAACGCAATATCGAGCCGAAAATTGAAGCGATGTTAAGCCAACAATTAGGCTTCAACCAAATAGAAGTCGAATACCGAAGTTATTTGAAAAAAGGATTGACCGCAATTCAGAATTTAGGACATCTCTTTGATAACACGCCCATTAACGGGAAACAAGAAATTATCCGTTCGACTTGGAAGGAAAATGGGGTAATTTCAGAAGGGAAAGTTCGAACGGGAAAATTAAATAGTTTGATTTTGCTGACTACCTACGGGGACGGGCAATACAGAGGAGATAAAAAAGCGAAAGGGAGCAATTTTTGCTCCCTTTCCGCTATCGTACCCCAAGCCGGAGTCGAACATCAATATCAAACTCTTCAACTACCTGAGTATGATCACTAACATTCCAACCTGCTACTTGCAGGCGTTTATCTATAATATCTTTTCTAGTTTTCGCCTCGTTGCCGGACATAAATACACTCAGTTAACTACCGAAAAATACGAAAATTTACCTGTTAAACTATGTCCAAGAGTAAACTTGTTGATAATCAATTTATCAAGGCCATTTTCAGGCTTGTTTTCTGAAACAAAAAATAGTACAATTTTTTTAAAATCGCTTTACAAAAGTAAAAATCATCAAAGGTTTTTTAAGGAAAATTTTCAAGTGGTCAAATGGGAATATTCACGCAGTATATTTTTGTTTTATGATTTGTAGAAACAGATACCAAATAAAAATAGACGATTCTTAATCGTAAACAATTGCGAAATCATTTATGCCGATTTGTGCCGTTTCAGCTCGTTACAAATCCAAGCATTCCATTTTGTGCCATATTAGAAAACTAACGAAATGAACGGGGATTTAGCGCCCAAACCGAGAAAGCAATTCCTATATGCAACTTAGTTTTGCTTTGCAAAATGTTTAACCTTTTAACCCAATAAAACCGATGATATAGACCAATTCGCCATTGAGTATGGCATTTAAATTTTGAACGTGCAAGTTTGTTTCCTGAATTTTTTCATTGGAAAAAAGATAGTTGGAATAGCTACCACGTTCGCAAAAGAGTACCTAATTTCCATTTAGAAAGCCATGAAGAAGATAGATAAAAACAACGAATTCAACCGTGAAGAAGATTTGACGATTGAAGAATTAAAACAAAGTCCGGAATTCGAAAATTTAAGCGATGAACAAATTTTAATGTTCATTGATTTTTTGAAAACATACAGCCACCTAGTTTATCAGGCTCACAGAAAAATAAATTGTTGTGAAGAAGAAAACGAAATGATGATTGACCAAAATAATGATAACCAAATAAAACTAGCAGCATGATGCAACCGAAAAGTTTAGAAAAATTTGCCCGAGGCAAAGTTCAGGTTGATGAACGAACGAATATGTGTGTTATTTACACAAGGGTTTCAACTAAAGAGCAAGCAGATAATAATCTCAGTTTAGAAACTCAGCGAAAAGCTTGTGACCAATTCGCAATTAAAAATAACCTTATAGTAAAAGGTCATTTTGGAGGAACGTACGAAAGTGCAAAAAATGATGAGCGAAAACAATTCAACGCTATGCTTTCTTTTGTGAAACGAAGCAAGGATAAAATCTCAACGATAATTGTTTATTCGGTTGATCGATTTTCTCGATCAGGAGGAAACGCAATTTATATTACAGAACAATTAAAAAAGCAAGGCGTGAATTTGCAAGCGGTAACGCAACCTTCAGACACTTCAACGCCAAGCGGAAAATTACAACAGAACATTCAATTTATTTTTAGTGAATACGATAACCAACTCCGAAGAGAAAAGTGTGTTGCCGGAATGAAAGAGGCAATGCAAAATGGAAAGTGGATTGGTAAAGCGCCTTTCGGTTATGAAATAGTTAGAAAGGAGGGGAAAAACGTAATTGTTTTGAACGAAAAAGGAAAAATATTTAAAAAAGCATTTGAGTGGAAAGCATTAGAAAAACTTTCATCGGCAGAAATTTCAAGAAAACTTTTTTTGTTTGGGCTAGAGATTGACGACCGAAGAATTGCTGAATTTATAAGAAACCCTTGGTATTGCGGATATATGTCGCACAAACTTTTAGAAGGTAAGTTAGTAAAGGGAAGCCATGAACCGTTAGTTTCACAAGAACTTTTTATCAAGGCAAATATTGAAGTTGATAAAAACGAACACGGTTATAGTTTGCATTTTGAAAATGAACCAATACCATTGAAAGGATTTTTAAAATGCAACCAATGTGGGCAACCAATGAGAGGATATACGATAAAGCTTAAGAAAAATTTGCCTTATTATAAATGCAATACTAAAGGCTGCTGTAATAATAAAAGCGGGAAGGAATTGCACATTAGCTTCAAAAGTGCCCTACAATATTTGAAACTTGAATTGTTGCCAAATACGAGGGGCTTCCTGAAAAAACAGGTAATAGCCACCTACAATAAAATTAACCGGGAAAGGGAAGAAAATAAGGAAATTATGAGGGAACAAATCATGGAGGTCAACCGCAAAATACAAAGGCTTGAAGAACGCTTCATGGTTGAAGAAATTACGCTTGATCTTTACCAAAAGTACGGCATCCTTTACAAAGAGGAATTAAAAAATCTGGAGGAAGCTTACAATGAATCAGGAAAACGAGTGTCGAACCTTGAAAAATGCATTGATGTTGCTTTTGAAATGGCTGGAAACCTGCACCAAATGTGGGATGTGCTGACTTTTAAGGATAGAGTGATAATGCAAAAAGTGGTATTTCCTCAGGGGATTTGGTATGATAAGAAAATAAACAGATGTCGAACCAATGAAGTAAATTTTGTAATCCGCTACTTCTCGCAGTTGTCTAAGGACGCAGCGGAAATAAAAAGCGGGGATTCAAACATGATATTTGAAATCCCCGCTTTGGTGGGAACTACTGGGTTCGAACCAGTGACCCTCTGCTTGTAAGGCAGATGCTCTGAACCAGCTGAGCTAAGCTCCCTTTTACCAACCGTAGCGTTAGCTTAGATTGGTTTTTTTTTGGTCTGCAAATGTAGCAGATTAATTCTAATTAGTCAACAAGAAAATAATTATTTTTTCTCGAGTTCCAATCCTGCATCCGGAATCAACATGCCGTCTACTAAGATCCTTCCGCAATGTTCACACACAATGATCTTCTTATTTAAACGAATGTCTAACTGACGTTGTGGTGGAATCTTATTGTAACATCCGCCGCAGGCATCACGCTCAACCGCTACAACCGCTAATCCATTGCGCGAATTGGCACGAATACGTTTGTAAGCATTCAACAACCGTTCTTCAATTTCTGCCGACGATTTTTCGCTGTCTTTCAATAAATCTTTTTCTTCCTTTTCAGTTTCTGCAACGATCTCATCCAACTCACTTTTTTTCGCCTTAAGATCTTTGCTGCGCTCTTCAAATTCGATCTTACTTTTCTCAAGTAATTCCTGCTTAATAATAATGCTTGCTTTGGCCTCCTTGGTACGCTTCTCAGCCAACTGGATCTCGAGGTTTTGAAACTCAATCTCCTTGGTGATGGCATCGTATTCGCGGTTATTACGCACCTTATTTTGTTGCGCTTCGTATTTTTTTATGTTCGATTGAAAATCCTTTACGGCCTGTTTCTTCTCGTTCAATTGATTCTCCAACTCCGCCACTTCCTCCGTAACATTCGTTAGACGGGTCTCCAACCCGGCTACTGTATCTTCCAGGTCACTCACCTCTAAAGGTAATTCCCCACGAATAGTGCGTAAACGATCGATCTTACTGTCAACTAATTGTAAGTGGTAAAGGTTTTTTAATTTCCCTTCAATCGAAGCATCTATTTTCTCTTTAATTTTTGCGCTCATAGTCTTAAAAGTAATTTACCGGATTCGTATTGATTTTCGATAAATGGATTGCAAATGTACTGAATTTTTTCTTAATAATCTCATAAAAAATTTCGGGTGTAAATTGCTCCGATTCAAAGTGACCGGTGTCTACCAGCAAGAGTCGCCCCTCGGCGTCAAAAAACTCATGGTACTTAAAATCAGCACTTAGATAGGCCTGCGCACCCGCAGCCAGCGCCTGTTTTAACAAAAATTGTCCGCTGCCCCCACACAACGCCACCTGTTTGATGGGTTTGCCAATTAGTGGGGTATGTTTGATGATAGGCACTTTGAACGTTTTTTTAACATGTTGTAAAAACGCTGTTTCTTCCATTTCCTCCGCCATTTCCCCCATCATGCCGCTTCCCACCCGGGCAAAATTGTTTTGAAGCGGATACAGATCATAAGCCACCTCTTCGTAAGGATGCGCCTCCAATAATGCAGTTAGAATCCGGGTTTCTTCTTGTTTGGGGTAAATAGTTTCTAGGCGAATTTCTTTCTCCCGACTCAATTCCCCGGGCTTCCCAATAAATGGTGTGCTCCCTGCTGAGCCTCTAAAAGTGCCAGTTCCTTCAAGGTTAAAACTGCATTGGTCGTAGTCCCCCATATGCCCTGCACCGGCATCAAAAAGAGCCTGCAATACCTGTTGGTGATGACTCTGCGGCACAAACGTCACCAACTTCTTGAGCTGACCCGTTTTAGGCGCCAACAGCCGAAGGTTACGGAGCCCTAATTTTTCGGCAATTTTATGGTTAACCCCCAAAAACACATTGTCAAGATTCGTATGGCAGGCATAAATCGCAATGTCGTGTTTAATGGCCTTAATAATGGTGCGCTGAACATAGTCAGAACCGATGAGCTTTTTAAGTCCCGAAAAAATAATGGGATGGTGTGCGATTACCAGGTTGCACTTATTCTGAATGGCCTCCTCAATCACTTCCTCGGTGCAATCTACTGTTAAAATCGCGCCTGAGGCAAGCCAGCTCCTGCTTCCGGTGAGCAACCCTGAATTATCATAATCTTCCTGGTAGGCGGGGGCTGCGAAATTTTCGAGTTCCTGTAAGATGTCGCCAATGGTCATTATACAACAGTTTTAGATTAAAAGAACAAAAAAAATCCCCCCATTTTGTGGGGGGGATTCTTTCACTAATCAATTCTCGATTTGTGGAACTCAATATCCGACACATCTTTTAAGGCGTTAAACACTTCGTAGTCTGAACGGCCTCTTAATTGGGTTTCCATTTCTTCCCGCTGCGCTTGCAAATTAATGCCTTCACCCGGGGCTTTACGTGAATTTAGTTTAACAACAAATACGCCGTTTTCACCAACTACCGGCTTGCTCATCGCGCCTGCCTTTAAGCCCGCAGCAGTACCAATAAGGGCATTTTCGTGACCCAAGGCGTCTACCACTCCTCCCATATACATCAACAGATCCTGATTAAGTACTTCTGTTCCAAGTTTTGTGGCAACTTCTTGAATTGTTTTGGCATCTGCTGCCTTGCTCTTAAATTCGGCCAGAAATTGTTCCGCCTTCTTTTCAGTGGTGGCTTTTTTTACCACATCTTCACGAACTTCTTCCAGAGGTAACGTGCCTTTATTTTTAATACTGCTCAACTTTGCAACAATAAATTTATCGGGGAATGAAAATAAACTTACATCTCCTTTATTGGCTGTATAAGCCCATTTTACCATGTCTTTCGCACCTTCAACGCCCGGTACCTGATAGTCACCTTCTTTTAAATTATCAGCTAATCGTTTGGTGTATTTTTCTTTTTCCGCAGCTTTATCAAATAACTCCGCAGTATTGTTCTCTCCTGCAAATTGATTGGCTTTCGCAAACACACCTTGAGTGGTTTCTTCACTTGGCGCGATCAATTTCATCACTTGCGCTACTTTGAAACTCTTATGACGGGTTTTGCTCACATCAAGTACTTCAATAATATGGTAGCCAAATTGTGTTTCTACCACGGTGGTGGTTCCTTTGGTGCCCATTAATCCGGCATATTTAAAAGGATCTACAAAGCCCTTGTCTTCGTCATACCATCCATAATCTCCACCATTGGTTTTGCTGCCAAAATCGTCGCTCACACGAAGTACCAGACTATCAAAATTGGCCTGCTTGTTTTTTAGGAGAACCACCAAACTGTCTGCTTCTCTTTTTGCCTGTGGCATGCTGCGTTTTTGCTTCTGCGTCTCGGCATCATTAATACCAATCAAAATATGTCGTACTCTGGCACTGTCGGCCACCGAATTAACAGCTTCCAATTTGTAGATCTTAAAAAATGCGCCTTCGTTATAAGGACCATATACCGCGCCCGGGGCTGCAGTGTAAACACTGGAGTCGCGAATACTCATTATTTTTTTGGTGAGATTTTGAATAATGATGGCGCCATTTTCATTCTCCTGTGCCATAATCACACTGTCTTCGGCCGTTGTCTTTCCTTTTAAGTCGCCGGCCACCCGAGCAGCTTCTTTTTCAATGGCACTCACGTCGGCAGCACTTGGAAGTACATTAAACGTAATAAACTCAAGCTTACGGCTGGTTTCAGTGTTCAGGTATTCGTAGGCATGGTCTTTGTAATATTTTTCAATGTCATTCTCCGTCAGCTTCACTGCAGAGTCGCTCAGTAAACTGTAACGTTTTACAACAAACGACACATTCATTGGTCCCTGCACCAAATCAAACTGAGCTTGCGTTTCGGCAGTGGTTACATAAAGTCCTTTGTTAATAAGGTTTCTGAATTTTTCAAAATAACGCGTGCTTTTCACCTGCTCTTCCATGTTGCGCACGGCCATTTCGTTTTCGCCCGTCACATTTTGAACGGCTTGTCTCCATTTGTTTGGATCAAGCGTGCCATCGGGACGTGAAAATTGTTCGTTCACTTTTTTGGTATTGGGATCGGTAAGGTTTTGAATGATTGTTTCAACGGGATTTACTACCACTGCTTCGTACAACTCATCTTCTCCCACCACAATTCCCACTTTTTCAAACTGGGGTTTCATCACTAACTCAATGATGTATTGCTGCCAAATGGTCTCAACTGCTTGCGTGCGCGTTGCTTCATCGGCCTCTTTGCCCTGATTACGTTGTCTGTAATTGTTCAATTGATTTTCAAATCGCATAATGAACTCATTCCTGTCGATCGTTTTTCCGTTAATGGTTCCCGCTTTCGACAGTTCGTTCCCGCCAAAAATAGAGGCACCGGAACCCAACAGACTTTCCAGAATAAAGATAAGGAGCGCAAGGCCCACAATACCAACAAGTAAACCTGTTCTTCTTCTGATTTTTTCTAATACACTTGTGCGTTCTTTTTTACGCTCCGGTTGAATGATGTTTTTATCGCTACTCATTATTTCTTATAAAATTTTTAAGACTTGCAAAGATAACAGTTTCAGCGAAACGACAATAGGGTTTAACGAAATGTATATGATTGAAAATAAAGGCAATATGTTTTCACGGGAGCACGAAAACGCCGCTTAGCTCCTCTCTTTCTCCAATGCGCCCCTAATTGCCTGAATTTGTTCTGTTACACGGCGGCGTGGCAATCTCTTTTTCATCCGCTTTTATGCCACCAATTAGCTTTCCTTATTTTTCAACATCAGAAATTACCTTTACTATTTTGCCTAAATTTAATTTCCCTTTTGGCAGAATTAAAAAGGGAAGAAAATCACACATCCTATTCCAAACGATAACTATGTTCTTAATTTTTGATACTGAAACCACCGGATTGCCAAGAAATTTTAATGCTCCCTTAACTGATCTCGACAATTGGCCGAGAATGGTTCAGTTGGCCTGGCAATTGCATGATAAACAAGGGAAATTACTACAACACGCTTCTCTCATTATTAAGCCCCGTGGGTACACCATCCCCTTTAACGCGGTACAAATCCACGGCATTAGCACACAACGAGCTGAAGCGGAAGGCCGAGAGCTGGAGGAAGTTCTCACCGAGTTTGCAGCTGCGGTAGAAGCCGCCACCTATTTATGCGGCCATAATATCGGCTTCGATACAAATATCCTTGGCGCGGAATTTATTCGCAGTGGCTTACCCAACTTGTTCAACCAAAAAAAGGTGTTCGATACTAAAAACGATCAAACTACTAATTTTTGTGCTATTCCGGGGGGCAAAGGGGGGAAATTCAAATGGCCTTCGCTCTCCGAATTATATGTCAAATTATTTAAGAGCCAATTTGAAGAAGCGCATAACGCGGCCTTCGATGTGCAAGCTACATCGCGGATCTTTTTTGAGCTTTTGAAACGCGGAATCAATCAGGTGCCGGAACTTCTTCCGCAGGAACAAGAGTTGTTGGTGTATGAAGATGTAGACCTCAGCAGTTTATTACTCCATGAAAAGAGCCTGAAAAACAAAGTGGACGTGAGTACCCCGGCACCTGTGGAATTAACTCCGCCCTTGTCGCAAGTTACCGGAGACCAATCCATTCAGGAAATCCCATTTTCGCACCTTCACAATCACTCTCAATATTCGGTGTTGCAATCGGTAAGTGATGTGGCGGAGCTTGTAAAACGAGCTGCTGAATACAATATGCCGGCCATCGCTCTCACCGATCATGGGAATATGTATGCCACATTTTTATTCTGGCAAACAGTGGAGAAACAAAATAAGGGAATCCACGCACATAACGATGCGGTTGACAAGGGCGAAAAACCGGGACCAAAAAAAAATGAGATCAAATGCATCCTCGGCTGTGAGTTTTTTGTGACCAAAGATCTTCACGATAAATCCAAACAAGATAATGGCTATAGCATCCCCTGCCTGGCCAAGAACAAAAAGGGATATGAAAATCTGTCGCGATTGAGTTCCTACGGGTTCACCGAAGGTTTTTATTATGTGCCACGAATCGATAAGGAATTATTATTGCGTTACAAATCCGATCTTATCATTACCACAGGGTCCTTGCAGGGCGAAATCCCCTCCTTGATTCTCAATGTGGGAGAAACGCAGGCAGAAGAGGCTTTTGTGTGGTACAAAGAAAATTTCGGCGATGATTTTTATGTGGAATTGAACCGTCATAAATTACCCGAAGAAGATCATGTGAATACCGTGCTCCTTGCATTCGCAAAAAAATATGGGGTCAAGTATTTTGCGGCCAACAATAACTATTACATCGATAAAAAGTCATCCGATTCGCACGATATTTTATTATGTGTGAAAGACGGGGAATTAAAGGAAACGCCTGTTGGAAGGGGCAGAGGCTTCCGTTTCGGCATGCCTAATAATGAGTTTTACTTCAAATCTCCTAATGACATGCGCGAAGCTTTTGCCGATATGCCCGAAGCCATCGCTTGCACCAATGAGATCGTGTCAAAAATTGATTCCTTTAAATTGGGGCGCAATGTTTTATTGCCAAAATTCAAAATTCCTGATGAATTCCTCGACGAACGCGACACTGATCCTAACGACGAAGGCAAAGGAAACCGTGGTGAAAATGCCTATCTGAAGCATCTCACACTGGAGGGTGCTAAAAAGCGGTATCCCAATATGGACAAGGATACTGCCGATCGAATTGATTTTGAATTAGGAGTAATGGAACGCATGGGATTTCCCGGTTACTTTTTAATTGTTTCCGACTTCACCACCAAAGCCCGCGAAATGAAGGTGAGTGTGGGTCCGGGACGTGGAAGTGCTGCAGGAAGTGCGGTGGCCTACTGTTTGGGAATTACAAATGTGGATCCCATTAAATACGATCTCCTCTTTGAGCGTTTTTTAAATCCCGATCGGATCAGCATGCCCGATATAGATATTGATTTTGATGATGAAGGTCGCGACAAAGTAATTGATTATGTGATTGAAAAATATGGTGCCAATCAGGTGGCTCAAATTATCACCTATGGTACCATGGGCGGAAAGAGTGCCATTCGCGATGCAGCGAGAGTACTTAATCTTCCTTTATCGGATGCCGACAAACTTGCCAAATCTTTCCCCGATAGTTTAGAAGCCCATTTAAAGCAACTCTTGAAACCGGGAGGCATTGATGAAAAATACCTTGAAAAAATAAAAGACCGCCGCGAAGTAGTGGAGCAATCTTATAACTTCAGAAGATTGGCCGATGAGAACAGCGCCGAATCACTGGTTTTAAAACAAGCATACGAACTCGAAGGGTGTGTGCGAAATACCGGTGTTCATGCTTGCGGCGTAATTATTACGCCCGACGAAATGACCAAGTTCGTACCGGTTACGAAGTCAAAAGACAGTAATATGTTATTGACACAGTTCGATAACTCAGTGGCCGAAAGTGCGGGTCTGCTGAAGATGGACTTCTTGGGACTACGAACACTCACCATTATTAAAGATGCACTTGCTTCTATCAAACTAAATCATAAGGTGGATCTCGACATTGATACCATTGATCTCAACGATCAAAAAACGCTGGAATTATTTCAACGTGGCGAAACCAATGGCATTTTTCAGTTTGAAAGTCCGGGCATGCAAAAACATTTAAAGGATTTGAAGCCGGATAGTTTTACAGATCTTATTGCCATGAACGCCTTGTACCGTCCGGGCCCACTGGCCTACATTCCCAATTACATTGCCCGTAAACATGGTCGCGAAAAAATAGTTTACGACTTGGAAGGAATGGATGAGTTTTTGCAAGAGACTTATGGAATTACGGTGTACCAGGAGCAGGTAATGCGTTTGAGTCAAAAGCTCGCTAATTTTACGAAGGGTGATGCCGATACGTTGCGGAAGGCCATGGGTAAAAAGCAAAAAGATGTGCTTGATAAAATGAAAAGCAAGTACATTGAAGGCTGCAAAACAAATGGGCATGATCCCGTGGTGGCCGAAAAAGTGTGGAAAGATTGGGAAGCTTTTGCCAGTTATGCCTTCAATAAATCACACAGTACGTGTTACGCTTATTTGGCGGTGCAAACGGCGTATTTAAAAGCGCATTATCCCAGCGAATTTATGGCCTCGGTCTTAAACCACAGCGGCAATATTGATAAAATCACATTTTTTATGGAAGAGTGCAAACGCATGGGATTAAAAGTACTGGGCCCGGATGTGAACGAGGGTTTTGGAAAATTCAGCGTGAATCCCAATGGCAATATTCGTTTTGGAATGGCCAGCATTAAGGGAGTGGGCGAAAATGTGGTGACCGCAATTGTGAACGAAAGAAACGAGAACGGCAATTTTGTGTCGGTGTTTGATTTGGCAGCACGACTCGATACCAAGGCCATCAATAAAAAATCATTGGAGGGTCTTGCGCTGGCCGGGGCATTTGATAGTTTTGATCAGGTACACAGAGCCATGTTTTTTGTTCCCGATCAGGAAGGCATCACGCTTACTGAACGAATTATTCGGTATGGCAATCAAAAAAATTTGGGCAACGATACCACGCAGGCCAGTTTGTTTGGTGGCGATCATGCCATAGAAGTGAGTGAACCTCTCCTGCCTAAAATTGAACCCTGGTCGGCCTTAGAACAGTTAGGAAAAGAAAAGGAAGTAGTGGGATTTTTTATCAGCGGCCACCCTCTTGATCCTTATAAATTGGTGATCGAACACCGCTGCAATGCCAGTTGTACGCAGTTGAAAGCCGGTTTGGAGCCCTTTAAAAACAGAGAAGTTATTTTTGGAGGCATCATTACAGGTTTTGAGAACCGTACCAGTAAAACAGGAAACGCGTTTGGGAAATTAATTATTGAAGATTACAGCGGCAGTGTGGAACTCATGTTGTTTGGGAAAGATTTTGTGGAATACAATAAATTTATGGTGCAGGGTTTGTTTGTATTTGTAAAGGCACGTGTGCAGGAACGGTACAACCAACCGGGAAGTTTAGAAATTAAATTGAGTAAAATTGAATTGCTGGATGAGGTGAAAAAAAATGCCTTTAATGTGATCAGACTTAAGATCAAATTAAACAACCTCGACCAGACCGTGGTGTCGAAACTGGAGGCGCTTATGAACCGATTTGAAGGCAAGAGCAGTCTTGAGTTTTATGTGGAGGACGAAGACATGCATCAGAATTTAAAATTATTTTCAAAGAAAAATAAGATTGCCATTGACAGTGATTTTTTGCTAGAGCTGGAGAAATTTCCGGATGTAAAATACGATCTCAACTAAAAGAAAAGTCTGTAAGCTCTTAAATAGCATGGAAGGCAGGGGATTATATCATGATTTGAAGTCCGGTGAAAAATGCAGTGCTTACCTCGAATTACAAGGAAACACGTTAGTGGTATCACCAGTTTCACAAAATTATGAACGATTGGAGTGGAATCTTTCGCGCGTGAGTATCTGCGAGTTTACCGGACCACTCCTCCGGCTGCAATACGGCAATCAGACCTTAGAATTTTCGGGCGATCTTGCTCCCCAAGTGCATGAGATGTGGATGCGCAGCCGGCCACCCGAATCCATAAAAAAGAGTTCTAAAAAGAACATGATTCTTTCTGGCATTGGATTTACCGCATTATTTTTGGTGACGGCGTATGTGTTGTGGTTCAAAACACTTCCTTGGCTGGGTGAAAAAGCGGCAGGTTTTGTACCTCTTGACACAGAAATAAATTTGGGGAAAAAAATGAGTGCTTCGTTTGAAGAGGGCTACGTGGGCAGTGATTCATCCACGTATTATTTGCAGCAATTTGTGGATACGCTAAAACTCGACAATACGTATTCTATTCACGTGCAAGTACTGCAATCGGAGGATATAAATGCCTTTGCTTTGCCGGGAGGAACTATTTTTGTGTTCACCGCCATTATTGACCGAATGCAATCGTATGAAGAGCTGGTGGCCTTGTTGGGCCATGAAGTGACCCACATTAAAAACCGTCATTCCCTCAAAAGCATTTGTCGCTCTGCGGCCAATCGTCTGGTATTTTCGGGTCTGTTGGGAGGAATGAACGGATTGGGCTCGGGAATTTTGGAACAAGTAAATGCCTTTAAAGAATTGGATTATTCGCGTGAACTTGAAACGGAGGCCGATAATTTGGGACTCACCATTATGTATGAAAACAGGGTAGATCCTAGAGGTATGCTGGCCTTGCTGGAGCTTCTAAAAAAAGAAGGAGAGGAAACGCCGGGTCTTATGAAATACCTGAGTACGCACCCCGAAACCGATGAACGCATTACCAACATTTCGAAAAAAATTGAGAAGGCTCCCCTGTTTCCAAAAAACCCGCACTTGGAAGAGACGTTTAGAAACCTTCAGAAGGCATTGGCGAATGGGAAGTGACCACACGTGCTAAACAAATTTTGTGAAAAAAAGATGATCAAAAAATTCTCGGCCCATTTCAATTAATTCATTCAATGAAAAAATCGTGGCGTGTTTTGGTATGAATGCTTTTGCCCCGATTTGGCTGAGGGATTGAGGCGGCAGCCTTGCGAAGCCCTGCAAAAAATGCCGTAGCAGCGAGGAGGCATACGTAAGGGAGCCACCGCAGCGCACAGGCATTTTGCATGGCGAGCAAGCTAAAGCCGAAAGCCCGACCCTTCCGCACCGCAATAAATCTTGATCGGAAGGGGCAGCCCCCTACAACACCGCAAGCACTCTAACACGAGTTCATAAAGCTCCTTCATTTTAGATGATTCCCATCTCCTAAATTTACATTATCTTTGCGCCTTTAAGAATTGCAAAAATGATCTCAGTAAGCGGTGTCACAGTGAGTTTTGGCGGGTACAACCTATTCGACAACATCTCCTTTTTAATAAATCCCAAAGACCGCATTGGTTTGGCAGGTAAAAACGGTGCCGGAAAAAGTACGCTTCTAAAAATTTTGGCAGGTGATCAAAATCCTACCAAAGGAGAGATCTCTGTTCCCAAAGGGTGTAAAATAGGTTATTTACCCCAGGATATGATTCACCAGCACGGTAGAACTGTGTTTGAAGAAACCGAAACGGCATACGAAGAAATTCAAATTCTCGATAAGCGCATTGATGAGATCAATTATTTGTTGGAGACGCGCACTGATTATGAAAGTGATTCGTATTCAAAATTAATTGAAGAGCAAACTGAAGTTTATACGCGCCTCGACGTGTTGGGTGCCTCAAACCGATTTGAAGAGATTGAAAAGATTTTAAAAGGATTGGGGTTTGATCGCAAGGACTTTGGACGTCAAACGGCCGAATTTAGCGGAGGTTGGAGGATGCGGATTGAATTGGCTAAATTATTATTGCAAAAACCCGATGTGTTATTGCTGGATGAACCCACCAATCACCTCGACATTGAAGCTATTATGTGGCTGGAGGAATTTATGGAGACCTTTTCAGGGGCGGTGATGCTCATCAGTCACGATAAAACTTTTTTGGATAATGTTACCGGTCGAACCATTGAGATTTCGAACCAAAAAATTTACGATTATAAAACCAATTATTCGCGCTACCTCGTGCTGCGTAAAGAACGAAAAGAGCAACAAGAAAACGCCGCGAAAAATCAACAGAAAATGATTGATCAAACGGAAGTGTTGATTGATAAATACCGCGCCAAAGCCAGCAAAGCAGCGTTTGCACAATCGTTGATCAAAAAATTGGATCGTATGGAACGGGTGGAAGTGGATGATGACGATGCCATGAGCATGAATTTTCGTTTCCCGGCGCCGGCACATAGTGGTAAAATTGTAATTACGGTTGATCAGGCCGGAAAAAAATACGGTGAGAAACGCATTTTCAGTGAGGCCGAATTCATTATTACCAAGGGCGAAAAAATTGGTTTGGTGGGAAGGAATGGAGAAGGAAAAAGTACCATGATGAAGATGATTGCCCGCAAGGTTGATTTTGAGGGAAAGATTGTGTTGGGGCACAGTGTGCTGATGGGGTATTTTGAACAGGACCAGGAAGAAAAATTAGATCCCAAAAAAACCGTGTTTGAAACCATTGATGAATTGGCGGTGGGCGATGTGCGTAAACAGGTGCGTGGTTTATTGGGTTCATTTTTATTTAGAGGGGATGATATTGAGAAAAAAGTGCAGGTTTTGAGTGGGGGAGAGCGGGGTCGTTTGGCTTTGTGTAAATTATTATTGGAGCCTTATAATTTATTGTTGATGGACGAACCAACAAATCACCTTGATATTCGTTCGAAAGATATTTTAAAACGGGCGCTCATTGATTATCAGGGTACGGTAGTAATGGTGAGTCACGACCGTGATTTTATGAAAGGCATTTGCCACCGCTTGTTTGAATTCCGCGACGGCAAAGTGAAAGAACATTTGTGTGACATTGAAGAATTTATGCAACTTCGTAAGGTGGAGCGGTTGAATGAACTTGATCTTGATAAAAAGGAAAAGAAAGCCGAACCTGTGGGCGTAAAGCCGGTGACTGTAGTTCAGGACTCGACAGCCGAAAAAAACAGGGAAGCGGAACAAAAGCAGATCAGAAATCAATTAAAGAAGTTAGAAGATAATATTGAGCGACTTGAAAACGAGATTAAACAGTCTGACGAGAAACTTTCCGATCCTTTGGAATATCAGAAGCTCATGACAGACCGTACCTTTTTCAATAAATACAATTCGCTTAAGAAGGATCTTGAGCGGGATATGGAGCAGTGGTCGATCGTGAGCTCCAAATTAGATTAATCTACCTTTAATATGAGTGTTCCTGTTTGAGGGAAGAATTTTGCGGCGCTAAGTTTCTTTTGGCAGCGATAATCCGTGAGATCATAAGGGGGCACTACAATCAGAAAATCACAGTGGGAAAGATCGGTAGGCGTGGGGCCCCCGGCGCCGGAAGTACGTGATCGTAGTTCTTCTCCTGCAAAAGAGTAGTTGTATTTTTCTGTCATTTGAAAATAATTTCGAAAACCGCCATACACCTCGGTGCCCATGCCCACGCGCACAGCACCATTTTTTTCAAGAAAGTCCATTCCCTTTTTTAGATCGGCCTGCGCATGGTAGTCAACTACCGACGTACTATTGTAATGCAAAAGAAAATTGACAATCAGAAATACAGATCCTGTAAGCAAGGTCATTTTTTTTACGATTGTAGTTGCGGAGAGGCTCTCGAGAAACTCCACAAAACACACAACCGTGAGTGGAAATAGGAAGAGAGCAGATCGGCTGGCCGGCAAAACAAATTGAAAGAAGAAATGGCCCGAAAAAATAAGGATGAATTCGCACAGGAGAATTAAGGCGGCGTAGTAGTGGAGTGGGGCAGAAGTTTTTTTGCCGGGCAATAAGCCGCTTAGTGTAGATAAAATAATCAGGGTGCAAGCGGCCCATTTACTCCCCAACATTATAGGCGATTCGGGGCGGGAAGTAAGTTGAAAAAGTCCTTCGGTGAAAACAGCACAGAATTCGCTGAACTCTTGCGTGCCCGCTCCTACCACATCGTTAGAGCAGCGTGTGATGAATAACAAAGCCCGGGCCACCAACAAGGAAACGATCGAAACAAAAAAGCTGTCACGGTAAAATTCCTTGGTTTTTACAAACGTAATCCCTTTTAAGAAGTGGGTCCTCGTAAAATAAACGCTTGAAAAAGCGACAAAAAAATAAAAGAAACTAAAATTGGAAATGGCGGCCAAACCGGCGAACAGCAAGGATAAAAAGGAAGATCCTTTTTTTTGGGGCCCTGTAGTTCGAAAAAAGAACAACAAACTCAAACTCTCAAACAGGAGTCCCGAGGCATAACCTCTTGCAATTGAAAAATAGTCGAGCACATACGGATTTAATAAACAAACGGAGAGAACGAACAACGCCGAAACAAAATTCGTTTTGCTCTTTGCCCATTGCCACGTGATCCAAAAGAAAACGGTGGCCGACAAGAGGCTGAACCAACGGAGGGCAAATACACTTTCTTGTTGCAGCAGAATAGCGACTTTTAGCGCCATACTGTTGAGCCAATGTGTATTGCCGGTGCACAGCGCTTCGGCGTACCAAAAACGCTTCATATTATGAAAGGAGTAGGCCTCATCGTGCGTAATGGGAATAAAATAGGCACGCATCATAACATAGACAAGAACTGCTGCGGTGATGGCCGTGAGGATGAGCCTGTATTTTCGATTGGTCAACAAAATGATCTTAATTGAAGAAAATGTTTAAGCAAATGTACTTTTATAAATATTATATTTAGGCCGTGGAAATTAAACGTCATATTCCCAATGCCATTACATGTGCTAATTTACTGTGTGGCTGTCTGGCCATTGTTAAAGCTTTTGAGGGTGATTTAGTATGGGCCGCTTATTTGGTGGGCATTGCGGCGGTTCTTGATTTTTTAGACGGTTTTGTGGCGCGCCTCTTGCACGTGCACTCGCCCATTGGCAAAGATCTCGACAGTTTGGCCGATGTAGTGACGTTTGGTGTTGTGCCGGGTGTGATCATCTACCAGTTGTTTCAATTGGTGTTAAACAATGCTCAGGTAAGTGCTTCTGATCCGGCCGTAGTTCATGAAAACCTGTTGAACAGGTATCTACCGTATTTGGGCTTTATTGTTCCGGTATTTTCGGGCATCCGCTTGGCAAAGTTCAATAACGATCCGCGTCAAAGTGATTCCTTTAGGGGATTGCCGGTTCCGGCCAATGCCATCATGATTTGTTCGGTACCGCTGCTGTTGCAGTATTCAGGCAATTCCATTGTTTGGCTGATGAATTCTTGGGGCCTCAGCATCGGCGCCATCGTCTTGTCTTTCTTATTGGTATCTGACATTCCTCTTTTTTCACTTAAATTTAAGAGTTTCGGTTGGCAGGATAATAAGCTTCGATTTTGGTTCTTAAGTCTCTCAGCAGGCATTCTTGTGGCCTTTCAGCTCCTTGCTATTCCTCTCATCATAATTCTTTATATTTTATTAAGTATTGTGAATAATATATTTTCAAAGAAGGAAGTTTAATTCTATTTTTGTTCCTCAAAATTTAAAAATTTGATAGAATTTGTCTGGAATTCAAAATATTGATACTCGGCAAATAACAGCGACATTTAAAAACAACTAATCTTTAAATAAAAAACACAAGCTCTAACATGGGATATTTATTCACCTCAGAATCAGTGTCAGAAGGACATCCTGACAAAGTAGCCGACCAGATCTCGGATGCACTAATTGATAATTTTTTGGCTTTCGATCCAAGCAGTAAAGTGGCTTGCGAAACGTTAGTTACCACCGGACAGGTAATATTGGCCGGAGAAGTTAAGTCTAAAACATATTTGGATGTGCAGGAAATTGCCCGTGAGGTGATTCGCAAAATTGGCTATACCAAAGCCGAGTATATGTTTGAAGCCAATTCCTGCGGTGTTCTTTCAGCGATCCACGAGCAATCGCAAGACATTAATCAGGGAGTTGAGCGCAAAAACAAAGAAGATCAGGGTGCCGGTGATCAGGGAATGATGTTTGGGTATGCCACCAACGAAACCGATAATTACATGCCTTTGGCCCTCGACCTTGCACACGCAGTTCTTATTGAATTGGCTGCTTTGCGCAGAGAAAACAAACAAATCAAATATTTGCGTCCCGATGCAAAGTCTCAGGTTACTCTGGAATACAATGATAATAATGAGCCGGTTCGTATTGATGCCATTGTGGTATCAACACAACACGATGATTTTGACAGTGAGCCAAAAATGCTGGCGAAGATCAAAGCGGACATCATCGATATTTTAATTCCACGGGTAAAGAAAAATTATCCGAAATATGCCAAGTTATTCAACAATAAAATCAATTACCATATTAATCCTACCGGAAAATTTGTGATCGGTGGTCCGCATGGCGATACCGGTTTAACCGGCCGTAAGATCATTGTAGATACTTACGGGGGAAAAGGAGCACATGGTGGAGGCGCATTTTCGGGAAAAGATCCTAGTAAGGTAGATCGCTCGGCAGCGTATGCCACGCGTCATATTGCAAAAAATTTAGTGGCGGCAGGAGTGTGTTCTGAAGTTTTGGTGCAAGTATCTTATGCCATTGGCGTGGCAAAACCAATGGGAATCTACATTAATACCTATGGCACCTCTAAAGTAAAAATGACCGACGGACAAATTGCCGAGATCGTTGAAAAGGTATTTGATATGCGTCCATACTTCATTGAACAACGTTTTAAATTACGCACTCCTATGTACAGTGAAACTGCGGCTTATGGTCATATGGGACGCAAGAATGAGATTGTAACTAAAACCTTTAAAACACCCGACGGCAAAACGAAGACCATGAAAGTGGAATTGTTTACTTGGGAGAAATTGGATTACGTATCAAAAGTAAAAACGGCGTTTAAACTAAAATAAAACCCGAATTCATCATTAAAAGGTCATCGCTAACGTGGTGACTTTTTTTTTGATCCAATTTGAACGCTTCCAAGGAAACAAATTTTTATATCTTTACCGCATGCTCGGCATCAAAGGATTACATGCTCTACTGGGCCTGGAAGTGCAACCGGGTGCGGCACAAGTGTTTATTTATTCGGAGCATACGTCGGAACGCCTGCTCTATACCTGCGACTTTATTTTTAAACACGTAGTAGGGGTAAATTTTTTCATCACCCAGGATCGTGATGAATTTGAAAAATGTGCAGGATTAAAAATAAATTATTCGTATCGTGAAATGGAGGACTGTTTGCAGATCCTACCACATACCTTACTTTTTGAAAAAGGAATTTCGGAATTAAAACCGGCATCTACAGTGAGGAATGGAAGTCTTTATTTTTTTGAAAATAAGGTGGGTTTTTCTTTTGATGTTTTCTCTGCTGTTTTTTATTTTATTTCCCGTTACGAAGAATGGCAATCCTTTAAACCTGATGCCCACCAACGATTTGAAGCTGCTGAGAGTTTGTTGTTTCAGAAAAAGTTTCACCTCAAGCCCCTGGTCGATATCTGGATTTCTGAATTGAAAGGGGCGTTAGAAAGAAATTTTCCAGCTAAGAAATTGCCTCCGCGCGAATTCAGGTTGTTAAGCACCATTGATGTGGACAACGTGTATGCTTACCGATCAAAAGGGCCTGTGCGAACCCTCGGTGCTGTCGCAAAAGACCTGTTGGCAGGGGACTTCACAAATTTGAAGGAACGCATGTTAGTGTTGCGGGAAAAGAAGAAAGATCCTTTTGACATTTACGAAGAGGTGGCTGATTTTTGTTTCGAACATAAAATTCCATTGATCTTTTTTTTCCTGTTTAGAACAGGCAACAAGCACGATCGCACACTTAAAACGTCTTCCCCGGCATTTAAGGAAGTGTTTGACATCCTCCATAAAAATAGGGCACTTATGGGAATTCACCCTTCTTACGACGCGGCCTTCAACGAGGAGCTGCTCAAGGACGAGTTAAAAAAATTAGGCAATGTTTCTTCTCAAAAAATCACCTGTTCGCGTCAACATTACCTGCGTTTTGATATTCGTTCAACACCACAACTCTTGCTCAAGAATGGCATTGAAGCTGATTTCACCATGGGCTATGCTTCTGCGCCGGGTTTCAGGGCTGGCACCTCGTATCCGTTTTATTATTTTGATTTCCACCGCGAAGCAGCCTCTACGCTTTTGTTTGTTCCCTTTTGCGCCATGGATGGAGCCTTTACGGTATATAACAAATCAGAACCTTTAGCGGCCATGCAGTCGTTTAACGAGTTGGCACAGGAGATAAAAAAAGTGGGTGGCAATTTTATCACGGTATTTCACGAACGTACCTTTTCCGACCACTTATATAAGGGTTTCGGCACCTTATATAAAAACCTCCATCTAAAGCTAAAAGGCTGATCCCCGACCCAAAATTTCGACTATCTTTACGGGATGAAATTTTTGAGCTTCATACTGGTGGTGCCGGTCCTTTTGGGACTGATATCCTGCAAAAACGACTTGCAGCTCAACGCACCCTATAAGGAAATACCGAGTGTTTACGCAGTGTTAAATCCGTTTGAACCCATCCAGGTCATTCGGGTTAACAAAGTTTTTTTGGGAGAAGGGGATGCCAATGTAATGGCCAAAGTGGCCGATTCCATTAATTATCAGCCCGGAGAATTATTGATCAACCTCCGAAGGTTTGTAGATGGTACTCAGGTGAGTGCCAGTCCTCAAAATACCTCTGATACGGTGATTACGTTCCGTGACTCTATGGTGACCGCAACACCCGGTGCATTTAATACCAATCAGCGGGTGTACGTGAGCTCCAAGAAACTGTTTACAGACGGGGTGTACAAATTAACAATAAGAAATGTCATTAGCGGCGCCGTATTTACGTCTACCGCGAGCGCCCTCGATAGGGTGTACGCCGATCTTCAGCCCTTGGTCGCTCCTTTTTTCGAATACCCTCAAAACACCCCTCCCGAATTATACATCGATTATTCCAGTACCACCTCCAAATATCCGTATGAAGTGAAACACAGGGCCGAGAAACGCTTTGGGCAAATTTATCAGTTGATTCTTCGGATGCATTTATATGATACCGTGGGAGGTCAAAGAACTGAGCAAGCCGTTGATTACCTGGTGGGGACAAAAACCTTGCGTGATGTTCAGGTATTGTCCGGCATCAATTATGTTTCCCACACATTCACCGGCGGTGGAATTTTTTCGGTAGTTGGTAACGCGGTTTCAAAGATGAATCAAAATATTTATGGGAGAAAAATGTACATGGTGGAGTATTTTATTTATTCTTCCAGTCAGGAGTATCAGGACTATATGGAATATGTGAAACCTTCACTAAGTATCACCCAAAACAAACCCCTGTACTCCAATTTTCAAAATGCCGCTGCCCTAGGCCTCTTTACCTTTAGAACCACCCTCAATGTAAAAAAGAACCTCGCGTCGGTCTATATTAGTTCCTTTTCCAATAACCCAAGTACCTGCAATTACCGATTTGTCACCAGCGACGGGAAGACCATCAGGGGCTGTAAATAGCTGACAATTCGATACTGAAATCCAGAGTTTTAGGACAATTTTAGGACCAATTAATGGTCAAAATGACAGTCTGGCAGAAAAGGCCGGCTTTGTCCATTTGGCATATTTATTGAGAAGCTATTGACTGTATTAGAGTCCGAAAAATTAAAAATTGAAAAAATGGGAAAAATAATAGGAATAGATCTGGGTACCACTAACAGCTGCGTTTCAGTAATGGAAGGTAACGAACCGGTGGTGATTGCCAACAACGAAGGAAAACGCACCACGCCTTCGGTAGTTGCATTTGTTGAAGGTGGTGAACGCAAAGTGGGTGATCCTGCAAAACGTCAGGCCATCACCAACCCTAAAAAAACGGTTTATTCAATTAAACGTTTTATGGGGCATACTTTTGACGAGGTTTCTGACGAAGCCAAGCGTGTGCCGTATAGCGTTGTAAAAGGCGATAACAATACGCCACGCGTGCAAATAGATGATCGTAAATACACTCCTCAAGAGGTGTCGGCCATCATTCTTCAAAAAATGAAGAAAACAGCTGAAGACTATCTGGGAACAGAAGTTACTGAAGCGGTTATAACAGTACCGGCATATTTTAACGACGCACAACGTCAGGCAACTAAAGAAGCCGGCGAAATTGCTGGTTTAAAAGTAAAACGGATCATTAACGAACCAACTGCTGCCGCCCTTGCCTATGGCATGGATAAAAAGAACAAAGACATGAAAATTGTGGTGTTCGACTGCGGTGGAGGAACACATGACGTATCAGTATTAGAATTGGGTGACGGTGTGTTTGAGGTAAAAAGTACCGACGGCGATACCCACTTAGGTGGTGATGATTTCGACCAGGTGATCATTGATTGGTTGGCCGATGAATTCAAAAAAGAAGAAGGTCTTGATCTTCGTCTCGATCCAATGGCTTTGCAGCGTTTAAAAGAAGGTGCCGAAAAAGCAAAGATTGAATTATCCAATTCAACCAGCACCGAAATTAACCTGCCGTATATTATGCCGGTGAATGGTATGCCGAAACATTTGGTAAAAACATTGACCCGCGCCAAATTTGAGCAACTGTCCGACAGCCTTATTCAACGTACCATTGCGCCTTGCCGTTCTGCTTTAAAAAATGCAGGATTGGAAACAAAGGACATCAATGAGATCATTTTAGTGGGAGGTTCAACCCGTATTCCTGCAGTGCAGGCAGCCGTTGAAAAATTCTTTGGTAAAGCCCCTAACAGAAGTGTGAACCCTGATGAGGTGGTAGCTCTTGGAGCAGCCATTCAAGGTGGTGTATTAACCGGTGAAGTAAAAGACGTATTGTTGTTAGACGTAACACCACTCAGCTTAGGTATCGAAACCATGGGCGGTGTGTTCACTAAATTAATAGAGTCAAACACAACCATCCCGACTAAAAAATCGCAAGATTTTAGTACGGCAGCCGATAATCAGCCATCCGTGCAGATTGTTGTATTTCAGGGTGAACGCCCTATGGCAAAAGACAACCGCAAATTGGGTGAATTTAACCTCGATGGTATTCCTCCGGCTCCACGCGGTGTGCCACAAGTAGAAGTAACATTTGACATTGATGCAAACGGAATTTTACACGTGAGTGCAAAAGACAAGGCTACCGGCAAATCACACGCCATTCGTATTGAAGCGAAGAGCGGGTTGAGTCAGGAAGAAATTGATCGCATGAAACGTGAAGCGGATGTGAATGCTGAAGCGGATAAAAAAGCAAAAGAAGAAGTTGAGAAATTGAATGAAGCAGATACCATGATCTTCCAGACTGAAAAACAGATGAAAGAATATGGCGATAAAATTCCTGCCGATAAAAAAGGTGCGGTTGAAACAGCACTTACCGAATTAAAGGCAGCGCATGCTTCAAAGAATATTGAGAAGATTACTTCTGCTCTGGCTGCTTTAAACACAGCTTGGTCAGCCGCCAGCGAAGACATGTACAAAGCGCAGCAACAGGCTGGTCCTGAAGCCAACGGCAGTGCAGGGCAACCCGGAGGCGAACCAAACAAAGGTCAACAAAGCGGTGCAAACACTGAAAATGTGACCGATGTGGATTTTGAAGAAGTGAAATAATATTTCGTCAGTTTTATGAAGATCCCTTCATTCTTTAATGGATGAAGGGATTTTTTTTGTATTCGATTTTATGAAAAATAAAAACTTTGGAGAAAACCTCCGTCTTTCCTGCACTTTTTTTAAACAGAGAGAGAAAAAAAACTTTGTGTTCCTTTGTGTTGCCTCTTCCTTTGTGGGCTTTGTGGTTCTTGCTTCTATAACCACAAAGTGCACAAAGGTTTACACGAAGGACACAAAGTAGGTCTATCTTTCCACCACCAGTTTCATCCTTTCTTGTTGCTGCCCGATTTTTGCCTGAAGGAAATAAATGCCGGGTTCTAAACCATGCACTACTCCAAGAACCGTTAGCGTGCCAGCTTGTTGTTCTGAGTTTTCCAAAATGGTTTTTACCTTTCTTCCAACCTCATCATAAAGTTCAATGCCCAAGTATTCGGTTTTTTTCAGATCCAGATCAATTCGTATCTGGTCACGGGCCGGATTAGGATATACTGTAATTTTGCCGGAACTGAGTTTAAATTCCTTTATTCCTACAGTCAGGTTTTTTGGTGTTATCCTCTGCGAATCCACCACAAAATCCAAATTGGTGAAATTCTCAAAACCGGTGATTATGATGCGGTGATACGTGCCATTGGTATCTAGACCCGGGATATCTACCAAAATATAATAATGTTCATTAGGCAGATTTGGAACAAGATTTGAAAGTGTGTACTGACCCTGTGCATTCGTTTTGCTTCTTTGCACCATCATAGCTCCGGGGTTGGTGCCGGCTTTTACAATAATGTTCGGGATGCCTGCTCCGGGTGTGCCCGGCATTGTGTATCCCGGACCTTGTGTAATTTTGCCTGATAAAGTTGCTTTGCTTTTCAGATTATTGTTGATCGTAATAATATTAATATTTTGAATAGAAGGGTTATAACAATTATGATTAATCACCGCTGCACTTTGCCAACTAGAGGAAGAGAGTCCGTAGGTTTCAATTAAGTCTGTAGGGAATGGGAAGGATTTTACCACATAAGTCCCCACAGGAACAGAAGGAAAATTATAATTTGAAGTAATCACTAGTGAAGTATTAATGGAATCCCATTTACTCAGGTAAGGTTTGTATTTGTACAAAACAACGTTTCCATTGGTTTGTCCTGTGGTGCTGGTTACTACGCCTGTAATTGCAGTAAGTGAATAAACAATAATACTGAGATTAGTCGGACTAAGATTCACACAATTCACCAAATTGGTGCCACTTAAACTGTACTGCTTTGTGGTGGGCGGAGTAATTGTAAAACTACTTCCTGATAAATTACCGGGCATCAACGTATAAGTACTAGCCCCCGAAGGTATAAGCACAGCCGAGCCACCCGCACATAATGTGGGCGTGTTTGAAACCAGATTTAATGTAGGTGTAATATTAACGCTGATGGTTTTCAGTGCTGCATTGCTGCATCCTGTCAGGGTATTGGTTCCTGTAAGGGTGTATGTAGTTGTTAGGAGTGGAGAAGGAAAAATAGTACTTGAATTTAAATTACCGGGCATCCAGGTATAGGTAATGCCCCCGCCCGCTACAAGTGTGGCAGATATTCCCGTACAAATTATACTCTTAGTAGTACTTGCCGTTATAACAGGCAGTGGATTTACTGATACCGTCGCAAAGGCGGTATTTGAACAAGTTGTGATGGCATCGGTTCCTTTTACATTGTAAAAAGAAGTAAAAGCCGGACTTACAGAAATGCTCGTGTTGTTTGAATTATTAGACCAGGTATAGCTACCTGCTCCGCTTACACTTAAGGTGCTGCTTCCACCTGTGCAATACACACTCGGACTCGCTACCACACTCAAAATCGGAAGGGCATTTACTGAAACATTTTGAACAACAGAATTCCTGCATCCGTTTACATCGGTCCCCGTAACAGTATAGGAAACACTTACGGTGGGACTGACCACATACAAGCTCTGAGTTGAACCGGTGTTCCAGGAATAAGTGCCAGCCCCCAAAGCTGAAAGTGTGGTGGTTTTACCAAAACAAATAACCGTAGTGCTT
>JAQSCW010000014.1 GCA_029945625.1 bacterium
TTGTGAAGATAAGTGTTGAGGAGTTTGAAACAAATAATACTTTAATTATCCACGCACGGATTAGCTGGCGCAATTGCTAACGCGCAAATCCGCGCGGTAAGGCTTAAACGGTAATCGTTTCATCCCCTTCTTTATAAGTTAGCGTGTAAAATCCCTTTCTTCGGTCATTCCAGGTCTGGGCATTTCCCATCTCCCTATTTCTTTCAAGGAGATTAAGATCCAGATCCTGATAAATAAGCGTTTCAGTGTTTGGCACTGCCTCCGAAGCAATTGCCTCCCGCGAAAACTCTACATCGGAAGGTGTGAGTATGGCTGACTGCGAAAAATGAATATCTAAATTGGCTACCTCAGGTAAGTTTCCTACACAACCTGTTATTACTGTATATACCTGATTTTCAATAGCCCGTGCTTGTGCACAGTATCTTACTCTCAGATAAGCTCTCCTGTCATCTGTATTAAATGGTACAAATAAAATTTTGGCACCCTTGCTCACTGCTATTCTTGCAAGTTCGGGAAATTCAATATCATAACAAATTAAAATAGCCACTTTTCCCTTGTCCGTGTTGAATATTTCTATTTTGTTTCCACCCTTTACACCCCACCACTTTGTTTCATAAGGGGTGATGTGAATTTTATATTGTTTGCTATGTGTTCCATCGCGTCTAAATAAAAAGGAGATATTGTACAAGGTATCGTTCTCAATGCAGAAGTGCGAACCACCTATAATATTAATATTATATTTAATAGCTATTCTTGTAAATAGTTGAATATAATCATCGGTGTATGTTGTCAATTCGCGAATAGCGGCAGCTGGTTTTTTTTCAGGAATAAATGAAAGAAGCTGCATCGTGAGCATTTCAGGGAAAACAACAAAGTCACATTTGTAATCGGAAGAGGCGTCCACAAAGTATTCGCATTGTCTTGCAAACTCATCAAAGTTTTTAATCGAACGCATTTGGTACTGCACTGCACTAACGCGTACATAAGGTGAATAATTAATCTGACTTTGCAAAGACCTGTTTTTATAACCAAAATTTGTCCATTCGAGAAGAGTTGCGAAGCCACCGGATTCCTTATCATTTGGTAAATAATTAGGTAAAATGCGCTTGAGTGCAAAACCATTCGCTAATTGAGCTGTAAGAACGGGATCATATATTTTTTTGTCGATCACGCGGCCCACGTATTCGTCAATCTCCATTTTCTTCTGGTGTTTTGAAAAGTTTGGTAGTCTTCCACCAATTAATATTCTCTTAAGATTAAAGTGTCTGGCTAGATTTTTCCGCGCATCATAAAGTCTCCGTGAAAGTTTCATTCCTCTGAATTTAGGATCAACCATGATCTCCATCCCGTAAAGTGTGTCGCCTTGTAAAGTGTGGTTACTAATGTTACCATTGTCTGTTAGTTCACTCCATGCCGAGGTTTCAGAATAATTACTATAGTTAATGATCAAAGAGGCGCTGGACGCAACAATTTCGTTCTCCATTAGAATGCATGTTTGCCCCTCAGGAAAAATTCCGATAATATTATCGAACTGTGATTCGCTCCACGGTTTCATTCCTGGGAAGCAGGCTAACTGCAATTCCGAAATGCGTTTGTAGTCTGATTTTTTTATTTTTCTGAGTTTGATTTTTTTACTCAGTCCTTGTTTTCTTTCCATTTCATTAAGTTACTAATTATTAAGGAATTTAGCAGGGATAGTTTGCAAGGAACTTATATATCAATTAAGCAGCATTTTACTTATTTTGATGAACTCCATTACTCAAAAAACAAATACTAAACAGTAGCAAGCAACTCTTTCCGATACATGGAAAGTATCAACGATTTTGAAAGAAAGCCAAGATAACGGCTATTCTGAACAACGGGTAAATCCCACTGTCCTGATTCTTCAAATTTTTTCATGACTATAAATATATCATCCTCTATCTGAATTTTTGTTGTTGGTTTTACCATCAATTCTTTCGCAATAATTTTATCGTACAGTATGGGATTGAACATTTCCTCCTTTATACTATCCAAGAAAATTACTCCTATTAAATTGTGTTTTTTGTCAATTACAGGAAAACGACTACGATTAGAATGTTTAATATGAGCAACAATACTTCTTAATTTTTCTTCCGGGTGAATGAGCTCAAAATCTTTTTCTACAAGGTGCATAATATCAATTCTTCCTAATAAGCTCATGTCACGATCTTCAGAAACAATCGTGCCTTGAAGCTTTAATTTTTTTACTTCCATCGATTGTGGATGAAAATACTTAACCAATACAAAGCTGGTGGATGAAACGATCATCAATGGAATAATCAGGTCGTATCCTCCTGTAATCTCAGCTATAAGAAAAATAGCAGTGAGTGGTGCGTGAAAAATACCGCTCAAAATGCCTGCCATAGCGACTAATGTGAGATTAATTGCAGGAACTTTTTCAAAACCCAAAAGTAGAAGCAGTTGTGCGAAAATGTAACCTAAATAAGCCCCTACAAATAAGGATGGGGCAAAATTCCCTCCATTTCCTCCACTACCCAAAGTGATACCTACAGCAAAGGCTTTAAATAAAAGCGTAACTGAGATAAAGATTAATAGAAGATAATTATTTGTGATATAATTTTCGAGAATACTATTTTTGAAAAGGGCATTTGGGTGCATTTCGGCCAGATTTTTAATGCTATCATATCCCTCGCCGAAAAGTGAAGGAAATAAAGCTACTAATATTGCTAATAAAACTCCGCCGACGAGGCACCTCTTAATGCCAGAGTTGATTCCGCTAAATAGTTGCTCAATTCGTGCAAAAACATTCACATGATAAAGAGATACGAATCCTGCCAAAAGTCCTAAAACAAGGTAATATGGCACATTATGATAATTAAAGGGCTGAATTAACCTAAAATACAATAGAATATCTTCTTGCAAAATGATCTTTGAGATCAGGGTGCCTGAAGCGGCTGCAATTAAGAGTGGTATGATAGCAGTAATGCTGATATCAACCAACAAAACTTCTAGGGCAAAAAGAAATCCTGCAATAGGCGCATTAAATGCTCCTGCTATTCCGCCAGCTGCCCCAGCAGCAAGTAAAAGGGTTTTCTCTTTGTAGGTTAGTTTAAAGCGTTGTCCGTAATTGGAACCAATTGCAGCACCTGTACTCACGATAGGAGATTCTAAACCGGCCGAACCCCCAAAGCCCACAGTAATACCACTCGTGATGATGTGTGAGTAGATCTGATGAAAAGGCAGTATACTGCCCTTTTTTGCAATCGCATAGAGAATTGGAATAGTCCCCCTAGATAGATTGCCTTTAAAAAAGCGCAAGGCAATAAAAACCGTGAGGCTAATACCTATGAGTGGCAATAGCAGGTAAATGTATTTGTAATCAAATTTAAGGAGATACCCTTCCAAGATGTACCTTCTAATTACATGTACGAACAGTTTAAGTATCACGGCTGCAAACCCGGCACTCACACCTACTAGAATTCCTGAAAAAATGAGGAACTGCTTTCCATTGGTTTTATCGTGTATCCACTCTATTGACCGATCGAGAAAATTAAGTTTTTGGAAATTCATTCTTCAATATGATACTTCTACAATAATTAGACCTGTGAAGGTACAGTTATATTTTAACTTGTTCAGGCAAGCAATGCAGCGCCCAAATTATTTTTAACTTCCAGTCAGTCTTTTCTCAACTTCCAAAGTTGTTCCAAACTCCTATTTCAGAACCTAACTGGGGCACGATTACTCTGGTTTCAGAAGTGTGGTGACATCCAAAATGGCGCAGTCCTATACTAAGTTCGCAATCGACTAGTTGAGTGCGTGTATCGAGACACCTCGAAAAGATTTCGCGATTTGAGGTTCTTCATTGCTCCAAAATTTACCCCTGCAAAAAGTGGAGTAGCGAAAGCTTGACTCCAATGACAATGAAGCGAAGCTCTCCCGATTATAGATAGTCTTCCTCTTCATAGGGCACGCCCAAAAACTTTCTCCCCAGCTTTTCCGCTTGGCCCCATTCTGTCCTGCATCCTGTCTTCTTGTTGTCTTGGATCCGGCAGGACCAAAACTCAGCAGGAAAGAGCAAAGGATTGTGAAGATTAGTGTTGAGGAGTTTGAAACAAATAGTGTAAACGCATAGATTGGCGGACGCAAGCGAAAGCAAAGATCTGCGCGGTTGGGGGTGCTTCAAAACTTCAACAAAACGTCATTCAGAGCGCTTTGCACTGTGACTCTGCAGCGCGATGAATCTCTAAAAGAGCAGTGCCACTAGTGTTATTTTCAAGCACATTGTCAGATTCTTCGGCCGCTTCTCCTATTTTTCTTAAGCGGCCTCTGAATGACGGTGAAAACAAAACGTCATTCAGAGCGCTTTGCACTGTGAATCTGCAGCGCGAAGAATCTCTTATAGAGCAGTGCCATTATTGTTTATTTTT
>JAQSCW010000015.1 GCA_029945625.1 bacterium
GTGGGCTTTCCACTACAATCGCTCACGCAGCAAACTAGTTGTCTCCATTTATAAAAAAAATCGAAGGAATAAACAAAATGCATTTCCCCAACAATTCGGCTTGATCCAAAGTTTGCCCTTCGTCCCCAATGTAGAGAGCGTATCCGAATTTTACTTTCCTGCCCCTACCCGAGATCATCTTGCAATTTGGAAACCTATTTCACATCCACATCGGGTACCTGAACCGTGTGACTTCGTCGTTGTGACAGGAGTAACATAACAAGGCTGATTAGGATGACCAGAGAGGCCGCCAGCAAGGCGAGATTTCCATAGGGAATAGAAGTGTAAGAAAACGAAGCGATGCCCTGAATACCCAAAATCAACTCATTTAAGTATACGCCGGCAATAAAAACGAGAATCCCTGACGTGCTGAGTTTATTGATGTGAATGATCTTCATCACATGCAGATAAGAAACCAGAAAAACGGAAATAATTGCCAGTAAGATCAAGTGCAAGTAAGCGATTACGATGGGCCTGAAACCGAATGCCAGCTGACTCACCGCGGGAATAGTGGAACCGAGCTGCAAGGTGAATTTAACGCTGAGGGCCAGAGCCACCAAGAGAAAAAACAAGCGACCCTTTTTGAATAAATCAGTAGCGCTGCCAAGACTTGTTTTTATTCTTAGCAAAAAAAAGATCCAGGCAGAAGCTTGCAATAGTGCCGCCGCCACAACCACCAACAATAACCAAAGTGGCAGGTGCAACCAAAGGATCGAGAGGAGATATGAAAACACACAGGAAATTGCAAACCACGTAAAAATACGCTCCGAATATCTAAAAGCAGGTAACAACTTAGGGAGCTGAGAAATAAAGAGACCCAAACAGGCAAAGGTAAAAAAGCCATTATATTGAAAGTGCAGGTAGTAGTACAAAGAAGCGAGATGAACCTTTTGATTAAAAATATGGCGGGCAATATGATATGCAAGCGTGAAGGTGCCCAAGGATGAAACTATATTGAACCATAACGCCGCTTTAAACCAATTCTTGTAAGGGACATTCACTAAACTTTTGAGGTCTTTAAATAAATTATAAGCAACTAAATAAGAAACTAGGATCGAACAGGTGGAAATGACAATGGAAATCCAACTATATCCCGTGCAGGAAAAAGAAATCAACATGCCATAGGCACAGATTAGATTGGCGATAAGTAGTTTTTTGTATTTTCCAATCGCAAGTAAAGGCTTGTCCTGTTGTATTACCCAAATCATTAATACATATAAGGTATGAGCAAGCCAGCCCACAAATGCAAAATGAGAATGGGCATGCTGAAGACTTTTTTGATCAAAGTACGGGAATTCGTAACCGATCTTGTAACGCATTATTACTCCCAAAACGGCAATAATCAGAAGATTGAATATGGAAATATTCAACCAATACTTATAATTCAACTTCATAATACAGTACCAAAATTTACTTGCAAGTAAGCTAATTTAGCTCAAATTCCCAACATCCATTTACAAAGATCAGTAGAGCAGGTCCTGAGCTTTTGACAAGTATCAGCAAAATGACTGACTTTAGTCATGCTAAAAATCTCATTGATTTTTCAAATTTGCAATAGATTGCATCCGGTATGGAGTTTAATAGTCAAATAGCCGAATTTTTGGTCAGAATTTTCTTGGGAATTCTGTTCTTTTTTCAAGGCTATGACAAGCTTTTCGGGATTAAAATGGCGGCTGTTATACGTGCTTTTCAGGACGACGCCAATCGCAATCATATTCCCCGGCCCATTCTTGTAATCATTTCCTACTATACCAGCCTTGTGGAGTTAGTGGGCGGCTTATTGCTCCTCCTCGGCTTATATACGAACTACAGCCTGTATTTGTTGGGTTCTGATTTGTTGCTGGTATGTTGCGCATTTACCTATATGCAACCGATGTGGAACATGAAGTACGTATTTCCCCGTTTTGTTCTGCTTATCTTTTTACTCATGTTGCCCGAGAGCTCACATCATTTCAGTTTGGACCATTTTTTTATGAATAAATAAATCGGGCAAATAACCATGAAAAATGTAAAAGAATATTATAAGCTCCTTGGTAAATTAGCATATTCCGTTGCTATTGCCGATGGTGTTATTCAAGAAGAAGAGAGAGATGCTCTTCGAAAAGGGGTGCTTAGTGACTTTGCCATGAATGAATCGGCATTTGATTCTTCAGGGATGAATAAAGCATTTTATGTGGATTTTGAATTTGACGAAGGCAATCAACAACAGCCCGACATGTATAAAACACTAAAGAAATTCGCCGACTTTATTGAGGAAAATTACGAACGAACAGACCTCGATTTGCTTCAACGATCGACTTTACTGCTGGAGAAAGTCGCCAATGCGTACTCAAAGAGTAAAGAGAAGATCATTATCGAAACCTTAAAAAACAAGATCAATGCCACGCTATTTATTTAGCCGGCAGATTTAACTAGTTTACGACCGCACCTACATAATGTCTGTTAAGAAAAAAGAAAATATCGCATTGGTAATCACCGCAAACAAAAAATTATCTCTTATCCAAAAGGAGTTTAATTTGTTGTTTCCGTTTTTGAAACTGGAATTCTTTAGAACTAAACACGGGGTAAAAGCAAGTAGTCCCAAAAAAGATATTTTAAAACAGGACTTTACGCTCAAGGAATTTCGCAAGAAAAACCTACACGGAAGCATCACCATTACAGAAGAGATGGTGGTATCAACACTCGAACAATTATTTGATGAGCAATTCGGAATCTCGGCGCAAGTATTCCGTAAATCGGGCCGCTCATGGCTCGAAACCAGCATGACCGACGATTGGACCCTAAAGCGCCAGAACGACCAGGGAAGAGAACTGAGTTATTTCGCCTGATTCAGAATTACCTTTTGTAAGAAAAATTTTTAGTGCTGCGCCTTCTAACCTCTGAACGCAGCAATCAGTGGTGACCCTCAACACTGCATGTGCAAAAATCATTCTCCCAATCCTTCTTACCTACAAACCGTCACGACCTCTCCTGTTTAATGAAAGGCCAAGCCGATTTATTCGTCGACGTCTTCAAGAAGAAAAATACCGGTGATTCCTACTTTCGTCCCTTCTTCGCGAGGGGGCTATCATCGGGTTTTAGGCACGCAATTTTTTTAATTTATCGGGTGCAATGATGGTGATGTTGCTCCCCTTGATTTCTACCATTTTTTCGTCTTTAAAGTCGCTCAGCGTACGAATCAGCGATTCGGTGGCCGTACCTACTATGTTGGCGAGATCTTCTCTTGAGATGGAAATGGTGAAGTTTTTATCTTTCGATGTGTTATAACGTTTTTGGAGTAAAATGAGTGCTTCCGCCACACGCTTTCGAACGGTGCTGTATGCCAAATTCACCAATTGTGTTTCTTTTTCAATGATATTGTCTGACAACATTTTCACAAATGTTTTCATCACGTGTACATTCCCGTACATCAATGAGAAAAAATCTTCTTTGGGGATTAAACAAACTTCCGAATCTTCCAAGGCTTCAGCTGTTTCAGAATAGGGCTGCTCTTCCAAAAGTGCCGTATAGCCAAAGAAGTCGCCTTCTTTATAGAGCGTTGTAATGAGTTCCTTGCCATATTCGTGCGAGCGGTAAGTTTTTACTTTTCCTTTCGATAAAAAATAAAGATAAATGGGACTACTGCCTTCACCAAAGATATTTTCCTTCTTTTTATAGACCTTGATCCTCCGATCGGTAGAAAGTTTCTTGAGGTCGTCAATTTTCTGTACTTCATCAAAAAACTTATTTAGTCCTTCAACATTTTTCGAAAATTCGGCACGCAAAAATTCACTTTTCTTCAGGCGACTCTCCACAGCCTTGAGCAATTCAATGTCGTCGAAGGGTTTGCTGATATAGTCATCTGCTCCCATTTCCATGCCTTTTCTAAAGTCCATGCGCTCGCTTTTTGCCGTTAAAAAAATAAACGGAATACTTGCGGTTTCAGGGTTCTTATTGAGCAAATGGATTACGCCGTATCCGTCGAGCACGGGCATCATAATATCGCAAATGATGAGGTCGGGTTTCACCTGCTGCGCAATTTCAACTCCCAATTTTCCGTTTTCTGCCTGCAGAACTTTGTAATTTGCCAATTCTAAGATCTCGGCGGTGTTCTCGCGAACATCCATGTTGTCTTCTATAATCAAGATTGTTTTCATATTATTCGTTCGGAATGGTGATGTTAAACGTGGTTCCTTTATTTAATTCGCTTGTAAATTCAATACGTCCTTGCATGGTTTCAAGATATTTTCCAATAATATTAAGTCCCAAGCCGGTACCCTGAATATTGGTAACATTTTTAGCTCTGAAGAACCGTTCAAACAAGTGATCCTGTTCCTCCTTCGGAATACCAATGCCCTCGTCGGAAACTTCAATTTTTATTTCCGCTTCGCTAATGTCGGTAGTTACTTTTATCGTTCTATTCTCGGGCGAAAACTTTATGGCATTTGAAATGAGGTTGAGCAGGATATTCCTCACCATTTGCCGGTCGAACAATGCAATGGAAGGGCCAACGTGATGATAAACCACTTTTTGGCCCGTTTTCAAAATTCCCTGAATCTCACCTATCACTTCATTGGCCAGTTTTTGAAGATCCAATTCTTCTTTACGCAAAAACACCTTGCCCTCTTCTAACTTTTCGGCCGACAAGAAGTCGTTTAAAATAAGGGTCATATTAGTGACTGCTGATTTTATGCGGTTCACGTGCTTGCTCACTTTTTCGTCATTCAGACTCTCATTATATTTGTTGACCAACGAAATTGAAGATAAGATGGTACTTAAAGGAGTTCTGAATTCATGAGACGCCATGGTCACAAAGCGCGACTTCATATCATTCAACTCCTTTTCGGCCTCCAGTGCAATACTTAACTGTTCTTTCGAATTTTCAAGTTCGATAAGAGCTTCCTGAAGCACCTTGGTTCGTTCCTCCACCTTATTTTCGAGTTCCATATTGAGCCGAATGATGTTCGCTTCCTGGCGTTTTCTTTCGGTTACGTCAATAATAAAGGAAATTACAAACTGTTCCCCATCCTGCTTATAATAAGAAAGACTGATTTCCAACGGAAACTCCGAATTATCTTTTCGTTTCCCGAAGAGCGTCATGTTTTTACCCATGGAGCGCGCGTGGGGATGAGCATTGTATCCGGCCCGGTGGTGGGTATGACCTTCAACAAAGCGGGTGGGTACCAGATCTTCTATCACTTTACCCTGAAGTTCGCCCGGTTTGTAGCCAAAAAGCCGCTCCGAACTGGGATTTGCCCTCACAATAGTACCCTGCTGATCGGCAATAACAATGCCTTCAGTAGCATGTTCAAAAAGGGCATTCAAGCTTTGCATACGAAACGAGTTTTCAGTTTCTAATGTAATCATTTTAAGTCTGGTTTTAATATTATTTAAATTGACTTATTCAAATTTCACCAATAAAGCATGAAATTACCTTGACAGGCGTCAGGTCAAAAACTGACAATTGTCATATCGTAATAAAACTGAGGTTAATCACGTCGAGGGCTGACGGCTGTCAGAACAATGCCTAATAACAAGTGCTAATTTTGTAAAAGGCTAGGGGCCGATTTAAAATTGTGCAAGGCATTAGCTCTTTCTTAACTAACTAGTAATGATACTATGAAAACCATATTGGCAACCAGCGATTTTTCGCCTGCATCACTCAACGCTGCCAGATACGCAGCAGAATTAGCCGCAAAAGCCGGCGCAAAATTGATTCTCCTGCACGTGTACCACCCCCCGGTAATGGTATCGGAAGGATATATCGTAACCCCTTCGCTGGACGAGATGAAAGAGGACAGTAATGCACGATTAAAACTTATTTGCGATAAACTTCAATCTGAACAAGAAGGAAAATTAGACCTTGAGTTCCAAAGTAAAGTGGGTTTGGCAGCTGATGAAATTGATTTGTTTGCGAAAGAAAAACAGGTTGATTTGGTAATCATGGGCATGCAAAGCAGTAGTAAAATGGCCGAAAAATTGTTTGGCAGCACTACTACTTCTTTCCTTTCCCGAACATTGTGCACCACGTTATCGATCCAACAAGATGTAAAATTTAAGGATGTAAAAAAGATAGCCTACGCCAGTGATTACAAAGAGTATCATACAAATTTACCCGAGATTCTACGGGATCTTATCAAACTCTGGGGCGCTTCCATCCACATCCTCCACGTATTTCCCGAACAAGGAGAGATCCCTTCTTACAACGAGGCTATTGCAGGAATAAAGTTGGAGCAACAATTGCAAGGAATTGAACACACGTTTCATGCCATTGTAAACAAAGATGTGGTGCAGGGAATAAACGACTATATCACCGCAAATAAGTCCGACATGGTGGTGATGACCCCTCGCAAGCACTCGTTCATCGAATCACTGTTTAAGGAACCGAACACGAAACGAATGGCCTTTCATTCTAACATACCTTTACTTACCATTCACTGATACCCGCTCATTATGATCATAGCGATTAACGACAACCGCAAACTGTACGCTGTGCAGGAGGAGTTTACTCAACAATTTCCGTTTCTTAAACTCGAATTTTTTTCTAAGCCTTCAAAGCCCGGAGCAGGTTCTTCCAAGAAAATCATCGGCCATAGCAGTAAAACGATAGGAGAGTGCCGAACCATTCACGATAATGGAAATATTTCTATAAGTCCCGAAATGACCGTGACCGAACTCGAGCAACGTTTTAGCGATGTATATGGTTTACATGTACAGCTGCTGCGAAAAGCCGGTAATGTATGGCTCGAAACCTCGGTTACCGATGGATGGACCCTGAGCGAGCAAAACCGTCAGGGTGAAACCTTAAGCAAAGACTTGCACCAGGTGAACTCCAAGAGTGAGCAAAATCAAAACAAGGATTGAGTGTGGTCATTTGAATCGGTAGTTTTCACTTGCAACTTTGCGGTGATTAATTCACTATTGTTTCACCTTTAAAAACCATTTACCATGACACTCGTAAAAGCAAAAAAAGACACAAACCTGTTTCCTTCATTATTGACAGATTTTTTTGATAATGATAAATTTTTTGGAAATCGCTGGTTTGAAAAAGAATTCAACGATTCTCTGCCTGCCGTAAACATTAAAGAAAACGGCAAAGAATTTGACCTCGAATTTGCGGCACCCGGATTCACAAAATCTGACTTCAAAATCAATGTCGAAGAAAATGTACTTACAGTTTCGGCAGAAAAGGAAAAAGAAAAAAAAGAAGAAAACGAACGTTTTACCAGAAAAGAGTACGCGTATAATTCTTTTTCACGTTCATTTACGTTACCTCAGAACATTATTGCCGATAAAATTGATGCCAAATACACTGAAGGTATTTTGAAACTTTGCATTCCTAAAAAGGAAGTCGTAAAATCGCTTCCTAAAAAAGAAATTAAAGTGGATTGATTCTAAATAAAACCCGGTTGCCCCCGGGTTTTGTTCTTTTTTTAATCCCACTATAAAGATGCAAAGCTTTTATTACCAGCATGTCCCTACTAGGAACTGTGTACGACCTATTCTTCAGCAGCAACAAATGTTAAAAAAACTTTTGCAGTTTTAATTTCCGCTTGTGATTGTGGTAAATTGAACTATTTTTATAATTTATAAACTAGTACGTTAATTCTTCTATGACTGTTGCACCTCGGATTCCGTTCGGGAAGATTCTTTTTTTCCTCTTTATTTCTTTAACATTAACTATCCGCGCCCAAGATAATTTGGATAGCTTAATGAGTGACCTGGCGGGCGAAGAAAAACCCGAAAACGTTATGGCCACGTTTAAAACCACCAAGTTGGTTAATTTGCAAACCACAGAGCAGGTAAAGCGGGGAGAATTGGATTTTAGGATCACCCACCGCTTCGACGACATTGGTAGTTCGGCGGGAGGCATTAAAACGCTCTACGGGTTTGATAATGTTACCGATATAAGACTTGGTTTTGACTATGGTTTAAACGACAAATGGACTATAGGGTTTGGAAGAAGCAAAGGCGCGTACGTAAGAAAACAGATCCTGGATTTTAATACTAAGATTAAAATCCTTCAACAAAAAACCAACAATTCTATTCCGTTCAGCGCGTCGCTTTACATGGCTTCCGAAATTAGCACGATGGCATCCTCCTCCGATACCATGTCAACTGCATACTTCAACAAGAGTCCCTGGCACCGCATCAATTACGTATCGCAACTTTTACTCGCGCGAAAATTCGGTGATCGGCTTTCAATTGAACTGGCCCCCACCCTTATTCACCGAAACCTGGTAAATTACACAGAAAACAACACCACGTTTGCACTGGGATTCGGTTTTAGATACAAATTTACCAAGCGGCTAGGCATTATTTGCGACTACTTTTACAGTTTTGATAAAACCAAAGTACCCTCAAACGGATATTACGCTGCATTGGGCATTGGTATTGAGATTGAAACAGGAGGACACGTATTTCATTTGCTTTTCAGCAATAACAAAGGAGTTCTCGAAAGTCAGTACATCACCGAAAACAAAGACAATTGGCTGGTTGGACAGGTAAGATTTGGCTTCAATATCTCAAGAGTTTTTCATGTTGGTAATTAAAATTTTAAAAAAAATAAAAATGAACCGTTCTCATCTATTCATCCTACCCATGGCGCTGGCCGCATGTACCGTGTTCTTTAACGGCTGCACGAAAGACAAAACCCCTGTCCCTGTTGAACCCTGCGATCCCAACAAGGTATATTTTCAAAACGACGTATTTCCGATTATTGCCTCCAATTGCGCCAAGAGTGGCTGTCACGATGCTGCTACGCAAGCAGAAGAAATAAATCTCTCCTCTTATAATGGGATTATGAAAATCGTGAAGCCCGGTAATCCATCGGGAAGTGATCTCATGAAAGTGATTAATACTCCCACCGGCGAAAAAGCCATGCCTCCGGCGCCAAACACCCCTTTAAGTCAAACTAAAAAAGACATGATCAGCAAATGGATCTCGGAAGGAGCTTTAAATAACTATTGCTCAAATGACCTTGCTAACTGCACTACTGATTCTGTTACCTATAGTGGTACTATTTCGAAGATCATGATATCCAACAATTGTCTTTCCTGCCACTCCGGAGCAACTATTAAAGGTGGATTTGACCTGTCTAATTACTCGGGAGTTCAAAGCGCTGCCGCCAGCGGAAAATTATATAATGCAGTTTTGCAAAATGGTTCTGCCGTGGCCATGCCCCCTTCGCCTGCTCCTAAGATCTCTTCCTGTGACTCCAAAAAAATAAAAGCTTGGATTGATGCAGGAATGAAAAACAACTAAAATCATGTAATTTTTGAATTTAGTGTGATTTTTGTCCTATTTTCCTTTGGGATTTAAATGGTACTTTTGTTTGTGCTGGTACAGGCAAACCATAAAGCACAAATTTTGGTGACGTCAAATTGCCGTTGCATTACGTTACCAGTTCACTCAGTGTGCTTAAAGCCGTTAAAAGGGATCCGAAGTACAGTGAGCATTTTTTTAGCGTTGGGTAGTTTCACAGTAAATAAAAAAATCGGTTTGTCCGGTTCTTAACAAAGACAATCAGAGAATATGGCCTTTGAAGCGATCAAAAAAGTGTTAGCCGAAGCAGGCGATATTGCGAGATTTACCGCACGGTTTTTTTCGGAAGCTTTTCGACCGCGTTTCGAATTCACCGAATTTCTTCGGCAGTGTTTTTTTATCGGTTATAAATCTCTGCCCCTGGTTGCTATAACTGCCTTTATTATGGGTTTGGTCATCACCATTCAATCACGGCCCACCCTGGTTGAATTTGGTGCCGAATCATGGCTCCCAAAAATGGTATCAGTATCGCTGGTGCGAGAAATTGCTCCTGTTATAACAGCCCTAATCTGTGCAGGAAAAATTGGCTCGGGCATTGGTGCCGAACTAGGCTCCATGAAAGTAACCGAACAAATTGATTCCATGGAGGTATCAGGTACCAATCCCTTTAAATATTTGATTGCTACCCGCGTGCTGGCCTCTACGTTTATGATTCCCATATTAGCTGTTATTGCCGATGCCGTTTCTCTTTACGGAGGATTTCTGGGTGCCAACATTCACGGGGCGGTGAGCTGGACACTCTTCTGGAATCAGGTATTTGAAACATTACAATATGGCGATATCGTGCCATCTATCCTTAAAACGTATTTTTTTGGTTTTGCGATTGGCATCATTGGCTGTTACAAAGGGTATAATTCGAATAAAGGCACCGAAGGTGTGGGACGTTCGGCAAACTCAGCAGTGGTGATTTCGTCGTTACTTGTATTTGTAATCGATCTTTTGGCGGTACAAATTTCAGATCTCCTCAACCTGACCTAAGTCAATTATGAAAGCAGTGATCGAAATAGAACATCTCAATAAGACTTTTGGCGACAATCATGTGTTGCGAGACTTTAGTTTTACCCTGCTTGAAGGAGAGAACGTGGTGGTACTCGGCAAATCGGGATCAGGAAAATCGGTTCTCATCAAGTGCATTATCGGACTGATTAGACCCGACTCCGGAAAATTACTAGTGTTTGGAAAAGATGTTCCAACGTTAAGCCACAAAGAGCTCGACCATGTGCGATCAAGAGTAGGCTTTTTGTTTCAGAGCAATGCCCTTTATGACTCCATGACAGTGAGAGAAAATCTTGAATTTCCGCTACGCCGGCACCGCAGCGAGTTGAACAAAGAGCAGATTAACGCACTCGTTATGGAAGCCCTTGGAAATGTGGGATTAGAGCACACGATCGACATGGAACCCTCTGAGCTTTCGGGAGGAATGAAAAAACGGATCGCGCTGGCCAGAACCCTCATTCTTAAACCCGACATCATCTTATACGATGAGCCTACCACCGGTTTAGACCCCATTACGGGAAAGGAAATAAGTCATCTGATCCGTGAACTGGCCCTTAAGTATCATACCTCTTCTTTTATTATATCCCATGATCTTAACTGCGTAAACATTGTTGCCGACAAGATCATCATGCTCATCGATGGCACTTGCTACGCATCGGGAACCATGGAGCAACTTAACCAATCAACAGATAGTAAAATAAAAACTTTTTTTGAATAACATGGCAAATGAAACTTTTAGAAATATTCGACTCGGCGTTTTTGTAGTTGTTGGTACTTTATTATTGGTAACGGCATTTTACCTGGTAGGCAACAAACAAAATCTTTTTGGATCTTCGTTTCGCATTAGCGCGCGATTTTACAATGTCAATGGGTTAACACAAGGCAATAATGTACGCTTTGCCGGCATTGATGTGGGTACAGTAGAAACCGTGAATATAGAAAACGATTCAACAGTGATCGTTGTAATGCTTCTTGAAAAAGATGTCCAAAAATTCATCAAAGGAAATGCAATTGCGAGCGTGGGTACCGATGGCTTAATGGGCAATAAACTGGTGAACATTAACTCGGTAAAGGATCTGGGTTTGTCCATTAAAGAAGGAGACGAGCTACGTACCCTGCGACCGCTGGAAATGGATGAAATGGTGAGAACGTTGAATGAAACCAACATCAATATAAAAGTGATCACCGATAATCTGCGTTCCATTACTGAAAAAATAAGCAGCAAAAACAGTCTTTGGAACGTATTGCTCGATACCATTGTGGCCGATAATGTAAAATCTGCGGTTGTTAATTTGAAATTAATGTCAAACGATGGGATTGCAATAACCGGAAACTTAAAAGAACTCGCCCGCCAAATGAGGTACGGAAAAGGTACAATAGCCGCCCTCATCACCGATACCGTGCTGTCGGGTCGCATCAATCAAACCATTGTGAAACTCGAAAAATTCAGTGATACCGCAGCCGTTATTTCGGGTGATATTTCCTACCTGGTACAGCAACTAAAACATGGGAAAGGATCTATGGGGGTATTACTAACCGACACCATGCTGGTACACGATCTTAACAAGAGCATTTTAAGGATAGATACGGCAGCAGGTAGTTTTAATGAAAACATGGAGGCCCTCCAATACAGTTGGCCCTTTAAAAAATATTATAAGAAAAAAGGGAAGAAGTAAAATTAACTCTTCTCGTTGTTATAGTAGACGGGGTCTCCGTGCAGAGGTTCAATGTCATTCTTAAATCGTTCAATGTAATGGTTCTCTTCCGGAGTTACAGGAGGGAACGCAATCGCCACTTTCTCCATCACTTTGATAAAGGTTGCTTTTAATTCGGGACTCAAATAATGGCTATTCAGGCGCACCTGCTTCAGGCCCCATTGGTAAGAATCCTCGGAAGAATTATTTTCTTTGTCCATGATCTGGAAAATGATCGATGAAATATCAAATCCGTAGTTTTCACATTTTAGTTCAGCCGCCACAATGTCGTGGAATTTCTGACGTTCTTCTTTTTGCACAGTACCATCTGCCCGTGCAATTGCATATGCCATTTCTCCAATGGCAAAATGCAAGTTCTGGTAGGGAGTCATCATGTCCATTTGTTTTCTCAAATTTATTATATAAATACGAAAGGGGCCATGAGTAGCATCAAACACTTACATGACAATACTCATAATAATACCAAGGTAAGAATTTATTTTTGATCCATCATAGTGTTAATTTTGTTTTGTCAATTCGGGGGCACTAAAAAGCATTACCATTTACGCAGCTATGAATAACGATATCAAGAGAGGATTATCATCAGAAGAAGTAATTTCGCAACGTGAAAAATACGGGAGCAATGCTTCCGACGTGAAAAAAGAGAACAAAATTCTCGAAGTCATAAAAGAAATTATCTCCGAACCCCTCTTTGTAATTCTTGTGTGCGCATCGGTAGTGTATTTTGTTCTTAGAGAATACAAGGAAGGAGTCATCATGCTCCTCGCCCTTACCTTTGTTTCGGGCATCTCCCTGTTTCAGGAAAGCAAAAGTCGCAATGCAGTAGATGCCTTAAAAAAATTATCAAGTCCGCGCGCCAAAGTAATAAGAAATGGAATCACCGATGAAATAGATGCGGTGGAAATTGTAATAGACGATTTAATTGTGGTAGAAGATGGTTCATTTGTGCCGGCAGATGCCGTGATTGTTGAGGCGCATGACTTTACAGTGAATGAAAGCATTATCACAGGAGAAGCAATGCCTGCTGTTAAAGAACTCTCTGCACCAAATAACCTACTCTATCAGGGCACCATGGTTACTTCGGGCTCAGCAATTGCGCGGGTAAATGCCATCGGAAAAGCTACCGAATTGGGCAAGATCGACCAATCCTTAAAAGAGATTAAGATCAGCAAAACCCCTCTTCAACTCCAAATCAGAAATTTTGTTCGGTCCTTAGTGGGCGTTGGTGTTATTGCCTTTGTTCTGGTTTGGGGCATAAATTACTATTTGTCAAAAAGTATCCTGCATGGGTTGTTACACGGCTTAACACTTGCTATGTCTATTTTACCTGAAGAAATTCCCGTAGCGTTTAGCACATTTATGGCCTTGGGCGCTTATCACCTGTACAAACAAAAAGTGATCGTTCTTAGTCCGCATACGGTTGAAACTCTGGGTGCTGCTACCGTAATTTGTGTTGATAAAACCGGCACCATTACCCAAAACGAAATGCGGCTTGCCGCTATCTATGACTATGAAGCAAAATGCCTATACGATTATACCAAACAAGCGTTCAATTCTAACTCCGTGCTTGAATACGCTATGTGGTCTTCCGAATCAGATCCTTTTGATAACATGGAAAAATCAATCCATCAGGCTTATGCCGAATGTGCTGTTACCGATCAACGGCCTTTTTATGAGATGATACACGAATATCCGCTGGGAGGTAGACCACCGATGATGACCCATGTGTTCATGTCCAAAAACAATAATCACATCATCGCAGTGAAGGGGGCACTGGAAGCGATCTTGGATCGTTCGGTACTTAGCGAAACAGAAAAGAGCAACCTGCGAAAAAATTCTGCGGCCCTGGCAGCCAAGGGCTATAGGGTGCTGGGCGTAGGGAAATCGCTTGAGGATGTGAAGCACTTGCCTGCCACTCAACAGGAATTGACGTTTGAGTTTTTAGGTTTACTCGCGTTTTACGACCCACCCAAAAAGAACATTTCCCAAATTCTGAAGCAATTTTATGAGGCAGGAATCGAGGTAAAAATGATTACCGGCGATTATTCCGAAACCGCCGTGGCAATTGCTGAACAAATTCACATGCAAAACAGCTCCGTGGTATTAATGGGTGAAGAAGTAACTTCCATGACAGAAAATGAGCTGCGTGAGAGAGTTCGCGTCACGAATATTTATGCGCGAATGTTTCCCGAGGCAAAACTGAGAGTGATTGAAGCACTAAAAGCCAATGGAGAAGTAGTGGCCATGACAGGCGACGGAGTAAATGACGGCCCCGCACTAAAGGCCGCACATATTGGAATTGCCATGGGTTTAAAAGGGAGCGAAGTGGCAAAAAAATCGGCTTCCCTTATTTTGATGGACGATGATTTGGTTCATATGACCGAAGCGGTGGCTCTGGGCCGAAGGATCTATGAAAATTTAAAAAAAGCCATTCTCTACATTATTTCCATTCACATTCCCATTGTTCTTATTGTAACAGTTCCGCTAATTCTGTCGTGGACCTACCGCGATTTGTTTTCGCCCATACATGTTATTTTTCTGGAACTCATTATGGGGCCCACCTGCTCTATTGTGTTTGAAAAAGAACCCATTGAAAAAAACTCAATGAAGCTGGCACCCCGAAAAATGAGTCTTACTTTTTTTTCGTGGCATGAACTCTCCCTCAGCATCGTTCAAGGCATGGTGATCACGCTCGCCTGTTTAGGAACCGGTTACTATTTTATGCAACTAGGAAGTGACGAAAAAGAAGTACGCACCATTGTGTTTACGACTCTCATTTTCAGCAATCTGTTCCTCACTCTGGTAAATCGCTCGTTTACTTATTCTGTCATTTCCACTCTAAAAAACAAGAACAAGCTTTTACCCCTTGTAATTGTAATTTCATTGATCGTTTTATTCATGTCTATTTTTGTGCCTGTCATACGGAATATTTTTGAGTTCCGCATTCTTGATTATCATAGTATTCTTTTTTGTTTGATGGCCAGTTTCGTTGGTGTTATCTGGGTGGAGGTGCCAAAGTACAGTAAGCGAAGAAAAAACAAGATCTCACAAGCGACTAACGGTTAACATGAACTCCGATTCTAATACTCTTACCTTGCGACGCATCTTTATTGATACGCAGATTGAACATATTGTGTACATGCGAAAAGACTGTCCAATATATAAAGCAGAAGGGTTTGAGTCAATGAGCCGTGTTCAAATTTCGGTGAATAACAAATTCCTGGTAGCTTCCCTCAATATTGTGAGTAATGGCCTTTTGGATCATGGTGAAGCAGGTCTTTCGGAAAGTGCCTGGCATATACTTGGCGCGGTAGAAGGAGGGAGAATTATTTTTAGTCACCCCGCCCCGGTAAATTCGATGCAGTTCGTAAGGGCAAAAATTTATGGTAACGTACTCAGCAAATATCATTTTAAAGAGATCCTGCATGACGTGGTGCTGGGAAAATATTCTAATGTAGAGATTTCCTCATTTATTACTGCCTGCGCGGGAGATCATCTCAGCTTGGAAGAAATCACCGCTTTAACAGAAGCAATGGTGGAAAGCGGGCAACTCTTAAAGTGGAAAAGCAACATGGTGGTAGATAAACATTGTGTTGGGGGTTTGCCCGGAAACCGCACCACTCCCCTTGTTGTGGCAATAGTGGCAGAAGCGGGACTCGTGATCCCAAAAACCTCGTCACGTGCTATTACATCTCCGGCCGGTACGGCCGATACCATGGAAACGCTAACACAGGTGGATCTGGATTTGGAACAGATCACTCGTGTGGTGGAACGCGAAAATGGCTGTTTTGTATGGGGTGGTTCGGTAAAGCTGAGCCCTGCAGACGATATCCTCATTCGCATTGAACGCGCTCTGGATATTGACAGTGACGGACAAATGATTGCTTCCGTGTTATCGAAAAAAAGTGCAGCGGGCTCCACGCATGTGATCATCGACATTCCGGTTGGAAAAACAGCAAAAGTGCGAACGCAGGAGAATGCTGAAAAACTGAAATATTATTTTAAAGTTGTGGGATCGGCCCTTCATATGAATGTGAAAGCAATTATTACCGACGGGTCTCAACCTGTTGGAAGAGGTATTGGACCTGCACTCGAAGCACTCGATATTTTAAGTGTGTTGAGAAATGAAAGCACGGCACCACAAGACCTGAAAAATAGGGCCATACTTCTTGCCGGAGAAATCTTCGAACTTTCCAATACATCAAAGCCTGGCGAAGGGCAAGAACTGGCCTCTGAAATTCTTTCCAGCGGCCGGGCATACGCTAAATTTCTTTCCATCTGCAAAGCTCAAGGCGCTATAAAAGAACCTCAATTGGCAAAACTTAAAGTAGATGTGAAAGCAATCAGAGGAGGCACGATCCTGGAAATAAACAACCGAAAATTAGCAAAACTTGCAAAACTAGCCGGCGCCCCAAAAGCAAAATCTGCCGGCATACTGTTGCACTGCCCTTTGGGAAAAAAGGTGCAAGAGAACGACGTACTGTATACCATTTATGCAGAGGAAACGGGAGAACTTAATTACGCGCTCGATTATTTGAAAGTGCAAACTGATATTATATTAATAGCTTAGGATGAAGCCATTGTTTTTTGCGTTTCCGGGCAATGAAGATCTCTTATTAAAACTTGTTGCTCAGCAGCCTGCTGAGAGGGGCATTGCTGATTTTAGGCAGTTTCCCGACGGCGAAACCTATGTTCGGATAGACTCTGAGTTAAAAAATAGGCAGGTGGTCATTGTATGCACACTCCACCAACCCGACACTAAATTTCTCCTCCTCCACTTTTTCAGCAAGATTGCCAGAGAAATGGGCTGTGCCAAAATAACTCTCATTAGTCCCTATTTGGGTTATATGAGACAAGACAAAATATTTAAAGTAGGGGAAGGACTCACTTCCACTTACTTTGCCCATTTAGTTTCTTCATGTGTGGATGAATTAATCACCATTGATCCTCATTTACACCGAATCGCTTCACTGAATAAGATTTACACCATTCCCTGCAGAGCAATGCAGGCAGCAGTCCACATTGCCAGGTGGATCACACAACATGTGCCCAATCCGCTCCTCATTGGTCCCGATTCTGAAAGCGAACAATGGGTTTCGGATGTGGCCATAAAAGCAAAAGCACCGTTTGTAGTGCTGCAAAAAATAAGGACAGGTGATAAAGAAGTGCGGGTTTCAGTCCCAAATGTACAAGCCTATGCCGGTGTAACCCCTGTATTGGTGGATGATATTATTTCCACCGGTAAGTCCATGATGGAGACGATCCTGCACCTAAAAAAAATAAATTTATCTGCCCCGGTGTGTGTTGGCATTCATGCCGTTTTCGCTCCGGGTGCCTATCAAGAGTTACTGGCCACCGGCGCTTCCCGCGTCGTTACGTGTAATACCATTCCGCATGAAAGTAATCAAATTGATATTTCTGATCTGCTGCAAGTCAATGGAAAACAAATTTAGAATCCTTAACTTCGTCGTATGGAATTAACAAACGTCAACGAATTCAAATTCTCACCTCAAGTTAGGGAAAAACTTCTACAATATGGTTTTTCGAAAACCTTTAAAGAAGGCGATGTCATTCTAAATGAAAATGCATACATAAAAGCCATTCCCATCGTCACAACAGGAAATATACGGGTGATGCGCATGGACGAAGATGGCAGAGAGATTCTCCTGTATTACATCAAAGCAGGCGAAAGCTGCATCATGTCTTTTTTGGGTGGCATTCATCAGGACACCAGTAAGGTGAAGGCTGTAGCGGAGGAGGAAACAGAGATCCTTTTCATTCCCACCGACAAAGTGAGTTTACTAATTAAAGAATTTCCGGAATGGCTGGACTACATTTTCAGATTGTATCACAAACGCTTTGAAGAACTGCTGCAAGTGGTAAACGATGTAGCGTTTAAGAAAATGGATGAGCGGCTCTTTGACTATATAAAAACAAAATGTGCCCTCACAAAAAGCCCCACACTTTTCGTTACCCACGAACAATTGGCCAATGAACTTGGAACCGCCAGAGTGGTTGTTTCGAGGCTCCTTAAACAAATGGAACATGAAGGATTGGTGATTTTGGGGAGAAACAAAATTTCCCTTGTGTAACCAATGTTGCCGTCAAGTTGTATATTTGTTTGCATCTTGCACCTAATATATTTATCCACTAAAACTAAAGATTATGAAGCTAAACGTAGGAACAACAGACAAAGTAGTTAGAATACTGCTCGCCCTCATTATTGCCGGACTTTATTACGCCAAACTGATCGACGGGACACTGGCTATTGTTTTACTAATCCTTGCCGCCGTGCTGATCCTCACCAGTTTTGTTAGTTTTTGCCCGCTGTATTTGCCTTTTGGAATTTCCACAAGGAAAAAAGAAAGTAAATAACTAAGGCAAAGTTTCACATTCACTATTCCTGCCCTGCAGCAATTCAGGGCAGGGATTTTATTTTAGTCCTAAAAGGATGAACATTTGTCCTACTCCCTTAAAAACAGTTTTCTGATACGACATCACCCACAGCGTGTATGTTCTCCAAAAAAACGATTGAGAATCATCACAAAAAAATAAAAAAAGTACTCTCAAGGCCCGTTTGTAACAAATGTAACGCCCTATCACAAAAACAGAACGTAAATTTGTAGTATAAAATTAAGATCCTGTTTATGTAACAAACACCATTAAGAAACATCACCCATCAATAGCCGGGTACACATAAATAGGTTTTCAACGTGAGTCTCCCTGTAAAATAGTTTAGCGATGGGAACTACTAGAAATAAACTAAACATCTAATAACACAACTAATAGAAATGAAAATAGAAGAGATCATCAAAGAAAAAAGAGGCACCATCGTTGACGTGCGCACTCCGGGAGAATTTAGCGGAGGAAAAGTAACAGGTTCAGTTAATATTCCGTTGCAGGAACTTATTGCCAGAATGGATGAAGTTAAGGCTTTGCCGCAGCCACTCATCTTATGCTGTGCTTCGGGAGGTCGCAGCGGGCAGGCGCATCACTACTTGTCACAACAAGGTATTGATTGCCACAACGGAGGATCTTGGTTAGACGTAAATTATTATCAAAATAACACAAAATAAGCCATGCTAGAAACACTAAAAAAACTCTTCGGCCTGGGGCCAAAAGTTGATTACGCACAATTGGTAAAAGACGGAGCGATCATTATTGACGTACGTACAAAAGGTGAATATGCCGGAGGCAAAATAAAAGGGTCTATAAATATTCCCGTTGACCAATTAAAAAATAACCTTGGAAAACTAAAAGATAAGGACAAGACCATTATTACCTGCTGTGCCTCGGGCATGAGGAGTGCATCTGCCAAAATGATCCTTAAATCGAGTGGCTACTCACAGGTACACAATGGTGGTTCATGGTACAGCCTACAAAATAAAATTCAGTAAATTATGAAAGACCTCAAAGCAACTTTGCTTACGAACTGGAATTTCATGCGCTGGCTACGTTTGGTTCTGGGTGTGTATGTGGGAGTTCAGGCGATCCTTATGCGGGATCCGCTCTCGGGACTGATCTCAGTTTTTTTTCTCTACCAGTCACTCACAAACACGGGTTGCTGCGGAGTAAACAGCTGCGAGACTCCCACACGCCATCCGGCTCAAGAACCGGAAGTTGTAAAATTTGAAGAAATAAAATCGAATTAACTATGGAAGCACATTATTATACTGTTGATCTCAAATGGGAACAAGACAGAAAAGGCATCATGTCGTCGCCGGAATTAACGAACGCTCTTGAAGTGGCCACACCCCCACCCTTCCCAAAGGGCACTGAAGGAATTTGGTCACCCGAACACCTACTCACCGCGTCGGTGAATAGTTGCTATATGACCACTTTTCTTGCGATCGCCGAAAATTCAAAACTTGAATTTACCAGCTTTAGTTGTTCGGCGGGCGGCAAGTTGGAGCAAGTTGATGGCAAATACCTGATGACAGAAATTCATCTGGAGCCCACCTTGGTGATTACCAAAGAATCAGATCTGGAAAAAGCGGAACGGATCCTTCAAAAATCGGAAGTAGCATGTTTGATCTCAAATTCTATAAAATCGAAAGTTACATTAACTACTCACATTAAGTTTGACAAATGGCAAGTTCCTTCGCAGATATCATAAATAGAGATACACCTACCCTGGTAGATTTTTCGGCCGAATGGTGCGGACCATGTAAAGCCATGGCACCCATATTAGAAGAACTTAAATCTAAAATTGGTGAAAAAGCTACCATCTTAAAAATTGATGTGGATAAAAACCCACAAATCTCATCCGAATTTCAGATAAAGGGTGTGCCTACCTTAATAATTTTCAAGAAGGGTCAGGTAAAATGGCGTCAATCGGGCGTAGTGCCTGCAACTAATCTTAAACAAATCATAGAACAATACATTCCTTAATGAAATACTTTAGTACAATTTCAATTGTGATAGCCCTTTCGGGCTTATGGCTGAGCGCTTGTTTGGGCGGTCAAGGCGCAAACGGACAAACCAATCTCGCTGCCACGGCATTTTCTGAAAAAATAAAAGAACTGCCGGGTGCCCCCATCATCGATGTAAGAACACCTGATGAATTTTCGAACGGTCACCTCAAGAATGCCAAAAATATTGATTGGAACGGCGATAACTTTGATTCGGAAATAGCTGGTCTCGACAAAACAAAACCGGTATTTGTGTACTGTTTGAGTGGAGGAAGAAGTTCATCGGCCGCTGCGAAGATGCGGTCGGGAGGTTTCAAAACTGTATATGAACTCAGTGGAGGAATGATGAAATGGCGGGCTGCTAATCTGCCTGAAACAACAGACAATACGATCGTATCTCCAGGAATGACCCAAGCTGAATTTGATCAACTGCTTCAAACAGACAAGCTGGTGCTGATCGACATTTACGCTGAATGGTGCGCTCCTTGTAAAAAAATGAAACCCTATCTGGATGAAATATCACTGGATATGAAGGAAAAGGTGACAGTGGTGAGAATAGATGCTGATGCTAATAAAATGTTGATGAAAACACTTAAAGTAGATGAGCTGCCGGTTCTGCTCCTGTACAAGAATAAAAGTTTGATCTGGACAACTACCGGATACATCGACAAAGAGGGAGTTCTTTCTCACCTTCAGTAAAGGGTTCCACCAAACACCAATCATACGGTAAGACCCCCTAAACATAAACCGTGTGAAGTGGGTGAAAACGTGAATTGAAGGCACGGTGTGCAAAAAAAACCGTTAAATATGACATAAATCACTATTTTCTTGCGGCATTTTGGTACAATTTATCGTATTGGGTTGTAAATTTACTTTCAAAACAACCCTGCCATGAATATAATCGAAACCAAAACCTTCGCAGATAAGATCAGCGATGGTTTAAAAAGTGCAGTTAACGAAATTGAAGACCTCCGTATTCAAGGTACTCTGGGTTTGGCGGAAGCAAGAGATTTGTTTGAACAGCTTAAAAAGAAATTCCACGCACAGGTTTCCGAACTAAAGGGAATAGTGGATGCGCTCCGAGCGAATGGAGAGGTGCTTAAGTTTATTAATGCGATTGAATTTTTAGAAGTGCAGCTGGCACTTGGAAAAGCTGAATCAAAGGAAGCATTCGAACACCAGAGCAAACGCATCTTGGTTGCGTTAAGAAAACTCGAACGTGCCATTAAAGAGGAAGTGAACCAAAACGAACAGTATGCACACTTGCATTTTGAAATTGAGAAATTCAAGATAAAACTTGATTTGCTTGCCCTACACTTTCAGCTGAAGAAAATTACTTTACAATACAATTTTGAGCAACGAAAATACGCCTTTATCGAAAAACTTAAGAACATAAAGCAACGCATTTCGAATAAAGAAAACGAAAATAAACTTGCCCAGTTTCGTGAGGAGATCATTCACGCATTTGAGGAATTGAAAAAAGCAATCATTTGAATTGCTGAAATTCACCGGTACTTTTATGGTAATTATGTTAATGGGAAGTTGTTATGAGTGCTTGCAACGGCAGTACACCTGAACCTTTCGTAATGATATTCATCATTTGACGACATGACAGGAATCATCGTGTCTTTAGTTCATATTGTCGACATTTATACTGCGAAAGAAGTTCATTTATTTCGCATGGTATGCCAAAACTTTTAGTCACCACCGATTTTTCCGAAAATTCAAAAGCTGGAATCCGATTCGCTCTGCAACTGGCTTCGCAAACACGCGCTGAACTAGAATTTTATCACCTCGTTGAAATAACAAAGCCCACGGCATGGTCGGACCGAAAGTTCAAATTTTTAGCAGAAGAACGGCTTAAACAAGCGCTCTTCAAACTTAAAAAATTTGTAGCAAAGATTGTCCTTAAAAGTGGTCAGCCCGCCGGCAAACACAGCTTTAGGGTGGTGATCGGAAACGATGCCAGCGAACATATTATTTCGCATGCAAAAAAGTCGAAATTCGATTACATTTGCATGAGCACCCACGGGGCAGGCAAACTGCGAAAATTAATTGGCACTCATGCATCCGCTTTAATTACGGCTTCTCCCATTCCGGTATTTGTAGTTCCCAAAGGCTATCGTTCAAAACCAATTTCTAAACTGTTTTATGCGTCTGATTTTTCAAACCTGGCAAAAGAACTTAGTCAGGTTGATCAATTTGCCAAACTCATACATGCCCACCTCGAAGTGTATCATTTTGATTACCTCCTTCATGTGGATGAAAATAGAAAAAAACTGGAGGCAAAGGCAGCTAAATTTAAAAAACCATCTATCACGTTTAACTTCAAAAGATTAGAGGTAGAGTTCACGCTTGCTGATCATTTGAAAAAATACGTACAAAAAATAAGATCCCAACTCTTAATCTTATTTACCAAACAAAACAGAACCTGGTACGACAAGCTTTTGCGCAATGCCAGTTCGGCAGAAATGACTTTTCACTCCAAGACACCACTTCTGGTATTCAGAAAAAGAAAGTAAAAAAAAGTGATCAAAAAATAACGGCCATGCAACTTTTCAAATCTCTTAACATAAAACTTTCAATTGGGTTTCTAATTTCCCTGTTTTCAAGCCTGATTGGCCAAAATTGTGATGATACCACGGATGCAGCAAACAGAGGCCCGGTTAAAGCAACTGTGGCGCAATTCACAAAATGGACCAATCGCAGCGACAAGCTGGTATTGGTGTACTTTTCGGCAGATTGGTGCATTGTGTGCAAAAAACAAAAACCTATCCTAAATGAAGTAAAAGAGGAAAAGAAAAACAGTTGCGAAGTGATCTCATTTGATATGGAATGTAACCCCCTTATTGCCGAACATTTTGAAGTAGATGCCTTGCCGGTGATTCTGATTTATAAGAAAGGGAAGTTGACATTTAGCCAAAAAGGACTCATCACAAAAACTAATTTAGTAGCCACTTTGCAACTTTACGAATAAAGATACCCCATGGTAAATTATGAAAACACTGCTCGTTCCAACCGACTTTTCTGAAAGTGCCGACAATGCGCTCAATTATGCCATCGAATTTGCGTTAAAAGATCACTCTAAGATCATTTTATTGCATTCGGATGAGCTAGATTACCAAACATTTCTATATACTCTTATTGTACCTGCAAACGATGCCATCAAGAGCGTTACGCACCAATTACTCCGCGATCGCGCCTTGAAAATTGGAAGAACCGGCGTGTTGGAATACGATTCTATCCTAAAAAATAGTTCTTTGTCCGATGCCATCCTCAGCACAGCCGAAGAACAACACGTTGATCTTATCATTATGGGTACAAAGGGAGCTCATGGCCTCAAGAAATTTCTTGCCGGAAGCAATACCGCAAGTATTGTCGAAAATGCCCATTGCCCCGTTATTGCTGTCCCCGAAAATGCTCACTATAAAGACATACGCAAGATTACCTATGCAACCGACTATCATGAAAGTGATGTGCCCGCCTTCCAAAAATTAATACGGATTGTAAAGCCCTTTTCGGCAGAGTTGGAAATCGTTCATGTTTCTTCACCGGCAGTTGCACAAAATTCATCCGACCATGAAAAAATGCAACAATTCCTCAGTAAATTGCATCTACTCGAAGGCGGTGAAGCCATTTCCTTCAAAATTCTGGAAGGAGAGAACCTTGCTGAAAAATTTGAAGACTACGTGAACTCAGGTGGAACGAACCTCCTAGTTATGAATACACAGCAGCGTAATTTAGTTGAGAAATTACTTAATGATAGTATTTCGAAGGAGATTACCTACCACGCGAAGGTGCCCCTTTTGGTATTTCACCATACCAAACAACCCATCGTGTTTTAACGTATAAGTAAAAAAAGATGAAGTTCCTCAGGATCACACAAACATGTAACCGGCTGCACAAAACATCTATAATCTATTCGATCTCTAATATTGATAAATATCACCTCAAACTTTTTCCTTTTTCACCTCTTATTGTGTAATTTAACCTTCAAAACCAAAACAATGAGCGAATCGCAATCAAACACCGGAAAACTTATTGGAGCCCTGCTATTGGGTCTTGCTGCAGGCGCAGCCCTTGGAATACTGTTGGCCCCCGACAAAGGCAGTGAAACCCGAAAGAAACTGGCCGATGGGGCAAAAGGTTTTGCAGACGATTTAAAGGATAAACTAAAAGAGGGTCTAACTAATATGACCCAAAAATTTGAAGATCCCGAATCAGAAAACCCGGTTTAATACTACCAAAGTAAAAAGGCCTCAAGAATATGGCGGATACAAAAATAGAAGAACTATTCTCAAACCTAAAGGAGTACATTGCCTTGCAGGTGGAGATTCTTAAACTCCAAGTGATCGGCAAAGTTGCTACCTTGACCGGAAATTTGGTATCCGTTCTCTTACTCACAGTGGTGAGCTTTATGGCCCTAATATTCTTCAGTATTGCAGCCGCACTCTATCTGGCAGAACGCCTGGGTAGCAATCTGCAAGGCTTTTTAATAATTGCTGCCTTTTATGGTATAAGTGTGATTGTGTTTATAGTGTTTCAAAAACCGTTAATTAGAAATCCGGTGAGAGACAAACTTATTAAAGAACTGTTGAAAAAGAAATCGGAACAAAAATAAATTCAACCATCATGGACTCCGTTAACATCCGCAATCATGAAGACCTTAGGAAACACCTGAGCTATTTGATTGCCGAAAAAGAAAAACGATCGGTTCTAATAATAGCGGATGCAAAAGAAGTTGTTGAGGTGTTTTACCATCCGGCAAAAATTATTAAGAAAACCATCGGTGAACTAGCGGGCGATACGAATTTTCGATCCGACCTCATTCTAATAGCCGTAAACGCAGCTTCAAATTTTATTGGCCGCAAAGTAGCCGGTACGACACTTAGCGCGCTTCTTACCCTTTTAATCGACAAAGTGACCGCGGGGAAGAAGGGCGAGCCAACGTCAAACTTTTTAAGTAAAATTTTTTCCACGATCTCGGGCAAAAAGTCCGGGCAAAACAAATCTAAAGAATCAGAACTATGAAAAAGCAAACAGGCATCTGGATTGACGGTTCAAAAGCAATTGTCATCGCATTAAAAGGAGGAAAAGAGACGGTTCAAGAGATCGCCTCTGAAATTGAAACGAGCGTACATCATGCGCACGAGGGAGACAAAGGTTCGTTTATGGGCGCAAGGCATATTAATAACGAGAAGAAAATTGATGAGCGCAAGAAACATCAGGTTGATCAGTTTCTCGACAAAGTAATAAATCAGGTAAAAGAAGCCGATGAACTTTTTGTAATGGGACCTGCCTCGTTAAAACTGAAGCTAAAAACCCGAATAGAAGAAAATCATCTTATTAAAAACAAACTTAAAGGAGTTGAAACGTCGGCCCAAATGACTATAAATCAATGCGTAGAAAAAGTAAAAACTTTTTACAAGGAAAGTAATTCAGCAAACTGAAGAATGAAGGAGGTAGAACATGGGTGGGTGCAGATTATTTTTTAATTCAATATAAAGTTTCACTTTCCTAATGTACCTTTATCTCAGATAATTTTCGATCTTCATTTAGTCATATACAAAATTTAACATTATGAAACCGTCAGAAGAAACTCTTAAAAAACTCTATCAAAACCTCGGAAAATTATTCTATGCCATTGCTGCTGCTGATAATAAGGTTAGCCAGGCTGAAATAAATACACTGGTAAAACTGGTAAATACAGAATGGCTCCCGATGGAAAAAATGGAGGATGAATACGGCACTGACGAGGTGTTTCAGATAGAAATAATATTTGACTGGTTGCTCGAGGAGGAAGCTAATCCTGCTGTGTGTATGGCCGACTTTAAGGCTTTTAAGAAAGCACATGAAAGTTTGTTTACCGATAAGGTTAAAAAACTGACTTGGAAAACTGCGAGTTCGATCGCCTCTGCTTTTTCGGGAAAAAACAAATCAGAACTAATTATGCTTCACGAATTGAGTGCCGTATTGAAGGCACATTAAATACTAATATAATCAAAAAGGCCTGTCAAAACGTGGCAAAGCCTATTTCATACGCACGAAAAGTTTGCTTGTCCTGTTGTTAAACATGATCTTTACGCATGCGACATTGCTAATTTTCCCCTTCACGAAGAATCACTTTTTTTTGAGGTTCGAGGGGAAGAATAAAACAGACCGGGGAAACTGTAATCGGGCCTAAAAAACAAAACCATGAAAACACTAGTTCAATTTGCCTTTGCGCTGATTGTAATTGCCGGCCTCACCATTACAAGCTGTAAGAAAGAAGTGAGCGGATGTACAGACACCAAAGCTACCAATTACAACTCGAAGGCCACGCAGGATAATGGAACTTGCAGCTATCCTGCAGCATGCGAAACCAATAAAACCGGTGAAGTTTACTTTATTAATCACAGCAAGTCGAACAGTACCTATGACATTATTTGGGATGGCGTAAAAATTGCCACAGTTCCCCCGAATGAAAGTAGCAACGTATTCGCGTACCCTGCAAACGTGCAACATTCACTCGTGTTCCGTTATACGAATACAGCGAATAATTCTTGCACACCCAGCACGCCATACCTAACACAATGCCAGCGTTTGTGGTTTGATTGCTCGCAGTAATAATTTGTAGGACATAGAATCTCCGGCATCTTTTTTACTTATCTGCTAAACTAAATTAGTAGTAGGTTAAAGCACCTCTGCTCACATGCGAATAATCTTTCCGTCTTCCATTTCAATGATACGGTGGGTGCGTGCAGCAAATTCGTTGTCGTGCGTTACAATTAAAAGTGACTGGTGATAGACCTCCGCCAGTTCTTTAAAGATATTAAATACCACTTCGCTGTTCTTGATATCGAGATTTCCTGTTGGTTCATCCCCCATAATGATAAGGGGATCATTGATCAGAGAACGACCAATAGCCACCCGTTGTTTTTGTCCTCCCGATAACTGATTGGGCCGCTTCAATGCTTCACGCTCAATACCCAGAATTTTCAATTTTTCATAAGCTCGGTGCTCCACTTCCTGCTCCGAGTATTTTCCTAGTTTCAGGCCGGGTAGCATCACGTTTCGCAGAACAGAAAATTCGTTGAGCAAATAATGGAATTGAAAAACAAAACCAATCTTTTCGTTTCGAACACTGGCCAGTTGAGGTTCATTTTTCGTTTTCATATCCTCTCCGTCAATTTTCAAAATACCTTCATAATCGGTATCCATGGTTGAAAGAATGTACAAAAGTGTCGATTTCCCGCATCCCGACTTTCCAATCACGGACACAAATTCACCTTTGCTTACCGAAAACGTAATGTCTTTTAAAACTTGCAAGCGTACCGGGTCATGAAAGTATTTCGACACAGATTTAGCTTCAAGGATAATGTTGTTCATTTTATTTTCCTCTGATAATAACCACCGGGTCAATTTTACTCGCTTTCAGGGAGGGAAAATAACCGGCAAAATAAGTAGTAACTAAAGAAAAAACGCCGCCAATGATATAGAATTTAGCATCGTAGTTAACCGGATAGGTCTTTACCATGGGTAAGGCCGCGGTGATGAAGGGAATCTGATCAATTAAAAGTGACACCCCGAAACCAAACAGCAAACCCAATAAACCTCCAAAAATACCAATACTCAGCGCTATGGAAATAAAAATCCGGTTCACATCTTTCCCCGAAAATCCCGTTGCTTTTAGAATAGCAATTGAATCCATTTTTTCATAGATCATCATATTTAAAATATTATAAATACCAAAGCCGGCCACGATGAGTAGAGTGATGCCAACTGCATAGGAAATAAGAGAGCGTACAAAACTACCCGTTTCAAATTGCGCATTGGCCGTTTGAATATCAAGCGCCTTTACATTGAATAAAGCCGTGTATTCTTTTGCAACAAGAGGTGCCTGATTCAAGTCTTTTAATTTGATCTGAATGTCGGTGATGTAGTTGGCTGGTTCCCCCAGTAATTTTTGTGTGGTGGTTATAGACGCATAACTTTGAACCTTGTCCAGTTCCTGAATTCCCGATTGATAAAACCCAACCACTTTCAGAAACATTCTCTCGCCCTTAGCTGTTGTCACCTGAATTACAGCTCCCAAATTAGCAACCATCTTTTCAGCGGCACCCTTCCCTAATACAATGCTGTTTGGCGTGTTTTGCAAATCCATATAATTTCCTCCAACAACATAATCACTGAATAAGAAAAGTCGGTTCTCCGCCTCCACATCAATTCCATTAATCACACCTGTCATATCTATTGGGCCCACATTATAAAACACCTGCGCCGTGATCTTAGGAGCAAGACCCAACACACGCGTATCGGATTTCAGAAACTTTATTATGGCAGCATTATTATAAATCTCGAGCCGTTCATTTTTAGGTTTTACGCTGCTCACAAAATTATGAAAGGATCGGAATTTGGAAGAGCGATCGATAGGCTGCACAGGGCTGGGTTCAATTTCTTTGTATAAGCGGATGTGTGGGGTGCGATTCAGAATAAGACCATCGAGCAGGTCATTGAGTCCATTCATAAAGCCCAGCAGTGCGATAAACATGGTGATACTGAAGGTAACGCCAATAGCAGCCACCAACGTTTGTTTCCAACGTGCCATTAATAAAGAACGCGCAACACTGGCAATCAATCCGTATTTCATTGGGCAGGTTTTATCAGTTCATCATCAGCCGTCAATCCTTCCGTGATCTCGATCATCTTATAATCCTTTAGCCCCGTCTTCACCTTTACCATATTATCTTTTCCTTTTAGCACCATTGAATCGTTGATCATAAAATTGCGGGGTATCAACAGCGCTTTTTCTTTGGAGGTTAATACAATATTGGCTTCAAAGGTGATGTTGGGATAAATGACCTCGGGACGATCAGTAAATTCAGCCTCCACTAAAAATGTTTTGCTCCTTTCATTCATCATCGGATTGATTCGTGTAATTTTTGCCTCAAACACTCTTCCCCGGTAACTATCTAGCACCACCAAAACCGGTAGGTCTTTCTTAATTTTGATGATATCGTATTCGTCTACCTGCATTTCCAGAATAAAATTTTTGGCGTCGCCCAGAGTTGCCAAAGGTGTTTGCATACTCACTATCTCCCCTTTTACCTTGTTAAGATTATAAACAACACCATCGATCTCACTCTTCAACGTAAAGTCACTCTCCACCAGCGAAGAAATCAGCAGGTTCTTTTTCGATTGAAGAGAGGTGAAATCCAATTGGCGTTTCAGATCCCAATACCTGATTTTTGCCGAAGAATAGGCGTTTTTTGAATTCTGATACGACAGCTCCCGTTGCTCTAACTCCACCTTGGTACCAATGTTTTGTTCCCATAAGTTAAGCGATCTATAATACAACGCTGAATCAACTTTCAACTTATTTCGTGCCAATTCAATACCAAGTTGCGCTTCATTGAGTTTACCCTGATTGGCGTTGAAATCTGAAAATTCAGCGGCAAGCCCTGCATTTTCTTTGTTCAAACGCTGCGCTTCACTCGCAATTGATAAAATAGGCTCGCCCTTCTTCACCGAATCTCCCTCCTTCACGTAAATAGTTTCAATAAGGCCGTTCACCGTAGCAAACGCCTCATACTGATTTTTGCTTTTTAGGATGCCTGAGGCGTAAATAGATTCAGAAATTGCAGAAAATACAGGTTTTACCTTTTCAACCTTGCTCCTGCAAGATAAAAAGAAAATAGAGAGGAGAAAAAAACACAAAAACGATTTCATCACCCACAAAGTTATCTAATACTAGGCCAAAAATGTAGGGCATTGCTCAGGAAAAAACATGATTGTTGTCTTTTATAACAAGGAAAAACTGTTTCTTTCGCTCGCCGAATTCCGGGCTGCTGAGGATTTTCCTCTACTTCTTTTTTCAAAAACACTCATCCTGCCTTTCCCTAAAAGGGTTGCACTCCCCTCCTATTCCCCTTTGTTCTTTATGCTCATAAAGAGTGAATAAGCTCCTTCCACCACAATTGTTTTATCTTTTAGTTGTCCGCTGTTTCTGATCTCTACCATACCCTGATCAATTAGGCCCGGGTACACTTGTTTCATCATAAACGCCCCTTTACCAGTTTCAAGAAAGACATAACTCAAACCCTCAAAATTTACCATTGCCTTTTCATCAATAGCGTATACGGAGTCGGACCGCATTGCAATATTTGCATTCATATACATCCCCGGAATCAAGGTATGATCGTAATCTTTAAAATGGCAATGAACTTCCAGACTTCTGTCGGCATTGAGGTTTTTTCCCACAAGAATAATTTCACAAGGGTAGGTTTTTCGCGAATTGTTGGTAAAGGCCACCAAACGCTGTCCAACGTAAAGTTTGCTGATATCCTTTTCAAAAACGGTAAGTGCCAAATGAATGTCTTCCGGATTCACTAACTCAAATAAAACATCACTTGGATTCAAGTATTTGCCGATGTTGACATTCACCTTTGAAACGTACCCATTAATGGGGGAATACATATTTAAGGACCTCGACAGGTTGTGTTCATTTAATTTATCAGGATCAAGTCCTATCAGTTTTAATTTTTCACTTAACCCTGTAAGCATAATTTTCTGGGTGAGAAAGTCCAATTCGGCTTGTTGGAATATTTTATCACTCGCGGTCTTGCTTTGATTTAATTCCTTCTGGCGGTGATATTCAGCTTCCACAAAAACCAATTTCGCTTTGGCCGACAAATATTCCTGCTGGAGATTAATGTATTGCTGATCCTCCATCACGGCAATCACTTCCCCTTTTCTTATCTTTGTGCCCGGCAATAGACTGGTCGAACTCAGATATCCTCCCAGAGGCGCACTCACCGACACCATATTTTGGGGTGGCGCTTCAATTTTACCATTGGCGTGCAAGATGGCCGACAACGTTTTGATTGTTAATTTGCCCGTGGTGATGCCGATATTTTTAATTTGGGTCTCATTTAAAACAATATGATCGGAAACCCTTGTATTTGCTTTGTTTTGCATTTTGCTTTTATCGCTCGAACAAGCATAAAAGGTAAAAAGTAGGGATATAAAATAAATGGTGTTTTTCATAGATTTTTAAATTGATGTTATTTGCCTGATAAATAATTGAGTTGAATAATACTTTCATTGTAAGTCCTTAACACCTGAATGTACTCGTAGCGAAGATTCATAGCATGGTTAGTGAGCATGACCCATTGCAGGTAATTGATTTCGCCGTTGTGAAACTGTTTGGTGGCACCCACCGTAATTACATCGGCATTTTTTAAGGCGGTACCTTCATAGTACAAGAGGATCTTTTGCTGGGTACGGTAGTGCGAAAATGCTCGCGCGTAATCTGTTTCGAGAACTTGCAAACCAAGTTGATAATTGTTATCCGCTATGAGCAGGGTTTGGCGTGCTGCATCGATGCGCGACTTCTGAGCGCCAAAAAACAAAGGCACTCCTACTCCAATTTGTGCCGATTGAAACCGGCTCGAACCTGTGTAAGATACCTCATCCGCTCCCACGCCCTTCATGCTCATATTATTGTAAGCCACAAAAAATCCCGGCAACAATTTAGATCTTTCCAATTTAACCTGAAGTGCCGACGTTTTGCTTTGTTGCATCAGAAACAGCATGTTTGGGTGCTGCAAAAGCTGCGCTGTATCACTGAAGCCCTGCATCAGCAGTTTTTTCTCCTCCTCATCAGGCACCACTGCTGCACCAGTATTTAGCAGTAATTGAAACTGAAGTTGCATCATGTCCATTTCTGAATTCAGTTGCTCTAGTTGTACCAACAATTGCCCCCGCTGAGTTTCGGCGGTTGCCTTCTCAAGTGCATTGCTCTCGCCGGCCTTCAACCGTTGTTCGGCTCCCGTTAAAAAATTAGCATACAAACTATCATGATGCAGAAGCAAATTCTGTTTTTCCTTTAAATACTGCAGATCAAAAAAAGTTCGGCTCACGTTTTTTCTTAATTCTGCTTCTTTTAGGGCCACATTTAGAAGACTTTCATCCTTCAGTGAATAAAGGATAGTTTTTTGATTGCTATAAACACTCGGAAAACTGAAATTCTGCGTAACACTAAATCGGTTGTCAGAATAGCTGCTGTTTATCTGACCAAATTCCCCCGCTACATTGGTTTGAGGCAGATCGAAACCACTCTTCAGTAATTTCTTTCGATATTCCGCTAGTAATCGTTCGTTCTTTACCGTTAAATTGTTCTTCAACGCAGTATCTGTAGCTCCCTGCAAACTAAGCCGGGTTTGTGCATTAACGGGTGATGCAAAAGTGAGAACACCCAAAAACAACACCGATGCAAGTGGCAATTTTTGTTTTTTCTTAAGAAAACGTTTCTCAAAAAGAACATACAATACGGGCAATATAAACAAAGTAAGTCCGGTAGCAATTATCAGTCCGCCTATAACCACTGTGGCCAACGGGCGTTGCACTTCGGCCCCGGCTCCTTGACTAAGAGCCATAGGGAGAAACCCTAGTGAAGCCACTGCTGCCGTCATGAGTACGGGCCGCAAACGAATGCGGGTGCCTTTCATCACAATTTCACGTAAGTCTGCAATACCTTCCAACTTCAACCTGTTAAACTCGGCAATGAGTACAATACCGTTTAATACTGCCACACCAAACAAGGCAATAAAACCTACACCTGCGCTAATGCTGAAGGGAAGTCCGCGCAAGGCCAGGGCAAACACTCCCCCTATGGCCGAAAGTGGAATAGCTGAGTATATTAATAAACCGTGACGAATGGAATTGAACGCAAAATAGAGTAAAAGGAAGATCAAGGCCAAAGAAACAGGCACTGCAATCGAGAGTCGTTTTTTGGCGGCATTAAGGTTTTCGAAAGCTCCACCGTAAGTAGGGTAATACCCGGTTGGGAATTTTACCTGCGCGGTCACTTTATCCTGAAGTTCGTGCACGATGCTTTGAACGTCTCTGCCCCTCACATTAAACCCAATAATGATGCGACGTTTCGCATCTTCCCGCTGAATTTGATTGGGACCATTGCGCTCCTGCACATCGGCAAAGTGAGAAAGTGGCACTTGATTACCGTTCGGTGTGGGGATAAGCACATTCAGTACATCCTGAAGGTGTTTTCGTTTGTTACTGTCCAGTCGCACCACCAAATCGAACCTACGTTCACCCTCAAATACCATTCCTGAGCTTTCACCCGCAAAAGCCGCTCTGATAATTTTATTTACTTCAGAAACAGATATATTGTATTGCGCCATTATTGCCCTCTTGTATGAAATAACTATTTGCGGCATACCGGTAACCGTTTCCACATACAGATCTTTAGCTCCGTCAACTGTAGAAATAATGGAACCGAGTTTGGCTGCGTATTTTGAGAGAGTGTCGAGGTCTTCACCAAATATCTTACAAACTACATCTTGTTTGGCACCTGTCATCAATTCGTTAAAACGCATTTGCACCGGAAATTGGAAACTGTATGTAAGTCCCGGTACATCCTCCAATGCCGCCGCCATTTTTTCGGCCAACTCATTAAATGATCGGGCGCTCGTCCACTCTTTTTTATCTTTGAGCATTATCACCATGTCTGCTGCTTCCATAGGCATAGGATCGGTGGGTACTTCCCCACTCCCAATTTTGGTGACCACTTTTTGCACTTCCGGAAATTGCGTTTTCAGAATATGCGCCGCTTTCTGCGTACCGGCTATGGTGGTGTTGAGATTTGTTCCCGTAAGTAAACGAGTTTCAACAGCGAAATCACCTTCTTCTAAAGTGGGAATGAACTCCCCTCCCAGCGATAACAGTACCATCATGGCAACCACAAATAACGACACCACTATCCCAATTGCATATTTTGGAACATGAAGAACTTTGAGAAGGGCACGCTGAAAAACATTCTCGATGCGCTCCATAAATTTGTCTGAGATATTTTTTTTAATTTTTATTGTTCTGCTTAAGAACAGCGTACTCATCATGGGAATATAAGTAAGCGAAAGCAGAAACGCGCCCACCAAGGCGAACGCCACAGTTTGAGCCATGGGTTTAAACATTTTTCCTTCTATTCCCTGTAAGGTAAAAATAGGAAGGTAAACCACCAAAATGATCAATTGCCCAAATACGGCACTGTTCATCATTCTTCCGGCCGAATGCTCTACCTCAACATCCATCTGTTTTTGGTCGAGTCGCGTTAATCCTGCCACTCCTTTGCTCGCACTGAGCCGATGCATCACCGCTTCTACAATAATTACCGCACCGTCAACAATGAGTCCGAAATCGAGTGCACCCAAACTCATTAAATTGCCGCTCACACCAAAGGTGTTCATCATGATCACCGCAAACAACATAGATAAAGGAATAACAGAAGCCACTAACAAACCGGCCCTGAAATTTCCCAAAAACAATACCAGAACAAAAATCACGATAAGGGCCCCCTCCATCAGATTTGTCTCTACCGTGCCAATGGCATTGTTCACCATTTTACTCCTGTCCAGAAACGGCTCGAGTACCACACCCACCGGAAGAGTCTTTTGAATTTCAAGGATCTTCTTCTTTACGAGTTTTATCACGTCGCTGCTGTTAGCCCCCTTCAACATCATTACCACCGCTCCGGCCACTTCTCCCTGATCATCAAGACACATAGCGCCGAAACGCGTGGCACTGCCAATTCGCACTTCGGCCACATCTTTTACAAACAATGGAGTGCCATTTCCTGTTGAACGGATGGCCGTATTTCGAATGTCCTCTTCTTTGCCAATAAGTCCCTCCGTACGAATGTTGAGCACCGTGGGGCCCTTTTCAATATAGGCTCCCCCCGTGTTTTCATTGTTGCTTTCTAGAGCTTTAAATACATCACTGATGGTGATATTATACGACTGAAGTTTGTTGGGATCTACCGCCACCTCATATTGCTTTAGTTTGCCACCAAAACTACTCACCTCAGCAACACCCCTCACCCCCAGCAACTGCCGGCGAACGATCCAATCCTGAATGGTACGTAGTTCTGTTATACTGTACTTTTGTTCGTAGCCCTTTTTGGGCCGGATCACATATTGGTAGATTTCACCGAGCCCTGTTGAAACCGGACCAAGTACCGGAATCCCAATCCCCTTTGGAATAATGGCCTGCACCCTCTGAAGCCGCTCTGCTACCTGCTGCCGAGCCCAGTAGATGTCGGTATTATCTTCAAATACAATGGTAACCAGTGAAAGTCCGAAGCGTGAAAAACTTCTAATCTCTATAAGGCCGGGAATATTGTTATTGGCCTGTTCAATAGGAAAAGTAATGAGTCGTTCAATGTCATTAGCACCAAACGAAGGCGCCAACGTGATCACCTGAACCTGATTATTGGTAATATCAGGCACTGCGTCGATGGGTAATTTGGTAAGTTGGTATGATCCGTATCCTACAAGCACGGCCAAAAACAAACCAATCATTAATTTATTTCGAATAGAAAAATGGATGATCTTATTGAGCATAATTTTTTTTAATGTTTCAAATACAGGTGAATTGGCCCCTAAGAACCAAGGTGAAAAAAAAAGAAGAAATTAAGCACATTTTGGCGGCTGCCAAATGCTGGTGTGGTAGGTGGCGTAAGAATCTTCTTCCACCATTCCGAAAATCTTTCCGATGAAACTTAATGCAGGTTTTAGGGAGGTAGGCACACCCGGCAGGCTGTTAAATTGCTCCGCAAGATGCGGACAGTTGCTGTGTGACTTAAAAGGCAAAGCACCGTCCCGTCCATCATCGTCGCTGCTATCTTGCGCGTCGAAATAATGAATGGCCAGAAAATCGAAAAAAGAAATGGTTTTGTTTTTAGTTTGGTGTTCGGTATAATGTTCCAACAGCTCGGGTACTTTCAATAACTCAGCAAATTCCGTAGCAGAAAACAGGTAAGTAAATAAGACAATTATGACCAAATATTTTTTCAAAATAAACTTAGTGCTCTATTTTAGATTTCTTGGTTTTTAGAATAACGTACAAATTTATAAAGATTCCCGATGAACTAGGGCGCTTTTGAGCTCCAATCGACAATTTACAATTATTTAGTAATTGTTTAACACCCCACAGTCTATGTTAAAAGGACTAAATCGCCTCCCTATTTTAAAAATTGTAGAATTAATTGGTCGAGGGAAAGGAGGTCCCAGTTGCCGGGTAAATACAACAGCACCGATAAGATGGCCAGCCTTGGGAACAATAATTGCATATCCCACATGGGTTTCATCATGCTAAAGGCACCACAAACCAGAATGAGATCGACTCCCAAAAAACAAAGTGCATAGGTTTTAAAAAGGCCAAGTATGAGAAGACCTCCCGCAAAAAATTCAATTAAGGAAGTAAAGTAGGCCGACAAGCTCAGCAAAAATGAAGGCACATTTTTTCCCCTCATTTCCTCATGAAAAAATTCGATCACTCCCTTTATCTTTAACTTAAATAGTTTGTCGTAGCCCTGAAAGAAAAACAAAATGCCAAGAATCACCCTCAAGGTGAAATACAATACCGATTCATTTGTAAAATATGTCATGATCTTATTATTTCTTTAAAAATACATCTTTTTTTCTGTGATGGCACATTCGAGAGGTCAAAACTTCGGGTCAAGCGGAAAAGCCGGAGAGAAAGTTTTTGGGCGTGCCCCCTGAAGCGAAAAACTTTCCAAAACAATTCCCGGTTTTTCTGCTTCAGGGGTCGCGCTTTCCGTT
>JAQSCW010000016.1 GCA_029945625.1 bacterium
GTTGTTGCTGAACAACCGTTTGCATCCGTAACGACATAAGTATAAGTTCCGGCAGAAATCGTAAAGACTCCAGTGCCTGTGTAGGCTCCGGTGCCGCCTGTCGCGGTAACAGAGACTGTGGTAGAACCACCGTTACATAAAAAGTTTCCTGCAGTTGCATTAGAAACTAATAAAGAAGGTTGTGTGTTTGTAAAGCTGACAACCGTTGTATTACCATTTGCATCAGTAATCAAATACGTATGTGTTCCGGCTGAAACCGTATATACTCCGGTTCCGGTATAAGGACCAACACCGCCTGTTGCATTTACAGTTGCTGTGGTGGTTCCGCCATTACATAAAATACTACCGGTACTGGATGTTCCTACTAAAGGAGCAGGTTGTGTCAGATTATATGTTCCTGTTGACGTACAACCATTTGCATCAGTCACCAAATAGGTATGGGTACCTGCGGTCATAGTGAAAGTTCCTGTTCCTGTATAAGGACCTGTACCACCTGTTGCTGTAATGCTCACTGTGGTAGCACAACCATTACAAAGAATGGTTCCTGTATTTGATGTGGCGATAAGCACCGAAGGCTGGGTCACTGTGCAACTTACAATTGCAGTACAACCATTGGCATCGCTTACCTGATAAGAATATGTTCCGGCACTTACTGAGAAAGCTCCTGTTCCTGTATAAGGACTGGTTCCCCCCGACGCACTAACTGTCACAGTGGTTAAACCTCCGTTACAAAGAACACTGCCAACACTTGTTGCAGCGCTTAGTGAAGAAGGTTGTGTGATCGTAAAGCTCACAACAGTTGTATTGCCATTTGCATCAGTAATCAAATAAGTATGTGTGCCGGCTGATACGGTATAAATTCCTGTTCCTGTATAAGGACCAACTCCCCCTGTTGCACTCACTGTTGCGGTAGTTGTACCACCTTGGCATAAAATACTTCCTGTTGATGATGATCCAACCAATGGAGCAGGTTGCGAAAGGTTATAAGTTCCTGTAGAGGTACAACCATGTGCATCACTCACCAAATAAGTATGTGTGCCTGCGGTCATAGTGAAAGTTCCTGTTCCTGTATAAGGACCTGTACCACCTGTTGCTGTAATACTCACTGTGGTAGCACAGCCATTACAAAGAATGGTTCCTGTATTTGAACTACTAGTAAGCAAAGAAGGTTGGGTTAATGTAAATCCTGTTGATCCTGAACAACCATTGGCATCGGTCACAGTATAATTGTGAGGGCCTGCGCTAATCGTAAATACTCCTGTTCCAACATAAGGACTGCTTCCGTCTGAAGCGGTAACAGCACAGGTAGCCGAGCCGCCATTACAGAGAATGCTTCCGGAGGTGGAACTGATCGCAGGAGCTGAATTAATAATCACACTCAGCATGTTCGATTCTCCCACATAAGATGTACATCCACTTCTTCTTGCACATCTCAAATAATAAGTTGTTACAGTCACACATCCCGGAGCAAAGGTAGGGCTATTGGTTCCGGGAATTCCCACCCATCCATTACTTCCGTTATTGGGGAAATTGGGTTGTGAATTTTTGATCCAGATATATTGTATAGTTCCTAAACCACCTATCGGCAGAGAATTGCTTCCGAATGCGACGCCGCAAACCGGGCCGCAATTTGCCGTAGAACCACTGATGGCGCCTCCACTGGTCACATTGCAACAAGGGGTAATGTTAATTGAGGTATTGGCACTTGCCATACATTCGTTGGCATCATAAACTGTCACGCTGTAACTACCTGCTGCAAGTCCACCAAGGGTGTTAGTTGTGGCGCTGGTATTCCACGAATAAGAATAAAGTCCTGTGCCGCCTGAGGCGGATACTGTAGCAGAACCTAAATTATTGTTGCTGCAACTTCCATTTGTATGCGAAATTGTGGCTGTTAGTAAGGATGGTTGAGTAATGACAATGCTTGCGGTAGAAGAACAACCGTTAGCATCTGTTACGGGATACGTATGCGTACCTGCACTAACGGCAAAAATACCGGTGCCGGTAAAGGGACTTGTTCCCGAACTTGCCGAAACATTTACCGTAGTGGTTCCACCATTACATAAGATTGTTCCTGCTGAAGTACTCAATACTAGTGCTGAAGGCTGAGTCAGAGAAAAGCCGGTTGAAGCAGAGCATCCGTTCACATCCGTAACAGTATAAGAGTGAGGTCCTGCGTTTACGGTAAAAATTCCGACGCCACTGTAAGGACTTGATCCACCTGAAGCAGAAACTGTAGCACTACTTGCTGCGCCATTACATGAAATGCTTGCTGCCGCCGAAGTGACTAGCAGTAATGAAGGCTGAGTCAAGGTAAAACCAGTTAAGGCCGAACAACCGTTTGCATCCGTTACAGTGTAAGAATGTGGTCCGGCAGATACTGTGAAAATTCCTGCACCACCATAGGGGCTTGATCCACCTGAAGCAAGTACCGTGGCGTTAGTTGTTCCTCCGATACAGCTAATACTCCCTGAAGAAGAACTTGCTATTAGCATGGATGGCTGAGTTAATGTAAAACCGGTCGAAGCCAAACAACCATTGGCATCTGCAACAGTATAAGAATGTGGTCCTGCATTTACAGTAAAAACACCTGTTCCGCTATAAGGAGTGGTACCACCATTTCCACTGAGGGTAAAAGTTGTTGAACCATTGTTGCAAAGAATTGTTCCGGGTAAAGAATTGGCAGTAAAAGCGGTTGGCGCAGTAAGTGTAACAACTGCAAGGCCGGTGCAGCCAAGCGAATCCGTCACCATCCTGGTATAAGTTCCTGCGGTGACAGTAAATACTCCCGTTCCCGTATATGGGGCAAGTCCGCCCAAAGCAGATACCGTTAATGTGGTCGATCCTCCGTAGCAAGCAATAGTGCCTTTTGAAACCGTGATTGAAAGTGAGGAAGGCGCAGTAAACGAACGATTGATACTAACTGTACAACCATGAGCATCTGTTACCAAATAAGAATGTGTGCCAACGGATGCAGTATAAGTACCTGTTCCGGCGTATGGAGCAGTGCCACCTGAAGCAGAAATAGAAATCGTTCCTGCGCCGGAACAATTTAAAACACCTCCGCTTGAACTTGGCACTAATGAAGAGGGTTGAGTCACGGTATAACTATGTATCGAAATAACAGAAATGGAAGAGGAAGAACTGCTACCGCCGCAATCATCATCATCGTCGTCATCTTCGTCATCATCATCGTCGTCATCATCGTGGTCATCATCTTCTCTGCCGGATAAACGACAAGAAGATTTGCAACCACGTGTGTCAGTCACCTGATACGTATGAGTTCCTGCTGAAACTGTAAATACACCAATTCCGGAATAGGGTCCTGTGCCACCTGAAGCGCTGATGGTTGCAGTAGTAGAACCACCATAACACAGGATCGTTCCCGTTGTAACACTCGTTGTTAAGCCCGCCGGTGCAGTTACGGTGCGAATTGCATAAGCAGTGCAGCCACGTGAGTCGGTCACTACTTTGGTATAAGTGCCGGCAGTAACAGTAAATATACCGGTTCCTGAATAAGGAGCAATTCCGCCAGTGGCTGTTACTGCCAGAGTGGTTGCCCCGCCATGGCACAAGATCGAACCTGTAGAAATACTAACCGAAAGCGACGAAGGAGCTGTGAAGGTGCGACTGGTATTTCCGCTACAACCATTGGCATCTGTCACAAAATAGGAGTAGGTGCCCACCGAAGTAGAAAACGTGCCGGTTCCGGTGTAAGGCGCAGTACCACCTGAAGCTGTGATTGAAACGCTGCCTATGCCATTGCAATTAAGCACGCCGCAGGTTGAATTTACCAGCAACGCAGGCGGCTGAGTTACTGTGTATCCATTGCTGGAATTATGACTGCAACCCCCACCCGAAGAACCTGATGTGGAAACGCAGCCGCGAGAATCAGTAACCAGATAGGTATGAGAACCCGCACTAACTGTAAAGACGCCTGTTCCCATATAAGGAGCAGTGCCGCCCGAAGCTGTAATGGTAGCAGTGGTAAAACCGCCATAACATGAAATGCTGCCGATAGAAACGGTAGTTAAGATGGAATTAGGTTGCGTTAAAGTAAATCCGGTGCTGGCAGTGCAACCATTGGCGGCAGTAACAGTGTAGTTATGAGGACCAACGCCCACAGTATAAACACCAGTTCCGCTATAGGGTCCGCTACCACCTGAAGCAGTTATGGTTGCGGTTGTAGTACCGCCATTACAGCGAATGCTGCCTGCAACAGCCGTTGCAGTCACATTGCACGCAGCAGAACAAGCTAAAAAACCATCATTACTAGTGCCATTATCGTAATTTTCGTTGATGCTGGTTGCTGCAGCATTAATTTGACTAAAACTGTATGCTGTTGAACAACCACCAATAACAGAATTGGCCAAACTCAAAAAAGCACCAACAGTCATGTTCGAAAAAGTACCTGTGGTGATTGAATAATTTAGCAACGGAATGCCGGAAGAGGAAAACCCCGGATCACTCGCGTCAAATGCCGTGTTTAATGTCAAAGCAACCAACTGACCTGCCAGTACATTGCTATATCCCGATCCCGGGTTGGTAAGTGTGCCGGTTGGCAAAGAGGTTGCGGTACTTCCCGATGGTAGAAACGCAATAACGGCAGCAGGAGAAGTTAACTTCAATTTTTTTGTACCACAACCTATCGTTAGGCCGCTAGGGAAAACGGTGCCAAAATGCGCTGAAAGATACGAACTGTTTGGGTTGCTGCAATTCGAAACACCCCAGCCGCCCTGTGTCAGTGTTTTCCCCTGACACGGATCAACGCTATGATTGGTGCAAGAGGACTGTGCCGAAACAAGATTAGTTGCGAAAACCAGAACAAAAACGAAAACACTTATTCTCCTATACACCTTCAATTTTTTATTAACACGTAAGTGGCTTACTAATATATAACTTTTTTTTTGATCTGCAAAAACCTGCCTCCTAGTCCTATCAAGGACTTCCATCTTTTTTAGCTCCTAAAATTCAGTGTGCAAATTCCCTAAAAATCTCTAAAAATCAAATCACGTGCCCGCAAACACTGGTAAATTCGATGTTCCACGCCATTTTAGTCGAACATTTTGAGGTTTTCGTCGATACTTTCATCAATTTTGTCGTTTGCTTTATATCCTTGTTTTACTCCTTTAAGGCGATTGGGGTTTCGCTAAGATATTAGCAGGTAATTAACATTTAACTATTTGATTATCTGTAACTTATATTGCTTTGTGAATTGTTATTAACATAGATTGGCTTAACCCACTCATTATTCTTTGTTGCGCAGGTCCTGTGTGGTATCTGTCAGCAAAGTAGGCGCTCTTAAAAACTACCACCCAAAAGGTATTTTCCGCAATATTTTCATTCAGGTTTTTGACTCCGAAAAGTTAGTTACCAGAATCTACTCGTACAAAAGATCATACTAGTTGTGTTCCCAAAATAATTTTTTTTTTAATTTCAGTGCTAACTCACAGGTTCTCGTGGTTTGTTCATTTCTCCGTTTAATCCTTTAACAAAAACCGGTTGAAAGAAATACAACGTTGTTGAATATTGTGTCTCTGCAATCCTTAACTTGATTGGTTTATTAGGCAATAGTATGATAAACAATTTCTTAAACTCCATTCTCCCTCACAACTCATTTTTTTATGAAGATCCTCTTTAGAAATAAAAACCTCCATACCTGCCTTGTGATTCTTTTTTTGATCTGGAACACCTATGCTTCTTCCCAAAATCAAGCCTGGCAATGGGCAAGAAGCGTTGAGGGTTCGGGTGACGAAAGTGTAACGGGCATGGCAACCGACGCTCAAGGAAATGTTTATGCAACCGGATTCTTTTACGGTTCTACCCTGGCCGTTGGAACTACCACCTTGGTAAACGCAGGGAACTACGATTTTTTTGTCATCAAATTCGATCCCTCAGGAAATCTACTTTGGGCCAGAAGTGGTGGAGGAATTTACGACGAAGTGGGAATGGGCATAACCACCGACGGCTCCGGCAACGCGTATGTGACCGGTTACTTATACAGTCCCACCATGGTAGTGGGAAATTTTACCGTAACAAATGCGGGGGTTGGGGACATGTTTGCGATAAAATATAACAGTGCAGGTACTGAGATGTGGGCGAATGGAATTGGTGGCAGCGGTGAAGATAATGGAACCGCCATTGCGTGCGATCCTTCAGGCAATCTGCTAGTCACAGGATTCTTTAAGAGTGCAACGCTGGTAATTGGCACCTCCACGCTTACAAAATCGGTGGGTGAAGATCTCTGTGTGATTAAGCTGGATAGCTCAGGTAATCCTCTCTGGGCCGAAGGTTTTGAAGGAACAGGAAACGACAGGGGAAATGGTATCAGCAGCGATAGCGATGGAAATATTCTTGTCACCGGACAACAAGGTGGGGCTATGCTAATTCTGGGTTCCGATACTTTACTAAATTCAGGGAGCAGTGATGCCTTTCTTACAAAATTAACTAGCAGCGGTACTGTTTTATGGTCACGCAGCATGGGTGGGTTGTATAATGATTTTGGCAATAGCGTCACCACCGATTTCTCGGGAAACGTAGTGGTAACAGGTACGTTCAACAGTCCAACCTTAAGTGTTTCCTCCAATTCACTCCTAAATAATGGCGGGTTCGATTTTTTTGTCGCGAAATATAGCAGTACAGGAACGATTTTGTGGGCAAAAGTGGGGGGCGGAATTTTTGACGATACGGGTTATGGTATCGCGACCAATTTTTTAGGGCATGTTTTTGTAACCGGCCATTTTCACAGCCCTTCTATCATTATAGGCTCAGATACACTTTTTGATGAGGGTATTGGCGACCTGTATGTAGTGGGCTACGCGAGTAATGGAAATGAAATGTGGACCAAACATTTGGGAGGTACCGCCGATGATGGCAGCGGTGCTCTAACCTGCGACGACGCCGGAAACCTCCTCCTTGGCGGTTATTTTATTAGCCCCACAGTTTCTTGTCCCGAATTCACCTTAACAAATTCAGGCAATCAGGATTTATTGGTGGCGAAGTTAAAAATAGAATACAACTTCACGGGCATCCCGTTTTCAAAAGAAAATTCCCTGCTACGTATTTATCCAAACCCTTCTACAGGCGTGTTTCACATCGAGGCTGGACTGCTTGAGCCACTAAATGTGACGATTCTAAACGAACTCGGACAACCCGTTATTTATTCTTCAGTTAGTGACACCGACACCCGTATTGATCTCTCCGATCAGCCCCCGGGGATCTTTCTGGTGAAAATTAACGTGGGTGACAAATTCCTTATTTCAAGGTTAATTTTACGCTAAATCATTCGTTTTTGCCCTGTTTTCGCCACTTTCCGCTGAAATAACCAAACCTTTTTTCAAAACTGTCGTATTAGAGGTAGATATGTATCCTAATTCAATTAGTGTAATGGAACTCCTTTCTATACAAATGAGTGTTGAGAAGTATGAGTCAAACTCTCAAAAGGGTAAGGCTTTAGCCATATTTTTAGTGCTGGGATCAAACGTCTTTATTGCAAGGCACACAAATGAAGCAATCGCATCGCACGTATATTAAAAATATTTTTTCATGAGAACTATTTACAAGATCGTACTACTTCCTCTTCTTCTTTTCCTGATTCCCAATCAGGGGTTTGCGACGCACATTGTTGGGGGTACTCTCACCTATACTTATAGCGGAGTAGGAAACACCTATTCGGTAACACTCATACTTTACCGCGATTGTGGCGCCGCTGTGGCATTTCCGGCATCGGCAGACATTACCGTACTTCAGGCTGATGGCACCTTGTTTTCGCCCGATCTTACATTTACACTGCCCGGAGGAGCTATTTCTGCGATCCCTCTTGTATTACCTCCCTGCGCCACTTCTCCAACGCCCGCGCCTTGTACACAACAACGCGTCTACACTGCAACAGTGAGTATTCCCGCTTCACCGGGTGGCGTGCATATGTATTTTTCAATTGGTAATAGAAATGCAGCGGCTGTAAATATTGTAAGCCCGCTTACCATGGGTGAAACCTTCTATGCGTATATCCCCTGCTACAGAACTAAGTGGGCCGAAGATTTTAATCTCGCTAACGGAACAACTTCTGATGCAGGCCCAACTGCCTGGACCAGAACCTTGGGTACCACGGCGCCCACCTCGGCCCAGGTAAATCTGGGAGAGTTTGAAGTGGTTGGATCCAACAACGGTATGATGGTGTGGGCTTCTCAGGTGATCCCCATTTCTACCTACACGAATGGCGTGAACTTGAGTGTGAATGTGGACAAGGCAGGGGCCAATTTTGGTAATCAAGACAGTCTCAAATTATTTTATGCCATCAATGGTGGCGCAAAGGTGGCTTTCCCTGTAAATGGCAGCCTTGTGGGGAATTGGACCGGACCATTGTTTGCCAAGGCAACAGGATTAACGGGGACTAACATTCAGATCTTTGCCAGAACTAAATTCAACGCCAATAATAATTCCACCGGCAAGACCTATTATTTTGATATGGTATCGGTATATGATAATACCTTTCTCCCTAACAGCAATCCCACCTTTGTGAATTTGCCACCTCTTCTTTTTTGCTCCAGCAATTCCTTTTCTTTTAGTCAGGGTGCAGTTGACCTTGATGGGGACTCGTTGGCGTACACCATGTACACCCCTTACACGTTTTCGCCCACCCCCAGCTTTCCCAACAACGTGGCCTCTATCCCCACAGTTACTTGGGCGGCGGGATATTCTGCCACCAGCCCTTTCAATTCGGGAGGACCTTCAGTTACCTTAAATCCCACCACCGGTGTGATGACAGGAGTTCAAAACGCCAATGGCGGAAGAGTATTTGGCGTAAAATGTGCCGAATATCGAAACGGTCTGCTCTTAAGCGAAACAGTGCGTGACTACGAAGTCACGGCGGTCACATGTCCGCCATTTGTTCCCTCTGCACCCGGTACCACAGCCAATACACCTTTGTGTGCCGGTCAAAATCTTAATTTAACCGCCACCTTTAGTGCGGGCGCCACGTATAGTTGGACGGGACCGAATGGTTTTACCTCTACTTCACAAAACCCGGGCATTGTTGGTACAAGTACCCTTGCTAGCGGCACCTACTCTTGTGCGGTAACGGTTGCCGGATGTACGGGACCTCCGGGAACAGTTGTGGTAACCGTGAATCCAAATCCTGCAAGTCCGGTGGTGGCCGGCAACTCTCCTGTATGTTCGGGAACTACCTTAAGTTTAACAGCAGCCACAACGGCCGGCGCTACCTATAGTTGGGTCGGGCCGAACAGCTTCATATCGGCCGCGCAAAATCCAACGCTGGGTGGTGTTACATTAGCTGCGGCAGGAACCTATTCACTCATACAAACTGTTTTAGGGTGTACTAGCCCCAACTCCACAGTAACCATTGCGGTTAACCAAACACCGGTTGCGCCCACAGCCGGTGCCAATACACCCTTATGTCAGGGCACCACCCTCAACCTCAGCGCCACATTTTCAGCCGGCGCAACCTATAGTTGGACAGGGCCGAATAGCTTTACTGCCAATACACAAAATCCGAGTCTGGGGACCGTACCTCTTGTCGGAGGCGGAATTTATTCGGTAGCAGCTACCATTGCAGGATGCCCGGGTCCGGCCGGCACCATATCGGTAACCGTTATACCAACTCCTGCTGCCCCTGTTGCAGGTGGAACGAGTACTCTTTGTGAAGGACAGAATTTAAGTCTCACCGCTTCGTTTACAACAGGAGCCACTTACAATTGGGCAGGTCCGAACGGATTTACTTCTACAAATCAAAACCCAAGTATTGCAGGAATAACACTTGCAGGGTCGGGGATCTATTCCGTGAACGCTACCATTGGAGGTTGTGCCGGACCGAATGCTACTTTTCCGGTAACCGTTAATCCAATTCCCATTGCACCTACCGCAGGAGCCAATACGCCGCTTTGTGCGGGGCTCACCTTAAGTTTAACGTCCACTTTTTCTGCGGGCGCCACGTATTTATGGAGCGGACCAAACAGTTTTACGTCTAATGTTCAAAACCCCACTCTGGCAGGGTCAACCCCCCTCGCCACCGGTCTCTATTCTGTTGCTGCAACCATATTAGGCTGTAGCGGTGTAATAGGAACCGTTAGCGTGAATGTAAGTATTCCCCCTTCGCCTCCTGTCAACGGCGCGAATACGCCCGTTTGCGTAGGCCAAACCTTAAGCCTTACAGCAACTTTTACGGCAGGATTGTCATACACCTGGGCCGGACCAAACGCTTTTAGTGCAAACACACAAAACACAAGTATAGCAGGCATCACGCTGGCCGGAAATGGCACCTATTCGGTTTTTGCAACAACCGCCGGTGGTTGTGCAGGCCCTATCAGCACCATTCCCGTAACCGTTAACCCTATTCCTGCCGCACCTACCGCGGGAGTGAACTCACCTATTTGTGCCGGACAGAATTTTAACTTCACGGCAGCTCCCGGAGGAGGAACTTTTAGTTGGTCGGGGCCGAATAGTTTTACCTCTAACGTTCAAAATCCGGCCATCGCAGGGGCTTCCACCCTCGCTGCAGGAGTTTATTCGGTGTTTAACACGGTGATTGGTTGCACAAGCCCTGCCGGTACTGTTAGCGCGGTCGTAAATCCTATTCCCTCAGCACCCGTTGCCGGAAGCAATTCCACCTTGTGCGCAGGACAATCTATTAATTTAACTGCCAGTAATGGTGGCACAAGTTATAACTGGACCGGGCCTAATGGTTTTACATCACTTCTTCAAAATCCGGTGATTCCTGCGGCAACAACGGCGGCAAGCGGTAACTATTCAGTCACCCAAACGATCTTGGGATGTACTGGTCCTATGGGCACTACAGGGGTTACCGTAAATCCAATTCCGGCAATTCCAACAGCGGGATCGAACGGCCCGATATGCGCGTTTCAAACCTTAAGTCTCACGGCACTTCCAAACGGTTTATCCTACTCTTGGTCGGGCCCGAACAGTTTTACCTCTGCCATTCAAAACCCCTCCATTAGTAGTACTTCCACACTAGCCGCAGGAGCTTATTCACTAACCGTTACCTCCTTAGGTTGTGCAAGTCCAGCCGGTACTTTGAATGTTGTTGTGAACCCGGCCCCTTTTGCTCCCACCGCAGCAGGTACATCCACTTTGTGTGCAGGTGGCACTATTAATTTAAGCGCCGCTTCAACTGCTACCGTGTTTAACTGGACCGGACCGAACGCTTTTACCTCTACACTTCAAAATCCCAGTATTGCAGGTGCTAGCACGCTGGCCACGGGAATCTATTCAGTAACTGCCACGCAAGCCGGCTGTACAGGTCCCGCCGGCACAGTAAGTATAACAGTTTTTGGTAATCCTTCATCACCCACACTCACCAGCAATTCGCCGGTATGTACAGGACAAATTTTATCGTTCACCGCCAATTTGATAGTGGGAGCTACCTATGCATGGACAGGGCCAAATGGATTTAGTTCATCCGCGCAAAATCCAACCATTCCCGGAGTTACCAGTGCCGCCGGTGGTTCCTATTCAGTAGCTGTTAACGTTTCAGGATGCGGCAGTGCCGTAAACGTTATACCTGTGACGGTAAATTCGACTCCTGCGGCTCCTACCGCCGCAAGCAATGGTCCTTTGTGTGCCGGCCAAAACCTCAGCCTCACTGCAAATCCCGGAGGGGGCAGCTTCCTCTGGACCGGCCCAAACAGTTTTACCTCAGCACTACAAAACCCAACTATTGCAGGCACCTCAACATTAGCAAGCGGAGTATATTCCGTAAATAATACGGTGACCGGTTGTACCGGGGCAATTGGCACTATCAGCGTTACTGTAAACCCTATTCCTGCCAGTCCCACTGCATCGGGTACATCAACACTCTGTGCCGGACAAAATTTAAGTTTAACAGCAAGCAACGGAGGAACCAGTTACAATTGGACCGGACCGAATAGTTTTAGTTCTGTCAGTCAAAATCCGGTGATTGTGGCGGCTACCACGCTGGCTAGCGGAACCTACTCAGTAACTCAAACTATTTTGGGTTGCACCAGTTCGGCGGGCATAGTTAACGCTACCGTAAATCCAATTCCTGCTGCCCCTACCGTGGGATCAAATGGCCCTATTTGTGCGTTCCAAACCTTAAGTTTAACCGCCCTTCCAAATGGATTAAGTTATACCTGGTCTGGTCCAAATAGTTTTACGTCAACCTCTCAAAATCCCAACATTGCCGCTGCTTCAACTTTGGCAGGAGGCACCTATTCATTAATTGTAACTTCCTTGGGCTGCAGTAATACTCCGGGAACAACCTCTGTGGTGGTAAATACCAGTCCTCCCGCCCCAACAGCATCAGGTACTTCCACATTATGTACAGGTGGAACTATAAGTTTAACCGCCACCTCCGCCGCCACTATTTTTAGTTGGTCAGGCCCAAATAGTTTTACTTCTTCACTTCAAAACCCACTTATTGCCGGCGCAACAACGCTTGCCACGGGGATGTATTCTGTTACCGGCACCATTGCAGGTTGTACGGGTCCCGCAGGCATTTTCAGCGTGACAATTCTGGGTAATCCGTCATCACCCACGTTAACCAGCAATTCACCCTTGTGTACCGGACAAACTTTAAGTTTATCTGCTAATCCTGTTTCGGGTGCCACGTATGCGTGGACCGGCCCTAACGGTTTTAACTCTGCCGCACAATCTCCAACCCTTTCGACTGTTACACTGGCTGCAGCAGGTTCTTATTCTGTAATGATAAGTGTTGCCGGTTGCGGTAGTGCTGTGAACATCATTGCTGTTTCTGTGAATACCATACCGGCTTCCCCAACTGCCTCCAGCAACGGGCCTATTTGTGCCGGCCAGAACCTCAATTTAAATGCCGCTGCAAGTGGAACCATTTATGCATGGTCGGGGCCAAACAGTTTTACCTCAGCGCTTCAAAATCCCACTCTCACAGCTGCTACCACAACAGCTTCGGGAACCTATTCGGTAGTGCAGATTGTGAATGGCTGCTCCAGTGCGGCGGGAACAATAAGTGTAACCATTAACCCCATTCCCGCGGTCCCTGGTGCCGGTGGCCCGGGAAGTATTTGTGCGGGACAGAATTTAAATTTAACGGCGGGTGGCGCAGGCCCTTCTTATAACTGGAGTGGACCCAATAGTTTTACCTCCACAGTTCAAAATCCTGTAATTGCCGGAGCGTCGACTCTGGCAAGCGGTGTCTATTCTGTTTCGCAAACTAATTTGGGATGCACCAGCGCCTTGGCAACTGTGGGCGTTACCGTAAACGCGATCCCAAGTGCACCAACTGCTACTAATAACTCACCCATTTGTGCCTTGCAAACATTAAGTTTGAGCGCAGCGGGTGCCGGAACCATTTTTGGTTGGACGGGACCTAACGGTTTCAGCTCTGCCGCTCAAAACCCCAACATCACCTCTGCACCTCTAGCCGCAGCAGGAACCTATTCAGTAACACAAACCATTTTGGGTTGCACAAGCCTGGCCGGCACTGTGGCTGTGACCATTAACCCGGCCGCTCCAACTCCTACAGCAGTGAGTAATTCACCACTGTGTTTGGGTCTAAACATTTCATTCACCCAAACGCCAATTAGTGGCGCTACATACAGTTGGACCGGACCAAACGGATTCAATTCATCGGTTTTGAATCCCACCATTATTAGTCCTCCCGTAACTGCTTCCGGTAACTACTCGGTTTTTGCAACCGTGGCCGGATGTCCCGGTCAAACGCTTATCGTATCTGTGCTGGTTTCTCAACCGGGAACTGTAACTACAGGATCGAGTCAAACCGTTTGTGCCAATAATTCAACAGTGGCCCTTAATGCTACTTCGTCAACCGGCTCGGGAACCTGGCTCAGCAGTGGAAGCGGCGTGTTCGCCCCAAATGCAGCGAATGGAAATTATATTCCCAGCGCGGGCGATATTACGGCGGGCTCGGTGACAATGACCCTCACTTCCACCAATAACGGAGGTTGTATATCGGTGAGCAATACACTTTCCGTCTTCTTCACTCCGGCCCCAACAGCTACGGCCATTGCAACTCAATCGGTTTGCGCCAATAACGCAACCGTTAGTTTGAACGGAACGGTAACGATTGCGAGCGGAGGAATCTGGTCCACTTCCGGAACCGGCTCCTTTGTGCCTTCAAACACGGTACTCAGCGCCAGTTATGTGCCGAGTGCTGCTGATATAACTGCCGGAACCTTTACCATTTCACTCACCACCACAGGAAACGGCAATTGTTTTCCGGTAACAAATTCCAAAGTGATCACGATTACACCTGCCCCTGTGGTAGTGCCCGGACCAAATCCACAGGTGGTATGTAAGAGCAGTCCTAACTTCCAATTAAATGGCTCTTCCACTTCAGGATCCGGTATTTGGGCCTCTTCGGGAACAGGAACCTTCTCTTCCATAAACGTCCTCAATCCAATTTATTTTCCATCGGTAGCCGACACCTCAAATGGTAGCGTCACTCTCACCTTAACGTCCACCAATAATTTAGGCTGCAACAGCGTGAGTCGAACTATGACCTTGGTATACGTCAGCACCATTACCGTTAATGCGGGTGGAAATAAAATAATATGCTCAAACGTAAGTGTGCCTTTGAGTGGTATTGCCACTACCAGCGCAGGCATATGGACCTCTTCCGGAACGGGTACATTTAGCCCAAGTGCCTCTTCCTTAGTTACAAATTATATTCCGAGTGCGGCTGACGTCTCATTGGGCATTGTCAACCTAACCCTCACCACCGCTAATAACGGAGGTTGTGCCCCCATATCGAGTGCGATCATTGTCACCATCACCCCCGGCCCCACTGCAAATGCAGGAGCCAGTCAAACAGTATGCGCCAATAATGCCATTTCTATTCTTACAGGATCCTTCACCGGCGCGGGCGGCGGAAAATGGTTAACATCCGGCACCGGAAGTTTTGCGCCTTCCAGTACCAGCATGATTGTGAGTTATAGCGCGAGTGCAGCCGATACCACAGCAGGAAGCGTGGTCATTACCCTCAGCACAACATCCAACGGCAGTTGTACCGCAAGCACCAGTACCCTGCTCATCAACTTTAAACCGGCACCGGTTGTGAATGCAGGAGCCGATATTTCAGTGTGCAGAAATAATGCCGTGGTGCTAATCAATGGCTATTCATCTACAGGGTCGGGCACATGGAGCGCTTTGGGCTCCGGAACATTGTCTCCGAATAACGCCGTGCTCAGTCCCACGTATACACCAAGTACTGCCGACACGACAGCGGGTTTTGTAAAACTGATTCTTACCTCTTTTAATAATGGGTCTTGTAATCCCGTTCGCGACACCGTGAAGATTGTGTTCTCACCCATCCCTCAGGTTTTTACCGGAATTAATCCCACCGTTTGCGCCAACAATGCCAATGTGGTGCTCACCGGCACCTCAAGTACAGGATCGGGAAATTGGAGTACTCTTGGCGGCGGCACATTTACGCCAAATGGATTGAGTGGCACCTATATTCCCTCAGGAGCTGATATTGCGGCAGGAACAGTCACGCTCCTACTCAACTCAACAAATAATGGGGGCTGCGCCGCTGTGTCGAAACAAATGACGGTTTCAATTTCAACAGCACCAAGTGTGAATGCAGGAACTGATAAGACACTTTGCTCTAATTCAATCTCAGTAAGTCTTAGCGGCTCCTACGCTATTTCAACAGGCGCACTATGGAGTTCTTCAGGAACCGGTACTTTTTTACCGGGAAGCGCAAACATGACTGCCAATTATCATTTCTCTCCTTCTGATACTAGCGGTGGAACTCTCAAAATCTACATCAGCTCTACAGGAAATGGAAATTGTTTACAAGTGAAAGATAGTATGCTGATCACCTTTACAAAAGGCCCCTCTGTAGATGCAGGCCTCAACTTTTCGGTGTGTCCCGGTCTCTCCGCAGCACTCAATGGTTCGAGTTCGGCGGGAACAGGCTTCTGGTCAACAGCGGGCTCGGGTTTCTTTTCTAACGCCAGTACATTAAATCCTATTTACACACCATCCACAAACGACATCACAAAAGGTACCGTAAAATTAACCTTGAACTCAGGTCCAACCTCTTGTGGTGCGGCTATGGATAGTTTGGTGCTTTCGTTCAAAACAAAACCGAAAGCCCTATTCACGTTTTCAAGTACGTGTTTAGGAACAGCCACCAGTTTCACCGACTTGTCTGTATCTCAGTCCACCCTCAAGGTGGTGTCGTGGTTATGGCGTTTCAACAGCGATACTTCAACTAAACAGCACCCCAAGTACACATATAAAACGGTGGGACAGAATACAGCGGCACTCATTGTAAGCGATGGCATTTGTTCGGATTCCACCAAAAGAACTTTGTTTGTGAACCCGCTTCCTAAATCATCCTTCAATTATGAAAATGTGGGACGTTACTCCGTTCAGTTTATTCCTACCGCCACCGTTTCCAACGGCGCACTGGTGTCGTGGAATTGGTTATTTGGAGATGCCGGCAATTCAAACGTGAAAGATCCACTGCACGCCTATCCCGATTCGGGTCGCTATGTGGCATCCTTGCTCGTAATGTCGGACTCTAGTTGTGTGGGTAATTTTAGCTACACGGTAATTGTTCCGCCCGTTGGAGAACCCGCTGTGCCTTCCGGGTTCACACCAAATGACGATGGCGTAAACGATATTTTGTTTGTAAAAGGAGGACCTTTTAATACGCTCGACTTTAGGGTGTTTAATGAATGGGGCGAGCAAATCTTTCAATCCAACATTCAGTCCTCAGGCTGGGATGGCAGGTACAAAGAGGCCCCGCAGCCCGTGGGCAAATTTATATGGACAGTGAATGGGGAATTGATTGACGGAAAAAAAGTAAAGATGGCGGGTGAAGTAATTTTACACAGATAAGATCATGAAGAAAAATACTATAATCATTTTGTTTCTTGTTCTTCTTTATGCACGATCGCTAAAGGCACAAGATTATCACGTGTCACATTACGATGTGGCCTATCTCTATATGAATGCCGCTACTACCGGCATGTACGGAAATACACCGGCAGATTATCAGGCCTGTCTCGATCAACGATCGCAGTGGAGAACCTCGGGAATAAAACCATTTCTCACCTCATATCTTCAGTTCGATATGCCCTATACTGTGAAGGGAAAGAACATTGGATTGGGGGCCTATCTGCTCAATAACAATGGCGGACTAGGTGGTTTTAATACCTTAACATTTATGCTATCGGGTTCATACGACATCTTGGGAAAACCTGCAAGGACCTCTGCTAGCCTCTCAAATGGCGCTAAACACTTGCTTACGATGGGACTTCAAGTTGGATTGTTTTACAGATCCACCAATCCTAACGCGTTAAATTATGATGTACAATATTCGCTTGCCCAGAATGGAGGATCATTTGATCAAAGTATTTCAAGCAACGAATATTATAACCGCATCAACATTACCCGCTTCGATGCCAACTACGGACTTTTTTATAAATACCTGGAAAGAGGAAGAAAGGCCCATCCGTATTTCGGTTTTTCAATGGCGCACCTCACCATGCCAAACGAATCATTTACCGGCGGAGAAACCAGAATGCCGATTAAATACACGTTCTATGGCGGATGTGAACTAAAATTGAACGACAAAATGGACCTTATTCCACGTCTCTACTATATGAATCAGGCAAAAGCATCTGAACTCTCGGCAGGACTCCTCTATTATTACCGCTTAAACGACGATGACGTGAAACTCTTACTGGGCTTTGACTACCGATGGAAGGATGCCTGCGTAGCAGCCGTAGGACTAAAAAAAGATAAGTACGCCTTGCGTTTTAGTTATGATATCAATACGTCGTATCTCAAAAACTATACTAACGGTCGCGGTGCCTGGGAAATTTCATTGGTATATGTCGGCAAAAAAGCGGCCGGCGCGAGTGCGGCGCAATTTAATTAGACGCTTGAGTTAGCTAATGCTAACAGTACATATCGCAGAAAAAATAAATCAATCGTTGTACTTCTCTTTGATCTCTTTCAACAAAAATTCCAAACCATTGAGTTTAATTTCATAGATGGTGGAAAGTAACATGCCTGTTTTTCCCGGAGGAAAGCCCTGCCTATTCAGCCATTCAAGGTAGTTTACGGGGATGCGATAATACGCCGTGCCTTTGTATTTGCCAAATGGAATACTGGTATTGATGAGATCTTTCAAGATCTGCGGATTAAATCCTTCCTGCATCTTTTAGGTTATTTCTTCCAGTTCGCGTAAATAATCTCCCTGCAAATCCTCATGTAAAGCCCCAATAAATGTTTTGATTTTTTTTACTTGCTGCTCATACATGTTGATCAGCTGCTGACTTTTATGAACCGCTATCCCCGGCTCCTTTACCTTCTTACAAAAATAAATATGCAGGTCGGCGCTCGCTGCCTTATCGCCCATATACCGACAGTACTTGGTGATGGTGCGCAATAATTTTCGAAGGCTTTTTTTGGTGAGGTATAAATTACTCTGTGATTTCAACTCCAGAAAAAAATTGTCAATTTCCCTTTTGATGTCAAGCACAAACCCCGGCTTATCAAACGAATCAACCAGCAAATAGCCCAACAGATCTTTATTGTCCTTTTTATACTTAGCCAGTGAAATGCATAAATCAGCCAACTCAGAAGCCGGCAAATTCTGCAATTCCTTTTTTAATTCATTTAAACTAAAGGATTTCATTAAAAAGCTTCAGATAATAAATTTGGACGTGAACGAAAAACCCTCGGAAAATCTGTCCTAAAGCCACCTCATTAAAAAGAAAAAAAAGAAATTAATTATCTCTTTTCTTTAACCAGGATGTTACCGCAGGAGCCAATTCTTTTTGTGACTTACTTCCTACAAACACACCAATATGGCCTCCTTTAAAACTATAAAGTTCTTTATCGGTACTTCCCACCAAATCGTTCAAAGGTTTTGTTGCTGCAGGAGGCACCAGGTGATCTTCGGTAGCAAAAATATTTAGAAGGGGGGCCGTTAGGTTTTTGAGATTTACTTTCTTGCCACCCACTTCCAATTCACCTTTCACTAATTTATTTTGTTGGTAAAGGTCTTTCATAAACTGGCGGAAACACTCTCCTGCCTGATCGGGACTCTCTGCGATCCATTTCTCCATGCGAAGAAAATTTAGAAGTTTGTTCTTATCATCCAGAGAATTCGTCATGCTTTGTTGTTTCTGCGCTTTCATCATGGGCTTCAACATATCGAATCCCTGATTTAAAAATTCACCGGGAATCAAGCCGTGATTGGCTTCCACTAAAAGATCAAAGTCCATGTCCTTGCTCCAACGGAAAAGCAAACCGTCATTGGTGCTAAAATCAATAGGTGTAACGTGTGTTACGAGGTTTTTCACCTTGTTTGGGTAAAGTGCCGAGTAAATCACACTCAAAGTACCACCTTGGCAAATACTTAAAATATTAATCTTTTCGAGACGGTGCTTTTTGCGAATATGGTCCACACAATTATTAATGTACCCGTTTACATAATCGTCCATAGTCAAATACTTATCCATGCCTCCCGGAAATCCCCAATCGATTAAATAAACATCCAGCCCTGCGGCTAACAAATTTTGGATATAACTCCGATCGGGCTGAATATCCAGCATTTTATAGGTATTTACAAGGGCGTAGATAACCAGTACCGGTGTTTTAAAGGTAGCCTCTGTGTCACGGTTATATCGGTAGAGGGTCAGTTTATCTTCCGAATACACTGCTGTTTTGGGACTTGTTGCAATGTCCACTTCAGAGATCTGATTTAAGGTGTCGTAGCTCTTTAGAAGCTTTGAACTCATGTTGTTAAATTCCTCTATTATCCTATTATCCATATGGTTTATTTTAAGGCCTTAAAGGTACGTTTTTTAGCTGCAATTCCTTATAAGTTTATTTTAATTTTGAAGGGGCAAAGTGTAATATGGACATGATTAGCGCCTGTTGGCCTCGCCCTTATATGTACTATTGTTTAAGGAATTCTAAAATGGCACAAATAACAGGCATTCAACAATACCACTTCTACATTTTAGTCGTTATTTCAATATTTATTTCTATTGCGCGTTTAGATTTGATGTCCTTTTGAAAGTCACTGAATATTTTCTCGTCCGGAAGAAATTGATTGATCTCGGAAATTGCTTTTCGAGTGTCGGATATCCAAACCTTAATTGCCTTTTCCATACCACAGCACTTTTGAGTTGTCAATATTTTGTTTTAAATATTGATTTTTTATCTCTCTTGATTCTAAAAGGTCAATTTGCCTTTTGAACAATTGCTCCAATTGGAATTTTAAGCCAAAATAGTTGTCCGAATATACAAAGGGGTCATTGTTGTCGATGTCTAGTATAAGGTCAATGTCGCCGGTGGGGGTAAGCTCATCCCTGATGACCGAACCAAAAGCGAACAATGACCTAACATTATACTTGTCGCAAAGAGACTTAATGCTGTCGATATTTGAGGCAAGCAGTTTCACTCGTATTAAAAAGATAATACTATTCTTGAAGTTATGCGCCGGGTTTTACAGTTAACTCTGTTTTACGTTTCTTGAAGTACTCAATGATTTCAGTTTTAGTCATCTTCGATAATTTCTTGCTTAATTTGTCACGTTGCTGCCGCATAAATTCCACAGCATCAAATTTCTTTTCAGTCGCTTTCATGTTTTTCAAATTCTCTAGGTGATCGTATTTCTAATTGCTTGTAACCATTTTTAATATTAATCGAATTGTAACCACGGATTCTTTCCACATTCACAATGTGTTTGAAATTCCAGCTTACTAAAAAGTCGGCCCGATTGATCGTTGCTAAAGCAATGTGTAAGCAGTCAGCATAACTTGTCTCTCCAACGATTTTCTCTAAAATATATTCTGCTGCCAGTTCAACAGCTTCGTCAGTTGTATCGATAAAGTCCGTTGATTCGCGTTTTATACTCTTAACAAGGTCCTTCACTTTCTCCGGAGCGTTGTCAAGCTCCTCTTGAGTAACAGTAGAGAAAAGCAAAATAAACTCATTATTTCTCAGTCTGTTAAATAGTGGGATAGTATGTTCTGAAAATTCCTCGTCATAATAGCCACCAAATACAGAAGTGTCAATATAAATACGTTGTCTCACCATGTGAAGTTACGAATTTTTGGTGAATGGTTAAAATGTCTGAAACTCCAACCCTACAGGCCTTCCACATCAAACTACGTTAATCACAATAATGGCCCTGGGCATCACCCAATTAATTTCGTATGCTAAAGGCATGGAGTGTGTAGCGAGAATAAACCTGCTAGTCATGCGAAGTAGAACATCTTATTACTGCTAAAGAAAAGATTTAGACTTAGAGGTTACGCCTACCCGACCACGAATACTTATAAGCTCATTTGGGTAAGTCCCTACACCATACACTAGTATGGCTTTCCGAGGGCAAGCCCTTATAACAAATAACAAGATTAAAACACCCCTGGGGAAAAAATTATGCGATTGATTTTGGGGTTATCATTGGTCGCGATGACTGCCAGTTCTGTGTGAGGGACGGCAAAAACACTGTGGGTTTTTGCGTGAGCTTGTGCGCGCGCGAAATACTGATTGAGGGAATTGCAAAAAGATGGGGCTGGAACGCACGACCCCTGAAGCAGCACGCGAATTGAATGCCAAGTCCGCTCGTTTCAGGGGTCACGCCCGCGTTAACGCAAACAAAAAGAGTTTTACTCAAACGGGACTTAACAAAAAAATGGCCTCAGAATGTGTCCTACTTCAACGTTTCATAACTCAGATCAGTGAGCAGAAATTCCACTTTCACATCATCTATGTAAAGTTTCTTTTTTGCCTCTACGTTCCAAATAATGAATCGTATTGAGGCAACGGTATTGGCATTCAAAGTAAAACTGTCCGAAATATCGTATCCAAATTCTTTTTCTTCCCAACCGTTATACGTGAAATACTCTGCACCGGTGTAAAAAGGAAGTTCCAGAATCACCTTTTTATGATGGTCCACAAACTGAAAAAATACATGCATCATGTTCATTCCCTTTTCTGCCTTCGCCGCAAATGAGAAACGGATCTTCTTGCCTCCTTTTTCCTTAAAAATAGCGGGGAAACTATGCTCCGCCACCGTGCAAATGAAATTTGCGGAGTCGAGTAAAAGAACGGCCTTTCCGGTACGTTTCACGTAATCGGTTCTTTTACCCAAAAAATCAGGACTTTCAAATCCTTCTGAAAATTGACTTGATTTTAAGATACTTTTTGGCGGCACTAAAAATTGTTTCGTTTTTGTTGTACTAAAAAACTTCTTCCAAAACACTTCCCGGTACGTGGTGTATTCATCTAAAATTCCACTCCTCACTTGATAGTTCTTGAATTGAAAGTAAACCAACGAGAGCAGGAGAACCGCGGTCAAAAGAATTGACTGTTGCCTGCCTTTTTTATGACTGATCAGTGCCCCAAGAAAAATGGCCGGCACCGCGTAAAAATCGATCATGGCCCGTTTCACAATGGGCCAATACCACCAGGAGCTGTAAACAAATAACATAAACAAAAAGAACGTCCCAAGCACCAGTGCCATTTTTCTTTGTAGGAAGCGTGATCCAACTAGTGCGATAAACATCAACGGAACGTACACAAATAAGCCCATATGATAACTGAAAAGTGCTGCAAGGAACTTAGGGTTCAAAAAATCGAAGTGCTCGTCGGTATACGTGTATGCAAAAAAGGACCCTGTTTGAATGTGTGTGAGCCACAACTGGTAACACAAACTACCAAAGGCCATCACCAAAATAAGTGCATGAACGAATTTGAATTTCCCAAAATGAATCTGCTTCTTAAAAAATCCCTGAGGAATAAATGCGGGAATCGTAAAAACTACCACACCATTGAGGGGACGAATACAGACAGAAATACAGAGAAATAAAAAAACGAGAAGTAGATTTCTTAAACGATTTGCATCTTCTTGAAAAAACAAAACGACCGCGTACAAAAATAATACACAAAAAGTAAAGGAATAAGCATGCGACAAGGTATTCGCAAATATGGCATAGGTGTATAAATGTGTGCCATAAAAAATGAGAAAAGGAACTACCGCTGCAGCAAAGCCATGATGAAACAATCGCAGCAGTAATTTTCTAAGAAAGAATAGTCCGATGAGCAAATAAAATAATGAGGCCAGACCCATAGCTAGTTGGTACGGCAAGGAAAAGCCATCGGGGGTATAGTGGAACAGTTTGGCATAAATATGCCCCATGATAAAAAACGGCATCCAGATATAAGCGAGTCCCTGATAATATTTATTTATCTTTTTTCCGCCGTACTGCACCAATAAATTGTCTTCGGGATTTGGAAAAGAACTGTACACGTAATTGGCATTGTACACACGATTAAACCATTTAAAGTCAAGTTGCGGATCGTTGTGTATAAATTTTGCCGGGAGGTAGGCATAATAGCCCAATCCATCGCCGGCAATAAAGGGATGCCATGCAGATTTAGGAGGTCGCACATAAAAGAACACAACCAGCACCGACAGCAGGAGGGCAAAGAAAAGCGAATCGTATTTGCTCGTAGTCAAACCCAGTAAATCTATTTCTGGCTAAAGATAGAATTAAATTGAATGGTAAAGGACTGCTGATGTGGTTGTACCAACCCCATTAATGAAAAGTCAAGATGCCGCCACCCACTTCCCTCATGAGTAGTATAGCAATTTCCTGAATGTTCTTCTATCAATTTCCAAATCCACCAGCGGTGCGACAGAAGCCCGGTTGGTTCTGGGTCAAGCGAAAAAATTAGGGAGAAAATTTTTGAGCCTGCCCCCATGAAGAGAAAAACTTACCAAGAAAACTTCCCGGTTTTTCTGATTTGGGCCTGCCCCCGTCTTTCTTTTTTTATTCCGTTGGGCGGGGTCGCGCTTTCCGTTCCAAGTCCTCGCCACGCAAAGAGACAGGCGTGGCTGTGGGCTTTCCACTACAATCGCTCACGCAGTAAACAATCTGTTTTCAATTATCTAAAAAAATCCAAGGAATAAATTAGTTACATTTCCCCAACGATTCCGATTGATCCTTAGTTCTCGATAACCTTTGCTTGAGTGAGAAGGTTTGGTGGGCCGATCGATCCGGTTTTCTCGGAAAGGGAACGGGTGCTTCGCGAGAGGGATTGAGGCGGCAGCCTTGCGAATGAAAGTAAAAAATGCCGTAGCAGCGAGGCGGCTGACGACAGGAAGCCACCGGAGCGCTCAGGCATTTTACTTTCAGAGCAAGCTACAGCCGAAAGCCCGACAGCCATGAAGCAAATACCCCACCATTTAAGCAAACATTTGATTCATGGGTGGCTCGCCAAAAAAAAAGGGCCGTTTCAAAAAAACGACCCTTCTTTTAACTTATAACAATCTATTATTTTTTGCGGCTTTTGCCGGCTTTGTCTTCTTCCACTAACTCAGCAACCGGTCCGGTTTGCATGGCTAATTTGTTTTGCAGATCCTTAATTTGTTTTTTAAGATCGAAAACAACTTTCTCAAGTTCTTCTACTTCACTTTTAAAAACAACCGGAAAATTAGAGAAAGTACTTTCGAATTGTTTTTCGAAATGTTTTTTGATATCATTGGTAAGATTCAAGGCTTCTCCCTTTACTTTACTGAATTCTTCAGTGGCAAACAATTCAGAATACAATTGCTCGTTTACTTTCACCCACTCATTGTACATCTCTTGTGGAGTTGGTACCTGAGTCATGGCTTGTGGATTGCTGAATTTAGCAGCATATTCCTGTGCAATTTTTTCAACACCTGCTTTTGCAGTTGATTGAAGAAACGCTTGTAATTCTGCTTGTTTCACGCTGTATTCTGCAATGCGGTCCATCATTGAAATAACGGCTTCAATGTTTTCTTTTTCTTTTCCGGCATTTACCAGTTTTAATACCGGTTCAAATGTTTTTCCAAACACATTGTTCATTTGCGCGTAGAATTCTTTTAAACTGGTAGCAGAAGAAGAATTACCGAACAATTGCGGGAACTCTTTGCTGATATTTTGGATTTGAGAGAAATATTCCTTGCTCAAATTGTTATTGCTGGCGAAAAATGTGTGTAATTCCTTAATGGCATTATCGTACATAGTTTTAATGGCAGCCTGATCGTAAATATTACCAAACATTTGTTTGCTCAGGTGAGCATAACTCTCGGCAGTAAAGTGATTTTTAATCGCTTCCACGTCGAATTGTCCCTTTTGCATGGCAGTCATCATAGGTTGAAAAAACTCCTGCATTTTTGCAAACATTTGATTGCCTTGCATGAAGTTTGCGAAAATGTCTTTGTTAAACGCGCCATTCATATTTTTGCTGAGGGTATCGTACGTTGAGTTAAGAGTAGTTAACCAGCTATTGTACATATTAGTAAAAGCAGTATTGCTTTGTCCGAAATTTGCCATGTAATCAGCAGCCGGCTTACCAAAACTGGTGAAGCTGCTATTGATGCTTTGGTTGAAATCGGTCATTTGTTTTGCAAATGCAGCTTGTTGGTTGAACCAGTTTTTAAAAAACTCCTGAGGATTGTTTTGACCATCAGCACCAAAAAGATCTTTGTTAGATTCTTTCATTGTGTTAAGAATGTCCATTTGTTTGTCAAAATACTCCTTGTATAATGATTGACCTTCGCTGGCGATATTACCGCTGGTGAAAGCTGATTGCATTTTCTTTGCCGAATCCATCCAGCTGTTCACAAACTGGGTTTGGCTTTCTACTAGAGTATCGATGATCGGGTTTGCTGTTTTCATTTTTTTTGTTTTTTTAATGTTAAATTATTGTTAATCAATTAGTTGTATGTAAACTATTGATTATCAATGATTTACATATGGTTTCCTTAATCTGCTGCAAATATCGCTATTCTTCCCCTCAAGTTCCAAATATTTTTGCCAATAAAATGTTAAATCTCAATTATTTAACATTTGGACGCCTGTTTTGGGTCTACGATTTTTATTGTGGGTTTAACCTGAGTGGGATTGAGGAGGTGAATGATCTCTTTTTGCTGGGTTCCTTAATTCTTTTGGGGAGCGCGTCACCCCGACGAACGGCAATAGCCTTGAAGGCTTTTGAGCGAGGTCGTGGGTGGCCCATCAGCATGTGCGGTGAGGAACGATTCTTTCGAGAGGCATTGGCACTTAAGGTCATTATCCCTTTCTATCTAGCCGCCAACTCATAAATCCTGCATTGAGAAATTTCCAATCTGGATTTTGTTGTACGATAAGGTTTATCTTTTTATTCTTGGTCCAGCCCTTCACTTCATACTTAGGATAAATACCGCCTTTAGGATGAAACTAACTCTAGATTTTTGCCCAGCTTTTTGATAAGTTAGATTTCAGATAGGTGAAAACTTGCCGATCAAGTCTTGATTTTGTTTATTGCTGAGAATAGTTGCTTTCGTTTGTTAATTGACCTATCAAAAAGAAATTCCCACATTTGTTTTTCTGAATCGGGAAAAAAATACTGCTCTCATTAAATCTGAAGCCAAACGACTGGGCTTCGATTTTTGCGGCATTTCCAAAGCTGAATTTTTAAGTGAAGAAGCGCCCCGTCTCGAAAAATGGCTTAATGAAAAAAAGCATGGGCACATGAACTACATGGAAAATTATTTCGACAAACGCCTCGATCCGCGTCTGCTCCTTGATAATGCCAGATCCGTGATTTCTCTTTTATATAATTATTACCCCGAACAAAAACAAAAAAAGGAGGTGCCGAAAATTAGCAAGTATTCATACGGTAACGATTATCATGAAGTTATTAAAACAAAGCTTCATGAGTTTTTACACAATTTAAAAGAAAAAATTGGCAACATCAATGGCAGAGTGTTTGTAGACAGTGCACCGGTAATGGACAAAGTATGGGCCAAAAAAAGCGGACTAGGTTGGATCGGCAAAAACAGTAACCTCATTACCAAACAACAGGGTTCTTTTTTCTTTATCGCCGAACTTATTCTTGATCTTGAACTCCAGTACGACGGGCCCATCAAAGATTATTGCGGTTCCTGCACCAAATGTATTGATGCTTGTCCCACGCAAGCAATTGTCGCCAATCAGGTGGTTGACGGAAGTAAATGCATCAGCTACCTCACCATCGAATTAAAAGAAGCTATTCCCTCCGAATTTAAACCTAAGATGGATAATTGGGTCTTCGGTTGCGATGTGTGTCAGGATGTTTGTCCGTGGAACCGATTCAGCAAAACACATAAGGAGCCCCTTTTTGCGGACACGCGAGGTCTCCTGAATTATTCTACTGAAGATTGGGAAGATATTACAGAGGAAACTTTTAGTAAAGTATTTAAGAATTCTGCAGTAAAAAGAACGAAGTATGGGGGTTTGAAACGCAATCTGGATCTTGTTAAACCACTAAGACACTAAGTGCACTAAGGTACACTAAAAAGAATATAAGCAAATTTCTCTATGCCCTCTTGGCTACACTCTATTAAGCCCAAGGTTTGGCGGAGAGGCTCTTTGCACCCGCCCGACCAGGCAAATTATTAACCCAAGTCGGTCCCGGCGGAGATCTGCTTGTGTGGTGGGTGGCCCATCTGCTTGTGCGGTGGGTCATGCGGTTCTAAATGCCGGACAAAGAAAAAGAATATGCCCCCTCCGTGTCCTCTGCGCATTCCTCTGTGTCCTTTGTGGTTTCTGCCTCTCTGTAGGCTGGCTCAGGATGACCGCGGGGTGGTGGGTACCCCCTCCCCAGAGAGAGAGCGTCATTATTCATAAGGAATCCAAATCAGCTCATTCCCTACTTCTCCTTTTTCTTCACTCCGCTACTGTTTACCTCAATGTCTTTTTCAGGTGTTTTAATTTTTATACCATCTCCGTCAATCTTAATTTCAGTTTGGTTGTCTTTCACATTAATTCCGTCGCCATCAATGGTAATGTTGTCTCCGTGCCGGTGATGAATCCGCACATCTTCCGAATCCGTATTGTCAGCCGACTCCAAATTCTCACAATCAATACACTTCAATCCCCTGTCTGTCATGATCCATCTTCTACCCACCATATTGCCATCCCAGGTATTGGTGGTATTATCAATATCATCCAGTAAGTACTTTACACTTTTATCAAAATACACGACCTTTCCCTTGGGTAATTTAATTTTTATGTCCAATTCCTGCGCCCTAAATTTTGTGCCTTCGGCCACCGAAAAAATCTCATCAAACACCAATTCGTTTTTGTTCTGTGAATACGAATAATTAATGGCTTTCGCATTTTCATTGGCATCCTGTTTGTCGTATCCTCTTGCATTGCGACTAATAATCATCTCCACACTGTCTGAAGCACTCTCCACCACATTGAGATCGGCAAAACCTAATACGCTCAATTGCCTGTTGTTTTCTCCAAAATAATACCCACTGTGATGATGGCCCAAATAATTTTCCACCTCCTCGTGATTCGCAAACTCAAGCTTTTTTAAAGCGGTATACTCGGGACTTAATTTTATGACCAGCGTATCCCCTATCCCGCGTAAGACAATGGTTTCTTTTACCCGCGAATTTTCGCTAAATTGTTTCACGGTGATGACGGTGACGTAACAACCCAGCAAAAAACCGAGCAACCAAATAATTCCCAAACTTCGGTTCAACCAGCGGTTGCTGTAGCGGATCTTAAAAAGTAATTTCACGCCGGCATAAATCAACATTAGAATCGGAATTCCTGCCACAATAATAAACGCGATAACACCCCATGCATAGTCGCCCGGAGAAGTAAATATTACGGAGCGCCAATGCGAGAGATCGGCATTGCCATCCGCAATCGAAATTCCCAACAAAGAGGTAATGTAACCAAATAAAAATACACCCCCCAGCATCACCAGCAGAAAACCAAACAAGCGTCCGAAAATATTAAAAATGGTGCTCATTACTATAACGGCATTGCTGCGTATGGCCTGACTGTAATTTTGATCCTTAAACTCTTTGCCATATTTCGTAAACCTATTCTTTACATCATCTGCCTCCTCTTTAAATGATTTATAAATAGTATTGATGTTGGCCGACTCACCACGCATCGCAAATTTATCAGCAGTGCTTCTCGCTTCCGGCATCACAATCCAAAGGATAATGTACACCCATAAACTTAGTCCTCCGAAAAAGATGAGTAAAAACATGGCCAAGCGAATCCACACGGTATCCACATCAAAATACGCCGCCAAACCGCTACACACCCCGCCAATGGCCTTATCGTCCGGATTACGAAACAAACGGCGTTTGATGGGCTCACCCGAAACATCTTCGCGACGCTCGTCTGATTTTTTTTCTTCTGCCGACGGCTCTGCCCCAAACTCTTCCGGTTTTCCCATTACCGTCTTCACATGATCCACGTCCACCATCAGGATCACCTGTTTTCCGACATTAATTTTTGCCTGCAATAACTCCGCAATGCGGGCTTCAATATCACCCATGATCTCATTGCCACCATCAGTGGCACTAAAATACCCTTTTATGGTGGAGAGGTATTTACTGAGGCTTTCATACGCATCTTCTTCAATGTGAAAGATGATGCCGCTGATGTTTATGGTTACTGTTTTATTCATTTTATTGGTTTGTTAATTTGGTGGTTTGTTCCTCTTTTTTATTTGGGCGTGCCCCCTGAAGCGAAAGCCATTTTCCAATCTTTTAGCAGGCTTTCTGCTTCAGGTGTCGGGCTTTCCGTTCCAAGTCCTCGGCTTCGTTCCTCAGCCTCCGAGCTTTCCACTGCAATCCCTCACGCGAAGCTGGCACTCATTGCGGCCAGTAACATCCCCAAAATCTTCATTAATATTATTTTTCCTTGGCATATTTTTGCAATCATTTCTATTAATTGTTTCCGGCTTCCCTAATTCTTAATTTTTAATTCATAATTTTTAATTTTCAATTCATCTAAGCACGCAGAGACGCAAAGTTCGCAAAGAAAAATCTGTCTTGTTTCCCTTCTCTCTTGTTTCCCTTCTCTCTTGTTTCCCTTCTCTCTTGTTTCCCTTCTCTCTTGTTTCGTGTATCCCTAATTCCTAATTTTCAATTAGTAATTCACAATTTTCTTGTCAGAATCTCTTCCCCTGTTCAATCGTCTTATTCACAGCACTCACCAGCTCCAACCACGACAGCTGCAGTTCCTTCAAATACTGTTCCCCGATCTCCGTCAATTTATAATATTTTCTTGGCGGACCACTGGTACTTTCTTCCCAGCGGTAACCCAGGAGACCGGTATTTTTTAAGCGCGTCAATAAAGGATAGAGTGTACCTTCCACTACCACCAATTTAGTTTCTTTCAGTTTATCGATGATCTCGGTGGGGTAAGCGTCGCCTTGTGAAAGAATTGACAGGATGCAGAGCTCAAGCACTCCTTTGCGCATTTGTGCTTGAGCCCCTGCTTTAAAGCTTTCTTCTGTTGATTTTATTTCCTCTTCGTTGGCCATTTTTTAGTGCTTCGTTTTAAGTTCCATATTTCAAGTTTCGGGTTACAAGTTCCGAGTTACGGGTTACAAGTTCCGGGTTTACCATTCCTGCCAACTGCTCCCCCCTACTGCCCATTGCCTACTCCTCACTGCCCATCGCTACTGGCTACTGCCTACTTTTTTTGACTCCCTCTTAGTGTCCCTTAGTGCTCTATGTGTCTTAGTGATAGAGTGGTTCTTAACACCGCCCCTACTTCCCATCCACGTATTGGAAATTAAGCATCACACTGTGCGCTACATTTTCCTTAATTTGTGGCAGCTTAAAAGTAGAAAATTGTCTTTCAATTTCCTGCTTCAATTTTAGATCTTTGGTTTTTGCATAGGCATAAGTAACTTTCCCCAATTTATCGGTGGTAAAAATCACTTCCACTTTTACCGCTGCGTTTGCTTTTGTTTCGCTGTAAGGGATCAAAATGCTTGGGAATTTGAAGTAATTAGCGATGCTCTTTTCAGGAGAAGGAGGCACATTGCCTTTTGGGGTGTTGTTTGAAATGGCCATTAAACTTGATAATGATAATGCAAGAATAAGACCCAGGCTGATGATGTTTTTTGATGTTTTCATTTTTTTTAGTTTTTTAATTTGTTTGTTAATTGATTTAATTTTTTGCTTGTTATTACTGTTTCGAGTTCCTTGTTACTTGTTTCAAGTTCCGTGTTTCAAGTTTCGTGTTTCGTGTTACAGGTTGGTTCTCTAAAATCGAGCACGGCAAAAGTCCTGTGGACTTTTGAGCGGGCCCGTGCGCCAGCCTTGCCTTAACTCTGCGCCCTTTGTGCCTTCCTTTGTGTCCTTTGTGCCCGCCTGACCGACTAAATGTATTCAATAGGTCGGGCAGGGTTAAAAAATCTGAGTTCCGTGTTTCAAGTTCCGTGTTTCAAGTTCCGTGTTTAGAGTTCCGTGTTTGTACTTGGTATTTAATTCCTATAGCTATTAGGCGATACAAATATACATATTTTATTTAGTACCATGCAACACATAGTACTAAAATATTTATACAATACACTTAACTCATTGATTATCAACGCAAATATTTTCATTCCTACCTAAAGAAAAATACTATCTTTGCATAAATTCTATTAGAAAATGCACGATTGGTCCTCCGATCTTACCCGATTATTATCCATTGAAGGCCTAATCGGCTTACTTACTTTGTCAGTTTTGGAGATCATTTTAGGTATCGACAATATCATCTTTATCTCCATCGCCGTTAACAAACTCCCCCATTCCCAACAAAAAAGAGCCCGGGTTATCGGACTCACACTCGCACTCGTGGTACGTTCAGTACTATTGCTCTTTGTTGGCTGGATTGCCGGTTTAAAGGAAGCTCTTTTTAATATTGGTCCCTATGGCATCAGCGGCAAAAGTCTGATCCTCATTGGTGGGGGGATCTTTCTGGTCATTAAGACCTGGAAAGAGATCATGGAAAAGATTTATACCGACGAGGACGAGACCGATTACACCGAATCCACAGGGGCCAAAACCAGCTTTCAGGCCATCATCCTCCAGATCATTATCATTGATTTCATTTTCAGTTTTGACAGTATTCTAGCGGCTGTGGGTGTAAGTGGCATTGTACTCATTATGATTGGCGCCGTGGTGATTAGTATGATCCTCATGATCATTTTCAGCGGCAATGTGGCCGAATTCATTAATAAGAACCAGGGCATTAAAATGGTGGCCTTAGTGTTTCTACTCGCCATTGGGGGAATTTTAGTGGCCGAAGGCCTGATAGATGCCTATAACTTCAGCGTAGAAGAGGCAGATCATGTGCACCTGAATAAAAATTACGCCTACATCGCGCTCCTCTTCGCCATGGCCATTGAAGGTTTTAACATGAAGGAACGGAGTGTGAAGAAGAGAAAAGACCTCGAGCTGAAGGATTAGTGTTACCCTATTCAACACAGAGTCACAGGGAGACAGAGGGCACAGGGGATTTTATCCACAGGTGAGTAAATGTTATCATCTGCTATCATGTCCGCCACCTTTTGTCAATGCCTGGGCCCGGGGTTTAAAGGCTTTTTAAGCCTACCAAACTTTTCGTATCTTTATCTTTAAATATCATCGGCAATCTGACGATCAATAAATGATACAGCGGTTTTATATAGACACTTCAGTTATCGGTGGCGTTTTTGATACCGAGTTTGAAGAACATTCGACTATTTTAATGGAGAAAATCAAACTCGGACAAATAAAAGCCGTTTTATCAGACGTGACTGAAAGTGAAATAATGAGAGCTCGTAAAGAAATTCGTGACTTTTATGAATCACTTCCTAAATCTAGTATTGAATTTGTTGAAATTACCAAAGATGCTGTTTTACTTGCAGACAATTATATAAGGGAAAAAGTTGTTGGCAAAACAAGCCGCAACGACTGTTTGCATATTGGTATCGCTACAACCAACCGTGTTGACATACTTGTAAGTTGGAACTTCAAACATATTGTAAATATTTATCGAATCAGAGGATATAATTCAGTAAATCTTAAACTTGGCTTTCCACCTCTGGAGATCCGTTCACCTAAAGAAATTGTAGAATGAAAACAAAATCAAAAAAAACAACAAAAACGTTTGACGCCGTAAAAAGTATGCGTGAAATTCGAGACAAAATCTCATTAGAAATTGCAGACATGACATTTGAGCAGCTAAAAGCATATTTCAAAAGACACAAACTACAGAAATCCAAATCATGAAGGCCGGCGATTAAACGGTCGGCACGGTCATCCGCTAGCCCTTCATCCTGAACAGGTACTAATGAACCGGCCTCATAGAATTTTTCGTTGCGCACGCTGATGGATCCCATTACTATTCAACACAGAGTCACAGGGAGACAGAGGACACTGAGCTTTTTTTTTGAGACAAAAAACAATTAGGTTCAAAGGGTTCAAATATTCAAGGTTCAAAAGGTTCAAATTTGAAAGATTAGTGTTACCCTATTCAACACAGAGGCGCTGGAAATTAAAAATTAAGGATCAAAAAATTAAGAATGGTTTTTGTTAATGACCAGAAAGTGTCATTCTGACAAAAGAAGCCGGCTATCATTATTTCTCCGCTAGCCCTTCCCGGTGAACGGGCACTGTTGGACCGTCCTCATAAAATTTTGTTTTTACAAATCAAGGGGCATTAAAAGCAGTAAGAAAAAGGCTTCCTGTATATGAGAATAATAAGCTCAAAACACATCTTAAGCCACAGATATTTGAAGAGAATAAAAAATTGGGACCCCACCTAAAATAAATATTCCCATTTCGGGAACTTTTTGTATATTTGCATAAAATATTGAACCTTGAGAATTATTGCAAAAAAGGCGCTTCGAGACTTTTGGATAAAACACAATGACTGTGAATCACAGTTAAAATTATGGTATCACGAAGTTCATCTGGCGAAATGGAAAGCTCCAAATCAAATTAAACGAGAGTTTCCCACTGCCAGTTTTCTTCAAGACAATAGAGTTGTGTTTAACATAAAGGGGAATGATTACAGACTCGTTGTTAAGATAAATTACGACTACAGCTTAGTTTGGATTCGATTTATTGGAACTCACAAGCAATATGATAAAATTAATGCAAAAACAATTTAACATGCAACATAAAGTAATTAAAACCGAAAAGGATTATAAAATGTCATTAACGCGCCTCGAGAAAATATTCGACGCCAAAAAAGGAACTAATGAAGGGGATGAGTTAGAATTACTTTCCCTGCTAATTGACAAATATGAATTAGAAAAATATCCTATTGACTTCCCGGATCCAATTGCCGCCATAAAATTCAGAATGGAGCAACTAGGCTTTAAACAAAAAGATCTTGCCGGTGCACTCGGACTTAAAAGCCGAGTAAGTGAAATTTTAAATAAGAAACGAAAGCTTACTTTAGACATGATTAGAAAACTTAGCGAAACCTTAAGTATTCCTACCGAAGTGCTTGTAAGAGATTATTAAAGCGGCTAATGCTAACAAAGCATAGAAACCAGGCGGATAGGTGTACATGCACCGTCAATTTATGCTAACGTTCTTCATCCCAGGCAGTGGCACTGAACCAAAGGGTAACAGAGCCTTCAGGGAATCTTTTGGAGAATCAACATTTCATAGAGCTTTACCGCTGATATAATTCAATTTCAGGCCTTACCCATATTTATCAAAATTATGCGGAATATAAAAATGATTCAATTGTAAACCCAAACTGTTGATTAGTAATATATTATAAAATTCATTTGAGTATATTTAATACAATTATGCGGAATATAATGAGGAATATTTTTCGACCAGAAAGCCCCTCATGCTGACACCGGAGGGGGGGGTTACTACTCTATTCAATACAACCAAAGGCACATTGACCATTACTCAAGGCTTCGATTAACCTGCAGGCCGAAGCAAGAGCCGAAACGTCAATAGGCACGCTTCGATTAACTCAGCGGCCGCATCAGCATCCAGCACCTACTCCGCTAGCCCTTCCCGGCAGAAGGGTACTGGTGGACCGGCCTCATAAAGTTGAACCTTAACACCAATGATTAACGCGTAAGCAAACACAGCTACGTCTTGGTTAGTGCGGTGGTCCCGACGGATGTCGGGAGCGATTTGGTGTGAACCCGAATTTTTCGTTAAGTGGAAATTCCGCTTAAATAGGCCCCACTTCATCACTTCAAACTGACCCCACTTG
>JAQSCW010000017.1 GCA_029945625.1 bacterium
TAAAATTCATTAGCACTAAATTAAAAGCCTCCGTCGTAAGACGGGGGCTTTTTTTTTGGATTAACACCCTATCGGGCCTCCTAGTGAATGGAAGAAAACTGGAATCTTTCTAACGAGGAACACAAATGGAATGATGTTGAAATAATGGAAAATACCACATCAAGAGTAGCTTGACAAGCAAAACCATTCTCAAATTGATGACACCACACGTATTTGAACCCAAAGTATTAGCGCTCGAATTACACAAGAAGGAGATCTCGGTTTGATTTAAGCAACAACTAATTCCTATATTTTTGCCAGGGTGTACAGCATATCAAAATCAGTAATAAAAATACTCTTTCCGCTGGTACTCACGTAATTGTTCGCCTTGAAGGTTCGGAGTGTTCTAACCAGATTCTCAACAGAAGTGCCAATAAAGGCAGCCAAATCATTTCGATTCATATTGATTTCGGAAGCGTATTGAAACTGGTTTGGAATTCGGTACGTTTCGTTTAACATCAACAAAAAAAGCGCGAGCCTTTCCTTGATCCCGCGTTGTGCAAAAATATTGATCCGGTTTATCAGAATAGTAAATTCATGACTGACACTTTGGATCAGAATTCGTGAAAACTCGGGAGAAGAGTGCAATACCTTTAGGAAGTGTTCCTTTTCAATAAATATCAATTTACAGTTTTCAAGGGCGAGTGCCGAAATTGTTTGTTTGTCGTTCCCAAGAATAGTTCGATGTCCAAAAATCACGCCATCAGAGAAAATAAACAAGATCTGAACGGTACCGTCAACACTCAGCTGAGTAATTTTTATCTTACCGCTCTTCAAGATATATATTCCTTTGGGTGAATCACCTTCCCTATAAAGCGCTTCCTTTCTTGGAAGCTCGATGTGAGTGCCTCGTTCGAGCAGATCGTAACGTACGTGTTCAGGAAGAGAATTAAGTTTCAGACCTTCGTTGAAGTCAAAATTTGAGAGCCGAGTCTCTATTTTTTGTTTTAATAACGCATTCATAGTGAATAGTTGACCTTTTTTCGGAAACTGAAAAAATGGTTTTCTTCTTAGTAAATAATTAAAATAGATAAACTTGAAATTGACCTAAACCACCTTTTTGGTAGAAAAAAACACGTATCGTGAAATGACACGGGCCAAAGATGTGGTTAAGGAAAAGACTCGGATTTGAGTCTCAACAGCAGAAAGGAGGCCCGCGCTTATCGGGCAAGTAAGCTAAAAAGTAATCGCTGTATCGGAACTGGTACAGCAATGTATAATCAGCTGATAAAACATAAATTACAAAGTGGAAGCAGGATACTTCCGGGCCCATAATCTGTGTAGCCCTTGGTTTGTATTTTTTACGAAAAACTGAGTTGTCGTGATGATTAGTTGAAATCAGCTTCTTGGCTGAACAAATTTCGGTCTTTCTTCCAATTCCCGTTTCGCAATAATGATACTCACTTAATGAACAGGCTTTCCCAAATTGGGAGAAAAGGAAAAAAAAGATTATATACCTGATAAATATCATTTTGTATCACTAAGATAACACAAAATATTGACAAAAAGCAAGAAAAACAAATTAACATTTAGGTATAGAATTAGTTTTTGTCCCAAATCTCATGATTTTAGGTAACAATTCTATTTGTTAATTCCGGGATAAAAACTTGTTGCACACCATCTAAAAAGGAAATCATGATGCAAAAAAAGGAAGGGTTAGCGACAGGGATGTTCTCTTTGAAAAGGGGGCCAAACCCATAATACCCCTTGCCGGTGCTATTGAGTTTTTCTTAAAAATAGAGTTGCAACATGGCCCAAGAGTGTCCAAAAAAAAATAGGGCTTGATCCCCATCAAGCCCTACCATTTTTAACAATCTATCTTTTAAAAAACAATCTGGATCAAATTTATGGCAGATAGTTCTTAAAAACATTGATAAAAGTCAGGTAATGAGTTAATTAACAAAAAAAAACAATCTTACAGCGGTATTACAACTTGTAAAGGCTTCTATACATGAAAAATGGCATATTAATTGCTTTACTATTTAATACCAAGAGTGATTTGGAGATGTGGTGCCCAACCCTTTACTAGAAACTAATGTATAGTTAATTAAATTCAGTTAATATATTTTAAAGAACAAGCGTTTGTAGCCTAAAATTTTAAAGACATGGAAAACTTGCTAGGATCACGAATCAAGGAATTAAGAAGTCATTATAATTTAAGTGTTAAAGAGTTCGCAACAAGATGTGGTTTGTCACACGTGGCCATCTTTCACCTTGAGAGTGGTAGAACTCTTAAGCCACATCGAAGTTCGCTGCAACGTATTGCCTCAATTTTTGGCACCACTACTGATTGGTTGCTCTTCGGCCGAAACGAGATGCTCCCCCAAGGAGATAAGGAGATTTATACAGAAAATAATTCACTGGACAGTTTTTGGAAAGATGAGGCTTACCTTGAGATAAAAAGCAAGAACGTGATGCTTGAAAAGGAAGTTGAACGCTTATGGCAAATGCTCAGTCATTTTACGTCGGGCACTAATCCAAATTTCCAAAGAATCCTCGATGTTGGATAAGGGAAATGAACCGCGCAGCACTTAATAAGGCGAGCCCTGCTCCCCTAACTTTTTTTAAAATTACACTAGAAACGAACAGCGATGTTCGTTTTTTTTTCAAGTGATTTATTGATGAATCGGCGTCGCTCTTGATTCTTGATTGCAAACTCATTTAGTATATGTAAAAATGGTCCTAATTTCGGACTCGCCTTCGCCACTTTACTAATTTTTCTAAAAAAATATCGTTTCCGCTTAGCCATGGTATATTTAATATAATTATCTGTACTTCCACTAGTTACGATAAGAAAAGTCGACAGCAAGTAATTACAATTGCTTTTATTCGAATGTAAGTATGTAAAAACCGAGTCGCGTTTGCCCCTCGTCGCACCTTTGTCCTGTTGATTTGAAATACCGCGGATTGAATCTATTTTGAAACAACACAAAACATGACATGGCTTACCTGAATTTCACCGGCGCGAAAAAGACGAGTACCGGTGTTAGAACAAAAAGATTCGTGTCGCATTAAAAAAAATATATAACTAAAAAAAAAGATCAATTATGATGAACAAGAAAAATTACGTGCAATTAGTTGGACGTTTAGGTGCAAACCCCGAAGTAAAAGTGTTGGAAAATGGAAACAAATTAGCTCGTTTCTCAGTGGCAGTAACGCAATCGTACACAAGCAAAAAAGGAGAGAAGATTAGCGATGTGCAATGGCACGGAGTTGTGGCTTGGAATAACCTGGCAAGCATCGCAGAACGCATCCTATTTAAAGGCACGCAAGTCACCGTGGATGGTAAATTGGTAAAACGTATTTACACGAATAAGGAAGGAATTAAGCGTTCTAATACCGAGATCATTGCCAGTGAGTTATTTGTGTTGACCAAACAACCACAGGTAGCCTAGAAGAAAAAAAAAGCGATGTAGATGTGACGCGCTCAATTCGGCATCAAAGAGAAAGTAAAAAATAAATAAACAAATAAAAAAAAACAGAAATCATGAATGCAACAAACAGAGTACAATTAACAGGAAATCTTGGAAATAATCCCGAGATCAAAACGTTTGAAAATGGAAGTAAATTGGCCAAGTTTTCGATGGCCACGAAAGAAGAATTCACAACTGGCTCGGGCGAAAAATCTTCCAGCACACAATGGCATTTTGTAACGGCCTGGGGAAAAACAGCTCAACGTATTGAAGCAGAACTTCAGAAGGGAAGTTTTGTGAGCATAGAGGGGAGGCTGGTGACCCGCAATTATACCGACAAAAATGGCCAGAAAAAATACGTAACCGAAGTAGTGGCAAACGATGTGTTTGTAACCAACAAATCTTAATCTTCGCTTATAAAAATAAAAGCCGCCAGGAAGTTCCGGGCGGCTTTTTTGTATTTAAAACTTCTATTTCGTGATCACAATCTTCTCGTTGATTGTTATTCCCGACTGATTACCTGTAATAAAATAGATGCCATTTGACACCTCAACGATTTGTTGTGTATGATCGTTAAGCGAAGAAAGAGAGATATTCTTGATGACTTGACCCAACTCATTAACCAGAATTAGCTCCAGATCCACCGCTGCTTTGATGGTGAAGGTGCCGTTATTTGGATTGGGGAATATGGACAATCCTAATTTAGCAGCACTCTGTTCGCTAATTCCAAAACAGGTAGATACCTTTTGCATCACCGTGGCAG